>NZ_JCAIUG010000003.1:0-5589 GCF_059445405.1 Agromyces sp. Y782 | reverse complement strand
TGTGTGATGGGTGGGTGTGTGGTCTCGGTGACCGCACCAGCTTCCGGGTGACCGTGGTCTCCGAGGTGTGGTGCGGGTACAACTGTTGAGTTATGTATTGGGTTTCCGTCTGAAGGGAACCACAGAGTGGACGCGAGCAATCTTGGGCCACACACACGGCCTTTACATGAAATGTGTTCAAACGTGTGAGTGTAGTGATTGTCAAGTTATCGGCTTATTAGTACCGGTCAGCTGCGAGAGTCTTTAGTCCTCTCTTCCACATCCGGCCTATCAACCCAGTCGTCTGGCTGGGAGCCTCTCCCCCGAAGGGATGGAAATCTCATCTCGAGGCCGGCTTCCCGCTTAGATGCTTTCAGCGGTTATCCATCCCGAACGTAGCTAACCAGCGGTGCTCCTGGCGGAACAACTGGCACACCAGAGGTTCGTCCAACCCGGTCCTCTCGTACTAGGGTCAGATCCTCTCAAATTTCCTACGCGCGCAGCGGATAGGGACCGAACTGTCTCACGACGTTCTAAACCCAGCTCGCGTACCGCTTTAATGGGCGAACAGCCCAACCCTTGGGACCTACTCCAGCCCCAGGATGCGACGAGCCGACATCGAGGTGCCAAACCATGCCGTCGATATGGACTCTTGGGCAAGATCAGCCTGTTATCCCCGAGGTACCTTTTATCCGTTGAGCGACAGCGCTTCCACAAGCCACTGCCGGATCACTAGTCCCGACTTTCGTCCCTGCTCGACCTGTCAGTCTCACAGTCAAGCTCCCTTGTGCACTTACACTCGCCACCTGATTGCCAACCAGGTTGAGGGAACCTTTGGGCGCCTCCGTTACTTTTTGGGAGGCAACCGCCCCAGTTAAACTACCCACCAGGCACTGTCCCTGAACCGGATCACGGTTCGAAGTTAGATATCCAGAGTGACCAGAGTGGTATTTCAACATTGACTCCACCGACACTAGCGTGCCAGCTTCACAGTCTCCCACCTATCCTACACAAGCCACACCGAACACCAATACCAAGCTGTAGTAAAGGTCACGGGGTCTTTCCGTCCTGCTGCGCGTAACGAGCATCTTTACTCGTAATGCAATTTCGCCGAGTTCGCGGTTGAGACAGCTGGGAAGTCGTTACGCCATTCGTGCAGGTCGGAACTTACCCGACAAGGAATTTCGCTACCTTAGGATGGTTATAGTTACCACCGCCGTTTACTGGGGCTTAAATTCTCAGCTTCGCCTTGCGGCTAACCGGTCCTCTTAACCTTCCAGCACCGGGCAGGCGTCAGTCCGTATACATCGTCTTGCGACTTAGCACGGACCTGTGTTTTTAGTAAACAGTCGCTTCCCACTGGTCTCTGCGGCCCTACAGCGCTTCCCGGAGCAAGTCCGTTCACGCCTTAGGCCCCCCTTCTCCCGAAGTTACGGGGGCATTTTGCCGAGTTCCTTAACCACGATTCTCTCGATCTCCTTGGTATTCTCTACCTGACCACCTGAGTCGGTTTGGGGTACGGGCGGCTAGAACCTCACGTCGATGCTTTTCTCGGCAGCATAGGATCACCAACTTTTTATCCGCATCGTGTCTCAGCCTTCTGAGCGACGGATTTGCCTATCGCTCGGCCTACGCACTTGCCCCGGGACTACCATCGCCCGGGATCGGCTACCTTCCTGCGTCACACCTGTTAATACGCTCACTCCACCAGATGGGGTCGCATGCCGCCTCACGATCGTCCCCGAAGGGATCCACGCGTCTTGGGATGCTTAGCACTCCTGATTTCGTGTGGGCGGTTCTTCGCCGGTACGGGAATATCAACCCGTTGTCCATCGACTACGCCTGTCGGCCTCGCCTTAGGTCCCGACTTACCCAGGGCAGATTAGCTTGACCCTGGAACCCTTGGTCTTCCGGAGGACGGGTTTCTCACCCGTCTTTCGCTACTCATGCCTGCATTCTCACTCGTGTGGCCTCCACGGCTGGTTCACACCGCCGCTTCACTGCCCACACGACGCTCTCCTACCCATCAACACGGCTGGACCACGAAGGCCTACCATTAATGTCAATGCCACAACTTCGGTGGCGTGCTTGAGCCCCGTTACATTGTCGGCGCGGAATCACTTGACCAGTGAGCTATTACGCACTCTTTCAAGGGTGGCTGCTTCTAAGCCAACCTCCTGGTTGTCTGTGCAACTCCACATCCTTTCCCACTTAGCACGCGCTTAGGGACCTTAGTTGGTGGTCTGGGTTGTTTCCCTCTCGACGATGAAGCTTATCCCCCACCGTCTCACTGCTGCGCTCTCACTTACCGGCATTCGGAGTTTGGCTGACGTCAGTAACCTTTTAGGGCCCATCGGCCATCCAGTAGCTCTACCTCCGGCAAGAAACACGCAACGCTGCACCTAAATGCATTTCGGAGAGAACCAGCTATCACGAAGTTTGATTGGCCTTTCACCCCTATCCACAGCTCATCCCCTCCATTTTCAACTGAAGTGGGTTCGGTCCTCCACGACGTCTTACCGTCGCTTCAACCTGGCCATGGATAGATCACTTCGCTTCGGGTCTAGGACCTGCGACTGAATCGCCCTATTCAGACTCGCTTTCGCTACGGCTGCCCCTCACGGGTTAACCTCGCCACAAATCACTAACTCGCAGGCTCATTCTTCAAAAGGCACGCTGTCACCCCAACAAGGAGGCTCCAACGGTTTGTAAGCAAACGGTTTCAGGTACTATTTCACTCCCCTCCCGGGGTACTTTTCACCTTTCCCTCACGGTACTTGTCCGCTATCGGTCATCTGGGAGTATTTAGGCTTATCAGGTGGTCCTGACAGATTCACACGGGATTTCTCGGGCCCCGTGCTACTTGGGATACCTCTCCGGGCCGCCAGGCATTTCGACTACGGGACTCACACCCACTCCGGTCCGGCTTTCAATCCGGTTCGTCTATACCTGACGCGTCACCGTGACTGCACGGCAGTACAGTCCGAAAGGTCCCACAACCCCGACCATGCAACCCCTGCCGGGTATCACACATGGCTCGGTTTAGCCTCTTCCGCGTTCGCTCGCCACTACTAACGGAATCACTGTTGTTTTCTCTTCCTGTGGGTACTGAGATGTTTCACTTCCCCACGTTCCCTCTACCCGCCCTATATATTCAGGCGGGAGTCACCAGGTCACCCAAAGGGCCTGGCGGGGTTTCCCCATTCGGAAATCCTCGGATCACAGCTCGTTTATCAGCTCCCCGAGGCTTATCGCAGATTACGACGTCCTTCTTCGGCTCCAGATGCCAAGGCATCCACCGTTTGCTCTTAAAAACTTGAAATCACATGAGATCGAATCGTGCAACACCACCCAAAGGCGNCGACGTCCTTCTTCGGCTCCAGATGCCAAGGCATCCACCGTTTGCTCTTAAAAACTTGAAATCACATGAGATCGAATCGTGCAACACCACCCAAAGGCAATGCTGCGAAATTGACCAGTGAACACACCAAACAACACCCCCGAAAGGATGCTCTTGGCGATTCACCTTTTGTGAAACAGCCCCAAAGGGCTATTTCTAAGATGCTCGCGTCCACTATGTAGTTCTCAACAGACGGCCAGAACCCCCACCACCTACCGAATCAAAACCATCGGCATCAGTGAAGGCCTGCAAGAAACCATCACCCCCACACCCAAAAGGCGCAGGGTTGTCCGGCCCCTCAGGACCCAACAGCGTGCACGTACCAGCCTCCCCCAACCAAACCCTTCCAATCACCCACAAGGAGCAACGTACTAAGTCCAGCCGAAATCAACCGGCACCTATGTCAATGTTCCACCCATGAGCAACCAGCGAGCCACAAAGGACCCGATCTGGTCTGCACTGCGAAAGCCCGAAGACTTCCGAGTTGCTCCTTAGAAAGGAGGTGATCCAGCCGCACCTTCCGGTACGGCTACCTTGTTACGACTTAGTCCTAATCACCGATCCCACCTTCGACAGCTCCCTCCTTGCGGTTAGGCCACTGGCTTCGGGTGTTACCGACTTTCATGACTTGACGGGCGGTGTGTACAAGGCCCGGGAACGTATTCACCGCAGCGTTGCTGATCTGCGATTACTAGCGACTCCGACTTCATGAGGTCGAGTTGCAGACCTCAATCCGAACTGAGACCGGCTTTTTGGGATTCGCTCCGCCTTACGACATCGCAGCCCTTTGTACCGGCCATTGTAGCATGCGTGAAGCCCAAGACATAAGGGGCATGATGATTTGACGTCATCCCCACCTTCCTCCGAGTTGACCCCGGCAGTCTCATATGAGTTCCCACCATTACGTGCTGGCAACATACGACGAGGGTTGCGCTCGTTGCGGGACTTAACCCAACATCTCACGACACGAGCTGACGACAACCATGCACCACCTGTAACCGAGTGTCCAAAGAGTTCCACATTTCTGCAGCGTTCTCGGTTATGTCAAGCCTTGGTAAGGTTCTTCGCGTTGCATCGAATTAATCCGCATGCTCCGCCGCTTGTGCGGGCCCCCGTCAATTCCTTTGAGTTTTAGCCTTGCGGCCGTACTCCCCAGGCGGGGCGCTTAATGCGTTAGCTACGACACGGAAACCGTGGAAAGGTCCCCACATCTAGCGCCCAACGTTTACGGCATGGACTACCAGGGTATCTAATCCTGTTCGCTCCCCATGCTTTCGCTCCTCAGCGTCAGTTACGGCCCAGAGAACTGCCTTCGCCATCGGTGTTCCTCCTGATATCTGCGCATTCCACCGCTACACCAGGAATTCCATTCTCCCCTACCGCACTCCAGTCTGCCCGTACCCACTGCAGGCCCGAGGTTGAGCCTCGGGATTTCACAGCAGACGTGACAAACCGCCTACGAGCTCTTTACGCCCAATAATTCCGGACAACGCTCGGACCCTACGTATTACCGCGGCTGCTGGCACGTAGTTAGCCGGTCCTTTTTCTGCAAGTACCGTCAAGAAGCAAGCTTCCCTTCTTCCTTACTAAAAGAGGTTTACAACCCGAAGGCCGTCATCCCTCACGCGGCGTTGCTGCATCAGGCTTGCGCCCATTGTGCAATATTCCCCACTGCTGCCTCCCGTAGGAGTCTGGGCCGTGTCTCAGTCCCAGTGTGGCCGGTCACCCTCTCAGGCCGGCTACCCGTCGACGCCTTGGTGAGCCATTACCTCACCAACAAGCTGATAGGCCGCGAGTCCATCCCAGACCGAAAAAACTTTCCACCCAAAACCATGCGGTTCCAGGTCCTATCCGGTATTAGCACCGATTTCTCAGCGTTATCCCAGAGTCCAGGGCAGGTTACTCACGTGTTACTCACCCGTTCGCCACTAATCCCCCAGAGCAAGCTCCAAGTTCATCGTTCGACTTGCATGTGTTAAGCACGCCGCCAGCGTTCGTCCTGAGCCAGGATCAAACTCTCCAAAAAAACTGGTTCCAACACCCGAAGGCATTGAGAGTTTCAATCACTGACAGAGAAACAACTGACTACTTAGAATCAAATTGTCCATCAATCAAAGGAATCCCACCCGGCCAAAAGACCGGGACAGGGTTCAAAAATTGGCATTGAACATAGTGCACGCTGTTGAGTTCTCAAGGAACGGACGCACCCG
>NZ_JCAIUG010000002.1:0-1279460 GCF_059445405.1 Agromyces sp. Y782 | reverse complement strand
GCGCGAGGGAAACGCCCGGACACATTCCGAACCCGGAAGCTAAGACTCGCAGCGCCGATGGTACTGCAGGGGGGACCCTGTGGGAGAGTAGGACACCGCCGGACAATCATTGAGGAGAGTGGCCACCCGAAGACGGGTGGCCATTCTTCGTTAACGGGTCGCTTCACAACGCGGCCAAGTACGGTTGAGTCCCATGAGGACTCCACACTCGACGGGACAATCGTGAGCGACTCAAGGCATGACTCTGCAGATCAGGGACGCCAGGATCGAGGCGGTCAGCGCGGCCGGAGTGGTGACGGAACCGCTCGCGGAGCTGGGGGCGGTCGCCCATCCTCGGGAGCTCGTGACGGTTCGGCCTCGAAGCGCTCGTACAGCGACGCCAAGCGCCCCGCCGGCTCGGGCGATGCGAAGAAGCCCTACGGTGATCGTGACGCGAAGAAACCGTACGGTGATCGTGACGCGAAGAAACCGTACGGTGATCGTGACGCGAAGAAACCGTACGGTGATCGTGACGCGAAGAAACCGTACGGTGATCGCGACGCCAAGCGCCCCGCCGGCTCGGGCGATGCGAAGAAGCCCTACGGTGATCGTGACGCGAAGAAACCGTACGGTGATCGTGACGCGAAGAAACCGTACGGTGATCGTGACGCGAAGAAACCGTACGGTGATCGTGACGCGAAGAAACCGTACGGTGATCGTGACGCGAAGCGCCCCTACGGTGATCGTGACGCGAAGAAGCCCTACGGTGATCGTGACGCGAAGAAGCCCTACGGGGACCGTGACGCGAAGAAGCCCTACGGGGACCGTGATGCGAAGCGCCCCTACGGTGATCGTGATGCGAAGAAGCCCTACGGAGACCGTGATGCGAAGAAGCCGTACGGGGATCGTGATGCGAAGAAGCCGTACGGGGATCGTGATGCGAAGAAGCCGTACGGGGACCGTGATGCGAAGAAGCCGTACGGGGACCGTGATGCGAAGCGCCCCTACGGTGATCGTGATGCGAAGAAGCCGTACGGGGACCATGATGCGAAGCGCCCCTACGGTGATCGTGATGCGAAGAAGCCCTACGGGAACGCGCCGCGCGGCGGCCGACCTGCAGGCCGCGACGAGCAGCGTGACGCTCCTCGCGAGACGTACGGTGCAGCCGAGTTGCAAGTGCGCCCTCGTCACGACGCCCCCGAGATCGATGAGTCGATCGAAGCGCGCGATCTCGACAAGGGTGCTCGCGCCGAGCTCAAGACCCTGAGCAAGGAGAACGCTGACTGGGTGGCTCGTCACCTCGTCGCGGCATCCCTCTTGCTCGACGACGACCCGGAGCTCGCGCACCAGCACGCGATGTCGGCAGCTCGTCGGGCCGGCCGCGTCTCGGTCGTGCGCGAAACGCTCGCGATCACGGCGTATGCGACCGGCGACTTCGGGCTTGCCCTCCGCGAATTGCGCACCTATCGACGGATCTCCGGCAGTAACGATCAACTGCCGCTCCTGGTCGACAGTGAGCGCGGTGTCGGGCGCCCCGACCGTGCACTCGAGGTCGGGCGTGCGGTCGATCGCTCGACGCTGCCCGCTGCGGTGCAGGTCGGACTCGCGATCGCGATGTCGGGTGCACGTCTCGACCTCGGGCAGCCTGAGATCGCCCTCGCCGAACTCGAGATTCCGCAGCTCGAGCCCGACAAGGCGTTTTCGTACAGTCCCGCGCTGTTCGCCGCATACGCAGAGGTACTCGAAGAGCTCGGCCGCACGGCCCAGGCGAAGGAGTGGCGTGCTCGCGCAGATCGCGCTGAAGCGGCCCTCGGCGGCCCGGCCGAGGCCGAGTCGATCGAGATCTTCGAGATCGAGATCGACGAAACGATCGAGTCAGAACAACCGGATGCGGTCGAACCGTCGACTGACGAGACGATCGCCCATGACGCGGCGGAGTCAGAGCCGACCTCACCCGCGCCGAACACGGATGCGGCTGCCGACGACGACCCGGGTGCCGTGCTCGAAGACGACGTCGCAGCGGTGATCGCCGAAGGCGCAGCACTCGAAGACGACGAGAACGAGGGCGCGCCCGATGGGCCTGTTTCGCGCGAAGACTGAGACGTCGACCCCGCTCGACGGGGTCGACGCGGTGCTCGCCGATCTCGACGGCGTCGTCTATGCGGGAGCCGATGCGATCCCGCGTGCTGTCGAGAGCCTCAACCGCGCCAAGCAGCACCACGCAGTCGGATACATCACGAACAACGCGTCGCGAAGCGATGCATCCGTCGCCCGCCATCTTGCCGAACTCGGCCTCGATGTGGTGGCGAGCGACGTCGTCACCTCGCCGCAGGCGGCGATGAGCCTGCTCGACCAGCAGGTGGCGCCAGGCGCGCTCGTGTTCGTCGTCGGCGGCGAGGGCATCGTCACCGAACTCGAGAAGCGAGGATACCGGGTGACGCGCTCGGCCGACGACGCCCCCGACGCGCTCGTGCAGGGGTTCGCGCCCGATATCAGCTGGCGCGATCTCGCCGAGGCGAGCTTCGCACTGAACGCGAACGGCGGGCCGGATGCCGCGACGCCGGGTATTCCCTGGATCGCGACGAACATGGACTGGACGATCCCCGTTGCCAGAGGTATCGCCCCCGGTAACGGCACCCTCGTCTCGGCGGTGCACACGGCCGTCGGTCGGTTCCCGCTGGTCGCAGGCAAGCCCGAGACGCCGATCTTCGACGAGGCCAGGCGCCGATTCGCCGCTGAGCAGCCACTCGTGGTCGGAGATCGCCTCGACACCGACATCCTGGGTGCGAACCGCGCCGGCATGCTGAGCGCGATCGTGCTCACCGGAATCGACCGCGCGAAGCACCTGCTGGCCGCCGATGCGTCGAGCCGGCCGGACTTCATCCTCGCCGACCTCGATGGGCTCCACGAGCCGTACCCGGCGACTGAAGCGGTTCGCGGCGGCGCCCTACGTGTCGGCGCTGCTCGGGTTCGGGTGGTCGGCGGTCGCGTCGAGATCGTCGATGAGGGTGATGGCGGTATCGACCTGCTTCGAGCGGCGTGCGCGGCGATCTGGCAGTCGGGCACGTCGATCCACGTGCTCGAGGTGCCGGAGCGCCTCTACAGCTGACCGGCGGCCGTGCCATCATCAGAACCCGACGTGGGATTCCGAGCAGCGCCGATGTCATCGACCCGCGCGTCGGTCTGTCGGGGTAGCGTTGAGGGGTGAGCACAGAACCCGATCGAAGCCGCGAGGCGAGCACGCCCGCAGTGTCGACCGCTGGTGAGCTCGGCGAGGCATCCGAAGCGACGCCCGGCCTGCTCGCCGATATCGAAGCGCGCCCGCTCTCCGAGCGTGCCGCGGGGTATCAGAGTCTCGCCGATCGGTTGCGTGCACAGCTCGAGCAGTCCGACCCGTCGCTGCGTTCCTGACGCATGACCGAACAACGCCTCGACGCGGCCCTTGCGGCTCGCGGGCTCGCACGTTCTCGCACTCACGCCGCAACGCTGATCACCTCGGGGGTCGTGACCGTCGATGGGCGCCCGGTGACGAAGGCCGCAACGAAGGTCAGCGATGAGGCGCGACTCGGGGTCGCGGCATCCGATCACTATGTGAGCCGAGCAGCGCACAAGCTCATCGCCGGCCTCGATGGATTCGACGTCGCCGTCGAGGGCCGCGTCGTTCTCGACGCGGGAGCCTCGACCGGAGGATTCAGCCAGGTGCTGCTCGAGCGCGCCGCGCGCCAGGTATTGGCAGTCGACGTGGGTCACGGTCAGCTCGCACCAGAACTCGTCGGCGAGGCACGACTCGTGCTCGTCGAGGGCTGCAATGTGCGCCACCTCGACGCCGCACGCCTCGCCGAGCTCACCGGCATCGACGAGCGGCCATCGCTCGTCGTCGCTGACCTGTCGTTCATCTCCCTCACGGTGGTGTTGCCGGCGCTGAAAGCCACGGGGACGCAAGACGCCGACTTCGTGCTGCTCGTCAAACCGCAGTTCGAAGTCGGGCGCGGGGGCGCGCGCGAAGGCGTGGTCCGCGATGCCGGACTCCGCTCCGAGGCGGTGTCGAACGTGCTCTGGGCGGCCTTCGACGAAGGGCTCGGCACGGTCGGCATCCTGTCCTCCCCAATCGCGGGCGGTCACGGAAACCTCGAATACTTCGTGCATCTGAGCGCGGTGCGCGGTGCGAGTCCGACAGAATGGACAGGTCGGGTCGACGAACTGGCAGGGAGGACGAAGGCGTGAATGACGCACGGCGCTTCCTCGTTGTCTCGCACACCGGCCGTCAGGCGGCCCTCGAGGCGACGAGCGAGGTGTGCGCGCAACTGCTCGCGGCCGGCGCCATCCCGGTGATCGCGGCCGAACACTGGGATGACGTGCATGTCTTCGTGCCCGAGCTCAACGGCGAGGTCGAGCGGTTCGAAGAGACCGACCCCGCCGGCATCGAGCTCGTCATCGTGCTCGGTGGCGACGGTACGATTCTGCGCGCAGCCGAGATCATGCGCGACTTCCCGGTGCCGTTGCTCGGCGTGAATCTCGGCCACGTCGGATTCCTCGCCGAGAGTGAGCGCGACGATCTCGGATACACCGTGAGCCGGGCACTCGCGCGGGATTACACCGTCGAAGAGCGGATGACCCTCTCGGTGCGTGCGAAGATCGGCACCGACGTCGTCTACGAGAGCTGGGCGCTCAACGAGGTCACGGTCGAGAAGGCGGAGCGCGAGCGGATGCTCGAGGTCGTCATCGAGGTCGACCGTCGGCCGCTCTCGTCGTTCGGGTGCGACGGCGTCGTGATGTCGACGCCGACCGGCTCCACCGCCTACTCGTTCTCGGCGGGTGGCCCGGTCGTCTGGCCGAGTCTCGAGGCCCTGCTGCTCGTTCCGCTCAGCGCCCATGCCCTGTTCGCGCGTCCGCTCGTTGTCGGCCCCGAGTCGTCCCTCGTGGTCGAGATCCTGCAGCGCACCGAGGCATCCGCAGTCATCTGGTGCGACGGCCGTCGCACCTTCGACCTGCCGCCCGGGGCTCGGGTCATCGTGCGCAGGTCTCCGGTTCCAGTGCGCCTCGCGCGACTTCACGAGGCGCCGTTCACCGATCGTCTCGTGAACAAGTTCCAGCTCCCGGTCACCGGGTGGAGGGGGCCGGTGGGGCGTGAGTGAGGCTGCATCGAAAGAAGGCGGCGCTGAGTGGGGGCTGCGTTGATTGAGGAGCTCGGCATCCGCGACCTCGGCGTCATCGCCGAGGCGACCCTTCCACTCGGTCCGGGTTTCACTGCGGTGACGGGTGAGACCGGTGCAGGCAAGACCATGGTGGTGACGGCCCTCGGGCTGCTGCTCGGCTCCCGTGCCGACGCGGGCTCCGTGCGCGCCGGTGCCAAGCAGGCTTGGGTCGAGGGGCGCTGGGTGGTGCCCGACGACGGCGCGATCGCCGAACGCGTGGCCGAGACGGGCGGCGAAGTCGAGGCCGGTGAGCTGCTGCTGGGGCGCTCGGTCTCCGCTGAAGGGCGCAGCCGCGCCGTGGTGGGCGGCCGCAGTGCACCGGTCGGCGTGCTCGCCGAACTCGGCGACGAACTCGTCGTCGTGCATGGGCAGGCCGACCAGCAACGACTCCGTTCCGCGGTCGCCCAGCGTGAGGCGCTCGATCGCTTCGCGGGGCAGGCCCTGCAGAGCGTGCTCGACGAGTACCGCACGGCCTTCAACGCCTGGCGAACGGATGCCGCTGAGCTCGACCGTTTGCGTGAGGCCCACGACGCGCGCACCAGTGAGGCGGCGGAGCTGCGCGCAGCGCTCGACGAGGTCGAAGTTGCAGACCCGCAGCCCGGTGAAGACGTCGAACTCCAAGAGCGCGCCGATCGCCTGTCGAATCTCGAAGAACTCCGCCTCGCCGCTGCGCAGGCACGCACACTCGTCTCGGCTGAAGACGTCGTCGACGACGCACCCGATGCCGTGGCGCTCGTCGACGGGGCCCGTCGGCACCTCGAACGCGTGTCTGAGCACGACCCCGCCCTGCAGCCGATCACCGAGGTGCTGACGAACGCCGGATTCCTCCTCGCAGATGCTGCGGCGGAGCTGTCGGGATACCTCGCGGGTCTCGACGCCGACGGCGCTCGCGAGCTCGAAGTCGTCAACGAACGACGTGCGATGCTCGGGGGGCTCATTCGCCGCCACGGCAGTCTCGACGAAGTGCTCGAGTTCCGCCGCAGCGGGGGACTGCGGCTCATCGAGCTCGACAGCGATGATGAGCGCATCGAGGGGCTCGAGGCATCCGTCGCCGCACTCGAGGCCCAGGTCGATCTGCTCGCCGGGCAGGTGACCGTCGTACGCACCGAGGCAGCCGGCCGTTTGGCCGCCGCGGTCACGAACGAGCTCGCAGCGCTCGCGATGCCCGACGCCCAGTTGGCGGTCTCCATCGAGGCGGCGCCCGAGGCGGTCGCGCATGGCCGAGACATCGTGTCCATCCTGCTCCGCCCGCATCCAGGAGCCGAGCCCCGACCGGTCTCGCGTGGCGCGTCGGGCGGTGAGCTTTCACGGGTGATGCTTGCGATCGAGGTCGTCATCGCGGGCAGCTATCCGGTTCCGACGTTCGTCTTCGACGAGGTCGACGCGGGAGTCGGCGGTGCGGCGGCGATCGAGATCGGCCGCCGACTCGCACGACTCGCCGAACGCTCCCAAGTCATCGTCGTCACTCACCTCGCACAGGTCGCCGCGTTCGCGACGAATCACCTGAGCGTGGTGAAGGGCACCGACGGTCAGGTCACCTCGTCGAGCGTGCGCCAGCTCGCGGGCGCCGAGCGCGAGGCCGAGATGGCACGGTTGCTGTCAGGGCTCACCGACTCGGAGAGCGGACTCGCGCACGCGCGGGAATTGTTGGAGATCGCCGCAGATCGCGCGGCGTGATGCGCGGCCGAAGGCCGTGCGCGATGGGGGATCAACGGGATCCCGAGCAGAGATGGGGGAGCGCGTGGGGCATGTCGGGGCGAACGGCCGGGAACGTGAGTTAGACTATAAGCCCGTGGTGGATGAACGCGGAACAGCTCCTTCGAGCACAGACAACAATTCGATCCCTGAGTCGACGAACGGCGAGACCAAGCACATTTTTGTGACGGGTGGCGTCGTTTCTTCGTTGGGCAAGGGACTCACGGCGGCGAGTCTCGGCAATCTCCTGACAGCCAGGGGCCTGCGAGTCGTCATGCAGAAGCTCGATCCCTATCTCAATGTGGATCCGGGCACGATGAACCCGTTCCAGCACGGTGAGGTCTTCGTCACCGACGACGGCGCCGAAACCGACCTCGACATCGGGCACTACGAGCGGTTCCTCGACATCAATCTGAGCCAGGCGGCGAACGTCACGACCGGTCAGATCTACTCGACGGTCATCGCCAAAGAGCGACGTGGCGAGTATCTCGGCGACACGGTGCAGGTCATCCCGCACATCACCGACGAGATCAAGCGGCGTATGCGGCTGCAGGCCTCGGAGTCGCCGAAGCCCGATGTGATCATCACCGAGATCGGCGGCACCGTCGGCGACATCGAGTCGCAGCCGTTCATCGAGTCGGCCCGCCAGGTGCGCCACGAGCTCGGCCGCAAGAACGTGTTCTTCGTGCACGTCTCGCTCGTTCCGTTCATGGGCGCATCGGGTGAACAGAAGACGAAGCCAACGCAGCA
The DNA here is from genome assembly GCF_059445405.1 of Agromyces sp. Y782. NCBI lineage: Bacteria > Bacillati > Actinomycetota > Actinomycetes > Micrococcales > Microbacteriaceae > Agromyces > Agromyces sp. Y782. Next base: position 1,271,841 of record NZ_JCAIUG010000002.1, on the reverse strand, counting down.
CTCAGTCGCCGCGCTCCGTTCCATCGGCATCCAGCCCGACGCCCTCGTGCTCCGCAGCGACCGGCCGGTCACCGAATCGAACAAGCGCAAGATCGCGCTCATGTGCGATGTCGACGAGGCGGCCGTCGTGAACGCGGTCGACGTGCCGTCGATCTATGAGATCCCCACGATGCTGCACGACCAGGGGCTCGACTCCTACATCATCGACGCGCTCGGACTCACCGCGGCAGACGTGGACTGGTCAGGCTGGAGCGAACTGCTCGACGTCGTGCACCAGCCGAAGCACGAGGTGACGATCGGCCTCGTCGGCAAGTACATCGACCTGCCCGACGCGTACCTCTCGGTCACCGAGGCGTTGCGCGCCGGTGGGTTCGCCAACGACACGAAGGTCAAGATCGAGTGGATCCCATCTGACGAGTGTCAGACGCCAGAGGGGGCCCAGAAGCACTTGGCCCACCTCGACGGCATCTGCGTGCCCGGCGGATTCGGCGTGCGCGGCATCGAGGGCAAGCTCGGCGCCCTGCACTTCGCCCGTGAGAACGGCATTCCCGTGCTCGGCCTCTGCCTCGGTCTGCAGTGCATGGTCATCGAGTACTCGCGCAACGTGGCGGGCCTGCCGGGTGCATCGTCGAGCGAGTTCGATCCCGACACCGAGTTCCCCGTCATCGCGACGATGGAGGAGCAGGTCGAGATCATCGCCGGCGGCGACCTCGGCGGCACCATGCGCCTCGGTCTCTACCCGGCGAAGCTCGCCGTGGGGTCGATCGCGGCCGAGCTCTACGGCTCGACGGAGGTCTCCGAGCGGCACCGGCACCGCTACGAGGTCAACAACGTCTACCGCGATCGCATCGCACAGGCCGGCCTGACGTTCTCGGGCATGTCGCCCGATCGACACCTCGTCGAATTCGTCGAACTGCCGCGCGACGTGCACCCGTTCTACGTCGGCACCCAGGCGCACCCCGAGTTGCGCAGCCGCCCGAACGATCCGCACCCGCTGTTCCGCGGCCTCGTCGGCGCTGCGCTCGAGCGCCAGCAGGCGAGCCTGCTGTTCGACGTCAACAATGGCTGATCTGCGCGAGACCGGCGTCGGCGAGTTGCGAGAGCCGCTCGCCGACGAACGCGTCGAGGTGCCGATCGTCACGAGCGAGCGCGTCTTCGAAGGTCGCGTGTGGGACATCCGCCGTGATGCCTTCGAGTTCGGCGGCGAGACGATCGTGCGCGAGTACATGGACCACACCGGCGCTGTCGGCGTGCTGGCCCTCGACGACGACGACCGTGCGTTCCTGATCAAGCAGTACCGGCATCCGGTGCGCATGCGCGACTGGGAGATCCCCGCGGGGTTGCTCGACATCGACGGTGAAGACCCGCTTGCGGCCGCGAAACGGGAGCTGGCCGAAGAGGCCGACCTCGAGGCATCCGATTGGGCGGTGCTCACCGACTTCGCGACCTCACCGGGCGGCAGCGACGAACTGATTCGGGTCTACCTCGCTCGAGGGCTCTCGGCCACCGCCGACGCGTTCGCACGCGAGGCCGAAGAGGCCGACATGGAGACCCGCTGGGTGCCGCTCGACGAGTGCATCGACGCGGTGCTCGAGCGGCGCATCCGCAATGCGCCGCTCGCCATCGCGGTGCTGTCCGCCGCTGCGGCGCGAGCACGCGGTTGGTCGAGCCTGGGCCAGGCGGATGCACCGTGGCCGGGCCGGGCCGTCGGTCGTTCGGAGCCGTCGCGGCGATGACCCGCACGCCGGTCGACGACTATCTCCGGCATCTCGCCGTGGAGCGGGGACTCGCGCGGAACACCATCGCCTCGTATCGTCGCGACCTCGTGATCTACGCGGACTGGCTCGCTGCTCGTGGCATCGAGGGGCCGGCGGCCGTGATGGAGCAGGACCTCAGCGATTTCATCCGGTTCCTCGGCGCCGAACGAGTGCCGACGCTGGCGACGTCATCGATCGCTCGCGTGCTGTCCGCGGTGCGGGGGCTGCATCGATTTCTCACCGAAGAAGGAGTCGTTCCCGCAGACGTGTCGCGGGAGCTGCGCCCGCCGAAGCTGCCCATGCGGCTGCCGAAGGCGATCCCGGTCGACGATGTCGAGGCGCTCATCGCCGCTGCCGGCGGCGAGGAACCGACCGACCTGCGCGACATGGCCCTGCTCGAGCTCCTCTACGCCACAGGGGCGCGCGTGTCCGAAGCGGTGTCGCTGAACGTCGACGACCTCGTCGACCAAGAGGTGGTGCGACTCTTCGGCAAGGGCGGCAAGCAGCGCGTCGTTCCGCTTGGAAGCTATGCCCGGCGGGCGGTGGACGCGTACCTCGTGCGGGCCCGGCCGTTGCTCTCCGCACGCGGGACGGCGACGCCCGCGCTCTTTCTCGGCGTGCGCGGCAAGCGGATGTCGCGGCAGGCCGCGTGGGAGGCGATCCGTGATGCCGCCGAGGTGGCAGGGCTCGCGACATCCGTCTCACCGCATACTCTGCGGCACTCCTTCGCGACTCATCTGCTCGAAGGCGGTGCGGATGTGCGCGTCGTGCAGGAGCTGCTCGGGCACTCCTCGGTCGCGACGACGCAGATCTACACGCTCGTCACAGCCGATACACTCCGGGAGATGTACACGGCGGCCCACCCGCGTGCTCGCTAGAATCAAGCAAGCACCCGCCCGGCCCCAGGAGAGAGTGAACACGTGACGCACCAGAAGCGCGACTCAGCGAACGGAATCGCAACGCTTCCGCCAGAGCTCGGTCCCACTGGTCGTCCTCATCGCGAATTCCCCGAGCCCAAGGCCTTGACCACCCACGGTCCGGCGCGCATCATCGCCCTCTGCAATCAGAAGGGCGGGGTCGGTAAGACGACCACCACGATCAACCTCGGGGCCACGCTCGCCGAGTACGGTCGCCGCGTGCTCGCGATCGACTTCGACCCGCAGGGTGCGCTCTCGGCGGGTCTCGGCGTGCAGACGCACGACGCGCCGACGATCTACGACCTGTTGCTCTCGCGCACGCTCGACCCGGCCGACGTGATCCAGAAGACCGGCGTCGAGAACCTCGACGTGATTCCCGCGAACATCGACCTCTCCGCGGCAGAAGTGCACCTCGTCACCGAGGTCGCCCGCGAGCAGATCCTCGCCGGGGTGCTGCGCCGGGTCGCCGACGACTACGACGTGATCCTCATCGACTGCCAGCCCTCGCTCGGTCTGCTCACCGTGAACGCGCTCACGGCGAGCCACGGCGTGGTCATCCCGCTCGAGTGCGAGTTCTTCGCGCTGCGCGGCGTGGCCCTCCTCATCGAGACGATCGACAAGGTGCGCGACCGGTTGAATCCCGCCATCGAGCTCGACGGCATCCTCGCGACGATGTACGACTCGCGCACCCTGCACTCACGCGAGGTGCTCGAGCGGGTCGTCGATGCGTTCGGCGAGAAGGTGCTCGAGACGGTCATCACGCGCACGGTCAAGTTCCCCGACGCGACCGTCGCAGCGACCCCGATCACAGAGTTCGCTCCCGAGCACCAGGCGTCGAAGTCGTACCGCCAGCTCGCCAGGGAGCTGGTGTTCCGTGGCGCGGTCGCCTGAAGCGGCTTCGGCCCCCGAGCAGCAGGTGCCCGAGGGTGGCTTCCGCGTCGCCCTCACCAACTTCGAGGGTCCGTTCGACCTCTTGCTCTCGCTCATCGCGAAGCATGAGCTCGACATCACCGAGGTGTCGCTGTCGGCCGTGACCGACGAGTTCATCTCCTACCTGCGCGGGCTCGATTCCGAGGAGGAGCTCGACCGGGCGTCGGAGTTCCTCGTGGTCGCGGCGACCCTGCTCGATCTGAAGGTCGCCGGGCTGCTGCCGCAGGGTGAACTCGTCGATGCTGAAGACGTCGCGCTGCTCGAGGCGCGCGACTTGCTCTTCGCGAGGCTCCTGCAGTACCGGGCGTTCAAGGAGGCTGCGCGGTGGTTCGCGGGGCACCTCGAGCAGGAGGCGCTTCGGCACGCCCGCAACGTACGGCTCGAGGAGAAGTTCCGCCGGCGTGCGCCCGAACTCGTGTGGACGCTCTCTGCCGAGGACTTCGCCGCGCTGGCGGCCCTGGCGCTCACGCCGCGAGAGATTCCCGTGGTGGGACTCGATCACCTGCACGCGCCGCTCGTCTCGATTCGCGAGCAGGCCGCGCACGTCGTGGCGGTACTCCGGCGCGGCGACCCCGTGACATTTCGCCAGCTCATCGCCGGGGTCGCGCAGCCGGGACTCGTCGTGGCGCGCTTCCTCGCCGTGCTCGAGCTCTACCGTCTCGCGGCGATCGGCTTCGAACAACTCGAACCACTCGGTGAACTGACCCTTCGATGGTCGGCCGAGAATTGGACGGATGAGAACCTCGAGAGCCTGGGGGCGGACTATGACGAGTGAGACGGATGTCGCGGCGATGAATCTCGATACCGGCGCAGAGCGCCCGAATCGACCAGAAGAGTCGCCAGCTGAGGGCAACGGCCCTGAACTGTCGATCTCGACACCACTCGACGTTCCGGGGCAACCGCGGCTCGACCTCGACCGCGTACTCGAGGCGATTCTGTTCATCGCCGACGAACCGCAGAGCGTCGTGTCGCTGGCGGCTGCGGTCGCGCGACCCGTCGCAGAGGTGCGTGCGTCGATCGCTCGACTCCGCGCCGACTACGACGGCGCCGGCACGTCGGGCGAGCCGCGAACGGATGTCGCAGGGGAGCCCGAGGCGCGCGGCGTCCGTCGCGGCTTCGAACTTCGCGAGGTGGGCGGTGGCTGGCGATTCTACGTCCGAGCCGAGTACGACGCCCTCGTGGCGGACTTCGTGCTGACGCAGTCGTCGACCAAGCTGTCGCAGGCTGCGCTCGAGACGCTCTCGGTGATCACGTACAAGCAGCCGATCACGCGGTCGCAGGTCGCCTCCATCCGCGCGGTGAACGTGGACTCGGTGGTACGCACCCTGCTCGGTCGCGGACTCGTGACCGAAGTCGACACCGATCCCGAGACGGGCGCGATCCTCTACGGCACGACCGAGCTCCTGCTCACCAACCTCGGTATCAACTCGCTCGACGAGCTGCCGCACATCTCGCCGTTGCTCGACGACGGCCAGGAAGGATTCGACATTGACTGACGCAACCGGCTGGGGCGGGGAACCCGCTCCCGAGGGCGTTCGGCTGCAGAAGGTGCTCGCGGCGGCGGGCGTCGCGAGCCGCCGAGTCTCAGAGCAGTACATCACCGAGGGCCGGGTCGAAGTCAACGGCGAGGTCGTCACGGAGCTGGGGCGCCGCATCGATCCCGAGACCGACCTGGTCGCCGTCGACGGTGTCGCTGTGCAACTCGACCCGGCCAAGCGCTACTACATGCTGAACAAGCCGCGCGGCGTCGTCTCGTCGATGCGCGACGAGCAGGGTCGGCCCGACCTCACGAGCTTCACCGATGACCTCGAGGAGCGCGTGTTCAACGTGGGCAGGCTCGACGCCGAGACGAGCGGCTTGCTGCTGCTCACGAACGACGGCGACCTCGCCCACGTGCTCGCCCACCCTTCGTTCGGCGTCTCGAAGACCTACATCGCGAAGGTCACGGGCCGAGTGAGCCCGCAGACCGTGCAGGGGCTGAAGAACGGCATCGAGCTCGAAGACGGACCGATCAAGGCCGACCGCGCACGCATCCTGCAGCAGCAGGCGGACGACGCGCATTCGATGGTCGAGTTGACGCTCCACTCGGGCCGCAACCGCATCGTGCGCCGCATGCTCGATGCCGTGGGGCATCCGGTCGTCGACCTCGTGCGTCGCAGCTTCGGGCCACTGAATCTCGGCACGCTCCGGTCGGGCGAGATGCGCGAACTGACGAAGGTGGAGCGCGGCGAGCTGCTCACGATCTCGCGGGCCGCGAATGAGCCCGCGAATGAGCCCGCGAATGAGCCCGCGAGTGAGCCCGCGGAAGCAACCGCGGATAGCGCCGCGGAAGCCGAGGGGGAGGCGAACGACACGTGAGCGAATCACGCCTGGTCGGGCCGGTTCGCGTCGTCGGCGTCGGCCTGCTCGGCGCCAGCATCGGCCTCGGGCTGCGGGCGAAGGGCATCGACGTGATCCTCGCCGACGCGTCGCCCACCCACCTCGCGATCGCCGTCGACTACGGTGCCGGCCGGCCCGCAGTACCCGGTGACCAGCCCCAGTTGATCGTCGTGTGCGTGCCGCCCGACGTGACGGCCGATGTCGTGGCGGCAGAGCTCGATGCCTACCCGCAGGCGATTGTCACGGATGTCGCCAGCGTCAAGCTCGCCGTCTACGAAGACCTGAAAGCACGCGGGGCCGATCTCTCGCGCTACATCGGCACGCACCCGATGGCCGGGCGAGAACGCGGTGGCCCGATGTCGGGTCGCGCCGACCTCTTCGTCGGCCGCCCATGGGTCGTCGCGGCCCACGGCGGCATCTCCTACCGAGACGGCTCGGCGATCGACGACCTGATCCTCGATCTCGGCGCCACGCTCGTCGAGCTCACGCCCGAGCAGCATGACGCGGCCGTCGCCCTCGTCTCGCACGTGCCGCAAGTGGTGTCGAGTCTCATGGCGCGCCGACTCATCGAGGCCCCCCATGCTTCGGTGAACCTCGCGGGGCAGGGTCTGCGCGATGTCACTCGGGTCGCCGCGAGCGACCCTGAACTCTGGGTGCAGATCCTCGGTCAGAACGCCGCGCCCGTCGCCGAGATCCTCCGCGGCTACCGCGACGACCTCGACCGGTTCGTCGACGCACTCGAGAACATGGATGCCCCGGGCGCGCGTCGCCGCGTGGCCGAAGAACTCTTCGGCGGCAACACCGGTGTCGAACGGCTGCCCGGCAAGCACGGCGTCGATCGGCGCTACTCGAGCCTCATCGTCATGATCGACGACAGGCCGGGCCAGCTCGCCCGCCTCTTCAACGACGTCGGCGAGGCCGGTGCCAATATCGAAGACCTCCGCCTCGAGCACTCGCCCGGCGCGCAGATCGGCCTCGCCGAGATCTCGGTGCTGCCCGAGGTGCAACAGCATCTCACCGACGAGCTGGCCGCCCGCGGCTGGCGGATTGCAGGTTGAACGTGCCACCCGTCATCCCGTTCGTGGTCGCCGTCGACGGCCCAGCCGGCAGCGGCAAGTCGAGCGTGTCCAAAGAGGTCGCGCGCCGGCTGGGGTTCGGATTCCTCGACACGGGGGCGGCGTATCGCGCGTTGGCCTGGCATGCAGAGGCATCCGGTGTCGACACGGATGACGCGGCATCCGTCGCCTCGTGCCTCGACTCGTTCGAGTATCGCATCGGAACCGACCCGACCGGATACGCGGTGCACGTCGGCGACATCGATGTGACCGATGCGATCCGCGACCCGCAGATCTCCGCGGTGGTCAGCGCCGTCGCACGTGTTCCCGAGGTGCGTCGCCACCTCATCGAGCTGTTCCGTTCGATCATGGCGGCCGTCGACGCGCCCGGCATCATCGTCGAAGGACGCGACATCACGACGGTGGTGGCACCCGACGCCCCCGTTCGCATACTCCTCACAGCATCCGAAGCGGTTAGAATGGGCAGGCGCTCCGCCGAACTCGCCGGATCCTCGGCCGAGGCAGTGGGGGAGCAGTTGCGCAAGCGCGATGCGGCCGATTCCAAAGTCGTGGACTTCATGACCGCGGCCGACGGCGTCACGACCGTCGATTCGACTGAACTCGACTTCGACCAGACGGTTGACGCGGTGATCGGCGTGATCCGCGCAGCGCAACCGGCGCTCGCACCGTAGTCGCGACGCGACCGGCGCACACAGACTTCAGAGGAGAGACCATGACCGACCAGGGCGAAGACTTCGACGCTCCCGACGACGATCTCGCGGAGCGTCTCGCCGACGTCGATGACGAGCTCGCCGAGCAGCGGGCGACCACGCTCCGGTCGGGGCTCGCCGACTACGCGCTCGACGACGACGACCTCGAGGTGCTCGAGCTCTCCGAAGAGGGCGAGGAGGCGATTCGCTTCCTTCCCGCACTGCCGGTGATCGCGATCGTCGGTCGGCCGAACGTCGGCAAGTCGGCCCTCGTGAACCGAATCCTCGGGCGCCGTGAGGCCGTCGTCGAAGATACTCCTGGCGTCACTCGCGACCGCGTGTCGTACAAGGGCGAGTACCTCGACCGGCGGTTCACGCTCGTCGACACCGGTGGGTGGGAGCCCGACGCGAAGGGCATCGACGCATCGGTTGCCGCGCAGGCCGAGGTTGCGATCGACCTCTCCGATATCGTGCTGTTCGTGGTCGATGCCACGGTCGGTGCCACATCGACCGATGAGCACGTCGTGCGCCTGCTCCGCAAAGCGGGCAAGCCGGTGTTCCTGCTGGCGAACAAGGTCGACGACGCCCGCCAGGAGTCCGAGGCTGCTGCGCTCTGGAACCTCGGTCTCGGCGAGCCGCTCCCGGTGTCGGCCCTGCATGGTCGCGGCGTCGCCGACATGCTCGAGACCGTCTTCAAGGTGCTGCCGCAGGTTTCGGCCGTCGCGAAAGACGAGTTCGGTGGCCCGCGTCGCGTCGCGATCCTCGGTCGCCCCAACGTCGGCAAGTCGAGCCTGCTGAACAAGACCGCCGGTGAAGAGCGCGTCGTCGTGAACGAACTCGCGGGCACCACCCGTGACCCCGTCGACGAGCAGATCGAGCTGGGCGGCAAGATCTGGCGCTTCGTCGACACCGCCGGCATCCGTCGTCGCGTGCACCTGCAGCAGGGCGCCGACTTCTACGCCTCGCTGCGAACGCAGGCCGCCCTCGAGAAGGCCGAGGTCGCAGTCGTGCTGCTCGACGTCTCGCAGCCGATCTCCGAGCAAGACGTGCGCATCATCGACCTCGTGCTCGAATCGGGTCGCGCGCTCGTGCTCGCGTACAACAAGTGGGATCTGCTCGACGACGAACGTCGCCGTTATCTCGAACGCGAGATCGACCAAGACCTGCACCACGTGGCGTGGGCACCGCGGGTCAACATCTCGGCGAAGACCGGCCGGCACCTCGAGAAGCTCGTACCCGCCCTCGAGACCGCGCTCGAGTCGTGGGACACCCGCATTCCGACCGGCAAGTTCAACGCGTTCCTCACCGAGCTGACGCAGGAGCACCCGCACCCGGTGCGCGGCGGCAAGCAGCCCCGCATCCTGTTCGGCACGCAGGCAGCAAGTCGCCCGCCGACATTCGTTCTGTTCACGACCGGATTCCTCGACCCGGGCTATCGCCGCTTCATCCAGCGGCGCTTGCGCGAGATCTACGGCTTCGAAGGCTCGCCGATCGTCATCAACATGCGGGTGCGCGAGCGCCGCGAGCGCGGCAGGTAGTTCACGGATGCCGCGGCGCCCGAGTCGTTCCCGTCGAGCGGGGGAGTCGGGCGATCGCGGCATCTACGTCGAGATCCTGGTGCGCGCCGAACTCGACGAGGTCTGGCGGCTCACGCAAGAGCCGGCGTTGCATTCGCGCTGGGACCTTCGCTTCTCATCGATCGTGCCGACGTCGCAGCTGCGCGAGGGCGGCTACCGGTTCGTCTACGAACGGTCGCTGGGCGTGCACACCATCACCGGCACGGGCGTGTCGCTCGGCGAGCGCCGCAAGGGGCCGCTCGTGGAGCCGAACGTCACCGTACGGCCAGGCTGCGGGGGAATGTCACGCCGGTGAGCTTCTCCGAGACGGTCCACAGGCGCTGCTGGATTTCCTGGTCGTGGGAGTCGGCGCTGGAAATGACCGCCTTCGGATATCCGCGGTTCTGACCCGCATGGGCGGGACCGTAGTACTGGCCGCCGACGACCTCCGGATCGGTGGCGGCGCGCAGGGTGGGCAGAGCGCCCATTTCGGGCTTCTGGGAGAGCAGCGGCGCGAGCCAGGTGAGGGGCAGCCGGAGCGCGGCGGGTGTATCGCGGGTCAGGGCGGTGTTGGCCACGCCGGGATGGGCGGCCACCGCGACTGTCGTGCCGTGCGACGCGAGCCGGCGCTGCAGTTCGTACGTGAACATCAGGTTGGCCAGTTTGGCCTGGCCATACGCGCCGGCGCGGCTATACGAGCGCTCCCACTGCAAGTCGTCGAAGTGGATGGCGGCCCGGATGCGGTGGCCGTTGCTGCTGACCGTGACGACGCGGGAGCCGGGGACGGGCAGGAGCCGGTCGAGCAGCAGGCCGGTGAGGGCGAAGTGGCCGAGGTGGTTGGTGCCGAACTGCAGTTCGAAGCCGTCGGCCGTTGTTCGCTTCGGGGTGTACATCACGCCGGCGTTGTTGACCAGAAGGTCGATGCGCGCGTGGGCGGCGCGCAGGTCGGCCGCCGCGGATCGGATCGAGTCGAGGGAGCTCAGGTCGAGGGCCTGGACGGTGACGTCGCCGATGATGCGGTCGGCTGCCTGCTTGCCCTTCTCGACATCGCGAACGGCCAGGACGACCGCTGCCCCCCGCTCGGCGAGCATGCGGGCGGTCTCGAAGCCCAGCCCGGAGTTGGCGCCGGTCACGATCGCCACCCTGCCGTGCTGATCGGGGATGTCCTGCTCTGTCCAGTTGTCGCTCACGGTGCACTCCTAAAAAACTCTCGGTCTGTTATTAGGACAAACCTAAGGGACCGGCGGTCTGATGTCAAGGAACCGGTGGTCTTTAAGCTAGGCTGAGGGCGTGACGTTCCAGCGAGCGCGAAGCGAAGAGCAGCGGGAGATCCGCCGCCGGGCGATTCTGGATACGGCGGCGGCGATGCTCGACGAGATGCCCGTGGCCGAGGTGAGCCTCAACGAGCTCAGTCGGCGGGTGGGCCTGGCCAAGTCGAACGTCCTGCGATATTTCGAGTCGCGCGAGGCAGTGCTGCTCGAACTGCTGGACGACTACCTGGGAAGCTGGCTCACCGAGCTGGCGGAGGAGCTGGCAGTGGGCATCGAGCCGCACGCGGCACCAGAAGTGCGGGCGGGCCAGCTGGCCGAGATCCTTAGCCAGTCGCTCGCGGGCCGGGTGGTGCTCTGCGACCTCTTCGGCGCGCAGGGCGGCGTCCTGGAGCACAACGTCTCGGTCGAGGTGGTCAAGCGACACAAGCGGTCTTCCCTCACCAGGCTCGCGGTCATGTCCGAGCTCGTGCGCCACCATGTGCCAGAACTCGGCGACGGCGCGCAACTGTTCTGCCTGATGAGCCTCGTCTCTGCGGGTGCACTGTCGTCTTACGTGCCGCCGCCGCCCAGCCTCCTCGCCGCCTACGCGGACGAGCCCGCCCTCGGCGTGCTCCACCTGGAGCTGCGTGACGCTCTCCGCGCGACCTTCACTTCGGCGCTCCTGGGTGTGCTGCCGCGCGCGTGAACCTTTCCGTTCGCTGGGCGGCGCTTGCCTCGAACCCGACGAGAAGCGAGGCCGTGAGCCCCTCAAATATGAAGAACGCCGTTGTTCACCAGCTCGACCTGCATGATCGCGCGGTCTGGCTTCGGCCGGGAGATTTCGGTGAAGCCGGCGCCCGCGAACATCGAGACCGTGCCGTGGAAGAGCGCATCTGCTGCGACCTTCGCACGCTTCGAGGGGTCGACGGCGTAGGCCTCGATGACGGCGGCGCCGCCCGCACGGGCGAAGTCGACCGCGGCCTCGGCGAGAGCGCGACCGACACCGCGGCCACGGTGGCTTCGCGGTACGACGAAGCATGAGACGGCCCAGACGCCGGCGTCGTCGAAGTCGGGGTGGGCGGAGCCTCCGGTGACGATGCGGCTGCGGCGGAGTCTGGGGAGATTGGTTCGCGGCTCGACGGCGCACCAACCGACTGGCGTCTCACCGTCGTAGGCGATGAGCCCCGGCCCGGCGTCGGTGCTGTGCATCTGCGCTTGCAGGCGGTCGTGCAGGGCGTCATCGCCGATGCCCCGCCAGTCGCTGCCCGGGATCTTGTACCACTGGCACCAGCAATGCGCCGGGTCGCCGCGTGTGCCGAACACGGCCTCGACATCGGCGAACGGCACTTCGCTCGCCGGAACGACCCGGAGCGGTGCGGGCTCGAGATCTTCGATCAGATCGGTCATCACGTCTCGAAGATAGCGCCGACCACTGACATCCGAGCCCGCCGCTCACGACATGATGCGCGACATGCAACGCGACCACGCCGAGCTCTCAGCAGAGTTGCTGGATGCCGTCGCACCGGTCGATCGGGTAGTACATCTGATTCGGTTTCGAGAACCTCGCTGAAGTCGACTGCTCGATGCGGTGGCGCGTCAAAGCCCAGGCAGGTGCTTGATGTTCGAGCGCGCCATCGCCACTGCCTCGGCTGCGCCGCCGTGCAGCACGGTCTTCGACATCGCAAGCGCGAATCCCTTCACCTGCTCGCCCGTGATCGCGGGCGGCAGCGAGAGCGCTCGCGGATCGGTGACGATGTCGAGCAGCGCCGGGCCGTCGTGGGCGAACGCGGTCGCAACGGCATCCTTCACTGCGTGCGGGTCGTCGACGCGCTCCGCGTGGAAGCCGATCGCCTCGGCGATGCCGGCGTAGTCGACCGGCGGAACGTCGACGCCGAATGACGGGAACCCGTCGACGAGCATCTCGAGCTTCACGAGCCCGAGGGTCGAGTTGTTGAACACGAAGATCTTGAGCGGCAGCTTGTACGCCACCGCGGTGATGAGTTCGCCGAGCAGCATCGAAAGCCCGCCGTCGCCGGCGATCGCAACGACCTGGCGGTCAGGGTAGGCGAACTGCGCGCCGATCGCGTGGGGGAGCGCATTCGCCATCGAGCCGTGGAGGAACGATCCGATGATGCGCCGATCGGGTGCGGGGGTGACGTAGCGGGCCTGCCAGACGTTGCCCATGCCGGTGTCGGCCGTGAAGACCGCGTCGTTGTCTGCGGCCTCGTCGATGAGTGAGATGGCGTACTCGGGATGGATCGGCGTGACCTTCGAGACATCCGTATAGGTGCCCACGACCGTGTCGAGCAGCTTGTGGTGCTTCTTCAACGTGCGGTCGAGGAAGGCATGGTTGCTCTTCGGCGCCACGAGTTCGGTGAGCCGGGCGAGCGTGACCCGCACGTCGCCGTGCACGGGGTGCGCGACGCTGACGCGCCGGCCGAGATGCGCGGCATCCGTATCGATCTGGGCGATGACGACCTTCTCCGGGTCGGGCATGAACTGTTCGTAGGGGAAATCGGTGCCGATGAGCAGCAACAGGTCGGCATCGTGGATGCCCGCGTGCGCTGCGCCGTAGCCGAGCAGGCCGGTCATGCCGACGTCGAAGGGGTTGTCGTACTGGATCCACTGCTTGCCGCGCAGGGTGTGGCCGACCGGTGCCTTGAGCAGCTCGGCGAACGCGATCACCTCGTCGTGCGCACCCTCGACTCCGGCGCCTGCGAAGATCGCGACCGTCTTCGCCTCGTCGATCGCGGCGGCAAGGCGTCGCACATCGGCTTCAGCGGGCACGAGCGTCGCGGGTTCAGTGAGCACGAGCGACGGGAACGAAGCGGATGCCTCGAACTCCGCGACATCCCCTGGCATGACGATCACCGAAACCCCGGGGCCTGCGATCGCATGCCGCAGCGCCGAGTTGACCACACGCGGCGACTGCGCAGCCGTCATGATCTGCTCGCAGTAGTTCGAGCACTCGACGAACAGGCGCTCGGGGTGCGTCTCCTGAAAGTACCCCGAACCGATCTGCGCGCTCGGGATGTGGCTCGCGATGGCGAGCACCGGTGCGCCCGAGCGATGCGCGTCATAGAGGCCGTTGATGAGGTGCAGGTTGCCAGGCCCACAACTGCCGGCGCACACCGCGAGCTTGCCCGTGAGCTGCGCCTCGGCAGCGGCCATGAACGCGGCGGATTCCTCGTGGCGCACGTGGATCCAGTCGATGCCGCCCTTCGCCTTGCCACCCGATCGGCGCACCGCATCGACGATGGGATTCAGCGAGTCCCCGACGATACCGTAGATGTGATCGACGCCAGCATCGATGAGCTGGGCGACGAGCTGGTCGGCGATGGTGCGTGCCACGGTGTTTCCCCCTCGGAAGTGCGTATGTGCCCCCAAGTCTTGCGGGGATGATGCTCGAGGTCGAGGGCTCTCAGCTGATCGTCAGTGGCTGGAGAGGATGTCGTCTGTTGGTTGAGGACGGAGCGGAGCGACCGTCTCGAAACCCGGCGAGCGGATGCCGCGTGGGTGCCCTCGTGTGCACGAGCACGCCCTCGAATGCCGCTATGATGGTCAAGTTGTCTTCGGCGAAATCCGATGGCATCGGGCTGTGGCGCAGCTTGGTAGCGCACTTGACTGGGGGTCAAGGGGTCGCAGGTTCAAATCCTGTCAGCCCGACCAAAAAGTCCCGGAAACTCAAGGGTTTCCGGGACTTTTGAGGTTAAGAGATTTGATCCTCCCATCGAAAACCCATCACTTTCATCCCGTCAGTACCCCTGATCCGTCCTTGCCGTCCGAGCCGACCGTGTCATCGCCGGTCGGTTCCGATCGCTCAGGGGCGGGGTGCGCACCTGACCGGTATGAACACGCACGAGGAGATGGCGATCGATTCCGCGACGGTACCCGCCGACGCATTCGGGCTCGAACCGCTGTTGGACATCACCGAGCTGGCTGCCTATCTGGGTGTGCCGGTCTCGACGCTCTACGACTGGCGCACCCGCGGCAAGGGGCCGGCGGCCTACCGCTTCGGCAAGCACCTGAAGTTCGCCGCCTCGGACGTGCGCGCCTGGGTGGCCGAGCAGCTGGAATCGGCGTAGCCGCCGTATCGATGCTCCGAGGGGCGGCGAACTGACATGGGCCGGCCACGACTGACCATCGGCAGCTTCGGCGATATCACCACCCGGATCCTGCCGTCCGGGCGATTCGAAGCCCGCACCCGATATCGCGACTGGGACGGTCGCTCACGCATCGTGCAGGCCACCGCCGACACCACCAAGGCCGCCGAGCGAGCACTGAAGGAGAGGCTGGCGGGACGCTCGGAACTCCAACCCGCATCCAGCTCCGGCCACCTGACGCCGGACAGCCCCTTCGGCGACCTCGTCGCGTACTGGCTGCAGGACATCGACCTCGAGGGCCGGATCTCGAAGACGACGCGGATCCTGTACGAGCGGAATATGCGCACCCTCGTGCTGCCGGTGTTCGAGCACCTGACGCTGCGTGAGATCGGGGTGGCGCGCTGCGACCGCTTCATCAAGGAGCAGGCGAGGATCTCGTACAACCGCGCCAAGCAGTCGCGCGTGGTGCTGAGGCTCGCGCTCGAACTCGCTGTGCGGCACGAGGTGCTGCCCGCCAACCCGATGCATCACGTCTCCCGCGTCCACCGTGAGGCTCGGATGCCCGATGCGCTGACGAGCGTCGAGGTGAACGCGATCCGCGCCGTGATCGCCCGCTGGGAGTCCGGCGTCGACCACGTCTCAGGTCCTCGGCCCGATGGGCAGCTCGGCGCGATCGTCGAGGTCATGCTCGGCACGTCCGCCCGCATCGGTGAGGTGCTCGCGATCCGCCGGCGCGACGTCGATGTCACCGGCCCGACGCCGACGATCCGCATCGCCGGCACGATCATCAGCCGTCATGGCGAGCCGACGTTCCGGCAGGACCATCCGAAGACGGCGAAGTCTCGGCGCATCATCGCATTGCCGTCGTTCACAGCCGAGGCGGTGCGGCGTCGACTTGCGGTCACAGCGAGGTAGACCCGGAGTCGCTGGTGTTCCGCTCGCGCGAGGGCACTCCGCTGACCACGGCCAACGTCCGGCGTCAGCTGGGACACGTGCTCGAGCTGGCCGGCATCGGCGGAGTGACACCGCACCTGTTCCGGCGCACCGTCGCGACCGCGGTGAACGACAACGCGAGCGTTGAACTCGCCGCCGAATTGCTCGGGCACACCGATACGAAGATCACGGTGCAGCACTCATCCAGCGTCGGGAGTTGGTGAACCCGGCGACGGCGGAGCTGCTGGAGAGGGCGTTCAGGCGGGATGAAGACTGATCGAGGCGGTCGGCGGAGGAGCAACGGCCAGCACGGATGCGGCTGTCCAGGACGGCCCGCCGATACGACTCCGTCTGATCAGAGTGACGGTGGGGGCGAATCAGCCCCGCCGTGTGATCAGGGCTTTTCTCGTTGAGGCACAATCGCGCCCGTGACCCGTATGCGCGTCCACCCGAGCTTTGCAGCCCGACTTGGACGGAATGGGCGAGGCGATGTGCGCGGCGCAGATCACTCCCATGACAGGTAGGTACGCACGTGCTCCCTCGCGTGCAGCGCTGCGCATCTGTTGCCCTCTCCTTCACTATCTCCGATTCGACGGCTCGGGCAGCCTGTTCAACGTCGTCAGTGAAGGATCCCATTACGGGCAGAAGACATCCACGATGCACTGAGCTTCGACACGCTCAGTTCTCTAATGTGCCGATCTCGAATTCGTCGTCCTTGAGTGCGAGCTGTCGCACCGTTTCCAGACCGTCGGCGATTTCGGCGGGGGAAGCACCCAACCGCCAGTCTGAGATTGCCCCAGCCAGGAAGCCACATGCGGTGCCTCGTTTGTCGAGAGTCGCGGCAGCTGCGAGGCTCCATGCCTTGCCGATCTCATCGGCAACCTTCCGCTCTTTGCCCTTCGTACGCATCCGCAGTAGCTCGACAGCGATTGACACGCCAGCGGCGTGCGGAACGTAACGCTGCGGTCGTTGGCCGGCGCCCCAGTTCACTAGGCCGAAGTCCCGCTTATAGGCATCAAGGTCCGAGACGTATTCAGCGATGCGACACAGCAGGTACTCGACAGCCTGGTCCACCCCGTCCTGGGCCGACGCTCGCCGCTGCCATCCGAAAGCAAGCCACACGGCGAAGACACCGATCACGCCGCCGACAATGGTGGCGAGCAACTGAGGAACGAAAGCCTCAAGGAATGGATCAGTCATTCGGAAAGCCTCGCACCTTTCGGGCCGCACGACGTTCTGGCTGCGCGTTGCACCCATACGCTGCACCTCACGCTTTCGCATGCGATGTCGGTAGGACGCCATATCTTCTGCACATGCCCACATGCCAAGTACGCGGGTGCGATCGCACCGACATGCAGCCCATCCGCGAGGCCAACGTGACGCTCGCGTTGTGCACCGATCACAGCCTTGCAGTCCGAGGCGGCGAGCAACACACCTACCTTCCAAACACCCGCGAGGTGTTGATCGGCTCTGCTGCGCTGCCCGAGCTGCTCAACGTGATCACGACTCTCACCGTGGGCAACGAATCAGAACTCGTCGAGCTGCATCTCGGCCGGGATGGTGTCGTAGAGCAGCAGCTTCAGTTCCAGGTGTCGGACGACACGAAACGCAAGCTCGGGATCAGCTGGCTGCAGCCAGCTCGCGAGGTCTAACTAGTCAGTTCGGGATCCAGCAGCGGGTATCCAATCGTGCCGGGCTACGATCCAACAATGAGCGTTCGCCTTGCATACCTCTTCTTCGACCGCGACAAGAACGTATGGAAGCTTCGCCTCGATCCAGACAACAGCGGCCACGGCGCCAAGTTCAATGAACTGCCGGACTTCGGCGGAGATATCCGCAACCCTCAGGACATCGAGAAGATGTCCCTGATTCTCGGCTCGTGGGGCGTCAGCGCCGTCGAGGGCGGTTGGCAGGACGCCGAGGGTGGATGGGTTGTACCCGTGTTGCGACACCGTTGAGCAGCATCTCGTACCTGCCCGACCCAGGGGACGAACTCACTGCATGAAATCGGGCGGGCCCGCGATAGCGGGTCCGCTTAGGCGACGAGGTCCGCAAGCGGATCCCGCAACGGAGAATTGATCCAACGATGAACCGGTCGATGCCACTGTGTCCTCCCGCTGACAGCGGACTGCCTCGCCGCCGCTTCTATAGAGTACGAGCGTGCAAATTTCTTCCCCCGACGGCGACTTCGTCGAGATTCGTCTCGATGGCTATCAATTCGGGGCCATGGCCGTTGCGCCGACGGGTGGTTGGGACGAGAACTGGCTGCTCGTCGATGGGCGTGTGAAGTTGGCCGACGAGTCCTGGGAGTTTCGAGACCCCTGCCTGACGACGTGGGAGGCACGAGAGCTCCTCGCCTGGCTCCGAGCTGTTCCCCAAGCCGTAGAAACCTCGATCGAATTCACGGAGCCGAACCTGTCGTTTGCCGCAGTGGCTGCCAATCCAGGCGAGTCGAGTCTCGTCATCAGGCTGGTCGGAGAGGCAGCGCCACCGAGTGCTTCTTGGGACGACCGATGGGGTCGAGGGATTCGGATGGAATTTCGCGTCGAGCACGCCCTACTCGCCGTCGCAACTAACGACTGGGAACAGCAACTCGAGCACTACCCGTTGCGTTGAAGGGTCGCCGACCGAAACACTCGGCACGTCTCAAGCCGAGCTGTGAGGGCCCGGCATCCGTTGACCGTACGGCTCCCGTACGACCCGCCGCGATATTCCCGGTCAAGGTGCCCCGAACGCGACAGCCGACGCAAGCTGATTTGCCACCCGGACGTATCGATGAACCACCAAGAATCCCGACCCCGGGGGGACGTTCTGGAAGCTCCTGGCGTCGAGCGCTCACCCGCCGTGCTCGACCTCTAGTTGTACTGCCCAGGGAGGTTGATCAAGCTTGTGATGGGTGGGACCTTCCCGATGGCGGTGTGGGGCCTGTGGTGATTGTAGGTGTGCAGCCATGCAGGGAGTGCGTTTCGTCGGGCGGATTCTGAGTTGTAGTGGCGGGCGAATGCCCCACCGTCGCTCATCGTGCGGTGGAAGCGTTCGATCTTGCCGTTGGTCTGTGGTCGGTAGGGTCGGGTTCTCTTCGGCGTGATGCTCAGCTCGACGCACGTGTCGCGACAGGCGTGACTTGTATGCGCCGCCGTTATCGGACAGGACCCGCTCGACACGGATGCCGCGGTCCGCGAACCAAGACACTGCGCGGCGTAGTACTCCTACCGCGGTGGCCGCGGTTTCGTCGTCGTGGATCTCGGCGTACGCGACCCGGGAATGGTCGTCGATGACGGTGTGCACGAATGCATGCCGCATCAGCGGGTGGGAGTACTTGTTGCGGCCCTTGCCCGGCGTCGTCGCCCGGTGCTTGCCGCCCTGCTGCCTGCCGACGGTGCGCCAACCGCCGCCGTCGGGGATGTTGCCGAGCTTCTTCACATCGACATGGATCATCGACCCGGGATACTCGTGCTCGTAGCGGCGGATCGGTTCGCCGGTGCGTACGTCGACGTGGCGGAGCCGGTTCAGCCGGCACCGCACAAGTACCGCGTGCACGGTCGACGCCGGTATCCCGACCCGGCCCGCGATCGCGACCGGGCCCAGGCGCTTCTTCCACCGCAGGTGCACGATCTTCCGCACGAGGTGTGGCGGCGTCTTGTTCGGTGAACCGTGCGGCCTGGACGACCGGTCTTGCATCCCGTCTACGCCCATCGCTTCATACCGGTCGGCCCACCGCTTCGCGGTCGGCCATGCGACGTGAAAGAACACGGCCGCGTGCGCGACCGACCAACCGTCATCGACAATCAGCCGCGCGATCCTCAGACGTTGGATCGGCGTCAAAGCGGCGTTAGCGTGGGACACGAGGACCTCCTGGACTCGAGTGAAAGTGTCAACAGCTCCACTCTCACCGGGAGGTCCTCATCGTGTCCAGCACCCTAGACGCTCACATCACAGCTCGACCAACGTCCCTGGGCAGTACATCTAGCAGCGCTCTCAAATCAAGGCCGGCACCCGCGTTCGTGTGTGACGAGTCCATGCGCATCGTCCTTCTTAGGCTGGCCGTGTCGATTGAAGATCCATTGTGTCGTGGACACTGGCGGGGTCGAAGATGTTCAGATCCCTCAGCTGCGCTGCGGCTGTTGATGTATCTCGGGTGAAAATCACGACGGCAAGGGCGTGCTCTGCGCGCGAGCAGCCGACGTACAGCAGGCGGCGAGTGCGGTCGATTGTGGTTTCGAGGCCGGCGGCCATGTTCTCCCGGTCTTTGTCGGAGAGTTCCTGGAGGCCGAGAAGCTTGTTGTAGGAAAACATGTTCCCTGCGGCGGCGTCATCTTCTAGAAGTACGAGCACGCGGCTAAACTCGGCCCCCTTGACTCCCTGGTGGGTCGCGTAGACCGAATGCTCGTCTAAGTAGCTTTGGTAGGGGAGAAGCTCTCGTGCTGGAACTTCCAAGAACCGAGCGAGGATATCGCTTTCCGGGCCGACACTGTTGGCCAAATCGGACAGATTACCGGGATCAGGGGTCTGATTGATGAGCGCCTCGTGTTCCTTGAACCTCTCATCGAGTGTGAGCAGCCCGGTTGCAGTTGCGTGTTGGAGGACGGCGCGCACGGTCGCGTGGCTGTCTGGTTGCAGCATCTCCGCAACGGACTCAGCGGCCGCGGAGAGCCTCTTGAGCACGGAGCTGGCACTCTGGTTCGTCCCCATGTCGAGGAGGAGGGGGCTGTTGGCGCGGATGAGTTCAATCTGCGGGAACTTCTGTCTCGCCCAGACCGATTGGGCGAGCGGGGTGAGGTAGCCGACGAAGGGAAGGGTTGTCCAGGCCGTGCCCTCGGCGATGGCGGTCTTGAGAGCGTCCGTGCTCTTGTCATGGTGCGAGGAGAATAGGCTCTCGAAGCCGAGCCGTCGGGCAGCAAGACGGTGTTCAATGACAAGGATCCGTACATTGGACGATCGGTGATCCGAGCTCCACTCCGGATCGTTGGTGTTCGTTGCGAGCCACTCGCGAACCCGAGCCAGATGGCTGTCACGCTCCGCATCAATCGGGAGCACGAATAGGTGTGCTTCGCCTCGTATGTACTCGTCTGAGTCGCCGTTTCGTGTGCGTCGACCACCTTCTTGGAGGAGAGCTCCCGGGACTTCGCGTCGGATGTTGTTGATGACCGATAGCACGGTAGACGGGCAGCGAAAATTCTCGGGTTTGTCGATCTGCACCCATCCTGGCTCCAGCGCGATGTCGCCAGCACCTGTTGCGTAGATCTGTTGCATGGGGTCGCCAAAGAAGCCAATGCAGAGTGCACACGACGGATCGTTTGACAGCTCCTTCAGAGCTGCAACCACCAGCGGGAAGGTGTCTTGGCTCTCGTCCACGAAAATGAACGGGTACCGCTGGGCGATCAGCTTCCGGAGGAGAGGCTTCTCGAGGATGAGTTGCGGAACCATCTTGATGATGTCATCGTGGCCAAGGATTCCCTTGCCGTACCGGCTGCCAACCCCGTAGGTGAACGAAGTCACGGTCTGCATCGCAGCCTTGTTCGCTTCTAGTCGCTCGAGCTGGAGTGTGTTCTTCGCGATCGTCTTTGCTTGGGTGCGGGGTTTGGCGTTGTGCTCCTGCAAGGCAGCGACTTTCTCGTCGATGCGCTGAGCAACCCAAGTCGCCACATCTCGTTTGAACGGTTTGATCACCGTCCACAGGAAGCTGTGAATCGTCGAGACATGGAAGAGTGGATCCTCTTCGATCTCGCCGTGGATCTCGCCAGCAGCGACTTCGGTATAGGTGATGCAGGCGACCTGTTGTCCGCTCTTTCTGAGCGTCTCACCGTTCCTATCGCGAAGGTGGGCGAGCGCCTTGACAAGTGAAGTGGTCTTCCCTGACCCTGCGCCAGCGTTCACAACGAAGCAGGTTGCGGTGGGGCGTGCGAGAACTTCACAGAGCTTAATGTCTGCGTCAGTATCCGGACTGTCGATTCGGCGCGTCATGACACAACGACCTGTTCTTTCACTGGTGTCATGGATGGCGGGTTGATCTTGCCGTCAAGCCAGGCGAGTCCTTCTGCGATATAGCTGGGAGACTGCCACTCGTCTGACGAAAGCATGAGGGCTAGGGCAAACTCGGTCTTCTTGAAGCTGGAACGCTTCACTCGATCGTGGATCTTCTCAACGATGTCGTTCAACGAGGCTGCCGTGTGGTCGAACTGTGCGGGCAAGAGCGAGCGTGAACGATGCGTGTCGCTCAGAACCCATACCAGGTTCTCGTAGGCGAAGGTCTCCTCAAATGTGCGCCCGGTCACGCGGGAGGTGCTCCCGTCTTTAGTGACATCACTGGAGGTCTGGTAGGCAACGCGGAGAAGCGTCGGATTGTCCGTGCCGAGCGAGAATTCCTTCGCCGTGTCGCTGAGCTCCAGGAGCTCCGCGACCGTGGTTTTACGGGGATGCCAGTCGCGAAGGGTTGCGTTCGAGGTCACTGCCAATGGAGTGTCTGCGGGGCAGGAAGTACCGGATGCGACACTAGGTGATCCATCTTGCGCAGAATTGACGACAGACCCTCCGGACGGAGCCGAAGGGGTAACGCTATCCAGGTCGGTGATCACCAGCGTTGGGATACCGAGCAGAGCGAGCAGCGGATCGAACTTGTGCGCAAACGCCCCCCCGACCTCAAGAATCGTGAGGTAGTTGGATGTCAATGAACGTTGACTCTTCTCGATTATCGAGGGCAACAGAAGACGCTCAACGTTGCCTTCCACGAGAATTACTGCATCTGCAAAGAAGAGATCACAGTGGGTGAGCTTCATATACCGCTCGAGGAAGTTCTTCGTGTCTTTCTCGAGGGTGTTCAGCTTTGAAACATCGCGAACCTGAGACTCGTGTCTGCCCGTGGAGGACTGAACTCGTCTGAAATACCTGATAGGAGTGAATCGGCTTTCGTTGATCACATGAGCCGAGTGGGTTGTAACTACGAGCTGGGTAGTAAGGCCGCTGTCGTCGGAGATGATCTCTTGCATCTTGCTGATGAAGACCTGCTGGAGCTGCGCGTGAAGATGGGCCTCAGGTTCCTCAACGATCACCAGATGAACTGGTGTTCTCTCATCCTGCGTGACCCACTGTTGGTGGAAGTCCAGCATCTTGATGACCATGTAGATCAGATTCTTGAAGCCAAGCCCGTTGTACTTCTCCGGGAGGCGGATTCCAACCAGATCCCCTTCCGCGCGGGGAAGTGAATACTGAATGGATGTGTCTTGCGCCATGATCTGGTCGGCCGTGAAACTCGACCGGATGACGAGCTCGGGGTCTTCGACACCAGGGTAGCCGAGCGCGTTCAAGCTGCCGAGGGTCGATTCGAACACCTGCGCAAGGTGATCGTTGAAGCTTGTTTCTGAAGCGTGCAGAGCCTGGAGGACGCTGGTGTCTGTCTCAAACCTGTCGAGGTTGCGTTGGTAGAACTGGCTGAGGCTCCTCGAAAGATCCTTCGTGCGTGAATTGGCCTCGGAATCTGAGAGAAACCGTTGGGCGTCCAGATAGTCAAGAGTAAGCAACCCGTCAAGGGTTGCGGCCGCCTCACCCTTCGAATTCTGCAAAGGATGAGCGGTCGGCGAATATGCGTGCTCCTCTCCCTCGGCGATCTCGTGCTCAAGGACAAAATAGGCTAGCTCGTATTCTGAATGGAGCTTCTTCTCGAGGTACTCCTGGAGGCTGCTGGGCCATGGATGGTATGACGTGTCCGATTTCAGCGCCGCCGCTGATTTCGCATCGCGATACCGGGAGAGCAGCTCCGATTCGCTACGCGGCCGATACTGCAAGCGAATCCCGACTGGTTGATCATTCCAGTCGAGACTGGGGAGGAGATCCACGACCCGATGGAGTTCATTCTCCGTCACGTCGAACCACAGGTCGAGGGTGATTGCCGGAAGTGGTGGCTCCTGACCGGGCTCGGAATCTTCGATTTCCCTCAGGCTTTCCAGGCAGCTCGCACTGAAATCAAAGACGGTGAGGCCTTTCGCCCGGCCCTTCACGAGGAGACGAAGCACGCTGGCCGCGGAAGTCTTGCCGCTATTGTTCGCGCCGACGAAAACAGTCGTGCCAGTCTCGAGATCGATCGACACGTTCTTCAGTCGACGGAAGTTGCTGATCTGCACTGTCTTCAGATGCACGGATACCCCTTGTTGCTCTGCAACGATCCCGTTTCGCGCAGAGTGCCCGATCGTATGCCGTCGATGGCCTTACCCAACTATCTCAGAACTGAACAAACATCGACTCGCCCGGTGCAGGGGTCAGAACGAAGCTCTTGGCGTGGTGCGGGTCTGCATGTCGGCCACCACTGCGTTGAGCGAATCATCCAACTCGTCAGTATCGATCTGAGTGTGCAAGCCGAGGAAATCGCTGGTGACTTTCGTTGCTTGATGGAGCCGTTGGCATCGCAGCCATCGACCGGGGCGGCTCAGGGCTGCCGCGAGGGTCCCTTCGCGGCGTTGATGGTTCGCGCATGCGCGTCGATGTCTGGGCCCGTGAAAAGTCGGTGAAAGGCTTCGTCGAGCACCCTGGCGCCGTCGAGTACCTCCATGGTGGTCAAGTCTGAGTCCTCGTGAGTTCCGGCGTTGCCAAGCCACTTGACTGCGAAAAACAAGTCAGCCAGAGGTGGCCGATTGGGGTCAGCGTCTCGCCATTCCTTGATGCGTTCGTGCGGGTTCCGAAACTGCCCGGTTGGTCGAGTGGCAGAGATACCTTCCGAGGTCAAGAAGCGTTCTACCGTGGCACGCAGGGCGGTTGCTGCTAAACCAGGATCGGCGAAAAGCACACGGGATGCGCGGAGCACGCCATCTCGCACTTCGTCGGGAGCTGACATGGGGATCGGCATCATCAGCATGGGTGGATGCAAGTGCGTCACCGTGTAGTACGACGAGTAAGGGGCCTCTGAGAATGTCAACCGAGTTCAGGACCAGGTTGGCAATCTAAGGGGAGACCACCCAGACGCTCATCGCGGCCAGGGTTGGGCCTGACATCTTCGATGAGGCCACCGTTTAGACCTGATGGCCGGGTACACCTAGATGGTGTCGTTGTTCACCGCACCGGCGGCGCCGGGTTCGGCGACGTCCTTTGTCTTGCCGAACAGTTGGTTCACATTGAAGCTTGACCGTCAGGCCGCTGCAGCATGTTGCCCTCGTGGTGAATTTCTAGACGGTGGGAGGCATAGCCCTTGGCAAATGCCGCGACAGCATAGTGGTGCTAGCCGAGCTGGTTCGAGTCGGCTCTTGAGAGGACTTGCCAAACGTGCCGGGACTGGTCAGCCTTTCAGTGCCTAGCGACGCCGCTAGGCATAATTTTGGGGGGTTGTATGCGCAAGGCACTTTCCATTGGTTTCACCGGGGCGTTGATTCTCGCGGCCACGTTGGGGCTCGCGGCACCGGCACAGGCAGGGCAACAAGCCGGATGCTTGCCGACTCCGTCGAAGACGTCGACATCGACGTACGTCTTCGATCGTGGCGGTCAATGTGCCTGGGTCCAGGCAGGCATCTGGCGCTACATCTCTTCTGCGCCCACGCACTACACCGGCGCGCAGGCCTCGTCGTCGTCCGTCACGAACTCGAACGGCTCGGATTCAGGCCACGACTTCCGCCGCGACGGTAGTAGCTGGGTATCGTTCTAGAGCATGCCCAGAGCAATTCAGCTCGTGCTGCCTGTGGCGTTCATTCTGAGCGTCACAGGTTGCGCGGCTCAAGCCACTGAAAAGTCGGACGCTCCGTACTCTGCGGAAATCCAACAGGCGCGCGAAGAGGCGACATCAGATTTCGAGCGTGATGTCCTTGCTGACGGCAAGATATCTCGGCAGGAGTACGACGAAGCCGCGCAGCGCTATGTCGATTGCCTCAATGAATCCGGCTTACAGGCGTCGGCAGAGCTTCAGGCCTCGGGGAGCTACCAGTACGCGATTTCGTATCCAGCGGGGAACGGCACCAGTGTCTCATCGGCAGAGGAGACATGCTTGTTCGGTACCAAGAACCTCATTGAGCCGCTCTACGTGAACATGCTGCAGAATCCGTCAAATGGCGATCCACTAGCGCCCGCAGTCGATTGCCTCATTCGGAACGGCATTGTGGAAGACGACTACGATGTAGACGATCTCGAGAAAGAGCTCAGTGAGTCGCCAGAATTCCGCCCAGACCAGCCCGAAGCCTTCGAGTGCCTCACCAACCCGCACGGATAAGGCCGGGACCGCGATCCTTGTCGGCCTCGTAGCCCTTTCCTGCGGTATCGGCATAGGTGTGGTTGCTGTCCCCGCCGCGTCGCCCTCGACGCTGGAAGCGCACACGGGGCCCGTAATCGTGCCGGTCGAATCCTCTGATTATGGCGACCCGATCAGTGTGGAGCTCGTCGCCGAGCAGACCCCCAGTCGTGGCCTTGCCCCCTACCGCTCGGGCGTTCTGACTGCCGTCGATTGCGCACCTGGAGCGTCTTGGAACTCTGGCACCGCACCGATAGCCATAGACGGAGTGCCGGTGATGCTCTTGCATACCAGTATTCCGCTGTGGCGCGACCTCCAGCCGGGAGATGAAGGCGCCGATGTGCAGGCGCTTGAGAATGAGCTGACCAGGCTCGGCTACCCGGTCGATGTTGACCAATATTTCGGCACCAGCACTTCGACCCAAATGCGTGCACTTCGCATCGCGAATGGACTCGAGTCAGAAGGCACTCTGCCTTTGGCTGATGTCATCTGGCTACCGACGAGTTCGGTCACGGTCGACGCCTGCCCATCGCAGCTTGGTGTGGCTGTGTCACCGGGGGCTCCGGTTGCTCAGCTCGGCGGTACCGTCAGTGGCTTTGCTATCAAAGGGGCCAACGCGATCACCATTGATGGTGAGCGGGTCTTGAGAGTCGGCGATGTTGAAGTCTCTGTTCCGAGTGGCAGTACCACGGTGACGGCTCCAGACGCTATTGCCCGAATCCTCGCCACACCTGAATATGAGGCAGTTGTCTCAAGCGGTGGAGACGTGAAACTAACGGCCGCATTCGAGCTTGCCGCCCCCATCGCGGTCAGCGCAGTCCCGGCTAGCGCCCTGATTGGCGCAGGCACCGACGCTTCATGCGTGTCTGACGGTGACCGGAAGTACGCGGTCGAGGTTGTGGCGTCAACATTGGGTCGGGTGCTCATTCGTACGTTGGCCGATACATTACCCCCGAACGTAGCGATCGTAGATTCCTCGTCGAGGATGACGTGCAACTGACGGCGCGTGGGCTCTCTCACTGGTTCGACGTCGACCGCCCTCTCTTTAGTGGGCTGAGTTTCAAAGCTCAGGGTGGTGACCTAGTCGCGATCACGGGGCCATCTGGGAGCGGAAAGAGCACACTATTGAGCATTCTCGGTGGGTTCGCCGATCCGCGCGCGGGGACGTTGGAGGCGCTCGGGATCAACACGACCCAGTGGGTCTTCCAGAATCCGCACGGTGTCCCTGGTCGCACGGCAGTTGACCACGTGGTGCTTCCTTTGCTCGCGAAGGGTGCACGCCGTCGGGACGCTGAAACGCGTGCGCGTGAACTGCTGTCGCGTGTGCGCCTTGAGGCCGTCAGCGATCACACATTCGGACAACTATCCGGAGGCGAGGCACAACGCTTGATGATGGCACGAGCGATCGCCTGCGACCCTGATCTGATCCTTATGGACGAGCCCACGGCGCAGTTGGACGCCATCAGCGCCGAGGCAGTTATTTCAATCTTGGACGGTCTCGCAGAAGCCGGCCATATTGTAATGATTGCCACGCACGATCCGCGAGTCCGCGATGAGTGCTCCCGTCGCATTGAGCTTGGCGGTCTCGGATGAGAGCGTCTTCAATATTCTCCGAGGCGTGGCGAAATGCATTCGCGAGCCCCTTACGCTCTTTCGCGGTCTTGTGCGTGCTCTCTCTCATCACCATTGGATTGGTCGTCTTAGAAACTCGTGCAATTGGTCAGCTCGTTGACGAAGCCGAGAATTTTCGGACGACTGGTGCATCGGTCTATATCGTCAACGCGGCCGCGGAGATCGACGCCCGCGCCTGCGATGGAATGCCACGTACGAGAGCAGTGGCCGAAGCCGGAGCCCTCCGAGAAAGCGAGCAGCGCATCCGGTTCGACGCACTCCCCTCGAACAGCATCCTCAGCTTTGAAGGTTCTCCTGGCCTGCTCAGGCTGATCCACGCCAGGCCAGCCAACGACGGGCTTGTGCTCTCACGTGCGGTAGCGGACGAATTGGCGCTGTCACCCGGTGACTCAGTTTCTACAACGACTGGCGAAGCCCGCGTGGCAGCCATCTACGACTGGCCGCCGGACGGTCGACGCAGCGATCTAGAGTACGCAGTCATAGTGCCCGTCACGGCGAGCGGTCCCTTTGACGAATGCTGGGTTGATATCTGGCCATCGCTTTCCGACCCCAGTTCATTCACCGCACCAGTCGTCTCTGTGAACGCGCCCCGTGAGACCGAAGTACAGCTGACCCAGCTCAACTCATCGCTGGGCCGAACATTCAATGGTCCGGAGGCTTTCGCGGGCCGGCTGACTCGCTACGGACCCCTGGTCGGACTTATCGGCGCGGCGCTCCTGCTCCTCAGCGTCGTCTACAGCCGACGAGTGGAACTGGCGTCGGCTTTGCACTCGGGCGTAAGACGCGCTTCGCTTCTGTTGATGCTCACCGTCGAGGCTCTTTGGCTCGCCCTGCCTGTTGCCCTCTTGGCAGGCTCCGTCGCACTGGCAACGTCCGCTGAACAAGCGCCATCGGACGCGGAAGTGATTAGGATGGCGTCGATTCCGATCGTGTTGGCAACGATCGTCGGCGCGATCCTGGGCAGCCTCATTGCTGGCATGCTCATTCGTCGCCGCAACCTCTTTCGGTACTTCAAGGACCGCTAGCAGTGGACCAATTTGGCATTGGAAGAACTGTTGATGCAGGTAAAGGCCTTTCTCAGCTGCTCGTGGCCGATTGCTTTCGCAAACCGCCGGCAGATCGGCTTCGCCTTGATACGACAGGTCGGGCTTGTTAACTGGCGTCGGTGAGTCGTCGTGTGTGCGCGAGCCGGTAGGAGTCGGTGCCGGTCTCGATGATGCTGCCGCCGAAGGTGAGCCGGTCGACGATTGCGGCACATAGGCGCGGTTCGGTGAACGTCTTCGTCCAACCTGAGAAGGATTCGTTTGATGCGATCGCGACGGAGTTCTTCTCCTCTCGTTCGGTGAGGACCTGGAACAGTAGTTCGGCGCCGCGACGGTCGAGCTCCATGTAGCCGAGCTCGTCAATGCAGAGAAGATCGACGCGTCCGTACCGCGCGATGGTGCGGGCGAGCTGGCTCTCGTCGGCGGCTTCGACGAGCTCATTGACCAGCTTCGTCGCGAGCGTGTACTTGACTCGGTATCCCTTCTCCGCGGCCGCAGTGCCAAGCCCGATCAGAAGGTGGCTCTTGCCTGTGCCGGAGTCACCGATCAGGCAGAGTGGCTCGCCCTTCCGAATCCAGTCACCAGCTGCGAGTTGGTGGATCGTCGCAGCGTTGATGTTCTGGTTCGCATCGAAATCGAAGTCCCCGAGCCACTTGTTCCTAGGGAAGCCTGCCGCGCTGACACGACGGATAGAGGAGCGCCGGTCCCGGTCGTCACATTCGGCCATGAGTAACTCAGCGAGGAAGCCCTGGTAGGACAGCTGCTCCCGATTGGCAGTCTCGAGCGCTTCATCGACCACCGCACGAACGGTCGGCAGCCGCAGCCGCCTGCAAGCTTGATCGACGGCAGCGGACGCAGCTTCCTCGGTCAGCCCGCGCCGCCGGCGCAAGGTAGTGGTGACAGCAGTAGCTCGTGAGGTCATGTTCTGGTGCTTCCTTCTCGATCGGCGGATGGTCCAGTGATGTTGGGTCGTGCTCGTCGCGGTAGGAGTTCGTCGTAGCCGGCGACCGACGGCAGCGGACGTGTGTCCGGCGGGAGTCCGGCGATCACCGCCGCGGGGTCGGCAAGCCGGCGTTGAGTCAGACTGACAACACGCTGCTCGACGGGTGGTGACTGTTCAACGAGATGCCGGCCCAAGCCGGACCCAGCCGCGTGCAGGCGAGCTTCGACCGCGACCACGTCAGCGGACACAGCACCGACGGTCAGAGCGGCACGGATGCCCGCGATCACGTCGGCGGCGTGCATGGTCCGGTGCAGGAGCAGCACGTCGATGAGGGCGCGGGTGCCGGCGGTGTCGCCGTCGACCTTGCGGGCCGCTTGCCAGAACGCATCGTGCGTGGCCGTGAACGCGCCCGACTCGCGGGCACGGGCAAGGGCCGTGGACCCGGGAAACGCGCCGGGCTTGTGCCGCAGCACCTCGAGGTAGTGATCCAGATTCACGGCGTGGCCGCCGCGAGCGACGACGCGTTCATGGCGGGCGATCTCGGCGTGCCCGTCGAAGACAACGACCTCGGATGCCCGCAGCGACACTCGGACGTTGCGGCCGATCAGGTGCGCGGGGACTGAGTACTTCGCCATCCGCACCGTGATCAGCGCCGACCGGTCAACCCTCGGGTGCAACGTCAGCCCTGGGTCGAACCGCTCGAACGGCAACGGCGCCAGCTTCGTTTGCTCAGCGCTGAAGTCTTGTCCGACGGTGCGGATCCGCGACGCGATGCGGCGTTCATCATCCTCCACATCCCATTGCCGGATCCGCGTGTTGAGCTCGGCCAGCGAGCCCACGACCGGCATCGGCGTGAGTCGTTTCCGGCGGAATCGTCCGACTTCACCCTCGACGCCGCCTTTCTCGTGCGCACCCTTGATCCCGGGTTGGCAGTAAAACGAGTCGAACCCGTAGTGCGAGCGGAACAGCACCCACCGTTCGTTCTCGATCCGGTCCCGGCCGCGGCCGTAGAGCACCGATTGAACGGCGGCGGTGAGGTTGTCGTACTTGATGTGCCGGGTCGGGATTCCGCCGATCTCATCGAACGAGTCGATGTGCCCCTCGAGGAACGCCTCCTGTGATTGCGTCGAGTATACCCGGTGGACTGCCTTGCCCGAGTGCGAGAGGCGGAACACGAACATGTGACACTTCGTCTTCACCCCGGCCAGAACCACCCACACCTCACCGAAGTCGACCTCGGCCTCGGCACCCGGCATGTGCTCCTGTGGGACGAACACATCAGCCCGTCTGCCTGCCGCCGCATCGATCTGCGGGCGCCTGGCCCGAACATAGTTCCGGACCGTCGAGTAGGAAAGCTCCGTCGCCCCGTGCTCGGCAATCAGCCGGTCGAACACGCGCGTCGCGGTGTGCTTCTGCTTCCGCGGTGCGTCCAAGTCCTGACGGAGCATTTCGTCGATGAGGGGCTTGAACCTGTCCAGCCGTGGTGCCGACCGCACCCGCGTCTTCTTCGGCGGCGGTTCAGGCGACTCGAGCGCCTGTCGAACCGTCTGCCGGCCGACCGCGTGCCGGCGGGCCAGCGCCCGAATCCCCAACCCCTCAACGCGCGCATCACGTCGGATCCGAGCAAACACATCCACCCGAGACTCCATCCGTCCTCCACCCTCAGCAATCGGAAATCACAGTTCCGATAACGGTGGAGGTGGGTCCGGCTTAGATTGCCGCAGGCACCCCGGCAACGACCAAGTGGGTCCCGCCTAGATTGCCCCGGTGGGTCCGACTTACGCTGCCATAGTCAGGCCTCTGAGTAATTGAACTCGTCGCGGTTGGACTTCTGGGAGTAGTCCACGCGAAAGTCACCGGTGCCGTGCACAGCCTGCTGGCACTCGGGGTTTTCACACTGGCCGCGGACGACGAAGGTGCCGGAAATCCACTCCGGTTCGAACGCTGGATGGCTGCGCGCCGATGCTGAATCGTGGCTTTCGTCTTCAGCCGGCGCAGAGAAACCGATGTACCCGGTCTGACACTTTGGGCAAGCGGGACGAGGCCACGGCTGGCCTTCCTCGATCGGCCGGGCGAGGTCGGGAAGCGCGGAGTCCACGGGCATGTTTTCAGCGTAGAGGGATGAGCTGTCGGAATCGGCCCGACTCGCCTTTCTATCGGGAGCTATGTCTGACATGTTAATTCTGGTTCTCTCACAGGTCCCCGGGGGACCAGAAGGGGACCAGAATCATGCAAACTATGCATCCCGTTACGGCACTGCATGATCTGACCCCTGGAATCATGCGGGAAACAGACCTGGTCGACGGTTTTGGACGCCTTGGGGGTCAAGGGGTCGCAGGTTCAAATCCTGTCAGCCCGACCGCAAAGAAAAAGTCCCGGTGAGAGTTGATTCCTCGCCGGGACTTTTTGCATCCCAGGTCCGCGTCCGATCTGCGCTGTCAGACCAACCGCTGCCAACCGCGACTATTCGGACCCTCGTGGGGCCGAGGCTGCTCCGTCTCGAGCGGCCACGCGCAGCGTGCCCGTTCTCAGCGTGGACCGCCGGGTCGCGTCACGGTGTTTCAATGGAAACGCTGTTCGCGGCCCAGCTGGCGAGCAGCTGCAGCCGTTCGGCGCTGGGTGAGCCGGGTTCGGCGGTGTAGACCATGAGGACGAGGCCAGGTTCGGCGGTGATGGCGAGTTCTTCGTAGGCGAGCGTGAGTTCGCCGACGACGGGGTGGTTGAAGCGTTTCGTGCCGGTGCCGTGAGTGCGTACATCGTGGGCGGCCCACAGCTGACGGAAGGTGTCGCTTCGGGTGGACAGCTCGCCGACGAGGTCCTGGAGGGACTTGTTGTTGGGGTCGTGGCCGGCCCTCGCGCGCATGATCGCAACGCACATTCCGGCGAACAGCTCCCAGTCGGGGTAGAAGTCGCGGGAGGCGGGGTCGAGGAACTGGAACCGGGCGAGATTCGGTGTGCGTCCGCCGTCGCCGATGATGGGGAGTAGAAGGCACGGCCCAGGTCGTTGGTGGCGAGGACGTCTTGGTTCTGGTTCGACACGATGGCGATGCCGTCGGTGATAGCCGAGAGCATCCACTGCAGGCTGGGCCGGTTCACGGCGTTCTTGCTCGAGCGGCGGCGCGGGCGGCCGGACAGAGGGATGCCGTCGGCAGCGCGGGCGAAATCGAACAGGTGGGTGCGTTCGGTGTCGTCGAGTTGCAGAGCGCGAGCGATGGCGTCGAGGACCGAGGAGGATGCTCCCGCTATGCGCCGCGCTCGAGTTTGGCGTAATACTCGACGCTCGCGCCGGCGAGGGTGGCGACCTCTGAGCGGCGAAGCCCAGCCACCCGCCTATTGGGGCCGACGACAAGGCCCGCGAGCTCGGGCGTGAGTCGCGCCCGTCGTGACATGAGGAACTCACGTACCTCGGATTGATTGTCCATGCCGACGACGTTACGGCGCTCTGGGCTCCAGTGGGGTTCTCTCCTGGTACACCCTCCAGCAGAGACTTCCTCGCGCGGAGGCCCGCGTCTTGACTGGGTTCACGACCTACTTGAGATGAAGGAGCACGCTGTGCGTGGAGTGATGATGTACGGTCCGGGCGATGTCCGGCTCGAAGAGCGGGACGAACCGGAGATCGTCGAACCCACGGATGCGATCATCCGGCTGTCCGCGACGTGTATCTGCGGTTCCGATCTGTGGCCCTACCGCGGAGCCGAGCCACTGAACACTACCCCGCAGGCGATGGGTCATGAGTACATCGGCCGGGTCGAGCAGATCGGCGCGGACGTGAAGAACGTGAACGTCGGCGACTTCGTAATCGGCTCTTTCGTGGCCTCCGACAACACCTGCGAGATCTGTCAGGCCGGCTACCAGTCCCGCTGCATCCACAACGTGATGATGGGCGAGATCGGCACCCAGGCGGAGCTCGCACGCATCCCGCTGGCCGACGGCACCCTCGTCGCCACCCCCGGGCAGCCTGAAGCCGACCTGATTCCGTCGCTCATGGCCGCATCAGACGTGCTCGGCACCGGCTGGTACGGCGCCGTTGCCGCGGAAGCCGGCCCCGGCATGACCATCGCCATCGTCGGTGACGGCGCGGTGGGCCTGTCGGCGGTCCTGGCCGCCAGACAGCTCGGAGCCGAACGGATCATCATGTTCAGCCGCCACCCCGAACGCCAGGCCCTGGCCCGCGCATTCGGAGCGACCGACATCATCGAGGAACGCGGCGACGAGGGAGCAGCGAAGGTCAAGGAGCTCACCAGCGGATACGGCGCCCACGGCACCGTCGAGGCGGTCGGCACCCAGGAATCGATGTGGCAGGCCATCAACGCCACCCGCCCCGGTGGATACGTCGGATACGTCGGAGTCTCCCACGGAGTCGAACTTGACGGCCTGAACCTGTTCTTCACCAGCGTGCACCTGCACGGCGGTCCTGCCCCGGTGCGTCACTACCTTCCACTCGAGGCCGGCCCGGTCTTGACACCGCACTTCCATTTTGGAAGTGTTGGCTGTATGAGCCTATTCATTACCTGCCCGGTCGAGAGCGTCGAGCGCGCGACCACCTTCTACACCGCCCTCGGCTGGACTCTCAACGCCGAGATGTCAGATCACAATGTGTCGTGCTTCGCTATCGCGCCCGAGCAGTACGTCATGCTCGGCAGCCGCGAGATGTACGCGAGCGTCGGCGCCACCGAGGAGTTGACCGGCGGGCCCGACACCCCCTCGAAGGTGACGGTCTCGTTCGACCTCGGCAGCCGTGAGGCGGTCGATGAACTCGTCGAGCGCGCCCGCGCTGCCGGCGGGCGTGTCGGCGTCATCGATGACTACCCCTTCATGTACCAGCGCCAGTTCGATGACCCTGACGGCTACCACTACTCGCCGTTCTGGATGAAGCCGGACACCGATCCGATCGCGTGAGCGACCTCGCCGCAGCCCTCGACATCGTCGGAGCACGGTGGGCCCTGCTCATCGTGGAGCGGCTGCTCGACGGGCCACAGCGATACGGGGATCTGCAGCGCGACCTCGGAATGGGGACGAACATGCTCGCGACCCGCTTGCGCGAGCTCGAAGCGGCTGGCGTCCTGCACCGTCTGCCCCTCCGGCACAACACCCGGGCCTATGCGCTGACCGATCGCGGGTTCGCCTTGCGCGCGACTATCGTCGCGCTCGGACGCTGGGGCGCGGAGGAAGCCTAAAACACAAGGGAATCCGCGGGTCTTCGGAGATTTTCGGAGGCGACCGGCAGACGCCCGATTCCTCCAAGGGGTCGCAGGCCCAAAATCCTGCCAGCCCGACTCACGTCGAAGAGGGCCGCAAACGTGCGGCCCTCTTCGCGTTTCCCGAGTGCGGCCCTGCTGTCGATTCGATTGCCCCCCGACTGCCACGGGGCTCTGGTGAGTGGGGCGGCCCACAGCGGTCACGCTATTTGGTGTCGGTGACGACCACGGTCTGACGGACGAAGGTGTCTTCCACCGCGGACCGGAGGAGAAAGTCGGCGACGTTCGCGCGGGAGGTCGCGGGGAGGATGGGCAGTTCTGTGACGTCTTCGAGCACGGTAGCGGTGTAGTCGCTGCCGTCCCGGTCGTTCAGCGCTCCGGGGTATTCGAGGGTCCATCGCAGTTCGCTAGCGGCCAAGAGGGCATCGGCTGCGGCCTTGTCTGCGTACTTCTTCCGCAGCGCTGTGCGGAAAATCAGGCCAGCCAGGAATGAGGCTTTGGCGAGGGAGTCTCCCACTCCGAATGCGGACACGATGACGAAGCGATTGACGCCCGATATTTCTGCGGATGCGATGACTGCGCGGACCATGTCCGTGATCAGTGTCGGGGTTTCGCGGATGCTCTTGGCTCCGAGGGTGCTGATGATCGCGTCGTGTCCTTGGGCTGCGGTCGCGATCACGGCGGCATCGGTGACGTCTCCGCTGACTATTTGAGCGCGTCCGTCAACGGTGGCGCCGGCCCGCCGAACGAGGGCGGTGACCTGGTGTCCCTGGTCGAGTGCCTTTGTGACGAATGGGACGCCGGTGCGGCCGGTTGCTCCGATAACCAGAAACTTCATAATGTCTTGCTTTCTACGGGGAGATGAATGGGTGTGCTCGTGAGCGGCGTCGGGGCGCGCACATCGTGGCAAGCACCCGTTCATCGCTCAACAATCGCGAAGCACATCGATCATGCTAGTCAAGAATGCTGACTAATAGCAGGGAGGATGAACCCGCCGACGCCCGTTTGCCTCGACGGACGGAGTCAACGTGGCACGGTAGCGGACGACTCGGCGCTACCGGGTTCAACGCGCGTAGGTGTCGGTGATTTCGCGGAGTTGGTCGAGGATCTGTTGCAGCAAGGCATAGTTGCGTGTACCGAGGTAGGCCTCCCATTCTGCGAGGATCTCGTCGAGCGTCGCCATCGCCACGTCGACCGCGCGCTGTCCGCGTTCTTCAAGCACGATGAGACGGGCTCGGCCATCGGAGGGGTCGGGGACCCTGCGCACATAGCCCAGACGTTCAAGCTGGTCGACCAGTACGCCGGCGCTTTGCTTGCTCATCTGCGACTCGTCGGCGAGATCAGTGAGGCGTGAGCCGCCCGGGTCGATGCGTTGAAATACCCGGCACTGGGTGAGGGTCCAATCGTCGAAACCGGCATCCTGCACGGCTCGGAAGATCCGGTCTTCGGCGTATCGGTACGGGATGAACAACGACAGCCCTAAATCAACTCGCGGCTTGTCTTCCATGCTGCTCCCGCCGCCATCGCCACCTGTTCCCACGAACATCTTCCTCTCTCGACGACGTCGCAGCAGCTACATCTGGAACCGGTGCTGCGACGTGCTTATTATAGTAAATATGCTTGACTAATGAGAGCATTGACTCTTGTGAGGAAACCCAGCTGCGGTCGGTGACCGCGGTGACGAAGTGGATCGAGGCCGTGATCGTGCCGGCAATGGTGCTCATCATCGTGGCCGGCGTCTATATGGTCTCCCAGCATGGGAGTCAGGGAAAGAATCCCTGGACTGCCGGCTGGGTGGTAACTTCGTTCGCCGTCACCGTGCTGTTGTCGATAATCGGCGGCACGATCGAGGGGCGGGATGCGAAGGGACTCCACGCCGCAATCGCGAGTCAACTAAACCGACAGCAGTCCCAAAACGAAACCCCGAGAGCCGTGCCCGTAGGGCCGCGGTAGGGGAACTCGACGACACGGTGCAACTCGTCGATGTTCATCCACGGGCCCGACCCGGCCAGATGGTCATTCGAGCCCCGTTCCAACACGGTGACGGCGAGGGGGGCTCTCTGTGCCGTGCAAAGCGATGTTGACTCTGACGTCGCGATGCGTACGGCCACCATCATCATCGCCACGATTCGCGGTCTCCTTCTCGACCTTCTCGCCACTGGCGACCGTGAACGAGTCCAGGTCGCCGCCGATGCGTTCATCTCCTCGCTGGCAGCGAACTGACCTGGTGATCGCGTGACAAATCCGTGGCTGCGGCGCTGAGCACGTTGTGCATGCTCGTGTGAAAGCGGCTCAGCGCGAGGGCTGTTGTACGCCGAGAGTTCGAGCAAGATCATATTTGGAAGCGTCGGCGGAACCGGGCTCCACCGTGTAGGTGATGATCCGCAGATCTGTCCCGATCGTGGTGTACACGTCGCAGTCGACGGTGATTGGACCGACGATTGGATGCAGGAAGGTCTTCTCCTCGGACCGTTGCGCGACGGAGGTGCCCTCCAGCCACATTTCTTCAAAACGGTCGATGCGACGCAATCGCTGTAGAAGCTGCTGAACGGAGCGGTCCTTGGGATACCGCAGCGTCGCGTTTCGCATATCCGTCACTAGGGCGCGCTCGAAACGTTCGATGTACGCCGCGCTCATCAGGACATTGGGCGCTGTTCCGGTGAACTGCGCTTCGATGAGGTTGTAGTCGCGGTGCGGTTGCCCGAGCATGGCCTGCCAGGACGCGTTTACGGTGAGCAGGGTCCAGTGCATCGTATAGACGCCGATCGCAACATCGGGAGCGCGGAGGAGAAGCCGCTGCACGCTTCGCGGGATGTGGGTTGGCACGTTCGTCGGCAACGGGATCGGTAGCCCCGCCGCCTGGAACAGCTGATCGCGTTCTTCGGCAGACAGTTGTAATGCGCGCGCCAACGCCCGTGCGACCTGCACCGACGGGTTTTGAGAGCGGCCTTGCTCAAGTCGAACGAGATAGTCCACGGACAGCCCTGCCAGCATCGCCACTTCCTCCCGACGAAGACCCGTCAATCGGGCGGACACCGCAGGAAGACCCACCGTCGCGGGCTTCAATCGGGCGCGCCACATGTTCAAGAGCTTGCTGAGTTCGCCACGGTCGGTCATGGCTCCATTGTGCAAGAAGCCTCGCAATGGCCACTGGTACCAGGAGTCCTACCCGCATTCTCCCGGCTGCCGCGATGCTAGTCACATCCACCTAGAAAGGAACCCATCGTGGCTGAAATCTTCACCGTCGAGTACTCCTACCCGACCGATACCACCCTCCAGAACGAGCACCGTCCCGCTCACCTGGCCTACTTGCGAGAGCGTCTGGAACAGGGTGAGCTCCTGCTTTCCGGGCCGCGGGGCCAAAACGAGGCTCCCGGCGGGCTACTCATCTACAAAGTCGCGGACCGCGCCCGCATCGACAACATCGTCGACAACGATCCTTTCGTCGTTCACAACGTTGTCGTGGACAAGCGCGTGCACAATTGGCGTCCCATCTTCGGACCGGCATCGTCCGCATTCGCTGCCTAATTCTCGGCCTGGCCGCGTGGCAGCGCCGGCGGGGATCACAATCCTTCGCCGCCGCTGCTTCGCACTTCCCACATCAACCCTGAACGATCGGACTCCCTCCCATGCGACTACCTCGCCACAAATTAGCCCTCATCAACTGGATAGCGGTGTACCCACTCATCACGCTGACTCTCTGGTTGTTACTCCCGCTCTTGACCGAGTACCCGCTTTGGATAACGACCCTCATCGTGTCTCTCATCCTCGTCTCGCTGATGAGCTTCCTTGTGATGCCCCTCATGCTGCGACTGTTCGCACCATGGCTTACGGCTCGGACCAGCGTGACCGCCCCAGAGGCGGCCCTAGCAAATGGAGAAGATCACAAATGAGAAATGGTGGCCTCACAGAGCCAGTAGTCATCCAGCGCATTGAAGGTGCCTTGATCACGGCTCTCTCGCTCGTGGGCACAATCGTCATCGCCCCAGACTGGTGGTGGATGCCGCTGGCGCTGTTCTTGGTGTTCGATCTGTCCCAACTCGGATACCTACGGTCTCCCACCGCAGGAGCAGCCTGGTACAACGCCATTCATACCTACGCCTGGGCGGCCGTTCTGGGTGTCGTCGCGCTAGTAGCCAGCAGCTTCGCGCCCGCTCTGTCGATGTGGTCCGGCATCATCGCCTTCGCCTGGGCATTCCACGTGGGAGTTGACCGGGCTCTCGGATATGGCCTGAAGCTCCCGGATGCCTTCACGCACACCCATATGGGATGGATCGGAAAGGACAGGGAAACGCGTGCCTGAGAGCGACCCCGCGGCGCGGATCGTCGACCGACGGGCGCCGGTAGCTTTCGTACCTTCAGGGCATCAACCGCACCCTGGTCCGCAGCCCGGTCGTCGGCGCGACCGGCGGCAGCAGGGTCATCGCGGCGAGGTCGCGATCCAACGCGTCGATCGGGCGGCCGAAGCCGTGCATGTCCCGGGAGTTCGCCCGCGGCAGCCAGTCAGTCAGCTGCGTATTGAAATCGACCGGTGAGCCGAACAGCCGGGGCGCAGCATCCCTATTTGTCGTATTTCCAAGGTGCGATCACGAGCTCCGCGATCTCGTCCCCGTGAATCGTGAACTGAAACCTCAGTTCCGCGACGCCCCCCGGAAAGTTGCCTTCCAAACGAGCCAGCACCACCCACCGGTCCGGTTCGTCACTGCGCTGCCCGATCAGCGTTGTGGTGTAGGTGAATTCCGTCGCCGCCGTGGTCAGCCAACGGTGGATGGCGTCCAGACCCTTGTATCGGATGCCTTCGTCGGTGACGCTCGCGTTTGACGCGAAGACATCCAAGATCGACTGCCGACCGCGTGTGTCGTCTTGCGCGCTGAGGTAGCGGACGACCACAGCAGGCAAGGCGCGAGGGTCGTAGGGAGGGAATACTTTCGATTGCGTCATATGTGTGCTCCAACTTCTGTGCAGACGTGGTGGACATGCGAGGTTCAGACGGCCTACCTGATGGGCGCGCCAAAGCGGGCTCACCGCACCCGTCGATGACGGCCCGCCCGAAGCGCGTACCGCCCGGCCGCCTTCTGATCCGCGCATGACCTCAGGTTGGGCCTTCCCCTCAGGGGAAGGTCCAACGCTTCCGTCAGCCAGTTTCAGCGCGATACACGGAAGATGGGCCAGCCGATCTCCGTTACGGCGCGTCGGTCGATTCCCGGGAACCCCGCCATGTAGGTCTCGCGTACGGGCGCGTCGGTGCCGAGCTCGTGACGTGCGACGTGCTCGCCGAGCGCGGCGTAGACGCGAGGAACCGTCTCATCCGGGCCGTCATGGATCGCGACCGCCAACTCGACAGCAGGCAGCTCCAAGATTGACGCGTCGCCGCTGACCGCATGGTCATCGAACCCCGGCATGAGCGTCAGGAAGACTGTCGCAGTCCCATACTCTTCCGCGAACAGTTCGTTGGGCCAGACTCCGCCGTACGTCGCGGTCGACGCCGGGTCCATCCGCTTGGCGATGCTCCGGAGAGCGGTGACCGATGCTCTGAACCACTCTCCAAGCTCCTCCAATGCGATGGCTTCGCGGATGGCGACGACTCGTGTTTCGGGAACGCTGCGGTGGGTTATCTCGTCGGCGGGCTGGTGGGCTCGAGTATGGCTCGCAGACTCGCTACAGCGGCACGCGTCGCGTCGAGTTTCCTTTCCATCCGCTCGAGATGATCCACCATCAGCTCCGCCCGTGCTTCAACGTTCGGCATTGCGAGGACATCTCGAACGGAATCGACGGGCACGTCGAGTCCGCGCAAAGTCCGAACGATCTGCGCATCGGCGATCTGCTCTGGCGCATACAGCCGATAGCCGTTTTGGTCATCGACGTGAGCAGGGGTGAGCACCCCGTTCTGGTGGTAGAAGCGAAGCGCCTTCGCACTCAGACGAACCGCACGCGAGAAGTCGCCGATGGTCATGAGTGTTTCCACACGACGATTCTGCCCGACGTGAGCGGCCGCGCCGCCAGTTCGCGGAGTCACCCTTCGCCGGCGTCGGCTTCCAGGCCGCTGCGATAGACCAGGAGTCCCTCGACACCCCGCAGGAAGGTCGCGCAGATGGGTTGCGGGTCGGTCAGAGAGCCGGCGGTCATCGCGCCATCTCGGAGCATCACGAAATGCCGTGCCGCGGGTTCTGCGTCAATCTTCCCGGTCTGAGCGAAGAGCTCGATCATCGTCGTGAGAAACCACTCCCGATGGTTGAGGACGGCATGGTGGACCGGGTGGTCGGGGTCGGGGTATTCGGCCGCGGCGTTGAGGAATGCGCACCCTCGGAAGTCTGCGCCCTGGATGTCGTCGGCGATGGCCTGGGCGACTGTGCGGATGATGTCGTCGGGGTCGGCGCCGGAGTTTCGCGCGGCGTCCGTCCGGGCACGGATCGCCTCGTCGATCCGCGTGAGGTAGGCGACGAGGAGGTCGTCCTTGCTCGGGAAGTGCCGATAGAGCGTGGCGCGGGTGACCTGTGCTTCGGAGATGACGCGATCTATCCCCACAGCGCGTAGCCCGTCGGCGTAGAAGAGTCGACTGGCGGTGTCGAGCAGTCGGGTTCGTGCCTCGGACATGTGTGTTTTC
Source organism: Agromyces sp. Y782 (assembly GCF_059445405.1). Classification (NCBI taxonomy): domain Bacteria; kingdom Bacillati; phylum Actinomycetota; class Actinomycetes; order Micrococcales; family Microbacteriaceae; genus Agromyces; species Agromyces sp. Y782. The sequence goes on along the minus strand of NZ_JCAIUG010000002.1, from coordinate 1,230,630 downwards.
TTCCTGATCGAGTGCTGTGTTCTCGAGTCTACCAGATAGATAGAACGATCGGTCTTGACAAACCGGGATCGACTGCTGCATGCTCGGTGTACCGACCGTTCTATCTATGAGAGACAGAGAGCATATGTCCGCTTCAGTCCACACCGGCGCCGGCGCAACAGGAGTTGTCTTAGACGCCACCAGTAATACGAAGGCCCTGCGAAACCTGTACTTCGTGCGATTCGGGTTCGCTCTCACCTGGGCGATCCTGCTGATCGCGACCGCGGAGTCGATCAACCCTGGCGCGATCGCCTTGCTCGTCATATACCCGTTGCTCGACGTCGTGGCAGCGATCATCGACTTCCGCTCTTCCGGTTCCAGTCGGCCGAAGGCCCCGCTCTACGTCAACATCGCACTGAGCCTGGCAGCCGCGATCGGCCTCGCCGCTGTCGTCGGCTCCGGCATCCCGGATGTCCTGCGAGTTTGGGGTGGCTGGGCGATTTCCGCGGGAATCGTCCAGTTGATCGTCGCGATTCTGCGCTGGCGCATCGGCGGCCAGCTCGCACAGATCCTGAGCGGTGGACTTTCCGTGCTCGCGGGTGCCGGCTTCTTTTTGGTGGCCAGCGGCCCGAATGCCGCGCTCATCATCGTTGCCGGCTACGCGATCCTCGGTGGCCTCTTCTTCCTGATCTCGGCAATCCAGTTGCACCTCGTCATCCGAAAGGCGGGGAAGTGATCATGACCGAAGCCATCCGACCGTCCCTCATCGCATCAGGCGTCGACATGGATTCCGTCGTCGACGTGATCGTCATCGGCGCCGGAGCGGTCGGCGAGAATGTCGCCGACCGGGTCGTGCAAGGCGGCCTGACCGTGACCATCGTCGAACGCGAACTCGTCGGCGGTGAGTGCACGTACTGGGCCTGCATGCCCACCAAAGCCCTCCTCCGCGATGCTGCGGCCCTCCGAGCTGCCCGTGCCCTTCCCGCCGCCGGGCAGGCCGTAAGCGACATCCTCGACCCGTCTCTCGTGTTCGCCCGTCGGGACCGGTTCGCGGAGCATTGGCACGACTCCGGTCAGGTCGGATGGCTGCACAGTGCCGGCATCACCCTGGTCCGCGGACACGGACGGATCACCGGCCCTCGCACGGTGACCGTCACCGACACCGGCGACGGCACGACGACGACCCTGCGGGCACGCTATGCCGTCGTCATCGCCACCGGCAGCAGCGCGTACATTCCGCCGATCGCGGGACTGGCGGACGTCCAGCCGTGGACGAACCGCGAAGCCGTGGCCACCAACAAGGTCCCGGACCGCCTGGCGATCATCGGTGGCGGAGTCGTCGGCGCCGAGATGGCGACTGCATTCAACGCACTCGGGTCCCAGGTGTCCCTGATCTCCCAGACGCGTCTGCTCTCCCGAGCCGAGCCGTTCGCCACCGAGTACGTGACCGACGCACTCCGGTCAGCCGGCGTCGCAGTGCGCCTGAATGTCGACGCCATCGAGGCTCGACGGAACGGATCCGGCACTCTCGAGATCACCCTGTCCGACGGCAGCACCGTCGCGGCGGACGACGTTCTCGTCGCCACCGGTCGTACCGCGAACACCAAGGACATCGGCCTGGACCGGCTCGGCCTGGAACCGGGCAGGTGGCTGACGGTCGACGACACCCTCGCCGTCCTCGACCGCAACGGCATACCGGTCGGCGACGACACCGCCGCCGATCCTGGCGCAGCCTGGCTCTTCGCCGCCGGCGACGTCAACCATCGTGCACCGCTGACGCACCACGGAAAGTATCAGGCTCGCGCGCTGGGCGACGCCATCGCAGCACGAGCGAACGGCGCAGAAGTCGGCCTGGACCCGTGGGGACGCCACGCCGTGACCGCAGATGAACTGGCCCTCACGCAAGTGATCTTCACGGCACCCGAGGTAGCCACCGTCGGACTCACCGCACAGGACGCCGCGGCAACCGGACGAGACACACGGGTCGTCGACTACGACCTCGGAAAGGTCGCCGGTGCCGCACTGCACGCAGACCAATATCGCGGCCAGGCCCGCATGGTCATCGACGCAGAACGCAACATCGTGATCGGGTTCACCGCCGTCGGCCCGGACGTCGCCGAACTCCTCCATGCCGCGACGATCGCCATCGCCGGTGAGGTGCCGCTGGACCGGCTCTGGCACGCGGTGCCCGCGTATCCGACCATCAACGAGATCTGGCTCCGCCTGCTTGAGACCGACGGCCGAGATCACGGCAAAGCCACCCACGACAGAACCCTCGTCACCGTCGACTCCGCGACCGGCGAAGCAGTCGCCTGACCGTCCCACCAGCACATCACCACTCAACGCAAGGAGCTCCACATGCCCACGAAAATCACTCTCATCTTCGACAACCCCATCGACCCCGGCGCATTCGAGTCCGGTTACCCCGAATTGGTCGACCGTGCCCGGAACGTTCCCGGTCTCCTGAAGATGGAGACCTCCAAGGTCTGGCCTAAGGAAGACGGCACCGCCACTCCGGCGTACCGCATGATCGACCTGTACTTCCCCGACTACGAGGCAGCGAACACGCCATTGGGCACGCCCGAAGCGGGGGCGTTCTTCCGGCGCGCCAGCGAACTCGCCACCGGAGGAATGACAGGACTCTTCTCCAACGTCGAAGAGTCCTGAGCCGCGTCCGGGGATCACCCGGCGAACCATCCACCACGAAAACACACGAAAGGAAACTCAAATGAACACCCAATTTCCCAAGCGCCTCACCCAGGTCGCCGTCGCCGGTGCTGCAGTGACCGCGGCGCTCGCCCTCGGAGCCGGCGCCAGCGTGGCGCAGGCCGAACCCGGCCACAACCCCGGCCAGCAGCCGGCCGAGAAGCCCACAGTCGTCCTCGTGCACGGCGCCTGGGCCGACTCGAGCGGCTGGGGCGGTGTGATCACCAAGCTCGAGAAGGATGGCTACCCGGTGCTCGCCGTCGCCAACCCGCTACGCGGCCTGGCGTCCGATTCGGCCTACGTCCGCAGCATCCTCGACTCGATCGACGGCGACGTGGTCCTCGTCGGCCACTCCTACGGCGGTGGGGTCATCACGAACGCCGCGACGGGCGCCGACAACGTCAACGCCCTGGTCTACACGGCGGCCTTCGCGCCCGACGAGGGCGAGACCTTGGGCCAGTTCAACGACCCGGTGAAGTACCCGGGCGCCGAACTGACGCCCGATTCCCTCATCGTGCGCCCCTACCCCGGCGGCCTCGACGCCACTATCGACCCGGCGCGGTTCCGGCAGATCTTCGCCGCGGACCTGCCCGCTCGTCAGGCCGACATCATGGCCGCGACCCAGCGCCCGACCAACGTGGCGGTCCTCGAGGAGCAGACCGGCGAGCCGGCGTGGAAGACGATCCCCAGCTGGTACCAGGTCTCCAACCAGGATAAGGCACTGTCCCCGGTCGCGCAGCGCTTCTTCGCCCAGCGGATGGGCGCGCAGACCACCTCGATCAACGCGTCGCACGCCGGGTACGTCTCGCACCCGGCCGAGACTGCGAAGCTGATCGAGACGGCCGCCCGTGCGACCAGCTGACCACCCTGTTCACGCACCGGGCGTGCGGGCCACATCGGCCCGCACGCCCGGTGCGTGCTGCACGACGGCTACCCCGACGCTCGTACGCTCCGTGTCGGATGCGGCCTCCCACACGTGGATCGGCAGCGCGGAAACCCGGGTTGCGCGATACCTACTCGATGACGCGGTGGTCGAGAATCAGGTAGCCCGCTTGCGAGATCATGCCTCGTATCGGGGCGAGGCGGATGGGCGACAACCCGTCAAGGAGTTTTCGCCCGGGGCTGGCGATCGCCGGTGCGACCACGAGTCTGAGTTCGTCGACGACATGTGCGGCCAACAGCGTCTGCGCGACCGAGATGCTGGCGTGGACGCCGATGTCGCCTCCGGGCCAGTTCTTGAGGTCTCGCACAAAGTCGACCAGATCCCCGTCGATTGCACTCGCGTTGGCCCACTCGGGATCGAGACGTGTGGATGTCGCTACGAACTTCGGGACTGTATTGATAAATGACGCGAACGGCTCGATCTCACTACTTGGCCAGAACCCAGCCCATTCGTCGTAGCTGTTGCGACCTAGGATCACAGCGTCTTGCGTTGCGATCACATCGGCGATATTGGTGTCCATTGCATCGTCCCAGTCGGTGAAGAAGGCAGAGGGATTCTCGGCAACACCGTCGAGGGACATCAGCTCGTAAACGACGACTCTTCTCGGACTCATGTCGTGTGAGCTCCTGTGTCTGGGGTGGGTTGCGCCGCCGGTTTGCCGACCAAAACTGCAGCGGCGACGCCCGCTAGGGCCATGCTGAGGGAAGCGATACCGAGGGCAAGGCCGAAGCCCGCGAGTTCTGCTTCCGGCGCGGCCGTGCTCGTCGCTCCGACATCGGATGCGTATCGCACGGCGATACTCACGAATATTGCGAGGCCAAGAGCCCCGCCGGCGTGGGTCATGGTGGCTTGGATCCCCGATGCGAGCCCCGCATCTTGTTCGCCGACGCCGGACAGTGCCGTGGTCGTCATCGAGGGCAGGAGAACACCCTGGCCGAGGCCAACGACCACCATGCTGGGTGCAATCTGCCACCAGTAGTTTGCGTCCGGCGACAGGAGGGCGACAGTCAGCCCCAGCCCGAGGGCGGTGACAATGCAACCTCCAGCAAGCACCGTGCGGAGGCCCACGCGAGGAATTAGGGCCGAGCCGAGGGCGAGACCCGCACCGATTGCGATACCGATCGGCAGGTAGGCGAGCCCCGCGGCCAGCGGCGTATAGTCCAGGATGCTCTGCACGTACAGGCTCAGGATGAACAGGAACGAGCCGAAGGCGGCCGCGTTCACGAGCGTGACCGCATTGGCGGTCAGCCGGGTCCTGTTGGCGAAAAAGGCGGGCGGGATCAAGGGTCGGCTGCTTCGGGCCTCGATGAGGAACATCAGCGCAAGCAGCACTACCCCCACGATGAGCGGGACAACGACGTCAAGGGCAGTCCAAGAATTCTCTGATGCCCTCAGCAGCCCGTAGATGACGGCGGCAAGTCCGAGAGTTCCGGCGAACATCCCGGAGAACTCGGGTCGAGCGGCGTGCACCATTCGACTTTCCCTCAGGAGGCGAGGTCCAAGCACGAGAACCAGGAGCACTACGGGAAGGGCGATGAGGAAGACATAGCGCCAACTCGCTACGTCGGTGAGCACCCCGGAGATTACGGTGCCGGTCACGCCACCGATCCCTGCGAGTGCACCCCAGACGCCGATCGCCTTTGCTCGTTCCGGTGTCTCGGGGAAGAGTACGACGATGAGCGCGAGTGCGGCGGGTGCGGCGATCGCATCGCCGATCCCTTGGATGACCCGGCCGGTGACGAGGATCCACCCAGTTGGCGCGAGGCCCGCGAGGGCGGAGCCCGCGGCGAAGACGATGACTCCCGTAAAGAACATCCTGCGTCGGCCCGCGAGGTCGGCGATGCGTCCGCCGAGCAGCAGTAGCCCTCCTGCGGTGAGCGCATATGCGTCGACGACCCAAACGAGGTTTGCGGGGCTGAGGTCGAGGTCAGTGCCGATGCGAGGAAGAGCAATGTTGACAACGGTGAGGTCGAGAACGAGAAGGAATTGCATGACCGCCAGTACTCCGAGGGCCTTCCACCGGCGTGGATCGGCCGGTGTGGCGACGCCGTTCGCGACGGGCCGCGTTTCAGAGGTCGACATCGCCGCTTCCGATTTTCTCCCGCAGGGTCCGCCCAGTCTCGAGAAGACTCTTCAAGTCGCGCAGCATGTACGGATGGCCTCCGCCCGCACCGAGGCGTTCGAAGTCCCCGCTCACCACTGCGGCCATATGAGGAGCTCCGAGGAGATCGTGCGTTACGGTCAAGCGGGAGCGGCCATCCCCCAAGCGCTTGATCGCATATCGCACTTCGGTGGCAGGCTCATCGGCGGATTCCGGATCAACCAAGAAGCGCATTCTCGTCGCAAGCAGCGAGGGCGGATCGTAGGCAATAACGACACCCTCGATGATGATGTCGGGCGCGGGAACCGTGCCGTCTCCGGCAACAACGCGAAGGTGCGGCGGTTTTTCAACGAAGTAGCGACCTCCGACCCGCGGCTCGACCACAGCACGTCCGCCGTAACCGTATCGGGCTGTCCAATCGGGATCGGTGATTGCCTCCCAAACGCGCTCGGGCGAGACGGCGATCTCGATTTCGTATATCTGAGTCGTAGCGCGGCGGCGTGATGCGGCCAGGTCTTCGTCGCGCAATCGCGGCACAACAGGAGTGTCGTCATTCATTTCCGTGCTCCAATGCCTCTTTCAGTTCGGTCAGCGCTCCGACGCGCTCGGCCGTGTACTTGTCGATCCAGCGGTCGTGGATGAGCCGGATGGGCACAGGGTTCAGGTAGTGCAGCTTCCACCGTCCGGATTTTCTGGTCGTGATGAGTCCGGCCCCCTCAAGCACACCGAGATGTCGCATCACACCGAACCGGGTGAGTTCGATGTCGCGCATCAGTTCCGCAAGACTCTGCCCATCGCGGACGAACAGCCGATCCAGTAGCAGCCGCCTCGTCGAGTCGGCCAACGCTTTGAATACCAGTTCGTCGTCGTCCATAGGGCCCAATATAGGTGCCAAGCTTGTCACGTGTCAAAGTAGTCACCTATGATGCATTCGAACGAGAGATCGATCGACGTCGCCGATCGACGCGGACGAAGGAGTCATGATGGCCGAAGTACTGCTCTTCCATCACGCGCTCGGCCTCACGGAGGGTGTGCACCTCTTCGCGAACGAGCTCCGTCAAGCGGGCCACACCGTGCACACGCCCGGTCTCTTCGATGGGCGCACCTTCGACTCGATCGAGGCCGGTGTCGCATACGCCGACGAGGTCGGTTGGGATGAGATCATCGCACGCGGCGAGCGCGCAGCGCATGCGCTGACCAACGAGCTCGTCTACGCAGGCTTCTCGCTCGGGGTCATGCCCGCGCAGAAGCTCGCCGAGACCCGTGCCGGCACGAAAGGCGCGCTGTTCTTCTACTCCTGCGTCCCCGTCGCGGAGTTCGGCGGGTGGCCTGCCGGTGTTCCAGTGCAGATCCACGGGATGGATGCCGACCCGATCTTCATGAAGGAGGGCGATGTGGAGGCCGCCCGTGAACTCGTCGAGTCAGCCGACGCCGCCGAGCTGTTCCTCTATCCGGGCGACCAGCACTATTTCGCGGACCCCTGCCTGCCGAGCTACGACGCCGCCGCGACGAAACTCCTCACACGACGCGTGCTCGAGTTCCTCGCGCGGCGTCAGTGACGGCCCAACCGCACGCGACATTGGTGCTTGAGGCAATTGCGGAACCGACGCGGCGACGCATCCTCGATACCGTGCGCGACGGTGAATGCTCAGTCGGCGACCTCGTCGCGCACATCGGCATGAACCAACCCGGGATTTCGCGGCATCTGAAGGTGCTGCGCGACGCTGGTCTCGTCTCCGTTCGCCGTGATGCACAGCGCCGGCTCTACCGCCTTCGGGCCGAGCCGCTGCAGGATCTCGACGCCTGGCTCGAGCCTTACCGCGCGGAGTGGTCAGGCCGTCTGGACGCACTTGAACGGCACCTGGAACGCACTTCCCCCGAAATCCACAAGAAGGAGAACTGATGATCACCGAACTGGCTACCCTCGAGCGCACCGCGATGGGGGGCCTCGTTCGTTTCGAACGGCGACTTCCCTACCCAATCGGGGACGTGTGGGCGGCGCTCACTGAGCCGGAGCGGCTGGCCGATTGGTGGCCGCCGGTCGCGACCGACGTCACCGTCGACCTCCGCGAAGGCGGATCGATGACTTTCGACTGGCCCGACGGCCCGGAACTCGAGTTCCGCTTCCTGCGCATCACGCCACCGACGCTTCTCGAACACACGCACACGAGCCCCGGCTCGTGGATGCGGTATGAACTCGACCCGACGGATGAGGGGACGCTCTTGCGTGCCACGTACTTTACGCCCGAACCGGACCAGGCTATCGAGCGCGGCGACGTCGTCGGCGGCCACTACGGCTTCGACCGTCTCGAGGCGGCGCTCTCAGGACACCCCATCCCAGTTGATTTTCAGGCCTTTGCGTCACTGCAAAGCGTCTACGCCGAACAGGGTCTCGCGGCGGCGACCACGTGATTCGTTTCGATCGCCCGTCAGAAGTAGGGGCGTCGAAGCGCTCTTAATCGAGCAGAGAGAGGACAACGCTGTTCGGCACGATTGAATTTGACCGAAATGGTGGCTCGCGTACCAATGTCTTCAGGCCGGTGCGAGGAGAGATAAGAAATGAGCATAGCGAGAACGATACGAGTGACGTGCGGACCGCGAACGTTTCAACCGGGGCGGCAGAAGGTGACGTCTACACGTCGTTGCCGGCGGCCATGACCGGGAGGGCAAGCCCTGCGAAGGCGGTTATCGGAGACGAACCGGTCTTTGTCTATATCGCCAGCCTTCCGCAACCGCAGCGTGACATCGCCGAGGCGGTAGACGCGCTGGCTGCCAAGACGTTGCGGAATCACCCCACTTGCGGTGGCAGCGCTCAGTCGACGATACGGTCCCGAGTTCAGCCGCGGCCGTCTGCCTTCATCGGCGGGCATGTGCCGCCCGCGGTGGTGAGCAACTCGAAATGCCAGATCTCGTTCGAGTAGACCTGGCAGAGACCCCATCGCGAGCCGAAGCGATTGAGGAAGTCCATCGCATCAGCCATCTCAAGGTCCACGGCGTGACCCGAGACGTGAGCGGAATCGGTGCCCCGCTTCGCCCATTTCGCGCCTTCCTCCTCGCTGCCGTACTTCTGAACGGCCTGCTCGAAGAGGAAGTCCTGGTAGCGCTCCGACCGCCAGCCGTCGACGATCGTGATCGAGATTCCGCGCTCGTCCTCTGCCGCCGTGTTGGCGGACCGGAGCGCGGCGAGCAGCTCCGGGGCCAGCTTGGTGACCGCGGGCTTGTCGCTGTCCAGTGTGAGTGCGTCGCCCGTGGGAATATGGCCGTCCGCGTCGGTGAGCCCGGCTGCGCTCGCCCCGGGCAGGAGGGTCTCGACCAGTTCCGGTCCAGCGGCACACGCCGTCAATGCGACGGTGAGCGCGAGCGCTGTCAGGGCGACAGCGGTACGGGCGCCGCGGCGGTGCTTCATCGGTGCTGTTCCTTCGATTCGCCGGGTGTGCCCGGAGCGGCAGCCGACTGCGTGGTCCCCGTGACGGGAGCGACGGCGGTGGGTGATGGGGTGCTGGAGCAACCGGCTAAGAGCAGTGCGGCGCCGATGGCGGTGACGGACGCCAAACGTCGGGGAAGAAGCGGGTTCATGGAACTCCTCGGTTCAGTCGTTTTGGTTACGACGCAATGGGAAAGTCGAAATAGCTGTTGGGGTAGGGTTCGTCGCGGAGAACGTAATGCCACCATTCGTGGGTATACGGGTCGAACCCGCTGTCTTCCATGACGGAACACAGACTCCGGCGATTTTCCGCATCAGTCTCCGCAACTCCTTGTGCCCCGTGATGCGAACGCTGATCCATGAGGTCGTGACCTCCGCCCATGGATGCGAGCTCCCCGGTGTCCAGCCTGTAGAGCGTCAGGTCAATGGCGCTTCCTCGGCTGTGGCCGGATTCCGGTGCGACGTACCCATTGGTGAACATCGCCGCCCGGTCGATGTTGGGGTAGAACCTCTGTTTTGTGCGCCCGTCATCTGGTTGTTCCGACCATTGCATGAAGCGATTGACCGCGCGTTGGGGACGGTAGGCGTCCCAGATCAGCAAGCCGAAGCCGAGCGCGGCTGCCCGGGTCTTCGCCGTACGTAGCGCCTCCGCCAGGGCAATTGAGCCCACTACGCGGTTGACTTCATATCCATCGACGGGCAGTCCGGTGAAGTTGTCCCACGTCGCGTACTTGGCGTCCCACCGGACACCGTCCAGCACTTCGTCCAGAAAGACGAACCCGCGTTCCATCATTCTCATCGCCCCATCGCCAGCGTGATGCAGCGGTCGATCAAGTCGGAGAAGCCAATGCCGGCCGCGGCCATCATGCGCGGGTAGCGGCTGTACGAAGTGAATCCAGGCATGGTGTTCACTTCGTTGAGCACGATACGTCCGTCCTCTTGCAGGAACATGTCCACGCGGGCAAGACCCGTGCAGCCGAGTACCGCATAGATGGACTTGGCCGTTTCCTGGATCTGTGCACGCGTCCCGACCGGTAGATCCGCGGGAACAATGATGGTCGAGTTTTCGGAGCCCTTTTCCGGCTCGGCTTCCTGATGGATACGGAAGATGCCGTGCCGGAGCTGGATCTGATCCACTTCTCCGACGATCAGCTCAGAACCGTTGCCGAGCACCGCGCAGCCGACCTCGATGCCCGAGATTGCCTGCTCGAGCAGTACCTTGTTGTCGTATTGGCGCGCGGTCGCGATGGCGGCGTCAAGGCCGTCGGGGTTATCGACCTTTCTCACGCCGAACGACGAGCCTGAACGCGCCGGCTTCACGAAGACGGGGTAGGCGAGTTGGTCTGGCGCTGCAGTGCCGGCGCGGTTCAGGACAATGAATTCAGGGGTGTCGATTCCCGCGCTTCTGGCGACGGTGTACGCCAGCGACTTGTCCATGCAGATGGCCGAGCTTTGAATGTCGCAGCCCACATAGGGGATACCGGAAAGTTCGAGCAGGCCCTGCACCGCACCGTCTTCACCCGATTTGCCGTGCAGGACCGGGAAGACCGCATCGATACGGACGGCTTGGTCGTCCACGACCAGTAGGCCGTGTGTCTTCGTGTCCGGTGAGATCACCGCTCGGCGGCAGTCACCGGCCTCCCAGTCCGGGCTCGGCCGATCGCAGATTTGCCAGACACCGGATTGGGTGATGCCGATGTAGATCGGCTCGTACTTTTGGGTGTCGATGCCCGCGGCGACCTCCATCGCAGACTTGACCGATACGGCGTGTTCTTCGGATGCGCCCCCGAACAGGATCGCGATTCTTGGCTTAGTCATTTGACCGGCCCCTTTCGTAATTCAGGCAGTTCATGAGGGTCATCTCGACGGTGTCGTACAGCGCCCGCTCCGTGTAGTAGGCGGTGTGCGGCGTGATCACGACGTTGGGTAGTGCCTGCAGCCTGGGCAGGAATGGATGATCGGCCGCCCGGTCTGCACAGTCGAAGTAGAAGTGCCCTTCCTCACCCTCGAGGACGTCCAGCCCCGCGCCGGCCAATGTTCCGCGCTCCAAGGCTGTAATCAGCGCGTCGGTGTCCACGAGCGCCCCGCGTCCAGTGTTGATAAGGAACGCGCCGGGCTTCATCGTTTCGGTCTCCTCGCGCCCAATGAAGTGGTGCGTGTCCGCATTCAGCGGCAGGTGAAGCGTGATCAGGTCGCTTTCGCGCAGCAACTTGTCGAGCGAAGTGCGGTTCGCCGGTGGTGCAGCGCTCGGGCGGTTGCCGTGTGCCAGCACGCGGCAACCGAAACCCCGCAGCCGCTCGATGACGGCACTACCGATATGGCCGCCCCCGACTACGCCGACCGTCATGTCGCGTAGTTCTCGGCCTCGGATGTGGCCCAACCGAAAATCGTTTCGTTCCGTCGCGAGGATGGTTTCATTCGCGCCGCGGATCACGATCAACATCAGCATCAGGGTGTAGTCGGCGACCCCGTCCGGCGCGTATACGACGTTCTCGACGGTGATACCGAATTCGTCGGCGGCGTGCAGGTCGATGTGGTCGAAGCCGATGCTGCGGGTGGAGATGTGCTCAACGCCAGCTGCCTTCAGCGCACGAAGCGTTGACCGGGAAATCTCGGATTTGTGTCCCACACTGATGCAACGGTCTCCCGGCCCGGCAATGGCGCCAACTTCCGTGAGCACAGCGGCCGTGATCGTCGTGGTGACCCCGAGACGCAGTGACAGTTCATTGAACGCATCCGCCTCATCCTGCTCGCAGCCGTAGACGGTAATGCCGACACGCGGAACAGGCTGACGGTCGAGGATGGCGAGGGGGCCGGCGCTTCGGCTGCTGTTCCTGCTGGTTTCGCTGTGGGACATGCCACCAGTCAAGACGGCGGGATGTTCCCAGCCCGTATGAGGATTTCGATATGTCGGCAATATCAACCGGCGGGTGGGTCAGATTCGCTCGACCAGTTCACCGGCCCTGGCAGGCGAGCTGCACCCCTGAGCTCCGGCCTTAATGTCGGCGCTCGGAATCAGCAGCGGAAGACCATCAGTGGTCTCGAAGTCCACTCGATCGAGACGCCGCGGACGTCAAGGATTGGCCCCGACAGCTCAGCGCTGTCACATCGTGTCATCTGCGATTGTGCAGCGGAGCGGCCGGCAAGTGTGCCGTGGCGCGTAGTCCGCCGTCGGGGCGCGGCACGATGGTGAGCGTCCCGTCGTGGGCTTGGGTGATGCTCTTAACGATCGCCAGACCGAGGCCGACGCCCGCATGGTCGCTGTGTATCCGTTCGGTGCCGCGCTGGAACGGTTCGGTGAGTGTTGAGACCAGTTCCGGCCTGAGCTTCTCGCCGGTGTTCTCAACGGTGAGCACGACGACGTCGGGGCCGGTGGTGGTACTCAACTGCACGGTGCCGTGTTCCGGCAAGTTGTGCACGATGGCGTTGTGCAGGAGGTTCGTGGTCATCTGCAGCAGCAGCGCGTGCGAGCCAGTGGCAACAGCGACGTCCCCGGACGTCTCGATCGTGACGCCTCGCTTCTCCGCGAGGGAGAGCAGTGTTTCGACGGCTTCTTCGGCGATGAGCGACAGGTCGATGTGTTCTCGGGTAAAGGCGCGCTGGTCAGTGCGACTGAGGAGCAGCAGCGCCTCGGTGAGGTCGATGGCTCGGGTGTTGACGGCGTGGAGACGTTCGATGAGGTCGCCGGTAACGCTCGCCGGATCGTTTCGAGCGACTTCGAGCAGCGTCTGGGTGATTGCCAGCGGGGTACGGAGTTCATGGGACGCGTTGGCGGCGAATCGCTCCTGTTCGGCGACGTGCGCTTCGAGCCGTGCGAGCATCGCGTCGAAGATGTCCGCGAGTTCGCGGAACTCGTCGTTGCGACCTTCCAACTCGATCCGATGCGCCAGTGATCCGTTCGCCGCCCTGCGCGTGGCATCCGTGATTCGTGTCAGCGGAGCGAGCATGCGGCCGGCGAGTATCCACCCGCCGAGCAGACCGAACAGCAGCAGAAAGAACAGGGTCCAGGCCGCAGGCGGGACGAAGGCGCGCACGAGGTCGCCGCGGTTGGGCACGAGCGGACCGGGCCCCGTGATCTGATCGTCGGGCACGTAGCGCAGGAGGAATACCCACACGACCGCGAGCAGAAGGACACCCGTAACCATGAGGAACCCGGCGTAGCTCAGAGTGAGTTTGAGTCGGACGCTCAGGCCAGGCTGCCTAGCCACGAGCGTCTCCCTCAGCGCCGTCCGTTCCTGCATCGATGCGGTAGCCGACGCCGGGGACCGTCGCGATGATCCAGGGTTCGCCAAGACGCTTGCGTAGCGCCGAGACGGTGATCCGCACGGCATTGGTGAACGGATCGGCATTCTCGTCCCATGCCTGTTCGAGAAGTTCCTCAGCACTGAGCACCCCGCCCTCAGCCGCGACGAGCACTTCGAGCACGGCGAACTGCTTCCGGGTGAGCGCAACGTAGCGACCGTCGCGATAGACCTCGCGGCGAAACGGGTCCAACCGTAGGCCCGCGATCTCGCGCACGGGCGGCCGATGGTGTGCGCGTCTTCTGTCGAGCGCCCGGAGCCTGAGCACGAGCTCTCTCAGTTCGAAAGGTTTCGTGAGATAGTCGTCGGCGCCAAGTTCGAACCCCGACGCCTTATCATCGAGCCGGTCAGCAGCGGTGAGCATGAGAATCGGCATACCACTGCCGGAAGCGACGATGCGCGCGGCAATCTCGTCACCAGACGGGCCGGGGATGTCCCGGTCGAGCACAGCGATGTCGTAGGCGTTGATGCTCAGCAGCTCAAGAGCGGTATCACCATCAACGGCGATGTCGGCCGCGATTGCCTCCAAGCGCAAACCATCACGAACAGCTTCCGCCAGAAAAGGCTCGTCCTCGACGATCAACACGCGCATGCCCCCAACCCTAGGAGGCGGCACATATCGACGGCGTACCGAAACACGGCCTGCGATTCGATCACGCGTAACCTACCGGCTGAGAAGCTGACCCATTCAGAGTGATCACTTCGGGGCTTATTCGACTATGAGTCGGACCAGTCGGGCCCCTATTCATAGCTGGTTGGCGCGCAGCGAACTCCCTTACAAGACGTCCCGGCCGGGTTTGGATGTGTGCGCGTCGGAGGTGAGAAGCGTGAGATGTTCGCCGCGGCAGATCAAACGACGACTGCGGTCGCCGAGGCGTGGGTTCGGGTTTGGTCGGCGCCCGAGGGCACTTTGCCCCGAACATTCACGACAGATATTGAGACGAACGCCCCTATGGGTCGGCAGAACTCTCATTCCTATCCACTGACGGTAAGGCCGGCTATGGCAACCAGGTGAGGATCGCGGCGAGGACGACGGCACCGCGATAGATGACGGCGTGACGGTCGTACCTGGTGGCGAGGCCCCGCCATTCCTTCATGAGGTTGAACGCGCACTCGACGGTGTGCCGGCGTTTGTACTGCTCCCGGTCGTAGCTGACAGGGCGGCCGCCTGCGGTGCCGCGTCGCCGCCGGTTGGCTTTCTGGTCGCGTTTCTCCGGGATGACGGCTCGGATTTGGCGACGGCGCAGGTCAGCGCGGATCGCCCGCGATGAGTACGCTCGGTCCGCGAGCACCGCGACCGGCCGGGTCCGTGGCCGACCGACGTCGGGTCGCAGCACACGGACGTGGTCCAGGAGCGGGAGGAACATTGGCGAGTCTGCGGCCTGCCCCGGGCCGATGAGGATCGCGAGCGGACGACCTCGGCCGTCGACGGAGTGGTGGATCTTCGTGGACAGGCGGCCACGCGACCGGCCGATGGCGTGATCCGGTGGCTCGATGCGGGGATTCCTGTGATTCGACATATCTCCCTGTGACCCGGCCGAGCCTTGTTGCGTGCTGGTGTGCGCGGACGATCGTGGAGTCCACGCTGACCGCCCAATCGATCCCGCTGACCGAGTCCGCGACGGTCATCAGGGTGGCGAGGATTCGGTCCCAGGTGCCGTCTACAGAGAACCGGCGGTGCCGCTTCCACACCGTCTGCCACGGCCCGAACCGTTCCGGCAGATCCCTCCACGGCACACCGGTCCGGTACCGGAAGATGATGCCCTCAACCACCGACGGTGATCACGCCACGGACGACTCCGCCCCGCCGGATGCGGCATCAGAACCTCGAGCTGTTCCCACTGAGAATCCGAGAGTTCACGACCACGAGCCACCTGGCCAGCATCCCGCACCGACCAGCCCCTTCGCGACTTGGGAGACGCTCCCTAGTGCCCGGCATCGGCGGCAAAAGGCGGTAGACCCCGCAGGCCGACTGGACGGCCCAGCACTCGCCTCTATCTCGTCGGCGCCCGAAGGGACCCGCCAGCGGGCCGGCAACCTACCCGGATGCTGCCCGCCCCACGCGAAGCGACCCCATTGGGCACCGGCAATGAAGCGTACGTCCCTGCAGGTGCGACATCGATCTCACCGGCCCGATCCCGACGATCACGATTGCCGGAACGATCATCAGCGCAGCGCAGCGCAGCGCAGCGCAACGCAGCGCATCTGTTGATGCCGACTGCAACACCCTGATCGAGGGCTCGGGAGGCGGCATCCGTCAGGTGAGGCTGCGTCCTCCGTGCGGGGGCGTCTGCAAGCGACCGAACTGGCCGATCTCGGGTAGAGGCGGTCCCTGCTTCGGTCTGCGTCCGGCGGTGTCACCGGCTCCGACGCGGTTGCTGCGCTCGGTGATTGCGACGAGCGCGAGGTGCCGGTCTGCGGTCCAGCAGATGAGCCGTCCACGCTGGTCCTTCGTACGGCCGAGGATGCCGGCGTCGGCCAGTTCGACCAGAGCGTTGTGCGCAGCGGTCGTCGACACGCCGTGCTGCTGGGCGGCTGACTCGACGGTGAGGACGGGTTCGGTCGCGAGCCTGTCGAGGATGCGGCCGATGACGGCGCCGCGTCGCGGGACCGCGGGGCTGTGGCCCTGGGCTCGGCGGTGGGCGATGAGTTCCTCGCGCGTGCGTTCATCGAGCGCTGCGACGTCGGCGGACAGTCGCACGGCGTTGCCAGCGGCACGCTCGGTGGCCTGGGCGAAAGCGATGACCCAGTCGTCGAGTTGTGGCGGGTCGGCGCGGAAGGCGGTGAGACCGGCGATGTACGCGTTGGTGTCGCCCGCGAAGACCGTGCTGATGGGGATGAGGATGTTTCGAAGCGCGTCGGCCCGGTGGAGCACTGTATGGATGAGTGCACGCCCGGTGCGGCCGTTGCCGTCGATGAAGGGGTGGATCGTCTCGAACTGCGCGTGGGCGATCGCGGCGCGCACGACCGCGTTGCCGGTCGTCTCGGTCACGAAGCGCGCGAGATCTGCGACCAGCCGTGGCACTTCGGTTTCGGGCGGTGGGATGAACTCGGCGCGCAGGGGACTCCAGCCCGGACCACCGACCCAGTTCTGCTCGGTGCGCAACCCCGGCTCGAGCGTCGGCTCGATGGCGTGCTGCAGGCCCTCGATGTCGGCCACGGTGATGGGCCGGGAGCGATCGGCGAGCGCGGCGATGGCGGCTTCGGTCGCGCGCACGTTACCGATCACATCGAGCGCGACCCGGCTGCCCTCGCGCAGCGCCTCGGCGATCGCCAGCCGCTTCGGGCTGATGCGGTTGCCCTCGATCCACGACGACGAGATGCTCTCGGACCGGATCAGCAGGTGATTCAGGTAGGCGCCGCGGGACCCGATGCGCTCGTCGGCCCGCGCGAGCACCGCTACTGCGTCTTCGGCAGCCGACCGCGCTTCTCCACCGAGGAGTAGGAGCGCGGCCCCCAGTTCGTCGGGGACGAAGGCGCGATAGCGGCCGGGAGCGCGATCCTTGCGCCCGAGCTGACCGACGTCATCGGGACGCCAAATCCGATCGATGAAAGTCGGCATCGAGGCCTCCTCAGGTGGGCGGAATTCACTGGTAAATCAATCTTAAGGTATCTAACATTGATTTCGGCCAAGAATGGCCGGCGGCGCGCTGTTCAGGTGCTTCTCCCGATCGACAGCCGGGCATAGTCAAAGTCCGGCTCGCCCGCGGCCCGCCGGCGCCCGGCCTCGGGCGCCGCGCGGCCCGTCACGGCCTCATCGAGCACTGCCCGGCTGTCGTGCCCGTGCGGTGATACCGAAGAAGCGCTCAATCTCCTCGCCCAGATCAAGATCCTGGTGTGATGGCCCGATGACGAGCCGACCGGGCGACGTTGTGCGGTTCGGAATCACATGGCCGGTTCCGATCTGCGTCACGAGGCGAACGCTGTCCCAGTCGGCGCGTTCAAGATCACCGTCGCGGCGTGTGACGGGTTCCGTCGCGGGCGCATACCGACGGGCTGTCGCCTGAGCGGACTGTACTCGCCCGCGGGTGCGGCCGAGAATCTTGGTCGCTCCACCGTCGTATGGCACTATCGGGTCGGCTGTTCCGTGCAGGAGGAGGGTCGGGATCGCGGCTGGTCTGACATTGACGAGCGAGAAGTCGTCGTCGACGGGCAGGCCTGCGGCGACGATCACAGCACCAGCGAGGAGGGCGGGTTTCTCTCGCAGGACGCGATGCAGAAGCTGCCCACCGTTCGAGTATCCGATGGCGATCGTGGGTCGGTCGAAGCTTCGGACAACTGCGCTCACGAATGAGACGTCGTCGATATCTGCCTTTTGCGCCCGCGATATCTTCTGCCTGCGGGCATCGTTCCACGCCCGGCCGTGGCCGTTCAGATAGATGAGGTCAGCGCCGATACGCTCGGCCAAGGCGTCAAGGGTCCGACCGCTGAAGCGCTGCATCGTCCGGCCTTGTTGTGACGTGCCGTGCAGAGCGAGCAGCAGTGGTGCTTCGCTCAGGGGGAATGCGGGCGTGACATGGATGTAGCTGCGTCGGTGCCCGCCGGCGTCGATCGACTCGTTGCGCTGAGTGGTCATGGTGTCATGCTAAATGCAAAACCGGATACATTATCCGTTTCGGAGAATGATCTATTAAGCTGAAAGCATGACCGCACTTCGCCCCGACGCCTCTCGCAACCGCGAGCGGATCCTCGAGGCCGCGAGAATCCTGCGCTCCGACGGCGATGCCCTGCACCTCAACGCCGTGGCACATCGCGCCGGCGTCGGAGTCGGGACGGTGTATCGCCACTTCTCGTCGAGCGAGGTGCTGATGGAAGCGCTCGTCGAGCACCGATTCCTGGAGATGGCCGACGCTGCTCGAGCGGCGGCGACCGACCCTGACAAGTTCGAAGCCATCCGAACGTTCATCGCCCAGTCGATGCAGATCTACATCGACGACCCGGATTTCGCCGGCGCTGTCTTGGCGTCAACGGCGGCGCGCGAGGAGACGCGTGCGCTTCGCGCTGATCTCTTCGCGGCATTCTCGACCTTGGTCTCTCGCGCCGCTCAGTACTTCCGGACAGATCTGGAGCCCGCCGACATCATGATTCTGCTCTGTGGGTTGGGCTACTCCGCACGATTGCGACCCGAACGCGCCTCCGACTACCTCGACGTGCTTTTCGACGGGATCGTCGCACCACCCTTCGCTAACCTTGTTCCATGACCGGATCCGGCCCTGATCTCGCGCTGCTCCTGCTCGCCAGCTACCGCAAACTCGCCGATACCGCGGTGCTCGGACTGGCGGCACGCGGGTTCGAAGACGTACGACCCTCATTCCACTACGCGATGACCGCGATCGACCTCGGGGCGGGGAGCGCGTCGGAGCTTGGCCGGGCGCTCGCGGTGAGCAAGCAGGCGGCGGCCAAGACCATCGCGCTTCTCGGCGAGCGCGGTTGGGTGGCGATCGAGGATGACGCGCTGGATCGTCGGCGCAAGAAGGTCACGGTGACGGATGCGGGTCAGCGGCTGATGCGCGAGGGCGCTTCGATATTCGACGAGCTGCGAGGGGAGTGGGCCGCGCAGGTCGGCGCGGAACAGCTCGACCGCCTCGAGGATCACCTCGCGGTGTTCGTTGGCGATGACACGATCCGGCTGGACGCCCCAGGCTGGGTCGCTGACGCAATGGTCGAGCATCCCGAGCCGCGCGTCGTTCCGCACCCGAGCGACGCAGGGAACGGGCCAGTGACGAAACCACCCGCGCCGAGGGTGTCGATGACCGGCCCTGTTCGAATGGATGCCGGTGAAGAACGGTGAAGAACCATAGCCTCCATCAGGTTCGCAAATACGCCAGCACGGCGAGAACGCGACGATGGCCGCTGTCGCTGGTCGACAGCCCGAGCTTCGCGAAGATGTTGCCGATGTGCTTGCTCACCGCTGTCTCGCTGACGAAAAGTCGCCCGGCGATCGTGGTGTTGTCGAGGCCCTCCGCCATGAGCCCGAGCACCTCCCGCTCTCGCGGGGTGAGCGATTGGATCGGGTCATCTGCGCGACGCCGGCTCAGCAGCTGCGAGATCACCTCCGGATCCATCACGGTGCCGCCGTCGGCGACCCTGCGCAACGCGTCGGTGAACTCAGTGACCTTGCCGACGCGTTCTTTGAGCAGGTAGCCGAGACCGCCGGCGCCCTCTGCCAGCAACTGTCCCGCATAGCGGTCCTCGACGTACGCGGAGAGGACCAGCACCGGAAATCCCGGTCGCCGCCGGCGCGCGACTTCGGCCGCCTTCAGACCCTCATTCGTGAACGTGGGCGGCATCCGCACGTCGAGCACCGCAGCATCCGTATCGTCGAGCAGCGCCAGAAAGTCGTCGGCATTGTCGACCGCCGCCACCACATCGAAGCCCTCACTGCGCAGCAACATGGCGAGTCCCTCGCGCAGCAAAGCATCGTCTTCGGCTATCACCACCCGCATGGCAGTACCACCCTCATGTTCGTCGGGCCGCCGACCGGGCTGGTCAGCAGCAGCGTTCCTTCGAACGCCTCGATGCGGCGACGGATGCCCGCGATGCCGCCGCCCGGGCGCTCGACCGCGCCGCCGCGTCCGTCATCCTCGATGACGATCAGCAGGCCCTCGACCCCCACCGATGGATCGTACCGAACGGAGACCGTCGCTCTGGTGGCGCCGCTGTACTTGTTGAGGTTCGTCACCGCCTCGGCGACGATGTAGTACGCCGCGGATTCCACGGCGGTCGGCACCCGGTCCAGTCCGACCACATCGAGGGAGCAGGGCACGGACGAGCGTCCGGCCACCGACGACAGCGCGCACTCCAGCCCGAGCTCATCCAGGATCGGCGGATAGATGTCGTGCACCATGGTGCGCAGCTCGGCAAGCGCATCCGTTGCGGCTTGCTGCGCACGCTGAAGCTGCGGGAGAGCGTCACCCGGGCTCGTCTCGAACGACCGTTCCGCCATCCCGAGCATCATGACGACACTCACCAAACGATTCTGCGCACCGTCGTGCAGGTCTTGCTCAATGCGCCGCAACTCAGACGAGTGTGCGTCGAGCGCGGCCGCGCGGCTGGCCGTCAGCGCCGTGACCCTCGCGGCAAGTTCGTCCTCGCGGCTCGGGGTCAGAATCTTGTTCTGCGCCCACCTCTGCGCAAATGCCAGCCCGGGAACGATCCACCAGGCGAGGAGGGCATAGCCAACGGCGACAAGGGGCGTCCAGGCGGCCGCGGCCCACGATGTCACCGGAAACGGACTCGATATGGGGTCGTTGGAGGGCGCCAGATACCAATACGCGGGGACGATCAGCGCGTTGACGGCGGCGAGCGGCAATGCGATGGTCAGAAGATTGACGAACGGCACGATCGCACCGTGCCCGATCAGCCACAGTAGATCCCGACCCGTTGACCGCGAGAAAGCGATGCGCAGGCTCTCGGTGAAGGTCGGATCGGCCGGGATCGGACTGTATGCCGACTCGACGTCCCTACGGGAGTTCGGTGCACTGCGAGTGCGCGCGCGTGATGCCCACCATCGCAACGGTCGCACGATCAGCGGCACGATGAGCCATCCGCCGCTGAGCACCAGCAGCGGCATCAGGATCACGCCGATCACCACGAATGCGAGCGAAACGAAACCGGCTCCCAGTTCGACGACCAGATAGCGCAGGGCGCGCCACCATCGTCGAAGTCGGTCGCGGCTCATCCGTTCAGTCTGCCGTAGTGCGCGCGCGCAAGGGGTGGAGCCAGCCACACCATTAACTGGGTAGCGGCCAGGATCGTTGCGGCGAGCGGCAATCCGTAACGTCCATGACATGAGCATTCAGGCATCCGAAACACAGACATCCAGGCTGTCAGGCCCGCACCCGGGCCAGGCGATACGCCTCGAGACGGTCGTCAAGAAATACGGCACCGGCCCGTCAGCAGTGATCGCTCTTCGCGGCATCGATCTCACCCTGGAGCGGGGGTCGTTCACCGCCATCATGGGGCCATCCGGTTCGGGAAAGAGCACGTTTCTGCACACCGCGGCGGGCCTCGACGCTCCGACGAGCGGCTCCGTCTGGATCGGCGACACCGATATCTCACGGATGCGGGCCAACAAGCTCGCGAAGTTCCGGCGTCAGCACGTCGGGTTCGTCTTCCAGGCCTACAACCTGCTTCCTGCTCTGACGGTCGAGCAGAACGTGACGCTGCCCCTGCTTCTGGCCGGCAAGAGCGTGGAGGACGGCTGGCTCGACCGCATCATCCGCTCGGTTGGCCTCGACGAACTTCGACAGCGGCGCCCGGCGGAGCTCTCCGGCGGTCAGCAGCAGCGGGTGGCCATCGCACGGGCGCTCATCACGCGGCCTGACGCCGTCTTCGCCGACGAACCGACGGGCGCGCTCGACTCGCGAACCGGTCGCCAGGTGCTTGACCTGCTCGCACAGATGACACGCGAACTGAACCAGACGGTCATCATGGTGACCCACGACCCGGCGGTCGCATCCCGCGCCGACCGGGTCATCTTTCTCGCCGACGGTGCATTCGTCGGATACCAGGACGGCGCATCGACGCAGGAGATCGTCGACCGCATGACCGAGTTGGGGAAATGGTGAACACACTCATCCGGGCGGGAATCCGCCAAAACAAGGGAACGCTCATCGGCGTCTTCGTCGCCGTTCTCACCGCGACGATGCTCGCGACCGGACTCGGCGTTCTGATCGAATCCGGCTCACGCGGCGGGGTCGACCCCGAACGCTACTCCGCCGCCGACGTGATCGTGGGTGGAAAGCAGTCGTTCGAGACCCCAGAGGGGACGACGTACTCCCTCCCGGAGCGCGTGCCGCTCTCCGCCGATGGGCTCGCTCTGATTCGAACGCTTCCGAATGCGGCGAGCGTCGTCACGGACACCACGGTTCCGATGTCGTGGGACGGATCGCCGATCGAAGCCCACGGGTGGAGTTCCGCGGCGCTCACCCCGTATGAGGTCAGTGACGGGAACGCCCCCCGCGCAGCGGACCAGGTCGTCGTTGACGGCAGCTTGGCGTCGCGCACCGAGGTCGGCGACACCGTCACGCTCGCTCACGGCGGCACCAACGCCGAGTATCGTGTCGTCGGGATCGCCACTGCTGCTTCGGGCAACGACCCCGCCCGTGCGGGGCACGTCTTCCTGACTGATGCCGCGGCAGCCGCACTGGCGCCGCGCGGCGGTGCCGGCGACGTCGTCGGAGTATTCGCGCGTTCAGGCGTCTCGCCGAGTGATCTGGCGAGTGAGATTCGCGCACAGGTGCCCGGTGCCGTCACATATACGGGCAATGACCGCGGCGCCGCCGAGTTTCTCGACGCCGGTGCCGCCCGAGCAACGCTCGTCGCGATCGGTTCGTCGTTCGCCGGCACAGCCATCCTGATTGCTCTGTTCGTGGTCGCAGGCACACTGTCGCTGTCCATTCAGCGGCGAAGGCGCGACTTCGCTCTGATGCGCGCCATCGGCTCCACCCCCATGCAGATCCATCGACTCATCGCACAAGAGGTGCTCCTCGTCGCAGGCGCTGGCGCACTCGTCGGAGTGATCCCCGGCTTCTTTCTGGCGGCCGCGATGCGATTCGGCTTCGCGCAAGCGGGGGTGATTCCTGAGGACTTCGCGCTCACCTTCGGCCCGATTCCTGCGCTGATCGCCGTCGTGGTCATGGTCGTGGCGTCCCAACTCGCCGCTGCGGTCGCTGCTCGGCGGCCCGCGCGCATCAATCCGATCGAAGCACTGCAAGAAGCATCGACCACGCCGTCCCGTCTGGGGCGTGGCCGCACGATCACCGGCATCATCCTCGGAGTCATCGGCTTGCTCGCAAGTGCCATTCCGCTGTTCGTCCCCGGTACGATCGCGGTCGCCGGCCCGGCCGCAGCCGCACTGCTCCTCATCATTGCCGTCGGCTTGCTCGGGCCACGCCTTGTGCGTACCGCCATCACGGTATTCGGTGGGCCGCTACGGCACTTGAAGTCGCCCTCAGCCTTCCTCGCGGCCGCGAATGCGCGCAGTAATTCGCGTCGACTCGCCGCAGCGATCGTCCCACTGGCGCTCGGCATCGGTCTCGGCCTCGTGCAGGTGGGTACGCAGTCGATTATCGCGGCCGAGGCCACCACGCAGTCGCACGCCGGGGTGACGGCCGACTTGATGGTGACAGGCGGAGCATCCGGACTCTCTGAGGACGCCGTCGCTTCCATCGCCCAGACTTCGGGTGTGAGTGCAGCGAACCCGGTGGCGCTCAGTCAGATGATCTTCAGCTTCGTTCAGCTCGGCGATCCGACGTCCGAGCAGTATCCGGTACAGGGGATCGATCCGGCAGCGACTGCCTCAACGTTGGATTTGGGCGTGGTGGCAGGCACGCTCGAGTCTCTGACCGGTGCGGACACCGTCGCGTTGAGTTCCGACGCGGCGCTGGCGGCGGGCGTGGGCGTCGGCGATACAGTCAGCGGGCATCTCGGTGACGGAACGGCGGTCACCTCGAGCGTGGTTGCCATCTACACCCGCGGTTTGGGCTTCGGCGACGTGACGATGACGAATCCCGCGTTGCTCGCCCACACGACGACCAGCCTCAGCAATTATGTGCTCGTGGGCACGCAGCCGGGGCAGCTGGCGCACGTGCAGAAGGCACTGGACGAGGCCGGATTCACCGTGGCGAACCGCAGCGAGCTCCGCGCGGCAGGCGACAGCGCGCGCGATGCGAACTCACTCGTCAACCTGATCGCGCTCGCCGTCATCCTCGGCTACATCGCGATTGCCGTGGTGAACACGTTGGTGATGGCAACGGGGGAGCGGCGGCGTGAGTTCGCGCTGATGCAATTGGTCGGAGCGACGCGCAGGCAGGTGCGGGCGATGATGCGCACGGAGTCTGCAATGGTCGTGGTGCTCGCCGCAGCGCTCGGAGTACTGGTGGCCCTACCCCCGTTGATCGGGATCAGCTTCGGTATTTCGGGACAGCTGCTGCCGAACGTCTCGCCGATCGAGTCCGCCGCGATCGTCGGCTCTCTGAGCATCATCGGCCTGATCTCGCTCGCTGTCGCGACACGGGCTGCGATGCGGAGCGCGCCGATCGCCGAGATCGGTTCGCGCCAGTAGCGTCTACTGGGCCTGCGTGAAACGCACCCTGCCACCGATGGGTCGCAAGGTGCGTTCGCGCGGGCCTGCTGCTGCCCGCTCGGGCAGCGAGCCGTGCGCGGTCCGCTGCGCGGCCGTACTGGACGTACTGCTCCCGGCGCGCGGTGATGGAAGCTGAGGGAAGCCAGGAGGAGGTCTGCCGATCCAAGAGCGAGGCGAGCAGGGCAGGCACGGCGAGCGAGTCGACCCGGGTGCGAAACGCGCGGGCGGCTCGACGCCCGTGAAGCGCGCCGCACAGCGCGCGCAGGCATCGCTCAATGCCCCGTGGATGCTGCGGGCCGACGACGTCATCGATCTGCAGCGGGACGCGGGCAACCGCGCGGTCGCGGCACACGTGCAGCGCGATCTCGAGCCCGACTCGCTCGCGGGACGGCATGCGCGCGAGCCGATCCCGAAGGGCGGTCCCGACATCCGGCCGGCGTTGCAAGCCCGGTATCCGGCGCTGCTCGGCGCCCTCACCTCGGCGCAGCTCGAGCACTGGCAGCGGGTCGTCGACCATTTCACGATCGCATGGCACATCGACGCCCGCGTGCGGCGGCTGTGGGATGACTTCGCCTATTACGGCACGGTCCGCGAGCAGCATCCCGACTACCTGAAGGAGCGGCGCCGGCTGCTCGGCGCCGTGCCGCCGAAACCCGACGAGCACCTCAGCGTGGACGTGCGGCTGCTGCTCGCTGACGATGTGAGCGAGCCGCCCGAGTGGGACGTCAAGGCAGAGACCGACTTCCGTCAGTGGGCCGTCGAGCAGATTACGAAGCGGCCGCTCGAGCTCAGTATGCGGCCGGTGCCCGGCGAAGCGCTCGGGCAGCACCCGATGCCTGGCATCGTCCACAAGACGAAGGGCTTCGTGACCGCCGACGACCTGCGCAATGACTACCCCGAAGAGTACGCGCGGCGTGTGTCGAACCGCGAAGAGCTCGCGAAGCTGCGAGAGGCGCTCAAAGAGACGACCGACGTGTGGCACGAGCTGCAGCCGATGCACCTCGAGCGAAGCGCCATCAACGCCGAGCGCATCGGCTTCGGGGCGATCCGACACGTCTCTGAAGCGCTCGGCTCGGGCAGCGATCCCTACCCCACGATCCGCATCTGGGACCAGCCGCGCCAGCTCATCGAGCGCGCGTGGCCGCTGCTGCGCGAGCGCAAGTACGAACTCGCCGTGCCGCTCATCGCCATGGCCGAGCAGTCGACCGCCGACGCGGCCAAGCGCTTCTCCGCCTATGAGAACCGCGTCATGACGGGCGCGGGCACCGCCGTGAAATGGCTCAACCGGCTGAAGACCGCAGGCACTATCGCCGCTGGAATCGCCTCGGGCGGGCTCGGCCTCACGGGCTCGGCCCTCGTCGCCGGCGGCTACACCTTCGCGCAGGAGGGACTCGGCCGCGCGGCTGAAATGCACTACGGCCAGCGTACGAGCCTCGGACTCGCAAGCCTCGTGCAGGCCGCGGGCGTGAGCGCCATCATGACCTACCTCGGCGGCGCCCTGCAGGCCAGATTCCAGGTCGCGATCAAGGCGCGCATCGACCGTATCCCCGACCTCGTGGGCACGAAGCTCGCAGAACTCACCGCGAGCGCGATGGCCGCCGGCACCTCGTCGGTCTACATGACGGCGACCGAGACCGTTCTGAAGACCGTCGTCGAGGGCAAGGCGCTGCCGAAGAACGCGAACGAGTTCGCCGACCTCATCGTCGACGGCGTGGTGCAGAACGTCGCCATGGACCTCGGCCTCGCCCGCGTCAACAGCCGAGTCGCGAAGGAGTACGAGGCGTGGCGCGGCGGCTCGCGCGGACCCGCAGTCATGGTGCCGGAGACCGCAGTCACGGATGCCGGGGGCGGGGCTGGGCGAGCGGCACCCGCGGTCGACGTGCCGGGCGCGACCGGAAAGACGGGCGCCCGGCTCTCGGATGTCGCCGTGCGATCGCTGCTCACCGAGGCAGGCGGATGGCAACGGCTCCACGCCGAGCTGCAGGGCGGAACCGGCCTGGGCGCGAACCTGCCGTTGCCCGAGCGGCACGCACTCATCGCGCGGTTCGAGGCGCATCGCGAGGGGCTCGCGCGCAACGCGGGTGCGGTGTTCGGCGGCGAGGTCGTCATCATCGACTCGGGTGGCGGGCGTCAGGTCGAGGTGCGCTTCACGGGCGACGAGGCGGCGCAGCACGTGCAGCACGCGACCGAGTACCTCGACGCGAAGTCGCCCGGGTGGGGGCGACAGACCGACGTGCGGCTCGTGGCCGAACCCGCCTCGACGCGGTCGCCGCAGGCGACGACGGGCGGCCCCGGCGGCAGGGATGCCGCACGCGTCGTCGATCACCTCGGTGCTGAGGCGCGGGCGCTCGCCACGGAGTTCGTCCCCCTCTACGACCGTTACCGCCGCATGACCCCCGAAGCGCGATTCGACGCCCTGCTCGAGATCACGAACCGGCAGCTCACGGCGTCGGGTGCGCCGCAGCTCATTCCCAACCATTTGCACAACCCGACCCCCGACCAGTTCGGCAAGCAGCCCGCCTCGGTGTGGGAGCTGCACATCAACCGCGATCTCGTGTCGCAGCGGGATCCGACACCAGAGCAGTTCGCCGATGCGTGCGACACGATCGCCCACGAGGCGCGGCACGCGCTGCAGTGGTTCCGCATGGCTCGGCTGCGCATCGAGCGCGCGATGCCGGGCGCGACCTATGCCGACGTGCGGTCGCGCGCTGAAGGCGACGTCGTGCTGCGGAACTTCGATGCGCAGACGGTGAAGGCCGCCTGGGAGGCGCAGTCCGGAGCACGGCCCGCGGAGTCGTTCCGCGCGAGGGAGCTGCACCATGACGCCGCGGCCGCCTTCTACGACAGCGTGTTCGGCGCGAACGGTCCGACTCGGAATCGGATCTACGACATGACGAAGATCCGAAAGAACGAGCTCGGCGTCGCGATGCGTCGCCTCGACTTCATCTCACGGCTCGGCCTGCCCGAGAACAA
The DNA here is from genome assembly GCF_059445405.1 of Agromyces sp. Y782. NCBI lineage: Bacteria > Bacillati > Actinomycetota > Actinomycetes > Micrococcales > Microbacteriaceae > Agromyces > Agromyces sp. Y782. Next base: position 1,203,114 of record NZ_JCAIUG010000002.1, on the reverse strand, counting down.
CCGGCAACTCGGCGACGCGCGTGCGCGCTACCAGGAAGCCCTCGACGCGCACACTCGAGCGCACAACGACTACGAGATGCTCATCGAGGAGATCGACGCCCGCATCCACGGGCAGGATGTCGCGGCCGCCGTGCTCAACGACGCCCGGATGCTCCCGCAGGTGCGCGATCGGGCGCGCGAGGCGCACCGTGCGTTCATCCTCGCCAGTCGCGAGACTCGGGATCCCTCTGCTCGAGGGACTCATGCCGCCCGAACGACTGCGCGAGCCGACGCCTTCCGCCGGTATGAAGAAGCCATGGAGACGCTGCGTCGGCTCCAGCAGCGCCTCGAGGCGCATGCGGCCGCGGCGGCAAGGGCGGGGGCCACGGGTGGTGGCGGCGCAGGCGGAACGGCCGGCGGCGGGGCATCCACTCGCTGAACCGGTCAGCTCGGCGAGCCGGGTCGCGAGGCGCGGGTGAGCAACACGTATGCGCAGCATCCGAGGGCGGCGATGATGGCCGCGGTGAGCAGCGACGCCGTACCACCGGTGTCGTGTTGCGTTGCGGCGATGAGAGCGCCCATCACGGCGACGCCGAGTGTTGCGCCCACCTGGCGGACGGCGTTGAATATGCCGCCGACGCTGCCCGCGGTTCCATCTGGCGCCGCTGACAGCACAGCGGAGATCAATGCGGGGAGGGTGAAGGAGACTCCGAACCCGACGATGGCAAGTCCGACTGCGGTCGGAATCGGCGGGAAGCGAACGGTGACGGCCACGGTGAGCACCGCGCTGCCGAACGCGAGCAGCGTCAGACCGCCGATGATCGGAGGTCGTGGTCCGTAACGGGCCACGATCCGGCCCGTCAAGAGAGGGTTCAGCGCACACGGGATCGTGAGCGGTAGCAGGAACATCCCGATCTGGAGAGGCGTCAGGTCGAGGTTCTGGAACAGCAGCAAGGGCAGCGCGAATATCGCGCCAGTGAGTACGAAGTTCACGGCGGCGCCGGCGATCAGCCCGGCGACGACACCCCGCGCTCGGAGCACCTGTGGTGCGAACACGGGCGAGGCACTTCGCCGTTCGACGATGATGAGGGCCGCGGCAACGGCAATCGCAGCCGCTCCCGACACCGTGGCGAGCACGATGTCCCGGCCGCCGAACGAGATCAGCGAGCCGCTGAGAAGGGCCAGCGTCGCGCCGGCGAGCAACTGCGCGCCGACGTCGATCCGACGTTGGGTCAGAGGAGCGGCGAATCCGGAACCGGCGACCAGTACCAGGACGATGACGGCGATCGGCACGTTGACGATGAACACGGCGCGCCATCCCGCGAACGCCACCAGCGCGCCACCGATGATGGGTCCGGAGGCGAGCCCGACACCGCTGATCGCGGTCCAGGCTGCCAGCGCTCGGGAGCGTGCGGCGGGCTCGTGGTACAGGCGGGTGATCATCGCCATCGACGAGGGGATGCACAGCGCGGCCGCCACGCCCAGCAGCGCGCGCAACGCGACCAGCAGCCCGACCGACGGCGCGAAGGCGGTCAGCAGGGACAGCAGCCCGAACCCGGCGATCCCGACTCGGAACACTCGGTGGGCGCCGAACCGATCGGCGATTGCGCCGGCCGAGAGCACGAACGCCGCCAGCGTGATCGTGTATCCGTTCACCACCCACTGCAGTCCGCCGACCGAGGCGTGCAGAGACCGAACGATGTCAGGTTCGGCAACGGAGAGCACGGTTGTGTCGAGGAGGACCATGAAGTAGCCGAGCGACAGGCCGAGCAGTGCCCGGAAGCGTCCCGGATGCGTCGCAGAGCTCACTGAGTGCTGGACATACGACTGGCGCTGGCGAGCGTTCACCATGTATTCCTCCCACGGAATCGAATCGAGTTCGGAGCCAATCCTGTGCGGGACGAGCGAAGTCAGCGACCGGCTGAGCCGTATGCTGACTTCGGAGAATCCGAACGGAGGTGCGCCGTGGAGCTCAGACAACTGGCGGTATTCGAGGCCATCGTTCGCGAAGGAACGGTCGGCGGTGCGGCGATCGCGCTCGACCGTGCACCCTCGTCGATATCCGAACAACTGCGCACGCTCGAACAATCACTCGGCGTCACATTGTTCGAGCGGAAGTCGCGCGGTATGCAGCTGACGCCGGCCGGACAGCGGCTGCAACGGTGGGCCCGCAGCCTTCTCGACACGGCTGATGATGCTCGCCGTGACGTGGCCGCGACTCCGGTCGAGGTCCGGCTCGGCGCCCGACGTTCGGGCATCCAGGTGAAGACGAGCTGGACGGCCAGCCGCGTCGCCCTCCTCGAAGACCTCGGCAGCGGGGCGATCGACGCTGGACTCCTGCTCGACCTGGGCGAGGGCCTCGGTGAACTCGGATTCGAGACGCCACCAGGCGACTTCGCCTACCTCGACATCGAACCGGTGTCACTCTCCCTCGTAGTGGCGGCGTCGCATCCGCTCGCGCAATCGGCGCCGCCGGAACCCGACAACTTCGAGGTCTACCCGCTCGTCGGCACCAGCCCCGGTTGCTCGTTCTGGCTCGCGGCCGACAAGATGATCGCCCCGCGCACCCCGCGGGTCGAAGCAGGCAGCGTTGCGATCGCGAAAGCCTGGACGATTCACGGCGACGGGCTGGCGCTGCTTCCGGACTTCGCCATCACGACCGAACTCGCTGCCGGCGAACTCGTGCGCCTTCCGGTCGAGACACCGCAGCTCGAACTTCGCCTGGTCTGGCGCTCCGACCGCGAAGGGCGCCCCGGCGTCCGCGACCTCCTCTACGCCATCGCCGATCCGGCGTAGAACCGGGCCCCGCCGCGCACGTTCTACGTGCTCGACGGCACGGTGCGCCCGAGAAGGGTGTCGAGCGGCTGCGAGCGGCGTTCGAGGAGTTCTGCATAGGTGCCGGCGCGTTCTGCCCACCGAAGCGTCTGTGCGCGCTCGACCACGATCTCGTTCGGGGTCGGGGTCACCGTCACGAGACCGATGACCTCGTCGAGGAATTGGTCCAGTGGCAGGGCAGCTGGGTTGATCTTCTCCTGGCCGGCCGTTGCGACCGCCGGCGGCACGAGTTCGGTGACCTCGACACCAGTGCCGGCGAGCTGTGCGCGGAGCGATTCGGTGTACGCGTGCACGCCCGCCTTCGACGCGCCATACGTGGGCATGGCGGGGAACGGAAGGAACGCGATGCCGGAGGTCACCGTGATGATGTCGCCGCCACCGCGGTTGATCAGGTGCGGGGTGAACGCGTCGATCACACGAATCGTGCCGAGGAGGTTGACGGTGATGGTCGTCTCAGCCTGGGCGAAATGCGCAGGGTCGCGGAGGTCCTCGATGGTCATGACACCCGACATCGTCACCACGACATCGAGGTCGGGATGGTTCAGGAGAACCTCGTCGCGAGCCCGGAGGACGGATGCCGCGTCGGTCACGTCGATCTCGACCGCCTCGAGATCCTCGACCTTGCCGGTGTCACGCCCCCCGACGATGACGGTGCTTCCCGCGCCGACGAAACGTCGTGCCAGCCCGAGCCCGATGCCCGACGTTCCTCCGACGATCAGAACGGTGCGATTGCTGATATCCATGTCTGTGTTCTCTCCATCCGATGAGCGGTACGTGCCGATGACCGGTACGTCTCACCATGGTCACCCGAACGGAACAGCTCAGGAAGGACCCCATCGGTCCGGGGAGTGACAGGACCCCTTTCACCCGCTGCCGCACGGATATCGTGGCCTCTATGGATGTTGACGGCCAAGCGAATGTCGACGGCGAGGCGAATCGGCTCGGTGAGTACCTCCGCGCGCGGCGCGCGTTGGTCACTCCCGAACAGCTCGGGATCGCCGTCGACTCGAACCGTCGCGTGCCGGGTTTGCGCCGCGAAGAAGTCGCGTTCCTTGCCGGCGTCAGTGCCGACTACTACCTCAGGCTCGAACGAGGGCGGGACAGCAACCCCTCTTCACAGGTCTTGGAGTCGTTGGCCCGTGTTCTGCGACTCGACGAAGTTGAAACCGAGTACCTGCTGGGCCTCGGCGGACCTCGCCCGCGAGTCCGGCGGCGGCGGCACACCGAGCGAGTTCCTGCGCGGTTGCACCACCTGCTGGCCGCCCTCGACATGCCGGCATTCATCGAAGGGCGGCATTTCGACGTGCTCGCCTCGAACCCGCTCGCCGTCGCGTTCTCGCCTCGCCTCACGCCGGGGCAGAATCGGCTGCGGTCCCTGCTCTTGGATCCCGAAGAGCGCGAGTTCCACGAGAACTGGGATCGGGCCGTGGTCGAGTTCGTCGCATCGTTCCGGCGCTCCATCGGCGACGACGTCACCGATGCACGCGCCGTCGAACTCGTCGGCGAACTCTCACTCGCGAGTGCTCGATTCCGATCGCTCTGGGCACGACACGACGTGCAGCAGCTCGACGGGGGCAGCACGATCGTGAACCACCCGACGGTCGGCGAGCTTCGCCTTCACCGCGAGAAGCTTCCCATCGGCGATCTCATCCTCGTGCTCTACTACCCCGACGAACGCAGCGACAGCGCAGAGAAGCTCCACCTGCTCGCCTCGAACCGATCAACCGACGCACACCCGCGCTCCTTCGAGCGTTCGAATCCCGAAGCGCAGGGTTAGACGAGGAGCACCACCCCAGTGACGGCGAGCCAGAGCGACCACGCGATGTACGTGAACGGCGTGAGCATCGCCGCGAGCCTCCAGCCGTTCCGCTCGAACGGGCCGACGAATTCGAGCGAGCACACCACGAGCACCGTGCCGATCACGACGATCAACAGGATCCCGGCTGCGGGCGACGTCGTCATCGATGACCCTCCTCGGTCGTACCGGTGTTCACACCGACCAGCTCTGCACTGACCCGCCAGAGGCGCTCGGCGTCGGCTCGATCCTCGCTTCGTCTCGAGGACCTCACGCGCTTGCCGTTCGAGAAGAATCCGCCGGTGACCTGCTCGAGTTCGGGCGCTGCGGCGAGGTGGATCGAGGTCAGAGCGCCTCGGGCGGGCGTCTTCATGAATGGCTTGATCACGGGAACGATGACGCGTTGCACCGTCGCCGGGTCCTCGGCGCCGAACGAGGTGCGCACCACGCCGGGATGCAGCGCGTTGGAGGTGACCCCGCTGCCCTGCAGTCTTCGGGCGAGTTCGTAGGCGAACAGCAGATTCGCGAGCTTCGACTGGTCGTAGGCGCGGGAGCCGGAGTAGGTGCGTTCGCCCTGGAGGTCGTCGAAGTCGATGCGTCCCGTGCGGTGGGCGTTCGACGAGACCGTGACGATCCTCGATGGTGCGCCGGCCTTCAGCCGGTCGAGGAGGAGGTTCGTCAGCAGGAAGGGCGCGAGGTGGTTGACGGCGAAGGTGCGTTCGAGGCCGTCAGCGGTGATGTGCCGGGTCTGCCAGAATCCGCCGACGTTGTTCACCAGCACGTCGATGCGCGGCAGGCGCCCCAGCACCTCGGCCGCGACGCGTCGCACCTCGGCTTGCGACGAGAGGTCGGCGACGAATGCGTCCACTGGTCCGTCACCGGCCTCACGGATGTCGCGTGCAGCGGCCTCGGTGCGCTGCCGATCACGCCCGACGATCGCGAGGTGCGCACCCGTTCGGGCCAGCCCGAGCGCGGTCGCCTTGCCGATGCCGCCTGTCGCGCCGGTCACGAGCACGACGCGCTGCCGGGGCCGGGACGGAGTCGAGGCCGACGCGGCATCCGATGGGGATTCCGAGTGATCGCGGCGCTCTGCTCCTCGCGACATGGCACCTCCCTTGGCGCGGACGAACCCAGTATGCTCCGGAACTCGCCTGACCACAGCTGCGCGTGCTCGCGGACACCGACCGCGTTTCGACGATCGCCTTGCGCTGATCCCGATCAGTTGTGGGAGATGCGAGATGGAGCCGCCGGAACCGATGAGGTCGGAGCGGCGACGTCGCCCGGGCCGTCGAGGAGCAAGCGGAGTGAGATCGCGGCGACGAAGCCGAACGAAATCGCAGTCCCCACGACGAGCCGCAGGCTCAGGCTCGCGAGATCGGGCCACGCGCTGACTCCGATGTTGAGCACGAGGGCGACGATGCACAGCCCAACCCATCCAGGCCTTCCATCCGAGGCGAACCGGCGTGCGAGCACGATGCAGGCGACGATCCACGACACGGTCGCGATGCCGAATCCGATCTCGTGTAGAACGCCGTGCCAGCTGATGTCGGGAGCGCCTTGTGGCGCGCCGGGTGGGAAGCCGGCGCCCGCGTCTGTGACGAAGACGCCGGCGATGATCAGGCCGATGCCGCTGAGTGCGATCAGGATGGGCGCCCAGGTCGACGCGCGCCCTGGGCGGAGTCGGCGCCGCAGGCCGAGAGCGCATGCAACGTACAGCGCGCCCGCCAGCACGAAGCTCGAGACCTGTATCCATCCCAGCTCACCGAGGCTGAGCAGGCTCAGCGGATGACGAGTCGGATCGAAGCCGTCGCGAGTGAAGGCTTGCAGCGCCCAGACGAGGAGGAACACTGGTCCGGCGACGACGCCGCAGACGAGGAGTCGGGTCGTTGTTCTCTCGCCGCGGGCAGCGGTATCGGATGTCGACATGGTGGAACCCTTTCCCGAGCCCTCGTACCTCCGATGAAGGACGGAAGCTCGATGTTCAACAGTGAACTAAGAAGTTCAGTATTGCAGACTGAACCAATTGGTTCAATGTCCGGTTCCCCGACATTCAGAACGACCGCGCCAAACGGCTGAGTCCCTCCCCGATCGTGGCGGGTGGGTAGGTGGTGAACGAGAGCCGCAACGTGGTCGGGTCCGGCCGATCGGCGTAGAACGGCGCTCCCGGCACGTATGCGACCGAGTGCTCGATCGCGCGGGTGAGCTGGTGAGCGGCGTCGTGCCCGGGTGGCAGGGTGACCCACACGAACATCCCGCCCTGCGGGGAGTTCCACGTGCTTCCGCCCGGAAGTGCGTGCGGCAGCGCCGCGAGCATCGTGTCTCGGCGCTCACGGTAGGCCGCGCGAATCCGATCGAGTGACGGCTCGAGGGTGCCGGCGTGCAGGTACTGGGCGGCGGCGGCCTGATCGACGGTCGACGTGTGCAGATCGGCGGCCTGCTTCGTCACGACGACGGTCGAGTGGAGATCGGCCCGGGTGCGGATCCAGCCGAGGCGAAGGCCGGGGGCGAGGATCTTGGAGAAACTGCCGACGGTGATGACATGCTCGGCCGAGAGTGCGGCGAGGTACGGCAGAGGATCGCCCGAGTAGCGCAACTCGCGATAGGGCTCGTCTTCGATGATGCGGAACCCGTGAGTGGCGGCGAGCCGGGCGAGCCCCTCGCGCGTCGCGAGGTCGAGGGAGGCGCCGGTCGGGTTCTGAAACGTCGGCACCGTGTACATGAGCTTCGGGCGGTGCTGCTGCGCCAGCCGGCCCAAGGCGTCGAGGTCGACGCCATCGGCATTCACCGGGACACTGACGACGCGGGCGCCCGCCAGGGTGAACGCTTGGAGTGCGGCGAGGTAACTCGGGCGCTCGACGAGCACCGTGTCGCCTGGATCGAGCAGTGCGAGCGCCAGGAGGCTCAGCGCTTGCTGCGACCCCGTCGTGATGAGGATCTCGTCGCTCGTCGTCGGCAGCCCCTGGGCGGTGTACCGATCGGCGATGAACTCGCGAAGCGCGACGTTTCCTTCGGTCGTCGAATACTGCAGGCCGCCCGGATCGCCGAGCGCCGTCTCGAATGCGGCTCGAAGCCCGTCGAGGTCGAAGAGTTCGGGGGCCGGCAGGCCACCGGCGAACGAGATGACGTTGGGATTGGCGGTGAGCGCGAGCAGATCGCGAACCGGAGAGCGCGTCGTGCCGCCGGAACGTCGAGACAGATGGGGGAGTGGAGCTGGAACAGGCATGAAGACCTTGTCGGCAGAGTGACGGAATCGCTGGGATCAGGCGGCCGCTCGATCGTGTCACTGGCCGGTGGGTCTCGTCATCGTGGTGGGATGGCGAGTTCGAAGCTTTACGGTACAGAATGTATCGTATGACGGCAACGACGTTGGGGCGACCGCGGCACGAGAACATCGACCGTGCCGTTCTCGATGCCGCTGTGCGGATCGTCGAACTCGAGAACTACCGGGCGTTGACGATCGGCCGCGTCGCCAAGGATGCCTCGACGACGCGTGCCGCCGTGTACCGGCGGTTCCGCACCACCGCAGAACTCGTCATCGCAGTGCTGAGCGACCGGTTCGGCACCGATCCCGGCGTCGACACCGGCGACCTCGAGACCGACCTGCGCACGATCCAGCGGCATCGCCTGGAACTGTTCAACCACCCGCTGATCGTGCGGGGCCTTCCGGGCCTGATCGACGACCTCTCGGTGCAGCCCGACGCCGCTCGCCGTTTCTCCGAGGAGTTCCTCGGCCCCCGGCGTACGGCGACGACTCGCGCGGTGCAGCGCGCGATCGATCGCGGCGAGCTCGATGCATCCGTGGATGTGGAGTGGATCAGCGACCTGCTCACCGGCCCGCTCCTGATGCGAGCGCTACTGCCGGGTCTTCAGGCGATCGATTCGGCGCTCGTCGAGCACACGATCAGCGTCGCTCTCGTCGAACTCGGCGCGAAGGCGCGCTCGCGGTAGTCGCTCCACGAGCGCATCGGACAGCGTGACCGAACCCGAGTCGTGCGGGCTGGTGCTTCAGCCGAAGGGCACCGCTTCGAGCACCGTGACCTGCACGGTGCGGTTCGGCGCCTCGTATGCGACGGAGTCGCCGACGTACCGGCCGGTGATCGCCGCGCCGAGCGGAGAGGTCGGTGAGTACACGTCGAGGTCGACGCTTCCATCGAGGTCGGCGAGCTCACGACTGCCGAGCAGGAAGCTCGTCGGCTCGGCGTCGTCGTCGAATCGCACCGTGATGCGCATTCCGGGCTCGACGAGTCCGTCGTCGGGCTTGAGACCCACCTCGGCGTTGCGCACCATCGCGCGAAGCTCGGTGGTGCGTGCCTGTTCGGTGTCGGTCAGCGTTCGCCCGGGCCGCGAGAGTTCGGCGAGTTCGGCTTCGAGCCGCTCCAGTGCGGTCGGCGTCATCCATACGGTTTCGATGGTCATCGGGGAGTTCCTCCCTCTCGGCGACCCCGCGGAGTCGTCTGGCAAAGAACTTCCCATCCTAGCCGACGTGCCGGATTTCGCGGCATCCGGAACCGCTCGCGCAGCGACCCGTTCTACCCGCTCAGCCAGGCGATCAAGGTTCCGATCGCGGTGAGGAGGATCAGCGCGAGGAGTCCGTAGCGCCGTATCTGCACCGCGACCAGCGCGACCGACGGGCGCCGGCGTCGTCGACGCCGGCGCCGGGGCGCGCGAGGAGGTTCGGTCGGAGTGCTCAGTTGGCGCTCGGCACGATGAGACCTCGTGTCGCTGTGCGAACTGCGGTGAAGCGGGCCTGCACGTCGGCCCAGTCGACGATCTCCCAGAACGCCTTCACGTAGTCGGCGCGCACGTTGCGGTAGTCGAGGTAGTACGCGTGCTCCCACACGTCGAGCTGCAGCAGCGGCGTGACGCCGAGCGGCGCGTTGCCCTGCTGATCGAAGAGATGGAAGATCACGGGCCGGGCGCCCACGCTATCCCAGGCGAGCACTGCCCAGCCCGAGCCCTGCACGCCGAGCGCGGTCGCCGTGAAGTGGGCACGGAACGCATCGAACGAGCCGAAGCCGTCGTCGATGGCCGCCGCGAGCTCGCCCTCGGGCGAACCTCCGCCGTCGGGCGACATGTTCTGCCAGAAGACGCTGTGGTTGATGTGGCCGCCGAGGTTGAATGCCAGGTCTTTCTCGAGCTTGTTGACGTTCGCGAGGTTGCCGCTCTCGCGGGCCTCGGCGAGCTGCTCGAGCGCGGTGTTCGCGCCGGTCACATATGCCTGGTGGTGCTTGGAGTGGTGCAACTCCATGATCGCCGCCGAGATGTGGGGCGCGAGCGCTGAATAGTCGTAGGGCAGGTCGGGCAGTGAATAGGCCGGCATTCGGATGCTTCCTTTCGATGTGCCGTTCGCGGTTGCGATGCGGCGGGTGGCGCGTGGCGGGGTCAGAGCTCGGGTATGTCGTGGTCGAGGCGGTGGAAGCGGCGATCGCGGTAGACGAGCGAGGGTGCTGGGGGCCCGAGGAACACCTCGAGCACCTCGGCGACGACGAGGGAGGAACTGCCGACCGGCACGGTCTGCAGCGTGCGACAGCGCAGGGCGGCGCGCGCGTCGGCGAGCCACGGCTCACCGGTCTCGAGCAGCGACCAGCCCTGTTCGGTCGTGAACCGGGGCTCGCCCGATCGCGCGAACGCGCGGGCGACGTCGACCTGATGTGCGGCGAGGAAGTGCACGACGAGGGTTCTGGCGGCGAGCAGCGCGCCGGCCGAACCCGTCGCTCGCGTCACCGAGAATGAGAGCGCAGGCGGGTCGGCCGCGACCGAAGCGACGCTCGACGCCGTCAGGCCGACCGGTCCGTCGGGCGTCATGCCCGTGATCAGTGCGATGCCGGCGGGGTGACCACGGAAGGCGGCCTTGAACCCTTCGGCGGCGTCGGACGTATCGGCGGTCACGATCGGGTCGCGCACTGCGGCGGCATCCGTCATGAATGCGACGCCTGCGGGGGGAGCGCGGTGATCACCGGGTGGTCGAAGCTGAGCATTCCGGTCTTGGCGGCGCCGCCGGGGGAGCCGAGAGCCGGTGCCCCGCCGTTCGAGATCTCGAAGAACTCGACGTTGGCCTTGTAGTAGTCGGCCCACATCTCGGGGAGGTCGTCTTCGTAGTAGATGGCCTCCACGGGGCACACGGGTTCGCAGGCGCCGCAGTCGACGCATTCATCGGGGTGGATGTAGAGCGAACGCTCACCCTCGTAGATGCAGTCGACGGGACATTCGTCGATGCAGGCCTTGTCTTTCACGTCGACGCATGGCAGCGCGATCACATACGTCACGGGGTGACCACCAACTTCACGATTCGCATGTCTCTACCGTAAAACCTCAAGTAGCCTTGAAGTCAAAACGAGAGGGCGCGGATGTCGCAGCGTGACGAGCACGAGACGGTGACGACGTCGACCGCGCGACACGCACCCGACGAACTGCTGACCGTCGGGGAGATGAGTCGGCGCACCGGCGTCGCGCCGTCGGCGTTGCGGTTCTACGAAGACCTCGGCCTCATCGCCTCGCATCGCACGGGCGGCAACCAGCGGCGGTACCCACGACACATGCTGCGGCGCGTCTCACTCATCTCGGTCGCGAAGCGGCTCGGCATTCCCCTCTCCGACGTGCAGACCGCGTTCGAGAACGTGCCGCTCGACACGACGCCGAGCCATGAGGACTGGCAGCGGGCCTCACGCCGCTGGAAGCGACAGCTCGAACAGCGCCGCCACGGCATCGAACGCCTCGAGCGCGAACTCACCGGATGCATCGGCTGCGGGTGCCTCTCGATGAAGGCGTGCGGGCTGCTGAACCCCGACGACGCACTCGGCGACGACGGGTCGGGCCCGCAACGGCTCTGACCCCCTCGGCGAGAGGGCGGGCGCCTCAGACCGCCGCGACGAGACGCGTCACTTCGGCCAGCACCTCGTTGTTGTATGTCGCGTCGGCACGATCGGTGCGCGTCATGATCGCGAGGATCAGGGGCTCGGCAGTCGGCCGCCAGAGCACACCGGCGTCGTTGACCACCCCGTAGTCGCCGCCACCGGTCTTGTCGGCGAGCTCGTACGGAGCGGTGAGGCCGGCTCGCATCCGGGCGCCCGATGTGGTGTTGCGGAGCATCCACTCCTGGAGTCGAGCAGCGGCGAGCACGCCGGCGCGCTGCTCGAGGATGAGCGCCCGGTACAGGTCGGCGATGTCGTCGGGCGTCGACGTGTCGCGCTCGTCGCCGGGCAACGCGTCGTTGAGCTCTGGTTCCCACCGGTCGAGTCGCGTCGCCTTCGCACCGAGCGATGACGCGAACGAGGTGACCGCCGACGGGCCGCCGAGTTCGCGGAGGATCAGGTTGCCGGCAGTGTTGTCGCTGAAGCGCAGCGCCGCGTCGGCGAGCTCTTCGGGTGTGGCCTGATAGGTCGTCGTCTTGTCGAGCACTTGCGAGTTCTCGACGATGTCGGCGCGGGTGAAGGGAATCGGCGTCGTCCAGTAGTCCTCGTCGTAGCCGCGGGCTTGCACGAGGGCGGCTGCCGCGAGGGTCTTGAACAGGGAGCACATCGGGAAGAGCTCACCGCCGCGGTACCGGAATGAGCGTCGCGAATCGTGCCAGAGGGCGGTGAAGCCGATGGTGACGGATGTCGCGCGCTCGAGTTCGGCGACCGCCCGCGCCAATTGGCGGTGACCGCCGACCGCGGGCGAGGCCGGCGCGGCGACTGCAGGGAGTGAGGTCGAGAAGACGGCCGCGGCTGCCCCGGCGGTGGCAATGCCGCCGAAGGCCAGCAACGAGCGGCGGGAGACGGGGGATGTCGGTCGATTCGTCATGTCCGGAGTCTGACCCGCGGTCGGCGATGCAGGCAAAGGCGGGAACGCGGCGATCAATGCGAGAATCGCATGCATGTCGCGACACCTCGATCTGCGAGCCGCGTGCGAGGCCTTCGTCTCCGTCGCCGAACACGAGAGCTTCACCGCCGGCGCAACGGGTGCGGGGGTCACGCAATCCGTGGCGAGCCGTCGCGTCGCGGCACTCGAACAGCACCTCGGGGCGCGGCTCTTCGAACGATCGTCGCGGCGGGTGGAGCTGACGGCGTTCGGTCGCGGTGTGCTGCCGAGCGCCATCAAACTCGTCGACGCGGCGCATGAGCTCTCCGACGACGCGGAGCGGTCACGTCGTCTTCCAGTGACAATCGGCGTGCCGCATCGCATCGATGAAGTGGATGCGGCGAAACTGACCTCTGTTGCAGCGCTCAGTTCGATGAACGTGGAACTCGTTCCCGCTCATCCCGCAGAACGGGCCGAGTCCCTCGCCGCCGGGCGCACGAGGCTCAATCTCGAGCCCATCGCACCCGATCGCGCTCAATGGGCGGAACCACTCGGCGTCGCGGGGTCCGCGCCGACGTCGCGCGACCGGGAGTTCTATTTCGCCGAGCTTCGCCCGCGCCGGGGCATCCGTCGCGTCGAACGACTGTGGTTGCAGCCCGAAGACGACGTGCCGCACGTGCGGGATCGCCTGGAACGGGTGAGGAACGGCGCCGGACTGGCGCCGGCACAGCTCCGCATATCGCCATCGAACATCAACGCGATGGCCGCGGTGCTCGGAGGTGAGGACCTCGTGCTCTGCACCTCGGCGGAGAGCGAGTCATTCGGTCTCCAGTGGCGGGCGCTCGGCGACCTCCACCTCGTGCGCGGGTACGCCCTCGCCTACCGGGAGGGGCAACTCGCGTCGCGATTCCTCGAGATCGCCGGCCCGTATCTCGCCGCACTGCTGCACTCGAGCAAGGTCAGCGGCTTGTCCGTCTCCACTCCGCCGACGAAGGGGCCCTCTGGTGGACACTGACCGGGCAGTACTGCGCGAAGCAGCCGACGTGCTCAGCGAGGCGGGCCTGCGTGCGTCGATCGCAGTGCGTGACCTCGGCAACGGCCGTGAGCTCTCGCTGGCCGCCGACGACGCCTACCCGCTCGCATCCGTCGTCAAGCTCCCACTCGCGCTCGCCGTGCTGCAACGCGTCGCCGCCGGGACGATCGACCCGGCGCGCCCGGTGACACTCGATCCGGGCGATCGCACGCCGGGTGTCACGGGCTACTGCCGATTCCGGCACCCGACGACCGTGTCGGTCGAAGACCTGCTCTACATGGCCGTGTGCCTGAGCGATGATACGGCGGCGGACGCCCTGTTCGCGCTCTGCCCGCCTGACGCGGTCACCGCGTCGCTTCGCGAGTCGGGCATCACGGGCATCAACGTGCGTCATTCGATCCGAGACCTGCATCTCACGCTCGCCAGCACGCTCCCGCCCGAGCAGATGCCGCAAGCGCTCGCGCTCGCCATCCGCGCCTCCACACGCGGCGGCGGCCACCTCATTCCGCAACTCGACGTGTCGAGCGCGAACGCCGGTACCGCGAACGCCTGCGTCGAACTGCTCGATCGCATCTGGCGTGACCCGTCGCTCAGCGGTCAGCGCGATCAGATGCGCGGTCTGCTGGGCATGAACGTCATGCGTCACCGACTCGCCCCCGACCTGGAATCGGACGATGCCGTGTGGCACTCCAAGACCGGCACGTTCCTGCATCTTCGCCATGAGGTCGGCGTGCTCGAGCACGCCGACGGTGGCGTCTTCGCGATCGCCGTGCTCAGCGAGTCATCCGTGCCCGCGCAGCGTCAGCCGCTCGCAGAACAGGCTCTCGGCTTCGCCGCGAAGCTCCTGCACGACCGGGTACGATCAGCGGCCTGACCGATGTGTCCGGCCTCCTCGCGTGCGCCGGCGCGCCGGCGCGCCGCACCAGGGCGATCGGGGGCGCCGGGATGCCCGTTCGGGCGACCATCGCCGCCCGAACGGCCGGTCGGGCCACTTGCCGCCGGCCCGGCCGGGGCGGAGACTGATTCGATGGCTGGTCTAGCGCCGTCGGCTGCCACCGCGACACGGACCGGGATGCCGCCCGCGGCAGTTCACCGGATCGACCGTCGCACCGCGCCCGCGCCCGCGCCCAGCGTCGCCGCGCCTCAGCGCCTGCGTTCCCTGCCGGACGGCAACGCCGCCCGCTCGACCGCGTTCGCCCTGCAGCGCCTCGCCGGCAACCGAGCCGTGAGCGACGAGCTCGCGGTGCGCAAGCCCGTCGCCGCCCGGCAGGCGCAATCGGCTCCACGTGCCGGTCGCGTGCTGCGCCCCGAGGTGCGTTCGACCGCCGAGCGCCGGTTCGGCTGGGACTTCCGCGACGTGCGCCTCCACGACGACGCCGCGACCGGGGAGCGCGTGCACGCCGCGGGCGCCAAGGCGCTCACCACGGGTGACGACATCGCGGTCGCCGGGCCCACGGGCGACCTCGAGAGCGAACGCAATCGGGGCCTGCTGCACCACGAGCTGTCGCACGTCGTCCAGCAGTCCCGCGACCGCAGGCGACCGGTGCCCGGCGGTGCCGCCGAGCGGCTCTCGAAGACGCCGGTGCGACCGCAGCCGGCGCCCACCGTGACCGCCGTGGTCGCCGGGGGCGAGCTCGGCTCAGGGCGCACGATGAACGTCACAGCGACCGCGGCCGGCAACGCTCCGCTCACCTGGACGCTCGTCGGAGCCCCAGCCGGCGTCACGGTCACCCCGCGGGGTCGCCGTGGCGCCGTCATCCGCTCGGCACCGGCCGCCCTCGGCACGGTGCCGGCCGGCGGCGGAACGAACTTCCAGGTGCAGGCGGCACTGACTGCGACTCCCGCCGACCTGGCCGTCTCGGGCAATGTGCTCTTCGTCACCGTCGACTCCATGGTGGTCAATCCCACCCCGGCGCAGATCGCCGTTCCCATCTTCGGCGGCGGGACGCAGGCGGCGCCCGCCAATGTGCTCGACCCGAACCGGGACGGACTCGTCGGCAGCACCGGCAACGTGGTCGTCACGACGCAGCCGGCCGGCAGAGTGGCGACCGCCACCCTTCGGCAGGCATCGGGTGCGACCGTCGCCGGCCTCGTGATCACCCCCGGCGACAAGACCGGTCCGCTCCGTGTGCGCGCCACGGACCCCGCAACCGCCACGTTCAACGAGGACGCACGCCATCGCATCGACTCGATGCCGAAGAAGGTCAACGGCATCGGCCCGTCGGGCGGCATGGGCGCGGTGGCCGGCAGCTACGGCCCGCTCAACCCGGTGCGGTTCAGCCAGACCGACGGCACCGCCCCGAGTGTGCGAGTGATCGGCGAGACCATCACCGCGGGCGGCTCCGACGCGTTCGGGCTCACGGCGAGGGTCAACCTGGGGCTCGGCGGACCCAACCCCGCACCGATCGGAGGGCTCTCGGCGCCCGCGAACAACTGGAACGACAGCCTCCGCACCGGTCACGCGGGAGTCGACGTCAACCGGTTCGTCGGGAAGAACGCGCCTGGCGGATCGCTACCCGCGGTCTGGCAGCTCCGGCAGGGCTTCCACGCGTTCGGCTGGGACGGCACCCGCTCACCGGTGGAGTTCGACAACGGGCTCCACATCCGCTCCCTCATCAGGCAGGGCAACAACTTCCGTTTCCGCACCGAGCACCGCTTCCCGGGCGGAGGCGTCGTGGCTCCTCTGGAGGCCTACGCGGCAGTGAACCCGCTCATCGTGCTGAACAACATCGCGACCGCGGCCAACGCGCCCGCCGCGGCCGGCGGCGTTGCGGCGGACGGCGTGGCGACCGGCAACGTCACCGTCAACACGACCGTGGCCGGCCGTAACGTGATCTGGAGCGTCGTGACCGGTCCCATCGCCATTCCGGGCGCGGCCGTCCCCGTGGGCGGACCCGTCGTCGTCACCTCGGGCCTCCGATCCGGCAACTTCCCCGTGAAGGTCGTCGACCAGGCCCTTCCGAACCGCGAAGGCACCGGTCGCGTTCGTCTCGTGAACGTGGCGCTCAACGGGCTCGCGGCGGTGCCGTCACCGGTGCCGGCGGGCACGCTCTCCGCGAACCTCGCGCTCAACGCGGCTCCGGGCGGCCGCACGGTCGTCTGGACCGTGGACGGCGCGGCGGCCGCGGCGGGCGTCACCGTGGTCGGCATCGCCGCTGCAGCTCCCGTCGCCACGACCGCGGTGCTCACCCGTCCGGCGGCGTTCACGGGCGCGGTCACCGTCACCGCGGTCGACAACGTGCTCGCGAACAAGCGCACGACACTGAGGGTGCGATTCCTGTGACGGGCGATGCTCGAGGCGAGGTGGCGACCGCGGGCCGCATCATCGTCGTGGACTTCCGGGTCGACGAAGAACCGGCGCCGGCCGGCGGTCCGGTGCAGTTCACGGCTGTCATCTCGCTCCACGCGGGCGCCACGGTCGGCCTCGTGGTCGGCGCCTCCCGCTCGACCGGTCGCAGTGATGAGTATGCGTTCACGGCAGCCGGACCCGACGGGGTACCGCTCGCCGACCCCTACGCGGACGCCGTCGAGGTCGGCG
Organism: Agromyces sp. Y782; assembly: GCF_059445405.1. Taxonomy (NCBI): domain Bacteria; kingdom Bacillati; phylum Actinomycetota; class Actinomycetes; order Micrococcales; family Microbacteriaceae; genus Agromyces; species Agromyces sp. Y782. The sequence continues at coordinate 1,186,155 of NZ_JCAIUG010000002.1, read as the reverse complement.
GCCTCGAGGGTGCATTCCCGCTCACTTCGGATGCCCCGCGGGTCGAGCGGATGCCGCTGAACCACTTCCTCGCGCTCGAACACGTGCGCGACCTGCTCGCCGACGGCGAGTCGGCCGAGCTCAACGTGCATTGCGCTCGGCGTATCCGGCTCGACGACGCGGGGCCCGGCGAGCCACCGAGTGCGACGGCCGAACTCCTCGTGACTCTGCGGCGGGACGACGACGCCCTGCGGCGATGGGCCGACGAGACCGCGGCGCTCGTGCTCGAGGGTCAGGATGTCGACGTGGTGCGGGAACAACGAGTGCTCGAGCTCCTGACCGCGCGCTCCGAACCAGTCGCCGACGCGCTCGACGCGCTCACGCGCCACGCCGACGGCCCCATCGCCGCACGCGCCCGATACGCGCTCGAGGCGCTGCGCGGGGGCTGACGCCGTGACCGACGTTCACCCGGCGAGCGCCCGCAACTCGTCGCCGCGATGAACTCATCGACCTCGTGATCCCCGGCGGCTCACCTCGGCACATGATGGTCGCAGCGCCGACGGAGTTCGATGTGCGCGAGTACGCGCAGACCGCGCACGGCAGCCTTCGCGACCGGCTCGACCTTCGCCCGGTTCGTCTGGTCGGGGCTCGACGGCCTGACGATCGTGCAGGACGCACTCGACGGCCTCGGCGTCCCGGACTGAACCAGAGCGCCCGACATCGCAGTCTCAAAAGATGCGCACCCCGATCTCTGCGGGTGCCGCGAGCAGGCCCTCGATCTCGTCATCGAGGCGGACCAGCGTCAGCGAGAACCCGGCCATGTCGAGTGACGTGCAGTATTCGCCGACATAGCTGCGGGCGACCGTGATGCCGCGTGCGGCGAGCTGCTCGTGCGCGTGGCCGTACGCGATGTACAACTCGCTGATGGGCGTGCCGCCGAGCCCGTTGATCATGAGCGCGACTCGGTCGCCGCTCTCGAACGGCAGGTCGCTGACGACCGGCTCGAGCAGGATGTCGACGAGCTCGTCGCCGGGCACGATCTTTGCGCGCCGGCGGCCCGGTTCGCCGTGGATGCCGACGCCGATCTCGATCTCATCGTCGCCGAGTTCGAACAACGGCGATCCCTTCGCCGGGGGCGTGCAGGCCGTGAGCGCGAGACCCATCGTGCGGGTCACGGAGTTGACCTTCTCCCCGATGCGCACGACCTCGTCGAGGTCGGCACCGGCCTCGGATGCCGCGCCCACCGCCTTGATCACGAAGAAGTTGCCCGCGACACCGCGACGGCCGACCGTCCAGGTCGAGTCCTGCACGGCGACGTCGTCGTCGATGAAGAGGGTTCGCACGTTCAGACCGTCGGCGAGGCTCATCTCCTCCGCCATGTCGAAGGCCATGCGGTCGCCCGTGTAGTTGTTCACGAGCAGGAGCACTCCCTTCGGCGAGTTCAGCAGTTTCGTCGTCTCGTAGACGTAGTCCATCGGCGGGGCGGCGAACACGTCGCCGGGACACGCGCCGTCGAGCATCCCCCTGCCGACCGCCATGACGTGCGCCGGCTCGTGGCCGGAGCCGGAGCCCTGGATGATCGAGACCTTGTCGTCGCGCGGGGCATCCGCTCGCATGATGAGGTTGTACTCCGGCACGTAGCGCAGGGTCTCGGGGTTGGCGAGGGCGAGGCCCTTGAGCATCTCCGGCACGAACTGCTGCGGGTCATTGACGATCTTCTTCATCTGCTCTTCTCCATTGCTCGGTGTTGCCTGACGGTTCCTCGGGTGTCGCGTGACGTCTTCGGCTCAGCTCACGCCGTCTTTGCTTCCCACCCGGCGGCGAGGGCTTCGAGGATCACGGCGACGCCCACCGCACCCGCATCGGGGGAGCCGATGCTGCGTTCGCCGGTGTAGGCGGCCCGGCCCCGCTTCGCGATCATCGGTGTCGTGGCGTCCGCCGCAGCGCGGGTGGCCGCGGCCGCTGCCGACACGATCGCCTCGGGGTCGTCGCCGGCTGCGACACCGGACTCGATCGAGTCGGTGAGCGGAGCCAACGCGTCGAGAAGGGTCTTGTCGCCGAGTTCCGCGTTGCCACGCGCCATGATGCCCGCGATGGCGGAGCGGAGCATGGCGACCACATCGTCGCCGCTGATCTCCGTCTGCCCCTTCACCGCGGATGCCGCCCGCAGGAACGCCGTACCCCAGATCGGGCCGGAGGTGCCCCCGATCCGGCCTGTGATGGCGACGGCGATCTTCGTGAGGAACGTGCTGACATCCGTGCGGTCGTAGGAATCCCAGTCGCTCAGTACGATCTCGAAGCCTCGGGCGAGGGAATAGCCGAAGTCCCCGTCGCCCACGACGGAGTCCAGTTCGCCGAAGTACTTCTCGTTGTCGACGGATGTCTGGGCGATCGTGCGCACCACGAACTCGACGTCGGTGAAGCTCGTCATCTGTCCTCCTCAGGACTCGGGGCGGGGTCGGTCGAGAATCGCAACGAGATCGTCGAGGGTGACCTCGACGCCCGGGTGGATGCCGAGCGGGTCGGCGATGACACGCGCGGCCTCCGCTTCGTCTCCGAGGGAGCTGACCACGAGTGAAGCGCCCGGGAAGTCCTCGTCGACCGTGTATGCGCTCACCGTGACGACAGTGCGCAGACCGGCGGCGACGGATGCCTCGACGCCGTTGCCGCTGTCTTCGATGACGATCGCGGCATCCGCTGCGGCTCCGAGTTCTTCGAGGGCGAGCAGGTAGATGTCGGGCGCGGGCTTCTTTCGCGCGACGATGTCGCCCGCGAACACCCGGAAGCCGGCCGCCGCCTCGGTGCCCACCGCGCGCTCGAGCACGGCGCGAACCGACGGCTCGGCCGATGTCGAGGCCACGGCGAGGCCCCACCCCGCGGCGGCGGCCTCCGCGGTGATGCGTGCGATCCCGGGTCGAGCAGGCAGCGCCCCCGAGTCGACGAGCTCGGTGTAGATCGCGGTCTTCCGCCGGTGCCATCGAGCCAGCAGTTCGCGCTGCCCCTCCTCGTCGGCGGGAAGGCCGTTGGCCGCGACGAACTCCGGCGTCAGCAGGCTCGCCATGCGCTCCTTGCCCCCGCCGATCAGCACCTTCTGGGCATAGTCGGCATCGCTCCACTCCACGGGAACGCCGAACTCGGCGAAGGTGCGATTGAACGCGGGCAGGTGGCCGTTTCGCTCGGTATCGGCGAGCACGCCGTCGCAGTCGAAGATGAGGAACGGCATGCTCACCACGCCTTGCCCGTGCTGCCGAACTTGGCGGCAAGGCCCGTCGTGAGGTCGACGATGTGTTGGCGCACGTCCGCGAAGAGCGACGGCGGATCCCACTTGTCGCGTTCCTCGGCACCTTTGAGGAACGCGAGGCTCGACGTCATGAACTCGATCTTGAGGGCGGTCGAGATGTTGACCTTGGCGCAGCCGCGCGCAATGAGGTCGGTGAACTGGTCATCGGTCATGCCGCTGCCGCCGTGCAAGGCGATCGGTGTCGACGTAGCGGCCACGAGGTCGGTCACGCGCTCGAAGTCGAGGTCGGGGGTCGACGAGTACACACCGTGGGCGTTGCCGATCGACGGCGCGAAGACGTCGACGCCGGTCTCGCGGATGAACTCGATCGCGACGTCGAGGCTCTGCCGACGAGTCGCCGTCTCGACCCCGATGCCGTCTTCCACACCCTGGATCGCCTCGATCTCACCCTCGACGTGCGCGCCATAGCGGCGCGCCTCCGCGACGACCTCGACCGTCTGGCGTTGGTTCTCCTCGACGGGCATCGTCGATGCGTCGAAGAGCACCGAGTTCCAGCCGCGGGCGAGGCAGTCGCTGATCACCTGCCGGTCGGGGCAGTGGTCGAGGTGCAGCGTGACGGGCACCTCGATTCCTCGCGTCATCGTCTCCCACATCGCGTAGAGCACGTCGAGACCGATCGACTGGACCGTCTTGACCGAGGTCTGCACGATGACCGGCGACCGCGCCTCGACCGCTCCGGCGAGCACCGCCTCGAGCGTGAGGTCGTTGACGACGTTGATGGCGGGCACGCCGTATTTCTGCGCGAAGGCCCGATCGACGATGTCCTTGAGAGACACGACTGCCATGGGGGGAACCTCCTCGTCGCCCGCTTCTTCAGCGTAGGCAGGTGCATCCTCCCGCGACATGAGTGCTTCCCCTACCCGGGGGTAGGGATTTCCTCCACAGCTCAGTGATGCACCGACTGCCCGGCGAGCACCGTGCGGTTGGCGGAGCCGGTCTTGCGCAGGATGGCGCCGACGTGCTTCTCGACGGTCTTCACCGAGATTCGCAGCTCGGTCGCGATCTGCTTGTCGGGCAGGCCCCGTTCGACCAGCGTTCGTACCTCCCGCTCGCGGGCGGTGAGGTGATCGTCGGGGGCGGCCGTGAGCGAGGCGGTGAAACGGCTCAGGAACTCGGAGGTCACGAGCGAATCGCCGCGGGCTGCAGCGACGATGGACCGCGCGAGGGCGGCCGGATCTGCGTCGTGTTCGACGAATCCGACGGCGCCGATCTGCGCGGCAGCCCGGACTCGGTCGTCGGTCACCGAGTCGATGAGCAGCACGACGGCGGCGGCGGGATCGACTGCGCGGAGGTACGCAGTGAGCTGCACCCCGTCGATGTGCGAGAGGTCGAGGTCGGAGAGCACGACGTGCGGACGAAGCAGCTCGAACGCCTCGACGGCCTGCACGGCGTCGCCGATCTCGCCGACGACCTGGATGTCGGGCTCGATCTGGCTGAGCATGCGCACGAGGCCCGCGCGAACCACGGGACGCTCGTGCACGATGAGGACCCGCCAGCGCGAGCGGGAAGCCTCGGAGAGCGCCGAATCGAAGCACGGCACGTCGGCGCGTATGCGCGTGCCCCATTGCGGTGTCGAGTCGATGTGGAGCGTCCCTCCGAGATGCCGGGCCCGGGCGGCGAGCCCCTGCAGCCCGAGACCCCTGGCGAGGCTCGAAGGTGTCCCGGTGATCGAGGAAAGGTCGAAGCCGCATCCGTCGTCCTCGATGAGCGCTGTCACGGTCTGCCCGCCGTAGACGAGACCGACACGCACCTGCCGCGCGCGGGCGTGCTCGAGCACGTTCGTCAACGACTCCTGCACGATGCGGAACAACTGCCGGGCAGTTTCGGGCGCGAGGGTCTCGGGCTCGCCGACCACGACGAGCCGAGTGTCGATCGCCGCCGTCGACTGCACCCATGCGAGTTCGAGCGCGACCGCCTCGTTGAGGGAACGGCCGTCGAGCAGCGCCGGCCCGAGTCCGAGCACCGTGAGCCGGGTCTCGCCGAGTGCAGAACGAGCGGCCGCACGTGCGTCGGCGAGGGCAACTGCCGCATTGCTTTCGCTGCCGAGCTCGCGTTCCGCAGCATCGAGGTGCAGCAGCACGGTGGCGAGTCCGCGCCCGACCGTATCGTGCACATCGCGCACGACGCGCTCGCGCTCGGCCATGATCGCAGCGTCGCTCTCCCTCTCTGCGGCCAGGGCATGCAGTCGCGCGTTGGTGATCGCGATGGCCGCATGCGTCGCGAACAGCTCCACGAGCGTCGCGTCCTCGTCGGTGAATCGTCGACCGTGCTCACGGCTGAAGACCACGCAAGTGCCGATGATCGCGCCGTCCCAGCGGATCGGCACGCCGATGACGCCGTGCAGTGATGCCCCGTCCTCGGTGGTGATGTGCCCGCCGCGCACATCGGCGTACTCGTCGAAGACGACCGAACGGCGAGCGCGAACCACTTCGCCGGTGACACCCTCATCGAGCGGGAAGGTGCGGCCGGAGAGGCATCCGACGCCGACGTCGACCTCCTTGCGGTAGGTGCCCGCGACCTCATCGACCGTACAGATCGACCCGCTCTCGCAGCCGAGCAGCTCCATCGTGTGACGCAGGATGCGTTCAAGCAGCGGCGCGAGTGCGAACTGCCCCGCGAGGTCTGTGGCCATGGCGGCGAGCGCGTCGAAACGCGCGTCTCGCGGCGCGGCGGCCGCCGAACGTTCCAACGAAGCCATGTGCGACGATCCTCACCGATTGCACTGCACACCCTGCACCTGCCCAGCCCATCATGCGCCTCGGGGGACCTTTTTCGCCAGACCGATCCGTCAGGTCGACGACAGCATCAGCTGCACACTCCGCCTCGACGCCCTGACGGCCTGACGATCGTGCAGAACGCGCATCGACGATCGAGCACGACGGCGTCGAACTCGGAGTCCTGCGCGACAACATGCCGTTCGGTCGCCCGGGGCCGGGCGAGTTCGGCACCTACTTCATCGGGTGCACCCGGTACACCTGGGTGATCGAACTCATGCTCCAGCATGTTCATCGGCGATCCGCCGGGCTTCCACGATCGCATCCTCGACGTCTCGACCGCGGTCACGGAGTCCATGTTCTTCGTGCCATCGAACAGACGCTCAGAAGTCTTGCGATCGATGATGCGGATGCCGCGGCATCCGCTCACTGAACGACGAAGCGGCCGCCCCGGCGTTTTGCCGGGACGGCCGCTCTTCTCTCCGCGAGTCAGGCCGTAGTCGCGTTGTCGCGCTTCGGCAGCTTCCACCCCGGCCGCACGAAGTGGCACGTGTAGCCGTTGGGGTACTTCTCGAGGTAGTCCTGGTGCTCGGGCTCGGCCTCCCAGAACGGGCCGGCGGGGGAGACCTCGGTCGTCGCCGGACCCGGCCAGAGGCCGGAGGCGTCGACGTCGGCGATCGTCTCGTACGCGACGACCTCCTGCTCGTCGTTCGTCGGGAAGATCGCCGAGCGGTAGCTCGTGCCGATGTCGTTGCCCTGGCGGTTCTTCGTCGACGGGTCGTGGATCTGGAAGAAGAACTCCAGAAGGCCCCGGTACGACTCCGTCTCGGGGTCGAACACGATCTCGATCGCCTCGGCGTGCGTGCCGTGGTTGCGGTAGGTCGCGTTCGGCACGTCGCCGCCCGTGTAACCCACGCGCGTGCTGATCACACCCGGGCGCTTGCGGATCAGGTCCTCCATGCCCCAGAAACAGCCGCCGGCGAGAATGGCGGTCTCGGTTCGTGCAGTCATCGTGCGTTCTCCTGGTTCTCGAAGAGGGTGCGGTATCGACCGTATCCCGCTTCGTCCAACTCGGCGAGTGGGATGAAGCGGAGGGCCCCGGAGTTCATGCAGTACCGAAGGCCGCCGTCATCGACTGGCCCGTCGTCGAAGACGTGCCCGAGGTGACTGTCGGCACCTGCCGAGCGCACTTCGACGCGCTTCATGAACAGTGAACGATCGGTGTGCTCGGTCACGGCATCGGGGTCGATCGGCTTCGTGAAGCTCGGCCAGCCCGAACGGCTGTCGTACTTGTCGGTCGAGGCGAAGAGCGGCTGCCCGGAGACGACGTCGACGTAGATGCCGGGCTCATGGTTGTTCCAATACTCGTTGCGGAAGGCGGGCTCGGTGCCGCCGTCTTGCGTGACCCGGTACTGATTCGGAGTGAGGCGGGCGAGGGCCTCGGGAGTCTTGCGGTAGTCCTGTGACACGTTTCCTCCAAGCTCGGCGCCGCTGGCTGCGGCGTCACCATGGAAAACCACGGCGGGTGCAGAAGTGTTCCGCATTCCGGGTCGCCGGGCTGTGGGTTCGCTGTGAACGGGGGGCCCGCTGCCGAGTTCGCCCACTCGTGACGTTCACGGGGTGCGCGGACATCCGGCACGGCGGGCTTGCAAACGAGCGGATCCGTTCGCTTAGCTGTCGGGATTGGCAACTTCCGCGGGCGGAGGGCGCTCGCGGATCGTCGCATTCCGGGGATCAGCCGCTGAGTCGCGTTCCCCGCATGGGGAGAAGCATGAGCGAAGCAACCGAACCATCGACCGCTGCACGGCGCGCGCCGGGTGGATCGACCGGACTCGGCACACGCCGCAGGCGACCGCCCGGTCGACGGTGGCGCGCGTTCGTCTCCGCAGGGGCCGTGGTCGGCCTCGCGGCTACGGCCGGCACCGGAATACTCGCGCAAGACGCCGTCGTCGACCGCGAAGCGAGCATCGAGAAGACCGCCGTGCTCACCGAGGCGACGAACCTCGATGCGAGCCAGCTCGGTGCGCACGGTGGAATCCTGACCGCTCGGGCGAGCCAAGACGCGACCGATGCGCTCAGCGGCGCCGAGGCGGAACTCGCGGCGGCGAGCGGCAAGTCCGACGCGGCCGACTTGGCGGCATCCGTCTCGGCCCTCAGGTCGTTCGAATTCTTGGCGCCCGAACGCGTGTTCGCCCTCGCCGATCTGACGCGCGCGCACGCGGCGACCGTGCACGCGGCGGTCGCGGAGTTCGACCGGATCGCTGCGGAGCGAGCCGCCGCGGAGCAGGCTGCAGCGGAGAAGGCGGCGGCGGAGAAGGCGGCGGCGGAGCAGGCCGCAGCAGAGCAAGCTGAAGGTGCACCGCCCGCGCCCGGCGCCTCCGCGCCTGGCGCGCCGGCGAATCCGAGTGAGGCACAGGTCATCGCCCGCGACATGATCGCCGTGCGATACGGGTGGGGCGACGATCAGTTCGGCTGTCTGGTGGCTCTCTGGAATCGTGAGTCGGGCTGGAACGTGTACGCCGGCAACCCGAACGGCGCCTACGGAATCCCGCAGGCGCTGCCGGGAAGCAAGATGGCCGCCGCCGGTGCCGACTGGCAGACGAGCGCGGCAACGCAGATCAGCTGGGGCCTCGGCTACGTTGCCGGAAGGTATGGCACCGCGTGCGGTGCATGGGCGCATTTCGAAGCGAACAACTGGTACTGACTCGCGCTGAGAGCTCCGACAGCGCGCGTGCGAGGTGCTCGCGCACGTTGATGACATTCACAGGTGAACATGAGGTTCTGTCCAGAACCTCTCGGCAGACTGGCTCCTTCGCCCGGGCACCCCCGCCTGTGGATCGTCGATCAAGGATCGCCATGCGCCCTGCGCCTCGGCGATCCGCCTTGTGAAAGTTATGCAGAACCCGACTTCTTCTTCTGAAACTCCTTCGTCCGAACACCGCGAGTCCACGGCCCTTCGCCCCAGGCCGGGCCGCAATCGCCCCCTCTGGAGGAGCGGCCCGATCCTCGCGGCCGCTGCGGTCGCCGTCGTCGGCGCCATGGTCGGCACCGGTTTCGCCGTGCAGTCCGCGGTGGCCGCGCAGAGCGAGAGCATCGCCGCGACCGAGACCCTCACCGCCGCTGCGAACCTCGACATCGAGCAGCTCGGTTCTCACGCCGGCATCCTCGAAGCTCGCGCGGTGAAGCAGGCCAACGACACGCTCACCGTCGCCAACGACACGATCGCGGCGGCACAGGGCAAGGTCGACACCACGGTGCTCGCCTCCTCCGTCGCCGCACTCGACGACTACGAACTGCTCGCCCCCGAGCGGGTCTTCGAGCTCGCGAACCAGACGCAGGCTCACGTCGCGCCGGTGCGGGCAGCGGTGGCCGAAGTCGATCGGTTCGCCGCCGAACAGGCTGCGGCCGCGGCCGCAGCGGCGGAAGCCGCCGCCGCTGCCGCTGCCGCTGCCGAAGCGGAGGAGGCCGCGACGCCCACGACCTCGACTCGCCCGACCGGACCCGCGAACCCCAGCGGAGCCCAGGCGACCGCTCGCGACCTCATGGCCTCCCTGTACGGCTGGGGCGACGACCAGTTCGGCTGCCTCGTCTCCCTCTGGAACCGCGAGTCCGGTTGGAACGTCTACGCCTCGAACTCCTCGAGTGGCGCATACGGGATTCCCCAGGCCCTGCCCGGGAGCAAGATGGGCAGCGCCGGTGCCGACTGGCAGACCAGTGCAGCGACCCAGATCACGTGGGGCCTCGGCTACATCGCTGGCCGCTACTCCACGCCGTGCGGCGCCTGGGACCACTCGGAGTCCGCCGGCTGGTACTGATCGCAGCCGAATGATTCGAGCGGCGGTGTCATCGGGTTCAGCCCGATGGCACCGCCGTTCGGTATTCACGGTTGTCAAGCGGCTGCGCGGCATCTCCGTGCCTCGATAGCCTGACGGCATGGACGAGCACGGGGGAGCCGGCCGGGATACCGGCAATGCGACGTCATCGGCGAGTGGTGGCATCGTCGCGCTCGGAAAACGCGTGACGGCCTGGGCGTTGGTCAGGAAGCCCGTTCGTGCGTTCCTGCTGTATCAGGAGCACCACGGCGCCATGCTCGCCGACAGTGTGAGCTACCGCGTGCTCTTCTCGGTCTTCGCGGGTGTCTTCCTGGGGTTCGCCATCGCCGGAGTCTGGCTGGCTGGGAACCCCGACGTGTTCGATGCGCTCATCGCCACGCTCGGTACGGCGATCCCCGGCCTCGTCGGCGACGGCGGGCTCATCGACCCCGACGACCTCGTGCAGCCGCTGACTCTCAGCATCGCGGGCATCATCGCGTTGGTCGGGCTCGTCGGAGCGGCCATCGGGGCGATCCGCTCGCTGCGCACGGCGTTCCGCGCGATCGGCGATCAGGCCGATGACCAGACGTTCTTCCTCTGGCTGCTGCTGCGCGACCTGCTGCTCGCCGTGGGCTTCGGTGCCGCTCTCGCGGCCGCAGCAGCGGTGACCTTCTTCAGCACGACGGCGCTGAGCACCGTTCTCGGCTGGCTCGGTATCGCCGCGCACAACGCCGTGTTCGATGCCGGCACCCGACTCGTCTCGATCGTCGTGATCTTCACCATCGACACGCTCGTGATCGCCGTGATGTTCCGCGTGCTCTCGGGCCTGCGCCCGAGCGCTCGTTCGCTCTGGACCGGGGCGGTCATCGGCGGCATCGGGCTGTCCGTGCTGCAGGTGCTCTCGAGCCTCTTCGTCGGCGGCGCGACGAGCAACCCGCTGCTCGCATCCTTCGGATCGCTCATCGCCCTGCTCATCTGGTTCAACCTGTCGTGCCAGGTGATCCTCGTCGCCGCGGCGTACATCGTCACGGGCGTCGACGAGGAGCACGACCGCGTGCACGCGCGCCACGGCGCTCCGACGATCGCGATTCGGCGTATGCAGCACGCCGAGCGACGGGCAGCGGATGCCGCGACTGAACTGGCAGCGGCGCGCGACGCGGTCGAGCGCGAGCGGACGGGCGGTTGACGGGGGCGACATGAAGGCCGCTGCACGCAAGAATGGGCAGATGCCGACCGTGTTGCACCTCGTCCGATCCGTGATCTCGCCGCTCACCCGCGCCCGTCTGTTCCGCTGGAGTGCTCCCCGAGTGCTGCCGCCGGTCGAGCGGGTGTTCGGGGCGGTCTCCGGCGGCCGGGTGCAACTGAGCGCACTCCTCGTTCCGTCGCTCGTGCTGCACACGACGGGCGCGAAGTCGGGGCAGTTGCGAGATACCGCGCTCATGTACACCCCAGACGGTCACGGGCGCGCGATCGTCGCAGGCACGAGCTTCGCGCGCGATCGGCATCCAGGCTGGACCTACAACCTGCTCGCGCACCCCGATGCCGTCATCACGGTGCGAGGCATACGGATGCCGGTGCGTGCGAGCGTGATCGGCAGTGGCGAACGCGATGCCGCGTGGGCCCGCATCGAAGCCCAGTGGCCGGGATACCGTGCGTACGAGCGCGACTCGGGTCGTGTCGTGCGATTGTTCCTGCTTCGGCCGGTCGCCGGGTCGCACGACGCCTCGATGTGAGGAGCGTGCACGATGCGTGACGAATGCCACAGGCCGTGCTCAGCACCCGCGACTACGCTGTGGACATGACGCGACGCCGCAGCGAACCCATCTACAGCGCGGCCATCGTGGCCGGGCGCGGGCTCTTCGGATTCTGGGGGCTGAAGCGCAGCGTCACTGGCGTCGAGAACGTGCCCAGGTCCGGTGGCGCGGTGCTCGCGATGACGCATTTCGGGTACTTCGAGTTCGCACTCGTCGAATGGGTGACCTGGCTGGCGACGCGCCGGCACATCCGGTTCATGGCCAAGCAGGGTGTCTTCGACAAGCCCGTCATCGGCCATCTCCTCCGCGGCATGAAGCACATCGCCGTCGACATGAAGGCCGGTGCCGCCGCCTACGCGAAGGCGGTCACCGCGCTGCGAGAAGGTGAACTGCTGGGCGTGTTCCCCGAGGCCGGCGTGAGCGCCTCCTTCACCGTGCGCGAGCTCAAGACCGGTGCGGCACGACTTGCGGCAGAGGCGGGCGTACCGATCATCCCGGTCGCGGTCTGGGGCGGTCATCGATTGATGACCAAGGGGCATCGAATCCGATTCTTCGAACGGTTCGGGGTGCCGGTGAGCTTCGCCTTCGGGGCACCGATCACGGTCGGCGCGAACGAAGACCCGCGAACCGTGACCGAGCGACTTCGAGAGACGATGCAGGCCCTCGTCGATCGACTCCAGGCCGAGTACCCCGGCAACGGCACCGGCAAGTGGTGGCAGCCTCGAAAGCTCGGTGGCACCGCGCCGACACCCGAAGAGGCGGCTGCCGCGGATGCCGCACGCGATGCGGCGCGTGCCGCGGCGCGTGACGGCGGCATCGCCCCGGCCGGCTGAACCGGTACGCGCAGCATCGCACGTCACCCGAGACATCCTCGATTCCACGGGTTAGGCTCGGAACATGTGCAGGAACATTCACACCCTCCACAATTTCGAGCCTGAGACCACCGACGACGAGGTGCACGCGGCTGCACTGCAGTTCGTGCGCAAGGTCAGCGGTTCGACGAAGCCCTCCAAGGCCAACGCCGAGGCGTTCGACCGCGCAGTCGCCGAGATCGCGCACGTCACGCGCCATCTGCTCGACGACCTCGTCACCACCGCACCGCCGAAGAACCGCGAGGTCGAGGCCGCCAAGGCCCGTGAGCGGGCGGCTGGTCGGTACGCCGCGATGCCGGCCGCGCAGACGGCGTGATCCCGCGAGGCGGCCGGGCGACGCGCCCACCGGGGGAGTAGCGTCGCTTCCATGGCCGATGCCGTCACTCTCACCGTTCCGGGTCCGCACGGCGATCGCGACGTGCGGATCTCCAGTCCGACACGGGTGCTCTGGCCAGAGGCCGGCATCACGAAGCTCGAACTCGCCGAGTACCTCATCGCGGTCGGCGGACCGTTCGTCGAGGCGAACGGCGACCGCCCGGTGTCACTGCAACGCTTTCCGGCGGGCGTCGACGGCGAGCAGTTCTTCTCGAAGAATCCACCGAAGGGCGCTCCCGAGTGGGTGCGGTCGGTGCCCGTGACCTACCCGAGCGGGCGCACGCATCCGCAGCTCGTGATCGACGAGCCCGCCGCTGCGGTGTGGGCCGCGCAGATGAACACGATCGTGTTCCATCCGTGGGCTTCGCGCGCCGAGACCCCCGACTTCCCCGATCAGCTGCGCATCGACCTCGATCCGCAGCCGGGCACGGGATTCAGCGAAGCCGTGCCCGTGGCGCTCGCGCTTCGCGAGCTCTTCGGCGAGGTGGGCCTCACCGGCTTCGTGAAGAGCTCGGGCAGCCGCGGCATCCACGTCTTCGCGCCGATCGAGCCCGAGCACGAGTTCCTCGACGTGCGGCACGCGGTGATCGCACTCGGCCGCGAGCTCGAGCGGCGGATGCCGCAACAGGTCACCACCAACTGGTGGAAAGAGGAGCGGGGCGACCGCATCTTCATCGACTTCAACCAGGCCAACCGCGATCGCACGATGGCGGGTGCCTACTGCCCGCGGCCGCTGCCGGTGGCCTCGGTGTCGTGCCCGCTCGAGTGGGACGAGCTCGAACAGACCGATCCGAGCGAGCACACCGTGCGCACCGTGCCCGAACGGCTGCAGCGAATCGGCGACCCCTGGAAGGGCATGCACGATGCGCCCGGCCGCATCGACACACTGCTCGAGTGGTGGCAGCGCGACCTCGACGACGGACTCGGCGAGTTGCCGTTCCCGCCCGACTTCCCGAAGATGCCGGGCGAGCCGCCACGTGTGCAGCCCAGCCGGGCGAAGCAGCAGCCCTGAATTCACCCGCGCGGGAGCGGCAGCGCTGCGACGACGTCGTACGAGGGCGTCGGTGCGCCGTCGACCGAGTCGCCGGCGAGTGCGGCGATGACCGAGGTGATCGAGCTGAGCGCGGTGCGGAACAGCAGCGACCCGGTGCTGATCCTCGCCACTCCGAGCGCCGCGAGCTCTGCGACGCTCAGGTTCGGCTGCACGAGCACGTTGAGCGGTGCGTCGATCTCGCCGGCGAGTGCGGCGATGGTCGCCGGCGTGAGCACGCCGGGCACGAAGATGCCGGATGCCCCGGCCGCCAGATACCGTCGGGCGCGCGAAACGGCACTGCGGTGCCGTTCCCCTGAGCGGATGCCGCTTCGCGCGGGGTCCTCGACCCAGAACGGGTCGGTACGGGCGTTCAGGTAGAGCTCCGGCGCAGCTGCGGCGATCGCGGCGACCTTCGCCGCGGCCAGATCAGGGTCGACGAGGCGCCCCTCCGCGTCGGAATCCTCGATGTTCACGCCGACGCATCCGAGTGCTGCGAGGTGGGCGGCGAAGTGGCCGACCACCTCGGGATCGTCGGAGAACCCGGCTTCGAGGTCGACGGTCAGTGCGACGTCGTGCTCGGCGGCACGGCGAGCGAGATCGATGGACTCCGGCCCGATGGCGCCGTCGCCGTCGCGCTTGCCCGCGGTGACGGCGATGCCGAGGCTCGTCGTGCCGATCGCGTCGTGGCCGGCGGCGTGGAGCCAGCGCACCGAGGCGAGGTCCCACGCGTTCGGCAGGAGCAGCGGATCGCCCGGCCGGTGCAGGGCGGTGAACTCAGCGAGCGTGAGCATGTGCTGTCATCTCCCCACGGTGCGTGCGGCGTCATCGGTGCGTGCGGCGTCGATGATCGCCGTGGCGATCGCGATCGCGTGATGCGGTGCGGGGCATGCACGAAGTCCGGCGCCGAAGGCGAGCACTCGGGCAGCGTGATCTGCATCGGCAGCGCGGTCCGGGCCGTCGAGTCGCAGCGTGACGACGTCATGATCGCCGCGATCGGGCAGCAGACGCCTCGTGAACGGCACCGGCGAATCGTCACGCAGCACGGCCTCGACGAGGGCCCGCGTGGGCTCCGCTTGGGTGGTGGCCGCGCGCTCGAGCGCTCGCTCGATGAGCGTCGCCGTCGCCGCGTACGCTTGCACGAGCAATTGCGTGCGCAGCACCCGATCGGTCTCGTCGAACGCTCCCGCTGCGGCGATCAGCTCGTCCACCGCGGCATCCGTGGCCGACGGATGGGCCGTCTCGCCGCTCGGATACGCCGACGCCACCGTCGCCACGAGCGCCGGCAACGAGTCGGGGTCGCGGAAGCCGAGCGCCGCGCCGAGCGTCACGACCGGAATTCGACGGGCCAGCACGGCCATCGCATCAGCGCGGTGCGTGCTTCCGCGAGCCACGCCCCAGCGATGGTCGACGAGGGCGGATCGCGTACGTTCGGCGGCCGCGCGAGCGAGGAGCGCCGGGTCGAGCGCGGCGAGGATCGCGTCGATGCGCGCCCGTCGAGCATCGTGTTCGGCACCGTTCACGAACCTCGACGCACGTGCGCGGAAGCGCTCCAACGACGTGTCGGCCGATCCTGCTGGTTCGGGAACCCGAGCGGCGGGGTCGGAGAGAATCCGTGCGACATCGGTGCGGTCGATGATCTCGGTCATGCCTCGACGCTATGCCCGGCACGCTTCGGTGGGCGACGAAGTGTCATCGTCGTATCGTGGAGCCATGCATGGAGATGCCGATCTCGCAGAACCCGCCCGCCTCATGGGCGAACCGGCCAGGGCGGCGATGCTCGTGGCGCTCCTCGACGGTCGCTCGCTCCCGGCGAGCGAGCTCGCCGCGATCGCAGGCATCGCCCCACCGACCGCGAGCGCGCACCTCGCGCAACTGCTCGGCGGCGGCCTCGTCACCGACCGGAAGCTCGGCCGGCATCGTTACTTCACGCTCGCGGGCCCCAACGTGGCGAATGCCGTCGAGGCCCTGCAGCTCATCGCGCCGCGCCGTGCCGTGACCTCGTATGCCCAGTCCGCCACCACCGAACGGCTCGCGCTCGCGCGCTCCTGTTACGACCACTTCGCCGGGCGGCTCGCGCTCGACCTCACGGACGCGCTCGTCGGGGAGGGCGTGATCGCGCCGCTCGTCGCAGGCGAGTCCGGCCACGTGCTCGATCCGCACACACCGCTCGCACAGCGCCTGCGCGTCGCCGAGCTTGCGGGCCCTTCCCGCCGGCCCGCCGTACGCGGCTGCCTCGACTGGACCGAGCGGCGCCCGCACATCGCCGGCCGCCTCGGCGAGCACCTGCTTGCCCGGCTCCTCGCCGAGGGCTGGGTCGGGCGGCGCTCCGGCGATCGCTCACTGCGGGTGACCGACGAGGGCGAGCGGGCATTCGCCTCGCTCGGGTGAGACGCCTGTTCAGACCTCGATGCCCGCCTGGCCTTCGACAGGGTGGACGTGTGCCGACGCCGCGGGTTGCGGGGAGCCGTGCACCTCGCGGTGCAGCCGCTCCATGCGCGCATCGAGCTCGGCCGCCGTGTGTGCGGCATCAGTCAGCCCGTCGAGCAGCTCCTGCGGCACCTGCCGGTCGTACTTGTAGTAGATCTTGTGCTCGAGGCTCGCCCAGAAGTCCATCGCGATCGTGCGGATCTGCACCTCGACGGCCACCGGGTGCGCACCCGTGGAGAGGAACACCGGCACCTCGACGATGACGTGCAGGCTCTGGTAGCCGTTGGCCTTCGGCTCCTTGATGTAGTCCTTGACCCGCATCACCTGGATGTCGCGCTGCGCCGTGAGCAGCTCGAAGATACGGTACGCGTCGGAGACGAAGCTGCAGGTCACCCGCACGCCCGCGATGTCGGTGATCGTGCCTCGGATCGTCTCGAACGTGGGATCGATGCCCTTGCGCTGCATCTTCTCGACGACGCTGTCGAGACTCTTCAGCCGGCTCGAGATGTGCTCGATGGGGTTGTAGTCGTGGGTCTGGCTGAACTCCTCGCGCAGGATCGAGAGCTTCGTGATCACCTCGTCCATGCCGAACTTATACCGGAGCATGAATCGCTCGGTCTCGTCGCGGAGCGCGCGCATCTCATCGAGCGTCTGGCCGTCGATGGTCTCGAGGGTGCGTTGCGCACGCGCCGTGAGCATGGGCGGTGTTGCGGCGTGCCTGGTTGGCGGCGTTCCGTCGAGCGGGGTCACGGATGCCACGCTACGACCTGAAGCTCTGGATTCCCTTTGATCGCCGCGTCCGTTCGCCGATGGCGCATCGCTAGTCTCGAGACATGGCAGATTGGCGCACCGTCGCACCCGGCATCCATCAGCGCCGGTACGACCCGTTCGACATCTCGATCGTCGTGATCGAGGGGGATGACGGTCTCCTCCTCGTCGACACCCGGGTGCAGCCGAGCGAGGCCGAAGAACTCGCCGCCGACATCGGGGCCCATTTCGAACGACCGGTGCGCTGGGTCGTCAACACCCACGCGCACTTCGACCACACGTTCGGCAACCAGGTCTTCGGGCCGGGTACGACGACGGATGCCGCGATCTACGGCCATGCCCGCATCCACGCGCACTTCTCCGAATTCGAGGGCCCGCGGCTCGCCGCCTGGCGAGCCGACCCCGCGCGTGAGCCCGATCGGCAGTGGGACGACGTGGTGCTCACCGCCCCGACGCATCCGCTCGCAGAACCCCTGATGCTCGACCTCGGGGGCCGTCTCGTCGAGCTGCTGCCACAGCTGCCGGCGCACACCGACACCGACCTCGTGGTGTTCGTGCCCGACGAACGGGTGTGGATCCTCGGCGACCTCATCGAGGAGTCCGGGCCGGTGATGTACGGATCGGGCAGCTTCCCCCTCGACTGGCCGGGCGTGCTCGAGTCGCTCGTCGCTCGGATGCGGCACGATGACCGCGTCATCCCGGGTCATGGCAGGGTCGTCGACCGTGCGTTCGTCGAGCAGCAGGCCGCTGAGCTCCGGCTGATCGCCGAACGATTCCGCGCGGCGCACGACGCCGGTCTCACGGCCGCCGAGGCGCTCGCGGCCCACGACGATTGGACGATCCCCGTCGACGGGCTCGTCGGCGCCGTCGAACGCGCCTACCTCGCACTCGATCGTGCCGCGGAGGCCGGCGCATGACGGGCGTCGGCGAGCCGTTCGAGATCAACGTCTCCGCGGGCGAGCTCGACGAGTTGCGCACGCGGTTGCGGCAGACGCGATTCGTCACGGCGAGCAGTGAACGCCCCTGGGCGGCGGGCGTGGATCCCACGTATCTCTCGGGGCTCGTCGCCGAGTGGGCCCACGGGTTCGACTGGAGCGCGGTCGAGGCAGGGCTCAATCGCCTCGACCACCGCGTGGCGGTCGTGCACGGCACTCGACTGCACTTCGTGCGCATGAGCGTCGGTGCGGCCGGCGGGCCGGTGCTGCCGCTCCTGCTCATGCACGGCTGGCCCTC
This sequence comes from Agromyces sp. Y782, assembly GCF_059445405.1. Classification (NCBI taxonomy): domain Bacteria; kingdom Bacillati; phylum Actinomycetota; class Actinomycetes; order Micrococcales; family Microbacteriaceae; genus Agromyces; species Agromyces sp. Y782. The sequence goes on along the minus strand of NZ_JCAIUG010000002.1, from coordinate 1,167,887 downwards.
GAGCTTTCTCGAGATGCTGCCGCTCGCCCGCGCGCTGCACGATGAAGGGGTGGCTCGAGGCATCCGGTTCGACCTCGTCATCCCCTCGATGCCCGGCTTCCTCTTCTCGGAACTGCCAGATGACCCGCTGACCAGGGAGGCCATGGCCGATCTGATAGCGGAGCTCATGCTGCAACTGCTCGGCGAGACGCGCTTCGGGGTGTTCGGCGGTGACATCGGCGGTACGGTGGCCGCCTGGATCGCCGCGAAGTACCCGGATCGCGTGCTCGGGCTCTACATGATCCACCCGCCGTTCCCGGCCGAGTTCACCGAGCCCGTGACCGACGCCGAACAGCGGTTGCTCGACGCCGAGGCTGCGTTCGACGAAGGCGACCAGGGCTACAGCGCGATCATGGGCACGAGGCCCGACACGATCGGCGCTGCACTCATCGATTCGCCGGCTGGCCTGCTCGCGTGGATCATCGACAAGCTGCGCGACTGGAGCGACGGCGGCGGCGACCTCGAGCGCCGGTTCGATCGCGAGAGCCTGCTCACGCTCGCGACCCTCTCCTGGTCGACCGGTTCGATCGGCACGTCGTTCCGTCAGTACTTCGACTTTCCGGCGAACCGACCCCGGCCCGTGATCTCGGTGCCGGCCGGGTTCACGCTCAGTGCCGAGGCGATCATCCGCGACATGCCGAAGAGCATCGCCGAACGCGCGTGCAGTGACATCCGAGTCTGGCATCCGGCGACCGTGGGCGGTCACTTCATGGCGCACGAGGAGCCCGAGCTGCTCGCGGGACACCTCGCCGCGTTCTTCGAGGCGCTCGAGCGCTGACGTCGCGCGCCGTCAGCGCTGCGATGCACCGCGCTGCGCGGCGCCGCGCTGCGCGGCGCCGCTCAGTCCCGCCCGACGGGGGCCGTGCGCTCGAGTTCCGATCCGATGGCGGCGAAGGCGCGGTCGAGCGCCGCCTCGAACCGGTGCGGCGGCGGCGCTCCGTACCCGACGACCATCGCAGGCCCACGTGACGATGCCGCATGGCCGTGGCGATACGAGCGCAGTCCATCGAGGTGAACGCCGAGCCGGTCGGCTGCGGCGGTGACGCGACGCTCGTCGACACCGGCCGGCAACTCGATCAGGCAGTGCAGCCCGGCTCGCATCCCGCTGACCCGGCATCCCTCGAGCTCTGCCGCGACGCGGCCCTCGAGGCGCTCGCGCCGTGCACGGTACTCGGCTCGGCGTCGCCGCACGGTGCGGTCGTACTCGTGCGCGCGCATGAAGGCGTCGAGTGTCGACTGGTTCAGCACATCGGCGAGACCGCTCGTCGCGAGCAGTTGCTCGTCGAAGGCGGAGGCGAGGCGCTCGGGGACGACCGCCCAACCGAGCCCCACGGCCGGCGCAAGGCTCTTCGACGCGGTGCCGAGGTAGATCACCGACTCAGGAGCGAGGGCCTGCAGAGCGCCGATCGCGCGCCGGTCGTAGCGGAATTCGCCGTCGTAGTCGTCTTCGACGATGAACGCCCCGGCGCGTTCGGCCCATGTGACCACATCGAGTCGCCTCGAGGGCGCCAGTGCCGCACCGGTCGGGAACTGGTGAGCGGGTGTCAGGAGCACGGCGTCGACGGCGAGCGCGTCGAGCTCTGCGACGACTGCGCCGTCGCGGTCGACCGGCACGGCGACGACCTCGAGTCCGGCGGCTCGGATGATGCGTCGGTGCGCCTCGTGCCCGTACTCCTCGACGGCGATGCGTCGGGCGCCGTGCGACACGAGGGCGCCCGCGACCATTGCGAGACCCGCGCCGAAGCCACGCGTGACCGCGATCCGGTCGGCAGGCGCCCAAACTCCGCGGGTGCGGGAGACGTACTCAGCGAGCGTGGAGGCAAGCGCGGGGGAGCCGCGGGGCGGGCCGTAGCCGAAGGTCGAAGCCGGCGCGTCGAGCGCCGACCGGCGGGCGGCCGTCGCCCACTCGCGACGCGGGAACGACGAGGCATCCGGAATGCCGCCGCGCAGATCGAGACCGAGGGGCCCGAGTGTGCGAGGTCGCTCCGACTCGGCGGTTGCGCCGACGCTGCGATCGCCGACCCAGGTGCCCGCGCCGACCCGCGTCTCGAGCCACCCTTCCGCCGCAAGACGCCCGTAGACCTCGGCCACGACGTTGCGCGCGATGCCGAGGTCGGCGGCGAGGGATCGGCTCGCGGGCAGCCGGCTGCCTGATTCGAGACGGCCATCACGTACTGCCGCGCGCAGCGCCTCTTCGAGTGACGACGACTTTCGACGCGCATCGAGGTCGAGGTGCAGGTCGAGGCCGTGAATGACCCAGGTTCTCGACATGGAATTGGACTGTAGCAGAGGGCCGATCGTTCGTAGCGTGGTGTCATGACCATCACCGATGCACTCGTCGACATCCCCGTTCGCCTCGACTTCGATGCGATCGTCCCGCGCTTCTCGCGCGCGGTCGCTTCGCTGGACCACGCCGCCACCGCCGAGCTCGATCGCGTCGGCGTCGACCCTGCGTTGCGTGAGATGGTGCGGTTGCGCGCCTCGCAACTGAACGGATGCGTCTACTGCGTCGACCTGCACTCGAAAGATGCACGCACGGCCGGTGTCACCGAGCAGAAGCTCCACGCGGTCGTGGTCTGGCGCGACTCGGGGCTGTTCACCGCCGCCGAGCGCGCCGCCCTGCACCTGACCGAGTCGATCACGCGCCTCTCGGAGACGCATGTGCCCGAGGAGGACCTCGCAGCCGTCGTCGCCGTCTTCGGTGAGGAGCGCGCAGCCGCGCTCGTCTCGCTCATCATCACGATCAACGTGTGGGACGCGATCGGCGTGACCACGCGGTGCTGGCCCGTGGCGCACGACGCGGCGTTCGCGTGACATCGGTCTGGGATGACGCAGAGATGACGGATGCCGCCAATCCACCGGTCCTGCAGTTGCGAGTCGTCATCGAGGCCGACGATTACGAGCGAGCCGTCGCGTTCTACCGCGACGCGCTCGGCATGCCCGAACTCATGGCGTACGCCGAGGGCGGCGACGACCGCGTCACGATCCTCGAAGCGGGTCGGGCGACGCTCGAGATCGCGAACCCGACGCACAAGCGCGTCATCGACGAACTCGAGGCCGACGGGGTGGCGAGCCAGCGCATCCGGCTCGCCTTCGAGGTCACCGACGGCGCGGGCACCACCCGCCGACTCGCCGACGCCGGGGCGGCGATCGTCGCCGAACCGGTGGTGACGCCATGGCGATCGCTCAACTCGCGCCTCGACGCGCCCGCCGGCCTGCAGATCACGGTGTTCGAAGAGCTCGAAGGCTCCGAGGAGCGAGCGCTGCGCGACGGGTTCAGCACGGAAGACGAACGCGACTGAGCGCTCGGCGACCGTCAGACGTCGCCGTCGAGGTAGAACCAACGGCGACCGTCGCGAATGAACCGGCTCCGTTCATGCAGCACGCCCGGGTCGCCGCCCGAACGGTATGAGGCACGGAACTCGACCTCGCCGTCCCGATCGAAGGGGCCACCGCGAACGGTGTCCACGATCTCGAGTCGATACCACCGCAGCTCGTGCTCGAGGTGGAGCACTGCCGGACGCGTGCTCGGATGCCACGTCGATCGCAGGTAGCGGCTGTCGCCGACCGCGAATGCCGTGTAGCGGGAGCGCATGAGCTGGGCGGCCGTCGGGGCATCCGTCGCCCCCGCGAGCAGGGGGCCGCAGCACTCGCCGAAGACGGACCCGCTGAGGCACGGGCATCGCGCGCCGGAGGCTGGAACGAAAGGGCGGTCGACAGTCGGCATCCTCCCAGTATCGCGGCGCCGCCGGCCGACCATCATGGTCCACACAGGAAGAACTGAGGAACCCTTCAGAAACTCAGGGCAGAGTGTCTGACTTGTGCCCTCGCTCGGGGGCCGTCCCCCAACAGAAACCCGATCCGAGCACCTCACTCTTATGCGCAACGACACTACTTCAACGCCCGAAACCTCAACGCCCGAAACCGAAACCGCCTCCGCAGAGCACCACCAGCGCCGCAGCATCCGCCGCCGTCGAATCGGCCGCAAGCGACTCATCGTCGCCGGCGCCATCGTCGCCACCGGCGTTGTCGTCGGCAGTGGATTCGCGGTGCAGGCAGGCGTCGTCACGCAGGCGAGCATCGACGCGACGGCCGCGCTCAGTGCATCGACCGGCGTGCACCAGGAGCAACTCGGAGCGTACAGCGCGATCGCCGAGGCCCGCACGCGCAACAGCGCGCAGGACACGATCACCGCAGCCAATGTCACGCTCGCCGCTGTGGACGGCAAGGTCGATTCCAGTGGGCTCGCGGCATCCGTCGCCTCGCTGGGTGACTACGAGCAGTTGCCGCTCGACTCCATCGTCGACCTCACGAAGCAGACTCGTGACGAGACCGCGAAGGCCGCCGCCGCGGCCGCGGAGTTCGACCGCATCGAGGCCGAGCAGGCCGCCGTCGCGGCCGCGGCACTCGCGCAAGCCAACACCCCTGACGGGGCACGTGCGACTGCCCGTGCTCTGGGCGCGTCGAAGTACGGATGGAACGACTCGCAGTTCCAGTGCCTGAACCAGCTCTGGCAGAAGGAGTCGGGCTGGTCGTACACCGCCTACAACGCCTCGAGCGGCGCCACCGGCATCCCGCAGTCGCTGCCCGGTAGCAAGATGGCCACCGCCGGCGCCGACTGGCAGTCCAACGCCGCGACCCAGATCAGCTGGGGCCTCGACTACATCGCGCGTGGCTACGGCACGCCGTGCAGCGCGTGGTCGCACTCCCAGTCGATGAACTGGTACTGACGCCGACCCATCTCGCGTATGGTTGCCGCACGGGGCCGTCCGGGCCTCCGATCAAAGGGCAAATCCATGTCAGACAAGTCGCCGAAGAAGTCGTCATCCAAGACGGCTGCCAGCAAGACCCTCAAAGAGAAGCGCGCCGACAAGAAGGCGAAGGTCGAGAACCGCAGCGGAAGCGACGCGGTGAGCGACGCCACGCACCGCAAGCGTTGACGGTCGTCGTCGTCGGCACCCCGTGATGAGGTTCGCCGTCGACACCGGTGCGATCGACCGTTCGGGCAGAATTGCGAGCGACGCCTGCGCTTCGACTTCGTCGTCCGTCCGAACGGTTTCGCCGTTCACACCGCGCGAGGGTCGAGCAGAGCGGCGCGATCCGGATGCCGGTCGAACCACTCGCCGACGTACCAGCAGCTCGGCACGATGTGGCGCGTCGAGGTCGCCTCGACGTCGTCGGCCGCGAATTCGACGAGCTCCCCGGCCAGGCCGTTGCCGCGGTACGGCGGGTTCGTGAAGGTCCGGGTGAACGCGACCGAGTCGCCGAGCACCCGATAATCGAGCACGCTCGCGATGTCTCCGTCGACCAGGAGCACGTAGCGGCGCGCGTCGGGGTCGTGGCTGAGTTCCTTGTGCACTTGCTCAGGCTACGCCGTGGGTGTTCAGTGTCCGCGGAGGCGATCGAGGTCTCGTCGCTCGCGTTTGGTGGGGCGGCCGGCGCCACGGTCGCGCGTGGCGACGACGGCCACGGTCTCGCGAGGCGGCGGGGGCGGCGTGCGATCGTCGACCGCCGCAGCTGCGAGCGTCGCCGACACGCGCTTGACGAGGGTCTGACGCACGACGAGCATGCGATCGAATCCGTCGATGCGAACGCGCACCTCGTCGCCCGGTCGTACGGGCTGCGCCGCCTTCGCGCGTTCACCGTTGACCCGCACATGTCCCGCGCGGCATGCGGCCGTCGCGGCAGATCGCGTCTTGAACTGGCGCACCGCCCACAGCCAGGCGTCGACGCGCACCGGTGACTCGCCGTTCATGTCACCAGCCTACGGGCGGGCCGTGCGCTCGCGGCGCGTGCGTCATGCTGGAGTCATGAGCGCAGCGAGCGGCGACGAATGGGTCGAAGGTCCCGACGGCGCACGGTATTGGGGCAGGTACGGCGCGGCGGGGCTACTCGTCGTCAGCCCGACGCGAGAGGTGCTGCTCCAGCACCGTGCGGTGTGGAGCCACTTCGGCGGCACCTGGGGGATCCCCGGCGGCGCGCGGCACGAGCACGAAACCGCTGTCGAGGCGGCCGTCCGCGAGGCCGGCGAAGAGGCGGGCGTGACGCCCGAACTTCTCAAGGTGCGTTTCAGCACCGTGCTCGACCTCGGATACTGGTCGTACACGACGGTCGTCGCCGATGCCACCGAACGATTCGAGCCGGTCGTGAGCGACCCCGAGAGCATCGAGTTGCGTTGGATCACTGCCGATCGGGTCACCGAGCTCGCGCTGCATCCGCGGTTCGCTGAAGCCTGGCCCGGCCTCGCCGCGAGACTCTGAGCCGCCGGATCAGGTGATGCGCTCGCCGACCTGCGAATTCGCAGCCCGCGGGAACCACGGCACGATCGGCGACGTGCGCGATCGGTACTCGTCGTAGTCGGGGTACTTCGAGCGCGAGATCGACTCGGTGAAGATCGTGGATCCGATGAAGAGCGTCGTCAGCAGTACGGCCCCGGCGATGCTCCAGTGCAGCCATGCACCCGTCGCGGTCACGGCGAACCCGTAGAAGACCCACCATTGCGCCTGCTCGAAGAAGAAGTTCGGGTGCCGCGAGACCCGGAACAAGCCAGTCTGCAGGAATCCGGCCTGCGGCGTGCGACCCGCTGCGCGCTCTGCGGCCTTCCACCGGTGGAACACCCACTGCTGGTGGTCGGCCATGGTCTCCCCGGCGAGGAATGCCAGGAACACGATCGCGAGCACTGCGTCGCCGGCCCCGAGCGGTGACGCGCCGGCCTCGAAGACGGTGTACGCAGGAAGGCAGATGAGCAGGATGATCGCGTTCTGGTAGATCGAGATGAACAACAGGTTGAACGTAGCGAACTGCGCGCGCGACATCCGCCCGCGCAGCACTGCCCAGCGGTAGTCCTCGCCGCCGGGGCGATAGCCGCCCTTGCGGGCGAAATTGAGGGTCAGACGGATGCCCCACGCACTCACGAGTGCCGCCATCAGCACGAGCCGCGCGTCGAATCCGCTCGCAGCCGCGAAGACCCAGACGTAGGCGATCGGGGCGATCGACCAGATGCGGTCGACCCACGAGTACTCGCGAGTGATGATCGAAGCGAGCCACGTCGCGAGCGCGATCGCGGCACAGATCAGGAGACACACGAGCAGTGGAGTCATGGCTGCATTCTACGGATCGATAGGATCGTGTCGTGGCTGGGGAGCGCGGGGGGGTGGTCGGTTCGGAGATCTGGACGATCCCGAACATCCTCAGCATGCTCAGACTCGCCCTCGTTCCCGTCTTCCTCGTCTTCCTCGTGCGCGGCGACTACGTCGTCTCGCTCGTCGTGCTGATCGTCGCGAGCTTCACCGACCTGCTCGACGGATACCTCGCGAGGCGCCTCGGGCAGGTGACCAGACTCGGGCAGTTGCTCGACCCTGCCGCCGATCGGCTGTACATCTTCGCCGCTCTCGTGGGGCTCGCCGCCCAGGGCCTCGTGCCGTGGTGGATCGTCGTCGTCATCGTCGCGCGAGACGTCTTCCTCCTCACCCTCGGCGTCGTGCTCGCAAACCACGGATACGGGCCGCTGCCAGTGCATCAGCTCGGCAAGGTCGCGACCTTCGCGCTGTTCTTCGGTCTGCCCGTGATCATGCTCGGGCTTGCATTCCCGGTCGTCGCCGACATCAGCCAGCCGGTCGGCTGGGCGATCACCCTGTGGGGGGCGTTCCTCTACTGGTGGGCCGGGATCATCTACGCGATCGAGACCGCTCGCGTCATCCGCATTCCGCGGGTGGCAGACGAGCCTCGATCGGATACGCTGGGACAGGGAGGTTAGTGTGGCGGATTCCGACATCACTCAGGCCGGTGGTACGAGCGAGACCGGTGGTGAACCGTCGACGACAACGTCGACGCATGCTGCGGTCGACGGTGCGACCGATACGACCATCGGCTTCAGCCGTGAGACGGCGGCGCAATTGAGCGCACTCGACGCCGACATCACTGCCGAAGAGCAGGAGGCGATCTCTGCGCTGCCCTCGGGGTCGGCGTTGCTCATCGTTCGTCGGGGCCCGAACAGCGGCGCCCGATTCCTCCTCGACACCGACGTCACGGTCGTCGGCCGTCACCCAGACGCCGACATCTTCCTCGACGACGTGACCGTCTCGCGGAAGCATGCGGAATTCGTCAGGCATCGCACCGCGTTCGAGGTGCGCGACCTCAGCTCGCTGAACGGCACCTACTACGACGGCGTGCGCATCGAGACGGCCCTCCTGAGCGATGGTGCAGAGGTGCAGATCGGCAAGTTCCGCCTCACGTTCTACGCCTCGCGACGCGACCTGGCTCCGGTGGCGAGCGAATAGTGGCAGCTCCCGCTGCGTCCACGCGCGCGAGCGGCCAGGCGCCACTGCTGGGCATCGGGCAGGTTCTCGCCCGACTCCAGCCCGAATTCCCCGAGCTGACTCCGTCGAAGCTGCGGTTCCTCGAAGAGCAACGTCTCGTCTCCCCGGCGCGCACCGCGGCGGGCTATCGCAAGTTCTCCACCGTCGATGTCGAGCGCATCACGGTCGTGCTGTCGATGCAACGCGACCACTACCTGCCGCTCAAGGTGATTCGCACGCACCTCGAGGCGATCGATGCGGGTGAGACGCCGGCACTACCGGGGGCGACGAGTGCCGCGGCGTTCCTCGCCGGTGCCCGCAGGTTCCGACGCGACGAACTCATCGCACAGGCCGGCGCGACGAGTGCGCTGCTCGACGACGCCGTCTCGACCTCGCTGCTGCCTGCCGCCGAGTACTACGGCGACGAGGCGCTCGGGGTGCTCCGCTCTCTCGTGGCGCTTCGCGCGGTGGGCATCGAGCCGCGCCATCTCCGCGGAGTACGAGCCGCGGCCGAGCGCGAGGCGGCACTCGTCGAGCGCGCGATCGCACCGTCGCGACGAGCGGATGCCGCAGACAAGGCTCGTGCCGTCGAGCACGGTCTCGAGCTCGCGGGTCATCTCGAGGCGGTGCACGCGAGCGTCGTGCGCGCCTCGCTCGGCCGCCCCGCGAGATGATGTCGCGACACGCCGTGACGTTCGGCCCGATGTGTTCGACAGAGCCCGCCCGCCTCGGTAGCGTGGAACTCGCGTCGACGGGGTGCCGGCGCGAGAGTGAGGGGCGAATCGGATGAGCAAGCTCGACCGGACTCCACGCTCGCGCTACGACCTCGGGTTGCTCTTCACCGATGGCATGCCGGTGCACGACGACGCCGTCGGGTATCGCGGCGCCGTCGCGGCTCGAGCCGCAGGCATCAGCTATCGACAGCTCGACTACTGGGCGCGCACGCAACTCGTCGAACCGACGGTGCGCGGCGCAGCGGGTTCCGGAACGCAGCGGCTCTACGGATTCCGCGACATCCTCGTGCTGAAGCTCGTGAAGCGGCTGCTCGACACCGGCATCTCGCTCCAGCAGATACGCACGGCCGTCTCCCAACTCCGAGAATCGGGCATCGACGACCTCGCCCAGACGACGCTCATGAGCGACGGCGCGAGCGTGTACCTCTGCACATCAGACGATGAAGTCATCGACCTCGTCAACCGCGGACAAGGTGTGTTCGGCATCGCGGTCGGCAAGGTGCTGCGAGAGGTCGAGTCGACGCTCGTCGAGATCGACACGCAGTCGGCCGATCCGCTCGACGAGCTCGCTGCACGACGCAGCGAACGCCCGCGCAAGATCTCCTGACGATCGCGCGGCCGGCCGCCGCGACTGAGCGTCCGCGCGACGGAGTGCCCGGGGGAGCGGCCTGTCTCAGCCGAAAGGTGTCGGGCCGTCGAGCGGCAGGCCGGCGAACTCGCCGATGCGCGCGGTGCGCAGCACGCGTTCGAGCAACTGGTCGAAGTGCGCCGACATCTCTTCGGCACTCTCACCGGGCCACATGTGCAGCGGCTTCGCGGCACCCTGCGCCTGCTGCAGCGAGGTGCGCTCGGGCAGCTGGGGCGAGAGCACGAGCGGGCCGAACATGTCGCGCAGCTCCTTGATGCGGAACTGGTGCTCGAGCGACTGCACGCGCGCGCGGTTCACGATGATGCCGAGCGGCTGCAGTCGAGGTGACAAGCCACGGCGGATCTCTTCGATCGCCCGGAGCGCCCGGTCGGCCGCCGCGACGGAGAAGAGCCCTGGCTCGGTGACGACTGCCACCCGGTCGCTCGCGGCCCATGCGGTGCGGGTCAGCGCGTTCAGCGACGGCGCGCAGTCGATGAGCACGAGTTCGTAGTCGGCTTCGACGTTCGCGAGCGCTTCTTCGAGCTTCCAGATATCGCGGATCGACGGGTGCGGCCCGTCGAAGTTGATGGCCGACGGGCTGCCGATCATCACGTCGATCGTCGATTGCGGGTTCGATCGAGCCCATCCGCTCGGCGCGATGGCCGAACGAACGATCTTCTCTTTCGGGGAAGCGAGCACGTCGGCGACGTTGAGATGGCCCGCAACCTGGATGTCCATGCCGGTCGAAACGTCGGACTGCGGGTCGAGGTCGACGACGAGGGTACGGACGCCGCGAGCGAACGCTGCGGACGCCAGTCCGAGGGTGACGGTCGTCTTGCCGACACCGCCCTTCAGAGAACTGACGCTGAGTACGTGCACGAACAGATACGTTACCTTTACTACTCGGGCGAAACCTAAACGTTCGCTGTGCGGAAACCCGTCTGAAAGGTCTGCATGTTCACGAAGATCCTGGTTGCCAATCGCGGCGAGATCGCCATCCGAGCGTTCCGGGCCGCTGTCGAGCTCGGTGCGAAGACGGTCGCGGTGTACCCATTCGAGGACCGCAACTCACTGCACCGCCTGAAGGCCGACGAGGCGTACCAGATCGGCGAGCCGGGGCATCCGGTGCGCGCATACCTCGATGTCACCGAGATCATCCGTGTGGCGAAGCTGTCGGGCGCCGATGCGATCTACCCGGGTTACGGATTCCTCTCGGAGAACCCCGAGCTCGCGCAGGCCGCCGAGGTGGCGGGTATCACCTTCATCGGTCCGCCGAAGCGGGTCCTCGAGATGGCGGGCAACAAGGTCACCGCGAAAGAGCATGCGATCGCCGCAGGCGTACCGGTGCTGAAGTCGACGCCGCCCTCGCGCGACATCGAGACCCTCATCAGCCAAGCCGACGAGGTCGGCTTCCCGATCTTCGCCAAGGCCGTCGCCGGCGGCGGCGGGCGCGGCATGCGCCGGGTGGGCACGAAAGATGATCTGCGCGCGGCCCTCGAAGAGGCGATGCGCGAGGCCGACAGCGCCTTCGGCGACTCGACGATGTTCCTCGAGCGGGCGGTGCTGCGGCCCCGTCACATCGAGGTGCAGGTGCTCGCGGATGCCTCGGGCGAGACGGTGCACCTCTTCGAACGCGACTGCTCGGTGCAGCGCCGCCACCAGAAGGTCATCGAGATCGCGCCGGCCCCGAACCTCTCCGACGAGGTGCGCCGCTCGCTCTACCGCGACGCGATCGCCTTCGCGAAGTCGATCGGTTACGTGAACGCCGGCACGGTGGAGTTCCTCCTCGACACGGCAGGGGAGCGCGCCGGCGAGCATGTCTTCATCGAGATGAATCCGCGCATCCAGGTCGAGCACACGGTCACCGAAGAGGTCACCGATGTCGACCTCGTGGTCTCGCAGATCCGCATCGCGGCGGGCGAGTCGCTGTCCGACCTCGGCTTGACGCAGGACTCGATCCGGCTCCGGGGTGCCGCACTGCAGTGCCGCATCACGACTGAAGACCCGACGGCTGGGTTCCGGCCCGACACCGGCAAGATCACCACGTACCGGTCGCCCGGTGGCGCCGGCATCCGCCTCGATGGCGGAACGATCAACCCGGGTGCCCAGATCAGCCCCCACTTCGACTCGATGCTCGCGAAGCTCACATGCCGCGGACGCGACTACCCGGCCGCGGTGGCACGCGCCAAGCGCGCCCTCGCCGAGTTCCGCATCCGCGGCGTCTCGACGAACATCTCGTTCCTGCAGGCGGTGCTCGAAGACCCGGCGTTCGTTGCCGGTGACCTCAGCACCTCGTTCATCGACGAGCGACCACAGCTCGTGCGCGGCCGCGTTTCGAAGGACCGTGGCACCAAGATCCTGAATTGGCTCGCGGATGTCACGGTGAACCAGCCGAACGGTGCCGCGCCGACCACCGTCAGCCCTGTTGAGAAGTTGCCCGCGATCGATCTCACGACCCCGGCACCGGCGGGATCGCGACAGCGTCTCCTCGAACTCGGCCCGGTCGGCTTCGCACAGGCGCTTCGCGCGCAGACGCCGCTCGCCGTGACCGAGACGACGTTCCGCGATGCGCACCAGTCGCTCCTCGCGACCCGCGTACGCACCCGCGACCTCGTGGCCGTCGCACCGTACGTCGCCCGTATGACGCCCGAGCTGCTCTCGGTCGAAGCGTGGGGCGGTGCGACCTACGACGTCGCCCTCCGTTTCCTCGGCGAAGACCCTTGGGAGCGCCTCGCTGCGCTCAGGCAGACGCTGCCCAACATCAACATCCAGATGCTCCTCCGCGGTCGCAACACGGTCGGGTACACGCCGTATCCGACCGAGGTCACCGATGCGTTCGTGCGCGAGGCCGCGGACACCGGCGTCGACATCTTCCGCATCTTCGACGCGCTCAACGACGTCTCGCAGATGCGTCCGGCGATCGATTCGGTGCTCTCGACCGGGCACGCCGTCGCCGAGGTCGCGTTGTGCTACACGGGCGATCTGCTCGATCCGGCCGAAGATCTCTACACGCTCGACTACTACCTCGGGCTCGCCGAGCAGATCGTCGACGCCGGGGCGCACGTGCTCGCGATCAAGGACATGGCCGGCCTCTTGCGGCCGACCGCCGCTGAGAAGCTCGTGACGGCGCTCCGCGAACGGTTCGACCTGCCGGTGCACCTGCACACTCACGACACCGCCGGCGGTCAGCTGGCGACGTTGCTCGCGGCGAGCCGCGCGGGCGTCGACGCCGTCGACGTCGCGAGCGCACCGATGGCGGGCACCACGAGCCAGCCATCGGCGTCGTCGCTCGTCGCCGCACTTGCGCACACCGAACGCGACACCGGTATCTCGCTCGACGCCGTCTCCGACCTCGAGCCCTATTGGGAGGCCGTGCGCCGCCTCTACCGCCCGTTCGAGTCGGGTCTGCCCGGCCCCACGGGCCGTGTGTACCGCCACGAGATCCCGGGCGGTCAGCTCTCGAACCTCCGACAGCAGGCGATCGCGCTGGGCCTGGCCGACGACTTCGAACTCATCGAAGACATGTACGCGGCTGCCGATCACATCCTCGGCCGGGTGCCGAAGGTGACGCCGTCCTCGAAGGTCGTCGGCGACCTCGCCCTCCACCTGGCAGCGGTCAAGGCCGATCCCGCCGACTTCGCCGCGAACCCCGAGAAGTACGACGTTCCCGACTCCGTGATCGGATTCATGGCCGGCGAGCTCGGCGACCTGCCCGGCGGATGGCCGGAGCCGTTCCGCACCAAGGTGCTCGCGGGCAAAGACATCCGCATCGGCGTCACCGAGCTCACCGCCGAACAGCGCGAGGCGCTCGAGGCCGACAGTGCGACGCGACGAGCAACGCTGAACGCCCTCCTCTTCCCGGCGCCCACGCGCCAGTACGAGCAAATCCGGGAGCTGTTCGGCGACCTCTCGGTCGTCGACACGGCCGACTACCTGTACGGCCTTCGCCAGGGCGCCGAGCACGTCGTCGAGATCGACACGGGGGTGCGCCTCTACGCGGGGCTCGAGGCGATCGGCGAAGCCGACGACAAGGGCATGCGCACCGTCATGACCATCCTGAACGGCCAGCTTCGGCCGGTCTTCGTCCGGGATCGCGCCATCGTCGTCGAGACCCGTACGGCCGAGAAGGCGGATGCCTCGCAGCCTGGGCAGATCGCCGCGCCGTTCTCCGGCGTGGTGACCCTCCAGGTCGAGGCCGGCGCCGAGATCGCGGCCGGCCAGAGCGTCGCCTCGATCGAGGCGATGAAGATGGAGGCTGCGATCACCTCGCCCATCGCGGGCGTCGTCGAGCGGGTCGCGATACCCAAGACGCAGCAGGTCGAAGCAGGTGACCTGCTCGTCGTGGTGCGCCCGCGCTAGGCTGGGCGTTGGTTGACACTGATGAGGAGGGGTATCGGTGGCTGAAGACAAGTTCGAAGAAGAAGCTGCGACGCGTCGCGGTTCGGCAACACGTACGTCGGCACTGGATCGCGGCCGCAGGTTGGCCGCGACCGGGGCGCACTCGGGTGCGGAGCTGGCAGAGAACCCGAACGTTCGGGTCGACCTGCCGCCGGCGCCGGTGCACGAGATGCCCGACGACGAGGTCGCAGTGGCGATCGACGATGTCGCGGTCAATCCGGGCAGCCTGGTCGGCGGTGGCAGCAGTACCACCTCCGTCGAGGTGATCACGCCGGCCCTCGCCGGTGCCGGATACCGCGGTGCCGCGCGGCGCGAGCCTTCGCCGTACGGCGCGCTGCTCGCCGCCGACGCATCGAAACTCCGCCGCGAGCGGGTCAGCACCGATACCGGCAGCCACGTCGCGGTCGTCGACGTCCCCGGCGAGCCGCAGCCCAGGGCAGAGGTGCCCGAAACAGCGGACTCGCTGACGGCCGACCGGCTCATCGACTTGAATCGCACGACGCGACCCGCGCCGCAGGGCGGCGTCAACCGGTTCGTCTACGAGGCATCCCTCCACCTCGTCAACCTCGGCGACTCGGCGAAGGTGCAAGCGCACAAGGCCATGAGCCAGCGCATCCAGAAGCGCTTCGAGGGTGGCGCGCGCTTCGTGCCGGTGCTCACCCGGAAGGGCGGGGTCGGTAAGACGACGATCACCGCGCTGCTCGGAATGGCCCTCGCCAACGCACGCGACGACCGCATCATCGCGATCGATGCCAATCCCGACCGCGGCACCCTCGCCGAGCGTGTCGACCGCCAGACCCGTGAGACCGTGCGCGACGTGGTGGCGAAGGCCTCGTCGATCGGCGGATACACCGACTTCTCCAGATTCGTCTCGCGCGATGAGACTCGTCTGGACATCCTCGCCTCCGACACCGATCCGACCCTGTCCGAGGCGTTCGACGACAATGACTACAACGTCGTCGCCGGTCTTGCCGCCCGGTACTACTCGATCGTGCTCACCGATTGCGGCACCGGCATCGTGCACTCCGTCATGCGTGCCACGCTCCAGCGTGCCGACTCGGTCGTGATCGTCTCGGGCGGCAGCGTCGACGAGGCCCGTCTCGCGTCCGAGACGCTGACGTGGCTCGAGGCCAACGGATACGGCGAACTCGTGCGCAATGCCATCGTGGCGATCAACCTCGCCACCCAGGGCACGCACCTCGTCAAGGTCGACGAGATCGAGGCGCATTTCCAGTCCAGGGTGCGCGAGATCGTGCGCATTCCCTACGACCCGCAGCTCGCGGCCGGTTCCGTCGTGAACTGGCACGAACTGCGCCCCGTCACCCAGCACGCGGCTCGTGAGCTCGCGGCGCTCGTGGTGGAAGGCATGCCCGCCGAGCGCGAGCACTGAACGGAGAACCATTGCCCGAACGACCCATTCGCCTGTTCGGCGACCCTGTCTTGAAGACCGTCTCCGCCCCCGTCGAACAGGCCGACGAGCGTGTGCGCGCACTCGTGACCGATCTGCTCGACAGCGTGAGAATTCCCGGCCGCGCAGGTGTGGCGGCCTCGCAGATCGGCGTGAACCTGCGGGCGTTCAGTTACAACGTCGACGGTGAAGTCGGCTACATCCTGAACCCCGAGATCGTCGAGGTCACCGGTGAGAAGGAGCTCATCGACGAGGGATGCCTCTCGGTTCCCGGGCTCTGGCACAAGACGCCGCGGCATCCGTTCGCCCGCGTGCGCGGCATCGACCTCGACGGCAATGAGATCGAGGTTTCGGGCACGGGGCTCATGGCCCAAGCCCTCCAGCACGAGACCGACCATCTCGACGGTCTGCTGTACATCGACCGCCTCGAGAAGGCCGAACGGCGTCTCGCGATGAAGGAGATTCGCGAGTCGGACTGGTTCTGACTCGCGAGCACCCACCGACGACGAAGGCCCCGCGAGCGGGGCCTTCGTCGTCTCGTGACTCAGTGCGTGATCGAACTCAGTGCACGATCGAGTGACCCTCGGTCGCCGGCGCGCCCGAGTACATCGCCTCGATGTGCGGTGCGAAGTCGGCGAGGATGATGTTGCGCTTGATGCTCATCTTCGGGGTCAGGTGTCCGCTCTCTTCGGTGAGCTCGATCGCGAGCAGGGTGAACTTGCGGATCGATTCTGCACGCGAGACCGTCTCGTTGGCCGCGTCGATCGCGCGCTGCACCTCGGCGAGCACCGCCGGGTTGACGGTGGCCTCCTCGATCGACATGCCGGCGTCTTCACTGTTGTTGTTGAGCCAGACGGGCAGCATCTCGGGGTCGAGGGTGATCAGCGCCGAGATGAACGGCTTCTTGTCGCCGACGACGATGATCTGGCCGACGAGCGGGTTCGCGCGAATGGGGTCTTCGAGCGCCGCGGGGGCGACGTTCTTGCCACCCGCCGTGACGATGATCTCTTTCTTGCGACCCGTGATCGTGAGAAAGCCGTCGGCGTCGAACGAGCCGAGGTCACCGGTCATGAACCATTCACCGTCGAACGATGCTGCGGTCGCCTCGGGGTTCTTCCAGTACTCCTTGAAGACATCGATGCCCTTGACCTGAATCTCACCGTCGTCGGCGAGACGCACTGCGACACCGGGGAGCGGTGGGCCGACCGTACCGATCTTCGACTTGTTCGCGAGGTTCACCGTTGCGGGCGCCGTGGTCTCGGTGAGGCCGTAGCCCTCGAGGATCGTGATGCCGAGGGCGTGGTAGAAGTGTCCGAGGCGCGGGCCGAGCGGCGCGGAGCCGGACACGGCGTACTTGACGTTGCCGCCCATGGCTTCACGGAGCTTCGAGAAGACGAGCGCGTCGAAGACCTTGAACTTGAGCTTCAGGCCGAAGGGGACCTTGCCGTTCTCCCTCGCGATCGAGTAAGCCACGGCAGTGTCGGCGGCGGCGCGGAAGATCTTGCCCTTGCCGCCGGCTTCGGCCTTCTGCTCGGAGACGTTGTAGACCTTCTCGAAGACTCGCGGCACTGCGAGCAGGAACGTCGGCTTGAAGCTCGCCAGGGAGGGGAGGAGTTGCTTGGTGTCGGGCTGGTGACCGACCCGCACCCCGGCGTGCACGGAGAGCACCGCGATGAAGCGCGCGAACACGTGCGCCGTCGTGATGAAGAGCAGCGTCGAGGCGCCGTCGGGGTCTGACACGACCTCGCTGAGGGCGACCGCGGAGTTGCGGGAGAGCTCGACGAAGTTCGAGTGGGTGAGCACGCACCCCTTGGGCTTGCCGGTCGAGCCGGAGGTGTAGATGAGCGTGGCGATGTCAGAGCCCACCGCGAGGTTGCGACGACGCTCGATCTCTTCGTCGGCCACCTCGGTGCCGCCGGCGATGAGCTTGTCGAGGTCGCCGAGGTCGATCTGCCAGGTTTCGCGGATCAACGGCAGATCGGGGTGCACCTCGTCGAAGCGCGCGAAATGGTCGGGCGTTTCGACGATGAGGGCGATCGCGCCGGAATCGCTGAGGTTCCATCGCACCTGGGCGGGTGCACTCGTCTCATAAACGGGCACGAGCACGGCGCCGGCGAACCACGTCGCGAAGTCGATCAGGGTCCACTCGTACCGGGTCTTGCACATCAGACCGATCTTGTCGCCCGGCTGGATGCCGGCGGCGACGAGCCCTTTCGAGAGTGCGATGACCTGGTCGTAGAACTCCTTGGTGGTGACGGGAGTCCAGCCGCCGTCGGCGGTCGGGAGCGAGAACAGCACGGAGTCGGGCGTCGCGGCGACGCGGTCGACCAGCAAGTCTGTGGTGTTCGCCTCGGGGTCGGCGGCAACCACGGGTGGGGTGGCGAATTCGATCACGGTAGCTCCTTCGGCACCGGGAGGGTTGCACGCGGCTCGGGTACCAGCGTGAACCGCGGCATTGGGGTCTACTACACTCTAGTCGTTGCTCGTGCGGCCCCAGGTCTCGGCTCGATCACGCTCGTCCCCATCTGAAAGGCAGCCTCCTGGTGCATGCGATCGGAATCGACATCGGTGGAACGAAGATCGCCGGAGCGGTCGTCGACGAGCTCGGCAACATCGTTGCGAACGAGCGAGTCGCGACTCCTGCCGGTGACGCGAGACAGATCGAAGACGCGGTCGTGCAGATGATCGATTCCCTGCGCGCCGGGGCAGCGGCCGAGATCGTCGCGATCGGGGTGGCGGCGGCGGGCTTCGTCGATGCTGCGCACTCCACGGTCTACTACGCACCGAACATCGATTGGCGCAACGAGCCCTTTCGCGAAAAGCTCGAGGCCCGGGTCGGTACTGCCGTGGTCGTCGACAACGACGCCAATGCGGCCGGCTGGGCCGAGTTCCGATTCGGGGCGGGCCGCATGGTCAGCGACATGGTGATGCTCACGATCGGCACCGGGGTGGGCGGCGCGATCGTCGCAGGCGATCGCCTCTTCCGCGGGGGGTTCGGCGCCGGTGCGGAACTCGGTCACCTCCGGGTGGTGCCCGACGGGCTTGCCTGTGGCTGCGGCCAGCGCGGATGCATCGAGCAGTACGGTTCGGGCCGGGCGCTGCTGCGCATGGCGAACGAGATCGCCGATGCCGGCGGCATCGGCCAGAACCTTGCGCGGGTTCGCACCGAGCACGGGGCCCTCGACGGGCGCCTCGTCGGCGCCCTCATCGAGTCCGGCGACCCCGGCGCGATCACTGCGCTGCGACAATTGGGCAACTGGCTCGGACAGGCGGCCGCGAGTCTCTCGGCGGTGCTCGATCCGCAGCGCTTCGTCTTCGGTGGTGGGGTCGCCGTTGCCGGAGAGCTGCTGCTCGAGCCGATCCGCGCGGCCTATCTCGAACACCTGCCCGCCCGCGGGTACCACCCCGAGCCCGACTTCGTGATCGCCGAGCTCGTCAACGATGCCGGGGTCGTCGGCGCGGCCGACCTCGCCCGGGTTTGGGTAGCCGAGCACGCCTGAGCCGGCGACGCTAGGCTGGGTCGGTGCCGCAGCGGGAAGGAGCTTCAGGGTGTTCTACTGGATCATGAAGCACCTCGTCATCGGGCCGATCCTGCTCTCGATCTTCCGACCGTGGGTCGTCGGCCTCGAGAACGTGCCCAAAGAGGGGCCCGTCGTCCTCGCTTCCAACCACCTCTCGTTCATCGACTCGATCTTCCTGCCGCTCATCGTCGACCGCCCGGTCGCCTTCCTCGCCAAGAGCGAGTACTTCACGGGCAAGGGCCTGAAGGGCTGGGCGACGAGACTGTTCCTCAAAGCGGCAGGGCAGCTCCCGATCGACCGATCGGGCGGCAAGGCTTCCGAGGCGTCGCTCGAGACCGGGCTCCGCGTGCTCGGCGAAGGCAAGATCCTCGGCATCTATCCCGAGGGCACCCGCAGCCCGGACGGCAAGCTGTATCGAGGTCGCACGGGCGTTGCCCGCATGGTGCTCGAGGCGGGCGTCCCGGTGATCCCCGTCGCGATGATCGGCACCGAGCACGTCATGCCGATCGGCACGCGCCTGCCGAAGGTGCGTCGCATCGGCATCATCCTCGGCGAATCGATCGACTTCAGTCGCTTCGAGGGACTCGAGGGCGACCGATTCGTGCTCCGTTCGGTGACCGACGAGCTCGTCTACGATCTTCGCGGGCTGAGCGGTCAGGAATACGTCGACGTCTACGCCAGTTCCGTCAAGGAGAAGCGCGCTCCGCAATCGCGATAGGCTCGTTCAGCGGTGGCGCGACGTGCGTCGCCGTTCTCTTTCCCGGCGCGATCGTGCGCCCCGAACCCCTCAGGACATCCCGTGGTACAGCTCGTCGAGCCGGTCGTGAAAGCAGATCCCTCCGTGATTGCCGGCCTCGACTATTGGCGCACGCTGCCCATCAAGCAGCAGCCGACGTGGCCCTCACCCGAGGCCGCTCACGCGGCATCCGCTGAGCTCGCGACCCTGCCGCCGCTCGTCTTCGCGGGCGAGGTCGACATCCTGCGCGAGCGGCTGGCCGCTGCCTCACGCGGCGAAGCGTTCCTGCTCCAGGGGGGCGACTGCGCCGAGACCTTCGCGGGCGCCACTGCCGACCAGATCCGCAATCGCGTGAAGACCGTGCTGCAGATGGCGGTCGTGCTCACCTACGGTGCGTCGATGCCGGTCGTGAAGATGGGGCGCATGGCGGGTCAGTTCGCCAAGCCCCGTTCGAGTGACAGCGAGACCCGGGGCGACGTCACACTTCCCGCCTACCGCGGCGACATCGTGAACGGCTACGACTTCACGCCCGAGTCACGCGCCGCCGACCCGGCGCGGCTCGTCAAGGGCTACCACACCGCCGCCTCGACCCTCAATCTCATCCGTGCGTTCACGCAGGGCGGCTTCGCGGACCTGCGCCAGGTGCACTCGTGGAACCAGGGCTTCGCTTCCAACCCCGCCAACGCCCGCTACGAGACCATGGCCCGCGAGATCGATCGCGCGATCAAGTTCATGGAGGCGTGCGGCGCCGACTTCGAAGCGATCAAGCACACGGAGTTCTACACCGGGCATGAGGGCCTGCTCATGGACTACGAGCGGCCCATGACCCGCATCGACTCGCGCACGGGCACGCCCTACGACACGTCGGCCCACTTCATCTGGATCGGTGAGCGTACGCGCGAGCTCGACGGCGCCCACGTCGACTTCCTCTCGCGGGTGCGCAATCCGATCGGTGTGAAGCTCGGCCCGTCGACGACACCCGAGACCATGCTCGAGCTCGTCGAGAAGCTCGACCCTGAGCGCGAGCCCGGCCGTCTCACCTTCATCACGCGCATGGGCGCCGGCAAGATCCGCGACGCGCTGCCCCCGCTCCTCGAGGCGATCAAGGCGAGCGATGCCAGCCCGTTGTGGGTCACCGACCCGATGCACGGCAACGGCATCACCACGCCCAACGGCTACAAGACGCGTCGCTTCGACGACGTCGTCGACGAGGTCAAGGGCTTCTTCGAGGCGCATCGCGACGCCGGAACGCACCCGGGTGGCATCCACGTCGAGTTGACCGGCGACGATGTCACGGAGTGCCTCGGCGGCTCCGAGCACATCGACGAAGAGACACTGGCGACGCGTTACGAGTCGCTCTGCGACCCGCGCCTGAACCACATGCAGTCGCTCGAGCTGGCCTTCCTCGTGGCCGAGGAGCTCGCGGCTCGCTGAGTTGGCGCGCGGGGCGTCCGGTGACGGGTGCCCCGCGCACCCGCTCGTGAGCGGGTGGCCGGCGTCAGGCCGTTCGTCCGATCTGCTTTGCTCAAAGCGTGAGCGTGCCGACGAGCTTCACTTCGCTCCTGCGCACTGCCTGCGCGTCCGCGGCGGGGTCTTGCGAGGTCACGGTGACGAACGCCAGGAACGGCGCGGGGAAGCTGTGCGCGACGGTGAACTCCGCCGCCTCGAGCGCCTCGATCGCATCGGAGAGCTTCATGCCGACGACGTTCGGCACGCTCACGAGGTCTTGGCCCTTCGAGATGACCACATCGATCGAGTCGGCGGGTCGCACGGGATCGGTGTTCGCACTCGCGCTCAACACGGCGTCGGCCTCGATTGCCCCGGAGTTGTCGAACTCGGAGCCGACCTCGTTCATTGTCAGGCCTACGGCGTCGAGCGCGGCCTCGGCCTCTGCCCTGGGCATGCCGACGATATCGGGCACACCGCCGGCCGAGACCACGAGCGTGAGCTTGCCGAGTTCGGCGTATTCGGAACCGACGGAATTGCCCTCGGCATCGAGCACGTCGATGACGAGGTCGGCCGGCACATCGGTCGAGAACTGCATGGCGCTGCCTTCGGCGACCGTGAAGTCGCTGAGCGCGTCGCGGGCTTCGGCGGAGGGGGAGCCTCGCACCTCGGGAACCGACAGGATGCTCGGCCCCTTCGAGACGTAGAGCGTGACGAGCGAGCCGCGCTGAGCTTGCGATCCGGCTTCGGGGTCTGTGCCCGAGACCTGGCCGATCGGCACCACGGGGTCGTTCCGTTCGGCGGGCTCGACCGTGAACCCGGCCTCTTGGAGCACGGTCGTCGCGCTGTCGGGCGTGAGAGTCGCGGTCTCGGGCACCTGGGTGAGCGCACCCGGCCCCGCGCCGAAGTACCAGCCGGTGCCGACGGCGAGCCCCGTGAGGAGCACGATGAAGGCGAGGATCCAGTAGCCGCGTCGCTTGCGTCGATCGGCACTCTTCGCGAGCGCCGCGGTGTCGTCGCCGTCGGATGCCTCGAGGGTCGCCGTCGAGGCGATCGCCGCACCGACACCGCTGAGCACGCGGGTCTCCGCCGTCGCGGCACCGGCTGGCAGCGCTGAAGCGGGCAGCACCATCGTCGCCTGAGTGGTGAGCGGACGGTGCGATGAGCGGATCGACGGCTCGACCTCGCGCAGCCGGTCGAGCATCTCGCGAGCGTCGTTCGGTCGCTCCTCGGGGTCTCGGGCGGTCGCCCAGAGCACGAGCTCGTCGAGTTCGACCGGCACCGCGGGGTTCTTCGAGCTCGGCGTGGGTACTTGGTCGTTCGCGTGCTGGTAGGCGATCGCCATCGGCGCTTCGCCGACGTAGGGCTGCTCGCCCGTGAGCATCTCGTACATCATGATGCCGACGGCGTAGATGTCGCTGCGAGCGTCGGCGACGCCACGGGTGACGAGTTCGGGCGAGAGGTAGGCGATCGTGCCGAGCAGTGCCTGCCCGGTGGCGGTGTTCGCGCTGGCGGCCCGTGCCAAGCCGAAATCACCGAGCTTGATGCGCCCGTCGTCGGCGAGTAGCACGTTCTCGGGCTTGAGGTCGCGATGCACGATGCCGGCCTTGTGCGCGGCTGCCAGGCCCGACAGCACGGCGTCCATGATGTCGACGGTCTGCTCGGGCGTGAGCTTCTTGTAATCCTTCAGCAGGTCGCGGAGCGTGATGCCCGGCAGATATTCCATGACGAGGTAGGCCATGTCGGCGTCTTGGCCCTGATCGAAGACGTTCACGACGTTCGGGTGGGCCAGTCGTGCGGCCGAGCGGGCCTCTTGCACGAAGCGGGTCTTGAAGGTGTTGTCGTCGGCGAGGTGGCCGTGCATGATCTTGATCGCGACCCGGCGCTCGAGGCGCAGGTCGGTCGCGAGGTAGACAGTGGCCATACCGCCGCGAGCGATCCGCGAGCGCACCTGATAGCGGCCGTCGATGAGACGGCCGATCATGGGATCTGCGGGCGCGGTGGTCACTCTCCGAGTCTACGAAGGGGTATATGCCGCAGTCGGCCCAAACGCCGACGGCGCGCCGATCGCAATCCCATCGTGATAAGCGGCGCCGCCCGGATCACCCGAGTTCGGAGAGCCAGGCCCTCGCCGACGCCTCCCACTTCGCGTAATGGTCGGGGTGGGCGCTCAGCTGCACGGCCTGGGCAGCTTGGGTGACGGTCAACTTCTCCCAGCCCGTGATGTCCAGCAGGCCCCGGGTGCGCCCGGGATTCGGGTTCGCGGTACCGCCGAAGAACGCCGTCGATGCCCGAACCGGGTCGAGCACCTCTTCGACGGTGCCCCAGCCCTGACTCGGACGCTGCTGGAAGAGCCCGAGTGAGTCGGCGTCGCCGTAGTTCGAGTTCTTGAGTCCGGATTCCTGTGCGGCCGCAGCGAGGGCGATGACGATGGCCTGGTCGGAGACGCCGAGGGCGCGGCCGACATCGATGATGATCCGAGCGTTGGCGCGCATCTCGTCGGTGAGAGTGACGCTCACGGATGCGACGGCCACTACGGCGACGGGCCTGGCGATGCGCAATACCTGCCCTGCGCGGATGACGGCGGAAGCATCGAGTCCGTTGGCCGCGACGAGTTCCTGCACGCCGACATCGTGGCGCGCCGCGATGTCCCAGAGCGTGTCGCCGTCCACCACGACGTAGGTGTCGGCGGTGACCGGGTCGGCGGGCGGCTGCGGTGCCGGTTGCGGTGCGGGTGACGGCGACGGCGCAGGCGCGGCCGGCGCATCGGCCGCCCCGGTCGCAGGCGGAAGCACGATCGACTCGCCGGGGAAGATCAGGCTCTGTCGGCTGAGTCCGTTGACGCTGAGCACCTGGTCGAGCGAAAGCCCGTACGCCGCGGCGATGCCGCTCATGGTGTCGCCTGCGGCGACCGTGTGGCGGGAGAGCTCGGCGGCGACCGGCGCAGGCGCAGGAGCGGGAGCAGGAGCCGCGGTGTCGCCGGGCAGGGCGAGTCGCTGGCCCGGGAAGATCAGGCTCGACCATCCGAGACCGTTCAGCGCCAGGATGTCGGCAGTGGCCACGCCGTACCGTTCGGCGATGCCGCTCACGGTGTCGCCGTCGCCGACGGTCACTTCGCCGGGCACGACGGCGGCCGATGGCGCACTCGACGCGGGCGGCGCGGTCGGCGCATTCGTCGCCTTCGCCTTCGGCAACCGCTTCGCCGATTGCGGCACCGCCTCGGCGGGCTGTGCGATGCCGAGCGTGACGGCGATCGTCGAGACGACCGCGAGCGGCAGCGTGATCAACCGGCGGATGCCTCGACGGCGGCGAGGCATTTCGAACTCGGCCCGTCGGGAACGGGCCGCCGGGTCTGGTTCAGGCTCGGTCTCGGCTTCGTACGACATCTTTCCCCCTTCGCCGGCGCGTTGCTCCCGGCCCCCGCGGCAACCGTCGCATAGCCCCACGGACGAGTCAAACACCTCAGCGCGAGTCCGGTGAAGCCGTGCCGCGACGCTCCGCGGCCGCTCGCACTCAAGTTCGGGTTCCGGAAGTCGCCCGGGTCATGGCAGTCTTGATCCGTGACCGATGCTGCCGAGACCGACTGGCTGACTGTTCCCGACCTCGTCGAGATGCTCGGGCAGAGCCCCAGTCGCATCCGCCGACTCATCGACGACCGGCATCTGCTCGCCGCCCGGGTCGACGGTGTGCTGAAGGTACCGTCGGTGTTCCTCCGAGACGAAGCGCCCCTGCCCGAACTGCACGGTACGGCCAACGTGCTCTCCGACGCGGGCTTCACCGATACTGAAGCGCTCGAGTGGATGCTCGCCGAGGAAGACAGCCTCGGGACCTCGCCGATCGCCGCCCTCAGGGCAGGCCGAAAGGCCGAGGTGCGTCGCATCGCGCAGGCGCTGGCCTGATCCGACGTCGCCGCGGCGCTGTGCAGCGCGTGGGGGCCGGTGGTTCAGCTCGCCCGACGGGTGACCGTCTTTGCGAGTGAACCGAGTTCGGCTCGGGCATCGCGGCTGAGCGGTGCGTCGTCGAGCGCCGCCATCGCCTTCGCGACGTTCGTGGTGATGAGCGCTTCGACCTCGTCGACCGCGCCGCATTCGCCGATGGTGCGCTGCAGCATCCGCACCTGTTCGGGCGTGAGGTCGGGGTCGCCGAGGAGTTCGTCGAGCAAGCGGCGCTGGCCGGGCGTGAGTCGTTCGCGGGCGATGGCGATGAGGATGGTGCGCTTGCCTTCGCGCAGGTCGTCGCCACTCGGCTTGCCGGTGACCTCGGGGTCGCCGAAGACGCCCAGCAGGTCGTCGCGCAGCTGATAGGCGATGCCGAGCGGCAGGCCGAACGCTCGAAGGGCGCCGAGCTGGGCACTCGAGGCTCCGGCGATCGCTCCGCCGATCACGAGCGGTGCTTCCACGCTGTACTTGGCCGACTTGTAGACGATGACGCGCTCGGCGCGGAGCCGTTGCTCCGATTCGGGCTGGGCGAGCCAGGCGCGCTCCTCGAGGATGTCGAGGTACTGACCGGCGGTCACCTCTGTGCGCATGCGCATGAACTCGCCGCGCGCGCCCCGGGCGGCTTCGCGATCGGGCAGTGCCGAGAGGCCCTCGTCGAGGAGCTCGTCGCTCCACCCGAGCAGCAGGTCGCCGAGCAGGATCGCCGCGGCGCGGCCGAAGTCGGGGGAGCTGCCGGCCCAGCCGGAATCGGTGTGCAACTGCTCGAAGAGTCGATGCGCCGACGGAGCACCGCGCCGGGTGTCGGAGTTGTCGATGATGTCATCGTGCAGCAGGGCGGCGGCGTGGAAGATCTCGAGCGCGGATGCCGCGGAGACGATGGGGAACCGGTCGCGACCGTCGTCGCCCGCGAACGGGTCGAACCCGCGCGCACCGACGGCCTCCCAGCCCCAGTAGCAGAACAGCGCCCGGAACCGTTTGCCTCCGCTGAGAAAGCGCCGTGAGAACGCATCGAGCGGCTCGAGGTCGGGGCTGATCGAGCGGAGAATGGAGGTGCGTTCGGCGAGGAAATCCTCGATGCGTTCGTGCACCAAATCGACCAGTCGGGAACCGTGAGCCACCTGCCTAGCCTAGCGAGGCAGCGCAGGGCTAGAATGAACTCGGATGCGTCGATCCCGAAGCCTGAGGGGAGTGAGATGCCGCTTTCAGAGCAGGAGCAACGTCTTCTCGAAGAGATGGAGCGCAACCTCTATCGCAATGACGCCGACTTCGTTCAAGCAGTCGGCGGCGTTCGAGGGCGCAGACCGAACTACCGGGCCATCGTGCTGGGCGTGCTGCTCGCCGTCGCCGGCGCCGGCGCACTCATCGCGGGGGTGGCATCGCAGCTGCTCATCATCGGCGTCATCGGGTTCGCCCTGATGTTCGCGGGTGTGCTCGTCGCGATCACGCCGTCGAAGCGAGGCGCGGCCACGGCCGCCCCTTCGGAGCCCGCAGCCGCAACGCAGGGCGGACGCCGTTCGGGCGGCGGCTTCATGGACCGCATGAACGATCGTTGGGATCGCCGCCAGCAGGGCCACGACTGATCCCTCCACTTCCCACCACCTGAACGGGTCGATCTTCGGATCGGCCCGTTTTTTCGTGCGCCGGGAGTCGAGATCGACCGTTCGGACAGCTCGGCCGGAGCCATCCGTCGCTGATCGCGGCTGATCGCGCCTGCTTCTCGTGCTCCGCCGCGGAACTCCCTCCACTCCACTCCACGCTCGGTCTTCCCACTGTTACCGGGAAACTCACAGCCAGCTGACGAGGAAAACGAGCGAATGTCGTTGATTGGTGGATGAGAGTGGAGTAAAGTGGGGTCACCTGGATTCTGGCCGGAGGAAAGGGGGTGATGTGGTGTTCCTCGGTAGCTATGAACCAAAGCTTGATGAGAAAGGCCGCGTCATTCTTCCGGCGAAGTTCCGGGAGGAGCTCTCGAGCGGCCTCGTGCTCACGCGCGGGCAGGAACGCTGCATCTACGTGTTCAGCGCACGGGAGTTCGAGAGCATGAGTGACAAGATCCGCCAAGCCCCGGTAACGAGCAAGCAGGCGCGCGATTACATGCGCGTCTTCCTCTCGGGGGCTTCCGCGGAGACCCCCGACAAGCAGCATCGCGTCACCATCCCGGCAACGCTTCGCGCGTACGCGGGCCTCGACCGCGACCTCACGGTCATCGGCACGGGCAGCCGGGTGGAGATCTGGGATGCGACGGCATGGGCGACTTACCTCGCCGAGCAAGAGGCGGCCTTCGCGGACACGGCGGAGGAGGTGATCCCCGGACTCTTCTGATCCTCGGGCTCCGACTCCCAGCCGGCCGCGCCTGGTGCACTTCCCCGCATCAGGACGAACGGATGGGGATCGGAACCCGAGGCCCGGAAGGCAAGGCAGATCATGGACATCGAACGCATCCACACCCCGGTCATGCTCGAGCGCACGCTGGAGCTCCTGGCCCCCGCCATCGAGGGTGACGGCGCCGTGCTCGTCGACGCAACGCTCGGCATGGGCGGACACGCGGCCGCGTTGCTCGAACGGTTCCCGAAACTCACCGTCATCGGCCTCGACCGTGACACTGACGCACTCGCCATTGCACGGGAGCGACTCGCGAAGTTCGGCGACCGCGCGCGATTCGTGCACACGGTGTACGACGGCATCGAGCGCGCGGTGCGCTCGGCGGGGTTCCGCGAGGTGCAGGGGGTGCTCTTCGACCTCGGCGTCTCCTCGCTCCAACTCGATCGGGCCGAGCGCGGCTTCGCGTACTCGAAAGACGCGCCGCTCGACATGCGCATGGACTTCACGAGCGGTCGCACCGCAGCCGACGTCATCGCCGAAGAGAGTGAAGAGGAACTGCGCCGCATCTTCCTCGACTACGGCGAAGAGAAGCTCGCCGCGCGATATGCACGAGCCATCGTCCGGGCGCGAACGGATGCTCCGATCACCCGTTCATCCGAACTCGTCGCCGTCATCCAGGCTGCGACCCCGGTCGCCGTGCAGCGCCAGGGGCACCCCGCCAAACGCGTCTTCCAGGCACTCCGCATCGAGGTCAACGAAGAGCTGTCGGTGCTCGAGCGTGCGATGCCGGCAGCGCTCGAGGCGATCGCCGTCGGCGGTCGCATCGTCGTGTTGGCCTACCAGTCGCTCGAGGACCGCATCGTCAAGCGCGCGCTCAGCGCCGCGTCGAGTTCCACCGCCCCTGCCGGGCTGCCGATGGAACTGCCCGAACACCGCCCGGTCTTCAAACTCCTCGTGCGCGGCGCCGAGCTCGCGAGCGAGGCCGAGCAGGTGGAGAACCCGCGTGCCAAGCCGGTGCGGCTGCGCGCGGCCGAACGACTGCGGAGGCCGTGATGAGTGCAGTGCCCGCCCAATCCCTCCCCGCGCCGCGCCGGGTCGCCCCCGAGCGCGCACCGGGGCGTCTTCGGCCGGCGCCCGAGCGCGCCGTACGCGCCGCCCGCGCGAAGCCGAGACTCGCCTACGCCGTCATCGCGCTCGGGGGCGTCGTCGTCATCATCGTCGCCCAGCTGCTGCTCTCGATCGCCGTCACGCAGGGGGCCTACGACATCGACGCTCTGCAGACCCGCCAGGCCGCACTCGATCGCGATGAGGCGACGCTCGCGGAAGACCTCGACCGTGTCGAGTCTCCCCAGTTCCTCGCGACGAAGGCCGAGGGGCTCGGCATGGTGCCGAACTCGAACCCTGTGTACCTGCGACTCTCCGATGGCGCGGTGCTCGGCCAGCCCACGGCAGCGTCGGGCGGTGCCGGCGCGTCTGCGCCGCTCGTCCCGAATGCGCTGATCGACGGCGTGCCGTCCGGCGGCGAGCAGCCCGCGGGAGAGACTCCGACCGGGGGAGTTCCCGGTGGCGCGGCGGCCGACGTACCAGCTGGCGCACCCGCTGCGCCGCCCGCCGACGGGGGTCTGCCGACTCCTGCCACGCACTGACCGTACGACCATTGGGAAGGCTCCGATGAACCGCACCAGCCGTCACCCGATGCGGCGGATCCTGTTCTCCGCGGCGGTGCTCGTCGCCGTGGTCGGCGTGTTCGTCGTGCGCCTCGTCGACATCCAGGTCGTGCGGGCGTCCGAACTCAGCGAGCAGGCTCAGGACGCGCGCTCCCAACCGGTCACGGTCTGGGGGGCGCGAGGCGATATCGTCGACGCCAACGGCAAGGTGCTCGCCGACAGCGTCATGAGGTACGACATCACGCTGTCGCCGAAGCAGGCGTCCAAGGCGCTCGTGGAGCGCGAGGTGCCCGACCCCGATGACCCCGACTCGACCAAGAAGGTCGAGGTGCCGCAGGCGGAGCTGGCGGCGGAACTCGGCGCCGTCGTTGGACTGACCGGCGACCAGGTGCAGGGCATCATCACCGCGGCGCTCGCAGAGGATCCGAGCTCCGACTACGCCTACGTCGTCAAGCTCGTCGACACCGAGACGTACGAAGCGGTGAAGGCGCTCGACATTCCGTGGGTGTACGCCGACGAACACCCGAGCCGTCGCTATCCGAACGGCGCGGTGGCGGGCAACCTCATCGGCTGGGTCGGCACCGACGGCGAGCCTGCGGCCGGACTCGAGCTCTCGGAAGACGAGTGCCTCGCGAGCGAGAACGGCGAGATCAGCTACCTGCACAGCCTGCAGGACTGGGTGAAGATTCCCGGCACCGAGGACGTGCACAAGCAGGCACGCAATGGCGGCACGCTCAAGCTCACGATCGACACCGATCTGCAGTGGGAAGTACAGCGAATCGCCGAGGCGCAGCGCCAGGCCGTCGGCGCCTCGTGGGCGATGGCCACCGTCATGGAAGTCAAGACCGGTCGACTCCTCGCAGTCGCCGATGTGCCGACGGTAGACCCGAACGAGCCGTCGGCGACTGCTGAGGATGATCGGGGATCTCGATCGTTCACCGCACCGTTCGAACCGGGCTCGACGTTCAAGGCGCTCACCGCGGCATCCGTCGTCAATGCAGGCAAGGCCGACCCGTTCAGCCAGGTCGTGGCGCCGTATCGATACGAGCCCTCGAACGGGGCCGACATCAACGACAGCTCCCGTCATGACGATCAGCAGCTCACCCTCACGGGTGTGCTCATCGAATCGTCGAACACCGGCATGTCGAAGTTCGGCGAACTGATGACCGACCGCGAACGGTACGACGACATGCTGAAGTTCGGCCTCGGCTCCGAGACCGAGGTCGGCTTCCCGGCCGAGGCGAGCGGCGACCTGCACGGCGACCCCGACGAGGACTGGGACAACCAGACCAAGTACGCCACGATGTTCGGACAGGGGCTCACCACGACGGCGGTGCAGATCGCCGGCGTCTACCAGACCATCGCCAACGGCGGCGTGCGCATGCCGGTCAGCCTCGTCGACGGCTGCGTCAGCGATGACGGTGCGGCGACGACGACGCCGTCGCAGGGTGAGCAGGTCATCTCGCCGGAAGCCGCGTCCGAGACGAGTCAGATGCTCGAGCGCGTCTACCAAGACGCGTGGCTCTCCGACGAATGGAACATCCCCGGTTACCGCGTCGCGGCGAAGACCGGAACGGCCCAGGTGCCCGACGGCAACGGCGGATACCTCAAGGAGTATCTCGTCTCCGTATCGGGCTTCGCGCCCGCAGATGACCCCCAGTTCGTCGTTTCGGTGAGCTACATGAATGCCGTTAAGATGAATTCGTCCGCCGCATCCGCTCCCGTCTTCCAAGAGGTGATGAGCCAGGTGCTGAAGAAGTACCGGACCGTTCCATCCGGCGCCCCGGCGCCCGAGCTGCCAGCTACCTGGTGAGAAAGTTGGGTTCGTGACCGGATCGCCTCTCACGGCCCTCCGGCCGAAGCACCCGAGTGCTCGATCGCTCTCCGGCCTCGCCGAAGCGTTCGGGTTCGCCGTGCTCGGCGACATCAGCGGAATCGAGGTGACGGGCGTCGGCCTGTCATCGAAGGCCGTGCAACCCGGCGACCTCTACGTCGGGGTTCCCGGGCGCAACGTGCACGGCGCCGAGTTCGCGGGTGCAGCGCGCGACGCGGGCGCGGTCGCGCTGCTCACCGATGCCGCCGGCGCCGAGCTCGCGTCCGACGCGGGCCTGCCGATCCTCGTCACGGCTGACGCGCGCGCCGCGCTCGGAGACGTCGCGGCGTGGATCCACCGCACCGCCGAGAACCCCGCGACGCTCTTCGCCGTCACCGGCACGAACGGCAAGACGAGCGTCGTCTACCTGCTCTACGGCATCCTGCGCCAGCTCGGCGTCATGGCCGGGCTCACCTCGACCGCTGAACGCCGCATCGGCGACGAGGCCGTCACGAGCTCGCTCACCACACCCGAGGCGAGCGAACTGCACGCCCTGCTCGCTCGCATGCGCGAGGTCGAGGTGCGAGCCGTCGGCGTCGAGGTCTCCGCACAGGCGCTCTCGCGTCACCGCGTCGACGGACTCGTCTTCGACGTCGTCGGCTTCACGAACCTCACCCACGACCACCTCGACGACTACTCGTCGATGGACGAGTACTTCGAGGCGAAGCGCGACCTGTTCCAGCCCGAGCGCGCGCGTCGCGGCGTGGTCACGATCGATTCGGAGTGGGGTCGTCGCCTCCTCGCAGAGTCGCGCATTCCGGTGACCACACTGACGACCGTCAAGGGAGTCGGCGCCGATTGGCGCGTCACCGTGCTCGAAGAGGGCGCCGACCACACCTCGTTCCTGCTCGAGGGGCCCGGCGGACGCCGACTCGAGACGCAGGTTCCACTGCTCGGTTGGTACATGGCTGCCAACGCAGCACTCGCGATCGTCATGCTCACCGAGGCCGGCTACGACCTCGACCTCATCGCCGCAGCGCTCGAACGCGATGGCGGCGTCGACGCCTACATCCCGGGCC
This sequence comes from Agromyces sp. Y782, assembly GCF_059445405.1. Lineage (NCBI taxonomy): Bacteria > Bacillati > Actinomycetota > Actinomycetes > Micrococcales > Microbacteriaceae > Agromyces > Agromyces sp. Y782. Next base: position 1,135,861 of record NZ_JCAIUG010000002.1, on the reverse strand, counting down.
GGGCGGAGCGCATCTCGGGCGACCGGGGCCCCGTCGTCTACATCGACTACGGCCACAGCCCCGACGCGTTCCTGCAGACGCTCGGCGCCATCCGGCGCAGCACCGACGGGCGCATCGTCATGGTCTTCGGCGCCGACGGCGACCGCGATACGACGAAGCGCGCCGAGATGGGCGCGATCGCCGCTCGCGGCGCCGACGTACTCGTCGTGACCGACTTCCACCCGCGGTTCGAAGACCCTGCGGCCATTCGCGCCGCGCTCATCGCCGGCGCCCGCGCTGCGGTGCCCGAGCGTGAGATCCACGAGATCGCCCAGCCGCGCGAGGCATTCCGCGCAGCGCTCGCCCTCGCCGGCGAAGGCGATGCGATCCTCTATGCGGGCCCAGGGCACGAGGACTATCACGAGGTGAAGGGTGTGAAGATCCCGTATTCGGCCAGAGACGACTCCAGACAGGCGCTGCGCGATGCGGGGTGGCCGGCATGATCGCCCTGACCCTGGCCGAGATCGCCTCGGCCACCGGCGGCGTGCTCCGACTCGACGGCACGAATGCCGCTCCCGAAACGATGATCGACGGCGTCGTGACGACCGACTCGCGTGAGATCGGTGTCGGGGGAGTCTTCGTCGCCAAGCGAGGCGAGTTCGATGACGGCCACCGCTTCGCACCCGCCGCGGCGGAGCAGGGTGCCGCTCTGCTCATCGTCGAGCACGCGCTCGAGCTGCCGGTGCCGGTGCCGCAGATCGTCGTCACCGATTCGGTCGATGCCCTCGGGGCATTGGCGACCGAGGTCGTGCGCCTGGTGCGCGAGCTCGGCCGTCTCCGCATCGTGGGCGTGACCGGCTCGAACGGCAAGACGACGACGAAGAACCTGCTGCGCACCGTGCTCGAGCGGGTCGGCCCGACGGTCGCTGCACGCGCCTCGTTCAACAACGAGGTCGGTGCTCCGATCACGATGCTGGAACTCACCTCTGAAACCGAGTTCCTCGTCGCCGAGATGGGGGCATCGGCGGTCGGCGAGATCGCTCGGCTCGTACGCATGGCCCGCCCCGACGTCGGCATCGTGCTCAAAGTCGGGCTCGCTCACGCCGGTGAGTTCGGCGGCATCGAGCAGACCGTGCGCGCCAAGTCCGAGATGGTCACCGACCTCCTCGAGACGGATGTCGCGGTGCTGAACGCCGACGACCCGCGAGTGGTGCCCATGGCTGGCCTGACCGCGGCGCGCGTCGTCTGGTTCGGATTCGGCGAGGCCGCCGACGTGCGCGCCAGTGACATCCGGGCGCACGCACGCGGTACCGACTTCACCGTGACGATTCCGGGTGGCGAGACGGCACGCGTGCGTTTCTCGGTGCTGGGCGAGCACCACGTCATGAACGCACTCGCGGCGATCGCGGCATCCATCGAACTCGGCGTGGCTCTGCCCGCGGTCGTCGACGCGCTCGAACAGGTGACCCTTGCCGAGCGCTGGCGCATGCAGGTCATGGGGGGCCGCGACGGTGTGACGATCATCAACGACGCCTACAACGCCAGCCCCGACTCGATGTCGGCCGCACTCAAGACGCTCGCGCAGGTGAAAGCGCCCGGCTCGCGCACGATCGCGGTGCTCGGCGAGATGAGCGAACTCGGCGAGTTCTCGGGCGAGGAGCACGATCGCATCGGCCTGCTGGCCGTTCGCCTCGGCATCTCGCAGCTCGTCGTGGTGGGGGCGGGCGCCCGGCGCCTGCACATCACGGCGATCAATGAAGGTTCATGGGACGGCGAATCCGCGTTCGTCGAGTCCGCCGACGAGGCATTCGACCTCGTCACGTCTTCCGTGCGCTCCGGCGACACGGTATTGGTGAAATCGTCGAATGCGGCGGGCCTCCGCCACCTCGGCGACCGACTGGGAGAATGGTTCGCGTGAGCACTGTGCAGGAACTCGGCGGGGCTGGGCAGATGATGGGCCTGCTCGATGACCGATTGAGAGAATGGTTCGCGTGAGAGCACTGCTGACCGCTGGGGCGTTGTCGCTCGCCTTCACGCTGTTTCTGACCCCGCTGTTCATCCGGCTGTTCACACGGCTCGGGTGGGGCCAGTTCATCCGCGACGACGGGCCGAAGAGCCACCACGTCAAGCGCGGCACGCCCACGATGGGCGGCATCATCTTCATCCTGGGCGCGTTGTTCGGATACTTCGTGGCGACCCTCGTCAGCAACGAGAAGCCGACGGCGTCGGGCATGCTCGTGCTCTTCATGATGGTCGGCCTCGGTGCGGTCGGATTCCTCGACGATTTCCTGAAGACGCGCAAGAAGCAGAGTCTCGGGCTCGGTGGCTGGGCGAAGGTGACCGGCCAAGTGGTCGTCGCTGGCGTGTTCGCGCTCCTCGCATTGCAGTTTCCGAACGAGCACGGCATTACGCCGGCGAACACGAAGGTCTCGTTCATCCGAGATCTCCCGCTCGATTTCATGGTCTTCGGCACTGTCGTCGGCATCATCCTCTATGTTCTGTGGGTCTGCGTGATCACGGCCGGCACCTCGAACGCCGTGAACGTCACCGACGGCCTCGACGGCCTCGCCGCCGGCGCTTCGATCCTCGCGATCGGCTCGTTCGTCATCATCGGCTTCTGGCAGTTCAACCAGTCGAGGTTCAGCGAGGGCCTCAACCAGAGCGACGCGTACCGTTCGTACGATGTGCGCGACCCGCTCGACATCGCGATCGTGGCGACGGCGATCGTCGGCGGCCTCATCGGCTTCCTCTGGTGGAACACCAACCCCGCGAAGATCATCATGGGCGACACGGGGTCGCTGGCGCTCGGCGGCGCCCTCGCAGCCCTCGCGATCGTCAGCCACACCGAACTGCTCCTCCTGCTCATCGGCGGACTCTTCGTCATCGAGACGGGGTCGGTCATCGTCCAGCGTGCCTACTTCAAGCTCACCCATGGCAAACGCATCTTCCTGATGAGCCCGATCCATCACCACTTCGAGCTGAAGGGCTGGGCCGAGGTCACGATCGTCGTGCGCTTCTGGATCATCGGCGGCCTGCTCGTCGCCGCGGGCGTCGGCGCCTTCTACTTCGAGTGGCTGCAGAGCTGATGACGGATGCTGCAACTCGCGTGCCCGATCGCCTCGATTCGCTGACCAGCTGGCACGCCGACTGGTCGGGTCTTCGCGTCGTCGTACTCGGACTCGGTGTCACGGGCTTCGCCGTCGCCGATACGCTCGCTGAGCTCGGTGCGAGGGTGCTCGTGGTCGCGCCCGAAGTCGATGACGACCGTGCCGGCATTCTCGAGGTGATCGGAGCAGAGCTGCTGCGGCATCCGCTCGATGCCGTGCCGACCGCGGTCGTGCAGTTCGCACCCGAACTCGTCGTCGCCTCACCGGGCTTGCCCCCCGATCATCCCGTGCTCGCATGGGCCGCGACCGAGTCGGTCGCGGTGTGGGGCGACATCGAGCTCGCCTGGCGCGTGCGCGACAAGGTGAACGCCGCCGAGTGGGTCCTCGTCACCGGAACGAACGGCAAGACCACGACCGTGCAGATGACGGCGACGTTCTTGGCCGCCAACGGCCTGCGCGCGGCACCGTGCGGCAACATCGGGGTTCCGGTGCTCGATGCCGTGCGCGACCCCGGCGGATTCGACGTGCTCGTCGTCGAGCTCTCGAGTTACCAGTTGCATCATCTGCCGAAGACCGGACCAGGCGCGCTGCACCCCTGGGCGAGTGTCGTGCTGAACGTGGCCGACGACCATCTCGACTGGCACGGTTCACCCGAGGCGTATCGTGCGGCGAAGGCGACGGTCTACGAGAACACGAAGGTCGCGTGCGTGTACAACCGCGCCGACGAGGCGACGCGTTTCATGGTCGAAGAGGCCGAGGTCGAAGAGGGTGCTCGCGCCATCGGGTTCGGACTCGACGTGCCCGGCCCGAGCGACTTCGGCGTCGTCGACGGAATTCTCTGCGACCGGGCGTTCCTCGATGATCGTCGTTCGGCAGCGCTCGAGATCATCACGCTCGACGAGCTGGAGCCGCATGGACTCGCCGCCCCGCACGTCGTGGCGAACATCCTCGCCGCGTCGGCGCTCGCGCGTTCGTACGGGGTACCGGTGGGCGTGATCCACGACGCGCTCGGCGACTTCCGTCTCGACGCGCACCGCATCGAGACGGTCGCGGTCGCCGGTGGCATCCGCTGGGTCGATGACTCGAAGGCGACGAACCCGCACGCGGCCGAAGCCTCGTTGCGCGCGTTCGGCAAGGTGGTCTGGATCGTCGGCGGTCTGCTGAAGGGCGTCGACGCCGATTCGCTCGTCGCTGCGCACGTCGGGCGGTTGCGCGCGGCGATCGTGATCGGCGTCGATCGCGCATCCCTCGTTGCCGCGTTCCGCCGACACGCCCCCGAGCTGCCGCTCTTCGAAGTGGCGACGGATGACACTGAAACGGTGATGCCCGACGCGGTCGCCTTGGCCGTGAGGGTTGCTGAAGACGGCGACACTGTGCTGCTTGCGCCTGCTGCGGCGTCGATGGACCAGTTCGCCGACTACGGCGACCGCGGGCGGCGGTTCCATGACGCAGTCCGATCGATGCTGGGGGGTGAGGCGGATGGCGACGCCGCCCCGCGCGAACCGCTCCCAGGAGCCTGACCGGCCGGGCGTCTCCGCCGCCCGCATCCGGCTCGGCCGCGTGTTCCGCGTCGAGTCGGCCGATTACTTCCTGCTCCTCGGCACCACGCTCTTCCTCGTCGTCTTCGGACTCGTCATGGTGCTTTCGGCATCCGTCGTGCAATCGCATCTCGAAGATGAGAGCTTCTTCGCCCAAGCGTTGCGGCAGGCGCTCTATGCCGTCTTCGGCGTTCCGATCATGCTCATCGCGAGCCGCATGCCCGAGCGGTTCTGGATGCGGATCGCATGGCCGGTGCTCATCGTGTCGTGCTTCCTCCAGCTTCTGGTCGTGGCGACGCCGCTCGGCATCAAGGTCGGCGGCAACACGAACTGGATCCAGCTCGGGCCCCTGCAGTTCCAGCCGTCGGAACTCATCAAGGTCGCCCTCGTCATGTGGCTCGGGCTGATCGTCACGAAGAAGGAGGCGCTGCTCGGAAATCTCGTGCACGGCATCCTGCCGATCATCCTCGTCGGCGGCGGAGCGATCGGGCTCGTGCTGCTCGGCGGCGACCTCGGCACCGTCATGGTCATGGGGGCGATGCTGCTCGGCGCGCTGTTCCTCATCGGCGTGCGATTGCGGCTGCTGATCCCGCCGCTCCTCGCCGCGGGGGCCATCTTCGTGCTCGTCGCGATCTCGAGCGAGAGCCGACTCCGACGCATCACCTCGTTCCTCGACGCGAACTGCGAGAGCGGCGGCACGGGCGACGCGGTCAGCGATTGCTGGCAGATCCAGCACGGCTCATTCGCCCTCGCCAACGGCGGCATCTTCGGCGTCGGCCTCGGCAACTCGGCCGCGAAATGGTCGTGGCTGCCGGCCGCCGACAACGACTTCATCTTCGCCATCATCGGCGAAGAACTCGGGTTGATCGGCGCCATCGTCGTCATCGCCATGTTCGTGCTGCTCGCCGTCGCACTCAGTCGCGTGCTGCGCGGGGCTCGCACCCCGTTCGCCCGCGCCGTCTCTGCGGCGGTGCTCGTGTGGATCATCGGTCAGGCGTGTGTCAATATCGGTGTCGTGCTCGGCGTCTTCCCAGTTCTCGGCGTGCCGCTTCCCCTCGTCTCGGCGGGTGGCACGGCCCTGCTCACCACGCTCTTCGCGATCGGCATCGTGTTGTCGGTCGCCCGCGACCCCGAGGCGGCTTCTCGTGCCGCCGCTCGGGTCGCGTCGCGCAAGAAGACACGCGGGGCGTCTGCGCGGGCACCGCGATGACCGTCTATCTCCTCGCAGGCGGGGGCACAGCCGGACACGTGAACCCCTTGCTCGCGGTGGCCGACAGGTTGCGCGAGCGCGACCCAGCGGCAACCGTGCTCGTGCTCGGCACGGCCGAAGGACTCGAGGCGCGGCTGGTGCCCGCTCGCGGCTACGAACTGCTGACCATCCCGAAGGTGCCGTTCCCGCGGCGCCCGAACCGTGCGGCTCTCGCATTCCCAGCGCGATTCCGCGCGTCGATCGAGTCGGTCCGCGCCATCATCGACGAGCGCGGGGTCGACGTCGTCGTGGGGTTCGGCGGCTACGTCTCGACGCCGGCGTACCTGGCCGCACGCCGGACCGGCATCCCGGTGGCGATCCACGAGGCCAACGCGAAGCCCGGGCTCGCCAATCGGCTCGGCGCCCGATTCGCCGCAACCGTCGGCGTCGCATTCGAGGCCACCCCGTTGCCCGGCGCCCGCCTCGTCGGCATGCCGCTTCGTCGTGAGATCGAGACGCTCGACCCTCCCGCACGTCGCGGCGATGCGGCCGCTCATTTCAGTCTCGACGCGTCCCGGCCGGTGCTGCTGGCCACGGGCGGCTCGCTGGGCGCACGCCGCATCAACCGCACGATGGTCGACTCGGCGGCCACGATCGCGGCTGCCGGGTGGCAGGTGCTGCACGTGACGGGCGCGAACTCCGAGGTCGCAGACCCAGGAGTCGACGGCTATCGCATGGTCCAGTACGCCGACCGCATGGACCTCGCTCTCGCGGTCGCAGATGTCGCCGTCTCGCGCGCCGGCGCGGCCACGGTCAGTGAGCTCGCGGCGCTCGGCATCCCGGCAGTGTTCGTGCCGTACCCCGTCGGCAACGGCGAGCAGCGCTTCAACGCCGCCGGCGTCGTCGAAGCCGGCGGCGGCGTGCTCGTCGACGATGCCGACTTCGTGCCCGAGTGGGTCGCCGCGCAACTGCTGCCGTTGCTGACCGACTCCGACCGCCATCGCGAGATGGCGGCCGCCGCGGCATCCGTGGGTTTCCGCGACGGCACCGACCGCATGGTCGCACTCGTCGACGAGGCGCTCGGCGAGGCAGCCGACGACCGCCTGCGAGGCGCGTAACGTTGACTGAACGGATGTCGCGGCATCCGCTCGCACCGAATCCAGCGCCCGTCGGGCGCCCCGCGACCGACCGACCGCATTCCGACCGTACCGAGGAAGAACAGCCGCACCGTGACGATCAAGCCCGACCTCTCCGCTCCGATCCCCGCTGAACTCGGCACCGTGCACTTCGTCGGCATCGGCGGGTCGGGCATGAGCGGCATCGCGCGGCTCATGCTCGAGGCCGGACACCGGGTCACGGGCTCCGACGCCCGCGACTCCGAAAATATCGCGGCATTGCGAGCGCTCGGCGCCGAGATTTCGATCGGCCATGACGCGGCGAACCTCGCTGACGACGTCGACACGGTCGTCGTCACCGGGGCGCTCTGGCTCGACAACCCCGAGTACCAGCTCGCACTCGAGCGCGGCCTGCCGGTGCTGCACCGTTCGCAGGCCCTCGCCGCGCTCATCGCGGGCCAGCGGCTCGTCTCGGTCGCCGGCGCCCACGGCAAGACCACCTCGACCGGCATGATCGTCACGGGCCTGCTCGCGCTCGGTGAAGACCCGAGCTTCGTCAACGGCGGCGTCATCGAAGAACTCGGCGTCTCGTCCGCATCGGGCGACGGTGAGTTGTTCGTGGTCGAGGCCGACGAGTCCGACGGCTCCTTCCTGCTCTACGACACCTCGGTCGCACTTGTGACGAACGTCGACCCCGACCATCTCGACCACTACGGTTCGCTCGAGGCGTTCGAGCAGGCGTTCGTCGATTTCGCCGACCGGGCCCGCGAGTTCGTCGTGATCTCCTCCGACGACGTCGGCGCGGCACGGGTGGCCTCGAGACTCGCGCACGAGCGAGTGATGACCTTCGGCGAGGCGGCGGATGCGACGGTGCGCGTGCACTCCATCGCAACCGACGGCCCCGTGGCATTCGCCGTCTCCTACCTGGGTTCCGAGTATCGCGCCCAGCTCCGCATCCCGGGGCGCCACAATGCGATCAACGCGGCGGGTGCGTTCGCGGTGCTCGTGGGCCTCGGCTTCGACCCCGCGGCATCTCTGGCCGGCATCGCACGGTTCGCCGGCACCGGCCGGCGTTTCGAGCTGCACGGCACCGTCGGCGGTGTGAGCGTCTATGACGACTACGCGCACCACCCGACCGAGGTCGCGGCCGCGCTGTCGGCTGCACGCACCGTGGTGGGGGAGGGACGCATCATCGCGGTGCACCAGCCGCATCTCTACAGTCGCACGCGGCTCTTCGCCAAGGAGTTCGCCGAGGTGCTCGAGCAGTTCGCCGACGAGACCGTCGTGCTCGATGTCTACGGCGCCAGGGAGGACCCCGAGCCCGGCGTGACCGGAGCACTCGTGAGCGAGCGATTCGAAGACCCGTCGCACGTGGCATTCGTGCGCGACTGGCAGGAGGCCGCCGACTACACCGCGGGCATCGCACGTGCGGGCGACTTCGTGATCACCCTCGGTTGCGGCGATGTGTACCGCATCGTGCCGCAGCTGCTCGGCTCGCTCGAGCGGGAGCGCGGATGACGGTGGTGCTGGAGTGAAGCGGCCCCAGGGGTTCGACGGGCCGGTCGCGCGTGCACCGCGCTCACAGCGTCCGGCTTCCCGGGATCCCGGCGAGACGGGCGGCCGGGCGGCGCAGGCCGCCGCATCCGAACCAGTGGTCCGGGCCGGAACCAGGAAGCGCGGCGCGGGCGCCGCGAGTTCGCCGTCTTTCGCTCCCGACCGCATCTCGACGGAGCCGATCGACGTCGTCGCCGCAGCTCCGGTGTCTTCGATCGCGTCGGGATCGGCGCACCCGCGAGTCGCCCCACGAGTGCCCGAGTCGCAGACGGACGCCGCGGGCGATGGCCGTTCGAAAGCAGGCCCGCTGCCACGGGATGCACGGGCCGCCAAGCGTGCGGTCGCGGCCGCCGCGAGGGAACGGCGCCGGTACGAGCGCCACGAGGTTCGGCGCTTCACGAAGCGGTCCCGGCGCCGGCGCATCGTCTGGTCGGTCGTGCTCGGTTCCGTCGCGGCGCTCGTGGTGGTGGTCGCGGTCGCCGCCTATTCGCCCTTGATGGCACTGCGCGAGGTGCGCGTCGAGGGTGCATCCCGCATTCCGGTGGCCGAGGTGCAGGCGGCGTTCTCCGACACCCTCGGCACGCCGTTGCCGCTGATCGCGAGCGGCGATGTGCTCGCGGCGCTCTCCGACTTCCCCCTCATCGAGACGTACTCGACGGAGACCATCCCGCCCGGAACCCTCGTCGTGCGCATCGTGGAGCGTGTTCCGGTGGGTGTCGTCGACAGCGGCGAGGGATTCGAACTCGTCGACGCAGCGGGTGTCGTGATCGAGCGGCCGGCGGAGCGACCCGAGGGGCAGCCGCTCATCGTGGCCGAGGGCGGTGTCGCGGGCGAGGGGTTCCGCGCAGCTGCAGCCGTGATCAGGAGCCTGCCGCCCGAGGTGCGGGGGCAGCTCGTGGGGGCGTCCGCGGCGACGGCCGACGATGTGCGCCTCGAACTCTCCACTGGGGCGACTGTCGTGTGGGGCAGCTCCGAGGATTCCGCGCAGAAGGCGACGGTGCTCGCCAAGCTCATGGGTGCTGCACCGCCCGATGTGGTCGGTGAGTACGACGTCTCGTCGCCGACGAGCGCCGTCACGCGGTGACCGAGGGGCCTGCGAGGCTGTTTTCGGGCTGATCCGGGACGCGGTTCGCGACACGCGGGCGCGCCTTGCGCAGGAGGATGCGACGGGCACCTACCGTCAACTTCAGGAATTGCATACTCAGCAAAACTTTAACCTTCGACTAGAGGTTCAGAGTTCGCACGGAAGGCCGGTCATGTCGACAAACCAGAACTACCTCGCCGTCATCAAGGTCGTCGGTATCGGCGGCGGCGGTGTCAACGCCGTCAACCGCATGATCGAACTCGGCCTCCGCGGAGTCGAGTTCATCGCGATCAACACCGACGCGCAGGCGCTGCTGATGTCCGACGCCGACGTCAAGCTCGACGTCGGGCGCGACCTCACGCGCGGCCTCGGCGCCGGCGCCGACCCCGAGGTCGGCCGAAGAGCCGCCGAAGACCACGCGGAGGAGATCGAGGAGGCGCTCGCGGGCGCCGACATGGTCTTCGTCACCGCGGGCGAAGGCGGCGGCACGGGCACGGGCGGTGCGCCGGTCGTCGCGCGCATCGCGAAGTCCATCGGCGCGCTCACCATCGGTGTCGTCACGAAGCCGTTCGGCTTCGAGGGCAAGCGACGCCAGACACAGGCCGAGCAGGGCGTCGCACGCCTGAAAGACGAGGTCGACACCCTCATCGTGGTGCCGAACGACCGGTTGCTCGAGATCAGCGACCGCGGCATCTCGATGCTCGAAGCGTTCGCGACCGCCGATCAGGTGCTCCTCGCCGGCGTGCAGGGCATCACCGACCTCATCACGACTCCAGGCCTCATCAACCTCGACTTCGCCGATGTCAAGTCGGTCATGCAGGGTGCGGGCTCGGCGCTCATGGGCATCGGCTCGTCGAGAGGGGCCGACCGCGCCATCAAGGCCGCCGAACTCGCCGTGGCGAGTCCGCTGCTCGAAGCATCGATCGACGGTGCGCACGGTGTGCTGCTCTCGATCCAGGGCGGATCCAACCTCGGCATCTTCGAGATCAACGACGCCGCACGCCTCGTGCAGGAGGCCGTGCACCCCGAGGCCAACATCATCTTCGGTGCCGTCATCGACGACACGCTCGGCGACGAAGTACGCGTCACGGTCATCGCCGCCGGCTTCGACGGCGGCGAACCGGGAGCGAAGCCCGTCGAGGCCCGGCGCACGAACTTCGCGCCGGCCGTGGTCGGTGCGGCGGTCGGCGGCGGTGCCATCTCGGGTGAGGCCGCCGACGTGATCGCCGAGATCGACATCGACGAACTGGTCGAGACGGCCAACTGGGGCGAGGTCGAGTCGAGCACCGCAGACCAGATCGTCTCCGACCCCGCGTTCGACACCGATGACGACGACCTCGACATCCCCGACTTCCTGAAGTGAACGGCATCCGCGGCCGGAGCGCCGCGGCGGGCGCCGACACGCTCGCCGGGCGCCTGGTCGAGGTGACCGGGCGAATCGCGGATGCCGCGGCCGACGCAGGTCGTGACGCCGACGAGTTGACAACGATCGTCGTCACCAAGTTCCAGCCGGCGACGCTCGTCGCCGAGCTCGCGGCGCTCGGGGTCGACGATTTCGGCGAGAACCGCCATCAGGAAGCGCAAGCCAAGGCCGCCGAGCTCGCGAGTCTCGGTTTGCGCTGGCACTTCATCGGCCAGTTGCAGAGCAAGAAGGCCAAACAGGTGCGCGCATACGCTTCGGCGATCCACTCGGTCGACCGCGCTGCGCTCGTCGACGGGCTCCGTTCCGACGAGGCATCCGTCGACTGCTTCGTGCAGGTGAACCTGACGGATGACCCCGGCCGCGGCGGCGTCGCTCCCGACGCGCTCGAGTCGCTCGTCGAGCGGGTGCTCGGCACACCCGGGCTGCGGCTTCGAGGGCTCATGGCGGTCGCTCCGCTCGGCGAGCCTGCGCGGCCCGCGTTCGCGCGCATGCGAGAGTTCTCCAAACTCGTGCAGTCATTAGAACCCACTGCACGCGATCTGTCCATGGGGATGTCGCACGATTTTCGCGACGCGATCATGGAGGGTGCGACACACCTGAGAATCGGAACGGCAATCACCGGGAATCGGCCGGTCGCCGGTTAACCTCGAAGAGACGGAACACAGACGGAGGCAGCGATGTCGAACCCGCTCAAGAAGACCATGGTCTATCTCGGACTCGCCGATGAAGAGCTCGAAGAGGAGACCCAGCAGGCACACGCGCCCGTACCGGTGACGCCGGTCGTGACCGCGGCGCCTGCCCCGCGGACCGGCGCGGCGGTCACACCGCTGCGCAAGAACCATGTCCAACCGAGCACACCGCAGGCGGAGATGAACGAGATCCTGACCGTGCACCCGCGTCAATACCGTGACGCGCAGGTGATCGCCGAGTCCTTCCGCGAGGGAGTACCGGTGATCATCAACCTCTCACAGATGTCGGATGCCGACGCTCGGCGTCTCATCGACTTCGCCAGCGGCCTCTCACAGGGCCTCTACGGCAAGATCGAGCGCGTCACGAGCAAGGTGTTCCTGCTCTCGCCCGCGCACGTCGTTGTCTCGGGAGAGACCGGCGAGAGCGAAGGCGACGTCGACGCGTCGTTCTTCACGCACGCGTAGCGCCCCGTGGGCGCTCTCGTCGTCGTTTGGAACATCCTTTACGCGCTGCTGCTCATCTACTTCTTCGTGATGTGGGGGCGGTTCGTGCTGGATCTGGTGCGCACCTTCAACAGATCGTGGCGCCCGAGAGGCGCCTGGCTCGTGATCGTGGAGCTCGTCTACAGTCTCACCGATCCGCTCGTGCGCTTCTTCCGGCGGCTCGTGCCGCCGATCCGCATCGGCCAGGTCGCCCTCGATCTGGGCTGGAGTCTGGCCATGCTCGTGGTGATCGTGGCGATGACAGTGGTGTCGCTTCTGGCGCAGGCAGCGGCCGTGCCCGGCTGATGATCTCCTCCGAGCATGAGGTCGAGAAGATCGGCACTCACGACTCTGAGGATCTCTTTGCTACCGTTAGCTGAACGTGATCGAACAGTTCGACAGATTTGAGGGTGGAAAGCCATGGCGCTAACTCCGGAAGATGTGGTCAACAAGCGCTTCCAGGCGACGAAGTTCCGGGAAGGGTACGACCAAGATGAGGTCGACGATTTCCTCGACGAGGTCGTGGTCGAGCTTCGTCGACTGTACGGGGAGAACGAAGAGCTGCGTCAGCGGCTCTCAGCGGCAGAGGCCCGTGCTGCGGATGCCTCGAAAGCGCCGGCTGCCGCGGCACCGACCCCGGCGGTGTACACCGAGCCGGCTGCGCCGCCTCCCACCGTCGCGGTGCAGATGCAGCAGCCCGCAGCTCCGCAGTCGGACTTCGACGAGCAGACGAGCACCACGAACCTCCTGCAGCTGGCCCGCCGGCTGCACGAGGAGCACGTGCGCGAGGGCATCGAGAAGCGCGACGCGCTCATCGCCGAGGGCCACGCGACTGCTGCGCGTGTCGTCGCCGAGGCCGAAGCGAAGCAGCGCGCCCAGATCGGCGTGCTCGACCAGGAGCGCGTGGCGCTCGAGAAGCGCGTCGACGAGCTTCGCCTGTTCGAGCGCGACTACCGGGCGAAGCTGAAGAACTACATCGAGGGCCAGCTCCGCGAGCTCGACACGGCGGCCCCGGTGCAGGCGTCGGGCAACCAGGGCTTCTCCGCTCCGGCGGGCCTGCCCGCTGAGCAGCCCGCACCGACCTTCCAGGGCTTTGGAGGCTGAGCGGGCCGTCAAGGTCGGCTCAACCACAGCACTCCTGGTCGTGGCCGGCGCCGCAATCGCGGCGTACGGCCTCGACCAGCTGAGCAAGTTCCTCGTCGTCACGAACCTCACCGAAGGTGAGATCGTGCCCGTACTGGGAACGCTGTTGCAATGGCAGTTCGTGCGCAACCCCGGTGCCGCGTTGTCGTTCGCGAGCGGCATGACCTGGATCTTCACGATCCTGGCCGCAGGCGTCATCACCTTCATCGTGTGGTTCGCACGTCGTATCCGCTCGGTCGCGTGGGCCATCGTGTTCGGGCTCCTGCTCGGCGGTGTGGTCGGGAATCTGACCGACCGGCTCTTCCGGGAGCCGTCCTTCGGCCTCGGGCACGTGATCGACTTCATCTCGACGCCGTGGCTCATCCCGGCCATCTACAACGTCGCCGACATGGCGATCGTGTCGAGCATGGTGCTCTTCATGATCCTCACGATTCGCGGCATCGGCCTCGACGGCTCGCGTCAACCGCGCGAATCAAAAACCGCCGAGACAGCGCCGGCCGCGCCGGAGGCCACCGCGGGCGAGGGCGATGCCCGGCTGCGCGAAGCCGCGCACGGCGCCTGATGGAGAACCGCTCCTTCCCTGTTCCCGACGGTCTCGACGGTTCGCGCGTCGACGCGGGGCTCGCAAAGCTCCTCGGGTTCTCGCGCACACTGGCCGCGGAGATCGCGTCCCGTGGCGGCGTGAGCCTCGACGGGGCATCCGTCGACAAATCCGACCGTCTGCGCGCCGGCGCCTGGCTCGAGGTGAGCTGGGAGGAGCCGCGCGGTCTCACGATCGAACCGATCGCGGTTCCCGATCTCGGCGTCATCCACGACGATGACGACCTCGTCGTCGTCGACAAGCCGGCGGGAGTCGCAGCACACCCCTCGGTCGGGTGGAACGGGCCGACCGTGGTCGGGGCGCTGGCCGCCGCCGGATTCCGCATCTCCACTTCCGGTGCACCCGAACGTCAAGGAGTCGTGCACCGCCTCGATGCGGGCACGAGCGGGCTCATGGTCGTCGCCAAGTCGGAGCGTGCGTACACCGAGCTGAAGCGACAGTTCCACGACCGCGAGGTCGAGAAGATCTATCACACGATCGTGCAGGGCCATCCTGACCCGCTCGCCGGCACGATCGACGCGCCGGTCGGCCGGCACCCCCGCTCGGAGTGGAAGTTCGCGGTGACCGCCGACGGCAAGCACGCGGTGACCCACTACGAGACGATCGAGGCGTTCCCGTACGCGTCGCTGCTCGAGGTGCATCTCGAGACGGGCCGCACGCACCAGATCCGTGTGCACATGGCCGCGCAACGCCACCCGTGCGCGGGCGACTCGATGTACGGCGCCGACCCGACGCTGTCTGCCCGGCTCGGCCTCGAGCGGCAATGGCTGCACGCCAAGCAACTCGCGTTCACCCACCCCGCAGGCGCAGCGTGGACGACCTTCGTGTCGGAGTACCCCGCCGACCTCGCACACGCGCTCGACGTGCTGCGCGGGGACTGACGCGCGGTCGACCTGGGCCAGGCGTCGCCCGGTCGCCGTAGACTTCAAGGACCCCGAAACACTCTCGCCGTACCCGATGAGGAGCCCAGTGGCCGCCGATTCCTTCGCCCATCTGCACGTGCACAGCGAGTACTCGATGCTCGACGGTGCGGCCCGGGTGGGGGAGCTCATCCAGGCGGCGAAGAACGAGGGCATGCCCGCCGTTGCGATCACCGACCACGGCAACGTGTTCGGCGCCTACGACTTCTGGAAGCAGGCGACCGACGCCGGCATCAAGCCGATCATCGGCACCGAGGCGTACATCACGCCGGGCACCGCGCGCGGCGACAAGACACGTATCCGGTGGGGCAGCGGGGGCGGCGACGACGTCTCGGGCTCGGGCGCCTACACGCACATGACGTTGCTGTCTGAGACGACCGAGGGCATGCACAACCTCTTCCGTCTCTCGAGCCGGGCGTCGATCGAGGGCTACTACTTCAAGCCCCGCATGGACCGCGAGCTGCTGTCGATGTACTCGAAGGGACTCATCGCCACGACCGGATGCCCCTCGGGCGAAGTGCAGACCCGGCTGCGGCTCGGCCAGTACGACGAAGCGGTGAAGGCGGCATCCGACTTCCGCGACATCTTCGGCAAAGAGAACTACTTCGCCGAGATCATGGACCACGGTCTCGGCATCGAACGCCGCATCATGGAAGACCTGCACCGGCTCGCGAAAGATCTGGGCCTGCCGCTCGTCGCCACGAACGACCTGCATTACACGCACGCCGACGACGCCAAGAGTCACGCGGCCCTGCTCTGCGTGCAATCGGGCTCGACTCTCGACGACCCCAACCGGTTCAAGTTCGACGCCGACGAGTTCTACCTGAAGACCGCGGCCGAGATGCGGCACGTCTTCCGCGACTACCCCGAGGCGTGCGACAACACCCTGCTCATCGCCGAACGTTGCGATGTGCAGTTCAACACCAACGCCAACTACATGCCGCGCTTCCCGGTGCCCGACGGGGAGAGCGAAGACACCTGGTTCGTCAAAGAGGTCGACCGCGGACTGGCCGTGCGCTACCCGAACGGCATCCCGGCCGAGGTGCGCACGCAGGCCGACTACGAGGTCGGCGTCATTCTGCAGATGGGCTTCCCCGGCTACTTCCTCGTCGTGGCCGACTTCATCAATTGGTCGAAGAACAACGGCATCCGGGTCGGCCCGGGCCGAGGCTCGGGTGCCGGCTCGATGGCGGCGTATGCGATGCGCATCACCGACCTCGACCCCCTGCAGCACGGCCTCATCTTCGAGCGGTTCCTGAACCCCGATCGCGTCTCGATGCCCGACTTCGACGTCGACTTCGACGAGCGTCGACGCGGTGAGGTCATCAAGTACGTGACCGAGAAATACGGCGACGAGCGGGTCGCCCAGATCGTGACGTACGGCACGATCAAGGCGAAGCAGGCGCTCAAAGACTCGGGCCGCGTACTCGGCTTCCCGTTCTCGATGGGCGAGAAGCTCACGAAGGCGATGCCGCCCGCGGTCATGGGCAAAGACATCCCGCTCACCGGCATCTTCGATACGAAGCACCCGCGGTACAAAGAGGCCTCTGATATCCGGGCCATCGTCGAGACCGACCCCGAGGCGAAGACCGTCTTCGAGACGGCACTCGGCCTCGAGAACCTGAAGCGCCAGTGGGGTGTGCACGCGGCCGGCGTGATCATGTCGAGCGATCCGCTCGCCGACATCATCCCGATCATGAAGCGCGAACAAGACGGTCAGATCGTCACCCAGTTCGACTACCCCGCGTGCGAAGCCCTCGGCCTCATCAAGATGGACTTCCTGGGGCTGCGCAACCTCACGATCATCGACGACGCCCTCGACAACATCGAGGCCAACCGTGGCCACCGCCCGGTGCTCGAAGACCTCGCGCTCGACGACCAGGGCGCTTACGACCTGCTGGCGAGGGGTGACACGCTCGGGGTGTTCCAGCTCGACGGCGGGCCGATGCGGTCGCTCCTGCGCCAGATGAAGCCCGATAATTTCGAAGACATCTCCGCCGTCATCGCGCTCTACCGGCCGGGGCCCATGGGCGCGAACTCGCACATCAACTACGCGCTGCGCAAGAACGACCTGCAGGAGATCACCCCGATCCACCCCGAGTTCGAGGAGTCGCTCCGGGAGATCCTCGACACGAGCTACGGCCTGATCATCTATCAGGAGCAGGTCATGGCGATCGCGCAGAAGGTCGCCGGGTTCTCGCTCGGTCAGGCCGACATCCTCCGCCGCGCGATGGGTAAGAAGAAGAAGTCCGAGCTCGACAAGCAGTACGAGGGCTTCTCGGGAGGCATGAAGGCCAACGGCTATTCCGATGCCGCAATCCAGAAGCTCTGGGAGATTCTGCTCCCGTTCTCGGACTACGCGTTCAACAAGGCTCACTCTGCCGCCTACGGCGTGCTGAGCTATTGGACGGCGTACCTCAAGGCGCACTACCCGGCCGAGTACATGGCGGCACTGCTCACGAGTGTCGGTGATGCGCGCGACAAGCTCGCCCTCTACCTCAACGAGTGCCGGCGCATGGGCATCAAGGTGCTTCCGCCCGACGTCAACGAGTCGATCGGGTACTTCGCCGCCGTCGGCGAGGACATCCGATTCGGACTCGGCGCGGTCCGTAACGTCGGTTTCAACGTGGTCGAAGCGATCCGCAGTGCACGCGAGACGAAGGGCCGGTTCGAGTCCTTCCACGACTTCCTGAAGAAGTCGCCGCTACCGGTGGCGAACAAGCGCACGGTCGAGTCGCTCGCGAAGGCGGGCGCGTTCGACTCGCTCGGACACACGCGTCGCTCGCTCGTCGAGATCCACGAGGGCGCGGTCGAGTCGGTCGTCAAGGAGAAGCGTGCCGAAGAGGTCGGCGACTTCGGCTTCGACTTCGACAGCCTCTTCGACGACGACGAGCGGGATGCCGCGCCGTCGCTCGTGCCTGCGCGTCCCGAATGGCCGAAGAAGCAGAAGCTGGCCTTCGAGCGCGAGATGCTGGGGCTCTACGTGTCCGACCACCCGCTTGCGGGACTCGAGGCTCCACTCGCGAAGCATGCGTCGACCACCATCACCGATCTGATGACCTCGGATTCGACGCAGGATGCCGACACCGTCACGGTCGCGGGTCTCGTCACGAGCGTTCAGCACCGCATCGCGAAGGCCTCGGGCAACCAGTACGGCATGATCACGGTCGAGGACTTCTCGGGCGAGATTACGGTGATGTTCATGGGCAAGGCCTACCAGGAGTTCGCTCCCGGCCTGCAGGCCGATTCGATCGTGGTCGTGCGCGGGCGCGTCAGCATGCGTGACGACGGCCTGAACCTGCATGCCTACAGTGTGCTGACGCCCGAAATCGGTCAGGACGAAGAATCGGGCATCGTGAAGATCACGCTGCCCGACCAACGGGCGACGCAAGAGACGACCGAGGCGCTCCGAGACGTGCTCGTGCGTCATCGCGGGGAGACCGAGGTTCGGATCACGCTGACGAAGGGCCGCGTCGGTCGTGTCTTCGAGGTCGGGCAGTACCCGGTCAAGGTGACCGCTGACCTGTACGGCGAGCTGAAGAGCCTGCTCGGCCCGAACTGCCTCGTGTGACGTTCGCCGCCTGACGAAAGCGGCGTCGCCTGCCCGACGCGTAGGCTGGAATGATCATGCTGCGCACCATCGATCTCCGTGGAACCCGTCCGACGACCGCAGGGCTTCTCGCTCTCGTGCCGCGGTCCGCGACGGACGTCTCGGCGGCGCTCGACGCCACTCGTTCGATCATCGACGAGGTGCGCGAGCGTGGCGAGGCGGCACTGCTCGACCAGGCCGAACGGTTCGACGGCGTTCGGCCCACGGCGGTGCGAGTGCCGGCCGATGAACTCGCCGCAGCGCTCGACGGGCTCACCCCCGAGATCCGCTCGGCGGCGCTCCAGACGATCGATCGGGTGCGCGCTGCGAGCGAGGCGCAGGTGCCGGCACCGCAGACGACCGAGCTCGCGGCCGGTGCCGTCGTCGAGCAGCGCTGGCAGCCCGTCGCCCGAGTCGGTCTCTACGTGCCGGGCGGCAAGGCCGTGTACCCGTCGAGCGTGATCATGAACGTCGTGCCGGCACAGGTCGCCGGGGTTCGCTCGATCGCGCTCGCATCCCCAGCCCAGTCCGCGTTCGGTGGGCGCATCCACCCGACGATCGTCGGCATCGCGGCGCTCCTCGGCATCACCGAGGTCTACGCCATGGGCGGCGCCGGGGCGATCGGTGCATTCGCGTACGGCGTCGAGGGCATCGGCCTCGAGCCCGTGCAGCGTGTCACCGGGCCCGGCAACGTCTACGTGGCAGCGGCCAAGCGTCTCGTGCAGGGCGTCACCGGCATCGACGCCGAGGCCGGTCCCACCGACATCCTCGTCATCGCCGACGACAGCGCCGACCCTGAGTTCGTTGCGGCCGATCTCCTGAGCCAGGCCGAGCACGACGAGCTCGCAGCAGCCGTACTGGTGACCGACTCGCCCGAGTTCGCGGCGCGCGTGAGCGAGCGCCTCGAGGTCCGGGCGAACGCCACCAGACACAGCGTGCGCGTGCGCCAGGCGATCGACGGTGCGCAGTCGGCACTCGTGCTCGTCGACGATCTCGAGCAGGCCGCAGACTTCGCGAACGCCTTCGGTCCCGAGCACCTCGAGATCCAGGTGCGTGACGCGGATGCCACGCTCGCACGCATCGAGAACGCGGGTGCGATCTTCGTGGGCGCGTTCTCACCCGTCAGCCTGGGTGACTACGCGGCCGGCTCGAATCACGTGCTGCCGACCGGTGGTCAGGCGCGGTATGCGTCGGGGCTCTCCGCGGCGACGTTCCTGCGGCCGCAGCAGGTCGTGCGGTACGACGAGGCGGCACTTCGCGTGGTCGCTCCCGTCATCGCTGCACTCTCGGCCGAAGAAGATTTGCCTGCACACGGGGAAGCGGTCTCGGCGCGCTTCGAACGATGACACGAGTGCGCTGACGTTGGCGGTCGGGCGGCCCAGCGGGGAGCACGCGCGAACCGCCGCCGCTAGGCTTGGAGCACCATGTACTGTCCGTTCTGCCGCCACCCCGATTCCCGCGTCATCGACTCGCGCACGAGCGATGACGGACTCTCGATTCGACGCCGACGCCAGTGCCCCGAGTGCGGACGCCGGTTCTCGACCACCGAGACCGCGAGCCTCGTCGTCATCAAGCGTTCCGGCGTCGTCGAGCCATTCAGTCGAGAGAAGGTCGTGCTCGGTGTGCGGAAGGCGTGTCAGGGTCGCCCTGTGACGGATTCCGATCTCGCGATGCTCGCGCAGAAGGTCGAGGAGACCATCCGCTCCACCGGCGCGTCGCAGCTCGAAGCGAACGACATCGGCCTCGCCATTCTGCCCCCGCTCAGGGAGCTCGACGAGGTCGCGTACTTGCGATTCGCGAGCGTCTACCAGGCCTTCGATTCGCTCGATGATTTCGAATCGGCGATCGAACAGCTTCGCGAGGAGCACGGCCGGCTTCCGGCTCGTCCAGTCGAGTGACGTCGGTCGGTTGCTCGCACTCCGATAGCCTGAGTGCGGCATGTATCGACTTCTCTTCTCCGTCTTCCTGTCTCGCATGGACCCTGAAGACGCCCATCACCTCGCATTCCGGGTAATCCGTGCGCTGCCCACCCTGGGGTTCGGAAAACTCGTCGAGCGGATGACCGCGCCCGATCCGTCGCTCGTCGTCGAGACGCTCGGCCTCCGATTCCCGTCGCCGTTCGGCGTCGCGGCCGGATTCGACAAAGACGGCCTCGCCGTGCGTGGCCTCGGCCAGCTGGGCTTCGGGCACGTCGAGGTGGGCACCATCACCGCGATCGCCCAGCCCGGCAACCCCCGGCCGAGGCTCTTCCGCCTCGTCGGCGATCGCGCCCTCGTGAACCGCATGGGATTCAACAACGGCGGGGCGGATGCCGCGGCGGGTCGCCTCTCGCGGCTGTCACGCCGTCGCGATCGCCCGGTTCTTGGCGTGAACATCGGCAAGAGCCGGGTCACCGAGGTCGAAGACGCCGTCGCCGACTACGAGCGGAGCGCCCGCGTGCTCGCGCCCTTCGCCGATTACCTCGTGGTCAACGTCAGCTCGCCGAACACCCCCGGACTCCGAGGCTTGCAGGAGATCGACTCGCTCGCCCCACTGCTCGAGTCTGTGCGTGCGGCCTCAGGAGACACCCCGCTGCTCGTCAAGATCGCTCCCGACCTCGCCGACTCGGAGATCGTGCGCATCTGCGAACTCGTGCAACGGCTCGGGCTCGACGGCATCATCGCGACGAACACGACCATCTCCCGCGCAGGCCTGCGCGCGGCGGCATCCGTCATCGATGCCATCGGGGCAGGGGGGCTCTCGGGCGCTCCACTTGCGGCCCGCTCGCTCGAGGTGCTGCGGGTCATTCGCGGGCAGGTGCCTGCTGAACTCTGCGTCGTCTCGGTCGGCGGTGTCGAGACCGCGGCCGACGTGCAAGACCGGCTGGACGCCGGCGCCACTCTGGTGCAGGGCTATTCAGCGTTCATCTACCGCGGGCCGCTCTGGGCGCGCCAAGTGAACCGCGGGCTCGCGAGGTTCGCACGCGACCGCCGCAACGCCCTCGCTGCACGCGTCTAGGCGCCGCAGGTCACTGCACTAGAGCACGCCGATCTCGGCGAGCTTGTCGGCGATCGTCGATCCGTCGCTCGCCGACACCCACGGCACACCCGCAGCGTGCTGCTCGCCTTTGGTACGACCGCCCGCGAGCACCGCCTCGCCCTTCGAGAGGCGCCGGATCGCGATGGCGGCCACCCGGCCAGGATGCTCCGCCGCGAAGCGCTCGTAGAGCTCCTCATCGTGCTGGCCGTCGTCGCCGATCAGCAGCCAGCGCATCTCGGGGAACTCGTCTGCGAGGCGTCGCAGGTTCTCTTCTTTGTGTTCGCGGCCGCTTCGGAACCAGCGGTCGTGCGTCGGACCCCAGTCGGTGAGCAGCAACGGGCCCGCGGGATAGAGATTGCGCGACAGGAATCGTGTCAGCGTCGGGGCGACGTTCCAAGCGCCCGTCGAGAGATAGATGACGGGCGAGCCCGGATGCGACCTGACGAGTCGTTCGAAAAGCACCGCCATGCCGGGCGTTGGGATGCGCGCGTGCTCGTCGAGCACGAAGGTGTTCCAGAATGCAACGAACGGCCGGGGGAGTGCAGTGACCATCACGGTGTCGTCGACATCGGAGATGATGCCGAAGCCGACATCGGGGCCGACGATCCAGATGGGCGCTTCGACGACCTCGGATCCTTCGGTGCGGAGGGTCACGCGATGCCAGCCCGGTTCGAGCGACACCGGCACCTTCGTGTCGACGACCCCGCCACGGTCGGCGAGAACCTCGACCCGTTGACCGGCGACCTCGATGACCACGGGCACGTCGCCGACGGGCACGCTCGTGAAGCTGCGCCATCCGCGAATGCCCTGTTCACCCCGGCGGCGTCGACGCTTGGACCGCTCGTTCGGGTCGACCGGGCGACTGAGCAGGACGCGGCAGAACACACGCACCCACTGGGTCGAGCCGTATCCGGTGTAGGGCACCACGGTGGGAACATGTCCCCGGCGTCGCGCCCAGCGTTCGCGGATCTCGTGGGCCCAGTCTTCGAGGCGCGCAGCACGATGCCGGACCTGGCGCTCTCGGGATCCGGCCGGAAGGGGGGAGCTCGCCGGCATCCACTCAGTCTGTCATGCGGGGGTGTCGCGCCGCGAAACGCGGCCGCGGGTGGTCGGAGCGCGCACGCGGCTCCCGGTAGAGTGGACGCGCACCTGAGGAGGTTCCGTGCCGAATGTCGACCTGATCCTGGGGGCCGATCCGAGCCGGAGGCGCTCGATCCGCACCGAACCGACGCAGCGACGCAGTACGCAGCGACTCGACGCGCTACTCGATGCCGCCGCCGAGATCGTCGACGAGTCAGGCTTCGAGCGGCTGACCACGCAGATGGTCGCCGAACGGGCCGGAGCGTCGATCGGCACGGTCTACCGCTATTTCCCCGACCGTGTCGCGGTGCTGCACGCACTGCGCGAGCGATCGATCCGGCGATTCCGGGAACGGGTCGCCGACGACCTGGCGCGCACCGAACTCGCAAGCTGGTGGCAAGTCGTCGACGTGGCGCTCGACGCCTGCGCTGCGATGTACCGCGACGAACCCGGTTTCAGTGTCGTGCACGCGGCGCAGCGCGAGATCGCCGACGACGATGTCGAGCCCGAGTTCGCCCACCGCATGGCGCGGGTGATCGATGCCGAATTCGGCGGCGATGCCGACCAGTCGGAGCTCCGGTTCCGCCTCGGTGTGGCGATCGAACTCGGCGACGCGCTCATCAGCCGTGCCTTCGAGCGCGCGGCGGCCGGCGACGAGCGCTACCTCACCGAGGCGAAGCGCCTCGTGCACGATTATCTCGCTGAACACCTCGGAGAAGCCCGCGCCGCCAGCAGCGCCGCCTGACGTGCACCGGGGCGCGTGCGTTGCCTCTCCGCCCGAATGGTGTTTGGCTTGAAACCGCGCCGGGCGAACGCCGGGCCAGGGATGAGGCAGCATGATCGAGTTCCGAGGCGTCACGAAGCAGTTCCCCGACGGCACGGTCGCGGTGGCGGGAGTGGACATCGTCATCCCGCCGCGCAAGACGACGGTGCTCGTCGGGTCCTCGGGGTCGGGCAAGACGACGCTCCTGCGAATGATCAACCGAATGGTCGACCCGACTTCGGGCCAAGTGCTCATCGACGGAACGGATGTCGCGACCCTCGATCCCGTCTCCCTTCGCCGCGGCATCGGCTACGTCATGCAGAACTCCGGTCTGCTGCCGCATCGCAAGGTGATCGACAACGTCGCGACGGTGCCGCTGCTGCGCGGTGAGAAGAAGCGCGAGGCGCACGCGCACGCACTCGAACTGCTCGATACGGTCGGACTCGATCGCTCGCTCGCCGACAAGTACCCGAGTCAGCTCTCGGGTGGGCAGCAGCAACGGGTGGGCGTCGCCCGCGGCCTCGCGGTCGACCCGAACATCCTGCTGATGGACGAGCCGTTCGGTGCGGTCGACCCGATCGTGCGCGCCGAGCTGCAGCAGGAGTTGCTGCGCCTGCAGGGCGAGCTCGGCAAGACCGTCGTCTTCGTGACCCACGACATCGACGAGGCGTTCCTCCTCGGCGACCAGGTCGTGATCATGCAGCACGGCGGCCAGATCTCGCAGGCGGCGTCTCCGGCCGAGATCCTCGCGAACCCGGCCGACGAGTTCGTCGCGGACTTCGTCGGCGCGAACCGCGGCAAACGTGCCCTGCACCTGACCGAGGTCGATGGGCGCCGGCTCGTCGTCGACGCCGACGGTCGCCCGGCTGGAGTGCTCGCCTCGTGAACTGGCTCTGGTCGAATCTCGACCTGGTCGGCGAGCTGACGCTCACGCACCTCGCATTGTCGGTGCCCGCGATCATACTGAGCTTCGTGGTCTCCGTGCCGATCGGCTGGGTCGCCCACCGCTACCGATGGTCGCGGGGGGTGTTGCTCGCGCTCTGCGCGCTGCTCTACGCGATTCCGTCGCTCGCGCTCTTCATCGCCCTGCCGGCGCTCACCGGTCTCGTGCTGCGTTCGCCGGTCAACCTCGTGATCGCCTTGACGCTCTACGGTGTGGCCGTCATCGTGCGCACCTCGGCCGATGCGTTCGACTCGGTCGATCGCGACACCCGCCAGTCGGCCACCGCGGTCGGGTATTCGCCGGCCGGCCGGTTCTGGGGCGTCGAGCTGCCGCTGGCCGGCCCCGTGCTGCTGTCGGGGCTTCGGGTCGTCGTGGTCAGCACCGTGAGCCTTGCGACGGTGGGTGCGGTGATCGGCGTGCGGAGCCTCGGCACGCTCTTCACCGACGGTTTCCAACGCGACATCCAGATCGAGATCTTCACCGGCATCGTCGCGACGATCGTGGTCGCCCTCGTGCTCGATTGGCTCTGCGTGGTCGCCGGCCGGCTGCTCATGCCGTGGTCGCGCACCGAAACAGCGAGGTCCCGCACCTCGTCGGCCGCGCTCGTGAAGCAGGCGGACGCCGCATGAACTTCATCCTCGACGGCATCGGCTGGATCCTCGACCCGGCGAATTGGGTCGGCGTCGGCAGCATTCCACAGCGCCTCTGGGAGCACGTGTGGATCTCGGCCGTCGTGCTCGTCATCGCCTCGGTGATCGCACTGCCCATCGGAGCGTTCATCGGACACACCGGCAAGGGTCGAGAGCTCGCAGTCAGAGTCTCGGGCGGGCTCCGAGCGTTGCCGACCCTCGGCGTGCTGACGCTCTTCGGCCTCTGGATCGGCATCGGTCTCGGCGCTCCGATCATCGCCCTCGTGATTCTCGCCATCCCGCCGCTGCTCGCGGGCGCCTACGCCGGATTCGAGTCCGTCGATCGGCGCACCATCGACGCGGCGCGCGCCATGGGCATGCGCGAATCGCAACTCATCGGCAAGGTCGAGGTGCCGCTCGGCATGCCGATCATCGTGGGCGGCATCCGCTCGGCGACGCTGCAGATCATCGCGACGGCGACGCTCGCCGCCTACATCGCCGATGACGGACTCGGCCGGTTCATCTTCGCCGGGCTCAAAACGCGCGACTACGCCGAAATGCTCGGCGGCTCGATCCTCGTCATCCTCCTCGCCCTCATCGTCGACGGCATCTTCGCGATCACGCAACGACTCGTGGTGCCCGCCGGCGTGCGTGCGACCCGAACCAGAGAGCTCCGCTCGCGGCCGACCCGGCCTCGAGCGGTCGTGGGGCAACCCATCATCGAAGGGAATCGAGAATGAACACAGCAGGAAAAGGCCGGCTCGCTGCCCTGGCAGCAGTCGCGGTCGGGGCGACAGTGGCCCTGGCAGGGTGCGCGTCGGGCGACCCGCTGGACAGCGGATCGGGAGGCGGCGACGCTTCGTCCGAGACGATCGTCGTCGGTTCGCAGGACTACTACTCCAACGAGATCATCGCCGAGATCTACGCGCAGGCGCTCGAGGAGAACGGCTACACGGTCGACCGGCAGCTCCGCATCGGACAGCGCGAGGTGTACATCCCCGAGATCGAGAGCGGGGAGATCGACGTCTTCCCCGAGTACACGGGTAACCTCCTCCAGTTCTACGTGCCCGACACCACCGCCACGACGAGCGACGACGTCTACGCCGAGCTCGAGACGTCGCTGCCCGAGGGCCTCCGGGTGCTCGACCAGTCGCCGGCGACCGATCAGGATTCGTACAACGTCACCAAGGAGTTCTCCGAGGCCAATGGCGTGACGAGCCTGGCCGATCTCGCGAAGGTGACGACTCCGTTGACGCTCGGCGGCAACTCCGAGCTGGAGACGCGTCCCTACGGTCCCGAAGGGCTGAAAGAGGTGTACGGCGTCGAGGTCGGGTTCACGCCGATCGAAGACAGCGGCGGCCCGCTGACCCTCAAGGCACTCATCGACGATCAGGTGCAGCTCGTGAACATCTACAGCGCCGACCCGAACATCAAGGCCAACGACCTCGTGACCCTCGAAGACCCCGAAGGTCTCTTCCTGGCGTCGAACGTCGTGCCCGTCGTCAGCGAGAAGGTGACCGACGAGATCGCGGAGGTGCTCAACACCGTAAGCGCCGCACTCACCCCCGAAGACCTCGTCGCGCTCAACTCGCTGAGCGTCAACGAACAGCAATCGGCCGACGAGATCGCGAAGAACTGGCTGGCCGAGAAGGCCCTCTTCTAGCGATTCGCGTCGAGATTCGAGGGGTCGGATGCTGCGGCATCCGGCCCTTCGCCGTCGACGGGCGCCGCCGAATCGTCGATGGGCCCCATTGCATCCTTCGTCGTGGCCCCCATGTGCTTCGACTCGGAACGCACCAAGAGCTTCTTCACGCCCCAAGCTGCGATCAGGAATACGGCGATGACTCCGACGAACAGGTAGCCGGCCCAGTGCAGTTCGCGGCTGAGCTCGCGGTAGCTCCCCGCCGCCAGCCAGCCGACGGTGACATAGGCGAAGGCCCAGATGACGCTCGCCGGAACCGTCCAGGCCATGAAGCGCCGGTAGCGCATCGAGCTCATGCCCACCGTGAGCGGGATGAGCGAGTGCAAGACGGGCAGGAAGCGGGAGATGAACACCGCTGGTCCGCCGCGGCGCTCGAGATAGCGCTGGGCGCGATCCCAGTTCTCGTCGCCGATCTTGCGCCCCACCCACGAGTGGTGGATGTGCGGCCCGAACCAGCGACCGAGGGCGAAGCCGATGCTCTCGCCGATGAGGGCGCCGACGATGACGGTGATCGTGAGGGCGAAGTACTCGCCGAGCCCGTCGACGGCAGTCGACGCCACGATCACGATCGTGTCGCCGGGTACGACGAGGCCGATCAGCACCGACGTCTCGAGGAGCATCCCGAGCCCGGCGAGCAGGGTGCGTGCGATCGGGTCGACAGCCTGGACGGTGTCGAGGATCCAGTCGAGGATCTCGTTCATCGTTCGAGCGTAGCGAGGGCCGCCGCGCCGTCGCATCAGTCTGCGGGCTGATTCCGGGTCGCCGGAACCCGTACCGTGGTCGGGGTCGACGGAACGCTCCGCAGTGTGTGCGCGGCCGGTGTTACGAGAACGGGCCGAGAGTGGCGAGCAGCGACACGATCGGAATCGCGATGATCGCCGCTGCCATCACGACCACCAGTCCCCGGAGCGCGACACTCGGCTGCCGGTCGGTCTCGCCGAGGCGGGACAGCCGTGCCTCGAGCATCTCGGCGTCGGGGATCACGCCGCCGGACTCGGCGTAGGTCCCGGGTTCGCCGCCGCTGCCGACCTGCAGCATCGCCCGGCGGAGTGCGTCGTCGCCCGCTGCTCGCCGTGCCTGATCGTCGGCGAGCATCTCTGCGAGCAGCGCGACCGAGCGCTCGGCGCGGTTGGCGATCGGGAACCAGGGGAGTGCGCTGTGCCAGGCGCGGAACGCGAGCAGCACGAGGTGATGCAACTGATCGAGATGCGCGCGCTCGTGGGCGATGACGGCGCGCAGCTCCGATTCGTCGAGCGCGTCGATCAGGCCCTCGGTGAGCACGGTGGCTGTGCGGATGCCGGGCACGCAGTATGCGAGTGGGAGGGGATGGGCGAGCACCCGAGTGCGCGGTTCGCCGGGCATCGGATCGCCGAGGATGTCGATGAGCTGGTGCTGGCGGCGGCGCTCGCGTTCGGCGCGCACGGCGGTGAGCGCCAGGTTGAGCGCGAGGTGCAGGGTGAGGCCCGCGGCGAGGGCGAGGGCGGCGATGTGCGCCACCCCGAATGATGGTGGGATCGGCCCGGCGAACAGGTGCGGGAGGAGTTCGCCTGCCGCGGCGAGCAGCGAACCCGCCGGGGAGGCGCCGAAGATCAGCAGGCTGCCGATCATCGAAAGCCCGCCGCCGAGGGCGATGGCCTGCCACAGGGCGAGTGCGATCGCGGGTGATCGGGAGGGCCAGGCTGCCCGGGAGAGCACGACTGGAATGGGCCAGGCGAGCAGGAGCGCGAACCCGCCGAGCAGTGCAGCGACGGCGAGCATGGTCAGGATTTGGAGAGCTCGTCGAGGAGCCGTCGCAGCGTGGCGGCCTCGCCGGCGCTCACGGTGCCGACGAAACGAGCGAGGGCCGCGTCGCGGTCGCTCGAGCGATCGAGCACCTCGTGCATGAGCTCTGCGGTGTGCTCTTCGCGGGTCAGGAGGGCTCGGTAGCGGTGCGGCCGGGTGTCGCGTGCGCGGGTCACGAAGCCCTTGCGCTCGAGGCGCGACAGCACCGTGAGCACCGTCGTCGTGGCGACGGCGCGGCCGGGCTCGCCATCGCGGAGCGCGAGCGCGTCGCGAAGATCGTTGGCCGCGAGCGCGGTGTCGCGCGACCACAGCACCTCCATCACGGAGCGCTCCAATTCGCCGAGACTCGCCATGCCTCCAGACTACCGTCGGCGAGCGAAATGTTCTACGCTCTGTAGAAGAGAGTTCTACGCGATGTAGAACAAACGATGGTCGCTTGCGATCGCGTGTGAAAGAGGCATCCTTGAACGAGCTGCTCGACCCGCTGCTCCTCGCCCGATGGCAGTTCGGGCTCACGACTGTCTACCACTTCCTGTTCGTTCCGATCACGATCGGTCTCGCGACCTCGGCGGCCATCTTCCAGACCGCGTGGTACCGCACCGGCAAGCTCGAATACCTGCGCATCACGCGCTTCTTCGGCACGATCTTCCTCATCAACTTCGCCATGGGCGTCGTGACGGGCATCGTGCAGGAGTTCCAGTTCGGCATGAACTGGTCGGAGTACTCGCGATTCGTCGGCGACGTCTTCGGCGCACCGCTCGCCCTCGAAGGACTGCTCGCGTTCTTCCTCGAAGCGACCTTCATCGGCATCTGGATCTTCGGTTGGAATCGCCTGCCGAGGGCCCTGCATCTCGCGAGCATCTGGATCGTCGCGGTCGGCACGATCCTGTCGGCGTACTTCATCCTCGCCGCGAATGCGTTCATGCAGAACCCGGTCGGCTTCCAGTTGAACGAAGAGCGCGGGCGCGCCGAGCTCGTCGACATCTGGGCGCTCCTGACGAACCCCGTGGCGCTCGCGGCCTTCCCGCACACGATCGCGGCGAGCTTCATGGTCGGCGCCGGTCTCATCATCTCGGCTGCCGCATGGCACCTCGCGCGC
Source organism: Agromyces sp. Y782 (assembly GCF_059445405.1). Classification (NCBI taxonomy): domain Bacteria; kingdom Bacillati; phylum Actinomycetota; class Actinomycetes; order Micrococcales; family Microbacteriaceae; genus Agromyces; species Agromyces sp. Y782. Next base: position 1,106,431 of record NZ_JCAIUG010000002.1, on the reverse strand, counting down.
AATCAGCATCTCGACACGATGCGGCCTGCGCTGAAGTTCGGCCTCTGGACGATGGTGATTGCGGGCGTACTCACGGTCGTGTTCGGCGACCAGCTGAGCCTCGCGATGGTCGCGACCCAGCCGATGAAGATGGCCGCGGCCGAAGCCGCCTTCAACACGGTCTGCGGCGCGGATGCCTCGTTCTCGCTCTTCACGCTCGGCACCCCCGACGGATCGAGTGAGCTCTTCTCGATTCGGGTGCCGTACCTGCTCTCGCTCCTCTCGACGCACAGCTTCGACGGATGCGTCGAGGGCATCAACGACCTTCAGGCCCAGTATCAAGTGCTGTTCGGGCCCGGCGACTACGCGCCGATCCTCTGGGTGACGTACTGGTCGTTCCGTTGGATGATGGGCCTCGGGTTCCTGCACATCCTCGTCGCCCTCGTCGGCCTGTGGCTCACCCGCAAGGGGCGTATGCCGAAGCAGGCATGGGTTTGGAAGGCCGCGGTCTGGAGCTTCCCGCTCTCGCTCGCCGCGATGATCTTCGGCTGGGTCTTCACCGAGATGGGCCGGCAGCCCTGGATCGTCTTCAGCCAGCTCTTCACCGAATCCGCGGTGTCTCCGAACGTCTCCGGTCTCGACGTACTCATCTCGCTCATCGCCTTCACCCTGATCTACGGCGCCCTGGCGGTCGTCGAGTTCAAACTCGTCATCCGCGCGATCAAGAAGGGCCCGCCGGAACTCGCGGAACCCGACCCCGAGACCGGGCGCGTCGAACAACCCACCACGGTGTATTAGGAGGAATGCGCACATGGATCTCGCGGTGCTCTGGTTCTGGATCGTCGCCTTCCTCTTCGTCGGCTACTTCGTACTCGACGGCTTCGACTTCGGCGTCGGCATGTCCCTGCCGTTCCTCGGCAGGGACGAGACCGACCGTCGCGTGCTGATCAACACGATCGGCCCCGTGTGGGACCTCAACGAGACCTGGGTGATCGTCGCGGGCGCCTGTCTCTTCGCGGCGTTCCCCGAGTGGTACGCGACCCTTTTCTCCGGGTTCTATCTCGCCCTCCTCCTGATCCTGCTCGCGCTCATCGCTCGCGGTGTCTCGTTCGAGTACCGCCACCAGCGTCCCGAAGCGGCGTGGAAGCGACGCTTCGACTGGATGATCATCGTCGGCAGCGCGGTGCCTGCGCTCCTCTGGGGTGTCGCGTTCGCGAACATCGTGCAGGGCGTGCCGCTCGATGCCGACCACAACTACATCGGCAGCTTCCTCGACCTGCTGAACCCGTACGCGCTGCTCGGTGGAGTGACGACACTGCTCTTGTTCTTCACGCACGGCGTGGTGTTCGTTGCACTGAAGACCGACGGCGATATCCGCGACCGGGCACGGCGGCTCGCCACGAGGGCCGGTGCGCTCACCGTGCTCGTCGCGGCGTGCTTCCTCGTGTGGACCGGTTTCGCGTTCGGGTCCACCTGGTTCTGGATCCTCGCCGCCATCGCCGCGGTCGCGCTCATCGGCTCCTGGGTTGCGAACGTTCGCGGAGCCGAGGGGTGGGCATTCACGCTCATGGCCGTCACGATCGCGGCTGCCGTGTTCGCCCTGTTCGCCTCGCTCTTCCCCGACGTCATGCCGGCCTCGAACGATCCGGCGAACAGCCTGACGATCGCCTACGCCTCCTCGACGCCGTACACGCTCACGGTCATGACGTGGACCGCGGTGATCTTCCTGCCGCTCATCCTCGCGTACCAGGGCTGGACCTACTGGATCTTCCGCAAGCGTGTGATGCGCACGCACATCGAGGCGGCGGCGCACTGACGTGAAACCTCTCGACCCGAGGCTCGTGCGACGTTCGCGGGCGGCGCAGCGGTTCCTGCTCGCGGGCGGCGTGCTCGCGTTCGTCCAGGCGCTTGCGATCATCGCGTTCGCCTGGGCGCTCGCGACCCTCGTCGCCGGGATCATCGACGGAATGGCGTGGGCGGATGCCACTGCGCCGCTGACCGTACTCGCCGCTGCGGTTGCGGCTCGCGCCCTCGCCGCCTGGCTCTGGGAGTGGACGGGGTCTGCCGGCGCGATGCGAGTGAAGGGCGAGTTGCGCACCGAAATGCTCGCCGCGATCGAACGTCGCCCCGGCGGTCTTCCCGGATTCCCGACCGCGCGCATCGCCACGTTGCTCGGTCCGGGACTCGACGCGCTCGACGAGTACTTCGGGCGGTACCTGCCGCAGCTCGTGCTCACCGTGGTCGCGACGCCGCTCCTGATCGCGGCCGTGTGGCTCACCGACTGGCTGTCGGGGTTGATCCTCGTGATCGTGCTGCCGCTCATCCCGGTCTTCATGGCGCTCATCGGCATGGCGACCGAGGCCGTGCAGCGTCGTCAGTGGACGAGCCTGCAGTCGCTGTCACGCGGGTTCCTCGAGGTCGTCGGCGGTCTGTCGACTCTTCTGCTCTACGGCCGGGCCGAGCGGCAGACCCGGCGCATCCGTCAGGTGACCGACGACTACCGCGTGCACACGATGAAGGTGTTGCGCGTCACTTTCCTCTCGGGCTTCACCCTCGAGCTCGCAGCAAGCCTCTCGGTGGCACTCGTCGCAGTGTCGATCGGCCTGCGGCTCGTCGCCGGTGACATGACGCTCGCTTCGGGGCTTCTCGCGCTCGTACTCGCCCCCGAGGTCTTCTTGCCGCTGCGAAACGTCGGAGCGGCATTCCACGCATCCGCCGCGGGCGTCGAGGCATCGCGAGATGCGTTCGACCTCTTCGAGGCCACGGATGCCCCGGAGCGCGTGGAGCGGGCGGCGCACGGGTCGTTCGCTCCCGCGGCCAGCGGCGCAGGCCTGCACGTGCGAGGACTCGGCGTGCGCCTCGACGACCGTGAGATCTTCGGCGGGCTCGACTTCGATGCGGGGCCCGGCGAGATCCTCGCCCTCGCCGGGGAGAGCGGCGTCGGCAAGTCGAGCGTGCTCCGGGCGTTGCTCGGGTTCGTCCCCGCTTCAGGGAATGTCACGCTGGACGACGCCCTATTCGACGCCGCTGCGCGGCCGACTGATCGCGGCAGGCTCGCTTGGGCTGGGCAGACGCCGACACTGCTCGCCGGAACCGTCGCCGCGAACGTGCGGCTCGGTGACGAACACGCCGACCAAGCACTGCTCGGCGAGGCGCTCCGGCTCGGCGGCGTCGACGTCGCTCCCGAGCTCGAACTCGGCGCGGGCGGTTCCGGTCTCTCCGGAGGCCAGTCGCAACGGGTCGCGACGGCCCGGGCGGTGCACCGCCTGCTCGCCCGCGGCGCGTCGCTGCTGCTGCTCGACGAGCCGAGCTCGGCACTCGACGAGCGGCGGGAGGCCGAGCTCGTTGGGCACCTGCGGGAGATCGCGGCACGGGGGCGCACCGTCGTCGTCGCCACGCACCGCCCAGCTCTCCTCGACGCGGCCGACCGCGTCGTGACCCTCACGGCGGTGGCGCATGTCTGATCGCACACGCTCGGTCATGCGGCGCGCCGTGCCTGCGCCGAAGCGGCTCGCGCTGCCGGTGCTGCTCGGGGTCGCCTCCGCCGGCTCGACCATCGCGCTGCTCGCCTGTTCGGCGTGGTTGATCGCGCGCGCGGCCGAACAACCGCCGGTGCTCTACCTCCAGCTCGGCATCGTCGGGGTCCGGGCCTTCGCGCTCGGCCGCGCCACGTTCCGCTACCTCGAGCGCCTGACGGGCCACGACGCCTCGTTCCGGCAGCTGGCCAACATCAGGGTGGGCATCTTCGAGCGGATGCTCCCGCTCGCGCCCGACGGGCTGCGCACCAGCCGTCGCGGTGAGCTGCTCTCGCGGTTCGTCGGCGACGTCGACGAACTGCAGAACGTCACCTTGCGGGCCGTTCAGCCGGTCGTGAGTGCGGTACTCGTGCTCATCGCCGCGGTCACGGCGCTCGCGATGCTCGCACCGGCGGCCGCCATAGCCGTCGGCGTGGTTCTCGTCATCGGACTCCTCGTCGCACTCCTGGCCGAGCGCGCTGCAGCGGGCCGGGCCGAGCGTTCGATCGCGCCTCTGCGCGGCGCGCTGCAGGCGGCGGTCGTCGACCACGTGCAGGCGCTCGACGTGCTCGTCGCCTTCGACGCAGCGAGCGACGACCGGTCCCGCATTCGGGCGATCGGCGCCGACCTCGAACGAGCCACCCGCACTCGAACGGCGTCTGCCGGTGCGGCTGCGGCAGTCGTGACGGCCATCGGCGGCTTCGCAACGCTCGCGAGTCTGCTCGTGGCCTGGCCGGTGTTCGCAGCGGGCGGCATCGACGGGCCCGAGTTCGCGGTGCTCTGTCTCGTGCCCCTCGCGATCGCCGAGGTCGCAGGCGCCATCCCCATCGGGCTGGCCGCGTGGCGGGTCGCGCGCGTGAGTGCCGCGCGGGTCGCCGACGTCGTACCCGATTTGGTGCCGCCGGAGATTCCCGTCGCCCCGACAGCTCCGCGGGCGGCTCGATCGGAGCCGCACGACGGCCGACGAGAGCCCGGTCGGTCCGACGCGGGAGCAGGTTCGCGCGTGGGGCCGCCGGCGATCGAGCTCCGCGAGATCAGGGCGTCGTGGCCCGGAGGGCCCGCCGCCCTCGACGGACTCGATCTCACGCTCGCGCCGGGGGAACGGCTCCTCGTGCAGGGCGAGTCGGGCTCGGGCAAGACGACGCTCGCACACGTCCTCGTGCGCTTCCTCGAGTACCACGGTTCGTACCGGCTCGACGGAGTCGAGGCGCGAGCGCTCGACCCCGTCGACGTGCGGCGCACCGTCGGCCTCGTCGAACAGCGACCGTGGCTCTTCGACGAGGACATCAGGCAGAACCTCCTCTTCGCACGCGAGACGGCGAGCGACGAGGAGCTGATCGACGTGCTCGATCGGGTCGGTCTCGCCGATTGGGTCGCCGAACGCGGCGGCCTCGACGCGCGGGTGGGGGAACGCGGCACGCTCGTCTCCGGAGGACAGGCGCAGCGCATAGCCCTCGCGCGGGCGATGCTCGCCCGATTCCCGGTGCTCGTGCTCGACGAGCCGACCGCGAACGTCGACCCCGACCGGGCCGACGCGCTGCTCACCGAGATGCTCGGCGCGGCCGGAGCGGAACGCAGTGTCGTGCTCATCGCGCACGCCGGCGTCGACCCCGCGCTGGTCGATCGTCGCATCGAGATCAGCGACGGGCGGGCAGTCGACCTAGGCTGAGGGGATGCCCCGCCGCATCCGGAGCCTCGCGCTGGCGAGCTGGCGCGACCCCGCGCAGGTCTTCAGTGCGTTCGCCTCCGAGGCGCACACCGCCGTGTGGCTCGACGGCGGCCCCGGTGCGGAGGCCGGCTCGAGCATCATCGCCTGGGCGCATGGCGACAGCACGCTGCTCGTGGGGGATGCCCCGCCCGCCACGGTCTATGCGGCACTCGGCGCTGCGCTCGGCGGTGAGGTCGTCGATGCCCGTGCCGAGGTCGCCTCGCCGTCTCCACTCGGCTGGATCGGATGGTTCGGTTACGAGTTCGGCACCCGCACAGCGGGCCTGCCGTTCGATCGGGCAGAGACGCCGGATGCTGCATTCCTCTTCGCTGATCGTGCGATCGTGTTCGACCATGCCGCCGGCTCGGTGCGGCTCGAGTGGCTCGAAACAAGCGACCCCGCCGCAGCGTCGGAGTGGGCGCAGCGTGTCGCCGAGGCATTCGCGCTGCTGCCCGCTGAGGCGAACGCGGAAGCCGAACCCCCGCCGTCCCCGGCATCCGCACGGCCCGCATCGCGCTGGCGCCACCTCCCGGCCGACTACGCGCGCCTGATCGCGGCATGCCAAGCCGCGATCACCCGCGGCGACGCGTATCAGTTGTGTCTCACCAATCGCATCGACATCGACGTCCACCCTGATCCACTCGCGGCCTACCTGCGGCTTCGCCGCACGAGCCCGAGCCACCACGGCGGTTACCTGCGATTCGGCGACACCGCGCTGCTCAGCGCCTCGCCCGAGCAGTTCCTGCGCGTCGAATCGAGCGGCTCGGTCTCGACGAAGCCCATGAAGGGCACCCGGCCGCGGAGCGCGGACCCGGTGCTCGACGAGGCGCTGCGTCGAGACCTCGTCGAGAGCGAGAAGGAACGCGCCGAGAACCTCATGATCGTCGACCTCATGCGCAACGACCTCGGACGCGTCGCCGAGCTCGGCACCGTCGAGGTGCCGGTGCTCCTCGACGTGGAGGAGTACGCCCACGTGCACCAGCTCGTCTCGACGGTCACCGCGCAGTTGCGACATCCGCTCACTGCGCTCGATGTGGTCGAGTCGGCGTTCCCGGCCGGCTCGATGACGGGAGCGCCGAAGCACAGCGCGATGACGATCCTGCACGAGCTCGAAGCGGGGCCGCGTGGCGTGTACTCGGGGGTGTTCGGGTATCTCGGGGTCGACGGCGGCGCCGACCTCGCGATGGTGATCCGCTCGATCGTGCTGACGCCGAAGGGTGCGAGCGTCGGCACGGGAGGGGGCATCACGGCGTTGTCGGTCGCGGCCGAGGAGATCGAGGAGACGCGCATCAAGGCGAGGGCGCTGCTCGCTGTACTGGGCGCGGATCTGCCGGTCGCAGAGTGAGTAGGCTTGATCTTCGAGTGCGCCGCGGTGCGGCGCGCCCGGAAGCCCCCGAGCGATACACGATTGAGAGTCACGTGGCACACGACCAGGACCCAGCACACGCCGATGCGGGCGCGTACGACTTCGCCGCCATCCAGGCGAAGTGGCTTCCCGTGTGGGACGAGTCCGAGCCGTTCCGTGCCGGACGCCCGGGTGACACGAGGCCGCGCAAGTACATCCTCGACATGTTCTCCTACCCGTCGGGTGACCTGCACATGGGTCACGCCGAGGCGTTCGGCTACGGCGACGCCGTCGCGCGCTACTGGCGGCACCAGGGCTTCGACGTGCTGCACCCCGTGGGCTGGGACTCATTCGGCCTTCCTGCCGAGAACGCCGCGATCAAGCGCGGCGTCGATCCGAGCGCCTGGACCTACGCGAACATCGAACAGCAGAAGCGTGCCTTCCGCCAATATGCGCCGTCGTTCGACTGGTCACGGGAGCTGCACACGAGCGACCCCGAGTACTACAAGTGGAACCAGTGGCTGTTCCTGAAGCTCTACGAGAAGGGCATCGCCTACCGCAAAGACGGTCAGGTCAACTGGTGCCCCAACGACCAGACGGTGCTCGCCAACGAGCAAGTCATCGACGGGCACTGCGAGCGCTGCGGGTTCGTCGTGACGAAGAAGGCGCTCACGCAGTGGTACTTCCGCGTCACCGACTATGCCGACCGGCTGCTCGATGACCTGAACCAGCTCGAGGGCGCGTGGCCCTCGAAGGTGCTCTCGATGCAGCGAAACTGGATCGGCCGATCCTCGGGTGCCGATGTCGAGTTCGAGATCGAGGGTCGCGATGCACGGGTCAGCGTCTTCACGACTCGGCCCGACACCCTGTACGGCGCGACCTTCATGGTCGTCGCGCCCGACTCGGAGACCGCAGCCGAGCTCGCTGGCGGGGCATCCACCGAAGTGCAGACCCGGTTCCAGGACTACCTCGACTCGGTCCGTGCCGAGAGCGACATCGATCGCCTCTCGACCGACCGGCCGAAGACGGGCGTCTTCCTCGAGCGCTACGCGATCAACCCGGTCAACGGCGAGCGCCTGCCGATCTGGGCCGCCGACTACGTGCTCGCCGACTACGGTCATGGCGCGATCATGGCGGTGCCGGCGCACGACCAGCGCGACCTCGATTTCGCGCGCGCCTTCGGCCTGCCGGTGCGAGTGGTCGTCGATACGAACGCGCCCGTGACCGGCGTGATCCCGGTCATCCCGCTCGACGAGAACGGCGACCCCTACCTGCCTGACGACCTGCCGGCCGACGACCCGGCGTCAACAGGTGTCGCGCTCGCGGGCGAGGGCCGGCTCGTGAACTCGGGTCCGCTCAACGGCTTGTCGAAGTCCAACGCGATTCGCCGGGTCATCGAGCTCCTCACGGAGCGCGGTCTCGGGCGTTCGTCGAAGAACTACCGACTTCGCGACTGGCTGATCTCGCGTCAGCGGTACTGGGGCACGCCCATCCCGATCATCCATTGCCCGACGTGCGGCGAAGTGCCGGTGCCCGAGTCGGAACTGCCGGTGCGCCTGCCGGACTCAGCGGGGCTCGACCTCAAGCCGAAGGGCGCGAGCCCGCTCGGTGCGGCCGAGGACTGGGTCAATGTCGCGTGCCCGAAGTGCGGCGGTGCCGCGCGCCGCGACTCCGACACGATGGACACCTTCGTCGACAGTTCCTGGTACTACCTGCGCTACCTCGACCCGAACAACGACGAGCGCGCCTTCGACCCGGCCGAGGCTGAGAAGTGGCTGCCCGTCGACCAGTACGTCGGCGGCGTCGAGCACGCCATCCTGCACCTGCTCTATTCGCGCTTCATCACGAAGGTGCTCTTCGACCTCGGGTACCTGAGCTTCACCGAACCGTTCACCTCGCTCCTGAACCAGGGCATGGTCATCCTGAACGGCACGAAGATGTCGAAGTCCAAGGGCAACCTCGTCGAGTTCGCGAGCGAGCTGCAGGCGCACGGCGCAGACGCGCTGCGCGTCACGCTCGCGTTCGCCGGCCCGCCCGAAGACGACGTCGACTGGGCGGATGTCTCGCCGGTCGGTTCCGCGAAGTTCCTCGCGCGGGCGTGGCGCATCTCGGGCGAGGTCACCTCGAGCCCCGACATCGAATGGAAGACCGGCGACCCGGCCTTGCGTCGCGTCACGCACCGACTGCTGGCCGATGCACCGGGTCTCGTCGAGGCGTACAAGTTCAACGTCGTCGTCGCGCGACTCATGGAGTTGGTGAACGCCACACGCAAGGCGATCGACTCCGGCGCAGGGGCCGGAGACGCCGCCGTGCGCGAGTCCGCCGAGGTCACCGCGATGATCCTCGACCTGTTCGCTCCGTACACCGCTGAAGACATGTGGCAGCGGCTCGGCTACGAGCCGACCGTCGCGCTCGTGTCGTGGCGCAAAGCCGACCCCGCGCTGCTCGTCGAAGATTCGGTGACGGCCATCGTTCAGGTCGACGGCAAGGTGCGCGACCGTCTCGAAGTCTCGCCGAAGATCTCGGGCGACGAGCTCGAGGCATTGGCCCGTGTGTCGGCTGCGGTGACCCGTGCGGTGGGCGAGCGCGAGATCGTGAACGTCATCGTGCGAGCACCGCGACTGGTCAACATCGCGACCAAGGGCTGACAGGCGGAGCGACTCGGAGGCCCGACCATACTCTCTGGTCTCGTAACATAGGCGAATGCTGCCGCAGGGGTTGTCGATGTTGTGGGAGCCGGTCGGTCCCGAGGAGGCGTTGCGGGAGCGGTTCGGGTTCGATGAGTTCACGGCAGTTGTCGACTGGCTCTCGAAAGGGCTCGACGAAGTCTGGGGCATCTCGGTCGTGGGCTGCAGCCGGATCGTGATCAGCGATCACAACGCCATTCTGTGGGTCGAGAGCGATCGGGGCGCACTGGTGGTGAAGTGGTCGCGGGCTCAGGACCGGTTCGCGAGCCTGGAAGCCTCAGCGCGGTTGTTGCGAGTGCTCGGCGAGCAGGATGTACCGGTGGCTGCGCCGATCGTGGCGGTGGACGGCCGCGATCGGGTGGTGCTGGACGGGCCGATGGGTTCGTTGTCGATGGCGGTGCTCCCCGAACTGACGGGCGACTGGCTCGATGCGGAGGACGAGGCCGCGGTCCGGGCCGCGGGAGCTGCTCTGGCCGAGCTGCACGGCGCTCTTCGTACCTACCCGGTCGATCCGTTGCTGACGGCAACCGAGGTCGAAGGGGTGAAGGGTCGGATCGAGGGGTGGCTGGCGAACCACGATCGGGGGTTGGCGCCGACGGCGTCGCACCGGTTAAGAGAACTGGTGGCAGGTCTGCCGGAGTTGGACGACGATGCCCAACTCGTGCACAACGACTTTCGCGCGGCGAACATCCTGACGCGGGGATCGAAGGTCGTCGGAGTGCTCGACTTCGACGAGATGGTGTGGGACCACCGGGTGAACGACCTGGCCAAGGCCTGCGTCTACGTGAGCACGCGGTTCACCGACTGGCGCCCGACGCCGGTCGCCGTTCGCCGGACGCTGCGCGCCGGCTACGAGTCGGTGCGGCCGCTCCGGCCCGCCGAGACCCTGTGGTTCGACGTACTGGTTCTCTGGCACGCGATTCAGGCGATCCCGGGCACGGATGACCCGGCCGGGTGGGCTGAGGCGTTGTAGCGCACGTGACCCACGGGCTGACGGGCGGGGCGACTCGTCCTCGACAGGGCGCTCGTCGCATTCAGCGTCCGACGCTCTCTGCGGGAAGCGCGGGTGCGGTTCGCGGCTCGATTAGCGTGCGGGCATGCCCGCGAGCGACGAACCCGACCCGTTGGCCGCTCTCGACCCCGTTGCACGCCGACACGGTCCTCGCGTGCGCGTCGCAGTCGGAGCCGCGGTCGTGCTCTTCGTCGTCGCAGTCGCCATGGCTGCGCTCATGTCGTTCAGTGCGGCGGGCGGCGGTGAGCAGGGCCGCATCGAGGGAGCGGATCAGCAGAGCACGGATGCGTCCGACGGCGAAGCATCTGCCGCCGGCGTGGGTGCGCCTCCAGTGCTCGTGCACGTGCTCGGTGCCGTGGTCAAGCCCGGCCTCGTCGAGCTCGGGGCCGGGGCGCGCGTGGTCGACGCCATTTCGGCGGCCGGAGGCTTCACCGGCGAAGCGGATCCTGCCGGCGTGAACCTCGCGCGACTGCTCGTCGACGGCGAGCAGTTGGCCGTGCCGGTGCTCGGACAAGCGGCTGCGGCGCCAGTCGACAGCGGCGGCGGTGCGCCGGGTTCCGGCGAGGGGCTCGTGCACCTGAACAGCGCCGACGTCGCTGCGCTCGACACGCTCCCTCGCATCGGCCCGGCGCTGGCACAGCGCATCATCGATTGGCGCGAGACGAACGGACCGTTCACGAGCATCGAACAGTTGCTCGACGTGACCGGCATCGGGGACGCGGTCTTCTCCGGACTCGCGGACCTCGTGGCGCCCTGACATGCGCGATCTCCGGATGCTGCTGCCAGCTGCCACCGCATGGGTGGCGGCTTGGTGCGCGATCGGTTTGCCGAGTGCCGCGGCAGGTGCGGCGACACTCGCCTGGGTGCTGTGGGCTGCGGCGTGCATCGCCGGCGGCATCGCCGTGTGCGGCGGCATCCGAACTCGAAGCCGACGCTCGCTCCGCGACGGCCCCGGTGACGACCGTGATGTCCACGTCGACCGACGCGATCCGGATCAGCACGTCGAGGGAGTCTCGACGTTCGTGCGAGTGTCGGCGACGTTGCTCGTCGCACTCTCGGCGTGCGCGCTCGTGGTGAGTGCTGCGGCGCTCGGGCTCGGCGCTCGCGAAGCGTCGCCGCTCGCCGAGGCGGCGCGGCATCACCGCACCGCGGAGGTCGTGCTCGAACTGACCGCGGCCCCGCGCGCGATGAGCACCACGTGGTTCGCCGAGGGCGAGTTGGCGCCAATGCGTGTCGAGGGGCGTGTCGTCGTCGTCGTCGACGGTCACGGCACATCAGCGGTACCGGTCACGGCCGCCATCTCGCTCCCGGCCCGCGAGCTGCAGCTGGGCGCGCGAATCGGGTTCGATGCCCGGGTGGCCGCGCTCCCGAGTGCAGATGGCGCCGCTTTCCGATTGAGTCCGAGCGGTGACGTGCGAGTCGTGAGCGCGCCGCCGCCCTGGGTGGGATGGACGGTCGGTCTGCGGACGGGCTTCGCCGATGCCGCCGGCGCCCTCGGCGGCGACGGAGGCGCGCTCGTGCCGGGCCTTGCGATCGGTGACACGAGCGCCGTCGATGACGGGCTCGATGCGGCGATGAAGGCGAGTTCGCTGAGCCATCTGACGGCCGTGTCGGGAGCGAACTGCGCCATCGTCACGGCCGCGGCGTTCGCTCTCGCGGCGCTCCTCGGCCTTCCCCGACTTCTGCGGATCGTCGCTGCCCTGGCCGCGCTGGCGGGGTTCGTCGTGCTCGTGACGCCCGAGGCGAGTGTCGTGCGCGCTGCGGCGATGGCGATCGTGGTGCTCGTCGCCATCGCGGCGGGGCGGCCGGGTGGCGGGGTGGCTGCGCTCTCACTCGCGGTCATCGTGTTACTGACCGTCGACCCGTGGTACGCGCGGGACTACGGCTTCGCGCTGTCGGTGTGCGCGACCGCGGGCCTGCTGTTGCTCGCGGCGCCGTTGACCGGTGCCCTCACGCGGTGGATGCCGATGCCCATCGCCGCGGCGATCGGCGTGCCGCTCGCCGCCCAACTGGCGTGTCAGCCGGTGCTCGTGCTCCTCGATCCCGCTCTCGCACTCTATGGCGTGCCGGCGAACCTGCTCGCCGCCCCTGCGGCGCCGGTCGGCACGGTCGTCGGGCTCTTCGGCTGCCTCCTGCTGCCGATCCTGCCCTCGGTCGGATTCGCATTCCTCCAGTGCGCGTGGCTTCCGGCGACCTGGATCGCCTTGCTCGCCCGGGCATCGGCGGCACTTCCGGGTGCGAGGCTCGAGTGGCTGCCGGATGCCGCGGGCGCACTGCTGCTCGCCGCCTGCACGGCGATCGCGCTCTGGCTCGCGCTCGGCGCGCGTCGTCGGCAACAGCGCCGACTTCGTGTGGTCGCCGTGACGGCGCTGCTGATCGGTCTCGCGGTGCCCGTCGGCATGTTCGCGGGCGCACCTCTTCTCGGGGCGGCGACGAGGCCGGCCGATTGGGATGTCGCGGCCTGCGACATCGGACAGGGCGATGCGGTGTTCCTGCGCTCGGCGGGTGCGACGGCACTCATCGACACCGGGCCCGATCCTGCAGCGCTCGCCCGCTGCGTGTCGCTGCTCGGCGTCACGAGCATCGATCTGCTCGTGCTGACGCACTGGGACGCCGATCACGTCGAGGGAGCGTCGGCGGTGGCGGGCCTCGTCGGCACCGTGATCCACGGTCCGCTCGATGATGAACGTTCAGAACGGGCGCTCGACCCATTGGTCGAGGCGGGAGCCGAGCCCGTCGAAGTCGTCGCGGGGTTCGGCGGCACGCTCGGCGATGCGCGTTGGCGGGTGCTCTGGCCGAAACCGCGCGCCATGCCCGGCAACGATGCGAGTGTGGTGATCGATCTCACGGCGCCGAGATACCGAGGCCTGTTCCTCGGCGACCTCGGTGAGGAGGCACAGGATCGGCTGCTGCGTTCTGCGAGCCTCGGCCGGGTCGACCTGGTGAAGGTCGCCCATCATGGCTCGGCAGACCAGAGCGAGCGCCTCTACGACGAGCTGGACGCGACGATCGGCGTGATCGGTGTGGGCGCGGACAACGGTTACGGGCATCCGACCGAGCGGCTGCTCGATCTCTTGCAGGCGGAGGGCACAGCCGTGGTGCGCACCGACCGCTCGGGCACCTTGTTGCTCACCGCAGAGGGTGACGGCTTCAGGCTCTGGAGCGAGCGGAGCGAAAGCGCTGTCGGTGCGGGCCCGTAGAATCGACGAAGAGAACGGGAGGTGCCGTGGCAGCGCGCACAGGGGCATCGGCCAAGACGAAGACGACGATTCCGCAACTCGCATGGCATGCGATCCGGCCCGCTCCGATCGTGCTCGTCTCCGGCGCAGAAGACGTGCTCGCCGAGCGGTCGATCACGATGCTGCGCGACTTCCTGCGCGGTGAAGATCCCGCGCTCGAGGTGAGCGACCTCGAAGCCGACGGGTATCGCCGTGGTGAGCTCATCACCCTCGCGAGCCCCTCGCTGTTCGGCGAGCCGCGTCTCATCCGCGTGAGCGGGGTCGAACGTGCGAGCGACGACTTCCTGCTCGATGCGCTCGACTACCTCGGGCAGACAGCCGAGTCGACGACGCTCGTCTTGCGCCACCGCAGCGGAGTGCGCGGTAAGAAACTGCTCGATGCGGTGCGCGCCGGCGGCGGGGGCGGCATCGAGATCGTCTGCGCCGAGCTCAAGAAAGACGCAGAGAAGCAAGACTTCGCGGCCGCTGAGTTTCGCGCAGCGGGCCGCAAGATCGCCCCGGGCGCTCTGCGTGCGCTCGTGGGGGCATTCAGCGACGACCTCCGCGAACTCGCTGCAGCGTGCCGGCAGCTTCTGGCAGACGCGCCCGGCGACATCACCGAGGCGGTCGTTGCTCGCTACTACGGCGGGCGAGTCGAGACGAATGCCTTCGCGGTAGCCGATGCGGCCATCGCCGGTCGTCACGGCGAGGCGCTCATCGCCCTCCGGCACGCGCTCGACAGTGGCGCCGACCCGGTGCCCATGGTCGCCGCGTTCGCGATGAAGGTACGCACCATGGCGAAGGTCTCGGGCACTCGCGGCGGGGGCGCGCAGCTCGCGGGCTCGCTGAGCCTCGCGCCATGGCAGATCGATCGCGCACGACGCGACCTGGTCGGCTGGAGCGACGAGGGGCTCGGTCGAGCGATCGAGGCGCTCGCGGCCACCGACGCCGCAGTGAAGGGCGCAGAGCGCGACCCGGTCTTCGCGCTCGAACGATTGGTCGGCATCATCTCGTCCCGGGGACGAAACCGCCCGTAGCGGTCGCTACGAACGACGAAGGCCCCGGCACATCCGTGTCGGAGCCTTCGTGGAATACGTGTCGCGTCAGAGCGCGGCGACCTGCTTTGCGATCGCCGACTTCTTGTTCGCGGCCTGGTTCTTGTGGATGACGCCCTTGCTGGCCGCCTTGTCGAGCTTGCGGGTCGCGGCGCGGAGGGCGGTCGTCGCCTTCTCCTTGTCGCCCGAAGCGATGGCGTCGCGCGTTGCGCGAACGGCGCTCTTCACTTCGCTCTTGACGGCCTTGTTGCGCTCTTGCGCCTTGAGGTTCGTGCGGATGCGCTTGATCTGCGACTTGATGTTTGCCACGTGGAGTTCGTCTTTCGTTCTTGTGCGGGTACCGGATATGCCGAGCGAAGGTAGAGGGGCCTCGCCGGCGAATCGTGCGGGGTGGGACCCACACGGAAGCCAACAGGCAACGATACCAGCTCTCAGCGGGAGTCACCAATGCGCGCGCGCGCGAGTCGGGCGGCGGATGTCTCGTGCGATCCGGTGCGCGCCCGGCGTCGCTCGGCGCCGACGGCACGTCGGTCGAGTTCGGCGACCGCGCCGAGCACGATCGCGGCGAAGTCGTCCGGCCTGATGAGGCTGACGAGGTGGGTGGCTCCAGGAATGATCACGAGCCGCCCGTCGCGGGCGGCGTGGAGCAACCGGCGCTCTTCGAATCGGAAGTGGTCGAAGCGTCCGTTCACGAACCAGACGGGTACGTCGACCTCGGCGAGCGCGGCCTCGGGATCGAGTCGGCCGACCGCCTCGAGCACCGGCGCCATCACGTCGAGCGCGACGCCGCCCGCGAGCACATCGTCGGCGGCGCTCGGCGAGAGGAAGAGTCGCGCCATCGCGTCGTTGATGCGACGCCCCCGGTCGGGCATCGTGCCGATCGCGGCGGCGAGGCGGCGGTAGCCGTCGAGGGCGACACCCCGCGGGCGGGTGCCGCACGCCGCAGCGACGAGCCCGTCGAGACGGCCGGGATGGTGCGCGGCGTATTCGATCGAGATGTAGCCGCCGAGACTCAGGCCCACGAGGAGCCGCGGGATCGCGGGTTTGACGGGTTCGGCGGCGACCGGGTTCAGCGCCTGGTCGATGCTCTGCATCGCCGCCTCGAGCGAGAAGGGTTCGCCGCGCCGGGTCCCGTGTCCGGGCAGGTCGACGGCGACCGCTTCGATGTCGTGCCCGGCGAACAACTCGAGCTGCCGTCGCCACATCGTCGACGAGGTGCGGAGTCCGTGTACGAGCACGACGCGGGCGCGAGGCATCCGTCAGCCCACCCTGATCGCGCCGAGTTCGCGGGCCCGCGCCACCGCAGCGGTGCGCGAACCGACGTCGAGCTTCGTGAAGATGTGCACGAGGTGCGACTTGACGGTCGCCTCGCTCAGGAAGAGGGATCTGCCGATCTCGCGGTTCGTACGCCCCTCGGCGACGAGCGAGAGCACTTCGGCCTCTCGTACCGTGAGTCGCTCGCCGCTCGCGAGCGAGGCGTCGAGGCGCGAGGACATGCCGGGCGCGAGCGCCGCATCGCCGATCGCTGCCGCGTGCACCGCGGCGATGAGTTCGGCAGGCGGTGCATCTTTCAGCAGATAGCCGCTCGCACCGGCTTCGATCGCGCCGAGGATGTCGGCATCGGTGTCGTAGTTCGTCAGCACCAGCACGCGGGGCGAGCCCGGTTGCGAACGAATTCGACGGGTCGCCTCCGCGCCCTGCATGGCGCCGGGGTACTGCAGGTCCATGAGCACGAGGTCGACTTCGGATGCCGCGGCGAGCCGTACCGCGTCTTCGGCCGTCGTCGCCTCGCCGACCACCTCGAGGTCGGGCTCGCTCTCGAGCATCGCGCGGATGCCCGCACGCACGACGGGATGATCGTCGCTGAGCAGCAGCCGGATCACGCCGTCACCACCGGGATGCGAACGGAGACCGCGGTGCCATCGCCGGGTGTCGATTCGATGTCGACGCTCCCGCCGAGGGCCTCGGCGCGCTGTCGGATGGCGCGGAGGCCGAAGCCGCCCGCGGTTGTGCCCATGAGGTCATCGGCGTTCGAAGTGCTGAAGCCGATGCCGTCGTCGACCACGTCGAGCGCGATCTCATCGCCGAGGTAGCTCAGGGTGACGGAGGCGTGCGCGGCATCCGCATGCTGCAGCACGTTGGCGAGCGAACCCTGCGCGATGCGCAGGAGTGCCGCCTCGGCGGACATCGGCAGGAGTATCGGATCGCCGCTGGTGCCGAACTCGACCCGCAACGGTGTTCCCGCCTGCACCGACTGCTCGGTCGTGGCCTCCACGAGTCGCCGGAGCGCGGCGGGCAGTGTCTGCGCATCGAGCGAGGGCGGCGCGAGCTCGCGGATGAATCGCCGGGTCTCACCGAGATTCAGTGCGGCGGTCTCGCGTGCGAGCTGCAGCTTCTCTTGCGTCGCGGTGTCGGTCACATCGCGCTCGGCCGCGTGGAGCAGCATCTGGATGCTCGACAGGCCCTGTGCCACCGTGTCGTGGATCTCCTTGGCGAGGCGCTCGCGCTCGGCGAGTGTGCCGGCCTCCCGGCTCGCCGACGCCAACTCCTCGCGAGTGGTCATGAGATCGAGGATGAGCGCCTGGCGCTCCTGCGTCTCCTGCGCCATCGCGCGGTACCCGAGCCCGATGACGATCGCGACGCCCGCACTGATGAGCGGGCCGAGGATCGAGCCGACATTGAATCCGAGGTGGGTCGCGGTGCCCCAGACCGAGAGACCGAAGGTGAGCACGACGAGCGGCACTGCGATCGGGGCCGCCAGCACGTGCAGTTCGAGGAAGAAGAGCGGGAAGGCGAGGAACGCCGCATCTGGCGTCAGGGCCGACATGCCCACCCAGAGCCCGAGGAGCCCGATCAGCCAGACCACTCGCACCCAGGTCGGCAGGTGGCGGTGGGCCGCCGCGATGCCGGCGCCGTACCAGGCGAGAAATGCGACCGCGAGGATCGTCACGGAGACCTCATCGGGCGAATCGGCGAGCAACGCTCGCACGACGACGAAGAGCGCGAGCCCGACGACGAGCACGTGCAGGCCGAGTCGGAGCGCGGTGAAGACCGGACGGAGCGCCGAAGGCGCCACGCGCGTGTCGGGAATCTCGATCACGGCCATGTGCTCCGAGCGTAGCCCGGGGCCCTCGCGCGCGGCATCCGTCGAAAGTCTGAACGCAAGTCATGGGAGAATCGACAGGATGTCTCCGAGAGCTGCTAACCCGCCGGTGCCTGCCGCCACCGACCCCGCGCTGATCCGCAATTTCTGCATCATCGCGCATATCGACCATGGCAAGTCGACCCTTGCCGACCGCATGCTCGGAATCACCGGTGTCGTGAGCGATCGCGACATGCGCGCCCAGTACCTCGACCGCATGGACATCGAGCGCGAGCGCGGCATCACGATCAAGAGCCAGGCTGTGCGCATGCCGTGGCAGGTGGGCGAGACCTCGTACGCCCTGAACATGATCGACACCCCGGGCCATGTCGACTTCAGCTACGAGGTCTCCCGTTCACTCGCTGCGTGCGAGGGCGCGATCCTGCTCGTCGACGCGGCACAGGGCATTGAGGCGCAGACGCTCGCGAACCTCTACCTGGCGCTCGAGAACGATCTCGAGATCATCCCGGTGCTGAACAAGATCGACCTGCCGGCGGCCGATCCCGAGAAGTACGCGAAAGAGCTCGCCGACCTCATCGGCGGTTCGCCCGACGACGTGCTGAAGGTCTCGGGCAAGACCGGTGTCGGTGTCGAAGAGCTGCTCGACCGCGTCGTCGAGCGCATCCCGGCGCCGGTGGGCCGAGCGGATGCCCCGGCGCGCGCGATGATCTTCGACTCCGTCTACGACAGCTACCGCGGCGTCATCACCTATGTGCGCATGATCGACGGCCACCTGAACCCGCGTGAGCGCATCCAGATGATGTCGACGAAGGCGACCCACGAGATCCTCGAGATCGGCGTGAGTTCGCCCGAGCCGACCCCGTCGAAGGGCCTCGGCATCGGCGAGGTCGGCTATCTCATCACCGGTGTGAAAGACGTGCGCCAGTCGAAGGTCGGCGACACCGTCACGACCGCCGCGAAGCCCGCCACCGAGGCGCTGCCCGGCTACACCGAACCGCTGCCCATGGTCTTCTCCGGTCTCTACCCGATCGATGGCAGCGACTACCCCGAGCTCCGCGAGGCTCTCGACAAGCTGAAGCTCTCCGATGCCGCACTCGTCTACGAACCCGAGACCTCGGTCGCGCTCGGCTTCGGCTTCCGCTGCGGATTCCTCGGGCTCCTGCACCTCGAGATCGTCACCGAGCGCCTCGAGCGCGAGTTCGGGCTCGACCTCATCGCGACGGCGCCGTCGGTGATCTACGAGGTCACGACCGAAGACAAGAAGACCGTCACGGTCACGAACCCGAGCGAGTTCCCGACCGGCACGAAGATCGTCGAGGTTCGCGAGCCGATGGTGCGCGCCGCGATCCTCGCGCCGAAAGACTACGTCGGCACGATCATGGAGCTCTGCCAGTCCCGTCGCGGAGCGCTCATCGGCATGGAGTACCTCGGCGAAGACCGGGTCGAGATCCGCTACAACATGCCGCTCGGCGAGATCGTCTTCGACTTCTTCGACCAGCTGAAGTCGAAGACCGCGGGCTACGCGTCGCTCGACTACGAACCCACGGGCGACCAGGCCGCCGACCTCGTCAAGGTCGACATCTTGCTGCAGGGCGAGCAGGTCGACGCGTTCAGCGCGATCGTGCATCGCGACAAGGCCTACGCCTACGGCGTGCTCATGACCGGTCGCCTGCGCGAACTCATCCCGCGCCAGCAGTTTGAGGTGCCGATCCAGGCGGCCATCGGTGCCCGCATCATCGCGCGCGAGTCGATCCGTGCGATGCGCAAAGACGTTCTGGCCAAGTGCTACGGCGGTGACATCAGCCGCAAGCGCAAGCTCCTCGAGAAGCAGAAGGAGGGCAAGAAGCGCATGAAGATGGTCGGCCGTGTCGAGGTTCCCCAAGAGGCGTTCATCGCCGCGCTCTCCGGCGACGTGGAGAAGAAAGACAAGAAGTAGCGTTCCGTTCGGCCGTCTGCGTGATCGCGGCGAGCCGCCGCCGGAACGGTCACAGGAGACATCCGTAGAATCGACGGATGCCTGCCGCCCGATTGCCGCGCCCGACCTGCGCGCCGGTGCGGCGTCGCACCAGAGGAAAGGTCGACGGATGACCCGCCGAAACACGTTCACCGACCAATCGGTCACCTACGGGGCGATCGGGGCGACCCTCGCCCCCGACCTGCTTCGGTATCCGCCCGCCGGGTATCGGCCTGCCGAAGACGCGGTGCGACTGGGATCGGGCGTCGACCGCTTCGAGCGCGCTGCAGAATCGCTCATGACCTGGGGCATCCAGCGCGGTGCAGGTTTCGAGGTGACGGACGTCTCGTCCGGCACCGGTGCGCAGTACCCCGGCATCGTCTACGACGCCGAGGGGTCGCCGCTCGGCGAACAGCCCGCCGCGCGCAGCGAGGAACGCTTCGGTGCCGACGGCACACCCTATGTCGCCGCGGGCATGACCGCCACCCTGCAGCGCCAGCGCCGGTTCGGCGCCGCGAAGACCCCCGTGCTCGTCGTCTACGTCATCGACGAGCCCGACCGCATCGGCTTCGCCTACGGCACGACAGGTGACGGCCCCGAGAGCGGTGAGGAGTCCTTCATCCTCGAGCGCCGCGACGACGACACGGTGTGGCTCACGATCCGATCCATTCTCGCGACCTCGGGGGTCTCCGCACCGATGCAGCGCAAGCGCCGGCGCGAGCTCACGAAGCTCGAGCTCCGGGCGTTGCACCCCGCGGGCGGCGCGTAGGCGTGGCCTCCGCTCTGCCCCTCGGCGACCCGGCACCGGCCGACGGGCTCCTGCCGGCATCGACCGCCGTCGGCGCTGGCCAACGTGCGTTCGGCGTGTACATCCACGTGCCGTTCTGCCGCGTGCGCTGCGGCTACTGCGACTTCAACACGTACACCTCCGATGAGCTTCGCGGTGCGAGGCAGGTAGATTACGCCGACCATGCGATCGCCGAGGTCCGGATGTCGCGGCAGATGCTCGCGGCATCCGCCCTGCCTGAACGCCCCGCCTCGACGGTCTTCTTCGGCGGCGGCACGCCGACGCTGCTGCCCGCGACCGACCTCGTGCGGATGCTCGACGCTGTGCGCCAGGAGTTCGGGCTCGTTCCCGGCGCCGAGGTCACGACCGAGGCGAACCCCGACTCGGTCGGCCCCGACGATCTCGTGCGCCTCGCCGAGGGCGGGTTCACCCGGGTGTCGTTCGGCATGCAGTCGGCGGTGCCGCACGTGCTCGCCGCACTCGACCGCACGCACGACCCTGCACGGGTGCCGCTCGTCGTCGGTTGGGCACGAGACGCGGGCCTCGACGTCAGCCTCGACCTCATCTACGGCACGCCGGGGGAGTCGATCGACGACTGGCGGTTGAGTCTCGACCAGGCGATCGCGCAGGAGCCCGATCACCTGAGCGCCTACGCCCTCATCGTCGAAGACGGCACGAAGCTCGCCCGGCAGATCCGCCGCGGCGAACTCGCGACTCCGTCAGACGACCTCGAGGCGGACATGTACGAGCTCGCAGATGAGCGACTCGCCGCCGCGGGCTACGGGTGGTACGAGGTCAGCAACTGGGCGACGGATGCCTCGCATCGCTCGCGTCACAACCTCGGGTACTGGCGTGGCGACGACTGGTGGGGCGTGGGGCCCGGCGCGCACAGTCACGTGGGCGGGGTGCGTTGGTGGAACGCGAAGCACCCCTCCGCGTATGCCGATCGGGTGACCGCGGGCGTGTCACCTGCGGTGGGCCGGGAAGTGCTCGATGCCCCGACCCGCGAGACCGAACGTGTGATGCTCCTGACGAGGATCAGCGAGGGAGTCCACATCGCGTCACTGCACGCGGGTGGGCGTCACGCCGTGGCGGGGCTCATCGCCGATGGCCTCGTGGACGCGAAAACCGCCCTCTCCGGTGAGTTGGTACTCACCAGAAGAGGGCGGCTGCTCGCTGATGTCGTGGTCAGGCGCCTGCTCGACGAGTCGGAGCTCAGCTCACGAACTTGATCGAGAGCGGGTAGGTGTAGGGCTGGCCTTGGTTCGCCTTGACTGCGGCGATGATGCTGAAGACGATGTTGACGATGTAGACCGCGAGCAGTACGAAGATGCCGATGACGATGAAGGTCAGGATAGTGCCGACGACGTAGGCGATCGCCATGGTGATCTGGAAGTTCAACGCGGTCGCGGTGTGGGCGCGCACGAACGGCCCGCGGTCTTTCAGCACGAGATAGCCGATCAGGGCGGGAATGAAGCTGAAGAAGATGCCACCCACGTGAACGAGCGTCGCCCAGAGCTTCTCGTCGGCCGGACTGAGCTGCGCGCCCTGCTGGTAGGGGTTCGGCGGCGGCGGCGGGGGAGGCGGGGTGGCGTCGGACATGTTGTCTCCTTGATCGGTTCGCCCGAAGGCGATATTCGGTCTCGTCGCACGACAGGCGAGCTTTCAACCATCCCATGCTGGCACAGTGGCGCGCGCCGGGTACGGAATTCGCCCGGCGCGCTCCGGCCCGGACTACTTGATGAGGCGGATCGCGAACGGGTAGCGGTAGTGCTGGCCGTCTTTCGCCTTGAGGAACGCGATGATCGAGAAGACGACGCTCACGATCCATGCCGCCCACACGACGAGGACGCCGATGAAGATGATCGTCAGGATCCAGCCGACGACGTAGGCGATGAGGATCGTGATCTGGAAGTTCAGCGCCTCTTTCGCCTCGGTGTTCGTGAAGGAGCCCCTGTCTTTGAAGACGAGCCAGATGATGAGGGCCGGCAGGAATCCGAGGATGCCGCCGAGGTGCGCGAACGAGCCCCACTGCACATCTTGCTCTTGTGCGAGCGGCGCAGCTGCGACCGGTTGGGCGGGCGGAACGTTCTGATCGGGTGCTGATGAGTTCGGATCGGTCATGGCGGGTGCCTTTCGGGGTTCTCGGGTGAACCGCGTCTCGCGCGATCGGGCATCGCTGCAAGGGGGTGACTCGCGGGGATACCCATAAGCTAGCGCCGCCGCCCGCTGGTGGCAACGGCTTCGTCACGGGATGTCGCGATATGATTGGCACTCACTCAGAACGAGTGCTAAGCGTCTGACGGAAGCGAGGGCCATGGTCTCGGAACGCAGCCTCGCCGTGCTGCGCGTGATCGTTCAGGACTATGTCGCATCACGCGAGCCCGTCGGGTCGAAGACGATCGTCGAGCGGCACGCCTTCGGCGTGTCGGCCGCGACGATCCGCAACGACATGGCCCTCCTCGAAGAAGAAGAGCTGATCGCAGCTCCGCACACCTCGTCGGGTCGCATTCCGACCGACAAGGGCTACCGCGTCTTCGTCGACCAGCTCACCGACGTGCGCCCGCTGACCCCTGCCCAGCGGCAGGCGATCGAGACGTTCCTCGGCGAGTCGAGCGACCTCGACGAGCTGCTGGCCCGAACGGTGCGCCTCATCGCCCAACTCACCAAGCAGCTCGCGGTCGTGCAATACCCGAGCTTCGGCAGCGACCGCGTGCGTCACGTGGAGCTCGTCTCCCTCGCAGCCGATCGGGTGCTCTGCATCCTCATCACCGATTCAGGCCAGGTCGAACAGCGCCTCGCCGAACTCGAAGAACCGGTCGACGAGCACACGCTCGACGCCCTGCGGGCGAGGTTGAACGAGATCGCCGGTGGTCGCGCGATGGCGGATGCCGCCGAGGCCCTCTCCGGGGAGATCGACGGCGCTGACAGCCGGCACGCCGCGGTGCTGCACACGCTCGCGACCACGCTCGCCGAACAGGCACGCGCACAGCGCACCGAGCGGCTCGTCGTGGCCGGGGCCGCGAACCTCGTGCGCACCGAGCAGGACTTCGCCGGCTCGATCCTCGGCGTGATCGAGGCGATCGAGGAGCAGGTCACGTTGCTGAAACTCTTCGGCGAGATGGCGACCGACGAGCATGCGGTCACCGTGCGCATCGGGCGCGAGAACGCGTCGTTTGGCCTCGGCGAGACCTCGGTCGTCTCGAGCGCCTTCTCGATCCCCGGCCGCGACATCTCGCGACTCGGCATCGTCGGGCCCACCCGCATGGACTACTCCACCAGCATGGCGGCCGTTCGCGCCGTCGCACGTTACCTCTCCCGCACGCTCGGCGAGAGCTGAACCCGCCGCCCGTCGCACCCGACCGGCATCCGGCAATCGAAAGGACAAGCCCTCCGTGGCCGACCATTACGAGGTCCTCGGCGTCTCGCGCGACGCCACCCCCGACGAGATCAAGAAGGCGTACCGTCGTCTCGCCCGGGAGCTCCACCCCGACGTCAATCCGGGCGCCGAGGCATCCGAGCGATTCAAAGAGGTCACGCACGCGTACGACGTGCTCTCCGATGCCCGGCAGCGCGAGCAGTACGACCTCGGAGGTCAGGGCGGCTTCGGTGGTGGTCAGAACTTCGGCGGCTTCGGCGACATCTTCGAGACCTTCTTCGGCGCCGGCCAACAGAGCCGGGGTCCGAGATCGCGCCGGGAGCGGGGTCAAGACGCGCTCATCAGGGTCGAGGTGGGCCTCGACGAGGTCATCTTCGGCACGCACCGCGACATCGAGGTCGACACGGCGGTCACGTGCGAGACGTGCCACGGCTCGTGTTGCCAGCCCGGCACCTCACCCGTCACGTGCGACATCTGCCACGGCACCGGCTCGATCCAGCGCTCGGTGCGTTCGCTGCTCGGCAACGTCATGACCTCGAGCCCCTGCGGCACCTGCCGCGGCTACGGCACGATCATCGCGACGCCGTGCGTGACCTGCCAGGGGCAGGGCCGCGTGCGTGCGCGTCGCACGGTGCCGGTCGACGTTCCCGCCGGTGTCGACACCGGGGTTCGTCTGCAGATGCCGGGCTCCGGCGAGGCCGGCCCCGCCGGCGGTCCGAACGGCGACCTGTATCTCGAGATCAAGGTCAAGAACCACGAGGTGTTCAGCCGGAACGGCGATGACCTGCTGTGCACGCTCGAGGTCGCGATGACCGACGCGGTCCTCGGCACGACGGCCAACATCCCCGCACTCGACGGCGACGTCGAACTCGAGCTGAAGGCAGGGCTTCAGAGCGGCGAGATCCTCACCGTGAAAGACCGAGGCGTCACTCGGCTGCGCGGTGCAGGCCGCGGCGACCTGAAGGTCGGCGTGCAGATCGTCACCCCCACGAAGCTCTCCTCGAAGGAGCGCGAGCTCATTCAGCAGTTCGCCGCCTCGAAGAAGGCGCCCGAGCCCGAGCTCAGCCACTTCCAGCAGGGCATCTTCGCCCGACTGCGTGACCGGTTCCTCGGTTAGGCGGATGCCCCGGTGAGTCACCTCTACCTCGACGAATCGCTCGACCTCTCGGCCGTCGTATCCGGCGGCACCGTCGCGCTCTCCGGCGACGAGGCGCGGCACGCCGTGACCGTCTCAAGGGTACGAACGGGCGAGCGCATCGCGATCGGCGACGGCCACGGCACGCTCGTGCACGGCGTCGTGGCCTCGACGGGTGCGCGCGAGCTCGAACTCAGCGTCGACGAGGTCATCGCCGAACAGCCGCCGTCGCCGCGCATCACACTCGTGCAGGCGCTGGCGAAAGGCGACCGAGACGAGCTCGCGGTGCAAGCGGCGACCGAGCTCGGCGTCGACGTGATCGTGCCATGGGCGGCGAGCCGCTCCGTCTCCCGGTGGGAGGGTCCGAAAGCCGAGAAGGGCCGACTGCGATGGGCTTCGATCGTGCGCGAAGCCGTCAAGCAATCGATCCGCGCCTGGTTGCCGGTGGTTTCGCCGGTCACGACGACCGCACAGCTCGCCGAGCGACTCGGCGGGCAACGGATGCTGCTGCTCGAGCCGACGGCGACGGCGACGCTGACCGACATCCAGCCTGATGGGCGTGATCTTGCGCTCGTGGTCGGTCCCGAGGGCGGCATCGCCCCGGCCGAGTTGGAGCGCCTCACAGCTGCCGGTGCCGAACCCGTGCGGCTCGGGGCATCCGTGCTTCGTACTTCGACGGCCGGGCCGGCCGCGATCGCCGTGCTGAACGCGGCACTCGGGCGGTGGTGAGGCATCCGTCGCTACGATGGTGGAATGACCTCGTCCCGCGCAGAACCGACTCTCTTCGAGCGAATCGCCGCTCGTGAGATCCCCGCGCGGCTGGTCGCGGAGACCGACCGCATCATCGCCTTCCACGACGTCGCGCCCAAGGCGCCGGTGCACGTCGTGGTGACCCCGAAGTCGGGGGAGTACCGCGATGTCGTCGAGCTCGCAGCCGGCGACCCGGGTCTCCTCGCCGAACTCGTCGAGGTCGCGCACGGCGTCGCCGACGAACTCGCCGACGGCCAGTTCCGTCTCGTCTTCAATACCGGCGCCGCCGCCGGCCAGACCATCTTCCACGTGCACGCGCACGTGCTCGCGAACAACAGCCGTGACGGCGGTCTCGAGGAGGCCACGCTTGCCGATGAGTGACCCCATCGGTGCCGGAGACGCCTCGCAGCCCGCCGAGGCCGACGAGGAACGGCTCAGCATCGACGGCATCGCCATGGTGCGACTGCTCGGACCGCAAGACCGGCTGCTCACGACCATCCAGCGCGAATACCCCGGCGTGGCCGTGCACGTGCGCGGCAACGAGATCGCGATCCGCGGCGACGTCGACGATCGCGTGCGCGTGCGCCGCCTCATCGAAGAACTGCTGGAGCTTGTGAAGAACGGGCAAGACCCCACCCCCACCGAAGTGAGGAGCTCGGCCCGCATGCTCGACGCCGATCCCAACGCCAAGCCGTCCGAACTGCTCGGGCAGGTGATCATCTCGAGCCGAGGCAAGACCATCCGGCCTAAAACCGAGGGGCAGCGGCGCTACGTCGACGCGATCGACGAGCACACCATCGTCTTCGGCATCGGCCCAGCAGGCACCGGCAAGACGTACCTCGCGATGGCCAAGGCCGTGCAGGCGTTGCAGCGCAAAGAGGTCAGTCGCATCATCCTGACGAGACCCGCCGTCGAGGCAGGGGAGCGGCTCGGGTTCCTCCCCGGTACGTTGACGGACAAGATCGACCCGTACCTGCGCCCGCTCTACGACGCGCTCAACGAGATGATGGACCCAGAGCTCGTGCCCAAGCTGCTCGCGTCCGGCACGATCGAGGTCGCACCGCTGGCCTACATGCGTGGACGCACCTTGAACGACTCGTTCGTCGTGCTCGACGAGGCGCAGAACACCACGCCAGAGCAGATGAAGATGTTCCTCACCCGGCTCGGATTCGGATCGCAGATGGTCGTCACCGGCGACATCACCCAGATCGACCTCCCGGGCGGCGCGAGCGGGCTCCGACTCGTGACCCGAATCCTCGACCACGTCGACGACATCGAGTTCGTGCACCTCACGAGCGACGACGTCGTGCGGCACACCCTCGTCGGCCGCATCGTCGACGCGTACACCGAGTACGACCAACGCCAGCAAGCGCAGCGATTCGAACGCGACCAAGCACGAGAGTTCGCGAACCGTGCCGAACGGCGCGGTCACCAGGGTCCGCGCGACCACCAGCCACGGCTCGGTAAACGAGATGGACAGGCCAAGTGAGCGAGAAGGCGAGGTTCACGGCGTGAGCATCGAGATCAACAACGAGTCGGCGATCGAGGTCGATGAGGCCGCCATCCAGCGATTGGCCGTCTACGCGCTCGACGCGATGCACGTGCACCCAGACGCTGAGCTCGCGATCGTGCTCGTCGACGAGGGGGCGATGGAGCAACTGCACGTGCAGTGGATGGACGAGCCCGGCCCCACCGACGTGCTGAGCTTCCCGATGGACGAGCTGCGGCCCGGCACCGAGGAGTCGCCAACGCCACCGGGACTGCTCGGCGATGTCGTGCTGTGCCCGCAGGTGGCCGAAGCGCAGGCACGCGCAGCGGGGCATCCGCTCAACGACGAACTGATGCTGCTGACCACCCACGGAATCCTCCACCTGCTCGGCTTCGACCACGCCGAGCCGGCAGAAGAGAAAGAGATGTTCGGCGTCCAGCGCGACATCCTCGTCGGGTTCTCCATGCAGGAGCGGCGCCGCTGACATGCAGCCGTGGATCTTCCTCGGCGCGGCCTTCGTGCTCGTCGCATTCGGCGGGCTCATGGCTGCAGTCGATTCGGCCATCGCGTCGAGCTCGCGTGCCGACGTGACCGAGCTCGCGCTCGAGTCTCGTGCCCGGCGCTCGCTCCTCGCGATCGCCGACGACACCGGCGCGCACGTCAATGCGGTCAACTTCATGCGCATCATCGCCGAGACGACTGCAGCGGTGCTCGTGACCCTCGCCTTCGCGTCGTTCCTCGACAATGTGTGGCTCGTGCTGCTGTACTCGGCGCTCATCATGACTGCCGTGTCGTTCGTGCTCGTCGGCACCAGTCCGCGCAGCGTGGGCCGAGTCAACGCAGCGATGGTGCTGCGACTGACCGCGCCGCTCGTGCATTTCCTGCGCGTATTGCTCGGGCCGTTGGCCGGCGCCCTCGTCTCGCTCGGGAACCGGGTCACCCCCGGGCGGGCCAGGTTCGGCGGTGTCTCGAGCGAAGAGGAACTGCTCAGCATGGTCGACGAGGCGACCGAGCTCGACGTGCTCGAAGAGGGCGACCGTGAGCTCATCCACTCGATCTTCGAGTTCAACGACACGGTCGTTCGCGAGGTCATGGTGCCGCGTACCGACATGATCACGATCGAGTCGTCGGCGCATCTCTCGCACGCCATGGCCGTCTTCCTGAACGCCGGCTACTCGCGCGTTCCGGTGATCGAGCGTGACGCAGACGACGTCACCGGCATCCTCTATCTGCGCGATCTGGCCCGTCTCAGTTTCGAGCGCCCGCTCGACGCTGAGGGACTCACTGTCGGCGAACTCGTGCGACCGGCGGTGTTCGTTCCCGAATCGATGAAGGCCGACGCGCTTCTGCGTCAGATGCAGCTCGAGTCGAACCACCTCGCGATGGTCGTCGACGAGTACGGCGGCATCGCCGGACTCGTGACGCTGGAAGACCTGATCGAGGAACTCGTCGGCGACATCTCCGACGAGTACGACCGCGAGGCCGCTCAAGTCGAAGAGCTGGGTGATGGGCGGTTCCGCGTGAATGCGCGATTGCCGGTCGACGAGCTCGGCGAGCTCTTCGGCCTCGACCTCGACGACGAAGACGTCGACTCAGTGGGCGGCCTGCTCGCGAAAGAGCTCGGCCGCCTCGCGCTGCCGGGTGAACGCGTCACCGTGTCGGGCCTCGTGCTCGAGGCGGAGCGTACGGAAGGCCGACGCAAGCGCATCTCGACGATCCTCGTCGAACGCGATCAGGCGCTCATCGACGTGCAGAGCGCGTTCGAGTCGAGCAGCCCCGATGGAAGGAACAGCCGTGGCTGAGTACCGTGCCGGATTCGTCTCGTTCGTCGGGCGACCCAACGTCGGCAAGTCGACGCTCACGAACGCGCTCGTGGGTGAGAAGGTCGCCATCACGAGCTCGAAGCCGCAGACGACGCGGCGCGCCATTCGCGGCATCGTGCACCGCGAGAACGGCCAGCTCATCCTCGTCGACACCCCAGGATTGCACCGGCCGCGCACCCTGCTCGGCGAGCGTCTCAACGCTCTCGTGCAGTCCACGCTCGGCGACGTCGACGTGATCGCGTTCTGCGTGCCTGCGAACGAGCCGATCGGCCCCGGAGATCGATTCATCAACGAGCAGCTCGATCACTATCCGCGGGCCAAGAAGGTCGCGATCGTCACGAAGACGGATGCCGCGTCGAAGAAGCAGATCGCCGAGCACTTGCTCGCGGTGTCGGAGCTCCGCGAGTGGGCGGCGATCATTCCCGTGTCGGCGCCGCGCGGTGAGCAGCTCGATGTGCTCGTCGCCGAGCTGCTGGCGCTCCTTCCCGAGTCCGAGCAGCCGCTGTATCCGGCAGAGACCCTGACCGACGAAGACCCGGCCGAGCGCATCGCCGAGTTCATCCGCGAGGCCGCGCTCGAGGGCGTCTCCGACGAGCTGCCGCACTCGATCGCGGTCACCGTCGACGACATGGTCGAGCGAGAAGACAAAGACCTGCTCGAGATCTACGCGAATCTCTACGTCGAGCGCGACAGTCAGAAGGGCATCATCATCGGCAAGGGAGGGTCGCGCCTGCGCGAGGTCGGCACGACCGCTCGGGCACAGATCGAGGGCCTACTCGGCCGCAAGGTGCACCTCGCGCTGCACGTGAAGGTCGCAAAGGAGTGGCAGCGCGACCCGAAGCAGCTCGGCCGCCTCGGCTTCTGACCCGGTCCGGCTCATCGATCGTCAACGAGCGTGAAGCTCGAAGCGATCACAATGGCACCCGCGCCGTAACGCTGATCGACGGCCGTCTGCAGCGCGCCGTCATCGTATTCGACCTCGACGATGACGCATCCGCTCGCGAGGTCCATCCCGACCGAGACGATGTCGGACACCGCGTCCCGAAGGGCAGGCAACACTGGGGAGCTCTCGGGCTCGCACGCCGCCGAAGGGGTTTCGGCCGGCTGGGCAGTCGTGCCCGGGTCGACCAGTTGTGCAGAGCGATCGACGAGCACGGCGGTGCCCCTGAGAGCGAGTGTCTCGCCGTCCCAGTCGCCCCTGACCGAATAGTCGCCCCAGGTCACGCCCGCTACCGACTCCTCGCCGTCGACCGCATCCCAGTCCCAGCCCAAGATCATCGGGCCAGCGCACTGAGGAGGATACGACTCCATGATGCGCCCGAGGCACAGTTGCGGCCCGTCACCGGCATCGACCACGAAGCCGACTCGCGTCACCTCGGCCGGCAGGCTCGCCCGCTCGGGCACCCATGTGTCATCCGTAACGCGTGCCTCCACGTCGCTGTCCGTGGCACAACCGGCAACGATCAGTACAGCGCACGCGGCGAGCATCGCGCCGATCACCCGAACCACCATTCGCCCTCCTCCAGCTATTCTCTACGTCCGAGTCATACAGTGCGACCCAACATTTCGTGGTCTCCACTCGTCTGACGCGAGTCGCGGATGCCGCCGTAAGGTGTACCTCTCGAGGATGATTCCGGGCGCCGACTGAGGCTGTGCCACCGGTGAACGCGTACTGTGTATCGGTGCCCACCCCGATCAGCCGCGCGAAACTCACGACCGACATCGTGCTCGCAGGCGTGTTCGCGCTCGTGTGCCTCCCGCTCGCGTTGCTCGGCGCCGCGCCCGATGTCGCGGTGCTCATCGTCTTCGCCGGGGCGCTCGCGGTGCGCCGGTATTCGCCCGGGTGGTCGCTCGGGCTCGCCTGGGCCGCGGCGCTCGCGCAGATGCTGATGCTGCGCGACCTGCAGCTCTACGACGTCGCAGTCTTCGGCGTGCTCTACTCGAGCGCGGCACACGGCGGCCGAGTCGTGAAGTGGCTGGGCCTCGCGTCGGCGGGCGTCGGCGCCCTGCTCGCGACCGGGTATCTCGCGCTCATCAAACCGCTCATCGACAACGCCGGCTTCCTCGGTCCGCAGGACACGGTCAGCACGCTGATCCTGACCGTCGTGCTCTTCGTCGCATCGATCGCCGTGTTCGTACTGTCGTGGACGGCGGGCCTGCTCGTGCGCTCGGTGCGCGACACGCGTGAAGTGCGCCGGCGTGAAGACGCGGCGAACCGCGAACGAGAGCTGGTCGAGTACCGCTACGTCGTCGAACAGGAGCGCAACCGCATCGCCCGCGACATGCACGACGTCGTCGCGCATTCGCTCGCGGTCGTGATCGCTCAGGCCGACGGCGCCCGGTTCGCAGCCCCATCGCGCCCTGAAGCCGCCGTCGATGCACTCGGCACGATCGCCGGTGTCGCCCGCGGCGCTCTCGGTGACGTGCGCCTGCTCCTCGCAGAGCTCCGTCACGATGAGGCGGGCGCACCCCAGCCGGTGCTCGACGACCTCGACGGATTGCTCGAGCAGGTGCGCGCGGCGGGCCTCGACGTGCGCTTCGCCGAGATCGGCGAACGGCTGCCGCTCGGCACCGGCCACCAGATCGCGGTCTACCGCATCGCGCAGGAAGGCCTGACCAATGCCCTGCGACACGGCGACGTGAGCGCGCCGGTGCACCTCGAGCTGGCCTGGGACGCCGAAGGCGTGG
The DNA here is from genome assembly GCF_059445405.1 of Agromyces sp. Y782. Taxonomy (NCBI): domain Bacteria; kingdom Bacillati; phylum Actinomycetota; class Actinomycetes; order Micrococcales; family Microbacteriaceae; genus Agromyces; species Agromyces sp. Y782. Next base: position 1,074,804 of record NZ_JCAIUG010000002.1, on the reverse strand, counting down.
CGATCACGCTCGTGAACGCCAGAAAAGCGGATGCCGCTTCGCCCGAGTCGCACGCGTTCCGCCACGGGATCCCCGGCATGCGCGAGCGAGCCCAGCTCACGGGTGGCACGTTGCGCGCGGAGGCCGGCGACGACGGCCTGTTCCGGCTCATCGCACGTATTCCGGCGCAGGCGGGAAGGCCCGCATGAGCGAGATCCGGGTCGCGCTGGTCGACGACCAGGCCTTGTTCCGTGCCGGCGTGCGCATGCTCATCGAATCGCAGCCCGACCTCGAGGTGGTCGGCGAAGCGGGCGATGGTGCGGCCGCGGTCGTCCTGGCGGCGCGCGAACGGCCCGATGTCGTACTCATGGACGTGCGCATGCCGGTGCAGGATGGCATCGCCGCGACCGAGCAGATCCTCGCGGCTGCCGAGCGCGACGGAGTCGTTCCCCCGAGGATCCTCGTGCTCACGACCTTCGATCTCGACGAGAACGCGGCTCGTGCGATCCGCGCAGGGGCGAGCGGGTTCGTGCTGAAGGACGCCGACCCCGAGTTCCTGCTCGCGGCGGTGCGCACGGTGCATCAGGGCAACCAGGTGATCGCTGCCGCAGCGACGCGCGCGCTGTTCGCCCATGTCGGGCGGGGCAGTGGCCGGCGCCCGGCGCCAGCCGCGTGGGCGGACCTCACCCCGCGTGAACGCGAGATCTTCGGTCTCGCGGCCCGCGGGCTCAGCAACGGCGAGATCGCGGCATCCGAGTTCCTCTCGGAGGCGACGGTGAAGACGCATATCAGTCGTATCCTCGCCAAGCTCAGCCTGCGCGATCGCGTGCAGCTCGTGGTGTTCGCCTACGAGCACGATCTCGACGCTCCGGCTCCCTGAGTTCGTCGAAGGGAGTCGCCGACGACAGGAGCGCTCGACAGGAGCGCCTCGACAGGCTCAGCGAGTCAGGCTCAGCGAGCCGGACCGGCGAGGTCTCGATACGGCGCTGGCGCGCCTACTCGACCGACGAAAGGGATCATCCCAGAGGATGACGGCGAACCATCCATTCGCCGGATGCCTCGACACCCGCGCCGTCCGTAACGTCGATGACATGCAGATCCAACCCTCTGACCTCGGCCTGATCGCCCGCGTCGCCGAACTCGGCAAGCGCTACGGAGACGGCCCGGGTGCCGTCACTGCCCTCGACGATGTCTCGCTCGGCCTCCGCCGCGGAGAGTTCACCGCCATCATGGGCCCATCGGGATCGGGCAAGTCGACGCTCATGCACATCATGGCCGGGCTCGACTCGCCGAGTGGTGGGCGGGTGTGGCTCGGCGACACCGATATCACCGAGCTCTCGGATTCGGCTTTGACCGTGCTGCGGCGACGCCGGATCGGCTTCATCTTCCAGTCGTTCAACCTCGTGCCGACACTCGACGTGCGCGGCAACGTCATGCTTCCGTTCGATCTCGACGGGCGCCGGCCCACGCGCGAGGAGCAGGGCTGGATCGACGAACTCTTCGACACGCTGGGCCTGCGTTCCCGCATCGGGCATCGACCGCACGAACTGTCAGGCGGCCAGCAGCAGCGCGTCGCGATCGCCAGGGCTTTGGCCACCCGGCCCGACCTCGTGTTCGCCGACGAGCCCACCGGCAATCTCGACTCGCGCACCGGTCGCGAGGTGCTCGGGCTCCTCGCCGCGGCCAGCGCCCGATACGGCCAGTCGATCGCCATGGTGACGCACGACCCGATCGCGGCGAGCCACGCCGACCGCATCCTCTTCCTCGCCGACGGTCGGATCGTCCGCGATTCGGGGCGCTCGACGGCCGGGGAGATCTCGACCTTCATGCTGTCCATGGAGGCGGCGGCCTGATGCGCAGCCAATTCAGGGATCAATGGCCGACGCTCATCGTTGCAACCCTCGCGGGCAGCTTCGGAGTCGCCCTGCTGCACGTCACCGGGCTGCTCGGTGCTGTGGTCGCCGCCGACGACGTCACCGGCTCGAGCGCGACGGTCGCGCTCATGCTCGGGATCGTCGCGAGCGTCTTCATCGTCATCGCGATCTACGTTTCCGCCATCGTCACCGCCAACACGGTCTCGACGGTCGTCGCCGGGCGCACGCGCCTCATCGCGTTGCTCCGCCTGATCGGCTCGAGCGCGAGGACCCAGCGTGCGCAGGTCGCCAAAGAGGGGTTCCTCATCGGTGTCGTGGGAGCCGCCGTCGGTGTCGTCATCGGTTCTGGCCTCGCGTTCGCGCTCGAGGAGGTCGCGGTGCGGGTCGACCTGCTCCCTGCAACCGACTACGACTATCTGAACCCCCAGGTCGCCCTGCCTGCGATCGCGGTCGTGTTGACGACGTGGCTCGCGTCGTGGGTCGGATCGCGCCGGGTGCTCGCCGTGAGTCCCGTCGAAGCAATCGGCAATGCGAACGAGCACGACCGCAGCGAGGTCACCGCGCAGCGCGCGCGCAACGTGATCGCCCTCGCGCTCGTCGTGGTGGGGCTCGTGCTGGTCGCGCTCGGGGTCATCGCGGGGTTGGTCAGCCCGTTCGGGGTCTTCATCGGGCTCGTCGGCGGCGTGGTCTCGTTCACGGGCATCGTGCTCGGTGCGCACCTGGTGATGCCGCCGGTGCTGCGGCTCGTCGGCCGGATGCTCGGGAGTTCGCCGGCCGCCCGGCTCGCAGCGGAGAACGCGGTGCGCCACCCCGAGCGCAGCTCGCGCATGACGATCGGCCTCGTGATCGGCGTGACGCTCGTGACGACCTTCAGCGTCACGATGCAGTCCTATCGCGACATCATCGCGGCGGCGCAGCGGGCCCAACCCGAGGTGTATCAGGGCATCGACGAGACGATGAACGTCACGGTGACGGTCTTCACCGTGCTGATCGGCTTCAGCGCCCTCATCGCCGCGATCGGCATGGTCAACACGCTCTCGCTCAGTGTGTTGCAGCGCACTCGCGAGCTGGGCCTGCTGCGGGCGCTCGGCTTCGATCGCCGGCAGCTGCGAGCGATGATCGTCGCCGAGAGCGCGTCGCTCACGATCGCGGCGACCCTGACGGGGCTCGTGCTCGGTTTCGTGTACGGCTGGGCGGGGGCGCAGGCGCTGCTCGGCAACGTGAACGGCAGCCCAGGCATCGTGCTGCCGGGCATTCCGTGGGCGATGTTCGGTGTGCTCATCGTCGCGGCCGGCGTGTTGACGATCGTGGCCTCGATCGCTCCGGCCCGGCGTGCGATGCGCGTCTCGCCGGTCGTCGCCCTCGCGGCCGACTAGGGACTCACGACGCGAGGTGAAGAAGGGGAACGGAACGAGCGGATGCATCGGATTGCATCCGCTCGTTCCGTCATGTTGCGCGCCCGGCCAGGCGCGGTGTTAGCCTTGCCGTGTGCTTCACGGCCTGCTTCTCCTTAGCTGCCGCAGCGAGTCCTAGTTCTCAGGCCTCCCTCGCTGCGGAGTTCGTCGTCGGCTGAAACCCATCCGTAAGCGAGAAGAGCACCTCATGCAGAACACCCAGAAGCCGTCTTCGATGCCCGTGCATCGCTACCGTGCGTTCCACGAGCAGATCCACGTCGATCTGCCCGATCGCACGTGGCCGTCCAAGCGCATCGAACGGGCGCCGCGTTGGTGCGCGGTCGACCTCCGTGACGGCAACCAGGCCCTCATCGACCCGATGAGCCCCGAGCGCAAGCGCATCATGTTCGACCTGCTGGTCAAGATGGGCTATAAGGAGATCGAGGTCGGGTTCCCGTCGGCAAGCCAGACGGACTTCGACTTCGTGCGCAGCCTCATCGAAGAGGGCGCGATCCCCGACGACGTCACGATCCAGGTGCTGACGCAGGCCCGCGATCACCTCATCGAGCGCACGTACGAGTCGATCTCCGGCGCGAAGCAGGCCATCGTGCACCTGTACAACTCGACGAGCATCCTGCAGCGCGAGGTCGTCTTCCGCACCGATAAGCAGGGCATCATCGATATCGCGCTGCACGGCGCGCGCAAGTGCCGTGAGATGGAATCGACCGTCCCCGGCACGACGGTCTACTACGAGTACTCGCCCGAGAGCTACACGGGCACCGAGCTCGAGTTCGCGGTCGACGTGTGCAACCAGGTCATCGAGATCTTCGAGCCGACGCCCGAGCGCAAGGTCATCATCAACCTGCCGGCGACGGTCGAGATGGCCACGCCCAACGTCTACGCCGACTCGATCGAATGGATGTCGCGGCACCTCGCCCACCGCGAGAATGTGATTCTCTCGCTGCACCCCCACAACGACCGCGGCACGGCCGTCGCCGCCGCCGAACTCGGGTATCTCGCCGGCGCCGACCGCATCGAAGGCTGCCTGTTCGGCAATGGCGAGCGCACCGGCAACGTCGACCTCGTCGCTCTCGGCATCAACCTGTTCACGCAGGGCATCGACCCGCAGATCGACTTCTCCGACATCGACGAGGTCAAGCGCACCGTCGAGTACTGCAACCAGCTGCCGGTGCCAGAGCGTCACCCGTGGGCCGGTGACCTCGTCTACACGGCGTTCTCGGGCTCGCACCAAGACGCCATCAAGAAGGGCTTCGAGGCGATGGATGCCGAAGCGGAGCGCCGCGGTGTCGCACTCGGTGAGCTCGAATGGGCGGTGCCGTACCTGCCCGTCGACCCGCGCGACCTCGGACGCAGCTACGAGGCCGTCATCCGTGTGAACTCGCAATCGGGCAAGGGAGGGGTCGCCTACCTCCTGAAGACCGATCACGCACTCGACCTGCCGCGCCGCCTGCAGATCGAGTTCTCGGGCGTCGTGCAGGCCAAGACCGACGCCGAGGGCGGCGAGGTCTCGAGCGATGAGATCTGGCGCGTCTTCAACGACGAGTACCTGCCGGCGCCCCAGGAGCACCCCGACGAGAAGTGGGGTCGCTTCGAACTGCTGTCGCTGCGCACCGAGAGCGCGCTCGACGGGGTCGTCAACGTGCGCGTCGGGCTGCGCGACGGCGAAGAGCGGGTCGAGGCCGACGCGAGCGGCAACGGTCCCATCTCGGCATTCCTCGCCGTACTCGGCGCAGAGGGCGTCAAGGTGGCGCTGCGCGACTACGTCGAGCACACGCTCGCGGCCAGCGGCAATTCACTCGCTGCCGCGTACGTCGAGCTCGAGGTCGACGGCCGGGTGCTGTGGGGTGTCGGCATCGACGCCGACATCTCGACGGCGTCGCTGAAGGCCGTCGTCTCCGCCGTCAACCGCGCACTGCGCAACGCGGTCGCGTCCGAGGCGGAGCGCGAGTTCGTCGGCGTCTGACGAGTCTCGGATGCCGCGCGCACGAGGTGCGCCCGCGGCATCCGGCGGTGCCACACATCGAGTTGCCCGACTCTGTCCAGAGTCGGGCAACTGGACGCGTGCAGGGTTGTCAGGCTCGACGCCAGACCTTCCAGGTGCCGAGTGCCCGCTGTTCGGGCAGGCTCCAACCGAAGCGCACCGAGCCCAGACGGGTGAGCGTGGTCACGACGACGCACACCGTGGCCGCGATGACCACGTTCACGCCGAGCGCGACGAGTACGACGAGCAGCACAGTGCCGGCCGTTGCGGCGATGGCGTAGAGCGATCCGACGTGCATGAGCGCGATCGGCAGGTTGAGGGCGACATCGCGGAGGATCGATCCGCCCACGGCCGAGAGCACTCCGATGAAGACCGCAGGCACTACCGGCACGCCATAGGCGAGGGCCTTCGAGGTGCCGATCGCGCCGAAGAGCCCGATCGTCACTGCGTCGAGGGCGATGATGAGGCCGTTGAGTTTCGTGAAGACGCGCAACAGTGCCATGCCGAGCAGGGCGGCCGCGGTCGCGATCGGCAGGTACCAGTTGCTCGAGATCGCGGCCGGCAGTTGATTCAGCAGCAGATCGCGCATGAGGCCGCCGCCGAGGCCGACGATGACACCGATGAGGGCGACGCCGAGCAGGTCGATGCGTCGTTCGGTCAGTCGGGCGGCGAACATCGCACCCTGGATCGCGCCGATGGCCACGGCTACGAGGTCGAGCCAGAGGGGGATCGTGAAGAGTGCGTGGTTCACGGCACCAGTGAACCACGCGCCGGAAGCGCGAGGAGACAACCGCGCCGCGGCATCCGCTTCGGCCGGTTCTGCTGCGCGGGGTGGGAGAATGAAGGGTGCCCGTGTATCGAGATGAAGCCGTCGTGCTCCGCACCCACAAGCTGGGTGAGGCCGACCGCATCGTCACGCTGTTGACGCGGCAGCACGGCAAGGTGCGCGCGGTCGCGAAGGGGGTGCGGCGCACCGGTTCGAAGTTCGGCTCCCGGCTCGAGCCGTTCATGGTCGCCGACCTGCAGTTGTACGAGGGCCGCAGCCTCGACGTCGTCACGCAGGCGGAGTCGCTCGGCTCCTACGGCGCGCTCATCACTCAGGACTACTCGGCCTACACCGCGGCGAACGCCATGGTCGAGGCCGCCGACAAGCTCACCGAGGCCGAGGGCTCGCTGCAGCAGTACCTGCTGCTCGTCGGCGCCCTGCGCTCGCTCTCGAGGAGCGAACACGGGGCGAGCCTCACGCTCGATTCGTACCTGCTGCGCGCGCTCGCACTTGCGGGCTGGGCGCCGAGCTTCCAGGACTGTGCCCGCTGCGGCAAGGTGGGCGAGCACACCGCCGTCGTCGTGCAGCTCGGCGGCGTGGTCTGCGACGAATGCGCACCGCCCGGCACTCCGCGCATCGCGGGTTCCACTGTGGCGCTGCTCGGCGCCTTACTCGCCGGAGACTGGGCGTTCGCGAAGGCCTCGAGCGACCGCGACCGGGGCCAGGCGAGCGGCATCATCGCCGCCTACACCCAATGGCACCTCGAGCGGGGTCTTCGCTCGTTGCCGCACGTATCCAGGGAGACGACCGCCCAGTGAGTCCGAAGCCCTTCACCCACCGTGACGCGGTTCCCTACCGGCCGATCGACTGGACGGGTCTGTATCCGCCCGAGCTGCCGAAAGGGGCGGTGCCCGAGCACGTCGCCATCGTCATGGACGGCAACGGCCGATGGGCCAACAAGCGCGGCCTCACTCGCATCGAGGGGCACAAGGCGGGCGAGGTGGCACTGCTCGACGTCGTGGCCGGCGCGATCCAGGCCGGCGTGAAGCACCTCTCGGTGTACGCCTTCTCGACCGAGAACTGGAAGCGTTCGCCCGAAGAGGTGCGCTTCCTCATGGGCTACAACCGCGACGTGCTGCATCGGCGGCGCGACCAGCTCAACGAGTGGGGGGTGCGCATCCGCTGGGCGGGGCGACGGCCGCGGCTCTGGGCCTCGGTGATCAAGGAACTGCAGTTCGCTGAGACGCTCACCGCGGGAAACGACACCCTCACCCTCACCATGTGCGTCAACTACGGCGGGCGCACCGAGATCGCCGACGCGGTGCGGTCGATCGCCGACGACGTGGCATCCGGCCGCCTGCGTCCCTCGGCCGTGTCGGAGAAGCTCATCGCGAAGCGGCTCTACGTGCCCGAACTGCCCGACGTCGACCTGTTCGTGCGCAGCTCGGGGGAGCAGCGCACGTCGAACTTCATGCTCTGGCAGTCGGCCTACGCCGAGATGGTGTTCCTCGATACGCTCTGGCCAGACTTCTCGCGCGTCGATCTCTGGCAGGCCATCGAGTTGTACGCGGGCCGTAACCGCCGCTTCGGCGGCGCAGTGGACACGCCGACCGTCAGCTGAAGCAGGGCCGCTGGCGCGCCGTTGTCACCGCCCGCGCCGTCGGAAGAGGCCGGCGAACAGGGCGTGCAGCAGCGGCAGCACCGAGAGCGCAACGAGAGTCGTGCTGAGCGCCGGGTTCGGCGTGGCGAGCAATGCGCCGCCGATGAGCAGGGCCGCGAAGAGCAGGGCGGAGACGACCCGGCGAGCGAGCCCTTCGATGCGATCGATGCGCTGCTCGAGCCGTGAGGTGTCGAAGGACAACCTGCCCTCGTCGGCCTTGGTGATGAGCGCATCGATGCGATTCGGCAACTGCCAGACCAGTTTCGCGTTCGTCGCGGCCTGCGCCCCGAGATCTTGTGCGAGGTTGCCGCGCTCCTCGTTCAGGAGCTGTGTGGCGTAGGGCTCGACCGCCTCCCACACATTGAACTCGGGGTCCAGTGCGCTGCACATGCCCGACGTCAGGGCCAGCGCCCGGAACAGCAGGAGCAGTTGCTCGGGCAGCTGGAAGGGCAGCGAGCGCATGACGTCGCCGAACTCGTCGCCGAAGTCGCTGAGCTCGCGCGGATCGACGTCTTTCAGCTGGGCGAATCCCAAGCCGCCGAACCGCGCGAAGAGCTGGGTGAGGGCGCGCTCGAGCTCACCGGTGTCGGCCGACGGCAGGAGTACGCCGATCTGCTGTGCCGCCTGGATCATGCCGCGACCGTCGCGCGCGGCGACGGCGATGACGAGGGTGCGGAGGCCGGCTCGCAGTTCGGCGGGCACCTCGGCCATCATGCCGAAGTCCACGAAGGTGAGCCGCCACTGCGCAGCGGTGCCAGGAGTGGCCGCGCCCGCGGAGGCGGCGCCCGCAGCTGCCGCGCCCGGGGTGACGAAGATATTGCCCGGGTGCGGGTCGGCGTGCACGAAACCGTGCGTGAACACCTGCTCGAACATGCTCTCGGCGAAGACCCGGGCCACCTCGCCAGGTGCGATGCCCGCAGCACGCAGCGCAGCGGTGTCATTGATCTTGATCGCCGTCACGTCCTCGAGCGTGAGCACGCGCCGAGTTGTACGCTCCCACACGATCGCGGGAGCGGCGACGCGGGAGTCGTCGGCGAAGGCTTCGGCGAATCGTTCACCGCTCGCGGCCTCGTGCAGGTAGTCGATCTCTTCGAGGCAGGTCGCCGCGAACTCCTCGACGAGCGCTGGTGCGTCGACCCGGTCGGACACGATTCGGACGCGCTGCACCCAGCCGGCGATGCGGCGGAGGGCCGCGAGGTCGACCGCGACGATCTGATCGATGCCCGGCCGCTGCACCTTGACCACCACGTCGACGAGTCCGGTGTCAGCGGTATCGCCATCGGCGAGTCGTGCGCGATGTACCTGGCCGAGTGAGGCGGCGGCGACCGGTGACTCGTCGACGCGGGCGAACACCCGCTCGAGCGGGGCACCGAGCTCGGCCTCGGCGAGCGCTCGGATCGCCGGGAACGGCTCGGCCGGCACTTCGTCTTGCAACCCCTCGAGCTCGGCGGTGATCTCGGGCGGGAGCACGTCGAGGCGGGAGGAGAGGAACTGCCCGACCTTGATCATGAGCCCGCCGAGGTCGACCGCGAGAACGCGGAACTGCTGTGCGAGCCGGCGCATCCGTCGTTCCCGCGAGCGCTCGGCGATGCCCGCGAGACCGATGCGGGGGAGCACGAGCTCGAACCACCAGAGCGCCGTGAGTTGGCGCGCCGCGAAGCGCAGAATGCGGCGCGTGCGCACGGGTCGGGCGCCTCCCTCCACCTGGTTCAGCCCTCGGCGAGGATCGAGTAGAGCCCGCGCCGGGTCTCGTCGAGCAGCTCGACCGCGCGCCGCGCCTGCTCGGGCGTGCCGCTGCGGGCGATCTGCGCGGCCGCAGCGGCGAGTTCGACGCCCGCCTTCGACAGTGCGCGGTGCTGGTCGGCCCCCTGCGGCCCTGCCGCCTCCCACGGTGCAGGTCGGTCGGCTCCGGCGGATGCCTCGTCGCGGCCGGCCTCGGTGAGCGAGTAGGTCTTGCGCCCCCGCAGTTCTTCCGCGACGATCAGCCCCTCGTCGGCGAGTAACTGCAGCGTCGGGTACACCGACCCCGCGCTCGGCTTCCATCTGCCGCCGCTGCGCTCTTCGATCTCGTGGATGATCTGGTAGCCGTGCATCGGCTCTTCGCTGAGCAGTGCCAGCACGGCCGCGCGCACGTCGCCCCGCGCCATGCGGGACGAGCCGGGTCGCTGCTCGAACGAAGAGCGCAACTGCTGCATCGCCTCCCAGATCGCGGCGGCGGGCCCGTCGCCCGAGAAGCCAGTTGAGCCGAAGTCTCCTGTGGAGCCTGATCCGTTCATGACGACCTCCTGAGGTGCAATCCAACGATACTCAACGATATATCGTTCAGGCCGGATCGGGAAGGGTGCCCGGGCCGGAGCGTCCGAAGACGCGAGCGATCCAGGCGTCTGCCTCGCGCGGATGTCGCAGCCGAACGACTTCGAGAGCGGGATGACGCGCCTCGGCCGCGGCGACGAGTTCGAGCCGGCCGGCATGCGTGTTCCAGGCCCATCGGACGATGTGCTCGGGGTCGGTGAAGATCGTGTGGAGCGGCGCCTCCCTATTGCCGTTCCAGAGCTCCTCGCGCCGCAGTCGACGGCGCACCGTGCGCGTGATCACTCGCTGCATCACGAGCGGGCGCGAGTAGTCGAGCGAGAGCATCACATCGGCCCGGCCGGCGAGCAGCTCGCGCACGGGCTCGTACAGCCACTCGATGACCCAGCTTTGTTGCGCTGTGAAGGCGTCGACATCGTCCACGAAGCTCGGGCGAGGCGTCCAGTCCGGTCCGTGGAAGAGGGCGTCGATCTCCAGGTACGGCAGGGCGGATGCCGCGGCGATCCGCCGCGCGAGGGTCGACTTGCCTGCCCCGCTCGTGCCTGCGACGAGGATGCGGCGCGGTGCGGGATCGGGCATCATCCGAGCCTATCGAGGTGCTGGTCGTAACGAGTTCGCCGGGTTGAAACTCGCGTGGGGAATACGGTGCACGATGCATCCGTTCGCATACTTCGTGAGTGAAGCCATCAAGATCGACATCTGGTCCGACATCGCGTGCCCGTGGTGCTACATCGGCAAGCGGCACCTCGAGAGCGGAATCGCCTCGCTCGGCGACGACGCGCCTGCCGTCGACATCACGTACCACTCCTTCGAGCTCTCGCCCGACACTCCGCTCGATTTCGAGGGCTCCACGGTCGAGTATCTGGCCGATCGCAGGGGTATGCCGGTCGAGCGCGCCGAGCAGATGCTCGAACACGTCACGGGCGTCGCCGCGAACGCCGGACTCGACTACCACTTCGAAAAAGTCGCCCACACGAAGACGCTGAAGGCGCACGAACTCCTGCACTTCGCGAAGGCCAACGGCAAGCAGCTCGAGCTGAAGGAGCGCCTGCTGAAGGCCTACTTCGTCGAGGGCGGGCGCGTGAACCGCATCGACGAGCTCGTGAGCTTCGCCGTCGAGGTCGGCCTCGACGCAGACGAGGCGCGCGAAGCGCTCGAGTCGGATCGCTACGCGTCAGACGTGCAGGCCGACATCGCGCAGGCACAGGACTACGGCATCAACGGTGTTCCGTTCTTCGTGATCGACGGCAAGTACGGCATCTCGGGTGCGCAACCTGCCGAGGTCTTCGCCCAAGCGATCACGCAGGTCGCCGGCGAGCGCGACGGAGCGGCCGCATGAGCGGTCCCGAGGCAGTTCAGGCGACGGATGCTGCTGTGCCCGCGCCGTTCGCGATGATCACGGGCGACCCTTCGGCGATGGTCTGCGAGGGTGACGTCTGCTACATCCCTGGCGCGCCGGTCGAGTAGGCGCGCCAGCGCCGTATCGAGACCCTGCGGCTATTCCGGATCGGAGATGTCAGCCACGGTGGCGCCGAGTGCGTCGATGAGCCGATCGGCGTCGACGAAGAGGCTGCGGCCGTGCTCGCCTGCTCCCATCGAGACGCGCCGGCCGGCGATCGAGGCATCGGCGACGACCGGCCATGCCGTGGTCGAGCCCAGCGGGGTGATCGTGCCGCGTTCGTAGCCCGTCGCGGCGAGCGCGAGCGAGGCATCGGGCAACTGGAGCTTGTTCACCCCGACGAGCGCACGCAGCTTGGGCCAGGAGATCTTGCGACCACCGGGCACGAGGGCGAACAGGAATGCGCCGTCGCTGCGCTTGACGACGAGCGACTTGACGATGTCGGCGGGCGTGATGCCCAGGAGCTCGGCCGCCTCCTCGATGTTGCGCGCTGCCGGGCGCTCGATGATCTCGACGTCGAGGCCTCGTGCAGCGGCATCCGCTCGCACTCGATCTACGCCCGTGAGCTCTGACATCTCGTCCTCCCCAGCCTCGTCTTCCCGTGAATCCTAGGCGCGCATGGCCGAAGCGGGCGAGCCTGCCCCGAACTCTGGGAGAATCTTGGTGATGTCCTCCACCACCATGCTTCCCGCGGGCCCGCTGACGATCGGCGGGCTCGCCCTCGACGTGCCCGTCGTGCTCGCCCCTATGGCCGGCATCACGAACACGGCGTTCCGTCGCCTCTGCCGCGAATTCGGCGCCGGTCTCTACGTCAGCGAGATGATCACCTCGCGTGCGCTCGTCGAGCGCACTCCCGAGTCGATGCGCCTCATCACGCACCACGAGTCAGAGACGCCGCGCTCGATCCAGCTCTACGGCGTCGACCCGAAGACCGTCGCCGAGGCGGTCACGATGCTCGTCGCCGAAGACCGTGCAGACCACATCGACCTGAACTTCGGATGCCCCGTGCCGAAGGTCACCCGCAAGGGCGGGGGAGCCGCGCTGCCGTGGAAGAGCGGGCTCTTCCGGGACATCGTCGAGGGCGCGGTGCAAGCCGCCGGCGAAATTCCGCTCACGATCAAGATGCGCAAGGGCATCGATGCCGACCACCTCACGTACCTCGAGGCGGGGCGCATCGCCGAAGGCGCGGGCGTCGCCGCAGTCGCACTGCACGCGCGCACCGCCTCGGAGTTCTACTCCGGCGAGGCAGACTGGTCGGCCATCGCGAAGCTCAAAGAGACCGTGACGAGCGTTCCGGTGCTCGGCAACGGCGACATCTGGTCGGCCGATGACGCACTGCGCATGGTCGCCGAGACCGGGTGCGACGGAGTCGTGGTCGGGCGCGGATGCCTCGGTCGTCCGTGGCTCTTCGGCGACCTCGCCGCAGCGTTCCGCGGAGAATCGCAGAGCTTCCAGCCGTCGCTCGGCGAGGTCGCGCAGACGTTCCGGCGCCACGCCGAGCTCCTCACCGAGTTCTTCGACAGCGAAGAACGAGGGTGCCGTGACATCCGCAAGCACGTCGCCTGGTACTTCAAGGGATATCCCGTCGGGGGAGACCTTCGGGCCCGGCTCGCGACGGTCGAGTCCCTCGCTCAGCTCGACGAGCTGCTCGGCACGCTCGACTGGTCGATGCCCTACCCGGGCGAGGGCGCCGAGGGTCCGCGCGGCCGTGCCGGCACTCCCAAGAAGCCGGCCCTGCCCGACGGCTGGCTCGACTCCCAAGAGCTCGTCGGCCACGATCGGGTCACCCTCGTCGACGCCGAACTCGACACGAGCGGCGGCTGAGCGTGCGCGAACGACTCTTCGGCGGATACGAACCCGCCGATACCGAACGCTGGCTCCCCGAACAGCACTCCTCGCGGCGCAGCGACTTCGCTCGCGATCGTGCGAGGCTCCTGCACTCCAGTGCGCTCCGCCGGCTGGCGGCCAAGACCCAGGTGCTGAGCCCCACTGCGGGGCTCGACTTCGCGCGCAATCGGCTCACGCACTCGCTCGAAGTGGCCCAAGTCGGTCGAGAGCTCGCCGAGAGTCTCGGGCTCGACCCCGACGTCGTCGACACCGCTTGCCTCGCGCACGACCTCGGCCACCCGCCCTTCGGCCACAACGGCGAGAAGGCGCTCAACACGTGGGCGATCGACGTCGGCGGATTCGAGGGCAACGCGCAGACGCTGCGACTGCTCACGAGGCTCGAGCCGAAGGTGTTCGGCCCCGACGGTCGCAGCTACGGCCTCAACCTCACGAGGGCGAGCCTCGACGCGAGCTGCAAGTACCCGTGGCCCGAAGAGACGAGCGTCGCCGACCCGTCGGGCCGGGCGAAGTTCGGCTTCTACCAGGGTGACGTCGAGGTGTTCCGTTGGCTCCGGGCCGGCGCACCCGAGCGGAGCCTCTGCATCGAGGCGCAGGTCATGGACCTCTCCGACGACATCGCCTACTCCGTGCACGACTTCGAAGACGCCGTGGTCAACGGCTACATCGACGTCGCCGCTCTCGGCGCACGCGTCGATCACGATGGCCTCGTCAGCTCGATGTACGAGTGGATCGGCGGGTCCATCGCCCACGACGAACTGATCGCGGCGTTCGATCGACTCGATTCGCTCGACGGTTGGCTCGACACCTGGGATGGCAGTCGCCGCGACCAAGGCCGTCTGAAGAACCTCACGAGCCAGCTCATCGGTCGCTTCGCGCACGCTGCGACCGCAGCGACTCGGGCGGCGTTCCCGGTCGCGAGCCTCATCCGATTCGACGCCGACGTCGTCGTGCCGCGCGAGATCCAGGCTGAGATCGCGGTACTGAAGGGCATCGTCGCGGCATTCGTGATGTCGCGCAACACCCGGCAGCCGATCTATCACCAGCAGCGGGAGGTGCTCACCTCCCTCGCCGACACGCTCCTCGAAACGGGCGAGCAGCACCTCGACTCGGGGTTCGCCGAAGACTGGCGAGCGGCCGCAGATGATGTTGCGCGCAAACGCGTCGTCGTCGACCAGGTCGCGAGTCTCACCGACCAATCGGCTCTCGCTTGGTACGAGCGCCTCGTGCAGCGCTGAGAACCGATGCCGTCGGCCGGCCGTCGGGACTTCCGGGCGAACTAGGATGAGAACCATGGCGGGCCGAATTCGACAGAGCGATGTCGATGAGGTGAAGGCCCGAACCAACATCGCCGACATCGTGGGCGAGCACGTCAATCTGAAGTCCGCCGGCGTCGGGTCGATGAAGGGGCTCTGTCCCTTCCACGACGAACGCAGTCCGAGCTTCCATGTGCGGCCTGGGCTCGGCTACTACCACTGCTTCGGCTGCGGCGAGTCGGGCGACGCGTACACGTTCCTGCAGCGAATGGACCACGTCTCCTTCACCGAAGCCGTCGAGCGGCTCGCAGGGCGCATCGGGCTCGAACTGCACTACGAAGACGGCGGGCAGGCCTCCGATCACGGCAACCGAGCTCGTCTGCTCGCCGCGAATCAAGCCGCTGCCGAGTTCTTCACCGAACGACTCGGCACGCCCGAGGCCGAGGTCGGTCGCCGGTTCCTCGGCGAGCGCGGGTTCGACGCCGAGGCGGCGAAGCGGTTCGGCGTCGGCTTCGCGCCGAAGAGCTGGGATGCGCTCACCGACCATCTGAAGGGCCGCGGGTACACGAGTGATGAGCTCGCGGCATCCGGCCTCGTTTCGCAGGGCGATCGTGGCATATACGACCGTTTCCGCGGCCGACTCGTCTGGCCGATTCGCGACGTCACCGGGCAGACCGTCGGCTTCGGCGCCCGGCGGCTGCTCGACGACGACAAGGGCCCCAAGTACTTGAACACCCCCGAGACCGCGGTCTACCACAAGTCGCAGGTGCTCTACGGCCTCGATCTCGCCAAGCGCGACATCTCCAAGTCGCGCCGGGTCGTCGTCGTCGAGGGGTACACCGATGTCATGGCCTGCCACCTCGCCGGCGTCACGACCGCGATCGCCACCTGCGGCACCTCGTTCGGCGTCGACCACATCAAGGTGCTGCGCCGAGTGCTCGGCGACGACTCGGGCCTCGGCGAGGTCGTGTTCACCTTCGACGGCGATGCCGCAGGCCAGCAGGCCGCGATGCGCGCCTTCGGCGAAGAGCAGCGCTTCGCAGCCCAGACCTTCGTCGCGGTCGCTCCCGACGGGCTCGACCCGTGCGACCTGCGTCTCGCTCGAGGCGACGCTGCGGTGCGCACCCTCATCGACTCGCGCACGCCGATGTTCGAGTTCGTCATCAAGCACACCCTCGCTCGCTACGACCTCGAAACAGTCGAGGGGCGGGTCGCCGCGCTTCGAGCGGCGGCGCCGATCATCGCCGAGATGCGCGACCCAGCGGCTCGCCCCGGGTACACGCACCAGCTCGCGCGCATGCTCGGCGTCGAACTCGCCGAGGTGACGCGCGCCGTGCGATCGGCATCGAGTCGCACGAAGCCGGCGGGGGAGCGGGGCGGGTCGCCGGCGCCCGCCACGGCCGGCGGTGGCGCGGCAGTCGCGACGGATGTCCCCGAGCGCCCGTTCTCGATCACCCAACTCCCGACCGACCCTGCCACCCGCCTCGAGCGCGATGCACTCCAGGCGATGCTGCAGTACCCCGACGCGGTCGGAGCTGAGCTGCTGCGTCACGCCGTCGACAGCCGCTTCGGCAATCCGTCGCTCGCCGTCATCCGTGATGGAATCGCCTCGGTGCTGGCCACCCCTGATACGGCGGTGCGTGTCGATCGTGTCATCGCCGAGGTGCCCGCGCCCTTCGCGGGCCTCGTGCAACAACTCGCGGTCGCCCCCGTGCCGCAGCGCAGTGAGGGCGAGCTCACTGCGTACGTGCAGGCGGTCGTGAGTGCGCTCGTCGATCGCGAGCTGCTGCGACAGAAGTCCGAGCTGCTCGGGCGCCTGCAGCGCACCGATCGTGCCGATCTCGCAGCGTACGGCACGCTGCAGCGCGCTCTCGTCGAGATCGAGACCGAGCGTCGAGCCCTTCGCGCGGAGTAGCGTGGGTCAGTCGTCGCCCACCACGATGCGATCGAGCTGCTCCCTGAGCTTCACCCCATCGGCGCCGGCGGGCCAGAGCTTGACGAGGTGTCCTTCAGCGTCGATGAGTGCGGTCATGGGCGGTTCGGTCACCGCGTAGGAGCGCCAGATCTGAAGTTCAGGATCGACGAGCACCGGCTGATCGACGTGATGCTCGTCGAGGTAGCTCGCGAGGGCCTCCCCATCGGTATCACCCGAGACTTGCGCGATGGCGATCATGTCGCCGTACTCCGAGTCGATCTCCGAGAGAACGGACTGTTGTTCAGCGCAGCTCGAACACCAGCTGGCCATGAACTGCACGATCAGGGGTCGGCCGGCCGCGAGCGTCTCGACGTCGACGGGTGTGTCATCGATGAGCGCACCCTCGAGGGCCGGGGCCGCGGGGCCGACCATGCCGGTTGCGTATGAGGCGCCCTCGGGCAGCGGCCCCGGCAATTGAGCGGCGCCCCCTCGAGGGCCGCTCGTGCAGGCGGCCAGGGCGAGGACGAGTGCGGCGACGGTGCCGATCATCGCGATCGGTCGCATGCCGGTCATTCTGGTCCTTCCGATCGTTCTGGTTCTTCGATGGCGGGGTCGAGCTCGGCGAGTGCGGGGACGAACACCATCGTCGCAGCAGCATCCGCTCGATGTTCGGCGACGACGTGGCCGTCGATGCTCACCCGATAACTCACGCCGTCTTCGAGTTCTGCGGCGCCGAGCTGGAAGCGGCAGAAGGTCGGGATGCGCGGTGCGTTCCCGTAGTCGATCTCGTCGACCTTCACGGCTTCGCCATCGTCGAGTACAGCCCCGAACGCTTCGTCACCGTTCTCGTCGAGCAAGGTCAGCTCGGCACCCTTGTGGAACTCGAGGTACGGCCTCGCGCCTGAGCACGAAGCGCCGAGCTCTCGGAGGTGACCATCGCGGACGACGAGTTCGAGCACACCGCCATCGGCGGCGGAATCGTCGGCGCCGCGTGAACTCGCGCACGCGGTGAGCGCGAGGGCCGGCAACAGGAGTGCGAGGCACAGTGCCGAACGTCGGACGGACGTGAACAAACGTTGCCTCCTCGTGCCCGTCAGTGCGGCGGGCGTGGTGGGTGGTGCAGGTGCGGGGGTGCCGACGCCGAACGGGGCGGCGCAGAACGGGAGTGGTTCCCGTTCTGCGCGCCCCGATCGGCGCGGTCGACTCAGCGGCCGTTGCCCGGTGCGTCGAGCTCGCAGGTGATCGTCTCGGTCGCCGAGGTGTCGTTCTCCGACGTCGCGGTGATCGTGACGGTGGCATCCCGGGCGGCGTCGGCACCGCGCGATGCATAGACCGGTACGGAGATCGTCTCCCCGGCCGTTGCGGTGACGATGCTGCTCGGCGTGTGCACCGACCAGCCGCGGCCCTCGATCGAGGTCGCGAGGCGATAGATGTCGCTGTTCGCCTTCGCATCCTCGACCGCGCCACCCGTGTTCGTCAGCGGAACGGCGCACTGCGCGATCGCGATGCCGTTCGCCTGCGCCTGCCCGTGCATGGAGGCGAGGTGACCGTTGACGACGGCCTTGCCGAGGTCGACGCCACGGGCTTGCGGCCCGGCGTTCACCGTCGAACGCACGGCGACGTCGTAGGCGAGGATGCCGTCGTCGTCGCGCTGCACGTTCACGACGTAGAAGTGCAGTCCGTTCGCAGTGTCGACGTGCTCGTACTCCGAGCCGGAGTCATTGCCGGCGTGGAAGAGCCCGTCGTTCAGCTGGCGCTGATCGCCTCGTGTGATCATGATCGGCGTGCCGTCGGGACGAACGTAGTCGACCGTCGCGATGTCCTGCGGGTTCGCGTCGATCGCCCAGATGAAGGGGTTGCGATCCCGGTTCTTCGTCTTCGCGATCATCACGCCGTGGTCGGGCTGGAACGAATCGGTGCCCATCTGGTCGATCACTTCCACGGTGTAGTTGTCGAAGGAACCGCCGTCGCAGTCGAACTGGGCCTGCCGGGTGCACGTGCCGGTCGAATCATCCGCCGCAGCCGCGCTCGGCTTGTCGAACACCAGGTTGATGCCGGTGAGTTCACCGGGACGCATGATGGCGCGCGAGACGACGTTCGTGACGATCGAACCGAGCGAATCGAGTTCGCTCTCCTGGAGGTTCAGGTAGTTCGACTCATCGATGATGCCGAGGTTGATGCGATTGCGCAGCGCGACGCCCGAGGGCTGGGATCCGCCGGCGACCGACGGGACACTCCATCGTTCGTGCGTGCCGCCCGGGCCGTTGAACGTTCCTCTGGCCAAGATGTCGAACGGTCCGCTGGTGTCGCGAAGCGGCCCGCCGTCGGCGGCTTCGGTACCGTACGGATTCCCGTAGTTGTCGGAGATGCCGAGGATGTGCGAGAACTCGTGGGCATAGGTTCCCATGCCCGACGACTCCGCCTGCGTCGAGTTGCCCGCCCGCCCGTTCGAGGCGAAGTTGGCGTTCGGCCAATGGTTGACCGCAGCCGCCCATGAGGTCCACGGAACGTAACGGGTCTTCGCCCAGTTCGCCATCGGCGCGCCGTTCTGGTCGAGGGCGATGCCGTTCTCGTCACGAGGAGGTCCGAAATCGTCGGTGACGTCTTCGGGGTTCTCGAACAGCATCTGACCGAACTCCTCCCACGTCGCCGACTCGTCGTGCCCGGCGGTGACGTAGAAGACCTGGTCGAACTGGGTCAGCGGATCCGTGCTGCCGATGTCGGCGCCCCAGAGTGCGAGCGCGTCGGTGCGGATGTTCTTGTCGCAGCTTTCGCCCTGTGGGCAGAACGCGGCGTTCGGCTTGTTGAACGAATCGTTCAGGCCGTACTCCTCGATGTTGCCCGGCAATTGGTATGGGCCGAATGCCTCCATCTGCACGCTGAGACGGCCGCCGGACTGCTCCATCCAGTACTCGTTGATGGTGTGGCCGTGGTTGAGCTCACTCGGCTTGTTGAGCAGGTCGAGGTAGAAGCCGGGCACGTCTTCTCGGTCGAGCCCGTTGGCGAGGCCGGAGGGATCCCCGAAGGCGTGCGTGCCTTCCGGCTGCGTCACGAGGAACGGCTGGTTCTCGAAGTCGACGAGCACGATGGCGCCGTTGAACTGCCGGTCGGAGCCCTCGGCGTCGTTGGCCCAGTCGGTGCCGGGGACGCCGACGTAGTCGTCCCAGGTCATGTCGTCCATGTTCTCCCAGCTCTGGGAGTCCACCGGATCGAGGACGTCGGGGTCGAAACTGCCGGGCGGGGCGGCCATCGCAGCGCCGTTCGAAACCGTCGCGAGCACGATGGCGCCCGCGGCCGCGACGAGCGCGACGGTCGTTCGCCTCATGCCGGTTCTGCGCCCGGCCTCGAGTCGTTCCATTGGGTTGTGTCGTGTCACTGCCAACCTCCCGATCGTGTTCACGGGCGATGCGGCCCGCTCCCAATCCTGTGAAGCGGTGTGAATCCGCTGACAAGATGATGTGCAGGAAGCCTCCCATCGCGAGTCCGCTGAGCGACAGACGTCAGTACATTCCGAAGAGTGGGGACTTCCGATCGGTATTGTTCGGAATTGTTGAACATTACGGTCCGATAACTTTGGGTTCTCCCTCAAGGTCGCCGTGCTACCTCTTGAAGGGTCTCCCGTACGCGCGGTGGGGCGCCCCCATCTCACGTCATGAGTGCGGGGAATGAGCAACCCGGTTCGTCCCGCTCGGGACCCGAACGTCCCGGTCTCACACAGCCCGGCAGCCGCCTCACGGCGGTCGTGCCGAAACCCATAGGAAGAGGTAGACGGATATGACATCCGCATCCAAGAACGGCCGGCGCAGCCTCGTCGCCGTGGCCGGTCTCTCGGTCGCAGCCCTGGCACTTGCCGGCTGCTCCGCCGGCGCCGGTGGCGAAAGCGCCTCGGGCGACTCGATCACCGTCGGCACGACCGACAAGGTGACGACGCTCGACCCGGCCGGCTCGTACGACAACGGCTCGCTCGCAGTGCAGACGCAGGTCTTCCCGTACCTGCTGAACACCGACTACCAGAACACCGACGTCGTGCCCGACCTCGCCGAGACCGCCGAGTTCACCGCACCGACCGAGTACACGGTCACGCTGCCCGAGGGCCTGAAGTGGGCCAACGGCAACGACCTGACGGCCGACGACGTGAAGTTCTCGTTCGACCGTCAGATCGCGATCGCCGACCCCAACGGCGCCTCGAGCCTGCTGTACAACCTCGACAGCACCGAGGTCGTCGACGACACCACCGTCGTCTTCCACCTGAAGGCCGAGAACGACCAGGTCTTCCCGCTGATCCTCACGAGCTTCCCGGGTGCGATCGTCGACGACGAGGTCTTCGCCGCCGACGAGCTGACCTCTGATGACGACATCGTCGCGGCGAACGCGTTCGCAGGCCCGTACACGATCGCGAGCTACGACTTCAACACCCTCATCTCGTTCAAGAAGAACCCCGAGTACAAGGGGCTCCTCGCCGAGGCGAAGACCGACACCGTCAACCTGAAGTACTACGCCGAGTCGTCGAACCTGAAGCTCGACGTTCAGGAGGGCAACATCGACGTCGCATACCGGAGCCTCTCCGCGACCGACATCGACGACCTCAAGGGCAACGACGCGGTGAACGTCGTCGAGGGCCCCGGTGGCGAGATCCGTTACATCGTCTTCAACTTCGACACGCAGCCCTACGGCGCGAAGACCGCTGAGGCCGACCCGGCCAAGGCACTCGCCGTTCGTCAGGCCGTCGCCGACCTCATCGACCGCGACGAGCTCGCGGAGCAGGTCTACAAGGGCACCTACACGCCGCTGTACTCGTACGTTCCCGCCGGCATCGCGGGTTCGACCGAGCCGCTGAAGGAGCTCTACGGTGACGGTGCCGGTGCACCCGACGCCGACAAGGCAACCGCCGCGCTCGAGGCCGCCGGGGTAACTACGCCGGTCGAGCTGAACCTGCAGTACTCGAACGACCACTACGGCCCGTCGTCGGCCGACGAGTACGCGCTCATCAAGGACCAGCTCGAGGCGAGCGGCCTGTTCACGGTGAACCTGCAGACCACCGAGTGGGTGCAGTACTCCGAGGACCGCACGTCCGACGTGTACCCGGCGTACCAGCTCGGCTGGTTCCCCGACTACTCCGACGCCGACAACTACGTCACGCCGTTCTTCCTGATCGAGAACTTCCTCGGGAACCACTACGTGAACCAGGAAGTCAACGACCTGATCATCAAGCAGGCATCGGAGCCCGACCCCGCCGCGCGCACCGCGCAGATCGAGGAGATCCAGCAGAAGGTGGCGGGCGACCTGTCGACCGTGCCGTACCTGCAGGGTGCCCAGGTCGCGGTCACCGGTACCGACGTTGAAGGTGCAGACGACACGCTCGACGCGTCGTTCAAGTTCCGCTACGCAGCGCTGTCGAAGGGCTGAGCCGACTGAACGGCTAGAGTCTCCTCAACGCAAGGAACGGGTGGCCCGCTCTCCGGAGCGGGCCACCCGCATTCCAGCTCACACCCGATTGGCGAACATTGACCTCAACGACGACGGCGCCCGCCAGCAGTGCGTCTCCTGAAAAACGGCGACCGCCGAAATCCTCCGGTGGCGGCCTCGGCCGATACATCATCGTGCGGGCGCTCCTCATCATCCCGACGGTGTTCATCCTCGTCACCCTCGTCTTCGTGCTCATGCGCTCGACCGGAGACCCGATCACCGCCGCGCTCGGCGGCCGGCTCACCGCCGACCAACTTGCCGAGCGCATCCACGCGGCAGGCTACGACCGACCGATCATCGTGCAGTACCTCGAGTACATCGGCCAGTTCTTCACCGGCAACTTCGGCACCACGATCACCGATCATCGTCCGGTCACCGAGATCCTCGTCACCTACGGCAGCGCGACCCTCGAGCTCGCGTTCTATGCACTGCTCGTCGCCTTCGTCGTCGGCATCCCGTTGGGCCTCGTCGCCGCGTACTTCCGCGACAAGGGTCAGGATGCCGCGTTGCGCGTGTTCGCCATCCTGTGCTACGCCACCCCGGTGTTCTTCGCCGGACTTCTGCTGAAGCTCGTCTTCTCCGTCTGGCTCGGCTGGCTGCCGGTGGCCGGGCGCGCTTCCGTCAGCGCGCAGCTCCAAATGGAGTTGCTGCCGAACAACACGGGCCTGTACACGATCGATGCGATCATGACGGGCAACCCGGCGGTACTCGGCGATGTGCTCGCCCACGCGGTGCTTCCGGCGATCGCGCTCGGCCTGTTGACTGCCGGCGTGTTCCTGCGGCTCGTGCGCACGAACGTGATCGGCACGCTCTCGACCGATTACGTCGATGCGGCGCGATCGCGCGGAGTCAGCGAGTACCGGCTCGTGCAGAAGCACGCGTACCGCCCCGCGCTCATCCCGATCATCACGGTCATCGGACTGCAGATCGCCCTCCTGCTCGGCGGCGCAGTGCTCACAGAGACGACGTTCGAGTGGAACGGGCTCGGGTTCCAACTGGTCGAATACATCCAGGCGCGCGACTTCGTCGCGGTACAGGGCATCGTCGCCCTGCTCGCCGTGATCGTCGCGCTCACCAACTTCATCGTCGACATCATCGCGGCGCTCATCGACCCGAGGGTGAGGTACTGACATGTCGACCGACACCGTCATCCGGGCGCCGAAACGGCGCCTCCGCGACCGGCTGCCCGTCGTGCACCAATTGCGCCAGAGCGTCGGCCTCCAGCGCGGCATGCTCGTCGCCGGCCTCGTGCTGACCGTCCTCTTCGTGCTGGTGGCGATCTTCGCGCCCCTGATCGCCCCGTACGGCTTCGCACAGCTGCGCGACGCCGAGGGGCCGTTCGGAAGCCAGCAGCCCCCGTCGGCCGAGCATCTCTTCGGCACGACGGTCGGCGGCTACGATGTGCTGTCTCGAGTGCTGTGGGGTGCGCAGACCGCGATCCTCGTGATCATCATCGCCGTCATCCTCTCGATCTTCGCGGGTGTGCTGCTGGGGCTCGTCTCCGGATACTTCGGCGGCTGGCTCGACCGCCTTCTCGTCGTGGTCTGCGACGCCATCTACGCCTTCCCCTCGCTGCTCCTCGCGATCGTCATGGCGATCGTGATCTCGGGAGGCCAGTCGAACCTGTGGGGCGGCGTGTTCGCGGCCGCGATCTCGATCACGGTCGTGTTCATCCCGCAGTACTTCCGCGTGATCCGCGCCGAGACGGTGCGCATCAAGGCCGAGGCTTACGTGGAGTCGGCGAAGGTGCTCGGCGCCTCCAACAGCCGGGTCATGTTCCGTCACGTGCTGCGGAACGCGACGCGCACACTCCCGCTCATCTTCACCCTGAACTCGTCAGAGGCCATCCTCACCCTCGCGGGCCTCGGCTTCATCGGCTTCGGTATCGAGCCGACCGCGGCCGCTGAGTGGGGCTACGACCTCAACAAGGCCCTGTCCGACGTCTCGAGCGGCATCTGGTGGACCGCGCTGTACCCCGGTCTGGCCATCGTGCTGGTCGTGCTCGGCATCACCCTTGTGGGCGAGAGCCTGAACGACCTCGCCGATCCGCGACTGCGCGGGCGACGCCGGGTGGCGCAGTCGTCGGGTGAGGTCGCAGAGACATCCGTCGTACCCGGCGGCACACTCACAGCCGGCCCGGGCGGCTTGTCGGGGCTCGAAGACGGCGAATCATTCGACGAGCACGGAATCGAGGTCCGGTCATGAGCACGGTCGTCAGCATCGAAGGGCTCGGCGTCTCGTTCGCCACCGACGCAGGCGCGGTCAAGGCCGTCGACGACGTGTCGCTCACGGTCGCCCGAGGTGAGGTTCTCGCGATCGTCGGTGAGTCGGGCAGCGGCAAGACGGTCACGGCGAAGGCCATTCTCGGGCTCCTGCCCGAGACTGCCACGGCCAGAGGCGCGGTCATCCTCTCCAACAAGGCGGGCACCGCCGAGCACGATGTCGTCTCGCTCTCGAAGAAGCAGTTGCGCAGCGTCAGGGGCACGGATGTCGCGATGGTGTTCCAGGAGCCGTCGAGCGCCCTGAACCCCGTCTACACCGTCGGGTGGCAGATCATCGAGGGGCTCCGCGCTCACACCAAGATCTCCAAGAAGGACGCACGCGCGAAGGCGGTCGAGATCCTCGGCCGCGTCGGCATCCCCGATCCTGAGCACCGTGTCGACCACTACCCGCACCAGTTCTCGGGCGGGCAGAAGCAGCGCGTCGTCATCGCGATGGCGCTCGTGCTCGACCCGGGTCTGATCGTCGCCGATGAGCCGACCACCGCGCTCGATGTCACGGTGCAGGCCGAGATCCTCGACCTGCTGCGTCGCTGCCGCGATGAGTTCGGCATGGGCATCGTGCTCATCACCCACAATATGGGTGTCGTTGCAGATCTCGCCGACCGGGTCGCGGTGATGTACCAGGGCAAGGTCGTCGAAGAGGCAGATGTCGAGACGCTCTTCGCCTCGCCGCAGGATGAGTACACGAAGGCGCTGCTCGCAGCGGTGCCGTACGTGGGCACCGGCACGGCGAGTGCGATCGACCGCGCCGAACAACGACCGTCGGATTGGGCCGACCAGGCGCCGGTCGTCGAGGCATCCGGTCTCGAGATCGTCTACCCGGGCCGGTTCGGCCGTTCGGGCTTCCGAGCCGTCGATGGAGTGGACTTCGTCATCCGCCCGGGTGAAGTGCTCGGCCTCGTGGGGGAGTCGGGATCGGGCAAGACGACGATCGGGCGTGCTATCGCCGGTCTGACGAAGATCACCGGCGGTTCCCTCCGCGTGCTCGGGCACGAGATGAACGACGTGCGCGAGCGCGAGTTCCGACCGTTGCGCAGCCGCATCGGCTTCGTCTTCCAAGACCCGGCGTCGAGCTTCAATCCGCTGCTCACGATCGCCGAGTGCGTCGCCGAACCGCTCGTGATCCACGGCCGGGCGTCGAATCCCGGCGCTGCGCGCGCCCGGGTCGACGAGCTGCTCGAGGCCGTGCAGTTGCCGCGTGCGTACGGTGACCGCTATCCGCATGAGCTCTCGGGCGGACAGCGGCAGCGTGCCAGCCTCGCCCGGGCGCTCGCGCTCGAACCCGAACTGCTCATCGCCGACGAACCGACCTCGGCGCTCGACGTCTCGGTGCAGGCTCGCGTGCTCGAACTGTTCGCCGAACTGCAACGCGAGTTCGGCTTCGCGTCGCTGTTCATCAGCCATGACCTTGCGGTCGTCGACTTGCTCGCCGACCGTATCGCGGTGCTCTACCGGGGCTCGCTGGTCGAGGAGGGCACCGGAGCCGAGGTGCTCGGCGCGCCGAGCGACCCGTACACTCAACGGCTGCTCGCCTCGCTGCCGGTGCCCGATCCGGTCGCTCAGGCCAGTCGACGGGAAGAACTCCGTCGACTCCGGGAGACCGTCTGATGCGTGGCGCCGCCCACGGGTTCCCGATCGTGCTGAGCGATCTCTCGGTCGAGTACCCGGCGCACGGTGCGAGCCCCGCGTACGTGGCCCTGCACGGGCTCACCCTCACGATCGCTCCCGGTGAAGTGCTCGGTCTGCTGGGCAGTGCCGGCAGCGGCAAGAGCACTCTCGCGAAGGTGCTCTCGGGCGCGGCGTTCGAGACTCGAGCCGGTGAGGGCCGAGCCGTCATCACCGGCGGCGACGCGACCGTGCTCGGCCAGTCGCTGCGGGGAATCCCGAAGCGGAAGGTGCCCGAGTACCGGTTCCACGTCGGGTATCTCCCTCAGGATGCCGCATCGAAGCTGCCGGCCGACCGGAGCGTTTCCGAGATCATCGCGGAGCCGATCCTCGAGCGCGATCGTCGCTACAACGCGCGCGCCCTCGCCACGAGGGTCGCGACGATGCTCGACGGTGTGCGGCTCTCGCTCGGCATGCTCGACAAGTACCCGTACGAGCTGTCGGGCGGGCAGCGGCAGCGCGTGGCCCTGGCACGCGCGCTCGTGCTCGGTCCGGCGGTGCTGGTCGCCGACGAACCGACCGCGGGCATCGACCTCACGGTGCGCGATGCGGTCGCGCAGCTGATCGGCGAGCTGCGGGATCAGCACACGTTCTCGGCGATGATCATCAGCCACGACCTGCCCGTGCTGCGAAGCACAGCCGACCGCATCGCCGTGCTCGACAAGGGCAAACTCGCCGCGATCGGCACGATCGACGAGGTGCTCGACGATCCGCGGCATCCGTACGTCATGGCCCTGGCCGGGGCGCTCGACGCCGGTCATGCCGTGACCGACGACCTCGATCTGGGTCCCTCGGCATGACGGATGCCGGACCTGGGAAGTTCACGACGCTCGAACCGGCCTCGAATTGGGAGTCGGGGCATCTTTTGCTAGAGTATTGACGCTGAACAAGCGATCCTCCATAGCTCAATTGGCAGAGCAATCGGCTGTTAACCGGTAGGTTCTTGGTTCGAGTCCAAGTGGGGGAGCAGTGAGGGCCGTCCGGGCATCCGGGCGGCCCTTCGTCGATGCGGGAGGTCTCGTGGACGAGCACGCAGATGCTGCGATGCCGCCTTCCGAGCCTGCCGAGACGATGCGGGCGGTGCGTTCTGGCGCGGTTCGAGACAGCCTCGCCGTCGGTCTCGCCACCGCGGTCTACGGCATCTCGTTTGGGGCTCTCTCGGTCGCAGCCGGGCTCGATGTCTGGCAGACCTGCTTCCTCAGCCTCGTGATGTTCACCGGCGGCTCCCAGTTCGCGCTCGTCGGCGTACTCGCGGGCGGTGGCGTCGCCGCGGGCGGCTCGGCGATCGCCACCGCCGCGATGCTCGGCATCCGCAACGTGGTCTACGGCATGCGTATGAAACCGATCGTCGACGGTGCCGACGGCGGTGGCGTCTGGCGGCGCATCGCCGCAGCATGGATCACCATCGACGAATCCACGGCGGTCGCCCTTGCACAATCGAGTGAGCGCGGTGCGCGCATCGGGTTCTGGGTCACGGGCGTCACGATCTTCGTCGGCTGGAACCTCACCACACTCGCCGGTGCGCTCATCGGCGACGCGCTCGGCGACACGAGGGCGTGGGGGCTGGATGCCGCGGCCGCAGCAGCCTTCCTCGGGCTGCTCTGGCCACGCCTGAAGCGCTTCCAGGCAGGGGCGGTCGCCGTGGCGGCCGCAGTCGTGGCCACGCTCACGACACCGGTGCTGATGCCCGGCGTGCCGGTGCTCGTCGCCGCGGTGGTCGCGGTCATCGCTGGCTGGTTCGACCTCTTCAACCGGAGGCGTGCATCGTGACGACCTGGCACATCATCCTCATCGCGACGGCCGCGACGCTGGCTCTCAAACTCGTCGGCCACTTCGTGCCGGCCGGATTCCTCGAACGCGAGCGGCCCGCGCGCATCGCGGACCTGCTGACCGTCGCGCTGCTGGCTGCGCTCATCGCGGTGCAGACACTCGGGGTCGGCCAAGAGATCGTCATCGACGCACGCGTCCCCGCGGTGATCGTCGCTGCCGCGCTGTATGCGCTCAAAGTGCCGTTCGTCGTGGTCGTCGCCGTCGCCGCAGCGGTGGCGGCCGGCATCCGTGCATTCGTGTGAATCGGGCGCACGAGGCATCCGTCACGCTGAACCGGGTGAGGCCTCGAGGTCGTCGACTCCCGGCATCCACTGCTGACCGGGCTTGCCCCAACCCAGCTTGCGGCTGATCTTCGCGACGATGCGCTGGTCGCGTTCACCGAGGCGGTCGGTGTAGAGCGTGCCGTCGAGGTGGTCGTATTCGTGCTGGAAGATGCGCGCGAGCCACCCCTCAGCCTCGATCTCGAACCGCTGGCCGTCGAGATCGGTTGCGCGGAGGATCGCACGCTCGGCCCTGCGCAGGCCGAAGCGCTCGCCGGGCACGGAGAGGCATCCCTCCGATTCTTCGTCGACGTCGGGCTCGCCGGCCGGCGGCGGTGTGATCCAGAGCTCGGGGTTGATCGCGACACCGCGCCAAAGGGTGGCCGACTCGTCGACCCAGCCGTAGGTGAAGAGCCGCAGGCCGACGCCGACCTGCGGTGCGGCGAGGCCGACGCCGGGCGCGGCATCCATCGTCTCGAACATGTCGCGCACGAGTGTGCGGAGATCGTCGTCGATCGTCTCGACGGGAAGAGCGGGTGAGTGCAGCACCGGGTCGCCGGTGATTCGTATGGGGAGCACGGCCATTCGGCAAGGATATCCGGCTGCGAACGGGTAGGGTCGATGCGTGGATCCGGACCTGAGTGAGCTTTCTGAACAGATCGCCCTCGACCCCACCCAGTTCATCGGAATCCCGCTCGCTCTCGTCGGCGCGGTGTTCCTCTCCCTCGGTGCGCAGTTCCAGCACCGTGGTGTCGTCAAGGTCGAGTCGCACACCGTCGACACCCTCGGCAAGGGGCTGAACGGCCGGCAGCTCGCCCTCCTGCTTGCGAGGCCGTCGTGGGTCATCGGCACGGTCATGCTCGGGCTCGCGATCGTCTTCCAGCTGTCGAGCCTCTACTTCGCGCCGATCATCGTGGTGCAGCCGCTCGGCGCGATCGCGCTCGTCATCACCTCGATCCTCAACTCGCGCATCAACAACGTGAAGCTGAACGGCAAGTCGATCTCGGCGATCGTGATGTGCGTGGGCGGCGTGTTCCTGTTCGTCGGCGTCGCCGCGTTCACCGCCGTCGACAAGCCGGTCACCGATCAGCAGCTCGTGACGATCCTGATCATCCTCGCCGTGGTGCTCGCCCTCGCCGCCGTGGCGTTCGGCATGTTCCGGGAGCGCATCCGGGCGATCTTCTACGTGATCATGGCGGGCGTACTGTACGGATTCGTCGCGACGCTCGCCAAGGTCGTGCTCGGCCGGCTCCAGCAGGGCGAGTTCGAATGGCTCAGCTGGCTGTGCGTGCTCGGCCTGCTCGGCGCGACGGCGCTCGGCGCCTACTTCGTGCAGAACGCCTACGCCTCGGGACCGCCCGATCTCGTCATCGCCGGACTGACGGTCGTCGACCCCATGGTGGCGGTCGCAATCGGCATTCTCGTGCTCGGCGAAGCTTCGCAGGCGCCGCTCTGGGCGATCGGCGTGTTCATCCTCGCCGGGGTGATCGCCGTGTGGGGTGTGTTCCAGCTCGCACGAAACCACCCGCAGACGCGCTTGTGAGCTGAACCGAACTCACACTCCGACATGCGAGCGCACGGCAGCGTGCGTTGCGCTGCGTAGACTATCGTCGGATTCAGTCCGCGCGCCGATCCGCCTGTCGCGGCGCCCCGACGAGGCCGATCGCTTCGATTCGATGAAATGGTGAGGAACAACCCCACGTGTCTGACACCCCCGGTGCGCGTACCCCCGCCGGCACCGCCGGCGCGGAGACCGATCGACCGCTCACGGTCCTGATCGGCGCCGACACCTTCGCCCCCGATGTCAACGGTGCCGCCCGCTTCGCGGAGCGCCTCGCTGCGGGCCTCGCCGAGCGCGGCCATGACGTGCACGTCATGGCTCCGGCAGCGAGCCGAAAGCACGGCACGTGGAAGGAGGTGCACGAAGGTCAGGAGATCACCGCGCATCGCCTTCGGAGCTGGCGCTGGTACCCGCACGACTGGCTTCGCTTCGCACTGCCGTGGCGCATCAAGCAGAACAGCTCCCGCATCATCGACCAGGTGCGGCCCGATGTCGTGCACTTCCAGTCGCACATCATCACCGGCCGCGGCCTCTCAGTCGAAGCGAAGAAGCGCGGCATCCGGATCATCGGGACCAACCACTTCATGCCCGAGAACATGCTCGAGTTCACGCTGTTGCCGCCCGCCTGGCAGGAATGGGCCGTCGGGCTGGCATGGAAGGCTGCCGGCCGTACGTTCGGCCGCGCCGAAGCGGTGACGACGCCGACCCGCAAGGCGGCGCAGTTCCTCGAGAAGCACACCGGTCTCTCGGAGGTGCACGCCATCTCGTGCGGCGTCGACGCGCACAAGTATTCGCCGAGCTGGGAGCCTCGCACCGAGAACCGCATCCTGTTCGTCGGCCGAGTCACCGGCGAGAAGCAGATCGATGTGCTGCTGCGTGCGCTCACCCTGCTCCCCGATTCGCTCGACGCGAAAGTCGAGATCGTCGGCGGCGGCGACCAGAAGAAGAACCTCGAGCACCTGGCCGTGGAACTCGGCATCGCCGACCGGGTGACCTTCACGGGGTACGTCACCGATGACGAGCTGCGCGAGGCCTACCAGCGCGCCTCTGTGTTGGCGATGCCATCGATCGCCGAGCTGCAGAGCATCGTCACGATGGAGGCGATGGCCTCGGCACTGCCGATCGTCGCCGCCAACGCGATGGCGCTTCCGCACCTCGTGCACGACGGAGAGAACGGATACCTCTTCGAGCCGGGCAGTGCCGAAGATCTCGCCGCAAAGCTCCGCACCGTGCTCGAAGCATCCCCAGCCGACTACCGTGCACTGAAAGACGGGTCGATCCGACTCATCGCCGCACACGACATCCAGCGCACGATCTCGACATTCGAGAGCCTGTATCGTGGGAGGCCGGTGACCGACCCGGTCACCGATACCGCGCCGGCGACGCATCGAGATTGATCCGGCGCGCGGGGCGGTAGCTCAGCTGGTCAGAGCAGTGGACTCATAATCCATCGGTCACGGGTTCAAGTCCCGTCCGCCCTACCTCGATATCTGTCTGATCAGGTCTTCTCGTCCTGATGGACGGACAGAGACTTGACTGGCTCTTCACTTATTCACCACAAATGCGCGCGGATTGTCGCAGGCCTGCGTTCGTTATCGAGTGATCAGGCAGACAGCGGGGACTCGATCCAGAACCTGCCAGTAGCCGCCACGCCGGTGCTTGCGGCGTCGCGGAGCATTTTGTAGGTTCCCGCGAATCATGTCCAATTCCCACCGCAGTTGTCACCGATTTATCCAAACGGACAACTCTTCGGGATTCGATCGCGTTGCGGTTGTCGTACCGCTGCCTGGCATCTTCATCGGGCGGGGTAGACGGGCATCACCCAGTTCGAGCGCATGGCGAGCATTTGTGGAGTTTGGCGCTTTGTGGCGGCGTTCTGTGTCGTCAGTCGCCGATGACGAGGATGCTCGCGGCTGCTTCGATGACGTCGTCTGTGATGGTTTCGAGTTGGTTGATTCTCAGCACTCGGGTGATCTGGGGGAAGAGTCGTTCGAGGAGTCGGAAGTTTCCGCGAGCGGAGCACTAGGGGACAGCCCCCTACATGCGGCCTTGCTATCGATTGCCGTGAGCATTAGACATGAATCGACCGACTACCCCGCTACACACCATGCGCCACGCGGCGCGAACAGAGAGGACATCGATCATGGTTGCTGCTCAGGAGGGGGTTGCGAACGTCGTGCTGGTGCACGGTGCTTTCGCCGACGGTTCCGGATGGCGCGGTGTCTACGACAACCTGACAGGTCGCGGCTACAAAGTCACGATCGTGCAGATTCCGCTCACATCGCTGGAAGACGACGTCGCGGCCACCACTAGAGTGCTCGATATGCAGGGTGGGCCTGCAATTCTGGTGGGCCATTCTTGGGGTGGCTCAGTCATCACCGAGGCAGGCGTTCACCCAAACGTTGCCGGACTCGTCTACGTGTCCGCGCTCGCGCCCGACGCCGGCGAAACCACGGCCCAACTGTACGAGGGGTTCGCGCCGGCGTCCAACTTTGTGATCGACGTGGGCGATGACGGATTTGGGTTCTTGAATGCCGATAAGTTCAGGGTCGGTTTCGCGGCGGATCTGAGCGATGCGGATGCTGCTTTCCTTCGCGATTCGCAAGTGCCGATCAACATGTCGGTTTTCGCGACACCTGTGAAAAACGCGGCCTGGCGTGACAAGCCCAGCTGGGCAGTCATCGGGACAGAGGACAACGCGTTCGATCAAGCAATGTTGCAGCACATGGCAACCCGGATCGGCGCCGCGATCACCAACGTGCAGGCGAGCCACGCGCTGTTTATTTCGCAGGCCGACGCGATCTCCGACGTCATCGCTGCCGCTGCGGAACAAACGGCCACCAGCTAGATCCGGCCGCCGGGGTCGTGCCCGATCCGCAGGAGCACCGGTCACTGAACGCTCCGTTGCGTGACCGACGCATAGGTGAGGGAACGTTCGTGGGAATGATCGCGACGGCCCGGTCATGGCACTCGGGGACGGACGACGGCGGCGCTCAAGGTGCGTGCCCGGGTGACGCGGCGCACCCTGGCGCTGGGTCGCCGCCAATATCATCTGAGTACTCGCAGCGATCAACGGGGACCGCTGCACCCGTAAGGAGTGATCATGCCTGCCCAGAGGGAGACGTTCAATTTCGGTGTGCCGTGGGAATCGGCGTACGGGTACGATCAAGCGCTGAAGGTGGGCGATACGTTGTACATCTCTGGCCAGGTCCCACATGACCAGGACGGCAACTTCATAGGCTCCGGCGCCTTCCAACTCCAAGTCGAGGCGGTACTCGCCAACCTTGACCTCGTGCTCAACCACTTCGGGGCAACTCGAAGCCAGGTCGTGGAGACCACGGTGCTGGTTAGAAATCTGCGCGAGAACTTCAACACGTTCGCACGGATGCACGCTGACTACTTTGGCGATCATCGCCCTACAAGCACAATTATGGGTGTGCCCGACCTTGCTCTCCCTGACCAGCTGGTGGAGATGGGTGCGCTTGCGCGCCTCGACGTGGAGCCCTAGTTCCACAGCCACCCCCCGGCTGACGCGGTCAGCGGTCAGCGGTCGGCGGACTAAGACAAGCCGCAGACTCACCAGGCGCGCGCCTAGCGAAGTGGACGCCTGCGCTTACTCGAGCCCTACCATTGCAAGCCGAAGGGCGTCCAACTCAGCGTCGGGCTTCTCCCGCACGGGGCGCAGCACCTGTTCGGCATCCTCACCCACGGGCCCCCTTGCACGGGCAGGCTGTTCCTCGGCAAGCTCAATCACTAGCTCTGCGGACCTCTGAGCACTGAGGCCGGCCCCCTGCATCGCGTTCAGGGCGTCCGAGAATCGACCGAATGCCGCCCCGTACAGCTTCCGCTGCTCGTCCGACATCCCCTCCGCAACGCGCGCCAATGCGTTAGCGGTTTTTGCGGGGCCACCGGTGAGCATGTTGCCGGCCTGAGCGACCACAACGTCGATGCCGAATGGCTTGAGTTCTGCGCGGTACACATCTGCCAACGCTTCGAGAGTGGCTTTTGTGGCACTGGACGGGCCGTTGAAGGGTAGCGGGAAGCGCCCCGTCATCGCCCCAAGGATCACAATCCGGCCCTGCGCCGCCCGCAGAGCAGGAAGGAGCGCATTGGTTGCAGAGATGGTACCGAACACGTTCACCTCGAACTCGCGTCGCACTTCCGCCAGCGGCAGAGCCTCCAGGGGGCCCGGAGTCAGAATGCCTGCGTTGTTGATCAGGACGTCCAGACCTTCCGCGCCCACGGCATGTGTTACCTCAGCCCCCCATGCGCGGACGCGCGCCTCGTCGGTGACGTCCACCACGGCGGCTTCGATCGTGCCCGCCCCCGCCTCCTGCAGGTTGCCCGCATCTTCCGATGAGAGCACAGTCCCGAAAACCCGGTACCCCTTGCCGGCCAGCTGGAGCGCCAGCTCCCGTCCCAAGCCGCTCCCCGCTCCGGTGATGGCTACCGTGCGGGTTCTCTCTACAGCGCGTTCCGTCATGGGTCTACTCCTCTTCTATTCATGGTCAGGCTGGTGGGTCTCCTCTTGTATTCATGGTCAGGCTGGTGGGTCACGCGGGGCCGCGATCGCCGCTCGCCGAGGCCTGTGAGAAGGATGTTCACAGTCGTGCGGAGGCGTGTTCTGACCCATTAAAGCCTAGTTACTTTGTTTTGCAAAGCGCCTCGTGAAAGATTACCACCGTAGAATGGGCAGATGGGTGCGCGCGATGAGGTGGCTGCTTGCGATGCCGCAGTGACTCTCGCTTTCAGCGTCCTGGGTAAGCGATGGAACGGCATGATCGTCGCAACGCTCGGTCCGAGGCCCGCTTCTTTCGCGATGCTGCGTCGCGCCGTCGGCGGAATCAGTGACACAGTGCTCTCCGAGCGGCTCAGCGAACTTGCCCGAGCCGGTCTCGTCGCGCGAACGGTTTCAAGCGGGCCACCCGTGGCGGTTTCGTACGCATTGACTGCCGGCGGGCAGAGCCTCTTGCCAATCCTCGACCAGCTCGGCGCGTGGGCCTCGGAGAACCTTCAGAAGCGGACTGTGGCCGCCACCGAGCGGTCCTGAGTCCTAAGGCCCCGGTCGAAAGGGGTGCGCGGCGCCTGCCTCCGCTCGTCAGGGAGATCCTCGCGGCGGCGTGGTGGGGAGGTCGAGGTGGCGACGCAGTGCAACCGAAATCTCCTCGAGGTGACCGAATTGCTCGGGGCTGAGCGCGTCGACGAACAGCTCGCGCACGGCACGCAGGTGTGGGACCGACCCTCGCCGGAACATGTCTCGGCCGTGGTCCGTCGCGATCACGTTCACGCCGATCGGGTCGTCAACGCAGGGTGCTCTGCGGATGAGCTGGCGTTTCTCCATCCGACCCAGATGGTGCGAGAGCCGGCTCCGCTCCCATCCGACGATTTCTGCCAGCTCCGACGATCTCAGGGTGTGCGCCGGTGCCTCGGTAAGAGCAAGCAGCACGCCGTAGTCGCCCGCCGACAGTGACGACTCGGTTTGCATTCGACTTCCCAGGCGCGTTCGAAGTACTTCTGATGTCTCGATGTAGTCCCGCCAAATACGCAGTTGCTCGTGCGTGGGCATCGTGCGGTGGCCTTTGACCATCTCTCCTCCTCGGAATAGACATGTCAACATCAATGTTGCAGTATTGACGTGTCAATCGTTGCACGGATCACCCAGAGGTTCGTCGCGGCGGGCGATCCCACCCCTCCCCAAATCAGCCCAACCATAGGAGCAATAAGAATGACCAAGATCGCCATCATCCTCGGGAGCACCCGCCCCGGCCGCAACGGCAAGCAGGTCGCCGACTGGGTGCTCGATCAGGCCGCGAAGCGCGACGACGCGGAGTTCGAACTCGTCGACCTCGCCGACTACCCGCTTCCGCACCTTGACGAGCCGATGCCGCCCGCGACCGGCCAGTACAAGAACGATCACACCAGGAAGTGGTCCGAGAAGATCGCCGAGTTCGACGGCTACATCTTCGTCACTCCCGAATACAACCATTCCACATCCGGGGTGCTCAAGAACGCGATCGACTACCTGCACGCCGAGTGGAACAACAAGGCCGCTGCCCTGGTGGGTTACGGCGGGGTGGGTGGCGCGCGCGCGATCGAGCATCTGCGGCTAGTGCTGGCCGAGCTTCAGGTGGCGACCGTCCGCCAGACCCTCACTCTCTCGCTCATGACTGAGTTCGAGAACTTCGCCACCTTCACCCCCGGGGACTTCCAGGTCGGCTTCATCAACACTCTGTTCGATCAGCTCATCGCGTGGTCGAGAGCTCTCGAGGATGTAAGGAAGCCGGAGCCCGCTGAGCGCGCGGCGTGAGCCGAACCGAAGACCTACCAGTTGAGGTGGACCCCATCTGCCGATTCACCCCGCACAAACCTTCCTGCCCAAGACGCAATTGAAGAGAAGGAGGCGCCTTCGCGTGAACAACCGGCATGATCTCGCCCCTCAGTGGGAGAACTACCGTCAGTACTGGAAGGGGTGGGGCGGGGAATACTCCACCGATGGCCCGCTCAACATCTACCGGAGCGGGCTGCAATATTCGCGGCTGAACGGGATCTCTCACAACCAAGCTCATCCGCGGGAGGTAATCGAAACCGCCCGGGAGCGTCTTGCCGGCGTGCCGTGGATATGGGAGGTGACCGAGGAGTCTGACCCGGAAACACGCGATGTGCTGACCGCGTGGGGTGCGCAGCACTACACCTACACCGTGGTGATGGAGCTCGACCTCACCCGGTCGTCGTCTTACCTCCCGTCCGCGCAACTGCCTGGGGTCTCCGAGTGGACCCCCGGCGGCGATCACACCGAGTGGGTTCGAGGCTGGGCCTCAGCCATGTGGCTGCCGGAGTCGGAGATTGAGCGCGCCGCTCGCATCGATGAGGCACGCGGCGACGACGGCGGCCGCATCGTGAGGTACGCCTTTACGGCGGATGGGGAGATCCGGGCGACCACGGAACTGCTGCTGGCAGGCGGGGTCGCGGGGATCTACCTGGTCGCGACGCAGGAGGCGTATCGCCGTCGGGGTATGGCTACTGCCCTTGTCTCTGCCGCGCTGGTCCGCGCTCGGGAAGAAGGAATGCCGCTCGCTACCCTTCAGGCCAGCGGCGACGGTGAACCGGTATACCGCCGGATGGGCTTCGAGCCGGTGTCCGCCGTCCACGCTTACTCACCACCACCCGCATGAACACCAAGGCGGATAACTGATCCGGGGCGCACCCGATCCTCCGGGTGACAGCGTCGCTGACGCGTCCTCACGCACGGGGGGCCTGGCTCACACCCTGGTGTCAGCCAGGCTCACCTCGCGCCGAAGTCGCGTGGCGCGCCGTGAAGCGAATGAACCGCGGTGACCGACACAACGTGGTGGAAGGTGAGGCTCCACCACGGCGCCAGATCGGCCGAGTCCGTCGCGACCATCGCCCATCAATCATCGAAACAACAGATGCGAGAGAAAACATGAAAGTCGAACAGACCACTTCACGGCTGCACTTCGTGACCACAGAGCACACGAACTGGGTGATCTATGACGGCGCAGACGGCGTCCTGCTTATTGATTCGGGATATCTGGGCCAGCGTGGACTGCTGAAGGAATCATTGCAGCGGCTGGGAAAGGACCCCGCGGATGTTGCGGCGGTGCTGCTCACACACGCACATGCGGATCACATCGGGGGCGCGAGCTGGTTGGCCACTGAGTACGGGGTTCCCGTCTATGGCCGCGACGAGGAAGTACCCCATCTGCACCGCGAACGGATCGAGCAAGTGGGGCCCGCTGACGTTCTACGCAATATCTTCCGTCCCGGAGTCCTCGCGTGGGCGGCAGGGATCCTGCCGTTGGTCGAGGGTAAGCCAAAGTTGGGCGTCCCGAGTGCGAAGAAGCTGCCCCGCCGCTCAGACGGCACGGTCGACCTACCCGGGGCACCCGCGGCGATAGCTGCGCCGGGCCACACCTCGGGCAACACAATGTTTCACTTCGCGGACGAGGGGACCGTCATCGTCGGCGACGCTCTCGTAACCGCGCACCGAACCTCCCACAGCGCCGGGCCCCAGATGCTCCTTCCGATGTTCCATGAAGATGAACAGACGGCGCGAGAGTCCCTGAACGCCCTCGCGCAGATTGATGCTCTTCTGCTCTTGCCCGGGCACGGGCCGAGTTGGAAGGGGAGGCCGGCCGACGCCGTGGCGCGTGCCCTGACGCGGTGATCCTGAGCTCCCGTCCGTGGGGACGGCGTTGCAGTTCTGCTCCTAGGGAGCAACCGTGCTCGCTCCTTATCAATCGGCCGGGTCCCCTCCGGCTTAGCCGTAAGGCCGGGCCGAGCCGAGGAAGAAGCTGCCAGCACGCGTTCGGCCCCGGATACACGAACCGCCGATACGCGGCCCGCGGCTTCTTCCGAGGCTCCGCCCGCGCCACCCCGGTCTCCCGGAATATCCGCGCCAACGACGCGATCAACGGCACCGGGGCCATCCCGAGAGCACGCATCTTGTCGTGCGGACTGCTGTCGGTATGACTGACTCGCTTGGTTAGGCCGCGAGTGCGACGTTTGCGATCATTTCATACTCGATCGGGGTCGGTTACCCGAGGCCACGTTGCCGGCGTCGGCGGTGGTAGGTCCGTTCGATCCAGATCACGATCTCGAGCCGCAGTTCTCCTCTCGTGTCGGAAGGTGGCGCCGCGATCCGCGGCGCCGGGTTCAACCGGCGCCATCCGTGTCCTCACTGACTTCACACGGGCGGCGCTGAGTGGACCTCACCCCGAACTCACGCGGGCTTGCCGTCGTGGGAGATGCCGTCGTACTCGTGGTGCGGGATGCCGAGCGCGGACGGGTTCATCGCCCAGTCGGGGCCGTATGCTTCGAAGCCGGCGATCACCGGGGGCGGGAAGTCGGGATCGATGAAGGTGCCGACCGCTGCGCCGACCATGTCGGGTGCGACGGCGAGTTCCCAGTACACGGCCGAACCGAACTGGGGGCAGAAGTGGTAGGTGGCGCCTCCGCTGTCACAGGACAGATAGTCGACCGGCTTCCCGCCTTCGGTGGGAAATGTCCATGTCGTGGACTCGCCCTCGATCGTCACGTGCTCTCTGGGTAGACGTGCTTGGACGCTGAAGACGCTGCCGGTGCGCCGCTGGCACTCGTAGCACTGGCAGAGGGAAATGCGCGCCGGATCGGGTCCGGCGTAGGTGAGGGTGAGCTGTCCGCAGTTGCAGGCAGACGTACGAGTGGGCATTTCATGACTCCTTCGCTGAGCTCTTTGGGGAAGTGTCACCGGCGTCCGTTCACAGCGGCTCCACGTCGGGCAGGCTCCACGTGCCATCGAACAACGGTGCGGTCGGGCTGTAGCAGCGGAACATCGGGTAGAACCCATTGCCTGGCACCGTCTCGATCCAGTTGCTCGTGGAATCTCCGCCTTGTTCGGGACCGAAGTAGATGTCGATGGAGCCATCGCTGTTCTTCGCGAGCTCGTCGTATCCGGAGCGGGCCGCATCATTCGCCGGATTCTGCACCATGGAGCGCGTCTCGGTGTCGTAGAGGGTCAGCGACCAGAATGCCGCAGCCGGAGGATTCGCTGGGATATGCAGACGGTAGCCCCGGCCGCCGTCGAAGTGGTTGCCGTCCCGGTCTCTGAATGCCTGAACATAGGTGGCACCGGGGCCGGGCACCATCTTTCCGATGCCCGGCGAGAGGTAGATGGCTCCGTAGGTGTACTGGGTGGTCTCGTCGAGCTGGCTGTAGTACTCGGCCTCGTGGTCGGGGCGGACGAGGATCACCCAGTCCCACTGCGTGTGCGGGAAAGCCGTTGCACCGGTCATTCGGCTGGTGTTCTCGTACATCACGTTGCGCGCCATCGCATCGCCGAGCACTGCGGCCTCCTCGAGGATGGCTGTCTGGCGCGCGTCGGGCTGGAAGGGCACGCCCTTCTCGATGCCGAGCGGCTTGAGCATCGCCATGAAGAAGCGATCGTGCTCCTGCACCGGGTTGTTGTCGATCACCCTGGACAGTCGTGCCCAGAACTCCAGACCGCCCGGGGGAGTCGTGTCTATCTCCTCTCCCGAGATCGAAACGAAGCGATTCGGCGTCGGGTCGTCGCGATCAGTCCACGGGTACACCTTGACGTTCCGGATGCGTTGCACGGCGTCGGGCTTGTCTCCGTCGACGATGATTCCGCGGACGAGCATGTTGTGGTCGTTCATATTTGCTCGCACCGTGTAATACCCGTCGACGGTATAGTCGCCTTCGTCGTCAGGGGGGAGCAGGAGGAATCTGCCTCCGCTGCCGGCATCCGGTCCGGGCAGTCCGACGTCGATGACGGATCGTTGCCAGAAGTCGTCGACCAGACCCACGATGGCGCCCGGCGGGATCTCGATAACGACGGGGCCGTTGGCGAGGTCGAAGTTCACGAACGCATAGATGGTGGTGTCGTTCGCTGTGAGCCAGAGCGACTTCGGGTCGACGAAGTTGTCTGCGATGCCCAGGTCGAGGTAGTCGATGCCGAGGTCGTGCTTCGCGGTGACCCGGATCGACTCGAAGGAGACGGCTGGGTAGGCCCAGAGGTATGCCTGCACCGCGCGTTGGAAGTCCATCTCGTCGAAGAGCCGTTGTGAGGTCTCCGCAGTCGGGTATCCCAACGGGTACTGCAGGGTGCCGATTCGGGACTCGAGGGTCTCTGCGCTCCGTGCGGCGGCACGCTTCGGACTGTCCATGATGATTCTCCTTCTGTTGTCGTTGACTCGGATGGGCATGTGCTTCTTCCGCCGATGAAGACTGCGCTGCTAGGCGATGACGTGGATCGCGTACGCGACGGTGAAGCCCAGGGTGGTGGCTATCCCGGCGAGCTTGCCGCCGTGGTGGAACGCCTCCGGCATCATCGTGTCGGCGAGCATCGTGATGATCGCGCCCGCCGCGAACGACAGTACGAACGCGACGGTGTCGGGAGACGCCTCCTGGAAGACGGCGAAGCCGACGAGGGAGGCGAGACCCGAGACGACCGCGATCCCGATCCACATCCAGAGCACGCGGGTCTTCTTCCACCCTCCGGTGAGCAATCCTGTGGAGGAGGCGATGGATTCGGGCAGGTTCGAGATGAATACCGCGGCGAGGTAGGCGACTCCCACTTCGCCGCCCTGGAAGATCGTGAGCCCGATGACCATCGACTCGGGGATGCCGTCGAGCACGCTG
Source organism: Agromyces sp. Y782 (assembly GCF_059445405.1). Lineage (NCBI taxonomy): Bacteria > Bacillati > Actinomycetota > Actinomycetes > Micrococcales > Microbacteriaceae > Agromyces > Agromyces sp. Y782. Next base: position 1,034,183 of record NZ_JCAIUG010000002.1, on the reverse strand, counting down.
CCGAGGACGATCGCGAGGGGCGAGCCATCCTCCTGTTTGCCGTCGAGATCCTTGCGGTGACTGCCGCCCATGTGATCGATGAGCCAATCCCCGCCGAAGAAGACCAGGCAGCCTGCGGCAAGACCGAACGCCACCCACCCTGTGCCGGTCGAGGCTTCAGCGGCCTCCTCGATGAGGTCGAAGGCGACAGCGCTGATGAGCACACCGGCACCGAAAGCCATGATCAGCCCGATCCACTTCAGGGAGATGTGGAACCAGAAGGCGACGAGCGCTCCGATGACGAGGGATGAGGCGGCGATGGCTCCCCATACGAATGACTCGAGCATGACATCCTCCATCCCGACCGCGCGGTCGAACTGATCTCAGACCCTGAAGAACTGCCCGGCTCGGCCGACGTAGAGAAGCACGAGGGCGGTGACGGAAACCGCGATGCTGAGGATCGCGGTCGAGAGGAAGCCAGGGGCGGCCACCGCGAGGAGGACGGCGGCCCCGACGGAGACGAGGAGGAGGATCGTGATGACGACCCGTGCACCATTGCTGCCGCGGAGGAGGCCCGTCGCGATGAAGATGGTCACCGCACCGAGGATGGCCGTGGCGTTGGCGAAGCTGGTCAGCGCCACGCTGCCACCGAACCTGCTCACGAGCTCACTGTTGCCGAGTTGGAACAGGAGGAGGATCCCGGTGACGACGTTGATGGCTCCCGCGATCCACACGGTAACGCTGACCAACGTCACAGCGCCCGGTCGTGCGGAATTGGCTTCGGACATCGGCGGCCTTCCCTCTCGCGGTGGATGTCGGCGAGAGCACAGTAACGCGGCCGGGATACGAGCGCGTCATGTGATCCGCGTGAAGTGATGGGTGTCGACGGGTTCGTCGGTATCGAAGCCTCCGAACGCCGGATACGCCTTCACGTTCGTGAGTCGCTCGGCGTCAGGGTGCGAGCGAACGATTCACCTCATCTATGTGATGCGGTGGCGGCGGCGATGTCATCCAATGGTGGTGAGGATCCGGAGTTGTTCCGCCCCGCCGCCCGCCGGACTCGGGGGCCGGAACCACCCGTCCACGGATGATGCGGAGGATGACGTGGCTTCGAATTACACGGAACGGCTGCGTCGATTGGCTATCAACCAAGCCGGCGCTGCAGACGACAGCGCCGTGACCGCTGCGGATACCACGAGTATCGATCCGAAGACTCTCTCGCTGTGCAGGATCGCCGCCCTCGTCGCGATTGGCGCAGCCGCGCCCTCGTTCGGCGAGCAGGCCGATGCAGCAGTGAGTGCAGGGGCGTCGGCTGACGAGATCGTCGACGTGCTCATCGCGGTCAGCTCCGTGGTCGGTGTGCCCCGCGTCGTCGCCGCAGCACCCGAAATCGCCCTGGCCCTCGGCTATGACGTCGAAGACCTGGCGGAATGAGTGGCTGAACAGTGGGTGTAAAACGCAGCGCTTTGGGGCCCGTCACAGATGGGAATGGTCACTGGCCGTTTCATCGAGCCACGAGAGATTGCGACCACGATCGCTTACCTCGTCTCGCCACTCGCGGCTAGCGTCCATGGCGCCAACTGGGTCGTCGATGCCGGGGTCTCGAAGACCATCTAGGCAGGAAGGTTGCCCAGGGCGAATCTCTATGGCCGTCCTCCCACGGGTACGTACGGCTTTAGCAGCGCAAGTATCTTTGCTAGGAGACCCACGAAGAAGACTTGAGCCGAGTCGTGCCGCGGTCCCTTACGTACCTATCCGTGACTGAGAGGGAGGGTGTCCATGGCGATGTCGAGAAGCTCTCCAAGCGGGCGCGTGTGATCGTCGCTCTCCCACGAGCTGATCGCGGCATCGACGCAGCCGAGCGCAGAAGCAATGAGCGCGGCCGGACGCGGGTCGGAGGCGTCGGAGGGGTCCGTTCCGAGGCGGCGCGCCAGTTCTGGTTTCAGGATCTCGTGCCAACTGGCGTTCTTTTCGCCGTGCTTCGCTGCCAGCGCAGGGGTGGTCGTGATCAGTCGCGCCAAGCGCCGCGCTGAGTCCGGATTTGCTGCGTAGCGCTGGATCAGCACATCCAACGATCGCCGGAGTGCAAGCCACGGTGCTTCATCATCTGGGCGGGATCTCAGCGCGTGTAGAAGTTCAACTGGAGAGTCTGCGACTTCGGAAAGCAGCGCGTCGTCCTTCGACGAGAAGTAGCGGAAGAAGGTGCTGCGAGAGATGCCCGCTACGGCGCAGATGTCATCGACAGTCGTCGCTTCATAGCCCTTCGCTTCGAACAGGTCGAAAGCCATGGCGGAAACCTGAGCCGTCATTGCCTGCCGGGCCATGACACGCGCTCCACCTCGTCGAGGAGCAATTTGATCGACCATGCCCACAATGCTACATCCATTCTCAAATGGGATGGTGTGTCATAATTGGGTCACTGTTTTGCTTAGGAAGGAAGTCTCATCGTGTCCGTTCACAAGGTCATCGTTATTACTGGGTCCAGCGACGGAATTGGTGCTGCCGCTGCGCGCCAACTCCACAAGAATGGACACCATGTAGTTGTTGTTGGTCGTTCCGCAAAGAAGACGCGCGCCGTCGCCTCTGAGCTTGGCGCCGATCACTTCATCGTTGATTTCGCCCGCCTGGACGACGTACGCAAGCTCGCCGCCGATCTCGAAACCGCCTACCCGCGGATTGATGTCCTGGCCAACAACGCCGGCGGTGTGTTCGGGGACCCGACGAAGACTATCGACGGGTTTGAAAAGACTTTTCAAATCAACCACCTCGCCCCGTTCCTGCTCACCAGCTTGCTGATGGACAAACTCATCGCCTCACAAGCAACCGTCATTCAGACGAGTACGCTTCACGGAGGTCTGGGTAAGGCGATCGATATCGACGACCTCAATATGGATCGCAACTTCGAAGCTGTCCGCGCCTATGGACAGGCGAAGCTCGAGAACACCCTTTTCACCAAAGAGTTGCACCGTCGATTCCACAGCCGGGGTTTATCGGCAGCTGCGTTCTACCCAGGAAATATTGCAACCAACTTTGCGTCAGAGACGACTAGTCGGCTGATGAAGACCATCGTGACCAACCCTGTGACCCGGAAGCTGCTGCTCACCACACCGGAGAACGGCGCCGACCAGCTCGCCTGGCTCGCCGAGGGCACCCCGGGTGAAACATGGGTATCGGGGGAGTATTACGCGAAACGCACAGCAGGAAAAAAGCTGAACCCGCTCGCCCTTGACGCTGACCTCGCACGCGACCTTTGGGACCGCTCCGAGCAGCTCCTGAAGTGACCCGCGTGCTTTATCTGCGACTGGCGGCGTCTCGAAATAGTAAAGGTTTTCGAGACGGGGCAGACCCATCCAATTCTCTTCGTGCCTAGGTGCTCATACATGTCTATAGCGGGCCCTCAAACGTCCAGACAGCGACCACGATCCAGTCTTTATTGAAATCGGGGCGTGGGCATTTTGAGGTTGCGGGCTGTGCGTAACGTGTCGTTGAGGACGGCGCGCGGTTCGGTCGCGTGCGGATCAGTGTGCGCCGCGAGGCTCACGCGTGCGATCGGGAACTTAGTCGTTGCCCATGCCGCAGTTGTGCCGATGAGGCGAGGAAAGCGGTATGGCATGAGAGCTGCGCGGTGCTGGCGGAGGTCAATACCTCTTGCCTCAAGGACGGGGAGTAGTTCTCGAGTCCTCAAAAATGCTTTTCTGAACGCCAGACCATTTCCGATCATTGCGGCCATTGAGCCTGTCTGGATCGCTTGGGCGAACATGCCCGCGTCGGAGATGAAGTGAAGCCACAGCCGCCCCCTCATGTCCTTTTCCTCGTTGATGTCGAGCCCTGCTTGTTGGAATGCGGCGCGGACATCGAGTTCGCGCGTGCTCAGCGGCATGGAGGTCATACCGATGGTGACGGATCTGAACAACGCGCCGTGGAGTATGCCGTCTACTCCGTACCCGCCGCCGGCCATCGGCAATCCAAATATGACTTGATCGGCAGGAAGAGGCGCGATGGCGGCTAGTGGCTCTTCCCAAATGTTGCCGAATACCAACACAGTCGCCCTACCGATTCGAGGAGCCAGGAACTCCACGGCTTCAGCGAGACGGTGATGGCCTACGCTCAGCACGATGAGATCGAATCCATCCTCCGGGGAGATCGATTCTCGCACTGCCGTCTGGAACGATTCCTGCACTCGCTGGCCACGCGCCTTGCGACGCGCGTCGATGAGGTCCATCCTGACGTCGCCGCTGTAGTCGATGGAGCGACCTGGACGGACGTAGAACTCGACCTCGTGCCCGGCGGATTGAAGTACTCGCCCGTAGATCGTCGCTATCGTTCCGCGCCCGAACATCAAAATACGCATGCTATTCCTTCGAATAAGGTGGAGTCCATCTCCGTTTATCAGAATATGGAGACAATCTCCGTTTGTCAAAGTAGGAAGATCGTGGACGTGCCAAGAGTGCCAAGGGCAGATGCCCGCCGAAATAGGGAAGCAATCGTGGCGGCCGCACGATCGGCGTTTGATCGCGACGAACACATACGCTTCGACGATTTCGCGGCACGTGCCGGCGTGGGCATCGGCACTCTGTATCGGCACTTTCCCACAAGGGAATCGCTAGCGGCCGCGGTCTATGGGGGTGAGATGGCCGCGCTCCGCGACCAAGCACACGACTCGACGCGCTCGCCTGGCGAGAACCTCGAAGCATTCTTGCGCGGTTTCGTAGAGTATGTCGTCGAGCACGCAGGCCTCGCGCGAACTCTTGCAGCTGTCGTCGACCCTGCGACCCAAATCGAGGGCGGAACCGAACTCGAACACACGGTTTCCGACCTCATGACTCGCGCGGCCGTCGAAGGGACAGTCCGCGCCGACATTGAGCCGGGCGCCGTGATGGTTGTGCTTCACGGCATCGGTTCCGCAGCAGACCGCCCCATGTGGGCATCAGAATCGCGCGCGGTAGCGGAGATACTGATCGCCGGGCTAAAAACGTCCCGGTAACTCGCTCCTCCAAGCGGCAGCCCGCGTTCTCGCCACAATTCACGCCAAATAGCGATCACAGAACGCGGCCAAATATCGGTCAGCTCCACAGGTTTCCGCGGCGCGATCTGTCTTGGAAATACGTCTCACCGTAAAGTGTCTTTGCGCCACCCGTTCTAGCAGTTTCTGAGGCACGAATGATCTCGTGAGACATCTCGGTTATACGCGGGTCAGTACTAGAAGCCAGGACGCGAAGTTGCAGGTCGACGCCCTGGTCAAATCCGGCGTCCAGGAGCGTGACATCTTCGCCGACGTCACCTCCGGCAGCCGGACCGCGATCTCACGCCCCGGAATGAAGAAGCTCCTCGAGTACGCCCAGCCCGGTGACACCGTCGTAGTGTGGCGGGTCGATCGCCTTGGGCGATCCTTGATCGATGTGCTGAACACGGTGAAGCTGCTCCGGGAGCGGGATGTGCAGGTGAAGAGCATCTCGGATGGCATCGACCCGTCCACGACCTCGGGTCGGCTGATGCTGAACATGCTCGCCACCTTGGCTGAGTACGAGCGCGAGCCGATTACCGAGCGGGTGAACGCCGGGATCACGGCCGCCCGGGAGGGTGGCACCAAGTTCGGCCGGCCTCTGTCGGATCCCGTCGTCGTTGCCGACAAGCTCAAGCTCGTCACGGAAGCGAGGGCGAAGGGCCGCACCGCCGAGGACGCCGCGAAACTTGTCGGGTGGAGCCGCGCCACTCTTTACCGGCATCAGCAGGCCCTCGCGGCGCGCGAGAGCACCTCCGTGTAGGTGACTCGTGGACGCTGTGGAGCGGTGGCGTGTTCTTCGGCTGCATGTCGAAGACCAGATCCCGCTCGCCGTCCTCGCCCGGGAGACCGGGATCTCGGCCCGGACCTTGCAACGCTGGCATCAGCTCTACCGAATAGGCGGCGTCGCAGCCCTCGACTCTCGTGCGCGCGCAGACAAAGGTGTGGGAACACAAATGAATGTGAACCGTGATCGGGCGTCTCTGGAGCCGCTCGGGCGACAGCACGGCAACCCATCCATCGATGCGCCCTACCCGCGGCCGGAACTGAAGCGGTCCGGAGTTGGCCGCCACCGGGATGCGCTGTCGCACTTTGGGCTACGCGCCGAGTAGGCCGATCGCCAGGGCTCTGTTCACGGCGTTGTTTCGCGATGACACGCCCAGCTTGCGGTAGATGGAACCCACTTCCGTGCTCACGGTATTGCGGGAGATGAACAGGCGCGCTCCGATCTCGGGGATCGTGAGATGCGTCTGCAGGTACGGGAGCAGCCGCAGCTCGGCAGGAGTCAAAGGCGCCGTTCCGGCTGACTCCGCAGCGCCCGAATCGATGATGGCCCGAAAATCGGACACATCCTCGACGAGGGCCCCGAGCGCCGGGCGACGAACCAGAAGATCGTGGGCCTCGCGCATCAGGTGACGAGCCGCCGCGTGATCGCCCATGGCGAAGGACGTCTTCGCCAGACACAGGCGCACGCGGACGGCCAGGGTAGGGAGGGCTGAGGTGCAGAACTGGCGAGCGCGCATCGCTCGAGTGAGCTCCGTCGTTGCTGTTGTCGGGTCGCCGCGGTGAAGGGCGAGCCGGGCCGCCGCAGCGAACGCCACTACCGATATGGAGTAGTCGTCGAGGCGGTGGTTCGCGATCGACGCGAGGGCCGCGCCGACGAGTTGGACGGCTTCCACCCACCGGCCACGATCCATGGCGATCATCGCGCGTTCGGAATCAGCGAGCACTTGGACGTCATTGTTGCCGGTGGCTCTGCTCAGCTCAGATGCCTCGGAGAACATCAGCTCCGCGGCGTCCACGTCTCCGTTGAGGAAGTGCATCTCAGCTGCGATGTAAACCGCTTGGTCACGCCAGATGCTCGAAGGCGGCTCCTGCGCTAGGGCGAAAGTGGCGTGGGCGGTGGCCTGATCCGGCCCGTTTGCGCACATCATTGCCAGGAGCATCGCCAGGGCAGACGCGAATGATGCTGTGCCGTCGACTGGCGGCAGGTCGAACGAAGCCTCCTCGACGAGGTTCGCCCACTTCTCCGATTCTCGGGCGTGCCCCGACATCACCGCGATCCACCCGGCCAGGACCGCCAGCGGAGGGTAGTCGGCAACCGCGTTCTCGCCGAGCACGTCGACCCAACGTCGAACGGTCGCCATCTGGCCTGCCTGATAGATCGTCAGGGCGTTCTCGGCGACGAGGCGCACGCATCGGTCACGTTCGGGAGTGGCAAGGAGATGTTCGATCGCCATGGCCGGCGATCCGTGGGATTCGTACCAGTCCGCTGCGCGAGTATGGAGGGGTGTGATCAGCTCTGGTTCCGCCTGCCGTAGTTCGGCTTCCAGGAACTCGCGGAAGAGTGGATGGTAGCGGTACCACCCGCGGCGACGATCGAGGGGGATCAGGAACACATTGGAGACTTCGAGTTCCCGCAACTGCCCTTGAGAACCGGTTGCATCGAGCACGGAGTCGCAGAGGTCTGCGCAGAACTGGTCGAGGACCGCGGTGCGCCGGAGGAAGCACTGCAATCGACTCGGCAGTCCGGCCAATGATTCCCGGTACAGGTAGTCGGCGACGTATCTGTCGTCGCCGGTGAGGAGGATCGTCTGGTCGGCGGTGTCGTGCGCGATAACGGCCGCAAGGTAGAGGCCGACCGGCCAGCCTTCCGTAGATCGGGTGACGGCCTCAGCATCACCGATCGTCAGGGCGACATCGGCTTCGGCGAAGATGTGTTGCGCTGCGGCGGCATCCAACGCCAAGTCGTTGACGCCGAACTCGATCGTCTCGCCGGAGGCGCGGAGCCGCGGGACGTGCGGTTGCTCGATGCGGCTGGCCACCACTATCTGGGACCCCTGGGGGATCCCGGTGATGACGACGCTCAGCACGTCATGACACGCCGGCGAACTGAGTTCGTGGAGGTCGTCGAGCATGAGCACGAACGGAGTCGTACTCGCGCGGAGGGCCGCGGCCAGCCGCGGTGCCGCGCGGCCGAGGGCCGACGTGGCATGACCGCGCATGTCGGTGATAAGAGACGGGTCGGCCCCTGTGCCACGCACGAATGCAGATGCCAGCAACGAGAGCAGGATCGCGGGGTCGTCGTCATAGTGGTCGAGCGTCGACCAGACGACGGCCCGTTGCTCGAGTGCGGCCCATTCCGCGAGGAGAGTCGACTTCCCATAGCCGGAGGGTGCGCTGATCGCGACGACCCGGCGGCCGCTGTTGCGCCCCGACGCGATGAGATCGACACGGCTAACGAGGCCGTCTCGAGGGAGCGGAATCGCCAGTTTGGTTTCCAGCAACAGCTGATCGAGTTCGACTGCCCCCGCAGCTGCGATCCGAGCGGTGTCGGTCACGTTCGAATCGTAGAACTGCCGCCGCTCCAGTGCAACCAGTGCCGCAGGACGTGACGATCCTCGGCCGCGAGCACGGAACCGTCAGCGACGGCGCAGAGCCGCGATCGCCGCCCGATTGGTATCGAAGACCTTCTCTGCGGTCAGGATGCCGAGGCGAACGAGCCGGGCACGAGCGTCCGGACGCACCCGGCTGAAACTCAGCTCGACCCTGTTCGCGTGAAGCCACTCCTTGAGCGACTCGAAGCTCTCGGCCCCGGTGACATCGACATCGTCGACGGCGACGAGATCCACGACGAGATGATCGACGGCGCCAGCGCCCCCTGGAACCGCCACCACTGCTCTCTTGACCGCGTCATCGAAGACGGCGCCATTGGCGAAGAACAACGGAGCCGCCATGCGCACGACGATCGTTCCCGGGGCGCTGAAAGTTCCCACCGGCGCTGCCGATACGAGCGACTCGAGTGGGTCGTCATCCGCCGCCAGGATGTCGATGCTTGGCCTCGACGCGCGCCTGACGATATTGATGAGTGCGAGCACGAACGAGACGATGATGCCGGGAATCGCACCTACGAACAGGGTGACGAGGAAGCAGGCGGCGCCGATCGTGAACTCGAATCGGTCGAGTCTCCAGAGCTGCGCAAACTCCCTGATGCCGAGCAATGGTACGACCGCGACGGCGACGATGGCCCCGATCGCGGGTGACGGGATCTCCTCGAGCAATGCTGTACCGAAGATGAGCAGCAAGAAAGTACCCACCGCGGTTATGAGGGAGGGGAGTTGGGTCTTCGACCCCAGCTGGTCCATCGCGGCCGTACGCGACGTCGATGAGCCGATGGCGAATCCGCCGGTCGCTCCGGCTGCGATGTTACCCAGCCCGAAAGCGAGCAAGTCATGGTTCGGCTTCGTCGCGTAGCCGTTCTTCTCCCCGTAGGCCCGGGAGACCAGCAGTCCCTCTGCGGTCGTGACCATGGTGAGGGCGATCGCCGAGGGGATGAGGAGCAGCCAGGTCGCCCAGTCGATGACCGGCCATGTGAGTGTCGGCGGCCCAGCCTCCACCGTGCCGAGCACGTCGACGCCTGCATTGTCCAGATCGGCCGTCACGACGAGGATCGTGGCGAAGATGAGGACGATGAGCGCCCACGGGACCGCGCGGGCGAGTCGCCGTCCGATCAGCAGCACGGCGAGGGCAGCCACGGAGATCGCAATCGACAGGCATTCATCGTCCCCAGCCCGCCGACCAGATCACCGACCTTCTCGACGAACTCCCCACCCGAATCGATCTTCACGCCGAGCATCTTCGCGACCTGGCTCACCAGGATGTCGAGCGCCAGGCCGCCGACGAACCCGACGAGGATCGGCTTCGAGAGGAAGTTGGCGAGGAAGCCGAGTTTGAAGAATGCCATCAGTGCGAACATCACGCCGCAGAGGATGGCTTGGGCCAACGCCAGCGTCACGTAATCGGCGCTCCCGGCAACCGCGAGTCCCCCGATCGATGACGCGACGAGGGCAGCAGCCGCAGCATCGGGAGACGCGACTACCTGACGCGAGGAGACGACCAGGGCATAGACGACGGCCGGGACGACGAGCGCGTACAGGCCTGCCGTCGGAGGGAGACCGGCGATCTGCGCGTATCCGATGTTGAGCGGGACGGCGATCGCGAGCAGCGTGACGCCGGCCACCGCCTCGCGCATGAAGTTCCGGCCGGTCAACCCGGCGAGGGGCCTGTCCATGGTTTGTTCCTTTCGGCCGCACAGGAGCGCCCCGCCGCCGCGCGTCACTGCCGTGCGAGCTTCCGGCCGGTGAGGCCGGCTCGATTTCGCTGGGCCGTCAGGTCTTGTCGAAGAACGACTGCAGCGGGTTGTACAGCCGGAGGATGACGAAGTAGCCCTTATCCGGCACTGTCTGCGATCCGTTCGTGTGAATTCAGTTGTCATTCGGAAGCAGCGTCGCTGCAGGCCCTATTGCAGCCTGGAACCACGGCGCATCGCATCATGGAGATCGCGTGAAACCATCCGCGAAGCGGTGGCGCAACGAACCAGTAGAAGTCACGCCGGTGGGCGAACCCGAGGTGGCCGCCCACTACGGCCGCGTGAGCGCCGCGGACAGGTTCATGTGATCTGCGTGATGACCTATCACTCCCCGACTGATTTTCTTGGCGGGTACGCAGGAACTGACCTGGAGGAGACCGCGATGTCCGCGACCGAAACACCCAGAACATCCGTACCCGATGTGGTGGCCACGCCGTCGCGCGTGAAGACGGGGATCGGGACGTTGGAGTTCACCGACGGCTACCCGACGAAACAGACGGCGGCGACGTTGCGCGACCACCTCGACTACCTGCATGGCGTCGAATCGTTCATGAACTCGGTCCAAGGTGTGTCGCTCGTTGCTCTTCGTCAGGGTTTCCACGACGCAGGGATCGAGGACGGCGACATCCTGCTCTACTCGAAGCTGATGGACTCGAGATCGTTGTTCCTCACGGGCAACGCGGACACCGTCTACTTCTGGGGGTTCCTCGATCTCTCGCGCGGGCCGGTCGTGATCGAGACCCCCTCGGACACGCTCGGCGTCGTTGACGACATGTGGTTCCGATGGATCACCGACTTCGGGCTTCCCGGCCCCGATCGTGGCGAAGGCGGGACGTACCTCCTCGTGCCGCCCGGATACGACGGACCACTGCCGGAAGGCGGCGCCTACGTGCGCCATTCCCGCACCAACCGGGTGATATTCCTCGGGCGAGCCTTCATCAACGAGTACCCGGGCAACGACCCTGCTCCCGCCGCCGCCCGCATCCGCGAGCAGCTGAAGGTCTACCCGTACGCGCCGGGCGGTGTCGGAAGCAGCATTGGAGCGTACCTGACCGGGAAGGGCCCGCTGGGCCAGCTCACTGCGTCGAAGAGCCCTCGTTTCATGGAAGGCAGCGGGCTCGCCATGAACACGCTCCCGCCCACCGACTTCGGCCACTTCGAGATGCTGGACGCGCTCGTTCAACTCGAGCCGGCCGAGGCGCTCGATCCCGACGTGGCCGGCGATTTCGCCGCCATCGGGATCATCAAGGACGGAAAGTTCGCGCCCGATGACCGGCTGCGCGCGATTCTGGACGACGCCGCATCAGTCGGAAACGCCGCCTCGCGTACGTTGGGGATGGGTGCCCACCCGTCGGACGACTTCCGCTACTACGACGACTCCGCGTGGTGGAACATGCTGTTCGACGGCGGCTTCGAGTTCATCACCCCGCCGCCCCGCATCACCGCCGAAGGGATCGAGCCTTACCCGAACGGAAATGCCCGTAAGCTCCACGCTCGCACGTCGTTCTTCTACACCGCAACGGGCGTCACCCCGGCGATGTGCATGCGGTTGACCAATGCCGGTTCGCAGTACCTCGTGGCCAATGTCGACCAGAACGGCGCCGCCTTCGACGGCTCTAAGACCTATCGGGTGCGATTGCCGAAGGACATCCCCGCCGCCCGGTTCTGGTCGCTGAACGCCTACGACAACCAGACCCGCTCGCTGCTGCAAACGGATCAGATCTACCCGCGAGCCGGCAGCCAGGAATACCCCTCGCCGGCGGCGCAGGCCGAGTCCGATGGCTCCACGGTGGTCTACTTCGCCCCGACCCAGCCCGATGGCATCCCGCGCTCGAACTGGATCCAGACCGATCCCGAGCGCGGGTGGTTCGTACTGCTGCGCCTCTACAGCCCGCTGCAGCCGTTCTTCGACCAGACGTGGAGGCCTGGGGAGTTCGAGCTGGTGCGCTAGCTGACGTGCAATCGGACATCGGAGGAACCGGTGCGCTGGAACAAGAAGACGGTCGAGCCCAAGGCCGTGGCTGACGTGGCCGCGGTGAACGCAGGCTCGGGAAACCATCGCAACGCCTTCATTCTGATCGGGCTCGGGGGAGCGGTCCTCGTCGGGTTCGGAATTGCCGGACTCGGGTCGATCATCGCCCCGGTGTTCCTCGCGGTGGTGCTGACGATCTGCATGCATCCCCTCCGGATCTGGCTGGAACGACACCGCATCCCGCGCGGAATCGCCACCGGGGCCGTCGTGCTGGCGGTGATCCTGTTGCTGCTCGGGTTCGGATACGCCGTCCTCGTCGCCTTCGGCCAGTTCAGCGCGCTGCTCCCGGAATTCGCGGACCAGATCACTGCGTTCGGCCAGGATGTCGTCGCCTGGTTGAACTCACTCGGCATCTCGTCGAGGGAACTCAGTGCTCTCGCCGCCGATTTCGACCCGTCCAAGCTGGTCGCATTCGTCGAAGGCCTGATCGGTGGATTGGCCGGCATCGGCTCGGCCCTCGTCATCCTCCTCACCGTCGCGCTGCTGATGGGCATGGATGCCGGCTACATGCCCGCCGTACTTGCCCAGACCGGCACGACCCACCCGCTGCTGGTCACCGGCCTGTCGAACTACGCCGCCAACGTACGCCGCTACATGGTCTGGACCACTCTGCTCGGCCTTCTGCAGGGCGTCATCGACTTCATCGCCCTGGTCCTGCTCGGCGTTCCCGGAGCATTCATCTGGGGATTGCTGGCGTTCCTCTGCAGCTTCATCCCGAACGTCGGTTACTTCCTCGCGCTCGTCCCGCCGATCGTCTTCGGCGCGCTCGTCGGCGGCTGGCCCACGGTGATCGCGGTGATCGTCGTCTACGGCGTCATCAACGCGATCGTGCAATCGGTCATCCAGCCGCGGGTGATCGGCAACGCCGTCTCACTCAGTCAGACCATCACCTTCTTCTCCGTGCTCTTCTGGGCCGTCATCCTCGGGCCGATCGGTGCCATCCTGGCCATTCCGCTGACGCTCCTCGTTCGCCTGATGCTCGTTGACACGTACCCGCCAGCCAGCTGGGTCCGACCATTGCTCGGCGACCTCACTGGCACCAGAGACCTCATCGCCGAGGAGGATGCGGAGATCAAAGGCGCCAGGAAGGCTCGCACGATAACCACGACGTCACCCGGAACGGTTACTCCATCGTGACCGATCCTGATCCGCGGGCACTACCGCCGGTGCGGCGGCGTCGCCTCATCGCGTTGGGACTGCTCCGTGCCCTCGGCTCGACAGTCGTGCTCGTCGCGCTCTACTTCCTGCTGCCATTCTTCCTGGCGGAGCTCGGTAATCCGGGCCTTTTCCCCCCGAGTTGGACGCCGCTACTCTGACAGGGCAGCTCCGCTTTCCGTCTGTGACGGACGGATACCTCATCCGTCAGCGGTGTTGTACGTGCTCTGGAGTTCACCCAGCCGAACTGGATCGCAACATCACAACATCAGAGGAGACGGACATGACACCGACCGAAGAACCTCAAGACAGCCCGGGTATCTCGTTGCGAGACCAGGACCTGCGATTCATCGGCACTGAGGAGACCTTTTCCACTGCTGAGTTGATAGCGCTGAACGACACGCTAGCCTTCGAGGCTGATGATCTTGTCGAGATGGGACCGCGCCGCATCGATGCGATGGATGAGGCAGGGCTCAACGTTCAGATTCTCTCCGCGCATGCGCCCGGTGTGCAGAATGTCCCAGGTCAGGAAGGCATCGATTTTGCCTATCGGCTCAACAAGGTGCTCGTCGATGGGCCGATGGCCACCTATCGGGGGCGGTTCCAGGCGTTTGCCACCTTGCCGTTGCAGAGCCCGGAGGCCTCAGCGGATGAGCTGGAACGCGCTGTCCGGGAAGATGGCTTCCTGGGTGCCTTGACCAATGGGATCATCGGGAAGAGGTTCCTCGATCATCCAGATTTTGAGCCCGTGCTGGCTCGTGCCGAAGCCCTTAGTGTGCCGATATATATCCATCCCGGCCTGCCACCTGACGATGTTTTCCAGATTTATTACAGCAATATGTTGCCGGAGTATCAGACGAAGTTCCAGGACCGGGTTCTCAGTCTCTCCGCATATGGATGGCACCAAGAAGTAACTATTCAATGCCTTCGCATGATCACATCTGGCGTTTTCGACAGATTTCCAAAACTACAGATCATTATCGGCCATATGGGCGAGGGCCTTCCGTTCTTCTACAAGCGCGTCGTGGAAAAGATGAGTGGCGTGACCGAAAGCTCACTGGATAAGCCGTTCGAGCAATATTTCCACGACAACTTCTGGTTCACAACGAGCGCATTCTTTCAAGATGAACTCCTCGATCTCTTGTTGAAGTACATCAGTGTGGATCGGGTGATGTTTGCGACCGACTACCCGTTTGCGAACATGAAGGAAGGAACCGACTGGTTTCGGGCCGTTGACCTGCCACGTGAGAGCAAGGAAAAATTGCGTTCCGAAATGCAGAAGGGCTATTCGGGATAAAGGTCTGACGCCCCCAGGGCCGGGGTTCGAACTCGACCAGATGAGGGTTCATCTGCTCCACCTGGAGTGCGATCGCCGGGTTCGCAAGAGGTCGTGGCACGAGTACGACGGAATATTGAAACCCGCGTAGTAGATCCGAAGTTCCCGTGTCGTCTCTATAACTGCTGACATCGTTCATGGCTAACCGGGCACGCCATCCCAGTTGTCACTCGCCAGTCCAACAGGCCCGCTCATGATTCACCTGATCCGCAACACCCTTCAGGTTCGCGTCGCGGGAGCACTGGGACGAGCGCGCGGTCGCTTCCCGAACACGCCGCAGCGGTGAAGTCCCTCTACCTCGTGACCCGGTCGCTTGACCCCACCGGCCGGGGACGGGCACGATGGATGACCAGGTGGAAGCCCGCGATGAACGCCTTCGCGCTCACGTTCGAAGGCCGCCTCGACGAACCGAATGCGCTTGGACCAGATCCACTGTTATTTGACACACCCCCCGTGACCCCACCGGATGTCCGAAGAGCCCGTTTAGTTGACTTGACAGTTACAGATCGAGGGGATGTGAGACAGGGGTGCAAGCGGTTATTGATGTTGTCGTCATCGGAGGTCTGGTGTCGCACCCGTCCAGAAGTGGGGGTTCTCAGGCCTCACGCAGGGAGCCCGGGCACATAGACGTGTTCGGCAACCACCCCACGAACGATGACGGCGCGTACATCCGCAAGAAAACCCGGTGGTGGGGACCGCCGGCCGACCTTCTCGCCGAGACCTACCCCGATCTGACCGTCGCCAGCACCTACGGGTACTCCCACGACGGGGACGGTCTCAACGCCGAAGGCGCCAAGTGAGACCATCGCGCATGGTCAACGGCGCGGACGCGAACCCTCGGGTGATCTCCACGCCGGACTTCGTCGGTCGCGACCGGGAGCTGGCTGAGCTCCGCGACGCAGTCACCCAGCCGCCCGCGATCGTGCTGGTGGAGGGCGAGGCGGGCATCGGGAAGAGCCGGCTACTGCAGGAGTGGCTCGCAAGGCCGAACACGCTCTCCGCCCTGGTGTCGGTGTGCCCGCCCCTGCGGGAGTCGCTTACGCTGGGCCCGATCGTCGACGCGTTCCGGGGGGTCGAGCGGCTCGTGGCGGGGCTGCGGCTCACCGAGCTCGCGGGTGCGCTGCGGCCATTGTTCCCGGAATGGTCGGTCGACCTGCCGCCCGCCCTCGAACCGCTCGACGACGCGAAGACGGCACGGCATCGTCTGTTCCGCGCGCTCGACGAGCTGCTCAGGGCGCTCGGCGTGGAGGTCCTCGTCTTGGAGGACGCCCACTGGGCGGACGACGTCACGCTGGAGTTCCTCCTGTTCCTCATCTCCCGCCAGCGCTCGGACGGACCGAGCCTGGTGATCTCCTACCGCCCGGAGGAGGTGGACGCAGGGTCGCTGCTGTTGCGGCTGACCTCCCGGCTGCCGGTCGGGGTCACCGGTTCGAGGATCGCCCTCGCGTCAGTGCAACCCGACGACACGGCGTCGCTGGTGTCGTCGATGCTGGGCGGGGAACCGGTCTCCGACGAGTTCCGCACCTTCCTGCACGAGCGGACCGGTGGCGTACCCCTGGCGATCGAGGAATCCGTCCGGCTCCTCTACGACCGCGCGGACATCATCTTCCGCGACGGGCAATGGGTCCGGCTGGCGCTCAGCGAGCTCCAGGTGCCACCCACCGTCCGTGATTCCACCCGGGAGCGGGTGGACCGCCTGTCGCCCGCGGCGCAGCAGACGCTGCGGGCGTCGGCTGTCCTGGCCGAGTGGTCGTCGGAGGCCGCGATCGCAGCGACCGCCGGCCTCACGCCCGAGGAGGCCCGCGCCGGCATCGCAGAGGCGGCCGGCGCCAGGATCCTGGCCGGCGACGACCTCGGCCGGTGGCGGTTCCGGCACGTCCTGGTCGGCACGGCGGTCTACGATGCCGTCGCACGCACCGATCGGGGGCTCCTGCACCGCAAGGCCGGCGAGGCGCTGGAGAGCGTCGATCCGCGGCCCGTCGCGCGCCTGGCCCTCCATTTCCGCGAGGCCGGCGAGACCGAGCCGTGGGCGCGATACGCCGAACAGGCGGCGGCGCAGGCCATGGCGTCGGGCGACAACACCGCGGCTGTCGTCCTGCTCGTCGACCTCCTGACCGAGGCGTCGCTCCCGCCAGACGAGCTGGCCCGCAACGCGAGGACCGCGGGGCTCGCCGCCCTCGGGCGGCGCGAGCCGGTCGACGGGGTCTACCACCGCGTCGTACGCGGCCTGCGCACGGTGCTCGACGTCCCCGGGCTGTCCGCCCGGGAGCAGGCCGAGATCCGCAACCCGCTGGGCCGGCTCCTGATCACCGGCGGCGAGGCGGGGGCCGCGCGCGAGGAGCTCGAGCGAGCGGTGGCGGACCTCGGCCACGACCCCGCCGAGGCGGCCAAGGCCATGACGTACTTGGGCTGGGCCTACGGGTCGCCGTGGCCGGCCTCGACGCATCGACGCTGGCTGCGTCGTGCCGCCGACCTCGCGGCCGGGATCGAGTCGCCCGCGATCCGACTGAATCTGGCGGGCAACCGCGCGGCCGCGTTCCTCATGCTCGGCGACGACGAGGCCTGGGAGGTCGTCGCCGAGCTCCCGTTCGACGGCGCTACCGCGCCGGAGCGGCTCGACGTCGCCCGCATCCACACCAACGTCGGGACGGGCGCGGTGATGTGGGGCCGGTACGCCGACGCGGAGCGACACCTCGCCGTCGCGCTGAGGCTCGCCGACGCCGAGGGGTCCTCGAGGCTGCGCAACAACATCCAGCTCGAACTGGCCAACCTGGACTGGTTCACCGGCCGGTGGGAGGGACTCGCAGACCGCAGCGCCGCGTTCGTCGAGGCGAACCCGGACCGGCCGGCGATCCACCTGGCGGGCGTCCGGCTGACCGCCCGGCTGGCCTCCGCGGCCGGACGGCGCCGGGAGGCGGAGGAGCAGTTCGGGTTCGTCCTCGACGAGGCGACGCGGCTCGGCGCCGCCGACGACATGATGGAGCCCGCCGCCGAGCTGGCGCGACTATGGCTGGCGGACGGCGATATCGCCCGGGCCCTGCAGATCACCGACCCGCCGCTTCGGACCGTCCGGGCAAAGGGCATCTGGCTGTGGGCGACCGACCTCGCACCCGTGCGGGTCGAGGCGCTGATCGCGGCGGAGGACGTCGAGGCCGCGACAGCGCTCACCGAGGAGCTCTCGCGCGAGCTGCACGGCCACACCGCCCCGGCCCCTCGGGCCGCGCTGGCCCTGTGCAGGGCGCACGTGGCCGCCGCGCGCGGCGACTCGGCCACGGCCGCTGCCTCGTACGCGCAGGCGGCGCAGGCGTGGGACGCGCTGCCGCGGCCGTACGACGCCCTGCGTGCGCGCGAAGGCCAGGCCGTCGCGCTCCTGGCCGCAGGCCGAGTCCCCGAGGGGCGGCAGTTGCTGTCCACTCAGTACGAGGGGCTGTACCGGCTCGGCGCTCGCCGGGACGCCGACCGGGTCATCCAGCGGCTCCGCGAGCACGGCGGGGAGGTACCCCGGCTATGGCGCGGCGGCCGGAACGGGTACGGCGACCGGCTCTCGCCCCGCGAGCTGGAGGTGGTCCGGCTGGTGGTCGCCGGCAGGACGAACCGGGAGATCAGCCAGATCCTCGCCAAGTCGCCGGCCACCGTGGACCAGCAGCTGAGGTCGGCTATGCGCAAGGCCAAGGTGACCTCCCGAACCGCCCTCGCCGTCAAGGTGACCGAGGCCGGCATGCTCGTGGACGACGACCCAGGCGCGACGCTCTCGTAAAGATTGACGTATTCGCCGGATAGCGACGTGCGGGCTGCCTGCCGGAGCATGACCTGCATGTACCACGACCCGGAGTCGCACGCCCGCCAGGAGATCGTCGCACGTGACGACACGAGCACCGATCCCGCGCCGCCCCAGTCGGGTGGACCGTGCACCACCGACGGCTCCGTCGATCCCGACGGCGCCGCCGATCCCGACTGCGCCGCCGACCGTCCGGACCAACTGAGCCACGACCCTTACCAACCCCTGTAGACCGGAGGCCCACCCATGAGACTCACCGCCATCGTCACGACGCTGGCCGTCACGGCCGGCCTGATCATGGGTACGGCGCTCCCGGCGGCGGCTGAGCCGGATGCCGGCCCGCCCGAAGCCAAGATCTCGAGTGACCTGAAGGAGCGCTTCCACGAGGACCCGGTCGCCGACTTCTGGATCACGTTCAACACCAAAGCCGACCTGACGCCCGCGAAGGAGCTCACCGACTGGGACGAGCGCGGCCAGTTCGTCTACGACGCCCTCAAGAAGTCTGTTCGGGCGTCCGAGGCGGCCGTCGCCGCCGAGCTCGACGCGGCGGGCGTGAAGTACACGTCCTACCCACTCGTCAATGCCGTGCTCGTCAAGGGCGGCACGCAGAACCTCGCGCTCGACATCGCTTCGGTCGGACAGGTCGCCGAGATCCACGCGTCGCCGCAGGTCGCGCTCGTCGAACCCGTCGATGAGGGGGCGCCCGCCAACGAGGGCGTCCGCCCTCAGGACGAGGCCGCGGGCGACGCGGGCGTCGACGCGTGGGGCGTGGACGCCATCCGCGCCCCCGAAGCCTGGGCGATGGGCGCCACCGGCGCCGGCATCACCGTGTCCAACCTCGACTCGGGCGTCCAGTTCGACCACCCGGCGCTGATGTCGAAGTACCGCGGCGCCAAGTCGGACGGCACCTTCACCCACGACCACAACTGGATGGCCGCCCGGGGCACCTGCTCGGACGCGCCGTGCGACGACAACGGCCACGGCACGCACACCATGGGCACGATGGTGGGCGACGACGGCATCAATCACGTCGGCGTCGCCCCGGGCGCGAACTGGATCGCGACCAACGGCTGCTGCGACAGCTCCGGGGTCGAGTCCCTGCTCGAGTCCGGCTGGTGGCTGCTGGCCCCGACCGACCTCCAGGGCAAGAACCCGGACCCCTCCAGGCGCCCGCACGTTATCAACAACTCGTGGGGCCAAGAGGCCGAGCACAACTTCGACAACTTCTTCCAGGCCATCGACGAGGCGTGGACGGCTGCCGGCATCTTCAGCGTCTGGTCGTCGGGCAACACCTCACCGGGTGCGAGCTGCGACACCGTCTCCTCGCCGGGGTCGGCCCCGAGCGCCTACTCCGTCGGCGCCTACAACGTGGACGGCAACCTGGCGGCCTTCTCGCGCAAGGGCGAGGGCGAGAACAGCCAGATCAAGCCCGAGATCTCGGCGCCCGGGGTGGGTGTCCGCTCGTCCTACCCCGGCAACCAGTACGTCGAGATGTCCGGCACGTCGATGGCCGCACCGCACGTCGCAGGCGCAGTCGCGGACCTGTGGAGCTATGACCCGACGCTCATCGGGCAGGTCGAGGAGACCCGTCGCCTGCTCGGCGAGTCGGCCGTCGACGTCGACAACACGTCGTGCGGCGGCACCGCCGACTTCAACAACATGTACGGCGAGGGTCGGCTCGACCTGCCCCGCCTGCTCGAACTCGCACCCCGTCAGGGCGGCACGCTGACGGGCGTGGTCACCGCGAACGGCGAGCCGGTCGTCGGCGCCGACGTGACGATCAGCGGCCCGTTCAGCCGCTCCGTCGGGACGGACGAGAACGGCCGATTCTCGGCGAACCTGCCCGTCGGTGACTACCGGCTCAGCACGCAGGTCTTCGGCTACCTGACCGCGACGGCCGAGTTCTCGATCGCCCTCGGCGAGGAGTCCTCCGCCGACCTCCCGCTCACGGTGGCCGCACGGCACGACATCCGCGGCACGGTGGTCGACGGGGACGGCGACCCCGTCCCGAACGCGGACGTGTCGGTCAAGGGCACGCCGCTGGAACCCGTCCGCACGGACGCCGACGGCGCGTTCACGATGGCTGGCGTGCCCGAGGGCCGGTACGGAATTGCCGTCACACCCAACGCCTGCTTCTCGCCCACGTCCGTCCCGCTGACGGTCGACGCCGAGAACGAGCGGCTGGAGATCCCGGTAGGGCTCGTCGTCGACGAGGGCGGCTACAGCTGCGCCGTCTCCGAGGGGGAGCACCTGCGCGGTACCGACCCCGTCAGCTTCACGAGCGGCGTCTGGGCGACGGTGGAGCTGCCGTTCCCGATCGCGCTCTACAACGGGAGCCACGACACGCTCAGCATCGGCCTGCGCGGCGTCATCGCTCCAGGCGATTCCACGGGACCGGGCACCGGCGGCGCCGGCGCCTTCCCGTTCTCCGCCGAGACCCCAGTCCAGTTCGCCCCGGGTGGCGGCGTGTTCACGGCCGCGACGAAGCTCGACGGCGAGGACGCGTTCGTCGTCGAGTACCGCGACGCCAAGATCTGGTCCTACCCGATCCGGTCGGAGTACACGGAGCCGGTCAACTTCTCGGCCACGTTCACCCGCTCGGGCAAGATCCTCTTCGGGTACGGCGAGGGCATCGGCACCGACGACGCCGTGACGGGCGGCGCCCGCGCCATCACGGGCATCCAGGGCTGGGCGGGCGTGGACGGCATCCAGTTCTCGAACAACGCGCCGGTGCTCCATGACGGGATGCTCGTCACGTACGACCTGCCCGACTGGGGCTACCTCGATGCCACCGTCGTCGACAAGAACGACGGACTGCCGGTGTCCGGGGCCACGGTCTCGTTCACCGACAAGGACGGCCTCGTCGAGCGCGTCACGACCAACGGGACGGGCCTCGTGCACCGCCAGCTTCCCGTCGCCGACTATACGATGACGGTCGAGGCGCCGAACTACGTCACCGGGTCGTACGAGTTCACCTTGGATGAGCTCTTCGCGAAAGCGACCATCGACGCGCCCCTGACCACGGGCGTCGCCGACCTGAAGACCGACGGTCTGGACGCCGTGATGGGCACAGACCAGAACGGCGTCGGCTCGCTGAAGCTGACCAACACCGGGTCCTCCCCGCTCACGTACGACCTGGGGGAGGCCGAACGCCATCCCGAACTCGACGCTCCCGCCGCCACGACGCGCACCGGGACGGAGGCGGACAGCACGATCGACCTCACCGCCTGGCAGGCCGGTGCGATCGACATGGTGCCGTCGAACGTCGACGGTGAGCTGGTGGCGTCCGCTGCCGCGGAGGAGACCGCCTCCGCCGAGGTCGGCGCGACGGCCGGCGGCGAGGTCATCACCCGCATCGCGATCCCGGGCACCATCGCGGAGAAGGAGCCCACGGGTGTCGGGTACGACGGAGACGTGTGGATCCACGATTACAACAAGCGGACCAACACCGCCTACACGGTGACGGGCAAGCCCACCGGCAAGGTCTTCGACGCGTCGTGGAACCCCGACTACCGGGCGTTCGACATGGCGCTCGACACCAAGACCGGCGACATGTGCCAGATGGAGGACAGCCCCGACAGCTACATCCACTGCTTTGACCGGGAGACGGGCAAGGAGACCCGGCAGATCAAGGGTGACTGGTCGACGCTGCCCCTGACCGGGCTCGCTTACAACCCCGCCGAGGACGTGTTCTATGTCGGCGGCCGGAGCAATGGCATGATCGGGACAGTCGCGGGCACCTCCCACGACGACGCGGGCGCGCTGCTGTCGTTCTGCACCCCGCCGCTGCCGGAGATCATGGGCCTGGCCTTCAACCAGGCGTCGAACACCATCTGGTACACCGACCTGACCTCGAACCGGCCCACCCGCCTGCTGCAGGTCGACCCTGATGACTGCTCGCTCGTCAACGCGTGGTGGTTCCCGGGCCAGAAGGTGGGCGCGGGCGGCGGCCTCGAGACCGACTCGACCGGCGCGCTGTGGGCGGTGGACCAGTTGACCGACGACGTCATGCTCGTCGACGTCGAGGACGACCTGATCACCGACCTGCCCTGGCTGTCGCTCTCCTCGAACGGTGGCACCCTCGCCCCAGGAGAGTCGACGACGGTCAAGGTCTCGATCTCCTCGAAGGACGTCGACCCCGCCACCTTGGGGGCGAACATCGTCGTGCGGTCTGACTCCGGGCGGCAGTCGAAGACCTACGTCCCGGTGACGCTCACGACCACGATGTACCAGGTGGGCGTCGACGCCGGCGGGCCCTCGTTCACCGATGCCACCGGCTTCACCTGGTCCGCCGACCAGGCGGCCGGCGAAGGCACGTGGGGCTTCCAGGGCAAGGACAAGGCGACCTCCACGCGCACCCCGATCGAGGGCACCGAGGACGACACTCTGTTCCAGTCCCAGCGCACCACGCCGGACAAGGACCTCGTTTACACGTTCCCCGATGCACCGAAGGGCACCTACGCCGTCGACCTCGGGTTCGCGGAGACCAAGCAGGTGCGCCCGGGCAAGCGGGTGTTCGACGTCCTCGTCGACGACGAGCTGACGCAGTACGCCTACGACGCAGCCTCCGCCGTGGGTCCGGATGCCGCCGATTGGCACACCGCCGTCGTGCAGCATGAGGGCGGCCCGCTGACCGTCGAGCTGCGGGGCTCGAAGGGCCTGCGGGCCCCGAGCGTCGCGGCGCTGCGCGTCACGCTCGACCCGCGCGGGACCGAGGCCGAGCCTGAGCCCCAGCCCGAGCAGCCGGAACCGGGCCCCGTGCCCGTGGCTCCGGCCGGTCGCTCGTACTCGATGCAGGTGACCGATGGGCTCTACCGGCAGGGCACCACGGACTCCGGATGGCACGGTGACGACGTCTGCGGCCCCCTATGGTTCGACTCCAGCTTCCTGTTCCCGTTCTACGACACGGCCTGGGACGGCGTGTGCGTGACGACGAACGGGTCGCTGGTCTTCGACCGGGCGAGCACGCTGGGCGGCAACTCGGCACTGCCGTCGGGGAGCCCGATCGACGCCATCTACCCGCTGTGGGACGACCTCGTCGTCGACGACCAGGCGGGCATCTACTTCGGCGAAACCGAGGTCGATGGGACGGCCGCGGAGGTCATCGAGTGGCGCAACGCCACCTTCTACAGCGACCGGACGGCCCGGGTGAGCTTCTCGGTCACCCTGATCGCGGACGGCCGCATCCAGATCGGGTACGGCGACGGCGTCGGCGGCGACAGCCCCCTCACCCGCGGGTCGTCGGCGACGGTCGGCCTGGAGAGCCTGACGCGCAACCCCGCGAGCCAGTACTCGTTCAACGAGACCGCGCTGACGTCCGGGCTGGGACTGGAGTACACGCTCCCGGCGTCGGGCACGATCGAGGGGACGGTCACCGACGCGAACGACGGCAAGCCGATCGCGGGTGCGATCGTCACGCTGCTCGGGCCCGCCGGCGACCGGGTCATCACGGCCGACGAGCTGGGCCGGTGGAAGGCTCAGGCCCTGGTCGGCGAGAACACCGTGGAGGTCTCTGCGCCGAATTACGTTACGGCGGGCCGGCCGGTGACCATCGCCGCGAAGGACCAGGCCGAGGTGGTCGACACCGCACTGACGACCGGCGTCGCGACCGTCACGGGAGGCGACCTCGACTGGTTCCTGGGCCTGGGCCTGGGCCAGACGGCAACGACTGACGTGACCGTCACGAATGCAGGTTCCGCCCCGCTCCAGGTCCGGCTGAGCGAACAGCGGCGCGCTGACGACAGCGGGCACGAGGCCGCCGATCTGCCGTGGCTGACGCTCAAGGGCGAGGCCGTGGACGGCATGGTCGAGCTCGGAGTCGGCGAGTCCACCGCGGTCACGGCGAAAGTCGACAACGCCGGCGTCGAGCCGGGCGTGCTCGTCGGGGACGTGCTCGTCGCGTCCAATGCCGGCAAGGGCGCGTCCCAGTTCGAGCCGGTACAGCTGGCGACCTCGGCCTACTGGCAGGGCGTCGACGTCGGCGGGGCCGGGTTCGTCGGCACGGACGGCTTCGTCTGGTCGCCCGACCGGGCGCTGGACTCGGAGCTGTGGGGGTACGTCGGTGGTGCCGAGCGCGCCACGAAGGCCGACATCGGCGGCACCGAGGACGACGACCTGTTCCGCACCCAGCGGACCGGCAAGACGTTCAGCTACGTGTTCAAGGACGCGCCCGCCGGAACGTACCGGATCGGCCTCGACTTCGCGGAGATCGACAAGGTCAAGGCTGGCAAGCGGGCGTTCGACGTCCTGGTGAACGGGGCGCCCGTCCTCCACGACCACGACGTCCAGGCAACCGTGGGTGCGCTGACGGCGGACGTGCAGGAGGCTACCGTCGAGCACGCCGGCGGCGACCTGACGATCGAGTTCCGCGGCGAGATCAGCGAGCGCGAGCCGATCGTCAATGCCGTGAAGGTTCAGGAGGACCCGCGCCTCTGACCTCGTGATGATGGGCCGCCGGCCAGTGTCGGAGCCTCCCCGGTCATCGATCGCCCAGGGGAGGCTCCGGTGCGACCGGCCGCGGCTCAGCCGCCGGCCCTGGCGGCCGCGTTCTTCGACGCGCTCACCGGCCGGTGGTCACGTCAACTGAAGGTGGGGCCCACCGCGGCAATCGAAGCGCGGAGCACGTCGTGCGGCAGAGTTCGCCTCTGGCCGAAGTGTCCAGCGCTTACGTTGGTGGGTGTGAGTAGTGCTGTTGACGTTGAATCACAGGTTGGTGCTGACGGCTTTGTCGTGATCGAGCCGAACATCCTGTACTTCGGGACCCCGGTGGTGTTGGTCACGACCGAGAACTCCGATGGGACGTTCAACCTCGCGCCGATCTCCTCGGCATGGGCGCTGGGCCACACCCTGGTGCTCGGGATCGGCTCAGCCGGTCAGACCGTCACGAATCTTCTCGAACGACCTGAGCTGGTCGTGAGTGTGCCGTCCGCGGGGTCGTGGGCGAACATTGAACGGCTGGCGTCGTTGACGGGGCGGTTCCCGGTCCCGGCGAGCAAACCCGCTGGTATGAGGTTCGAACCGGACAAATTCGGTGCCGCCGGGTTGACGCCCGCCCCGTCCGCGACGGTCCGGCCGCCGCGGGTGGCGGAGTGCCCGTTCCAGCTCGAGGGTGAAGCCGTGAACGTGATCCCTGGGGCAGCGAGCGGGTTCATGATCATCGAGGCGGCTGTGAGCCGGGTCCACGCCGCTGAGCAGATCGTGGTGCCGGGCACCAACCATGTGGATCCCGGGGTATGGGAACCGCTGATCTACAACTTCCGTCACTACTTCGGACTCAGCACCCAACTCGGGCACTCCTACCGCTCCGATACCCCCACCACGTCCACGGCCACGTGATCGCAGCGCCGGACTCGTCGCTGGGGTCTCAGCTGCTGGTGTGCTGACGGGAGTGGTTGAGCCGGTAGGCGTCAGTGCCGGTCTCTATGATTCGCACTGTCGGTTCTTCGAGTCCGAAGAGGGGGAAGCGGGCTCCAGGCGATTCCATCGGGCTTGCGACCGGTCTCTAGCCGACGCAGCAGTCGACCCGCACGGATGTCGACCTCCACGACGCAATTGTCGGCGTCACAGGCGGAATACGCGCGCACGCCGTCGGGATGGAGAACGATCGCCTGAGGGTGATTCGGCGTTGCGACTCGATGCACGACCTCCCCGGATCGGCGATCGACCACCGCGATCTCCGAAGCCTCCCTGAGAGCGACGACGATGTGCGAACCGTTGGCCGTCACCGCCGTGCCGAATCCGATCGACGGCAACTCGATCCAGGCGACGTGCTCGACGAGCTCCGTATCGATGACGGAAATGCGAGGCGAACCCTGGTCGGCCGTGTAGGCGA
This sequence comes from Agromyces sp. Y782, assembly GCF_059445405.1. Lineage (NCBI taxonomy): Bacteria > Bacillati > Actinomycetota > Actinomycetes > Micrococcales > Microbacteriaceae > Agromyces > Agromyces sp. Y782. Next base: position 1,007,921 of record NZ_JCAIUG010000002.1, on the reverse strand, counting down.
AACGTCCCTGGGGCTCGAGGCAGATGCGATTCACCTTCTCAGTGACCACCACGATGCCGACGAGCGTGCGCGAAGGGACATCGATCACGCTGACGCTCCCCGGGCCGACATTCGCCGTCACGATGCGACTTCCGTCGGCGCTGACCGCGAACGTGTGGGATTCCGCCTGACCGGTTGGCAACCGCGCGACGACGCGAAGGGTTCGCCGGTCGATCACGGTGACCGATTCGTCGAGTTCAGTGGAGACGATCACGTGATCGCTCGTGAGCAGACTGGACTGGTGCGGACGGCTCGGGAAGGCCAGGCGGATTTCGCCGACACGTTGAAAGGTCAGGAGATCGACGATATCGACCCGCCGGCCATCGCTTCCGGGGGACCCGACAGGCGCATCGCTGTACACCGGCATATACGCAAGTCGTCCGTCGCCTGTCGCGACGACCTCGTGCGGTGCGAAGCCTGAGGCGATCACGGCCCCTACGGTTTTCGACGTCTCGAGGTCGATCACCTCGAGCATGCTGTCGTCTTTGCATACGACGAGCAATCGTCCGTCGTTCATGGCGCCTCCGCTTTCCAGTGAAGGGCATGACCGACGTTCGTGTCCATCGGAAGACCCGGCCGGCTTACTGGGTGGAACGAGCTTTGCCGTGCGGCTTCGGGGACGCCTAGATTCACAGCAGCCCCGGGCCGATCGCGCTTGGCGCACCCGAGGTCAGCACGAACGATCAAAGGAGATCACATGAAATCGCTCATACGCTCCGGAGCCGCCCTCGTCGCCGCGGCGGCGCTCGGCGCCGGCCTGGCGCTCGGTGGAGCGGCCCTCGGCAACGACCGGGGCAACGGACATGGGAACGGACACGGAAACGGAAACGGTGGACAGTCGGTGTCCGCCGACGAGATCTACCTCGACGAGATCAAGGACTACGGCGTGTGTCGCGGCACCGATCCCGAGTGCTACAACGAGTGGGGCAACGGATGGGTCGAGGGTGAGCAGAAGCGCATCTTCGTCTGGAGCCGCACCGCGGGCCCGCGCCACGCCCACCTCGGCACACCGCTGGCACCAGGGCTCAACCCGCCGCTGAACGCCGACAACGTCGCCCAGATCGCCCTGAAGGCGTGGGCCGAGGAACGTGGGATCGCCGTCGACTACACGGAGGACCTCGCGAGCTTCAGCCGGCTGAACAACTACCAGGCCGTCGTGTTCCTGGGTTCCAACCGTGACACGCTCGACGACGCCGCGCAGACCACGCTCATGCAGTACGTCCGCGGCGGCGGTGGTTTCGTCGGCATCCACAATGCCTTCGGTGCCGAGTACCACTGGCCGTACTACGAGGGTCTCCTGGGCGGAGCGAACTTCTACAACCACGGACCGAACCGCGAGGGAACGGTCGAGCGGATCAACAGGAAGGACGTGTCGACCTCGTTCATGCCGAAGACCTGGGTCTTCAAGGACGAGTGGTACAACTTGGTGCCCTACCCGAGCTACGTCAACGTGTTGCTCGAGGTCGACCAAGCGACCAGTGAGGCGACCCCCGCCGGCCACGGCGAATCGCACCCGGTCAGCTGGTGCCACTACTACGACGGCGGACGGTCATGGCTGACGACACTCGGTCACGACGTCGCGGCCTGGACCGACGCTCCGCTGGCGGGCGACGAGTTCTTCAAGCAGCACGTCATGGAGGGTCTGGAGAGCGCCATGGGTATCAAGCCGTTCTGCGCGGTCTAACGCCGAACCAAGAACCGAGAGTCCCAGGTAGGGGGTCTGAACCCATCCGTGTGGAGGGTTCAGGCCCCCTCTCAGCGCCTTGAGACGGTGCTACGGAGGACCGTGTTCCATTGAGTGGAATCATGACAGCGTCGACGCGAGGCACGCTTGCCGCCCTCTCGAACTCGACGGATACTGCACTCATGCGATCCGCACTCAGAGACGAGCCGGTGTGCGTGCTCGACCGGATCCTCGCCATCCTCGATACCGTCCGCGAGTCGCACGGCACAACCACGATCACCCAGCTCGCTCTGGCCACCGGCATCCCGAAGTCCACCGTCTCGCGACTCGTTGGCGACCTCATCCGGCAGCGATACCTGATGCGCAGCGAGTATGGAGTCGTGATCGGTCTGAAGCTCTTCGAGCTCGGCGCACGCGCGAGCACCCCCCGGCGCCTCAGCATCGCTGCACTGCCGGTGCTGGCCGAGCTGTTCAACGCGACCGGTGAGCACCTGAACGTCGCCGTTCAGGAGGGGAGCGACATGCTCTCGGTGATCTCGGTGCGGGGGCGGTTGCGGCCGGTGCCGTCCCGGGCGGGAGTTCGAGTGCCTTCAGTGACGACCGCCCTCGGCAAGGCGGTCCTGGCCTTCACGAACGACGAGTCGGTGCTCTCCAGCGTGATGACCGGGCTCGACCCTCACCAGCGTCACATGCTCGAGCGGGAGCTCGCCATGGTTCGCAGAGAATCAGTCGCCATCGACCGCTGCGAGACCTTCCCCGGAGTCGTCGGGGTCGCGAGCCCGGTCCTGTCACCGGAACGCGTGCCGGTGGCGGCGATCTCCGTAGCGGGGCCGGTGACGGACATGGACGCGAGCCGGATGATGCCACTGGTGCGGCACGCGGCTCTCGCGCTCACACACCGGCTGGCACTGCAGATGGCCTGATCGATGCCCGACGCCGTGAACGACGCACTCGGCGTCCTCGACCGGATGACCTCCATCCTCGAGGCCTTCGACCAGGACGACAGGGGGTTGGGCATCTCCGAACTCGCTCTGCGCGCAGGCCTTCCCAAGTCCACCGTCTCCCGACTGGTCGCGACGCTCGTGCGCCAGAGCTATCTCGAGCGCGACGGGAAGCGGATCCATCTGGGCCTACGGTTGTTCGAGCTCGGGCAGCTCGCCGAGCAGCCGCGGCAACTCAGGGTCGCCGCTCTGCCGGTGATGGCAGGCCTCCGTCACAAGACGGGCGAGAACGTGCACCTTGCCATCCTCGACCGGAATGAGATGGTCTGCATCGCCGTCATGCGCGGCCGTTCGGCGGCGCCGCCGGCAGTACGCGTCGGCGGACGGCTCCCGATCCATGCCACAGCGCTGGGAAAGGCAGTGCTCGCGCACTCACCCGCTTCCGACGTCGACGATGTCGTCTCTTCAGGACTCGATGCCTGGACGTCCCAGACGATCAGCGATCCGGCAGTGCTGAGGCGTCAGCTCGCCGACATCCGACGGGGTGAGCTCGCTGCAGAGGTGGGGGAGTTCGCCGCCGGCTTGTCTTGCGCGGCGAGCGCGGTGTTCGCGCCCTCGGGCAGGCTCGTGGGGGCGATCTCGGTGTCGGGACGCGCGGACGGATTCGACGCTGACCGGTTCGCGCCGGCCATCCGCGCGGCTGCGCTGACTCTCACGGGCCGCCTCGGCGCGGGCAGGCCAGGAGCGGTCTGACGCCCGTCAGTGCACGCGTCGGTCGTCGCGACGACCCGTCATCGTCGCGACGATCATGTCGCCGATGAGCCGTCGGTGCGATTCCTGGAGCGCGGGGTCGAGCATGTCTCTCTCGAAGATGGCGGCGAACGTGTGCCGGTTGGCGACATGGAAGCATGCGTAGGCGCTGATGATCATGTGCACGTCCAGCGCATCGACGTCGGCGCGAAAGATGCCGTCGTGCACCCCTCGCTCGATGACCTCCTCGAGCAGCGTGATCGCCGTGACGTTCTCCCGCAGGATCGTCGGGGATTGACGCAGATGCTCGGCGCGATGGATGTTCTCGATGCTGACGAGCTGGATGAATGCCTCGTGCGTCGTGTGGTGATCGTATGTCGCCTCTGCGAGCGTTCGCAGTGCCTCGTCGGGGGACAGTTCGTCGATGTGGATGCCGCGCTCGACCTGGCGGATCTGCGCGTAGACGCGTTCCAGAACTGCGAGGTAGAGCCCCTCCTTCGAGCCGAAGTAGTAATAGATCATGCGCTTCGTGGTGCGCGTACGCGCGGCGATCTCGTCGACTCGCGCACCCGCATAGCCGTTCGCTGCGAATTCCGCGGTGGCGACCTCGAGGATGTCCCCCTGGGTGCGGATCGCACGGTCGGTCATCCCGCTGTCGCGCAGATCGCTCAGCCGATCGGTCATGACGAGCTCCCTCCAGTGCCGGACTGCTCCTCAGCGCAGATGAGCTCTCGGAAGTGCTGCTCCATCCGGTCACGATCGGGCAACATGCCCGTGATGATTCGGAGACTAGCGCATGCCTGGCCCACGGCCATCCGCCCGCCGTCGAGCACAGGATGCCCTCGATCGATAGCCTGCCGGACGAGTTCGGTCTCGAGCGGTCGGTAGACGACATCCGACACCCACGCTCCTCCCCGCAGCTGGTCGAGGTCGAGGGCGATCCCCGGGTGATGGAGCATCCCCATCGGTGTTGCGTGGACGACGCCGCTTGCTTGGGCGATGGCATGGGGAAGGTCGTGCAGTTTGCACGTCACGATGGTCTGCGTCGGGAAATGAACCCGCATGCGGGCGGCGAGGTCCTCGGCGCGGGTGTCGTCCATGTCCGACAGATCTAGCCGCGCCGTGCCCTTCGAGAGGAGCGCGTATGCGGTCGCAGCGCCGGCGCCGCCGCAGCCGATCTGCACGACGCGCTCGAACGATGCTCCTGGCAGGCCTGTCGTGAGACCGTCGCGGTATCCCATCCAGTCCGTGTTGTACCCGACGAGACGGCCATCGTCGAACACCACGAGATTCACTGCACCCAGCTGCGCGGCATCCGTGTCCAGCTCATCGACGAGATCGAGGACGAGTTGCTTGCAGGGGTGGGTGATGTTCATCGCGGCGAAACCAGCAGATTCGGCTTCGGCGAGTATCGCGCCGACGTCCTCGGCCGGTCGGCCGAGCTCGATGAGATCCAAGATGCGGTACTCGTAGTCGAGTCCCATCTCGGTGGCCTCTCCTTCATGCATCGCCGGCGTCAGGGATGCGGTGATGCCTTCGCCGATCAGGCCGACGAGGTAGTGCTCCCGGCGCGGGCGAAGACCCGATCCGATGTCCCGCTCTTGATCCGTCACGAGGCATCCGGGAATTCGAAGTCGACCGTCGCGAGTGACGCCTTCACGGGTGCGGAGATCCTGAGCACCTCGGCGTGGGCAGGGTGCCGCGTGTAGGCATCCAGCGCGTCAAGATCATCGAAGTCGGCAACGAGCGCAAGTTCATGCGAGGCCGGGCCTCCCAGCACATCTGTACCGACGCTCATGCTTCGCAGTTGCGGGATCTGCTCCGGCAGCGCCCGCAAGAGTGACATCCAGTGCTCTCGCTGTTCGGTCGTGAATTCGGGGACGAATCGAAAGACGGCGACGTGGCGGATCACGCGGGAGCCTCCTGACTTGCGGCGCGGCGATGCTCGTACTGGGCGGCCAGTCGGACGGGCGCGTTGAGCGCGCCGTAGCCCGCATATCCATCACGTCGTTCGACGACCTCGAGGAACACGGTCCCGATGGGAGGTGTATAGAAGTGCAGGAACGCCCCGGACTCGTCCCGGTCGTACATGACGTTCAGTTCCCTGAGCTCATCCAGGAGGGCGGGGTCGATCTGGAAGCGCGCCTCGATGTCGTCGTAGTAGTTCGCGGGGATGTCGAGGGGTCTGAAGCCGCGCTCTCGCGCCGCCCGAGCGAGCGCGAGGATATCGGACGTTGCGAAGGCGATGTGCTGCGGCAGTATCGCATCTTCGCCAGCACCGGAGGGCACCAGATTGAGAGCGATTCGTAGGGTTCCGTTGGCGCTGCGAAGGACCTGGCTGCGCACGAGGCCCACCGGTGCGGCCACTTCGATCGATGCCTCCGCACGCAGGTCGAGTACAGAGTGGAAGAAGAGAACCCCTGCATCGAAGTGCTGCCACGGCTGAGCAAGGTTGACGTGATCGACACGTTCGATCATGTGCGGGTCATCGTGATCGGGGGTGCCGAACTCACCCACCCATCGCGGCTCCGTTTCTCCAGCGGCACCGAAGAACACCTCCGAACCGTCGGGCGCTCGAACACCCACGAGGGGTTCCTCGCCTGCTCCCTCCTCGCGAGGGACCTCGGGCGCGAAGAGTTCCTTCGCCCGTCGCAATGCGGTGGCGGGATCGCTCACCGAGAGGCCGAGGCCGGCCACCGTCGGCTGCGGATGCTCCGAGTCCGGCGCGCCGAGCACGACCCGAGCTGCCCCCTGCGACCACAGCTCGACGTTCTTGGTCCGGTGCGCGCCATGGGAGCGAAAGCCCAGTTGCATGAGAAGGCGTCTGAGCTCATGCAGCTCGCTGGTTCGCAACTCTACGTAGTTCATGTCGGCGGCGGACTCGATGTCGGGAAGCGTGGCGGTCGACATTCGAGCGGCGCGGCCGCCCGCGGCGGTGCCCAAGGATACGGCTGTCTCATGCTCGAGCCAGCGCAGGGAGCGTCGAGCGTCGATCGCCGTAGCGCGGGGATCGGCTTGGCGGAACGTGTCGTTGAATATCTCGAGCGAGACATGACCGTCGTAGCCCGTGCGAACGAGGTGTGCCATGAAGGTGCCGAGGTCGAAGCCGCCCTCGCCTGGGAAGACGCGGTGGTGTCGGCTCCACGAGAGCACGTCCATCGAGAGGAGTGGGGCGTCTGCCATCTGGACGAAGAAGATCTTGTCGGCGGGTATGGTCTCGATCGCCTGAGGATCATGCCCCTTCGAGAGGATATGGAAGCTGTCGAGACAGAGGCCGACGCGGGGATGATCGGTCAGGCGCACGATGCGAGCGGCGGTTTCATAGCTGTCGACGAATCGGCCCCAAGCGAGCGCCTCATAGGCGACGCGAACGCCGAAGCGCCCGGCGACATCTCCGAGTTGCCGGAGTTGGGCCGCGGCAAGCTGCTCATCGCCGCTGCGCGCAGTCGCGACGTTGCTGCACAGCAGCATGGTTTCGATGCCAAGGCGATTCATGAGGGCGAACTTCGCCGCTGCGCGACGAACGTTCTGCTCGAGGAGTTCGGGGCCGACACCCTCGAAGTCGCGAAAGGGCTGGTACAGGTCGAGAGACAGCCCGAGCTGCTCGGCTCGCGCTCTGATGGCCTCAGGCGACTGCGGCGAGGCGATCAGATCAGGCTCGAAGATCTCGACTCCATCGAAGCCCGCCTCGTGTGCGGCGACGAGCTTCTGATCGAGTGTGCCGCTCAGGCATACTGTGGCGATCGATGTGCGCATGGCGCCTCTCTGCGGCCACCGGCGATGGTGCCTACATGATTCTCGGAACAGCATTGCATGGGTCTGTACTAACTAGTACATTCGAGATCGAAGGGCGATCGACGACGATTCAAGCCGCTGAAAGGGGATACTCGATGACGAGTCTCGCCGAATGGAACACGATCCCCGCTCGGTCGGGCGGACCGGTCTCCGTGCTCGGTCGCATCATCTCGATCCTCGAGGCGGTGAAGGAGTCCGGCGGCTCGATCTCGATCACCGATCTCGCGATGCGGACCGGCTTGCCGAAGTCCACCGTCTCGCGCCTCGTCGCGGAGCTGACCGGGCAGCGCTACCTGGAGCGCGCGGACGACGGCGTGACGCTCGGGCTGCGTCTTTTCGAGCTCGGCGCACGCGCGAGCCTCCCTCGCCGGCTCCTCGCCGCTGCGGCGCCCGTGATACGGCACCTGCGGGATGTCACGGGAGAACGAGTGGGGCTCTGGGTGCCGCAGGGGACCGACATGGTGTCGATCGCCGCCGTCGCGGGTCGCCTTCCGATGCTCCCGACGCGGGCCGGCATGCACTCGCCCGCACTGACGACGGCGAGCGGCAAAGCCTACCTCGCCTTCTGTGCCGATCAGGGCGTACTGGACCGGGTGAGCGCACCGCTCATCGCCGCCGCCGCCGACCACTTCCGAGACGAACTCACTCATGTGCGTGCCTCGGTCGTCGCGATGGACTTGGAGGTCTCGTACCCCGGCATCCTCGCCGTCGCCAGCCCCGTCCTCTCGGGTGACCGCGTCGTGCTCGGTGCCATCTCCATCGCGGGCCCCAGCGGAGCGATGGACCCGGATCGCGTCGCACCCCTGGTTCGTGCCGCAGGCACGAACGTCAGCCGCCGACTCACGGCCGCGTAAGGCATGCGCACCGCCGACTGGACCGATTCGGTCAGCGTTCTCGACCGCGTGACGGCCGTATTCGACGCTTTCGGCGAGCAAGATGTAGGCCTCGGTGTCTCGGAGCTGGCCCGGCGTGCCAACCTTCCGAAGTCGACGGTCTCGAGGATCGCCGCCGATCTCGTCACGCAGCGTTTCCTCGACCGCGACGGCGACAAGCTTTATCTGGGCGTCCGCCTCTTCGAGCTGGCGCAGAGCGTGGAGGAGCCGCGAAGGCTCCGTCACTTCGCGCTCCCCGTGATGGCCGAGCTGCGCGACGCGACCGGTCAGACGGTGAACCTCGCGATTCTCGACGGAGCCGACGTCGTCTTCATCGCAATCTTGCGCGGCGGGCCGACCTCCAAGCCACTCGCCAGGATCGGCGGCCGCCTCCCAGCACACGCGACGGCGCTCGGAAAGGCCATCTTGGCGTTCTCCCCGCGGGGTGTCAGCGAGCGCATCATCCAGGGTCGACTGGAAGTGCGAACACCGCACACGATCGCCGAGCCGTCAGCGCTCCTGCGGGAGTTGAGCGACATCCGCAGGCTCGGGGTGGCCACCGCGATGGATGAGTGCGCGAACGACCGCGCTTGCGCGGCGAGCCCGATCCTCGATCATGGCGGCGCGCCCATCGCCGCGATCTCCGTCGCTGGCTCAGCCTCCGACGTGGTGCCCGACCGCATCGCTCCGGACGTGCGCGCTGCCGCCCTGAGCCTGAGTCGTCGGATGTGCGCAGGAGGCCATCACTGACTGTGGAGACGGGAACGGGGTGGGTGCGCATTCGCACCCACCCCGTTTGCTGATCTCTGAGGTCAGTCTGCCGTCTCGCGGATCGCCTGGTAGGCCTCGAGGTTCTCGCCGGTGAAGTAGCCCTCGAAGAACTCCTCCGCCTGGCTGATGAAGGCATCCATGTCGATGTCCTCCTGCTCGATCACGGTGAAGGCGTCGTTCGCGCGGTACTCGTCGAGGATCTCCTCGGTCTGCTCGTCGACGCAATCGCGATTCTCAGGCCGAATCTCGTGGATCGTCGCCTCGAGCAGCGCCGTCTGCTCCTCGCTGAGCTTCTCGTAGGTCTTGTCGCTGACGATGATCCAGTGGATGCCGACGTTGTGGTCGTTGAGGATCGCAGTGTTGAGGACCTCGTCATAGCTCGACGAGCGGGTCGCGACGATGGGGTTCTCCTGGCCCACCGCGATCCCCTGCTGCAGAGCGGTGTAGACCTCCTCCACCGCAACCGAGACGGGGCTGGTCACTCCGAGCGCTTCGGCATTCGCGAGGAAGATGGGGGAGTTCGGGAACCGGATGGGCACGCCCGCCAGATCGTCGGGGCTGTGCACCTCGACATCCTTGGTCGTGAACGTGCGGTTGCCGAAGAACCAGCCGTCGACGACGTTGACACCGGTGGCCTCGTGGAAGCCCGAGAACAGGTCTTCCGAGCTCTCATCGATCCATTGGAACGCGTGGTCCACGTCATTGAATGCGTAAGCGGCATCGACGACGCCGATCGGTTCGTAGGTGGCGCTCAGCGCGGACGCGCCCTGCAGGTCGATGTCGATATCGCCTGCCTGGACCTGCGGGAATCGGTCGGCATCAGGGCCGAGCTGACTCGCCGGATACAGCTCGACGGTCAAGCCGATGTCGGCGTCCTCGAGGCGCTCTTTGAGCAGCTCGACACCGCAGAAATAGTTCGGCGTCTGCTCATTCTGGCTCGTTGCGACAGTAAGCGTGACGGGCTTGTTCTCCGAAGCGCCCGCATCGCCGGTCTCTTCGGGAGCACCGCCTCCTCCGGCACAGCCGGTGATGGCGAGGGTGGTTGCTGCGAGCATCGACGCGGCGATTAGGCCTCGGCGCATCGAACGGGCTGTGCCCATGGGACTCTCCTCTTCTTCTGCGCACGTCTTCGTGCGAGTACTGGCATGACATTCTGTGGCCGGAGCACGACATCCGGTCGACACCTCTCGCACGGGGCGGGATCGTCGTCGACCACGCTGTCAAGTTACGGCCCGGTGGCAGTGCTGACTCTTACCGACATCGATCGGTTCGCAAAGCGATGTCCCGTCGAGTGGAACATGCGGTCCCGGGCCGCCGCCCGTGGCATTCGCCGCTGAATGGAACGTTCCCTGTGCGTCGATCCATCGTGGCATACGCTCTCTCCGGACCGTCGCGAAGGCGACGATGCAGGGAGGCTCCGTGACGGCATCCGAACCCGTGCCACTTCGCATCGGCGTCGTCGGAGTCGGCTTCATGGGGCGCCAGCACATCGACTTCATCCGATCGGCGTCAGGCGCGGCCCTGGCGGCGATCGCCGACCCGGTCTTACCCGGCGACATCGGCTTCGAGTGTCCGACGTTTCAGGACACCGCGGGAATGCTGGCATCCGAGCAGCTCGATGCGGTCATCATCGCCAACCCGAACCCGCTGCATGTGGAGTCGGCTGTCGAATGCCTCGAGGCCGGCGTCGCGGTACTCCTCGAGAAGCCGGTCGCCATGCGCTACGCCGAGTCCCGTCGGCTCGTCGACACCGTCGCGCGTCTGGACGGACGCCTCTTGGTCGGCCACCATCGGCGTCACCATCCCGCCGTCGCGCGCGCCCGCACCGCGATCCACGACGGTGAGCTCGGACAGATCGTCGCCGTCAGCGGACTCTGGTCGGCACGCAAAGGGGACGCGTATTTCACCGACACGCCCTGGCACCGCCTGCCCGGTGCCGGCGTGACGCTCATCAACGTCGTGCACGACGTCGATCTGCTGCGGCACCTCTGCGGCGAGGTAGCCGAGATTCAGGCGATGCACAGCTCGCATGCCCGAGGCCTCGAGGTCGAGGACACGGTGTCGCTGAATCTCAGATTCGAGAGCGGAGCGGTTGGAAGCTTCCTCGCCTCCGATGCCGGAGTCTCGCCGTGGGGCTGGGACCAGGCCACCGAAGAGACGCTCGCGTTCCCATTCCTTCCCGACGGGGTGGCCTATAGGATCGTCGGCACGCGCGGGGCATTGTCGGTGCCCAACCTCGCGAAGTACGCCTACGATGCGTCAGTGCCGCCAGATTGGTACTCGCCCCTGTCGCGCACCTACCTCCCCGTTGCATCGCGGGGCTCGTTCCAGGCGCAGCTCGATCACTTCATCGAGGTCGCGCGTGGACGTGCGGAACCCCTCGTTTCAGCCGAGGACGCCTCGCGCACGCTCGCGCTCGTCGAGGCGGCAGGGCGTGCCGCCCGCACCGGCGCAACGGTCGACGTCGCACGATTCAGGGCAGAGATCGAAGCAGCAGAGCAGTCATGACCCGGGGACATGACGAGGAAGGCCGGCGATGACGAAGCTGGATGTTCGGATATTCGACGCGATCGTCGTCGGGGGAGGACTCGCGGGCTTGGCGGCGACGCAGCGTCTCGCCGCGCACGGACGGAGTGTCGCCCTCGTCGAGAAGCGCGATCGGCTCGGAGGCAGCTCCGCGATGAGCGGAGGATGGTTCGCACTGTCCGGCACGACGCTCCAGCGCCGAGCAGGCGTCGAGGACTCCGACGACCTCTTCCTCGCGGACATGATCGAGACCGGCGGGGGCTTCGCCGACAAGGTGCTGACGCGGGCGCTCGTCGACCGGCAAGCGAATGCGGTCGCCGCGATCGATCATGCTGGGGCGTGGACCGACGAACTCAAGGTCAGTGCAGGGATGACGGTGGCACGGGCACATCTGATTCGCATCGGCGATCTGCTCGCGCATCTCGAGTACGAGGCGGTCGCCGCGGGTGCCGCAATCCTCCCCGGACACGCGGCCGGCGGACTTGTCACGGATGGATCCAGAGTGGCGGGCATCACGTCCGAGAACGGAGTCCTCATCGCGGGCTCGGGGGTCGTCCTCGCCAGCGGGGGATTCTCGCGCTCGCGCGAACTGCTCGAGCTCTTCGTGCCCGATCAGGCTGCGGCCATGCCGTACGGCGGTGTCGGGAACACGGGCGACGGGCTTCGAATGGCCTGGATGCTGGGTGCTGGACTGGCCGACATCGGGCACGTCGCCGGCACCTACGGACAGCACGCGGAGACGACGGACGATGAGCACGAGCTGCTGACCGCCAATTACCTCGGGGCGATCCTCGTGAACTCTCGCGGGGAGCGCTTCGCGGACGAGTCGGAGTCGTACAAGGTCCTCGGGTCTGCGGTGCTGCGCCAGCCCGGGCGGACGGCCTTCCAGATCTTCGACTCCGTCGTGCGGGCCCGTTCGAAGCCCGGCGTTCCGCTCTCGGACATGGAGCGCCTCGAGGAGCTCGGGCACCTCGTGAGCGCACCCACGATCGCGGCGCTCGGGCGCGAACTCGGAATCCCGCCGGAAAGGCTCGAACGCACGGTCGCGCGCTACAACGAGAGCGTGTCGGGTCGCCATGAGGACCCATTCGGCAGGACGGGTCTCGTGAACGGGGTGGGCGCGCTGATGCCAGTGGTAACCGGACCGTTCTACGCGTACGCCGCGGTGACCGCGATGACCTCGACGTATGGCGGACTCAGCGTCGCGGCGGACAGCTCGGTGAAGCGGATCGACGGAAGCCGCATCGAGGGGCTCTACGCCGCCGGGGAGGTCGTCGGCGGCTTCCATGGTGCGTCCTACATGACGGGCACAGCGCTCACGAAGGCGCTGGTGTTCGGGTTCGAGGCCGCCGACGCGATCGCTCAAGGCTGACCCGTCGCATCACAGCTCTTCGTGGGCGTCGGAATCGCGGATGCTCTCGCGCGCCAACCGGTCGGCGGCGCGAATCCCCAGTTCGTACCCATACACGCCCGCGCCTGCGATCACCACGCGCGCGACCGAGGAGATCAGGGAGTGGTGGTAGACGGCATCGCGAGCATGGATGTTCGTGATGTGCACCTCGATGACCGGAGCGGTGAGCATCCTGAGCGCATCGAGGAGCGGAACGGACTGGAAACTGAAGCCCGCCGGGTTGATCACCACGATCGCTTGCCGGCGAAAGGCCTCATGCACCCACTCGACGACTTCGTGCTCCGCGTTGGATTGCGCGAAGAAGAGATCGAACCCCAGCTCGCGCGCAACTCGCTCGCAGTCGCGGCGCACGTCGTCCAACGTCGTGGTGCCATACAGCTCGGGCTGGCGCAGACCGAGCATGTTCAGATTCGAGCCGTTCAGCACGAAGAGGGTTCTGGCCACAGGAATTCCTTTCAGGCGCAACCGACGTGTTCGTCCGACGGCCCCGCGACGGTGGGGGAGGACACGAGCGTCGCGGGGCCATCGGAGACTGGGGCCCGGCTACATGAGGCCGAGCAGCGTCGGCAGGCTCGTGACGATCACTGGGAACAGTGTCAGGAGCAGCAGAACGACTCCGAGCGGGATCAGGAAGGGCAGGATTCCGCGGAACAGCTCGCCCATGGGTCTGCGAGTGATCGAGCCGACGACGAACAGCACTGCACCGACCGGTGGTGTCAGCGATCCGATCATCAGGTTGAGGATCATGATGACGCCCAGCTGCACCGGATCGATACCGAACTGCGCGATGATCGGCATGAGGATCGGCACGAGCACCAGGATCACCGGCGGGGCCTCGAGGGGGATGCCGAGCAGGATCAAGAGCAGGTTGAGCATCAGCAGGAACACGATCGGGTTGTCGGTGAAGCCCGTGAGCCATTCGCCCAACGCCCGGGAGACCTGCTCGCGCGCGAGCACCTGACCCATGAGGTTCGACGCGCCGAGGATCAGAAGGATCCCAGCGGACACGACGACTGTCTCCTTGGCTGCCTTCCAGAACACCCGCCAGTTCAGGGTGCGGTAGATCGCTCCCAGGATGAGCATGTAGACCGCCGCGATGCCCGCGCTCTCGGTGGGCGTGAACAGTCCGCTGAAGATGCCGCCGAGGATGATCACGGGTAGCATCGCCGGGCCGATCACTCGCACGGCGGCCTTGGCGAGCATCGACCCGACGAAGGGCTGGCTGACCGCGACGTCGGGGTGGCGCCGCACCCAGAAGAAGACGTAGGCGCCCAGACCGAGCGCCATGAGCATCGCCGGGATGATCGAGCCTGCGAACAGGGCACCGGTCGAGATCGACGCGGTCGCGGCGAAGAGCACGGCAGGTATGCTCGGCGGCATGACGGTGCTCATGAGCGAGCCCGATGCCGTGAGGCCTGCCGAGAATCCGTATGGGTAACCGGACTTGAGCATCTGGGGGATCTGGACCTTGCTCGTCGACGCGGCGTCCGCGAGCGCGGAGCCGCTGATCCAAGAGAAGCCGATCGCGGTGCCGAGGTTCACGTAGGCGAGATTGCCCGGCAGCCGCGGCAGGAGCGACCGCGCCAGGTCGTACAGCCGCGTGGCGATGCCGAGATGGTTTGCGATGGTGCCGACGAAGATGAACAGGGGGACTGCGAGCAGTGGGAAGCTGTTGATCCCGTTCACCACGGACGAGATCGCGTAACCCGCGGAGAGGCCGTGGCTGTAGAAGTACAGCATGCTCGACGCGATCATCGCGAACGCGACGGGCACCCGGAGGAAGAGGAAGAGGACGAACAGCAGGATGTAGAGCCAGAGGTCCAAGGATCAGCCTTCCATCTCGCCGATGTCGAGCTTGCGCTCCGGACGGTTCGCGAACGGTATCTTGAAGGTGGAGTGGATCGCGGCCGACACGAAGCCGACGAGCGCGAAGAGGTACAGCACGCCGACCGGCATATGCATCGCGGCGCTGAGTCTGACCCATTCAGTCTCGATCTTGACGAATGCCTCGTATGCGAGGGCGAGACTCGTGGCGACCATGATGACTGCCGAGATGACCCGCAGCGCAACGAAGAGCCGCCTTCCGGCAAGCAGCTCGTCGAAGATCTCGAGCACGATATGGCCGTTGCGACCCACGAGGTAGCCGGTCGTGATGAAGGTCATGGCGATCATCGACATGAGGGCGATCTCTCCGGCGCCGACCCAGCTGATCGACGGGAAGTAGCGGCCGAGCACCTGATACATGACGCCGAAGACGATGAGAGCGAAGAGTGAAACGCCGATCGCGATCTCGATCCGGGAGAGCACTCGGATGAACGTGGGGTCGGCTGGAACGCCCGTGTTGAGTTCGGGCCCTGCGTAGAAGGTGTCGGTGTGGGGATAGATGGATTCCCCGAGGTCAGCCTCCGAGGCCTTGCGCACTGCCTTCTCGGGCTCATCGGACCGGCCCTCCTCGGGGTCGGACCCACGTTCCTTGTCGGTCACGGCGTCACCGCCACGGTGTCAGGGTGCATTGTCAACCTCTCTGTTGATGCGGGCCGAGCGTGCTCGCGCACATCGCTGCCCCTGCGACTCTGGTCTGCGATCCTGCGCGTGCAAAGTCGAGTCTCGCCGAATGGGACACGCGCTGCACGCATCGATCCGCCCCCGTCGAAGTCGACGGAGACGGATCGGTGGTGCGTCGGAATCGACTACTTGACGACGGTCACGGTCGCACTCGACATGAGCTGCTCCTGAACGGCCTCGGAGTTGAGGACGTTGACCCGCAGGGTCAAGGTCACCTCTCCCGTCGGCACGTTGTTGTCGAGGTCGGCGGCGTCGAACTTGACGATGATCCGGTTCTTGTTGGCCGTCACCTTCGAGGCCGGGATCGGAGTCGGCGAGAGCGGAGTGACCAGCACTGCGCCGCTCTCGTACTCGTATCCCGGCGGCAGCTCGAAGTGTGCCGAGATCTTACGGTTCACGCCGGTGAACAGGCCCGTCCCCGAGCCGAGGTCGAGCCGGGCAGGTGTGAACCTCAGCGCGCCCGGCTGATCCTGCGGCTCCAGGTACACTTCGATCTTGCCGGTCGGCCGTGGATCAGTGCAGTCATTGAAGTAGTACTCGCCGGCACGGTCGAATGTGTGCTGATAGGTCTCTCCTGGCTGCAGCTTGACGTTGAACTCACCCTCGAAGAACTGCGTCGCGCAGTGCGGCTTCAGGTTCGGGAAGTTCGGGAACGTCTCGGCCCCCGGATTGCTGAACGTCACCGTCGTGCCGACCGGCACTCGCAGATGCGTGGGCTGCATCCCGTTCTGCGACACGCTGTCGCGTGCCGCTTCGGTGTCGGCGGTGCGGTTGGAGCGTGCGAGAAGTACCGTGTTGCCGACCGTCTCGCCAGCGACAGCAGCGCCGCCCACCGGACGACGGATCGACAGCGGAGCCGTGTCCGGCCCCTCCTGGCTTCCCGACTCGGTCGTGTAGGTGCCACCGAGCTTGAACGCCCACAGCGAGTCGCCCTGCGTGACCGACCCGCCGTACGGGTTGGTCGACCCGGCGGCGAACACCGCGACGTACTGCTCGCCGTCGACCTTGTAGGTGATCGGGGCGGAGGCGATGCCGGAGCCCGTCTGGAAGTTCCAGAGCACGTCGCCGTCCGTGGCATCCATCGCGAGCAGCTCGCCGTCGATCTGCCCGACGAAGAGCAGGTCGGATGCCGTCGTCAGCGGTCCTTGACCGTGCGACATGTCGGTGCCGAGGTGGTTCTGCCACGCGACTTCACCGGTCGACGCGTCGTACGCGAGGATGCCGCCGGTCTGGTACTGCCCGATGGCCCGCAAGCCGTTGGCGGACGCGCCGTTGTAGTGTGCCACCGGATTGGCGCCGTACGGGAAGTAGACGAGGTTCGTGCTGTGGCTGTACGAGTGGTTCGACCAGTCGCCGCCGCCGTTCTGGCTGGTGGTCGACAGGATCGGCGCATCCCATTGCGGGTCGTACATGCAGCCCTCACGGTGCCCCGACGGGTGCCCGTCGGGATAGCTGAGGAACGGCTCGTCGACTGCGACGTAGCTGTCGGGGTTGAAGACCAGGTTGCCCTCGGCGTCGGCCTGGTAGCCGTTGTAGTTCGGCACGCCACGCCAGGGATCGCCGGGGATGTTCTCCGGGTCGAGCTTCTCCCACACGAGGCATTCCGGCAGGAGCCGTGTCTCGGGGAAAAGCTGCGTCTGGGAGTGGTTCTGGCGCGAGTCGGTGATCATGGGCTTGTCGATCACGGGGAGCACCGGTTCGCCGTTCGTGCGGTCGAGCACGAACTGGTGCCCCGACTTGCTGCCGTAGAAGACGACCTTCCGCTCCTCGCCCCCGATCTCGATATCGGCCAGGGTCGGTGGGTGCACGTTGTCCATGTCCCAGACGTCGTGCCGGATGGACTGGTGGTGCCACTTGTACTCGCCGGTCGTGGCGTCGACGGCCACCATCGTGCTCGAGAAGAGGTTGTCTCCGGGGCGGAGGGACCCGTTCTGCGAGGATGTGCAGCTGCGGGCGTTGCCGAAGGTCATGTAGTACATGCCGAGCTCAGCGTCCACAGCGCCGTGCATCCATGACGTCGCACCGCCTTCCTCAGCGCAGTCGGTGCCATCGGGGAGCACCGGACCCCACGTCGCCGACGCATCGAACGTCACGCCGTCGACTCCGGTGAACTGCTGGCCCCGCTTCGGTCCGCCGAAGAAGTGCCACAGGTAGGATCCGTCGCTCGCATCGAGCGCGACGACGGCGCCGCGGTCGCCGTCCGCCGCGTGGGCGTAGACGATTCCGTTGTAGTACACGGTCGCGACTTTTCCGACCCGTCCCAGATCTTCACCCCCCGGGCCGATGGGCTGCTCCGCCCAGATCTCCTGGCCGGTGGCCTCGTCGAGGGCGACGACATGGTTGTCGCCTGCGAGGGTGAAGATCTTGCCGTCACCGGCCGAGACGCCACGGCGAGTGCCCGACAGGCCGTAGACGTCGTTCTCCCACTTCCAGATGGGATCACCCGTCGCGCCGTCGACGGCGATCACGCCGCCGCTCGGCGTATCGAGGAAGATCACGCCGTCGACGACGATGGGGGTCGTCTGCTGACCCACATCATCGGAGGCGGGTGCGACCGCGGACACGTGCGTGCGCCAGGCCGGTGCGAGGTCGTCGACGTTGCGTTTCCGGATCTGCGTCAACCCGGAGTAGTGCTGATTGCCGAGGTTTCCGCCGACGGTCGGCATGTCGGCGCCCGTCGGTTCCAAGCCCGTCAGCTCTGTGGGCGGGACCGGTTCGGCCGGTCCCACCAGTCCATGGGCGGGTGAAGCGACCATCGCGAGCACAACCAGTGCCCCGATTCCCGCGACGCCCAACCTCGTGGTCAGTCGTGTGCGCATCCCTTGACTCCTTGATCGTCGTTGATCTGACGGCGGATGAGCTCGCGCCCGCCCGACGTCGTTCTGGGGTGCCGCCAGCCCGCCCGACATTTGCGATCGGTGAAACCGGTCAGCGCTGGGGACGCTATCGCCGCCCCCGTTCGGGGGCAAGCACACGACCCATCGAGTGGTACAACTCCCGTCGTGACGCGGGCACAGCCATCGGATCGCCGAGGCCATTTCTGCCCAATGGGACACGCTTTGTCGACGACGACGGCGTGTGCCTAACATGCGGCAGTCCCCACCAACGCTCAAGACGGAGTTGTCATGGCCGCTGCCGCACCCAAATCCCTGTCGCCTGAACAGGAGCAGGAGCTCGACGACGTGTTCGCCCGCGCGCGGGCGGCGCTCGCAATCATCGAGACCTATGACCAGGACCGCGTCGACCGTTTGATCCAGGCCGTCGCGTGGTCGGTCGCGAATCGCTCAGCATTCCATCGGCTGGTCGGGATGGGAATCGAGGAGTCCGGCCTCGGCGACTTCGAGAGTCGTATGAACAAGCGGATGAAGATTCGCGGCGTCCTTCGTGACGCGCTCCGGAGCCCTTCAGTGGGAATCATCGAGGAGGACGCCGAGAAAGGCCTCGTCAAGTATGGAAAACCGGTCGGGGTCATCGGATGTGTCGTTCCGACGACCAACCCAGACTTGACGCCCGCCGGCAACGCGATCTACGCCATCAAGGCGCGCGACGTGGTCGTGTTCTCACCGCACCCGCGCTCGAAGCACACGACCCTCGAGACCGTCCGGCTCATGCGCGAGGCGCTCGAAGCGGAGGGTGCTCCGGCCGACATCCTGCAGTGCATCACGCTTCCGAGTCTGACGGCGTCGCAGGAGATCATGCGCCGCTCGGACCTCGTGATCGCCACGGGCGGCCAGGGACTGGTCCGGGCGGCCTACAGCTCGGGAACGCCCGCCTACGGGGTCGGAGCAGGCAACGCGACCGAGTTCGTCGACGAGACCGCGGATCTCCAGGAGACAGCACGCAACTGCATGCTGTCGAAGACGTCGGACTTCGGCTCGGGCTGCTCGGCGGATGGGAACGTTCTGGTGCCGGCGGCGAGATATCGGGAGATGCTCGAAGCGCTCCAGGGTGAAGGCGGCTACCTCGCCACCTCGGACGAGCGCGCGGCGCTGCAGTCGGTGATGTGGGACGAGGAAGGGCACCGTCTGCCCGACACCGTCGCCGTATCGCCGCAGTCGCTTGCGATGGCGGCCGGATTCGAGATCCCGTCGCACAGCAGGTTCATCCTGGTTGAGGGCGACGGCATCGCCGACGACAGGCAGTTCTGCAAGGAGAAGCTCACGACTCTGATGGCGGTCCACGCCTACGAGGGCAGCTTCGAGGATGGCGTGGAACTCGCGAAGCGGCTCTACGACATCGGCGGCAAGGGACACTCGTGCGGCATCGCCTCCACCGACGACGCGCACATCGACTATTTCGCTCGACACATGCCGGTCTCGCGCATCATGGTGCGCCAACCGAACTCGAAGGCGAACGCGGGATCGTTCACGAACGGGATGCCGATGACCTCGTCGATGGGATGCGGCACCTGGGGAGGCAACATCACCTCCGAGAACGTCTCCCTCCATCACTACCTGAATACGACCTGGGTCGCGCGCACCATCGAGGAGGACCGGCCATCCGACGAGGAGCTGTTCGGAGACTTCTACGACACCGCGCTCGAATCGGCGGACGCGACATTGGCCGCGGCCCCGTGAGCACACCCATTGAGCACGATGAGCAAAGCGAGCCGATGACCGGAGCATCGCCGGAAGAGCTCGTCGACGAAGCACGGCGATGGTGGCAGACGGAGATCATCGACGTCCGCCCAGGCGAAATCGCGCTCCGCGGATATCCCATTGAGCAGCTCATCGGCAACGTCGGCTTCGTCGACACAATCTGGCTCATGCTGCTCGGCGAGCTGCCAACGCGTGAACAGGCGACCCTCTTCGAAGCAGCACTCGTGGCGTCCGTCGATCACGGGCCCCAGGCTCCTTCGATCGCCATCGCCCGGATGGCGACGACCTGCGGCGTGCCCGTCAACGGTGCGATGGCCTCGGGGATCAACGTGCTCGGCGACATCCATGGCGGTCCGGGCCAGCAGTGCATGGAGTTGTACCTCGAGATCGACGCCGAGCTCGGGCGGGTCGGTGATCTCGAAGAGGCGGCCCGCGTCGTCCTCCAACGACACCGCGATGCGGGCATCAGGTATTTCCCCGGGTTCGGCCACCGATTCCATCCGCTCGATCCGCGCACGCCGCGTCTGTTGTCGCTCGTCGACGCCGCAGCTGCGGAGGGCGTCGTGGACGGTCGCTTCGCGGAGATCGGACGCGCCGTCGAGGACGCGATCAGCGCGGGAAAGCCCAAACGGATTCCCATGAACGTCGACGGAGTGACGGCCGTCATCTACTGCGAGCTCGGTCTGGCACCCGAACTCGGTCGCGGTGTCTTCATCCTCGCTCGCTCCGTCGGCATCCTCGCTCACGCAATCGAGCAGATGACGCAGGGAGGCCGCATCAAGGGGCCAATGCCGAAATCCATCGGATACACCTATACGGGTCCGACACGCCGACCCGTTCCGAACACACGCGACCAATGAAGGAGATTGCAATGAAGGACCTGGTGTCCAACCAGATCGTCCGTTATCTGGAGGCGCGCGAGGTCGAGCACGTCTTCGGTCTGTGCGGGCATACGAACATCGCGCTGCTCGCAGCCCTCGAGAAGAGCGACCGGATCTCCTTCGTGAACGTGCGTCACGAGCAGATCGCCGCCCACGCTGCGGACGGCTACGCACGGGCGACCAAGCGGACAGGAGTCGTACTCACACACCTCGGCCCTGGGCTGACGAATGCCACAACGGGAGTGGCAAACGCCGCGCTCGACTCGATCCCGATGGTCGTCATCGCGGGCGACGTGCCGACGCATTACTTCGGGAAGCATCCGCATCAGGAGATCAATCTCCACTCCGATGCGGCCCAGTACGAGATCTATCGGCCGTTCGTCAAGCGGGCGTGGCGCGTCGATCGGCCGCACCTCATCGCCGAGGTGCTGGACAAGGCGTTCACCCTTGCGGAGAGCGGCCGCCCCGGGCCCGTGCTCGTCGACGTGCCCATGGACGTGTTCTCAGCGGAGGTCGATGTCGCACTATTCGACAAGGTGGTCGGCAACACCCGCTCGCTCGCGAGACCCAGCCTCGATGAGGCGGTCGCCGAGCGGATCGTGCAGAGCCTGCTGGATGCCGACAGGCCCGTGCTCTACGTCGGTGGGGGCATCGTCGCGGCAGACGCGGCATCAGAGCTCGCCGAGTTCGCCGGACTGCTGTCGCTGCCTGTTGCACACAGCCTCATGGGCAAAGGCGCAATGCCCGACGACAACGCCCTGGTCCTGGGCATGACGGGATTCTGGGGAACAGCGTTCACCAATGAGACGACGCGAACGGCCGACTGGATCCTCGCACTGGGCACCAGATTCGCGGAAGCCGACTCGAGCTCGTGGTACGCCGAGTACACCTTCGACATCCCGGCCACGAAGCTCATGCAGATCGACATCGATCCTGCTGAGCTGGGGCGCAACTACCCGCTCGAGATCGGCGCACTGGCAGACCTCAAGTCCGCGCTGGCCGTGCTCATCCGGGTCGCGCGGCGGCTCGCTCCGGCAGGTGTGCAGCGCACCGAGCTGCTCGCGCAGATCGCCGCGAACCGCGCGGCGATGAAGCTCCAGAACGCGGATGCCCAAGTCTCCGACGCATGGCCCATGCGGCCCGAGCGTATCCTCTCCGAGACTCGGGAGGTGCTGCCGCGTGACGCGATCATCACCACGGATGTGGGCTGGAACAAGAACGGGGTCGGTCAGCAGTTCGACATCCTCACCCCAGGTACGTTCCTCACACCGGGCGGCTTCGCGACCATGGGTTTCGGCGCGCCGGCCGCTGTCGGCGCGAAGATCGCCCGCCCGGATCGCGTCGTCGTCTCCCTCGTGGGAGACGGCGGCTTCGGACAGAACCCCGCGGTGCTCGCCACTGCGCGCGAGCAGAGTGTCGCCGTCGTCTGGGTCGTGATGAACAACAACGCCTTCGGCACCATCGCAGGACTCGAGAAGGCCGCCTTCGACACCACTTACGGGACCGTCTTCGGCAACGCGGAGGATCCCATGTACACGGACTTCGCGGCGATCGCGGAAGCGTACGGGGTCACCGGCATCAGGGTCGATTCGGCTGCGGAGTTCAAGCCCGCCCTCCAGCGGGCGATCGCGCTCGGCAGTCCGGTCGTGATCGACGTGTCGATGGTGAACGTGCCGACGCCGACGACCGGTCACTGGAACATCCTGGACATCTACTCGCCGGGCGAAACGATCGAGCACGTCGCGACACGATGACCTCCGTGGTCGCAAGAAGGACTCACTGATCCGTTAGGCGGTCGGCTCATGAACGTCGTACCTGGTGCGCAGAACGTCTCCATCTCGACCGTGTGCTTGTCCGGCACGCTCGAGGACAAACTGCGCGCCGCCGCCGCGGCCGGCTTCGCCGGCGTGGAAATGCTCGAGTACGACCTCGTCATGTCGCCGTGGTCGCCTCGCCGACTGGCCGAGGAGGCTACGGGCCTCGGTCTGTCGGTCGAGGTGTATCAGCCGTTTCACGTCGAGACGGTGCCGCCCGACCTGTTCGGCGCCAGCTTGCGTCACGCGGAGCGGACGTTCGACCTGCTGTCCGAGCTCGGTGCGCGCGTCCTGGTGTGCTGCTCCGCCAGAACCGCGAGGGGACTCGACGACGACGATCTCACGGCGGAGCAGTTGCACACCATTGCAGAGCGCGCCGAGCAACGCGGGCTGCGGCTCGCGTACGAAGCCGTGCCTTGGGGGCGCGTTCGTACGCACGAGGAGGCCTGGCGCATCGTCCAACGAGTCGACCACCCCGCGCTCGGTCTGTGTCTCGACAGCTTCCATGTTCTCTCGGTGGACAACGATCCCGCCGTCATCGCGCAGATGGACATCGACAAGGTGTTCCACGTCCAGCTTGCAGATGCACCCCGATTGAACATGGATGTCCGCGAGTGGAGCCTTCATTACCGGATGTTCCCGGGACAGGGCTCACTCGACGTCGCGGGTTTCCTCGGTCAGATCCTGACCATGGGATACTCAGGCCCGATCGCTCTCGAAGTGTTCAACGACGTCTACCAGCAGGAAGATCCCAGACACGCCGCCACCGACGCGATGCGCTCAATGCTTGCGCTCGCAGAGGCGGTAGCCGCACGCGGCTCGGGCGAACTTCTCCAGCAGTTCTCTCACGGCGACGTGACGCCGGCTCCTCGGCTCGACGGTTTCGCGTTCGCGGAGCTCGCTGTGGACGAGGTGTCGGCTCCGTTGGCTTCACGTGTCCTCGACGCCCTCGGGTTCTCCCATGTCGGGCAGCATCGCTCCAAGCCGGTGCAGTTGTGGGAGCAGGGTGGCGCTCGGCTCCTGCTCAACCTCGCCCCGGAGCGATCGATCGACCCTGCCACTGCATCGATCTGTGCGCTCGCGGTCGACAGCACGGATGCGACTGCCTCGATGCAACGGGCGCAGAGCCTGTTGGCGCCGAAGCTCGCCCGACGTCGCGGACCTGACGAGACGGACCTGAGCTCCGTGGCCACGCCCGATGGCACTGCGCTGTTCTTCTGCGACTCCGCAGGCCGGCGTCGTTGGCTCGACGACTTCAGGCCGACCGGCGCGCCGGCGGGCCCCTCGCCACTCCTCGGGAAGATCGATCATGTGTCGATCACCGAGTCGATCGACGACTTCGATCAGTCCACGTTGTTCTTCCGCGCCGTCCTCGGCCTCGTGCCGGGGGAGTCCACGGAAGTCACCGCTCCCTTCGGGCTCATCCGCAACTGGTCGGCAAGCGATCCCAGCGGAGGCGTGCGCATCGCGTTGAGCACCACGCCGTTGCGGCGTGGCGATTGGGCGCCCGGTGTGTCGAGCCCGCAACTCGTCGCATTCGCCACGGATGACGCGATCACTTGCGCAAAGATCATGCGTGAGCGCGGGGCACCGATCCTCGAAATTCCGGGCAATTATTACGACAACCTCGACGCCCGCTTCTCCATGCCGGCCGAGTTCGTCGACCATCTTCGCGAGAACTCGATCCTGTATGACCGCGACGAGCATGGGGGAGAGTTCCTGCACTTCTTCACCGAGATGCTGGGCTCGCGCGTCTTCTTCGAGGTGGTGCAGCGCATCAACGGCTATGACGGCTTCGGTGACCCCCACAGTGTGCCGTTGCGCATGGCCGCGCACCGCCGCCAGCGGCTGCGGATGCTGGCGAGCGCGCCGACCGATACCCCCTCTGAACACCGGCACGACTATTCGCTCGCCCATCTGACGGCGCTGAGCCTGTCACCGCCCGAGTTGGTCGATGCCGCCGCCGCCGCCGGCTACCGCTATGTGGGCCTGCGTATGACCAAGGTCACGGCGCAGGAGCCCCACTATCCTCTGGCATACGACCCGGCATTGATGCGGGCCACCAAGACGCACCTCGCGGCGACCGGCATCGAGGTCCTCGACATCGAGCTCGCGCGGATGACCTCCGGAGACAATCCGCGAGACTATCTGCGCTTCCTGGAGGCCGGCGCCGAGCTCGGAGCACGCCACGTCATCACACAACTGCCGGATTCGGATTTCTCGCGCAAGACTGATCGATTCGCCGAGCTGTGTCAGCTGGCCCTGCCTCTCGGCTTGACCATCGACCTGGAATTTCCGTCATGGACGGAAACGCCGAACCTGACCGAGGCCACTCGGGTCCTGCGAACGGCAGACCAACCCAACGCCGGGTTGCTCATCGACCTCCTGCACTTCGCTCGGTCGGGATCCAGCGTGGCCGAATTGCGAGAGCTTCCGCGCGACTGGTTCCACTACGCCCACGTGTGCGACGCCCCCGGAGAGATCCCCGCCACCACGGCAGGATTGATCCACACCGCTCGATTCGAGCGGCTCTTTCCTGGCGAGGGCGAGATCGACATGCTCGGCATCCTCGCAGCCCTGCCGGCGGGCATTCCGTTCGCACTGGAGATCCCGCGGGCGATGCTCGTGGCGCAGGTCGGTGCGAAGGAGCATGCCCGCCTCGCGATCGGCGCCGCCCGCCGTCATCTCGACGCGGCTCACCTGGTCAGCTGAAGGTGTGGAATGCAGGGTCCCATCGAGTGGGAACGTTCGTCGCGTCGACCCTTCGGTACCGCAACCAGGTCGGGCGGCCTGTGCGGGGGAGTACGCGCAGCCGGGGCACGATCGGAATCAATGTCGAGACCTTCACAGAGTGGTCGATATTTGACATGACCGTGGTAATGCGCCGTCGGCAGTCTCGTGCGGGGCTCGCATGACGGGCCTGTACTCCCTCAGTCGATGTGGAGTCCAGCCTGGTGGGCGATGTCCGCTGCCGCTGTGCGTGAGGTGACGTCGAGTTTTCTGTAGAGGCGCTGCGCCGTCGCCTTCAGCGTGTTGGGGCTGATGAAGAGCTCGCCGGAGATTTCGGTCATGGAGCGATTGGTTGGAAGCATGGTGAGCACTTCGCGTTCGCGTTTCGTCAGACTCGCGAGGAGAACCGAGGTGTCCGCACGAGGTTCGCGTTGCCGTGCGGGTACGGGCGTGCCGGGCGTCCCTTCTGCGAGTACCTCGAGGTGACCTGGACTGATGAGTTCATAGCTGGTGTAGAGGTGCTCCCGTTCGATGATGGCGTGCGCGAGTTCGAAGTCTCTCGCAGCCGAAATCGGCCGGTCGAGACCGAGGGCCGCTGCGGCCGTGATGAGGAGAGCGTTTGCCCGAGTTCGGGGTGGTGCTCCTGCACCGATTGCGTGGTGGGCATGCTCCAGCGCTGCGTGGAAGTCGCCGCGTCGGTATTCACGCTCGGCATCGAGGGCGTGTGCGGCGAACGTCGTGGCGGTCGGTGGAGTGACCGGGTGGCCCAGCCGCATCCAGATGGCCCGAAGGAGGCGTTCAGTGATCCCACCTCTCGACACTGCCGCCGGATGACGATCGAGTTCCTTGACCACATCCGTCTCGAGCAACGCACGCTCGGCGGCGGTTCCGACATGCCAGGAGCGAACCCACAGTGCGGCAGCCCAATACTCGCCGATCCGGTGAGCCTCCATCAGGCCAAGCTCCGCTCGGGACTCTTCGGGATGACGGCGGTTGATGTGAATCAGCGCGGCGGTGAGATGGATGGCAGCGTCGTAGCGGGGGTTCGGCCGGCTGAGCCCACGGGCGCGCTCGAGCCAGTACTCACCAGCGGCGAGACGCCCCCGGAATGTGTTGCGCCATGCCAAGTGCCCGGCCGCACGCCGCGCGATATCCAGCTGTTCGGTGGCCAGAGCCAGCCGGTGTGCTTCCTCGTACTCATACTCGACGGCCAGCTGGTCGTCGCCGGAGAGTTCCAGGGTGCGACCCCACTGCACGAACAGGTGCGGCAGGTTCGCGCGTAACGGCGCCACTTCGTGATCTGGCGCGGCGTCGAGGCGCCGCCGTGCTTCCAAGGCCGCCTCGACGCCTCGGGCGTATGCCCCACGCGTTCGTTCGGCGGCGGCGGTCGCGGTCAGCTCGATCAGCTGTGTGGCGAGCGAGCTCCCGGCGTCCTCGGATCGGACGGAGAAGTAGTGGTCGCGCTCGAAGCGGTGGGGCTCGCCACCGCTGACGACATGCTTCAGGTAGTTGGCCGCGATGACCATGCCGGCATTGTCCACGAAGACGGCGCCCGGGAGGGCGCGTACCGCCGCAAGCAAGTGAACAGCTTCGGTGCTCGCATATCGGTCCCAGTGTTTCTGGACGAGAGCGGTAGCCGCCTCCGCCCCCTCGCGCTGGGCGATCGCCACGACGGCATCCGCAAGGTTCTCAGCTTCAACCCAGTCGCCTCCGGGAGGTGGTTGTGGTGCTCCAGGGTCGGATGTCACAACCGGCGACCCGTGATCCTGGCCGACGGTTCGGGCAGGCCACACCACGTCTCACCCAGATCGAGATCGAACATACGTGAACCCCTTGCACGCGTCGTCGAAACGTCAATAACAGTGAGGTGACGGATCTGCGATCCGAAAAGTGTCAGACCGACCGGGCGACCGCGAACAACCCTGAGATGGACCACGAAGGAACCATTCAGTAATACAAAAAACCTACCCGTGCTGTTCCGCCCAACGAGTACTAATTCCGGGGTGCATTCCGAGGGGAACCCTCAAACTTCCCGTCGCCTATTGAAGACTGTCCGTGATTCACAGCTCTTCACCGCGTCATCTACGCGGTGGCCGTGGGTCGGGGGAGAGCTCGCACCGCGCCATCCAGGCGTCGGCCGCGAGTTGGGGGAAAGGATCGTCATGCAGGGTAAAGCCACCTATCGGAAATCGGGAGAACGCAGGCGCATCTTCGGCACAAGCAAACGCCGTAGTGGGTTGCTCGCCGTCATCCTCAGCGTTGGTCTGCTCGCCAGCGGGCTGAGTGGGTTGGCTGCGCTGACCACCACTTCGCCTGCGGAAGCTGCGCCGGAGGCATGGACATGTTCTTCCTTCGGCTATCTCTTCCAGACGCCGGACGCGACAACACACCAGATCGTCCAGGTCGACCTGGTGAGCGGCGAGGCAACGGCGATTGGTACCACGCCGGACTCCGTCAATGCCGTCGGCTACAACACCCTCGACAACTACATGTACGGCTGGGACAACGACACGGCCACGATCGTTCGCATCTCTTCCGATGGAACCTTAGAGGACCTCGGCAGCCCGGCCGGAGCACCGGCCGGTGTCGGCTACCAGGTCGGCGACTTCGACGACGCCGGTCACCTGTACCTCCAGTACGGAGGTTTTGGGACGCTGGAATGGATCGAGGTTGATCTCGCACCGGGCTCTGCGACGTATGGGCAGCTCATTTCCTCGGGTACTGCGACCAAACCCGCCGATCTCGGAAACATGCCCTCTGACTGGACTTTCGTCAACGGCTCGTTCTATGGCCTCGCTGACACGGCCTCGGGCACCGGCGCCGCGCAGCTGATCGCCTTCAACACGGCCACGCATGAAACGACGAACCTTGGGCCGGTGACCGGCACCGATGGGAATAGCACCTACGGGGCTGCGTACGCCGATGCTGCCGGGAACCTCTACTTCGGTCAAAACGACACCGGCGTGATCTACCGGGTGGACCCCTCCACCCGCGCCTCGATCCTATTGTCGAATGGCCCCATCTCGGGAGGAAACGACGGTGCCCGCTGCGCCACCGCCGCAATCCCGACGATCACCGTCGTGAAGCAGGTCAACGGGCGCGCGACGGCTGCAGACCAGTTCACGGTCGGCCTGAATGACACCGCTGGCACCACGTTGACCTCCGCCACCACCACCGGGGCCAACACCTCGGCTTCCACAACCAACTGGCCGGTGTCGCAGGATGCCACTTATACAATCACCGACGCGATGGCCGTCGGCTCACCTGGCAGTCTGGCGTCGTATGCCGCCACCGTCGTATGTGTGGACGGCAGCGGGGCGACGGTCACGACCGGGGGGGCCGTCGGTGCGTGGACCTTGAATGTCGCCGCCGCGGACGACTACACCTGCACGGTCACGAACACGGCCAACACGTCCAGTTACACCGTCTCGAAGACATCTTCGGCGACAACCGTCACCCCGGGCGCAACTCTCACATATACGGTGACGGTGACGAACACTGGAACCGTCCCCTACACCGCCGACAACCCAGCCTCACTGACAGACGATCTGTCTGCGGTACTGGATGACGCCACCTACAACGGGGACGCCTCGAATGGCGCCACCGTGGATGGCACCACGCTGTCCTGGTCCGGGCCGCTGGCAGTCGGTGAAACGCAGGCAATCACCTACTCGGCGACGGTCAATGACCCGGACACTGGCGATCATGCGTTGGCCAACACGGTCGTTCCGACTGGCGAAGGCGGTACATGCGATCCTGCCCTCGAATGCACCACGACGACTCCGGTCCAGTCGTTGACTCTCACGAAGACGGCGGACACGAATGAGGTCGTGCCTGGTGACACCATCACCTACACAGTCACGCTGGAGAACACGGGCCAGGCCGACTATACAGCGGCCGCTGCGGCATCCTTCACCGATGACCTGACCGAAGTGCTGGACGACGCGAGCTACAACAACGACGCAACCGGCGGCGCAACATACGCGGACCCTGTGCTGTCGTGGTCGGGGCCGCTTGCGGTCGGGGCGACGCAAACGATCACCTACTCGGTGACGGTCGATGATCCCGTCACGGGGGACTCGAGGTTGACCAACGCGATCGTGTCGACGACACCGGGCACGAACTGTCCGGCCGACTCCGATGATCCGGCCTGTATCGTGCTGATCCCTTCGGGCTCGTACACGGTGGCCAAGTCCTCATCGACGACGATGGTAACCCCCGGTGACACGGTGACGTACACGGTGACGGTCACGAACACCGGCCAGGTCGACTACACCGCAGCCGATCCGGCGTCCTTCGACGACGATCTGACGGCGGTGCTGGATGACGCCGCGTACAACGACGACGCATCGAACGGTGCCACCGTCGATGGCGTCACGTTGTCCTGGTCGGGCGGCCTCGCGGTCGGTGAGACCGTGACGATCACCTACTCGTTGACGGTGAACAATCCAGACAACGGGGATCACGATCTCACCAACACGGTCGCACCGACCGGCCCGGGCGGCTCCTGCGACCCCGACGATTGCAAGACCACAACACTGGTCCAGTCGTTCACAGCCACGAAGACGGCTGACGCGACCGACGTCGTGCCTGGTGACACGATCACCTACACGATCACGATCGAGAACACCGGTCAGGTCGACTACACGGCCGACGCCCCGGCGACCTTCAGCGATGACCTGACCGGCGTGCTCGACGATGCGAGCTACAACGACGACGCCAGCGGTGGCGCAAGCTTCGCCGATCCGGTGTTGTCGTGGTCGGGCCCGCTGGCGGTGGGTGCATCGGCGACGATCACCTACTCAGTGACGGTCGACGACCCCGAAACTGGAGACGCGGTATTGCCGAACGCGGTTGTCACCGGCGATGGTGGCAACTGCCCCGTCGGCTCTGACGACCCGGCGTGTTTCGTGGAGATCCCGTCGGGGTCCTACACGGTGGCGAAGTCGGCCTCCGTGCCGACCGTCGACCAGGACGGCACCCTGACCTACACCGTCACCGTGACCAACACCGGGT
The DNA here is from genome assembly GCF_059445405.1 of Agromyces sp. Y782. Lineage (NCBI taxonomy): Bacteria > Bacillati > Actinomycetota > Actinomycetes > Micrococcales > Microbacteriaceae > Agromyces > Agromyces sp. Y782. Next base: position 977,528 of record NZ_JCAIUG010000002.1, on the reverse strand, counting down.
CGATCGGCTACACGGCTGACAAGCCCGCCTCGTTCTCCGACGACCTCTCGGCCGTGCTGGACGACGCAACCTACAACGGCGATGCCAGCAACGGCGCCACGGTCACCGGCGCCACGCTCTCGTGGTCCGGAGCCTTGGCGGTCGGTCAGGAGATCGCCATCACCTATTCGGTCACGGTGAACAATCCGGACACGGGGGATAAGGTTCTGAACAACTTCGTGCGACCGACCTCCCCAGGTGGCTCGTGCGTGACCGATGTTGAATGCACCAACACGACACCGGTCCGTGCGCTCGAGGCGTTCAAGACGAGTGACAGCACCAGCACCGCCCCGGGTAAGACCGTGACCTACACGATCACGCTCACCAACACCGGTACGGCGGATTACACCGCGGCTGACCCGGCCTCGTTCTCCGACAACCTCTCGGCGGTGCTCGACGATGCGAGCTACAACGACGACGCGACGGGCGGTGCCGGGTACACCGCACCAGTGCTGTCGTGGTCGGGTCCGCTCAGTATCGGCGGGGTCCAGACCGTCACCTACTCGGTGACGGTGAACAGTCCGGATCTGGGGGACCATGTGCTGCGGAACGCGGTCGTCACTCCGGGCAGCAACTGTGTTGCCGACTCGGATGACGAGGCGTGCTCGACGACGACCGAAGTCGACGACCCGCCATCGCCGGGCGGGCTGGCCTCGACCGGCATCGGCCCCTGGCTGACGCCGTCGGTGATCGCGGCGCTGCTCGCAGTCATGGCAGGTCTCGGTATCGTCCTCATCCGACGTCGCCCGGCGGCGAAGTAACCGAGTAGCGGTGGGCGGGTCAGCGCATCTCCCGCTGACCCGCCCGCACCCCGGAGGAACACCATGACCGCTTGCCACCCTCGAAGGGCGATCATTACCGTCGTCGCGGCGATAGCACTCACGCTCGCCTTCGCACCTACCGCGGCGACAGCCGCTTCGGCACCGCAGTTGTCCGTGACGCTGAACAGCAGCGAGACGACCGTCACCGCCGGCGACGAGGTCATCTACACGGGCGAGGTCAAGAACCTCGGCGACGCCGACACAGACGTCAAGGTCGTCGTGGCCGCCCCCACCTACGTCACGCTCGAGGCGAGCAACGACGCGACGGTCGAGAAGAGCGAAGCAACGTGGACCACAAGTCTCGGTGCCGGGAAGACCTCGAAATTCGCCATTCACGCGACCATCGGCAGGATTCCGGATACCGATCGGCGCGTGACCACACTCGCCAGCGTCTACATCGGCGACAATGCCTCGCCCATAGTCCGTACAGCGAACGCGAGCTTCATCACCGGCGTGGATGACACCCCCGGCGGGCAGGCAACCAAGGCCGCGGCGACAACGCCAGACGATGGGGCTCCCGGTGGACTGGTGCCCTGGCTCATCGCCGGTGGAGCGCTGTTCGTTCTGATCATCGCCGCGGCCGTCTCTTTGCCGACCCGCCGACGTCAGCGGCAGCGAACTCTCGACAGGGCGACGGACTCCGAGCGACAGATCGAGCGAATGAGTCACGGTGAACCCTGATGCGAGCGACCGTCTTCTGGTCGCGCTCACTCGCCAGTGGCCGAAGGACCGAGCCGGAGTGCTCCTCGGCCACGCCGGTTCACGTGCTGGGCCGGCGCGTCTCCAGGAAGGCCGGGCAGGAAGCTGCTCGAGGACATTCACCGACGAGAAACGGAAGTCTCGATGACCAACACCGTGTATGCAACACCGCGTTCAGATGGCCAAGAGGAATCCTCGACGCACGATGAGCAGCCCCTGTTCGCGCGTCGATTCGGACGCAACAGCTTGGACGCGTTATTTCCCGTTGAGGACCGGGCAGTGGCGCTTGCGGGCCTGGTGGCGGCCGGTTCGGCGGCTTTTGAACCTGTTGGTGCACGCTTCGGCAACCCGGATCCGACAGCTTTCGGCCGGCTGCTGGAGGATTTCGAATCCGGCATGCCGGAGCACCCGGCCGAAGACGCGGGCGCCCTGGTCGAGCGCATCGCGACGACGTTCCTCACCGGCGCTGTGGACTGGCGCCACCCGTCGCTGCAGGTGAATGTCGGCGCGCCCCCGACACTCGTCGCCTCCGCTCTCTACGCGCTTGGGCTGGACGCCAATGTCAACCTTGTGAACGACGGGGTTGCCGGGCGCGTGATCGAGGCTGAGGCACTCGTCTCTCGTGTGCTCAGCACGCTCGCAGGGGTATCAGAGAGTGCAGCTCGCGGGCTGTTCGTGTTCGGCGGTACCGGGACGATCGCGTACGGAATCCGATGCGGCCTCGCGAAGGCGACACCTGACATCGACAGTCAAGGAGTGAGCAAGGACACCTTCGTCGCCATCACCGAAGAGGCACATTTCTCCCACGCACGTAGCGCTCGCTGGCTGGGGCTGGGCGACAACCAGATCGTGACTCTGCCGTCCGATGAACAGCGCGCCACGCGATTCGACGAGGCCTGCAAGATGATCGAGACCAAGATCGCTGGAGGGGGTCGCCTCGCAGCGCTTGTGCTCAACTGCGGGACGACGTATGACCACAGCGTTGACGGCGTCGCACGGTTCCGTCGTTTCATCGACGAGCTCGTGGAGCGGTACAACCTCGACTACCGCCCGCACATCCACGTGGATAGTGTCATCGGCTGGGAGTGGCTGTTCTTTCGCGACTCTACGTTTGCCGCAGGCCACGAGATCGACCAGAACACTCAGCGCATACTGCTCGAGCAGGCTGCGCTCGTCACCTCGGCGATCCAGAACGCGGACTCCTGGGGGGTGGACTTTCACAAAGGGGCAGGCTGCTGCCCGGTCGACTGCAGCGTTGTGCAGTTCAACGACGCCCGCGATTTGGGCTACCTCAACGGAGCTGAAAGGCCCGACGAGATGCACCAGGTGGCGCCCGAGCTGAGCACCCAATCGCCAGCGGACTACACCTTGGAGACATCACGAGCCGGGGCGAAGGCGCTCGCTGCGCTCGGGTCACTCCATGCCCTCGGTGCCGAAGGCTACCGGACCGTGCTCGCCGGACTCGTCGACGCTGCACAGGCCTTCCGCCGTCAGATCGACAGGTACTCGGATCTGCAGGTCGAGAACCCGTACTCACGCGGGTACCAGTCGATGGTGCGCATATATCCGCCGGACCTGGTGGGCTCGCCGCTCCGAGCTACCGAGCGAACGAGCGACAGTGCCGAGCAGCAGGAGTTCACCGCCGCGGTGAATGACTACATCCGTCGATTCGTCGATTGGGACGAGCGCGAACGGACGTCTCAAGGCGGCGCCGGACCGTACTACTCCTACAGCAGCAGATTCGCTTCGACTCCGTCGGGGGCTCGACTGGCGGGCCTGAAGTTCTATCCGACGTCGCCACGGCTCTCCAACGCCGACGCTCGCGATTCAGCCAAGTTCCTGTTCGCTCTCAAAGCACGATTCGACAGCGAGAACTGACGAGGTCGCGTCAGTTCACGTGCCCGTGCCGGCTGGCCCACTCATGGCGAGGTCGGAAATGAAGCCGTCCGAGGACATCCATCGACGAAAACGGAGTCAGTAGCGTGAGAATCGCCATCATTGGACTTGGTGCAGCCGGCGCATGCATGTTGGACAGCCTCCATCGGAGGCTCGGGCACCGGACTGATATCGGCCTGACCCTCTACGACCCTGTCGACGAACCGTGGGTCGGACGCGCGTTTCAGGACGATGGCGACTGGGTGCTCGCCAACGTAACGGTGCCCAATATGTCGGTCCGGCATGGCGACGACGCGCACGCCAAGCGCTGGCTCGTTCGAGGGAATCATCTCGACCCGCAACATTCTGGGCACACCTTCCTGCCGCGGTCGCTCTACGGGCGCTATCTCTCAGAGCATGCGAACGGGCTCGTCGACGAGATGCGAGGTCGAGGCTGGAACGTCGAGTTCGTCAAGGAACGAGCGACCTCGCTCACGCCGAATGGCGACTCCGGATACACGATCGGCAGCACCGGGCGTCGCGACGAACACGACCATGTCATTCTTTGCGCCGGTGGTAGCGTCCTCGCCGACCAATACGGTCTCGCCTCACATGAAGGCTACGTCGCGGCTCCATATCCGACCGACAAAAACCTCAGCGACATCCCATCGGATGCTGCGATCGGGATCCTCGGAAGCGGCCTCACCGCGGTCGACACCATAGCGGCGCTCACCGCGCGCGGCCATGCCGGCCCGGTGAGCCTGTATTCACGATCGGGCGTCCTCCCGTTCGTCCGTCGCCCGGGACCCGACTGGGTGGCCAAACACCTCACATCCGATCGAATCGCGGACCTCGCGCGCGCAACCGGCGAACTCCGTCTTGCCGATCTGGAGCGACTCTTCAACCAAGAGGTCCAGGCCTGGGGAGGCACACCGCGAGGCATCTTCCCGCCGCCGCCGATCGCCGACCCGCAGTCTTGGCTGCGCTGGCAGCTTCAGCAACAGCCCCACGACCGCCGTGACCTGGAGACGTTCATCTTTCAGAAGTCGGTGGCCACTGCCGGCCTCTGGGGTGACATCTGGTACGCCCTGCGCCACCAGGACAGAGACCGGTTGACGACGGCCCCCACGCTCCGCGACATCATGAGCCGCGTGAGTCCGATGCCGCCAGTCAACGCGGAGAAGGTCCTGGCAATGCTCGACACCGGCCAGATGAAGGTGAGGACAGGCATCGAGTCAGTGCTCCCTGCACGACAAGGATTCGATGTACAGCTGCCCTCGACCAAGGAGCACGTCGACTACGTCGTGAACGCAATCACTCCCAGCAGCTATGGCGTCCATCCGAGCGTGCAAGAGCTCGTGGACAGCGCAATCAAACATGGTCTGGCCAGACAGCACGACTTTGGAGGCATCGAGGTGACCGGCGCCACCAGTGCGGTCCGCGGCCCCAGAGAACAGGGTGGTCTGTACGCCTTGGGTGACCTGACCAGAGGTGCATTCTTCTTCATCTTCGGACTGTCTCTCCTGGTGGAACGTAGCGCCGACATCGCCGCCGCGATCCATCGGACGTCGATATGAGACAACCCGGTTCTGGTGCGTTGTCACGGATACCCACCCCGGTGTACATCGCCGTCGCCGAGCGGCACGCCTCCATGGTGCGATACATCGCCTACCGAGTCACCTGACCGGCCATCCCGTGTACGCCTCCGCCAGGTAGGTGCGGCCGGCTTCCGACTCGACGACGGAGCGCAGTTCGCCGAGCTGGCGCCGCCGGTCGAAGTCGCCTGCATCCGGCGTGATATGGAGCAAGTTCGTCATCCACCAGGAGAAGTGCTGCGCCTTCCAGATGCGCTTCAGGGCGAGCTCGGCGTAGCCGTCGATGAGGCGGGAGTCGTGTTCGAGGATCAGGGTGCGCAGAGCCTCGGCGAGCACGATGACGTCGGCCACGGCGAGGTTCATGCCCTTCGCGCCGGTCGGCGGAACCGTGTGCGCAGCATCGCCGACGAGTGCGGCGCGGCCGCGGCGGAGCTCGTGGGCGACGAAGCTGCGGAAGCGGAGCACGTCGCGTTGGAAGATCGGTCCCTCGGTGAGCGTCGAACCCGGTACGCGTTCCTGGAGCGTCTCCCAGATCTCCGTCTCGCTCATCGCGTTCGGGTCGGCGTCGGGATCGCACTGGAAGTACATCCGCTGCACTTCGGAGCTGCGCTGACTGATGAGTGCGAAACCGGCATCCGAATTGCTGTAGATGAGTTCGTGAGAGCTCGGTGGCGCCTCGCAGAGGATGCCGAACCAGGCGAACGGGTACTCGCGGAAGTATCCGCCTGTCACAGAGCCTGTGACGGCTGCGCGGACGACACTGCGCGAGCCGTCGGCCCCGACGACGAAGTCGGCATCGAGTTCGAGGACGCCGCCGTTCGCGTCGGTCGCGATGACGCGCGGTCGGTCGCCCTCGGCACCCTCGACGTGCGTCGCTGTGACGCCGAAGCGGAGATCCTGTCCGGCTCTCAGTCGGAGCGAGAGAAGATCCGTGAGCACCTCGTGCTGCGGATACAGCCAGACGCTGCGCCCGACGAGGCCGGGGAAGTCGATCCGGTGCCCTTCGCCCTGGAAGCGCAACTCGATTCCGTCGTGCCGCTGGCCCGTGGTGTGAACGCGCGAGTTCGGATCGATGGCGGCGAGGAGGTCGACCGTGCCCTGTTCGAGGATGCCGGCGCGGATCGTCGTCTCGATCTCCTCGCGGGAGCGCTGGTCGATGACGATCGAAGAGACGCCCGCATCCGCGAGCAGCTGGGAGAGCACGAGACCGGCGGGGCCCGCGCCGACGATGGCGACCTGCGTACGGCCGGTGGTGGTCATGGCGTCTCCCTCGACGATCGAACGGCACGGGATCGCCGCGCGGCTGGTTCACATTGTGTGCCGTCGCTCTCTCGATCCAGGGCGGTATCCCGTTCATCGGGAATCTGGGCTCAGTGGAATCGGTACTCAGTGGCGGAAGCCCAGCACCCGCTCGATGTCGCGAGCTGCGCGGTGCAGCTCTACCAGCGCGTACTGCGACTCCGCCTCCCGCGGAAGGACGACGGAGAGTGCGGCGATGACCGCGGACGTCTCATCCCGGATCGGTACGGCGATGCCGGTGGAGACCTCTTCGATGTAGCCGGGCGCGACTGCATGACCGAGTACGCGCACTTCTGCGAGCTTGTGCCGCACTGCTGCCGGGTCGGACAGGGTCGCGCGGGTGAGGCGCGTCAGTGGGGCTGCGAGGATGCGGTCCTGAACGTCGTGGTCGGCGAAGGCCAGCAGCACCAGTCCGGAGCTGGAGGCGTGCAGCGGCAGCCGACCGGCGACCCGGGTGATGTTCGAGCCGGAACTCGGGCTGCTCAGTCGCTCGAGGAACAGCGCCTCGTCTTGCTCGAGGATCGCGAGTTGAGTGTGCTCGCGCACCCTGGCCTGCACGCGCTCCATGAACGGCATCGCCGCCTGACGCAGGCGCAGGGCGCCGGAAGAGCGCGTGGCGAGCTCCCACAGTCGCATGCCGATGCGCACTCGCCGACTCCCGTCGCGCTCGAGGAGTCCGGCTTCGACGAGCTCTGCAACGATGCGGTGGGCGCTGGACGAGGGGAGCCCCGATCGTCGTCCGATCTCGGCGGTCGTCTGCACGGTTCGGGTGGGAGTGAACGTCTCCAGGATCCGCACGAGGCGATCGGTCGAGGAGTCGCCGGACGGTGAGTTGGCCACGGTGACAGCATGACAGAGATGGAGATCAATTCCCATTGATCGGGAGTAGGGCTCGGGAGCGGCCATATCCGGCGGAGGATGTGAGCAGCCCGTTGAGGTGTTGAAGGAGGCCTATGTCAGACCGCGCAACCGCAGCTCCGGAGTCGCCGCCCGAGTCATCCGATCAGGCCTCGCAGCGGGGGATCACCCAGGAGATCCAGAACCGGCACGCGGCATACGAGCAACGCGAGGCCGCGGGCGAGAGGCTGCCGGCGACGATGTACGATTTCCCGCCGTATCGCTCCAGCGTCCTGCGGCATCCGACCAAGAACCCGAAGCTCGTCGACCCGGAGACGATCGAACTGCTCTCGCCGGCATTCGGTCAGCGTGATGTCGCCGCGATCGAGTCCGACCTCACGATCCAGCACGACGGTGAGCCGCTCGGCGAGCGGATGACCGTGCGCGGACGACTGCTCGACTCATGGGGTCGCCCGGTGGCGAATCAATTGGTCGAAATCTGGCAGGCCAACTCCGCCGGTCGTTACATCCATCAGCGTGACCAGCATCCGGCCCCCCTCGATCCGAACTTCACGGGTGCCGGGCGGGCCGTCACGAACGACGACGGCGAGTATGTGTTCACGACGATCAAACCGGGGCCGTATCCGTGGAAGAACCACGTGAACGCGTGGCGTCCGGCGCATATCCACTTCTCGATCTTCGGTTCCTCGTTCACGCAGCGGATCGTGACCCAGATGTATTTCCCGGGCGATCCGCTGTTCGCTCTCGACCCGATCTACAACACGATCTGGCGGCAGAAGGATCGAGATGCGCTCATCAGCGTCTACGACCACGACCTCACTTCTCCCGAGTGGTCGACGGGGTATCGCTTCGACATCGTCGTCGATGGACCCGATGCCACCTGGTTCGAACCCGAAGGGGAGTGACGTGCCCGTACCCGCACGAACGCATCGACCGACACCCGGGCAGACCGTCGGGCCCTTCTTCGCCTACGGCGTCGAGTTCCCGCTGATGAATCAGATCGTGCATCCGCATTCGCCGGGTGCGATCGTGCTCGGAGGCACCGTGTACGACGGCAACGGCTCGCCCGTGCCGGACGCCTTCGTGGAGATCTTCTCGCCAGGCGCCGACGGCTCGGTGCCGCGAGCGCGAGGTTCGTTCCGACGGGACGGTCACACGTTCACGGGCTTCGGGCGCGCCTTCACGAACGATGAGGGGCACTACGAATTCTGGACGCGGAACCCCGGCGCCACGACCGACGGCGCTGCGGCCTTCGTCGCTGCGATCGTCTACGCTCGCGGCCTCCCGAACAAGCTGCACACCCGCATCTACCTCCCCGACGACGAGCCCGCCCTCGACGCCGATGCACTTCTCGCCACCCTCCCGGCCGATGAACGGGCTACGCTCATCGCAACGCGCACCCCCGACGGATATCTCCACCACGACATCCGGCTGCAGGGGGAGAAGGAGACCGTCTTCCTTGCCTTCTGAACCGGGTACGCCGTTCGACATCGGCCTGCTCTCACCTGTCACCGTCGAATTCGAAGAGGACACGACGGATGCCGCGATCCTCGCGCATCTGGTCGCGGTCGAAGTGGCTCTCACGAAGGCGTGGGGCGCGGTCGGGGTGGCACCGGCGCAGGCCGTTGCCGAGGTCGTGGCCGCCCTCGGCGAGACCGGATCGGGCCGACCGGCCGACGACGTGCTCCGGCTCTCCGCCGCTTCGGTCGTGCCTGCCGCACGTGCCGGGGGAAACCCGGTGATCCCCTTGGTCGCATTGCTGCGCACACGAGTCGGCGGGGATGCAGCGGCATGGGTGCATCGCGGGGCGACGAGCCAGGACATCCTCGACTCTGCACTCATGGTCACCGCCCGCCGTGCAGGCGAGCGGATCCAGCAGGACCTCGTGAGGGCGGAGCGCCGGCTCATCGACCTCTCCAGAGCTCAGCGAGACGTCGCCGCCGCCGCCCGCACCCTCACGCAACACGGCGTTCCGACCACGGTTGGACTGCGGATGGCCACGTGGCTGCGCGCGGTCTCGCGAGCCCGCGCCCGGCTCGGCGATGCGGTGGCCGGGCTGCCGGCGCAGCTGGGCGGCGCAGGGGGCACGCTGTCATCCTTCGTCGAGATCGGCGGAGCGGATGCCGCGGCCGCCCTTCCCGCGGCCTTCGCAGCAGAATTGCAGCTGGCCGTCCCCGCAGCGCCCTGGCACACTGCCCGATGGCCCGTGACCGAGCTGGCCGATGCGCTGGTGCAGACGAACGATGCACTCGGCGTCATCGCCGCGGACGTCGCCACGCTCAGCCGCACCGAGATCGGCGAGTTGGCGGAGGGTGCCGGCGGGGGATCCAGCGCCATGCCCCAGAAGCAGAACCCGGCGGCATCCATCCTGATCCGCTCCGCCGCGATCCGCGCGCCGCACTTGGGTGCCACACTGCACACCGCCGCGGCACTCGCCGTCGACGAGCGGCCGGATGGTGCGTGGCACGCCGAATGGCCGACCCTGCGCGAGCTGCTGCGCCTGACCCGCGGCGCGAGCGGCACCGCGGCAGACCTGCTCGCCGGACTCAGGGTGAACGGTGAGGCCGTCGCCCGAAACCTGGCTCTCACTCACGGGCTCATCGTCGCGGAACGACTGTCGATCCGGCTCACGCCGATCATCGGCCAGGATGCCGTGGCGGACATCATCGCGCGTGCGAGCGCCGGTGAATCGCTGGCGGCGCTCGTGCAGGGGAAGTCGGGCGGCGTCGACATCGGCGAGCTGCTCGATCCCGCGCAGTACACCGGGCTCGCCGGCCCGCTCGTCGACGAGGCGATCGCCACTGCGGAGAAGGAATTGCCGTGACCACCCCCGACGTCGCGCTGACCGATCCGGTCGGGCCCGAAGGCGCGCCGCTGCTCGTTCTCGGGCCATCACTCGGCACTTCCGGGATCCTCTGGGAGCACTGCATCCCGACCCTCGCCCGGCGGTATCGGGTGACCACCTGGGACCTCCCGGGGCATGGCGCCTCCGCCCCGTCGGCGGAGCCGTTCACCGTCGGCGAGCTCGCCGACGCCGTCGCCCGTGTCGTGTCGAGCCGAGAGCCCTTCCGCTACGCCGGCGTGTCGCTCGGTGGTGCGGTCGGACTGGAGCTTCTGCTCCGGCATCCGGACCGCGTTCCCAGCGCCGCGATCATCGCCTCCGGCGCGCAGCTCGGCACCCAGGATGACTGGGCGGCGCGCGCGGCCAAGGTGCGCGCCGAGAGCACCTCCAGCGTGCTCATCTCCTCCGCCCAACGCTGGTTCGCACCGGACTCCATCGCCCGCGAACCGGAGCTGTGCGGGCGGCTCCTGCACGTACTGCAGGATGCCGACGACGAGAGCTACGCGCGCTGCTGCGAAGCTCTCGCCGCCTACGACGTGCGCGGCAGGCTCGGTGACATCACCGCACCGGTGCTCGCGGCATGGGGCGAGTACGACGTCGTAGCGCCCGAGGAGAAGGCGCAGGAGATCGCATCCGGTGTGCAGGCCGGACGGATCGCCAGAATTGCGGATGCCGCGCACTTGCCGCCCGCGGAACAGGCCGCGACGATCGCGGGGCTGTTGCTCGAGTTCTTCGACTCCGAGGAGGAAGCATCATGACCAGACCGGTTGGTGCAGGGCTCACCGACGAAGAGCGCTACCGACAGGGCATGACCGTCCGCCGTGCGGTGCTCTCCGATGCGCACGTCGACCGCGCAGACGCGAACACCACCGAACTCACCGCGGACTGGCAGGACTTCATCACCCGCGTCGCCTGGGGCGACGTCTGGTCCAGGCCCGGACTCGACCGGCGCTCCCGGTCGATCGCGGTGCTGTCGTCGCTGATCGCGCACGGTCATCATGAGGAGCTCGCGATGCACCTGCGCGGAGCGCTGCGCAATGGACTCACGATCGACGAGATCCGCGAGGTGATCCTGCAGTCTGCCGTCTACTCGGGAGTTCCGGCCGCGAACACCGCCTTCCGCATCGCAGCCGAAGTATTCGCTCGATCCGATTCCGGGGAGGGCAGGTGATCGACAAGAGGGTTCCCGACGCCGCCACCGCGGTCGCCGACATCACGGACGGCGCGACGGTGATGATCGGCGGCTTCGGGCGGGCCGGTCAGCCCGTCGAGCTCATCGACGCCCTCATCGCCCACGGTGCATCCGACCTCACGATCGTCAACAACAATGCCGGAAACGGCGACACGGGCCTTGCAGCCCTGCTCGCGACGAAGCGGGTGCGCAAGATCATCTGCTCGTTCCCGCGGCAGCACGATTCGTGGGTGTTCGACGGGCTGTACCGGGCCGGACAGATCGAACTGGACCTCGTGCCTCAGGGCAACCTGGCCGAACGCATCCGCGCTGCCGGGGCCGGAATCGGTGCGTTCTTCTCGCCGACCGGCGTCGGCACACAGCTCGCCGAGGGCAAAGAGCGCCGGGAGATCGACGGGCGCACGTACGTGCTGGAGTATCCGATCAGAGCGGACTTCGCGCTCATCTCCGCGTTGACGGGCGACCGATGGGGAAACCTCGTCTATCGCGAGACGGCGCGCAACTTCGGCCCGATCATGGCGACGGCCGCCGCCACGACCATCGCCCAGGTGGACGACGTCGTCGAGTTGGGGACGCTCGATCCCGAAGCCGTGGTGACCCCAGGGATCTTCGTGAACCGCCTCGTCGCCGTCGGCCCCCGCTCGTGGGTGCACGATGGAGTGTTCGTCGGCGGCGTCGACATCGAAGGACGACCGCTCGCCGCGAGCGAGGGGGCCCAGTGAGCGCCCGCATCACCCGTGACGAGCTCGCCGAGCGAATCGCCGCGGATATCCCCGAGGGTTCCTACGTGAACCTCGGCATCGGTGCTCCGACGCTCGTCGCGAATTATCTGCCCGACGACCTCGAGATCATCCTGCACACCGAGAACGGACTGCTCGGAATGGGTTCTGCCCCCGAAGCGGGCCGCATCGACCCCGATCTGATCAACGCGGGAAAACAGCCGGTGACGGCATCGCCGGGAGCCGCGTACTTCCACCACGCGGACTCCTTCGCGATGATGCGCGGCGGGCACCTCGATGTCTGCGTGCTCGGGGCGTTCCAGGTGTCGCAGTCCGGCGATCTTGCGAACTGGTCGACCGGTGCGCCCGGTGCGATCCCCGCGGTCGGCGGCGCGATGGACCTCGCGATCGGCGCGAAGTCGGTGTACGTCATGACGGATCTGCTCGCGAAAGACGGCTCCTCCAAGCTCGTCGCGGCGTGCACGTATCCGCTCACCGGCGTCGGCTGCGTCACACGGGTCTACACCGACCATGCGATCTTCGACGTCACGCCGAGCGGGTTCGCCGTGAGAGAGGCGTTCGGCGACAACACCGCCGACTCGCTGGCGGAGCTGACCGGGCTCGCTCTCGGCGCATCCGATACGCAAATGGAGCAGGCGTGACCGCGTGACCGACGTCGCGTGGTGATCTTCGGTATGTCGACGGCATGCGCCGGTTCGTCACGAGAGAACGCCGAGGTTACTCGGTAGCGGTGGCGCTGTCGGCTTTCGTGAGCTGTCCGCCGGCGAGGCCGGCGAGGATCGACCCGACATCGAGTCCGGTCAGTGACTTCACGACCTCGGTGCCTTCGCTGAGCACCTGACCGACGGTCTTGGTGATCGCGCTCGCGCCGTCTGTCGAGACGACAGTGAGGTTCTTGATGTTCGAGATCGGCTCAGCCGCGGCACGCACGATCTCGGGCAGGCGGGAGATGATCTCCTGCGCGAGCGCCGCCTCACCGTACTTCTTGAGGGCGATCGCCTTGGCGTCGGTCGCCGCGGCATCGGCGAGGCCCTGTGCCTGCACCGCTGCGGCGCGCGCTTCGCCGTCGGCACGGATACCCGCGGCGAGGGCGACCTGTCGGTCGCGCTCGGCCTCGCCCGAGAAGCGCACGGCGGTGGCGGAGGCTTCGGCGTCTTGCACGGCCGCGACCTTGTTGGCTTCGGCGATCTTGGTGCGCTTGTACGCGTCGGCTTCGGTGGCCGCGTTCGCCGCGTCGCGCTGGGCTGTGGCGCGTTGCACCTCCGCGTACGCCTCGGCCTCAGCCGGCTTGCGGATCTCGATGTCGAGGCGCTCCTGCGTCACGAGTGCCTGCTCGGAGAGCGCGTCGCGCTCCTGCACGGCGACGAGCTTGTCTTGCTCGGCCGTGGCGAGCTGGCCGGATGCGTTGGCTTCGGCGTTGGCCCGGTCGGTCTCCGCTTTGATCGTGGCTTGCTTCAGGCTCAGCGCCTTCTGACGCTCGGCGACCTGCTCGGCCGCCTCGATGCGCGCGAACTCGCTCACCCGCGCCGCCTCGGCTTCGCTGACCTCGGCGACCTGTCGAGCACGCGCGGCTTCGGCTCGACCGAGGTTCGCGAGGTATTCGCTGCCGGGGGTGGAGATGTCGGAGATGTTCAGCAGGTCGACCTGGAGGCCCTGTTCGACGAGGTCGGTCTTCGTCTCGGACACGACTCGGTCGGAGAGGCTCTTGCGGTCGGAGATGATCTGTTCGATCGTCATGTCGCCGACGATCGAGCGGAGCGATCCTTCGAGCGACTCCTTGATGATCTCGGTCAGCAGCTCCTGCTGCGAGAGGAAGCGCTGCGCAGCACGCCGCACCCCGTCTTCGGTGCCGCTCACCTTGAAGTTGATCGAGGCCTTGATCGCGATCTTGATGCGGTTCTTGTCGACGCCCTCGACGGTGATGCCGATCTGACGCTGTTCGAGCGAGATTGCGAAGCCCTGCTGCAGGATCGGCCAGACGAAGGTGCGGCCTCCGATGACGACGCGTTGCCCCGACGACTGCTCGGGGGCTGCACGGCCGGCGCCGCGGCCGACGATCACGAGGGCTTCGTTCGGCGGCACACGCCTGATGCGGCGGGCGATGAAGGTGAGCAGTGCGAGCAGGGCGATGACGATCGCAACGACGGAGATGACCTGAATCAGCAGGGGGGAGAGCATCGGGTTCCTATCGGGAGAAGGGGTGGTGGGGCAGGGGCAGGGGGAGTGGAGGGTTGGTGCAAATTGCCACCCGAGAGCAGCCGTGAGGTCAGTCCGCGACGACCTTCACGCGGCTGCCGACGTGTTCGGTGACGCGGATGCGTGTACCTTCGCCGATCGGCTGCTCGGAATACGCGAGCCGGCGTTCGACCTCGCCCGGGCCGTCGAGACTCACCTCGCCGCCGGCGGCGGAGATGTCCGACCTCGCGACGCCCGAGAGCCCCGCGGCCGATGCCGGCGCGCCATCGGAGCTGCGGGTGAGATTGCGAATGGCGAGCACGCAGAGCCCGTAGGCGACGGCGGCGAGCACGATCGAGAGCACGTACACCCAGACCAGTTCGAGCCCCATGCTCGAGACGAGGGCGCCGGATGCACCGAAGACCACCATGCCCACTGCCAATGCAGTGCCCGAGAGTGCGCCGTCACCGATGTCGAGGTGGTCGAAGATGTCGCCGAGCACCAGTGAGATGAGCAGCAGCACGAGGCCGATGCCTCCGACGATGATGAACGGAAGGAGCATCGAGTGCCTCTCTGCGCGCGAAAACCCGGGCCGGAAGGGGCGCTCGGGTCCACTCACCCTATCGGGAGGATTGCTCGCATGCACCAACTCTTCTCGGTGGATCGCCGGGAGTATGCCGTGCCGGGCATCGTGGGCTCAGCCGGCCACCTCATGCCGGATAGACAGGGCGTCGATCGCAGCGTCGCCGCGGATGCGCCGCATGATCGCGATGACCTCGTCGACCGCGGCTATCGTGAGGCTCCGGCAGACGACGCTGTGCGCACCGAGCGGGCCCAAACCGCCCGCCCGAATTCTGATGACCTCCCAGTCGACCTCACGGAGCGCCTCGTCTTTCTCGAGGTCGGAGGCCTCTTTCAGGCCGAGATGCGCTCCCCGCGATCGACCGGGATCGTCGTACTCGACGGCGATGCGCACTTGCGGCACCAGGATGTCGGGCCAGACCTCCTGCTTGCCGTAGAACATGCGGGCGATGCGCACTGCGTTGACGCGATGGTGCAGACGGATGCGCTGGCCGAGGAGCAGTCGCAATCGCTGCTCGACGCGTGAGGTGCCGACCTTGAGCCCCGGCTTCATGAAGGCGAGACCGGCCTCGCGGAGTGCTGCCGGTGCTGCAGCGTTGGCCCGGCACTTCACACAGCTCGGACCGGTGAGCACCTCGCTCACCGTCGCCGGGTAGCGGTCGTGCCCGCGACGGCACCGCCATTCGTAGCTCGCGCCGATGCGCGTCTCGCGGGCGAGCGCGGCTCGTTGCGACGGTACGACGCGGGTGAGCAGTTCGGCGCGCGAACGCTGCGTCTCGTGCACGAGCATGCAGAGCGGGCAGACGCGAGCGAGCGACACTGATTCCGGTGCGCCGGCATCGGCACCGTGGCCGCACCCGAAGCTCACCGCGACCATGTGCACTGCCGCATCTCGTTCATGCAGACGATCCTGTCGTCGACCACCGACATCCGTCGCCGATGTCGGTTGCAACCGGGAGAATGGGACGATGCGGATCGTTGTCGGTGCGATGGGGCCAGGCCTGGTCGGTTTCGTCGATCCGTCGGTTTCGAACGAACCCTTCGACGCGGTGACGCTCGAAGAACTTCCGAGTGCGGTGCGCGCGCTCGAGTCACGACACCCGCGGTGGGTCTGGGCCGACACCCGCCGGTGGTACCCGCGCCTGCTCGCCCAGGGCGTGCGAGTCGAGCGCTGTCACGACCTCGTCCTCGCCGGGGCGATCCTCGACCACTCGACCACGACGGCCGCGGTTCGCGGCACCGGCGAGCTCGCGAGACCGGCCTGGTTGCCCGCCGGCCCCGCTGAGGCCGGGCAGTCGGTCGGCTTCGCACCTGCGGCATCCGCTGCTCGTGCAGCTCTCTTCGACCTCGGCGATTTCGAGGGCGAGACGGATGCCGCCGGGCTGACCGAACTCACCGGCCCGCGTGACGTGCTCGGCGTGCCGGTCGCAGAGATCCTCGCCGAGCACTCCAGGCAGCTCGCCCTCGTGACGGCGTCCGAACGGCCCGGCGCACTTCGGCTGTTGCTCGCGGCGGAATCGGCCGGCGCACTCATCGGCGCCGAGCTGCACGCCGCGGGCCTGCCGTGGCACCGCGGCGTGCACGAGCGCGTGCTCGAGGGTGTGCTGGGTCCGAAACCCGCTCCAGGACGCAAGCCTGTTCGCATGGAGGAGCTCGCCGTCCGGGTGCGCGCGGCGCTCGGCGCGCCATCAGTGAATCTCGACTCGCAAGCGGCGCTGCTGAAGGCACTCCGCGGGGCCGGCATCCAGGTCGAGTCGACCAGCAGATGGGAGCTCCGCGAACACGAGCATCCGGCGATCGAGCCGCTCGTCGCCTACAAGAAGCTCGCCCGACTGCTCAGCGCGAATGCCTGGGCGTGGCTCGACGAGTGGGTGATCGATGGCCGGTTCCGTCCCGACTACGTGCCGGGCGGAACGGCGACCGGCCGTTGGGCGACCGCCGGCGGGGGAGCGCTGCAGCTGCCGAAGAACGTGCGCAGCGCCGTCGTGGCCGACCCCGGCTGGGTGCTGGTCGTCGCCGACGCCGCCCAACTCGAACCGCGCGTGCTCGCCGGTCTGGCGCGTGACGAGTCGATGGCCGAGGCGGGGCGAGGCCGCGACTTCTACAGCGGCATCGTCGGGGCCGGTGTCGTCGAATCGCGCGACGAGGCGAAGGTCGCGATCCTCGGCGCCATGTACGGCGCGACCACCGGCGAGAGCGGCCGGCTCGTGCCGCGGCTCGCGCGTGCGTACCCTCTCGCCATGGCGCTCGTCGATCGTGCTGCCGCCGATGGTGAGCGCGGGTCCAGCGTCACCACACTGCTCGGCCGCTCCTCGCCGCTGCCGGGCGAAGACTGGCGATCGACGCAATCGCTGGCCAGCCAGCCCGAAGCGACAGCGGCCGACGAACGCCGGGCTCGCGCGCGCGCACGAGACTGGGGTCGCTTCACGCGCAACTTCGTAGTGCAGGGCAGCGCGGCCGAGTGGGCGCTCTGTTGGATGGCCGCCCTGCGCTCGAAACTCTCCGCGATCGCCCTCGCGGCACCCGACCCCGGCGAGAGCGCGCACCGTTCCGGCATCGCGTTCGAGAAGGTGCCACATCTCGTGTACTACCTCCACGACGAGATCATCGTGCACACTCCGCGCGAACTCGCCGACGACGTTGCCGCGGCCGTCACGGAAGCCGCGGACGCGGCGGGCCGCCTGATGTTCGGCGAGTTCCCCGTCGAGTTCCCGCTCGACCTCGCGATCGTCGACAGTTACGAACTGGCCGACGCCTGATCCCCGGCGGTCACCGACGGCGCCGTTTGCGCCGCCGGCCTGCGGCCGCGCCGAGGTCGTTCCATGCGTGGCGCGAACGCGAGCTCATGCGTTGCGAGCACCGATTCGACCTCGTCGAACCAGGCGAGTGCCGCTCCGGCGCGGGCGCGCTCGGCTGCGGCAGCGAGCGCGCCGAGCCTCGCGGCCGCGGTCGCATCGGCATCGAGTGCGCTCGCATGGCCGTCGAGCGTCGAGCGAGCGGATGCCGCAGCCCGGCGATCCTCCCAGCGGCGACGCTCTGCGGCGACGATGCTGCCGGCATCGACGCCGGGCAACGACGCGGCGATGAGCACCCGATCGATCGACTCATCCCACGGGTCGCTGCCCGAGGCATCCGTGCCGTTGAACCATGCCGTGGTGGCGGCGGTGCCGTCTGCAGTCGATCGGTACAGCGGGAGGCCGTCGTCGGTCGCGCCGGCGGATTCGACGAGCCCCTGCTTGCCGAGGCGCTCGAGGGTCGCGTAGCTCTGGCCGACGTTCACGCTCCGACGGCCGCCGGTGCGTTCAGCGAGATCGCCGTGGAGCTGGAATCCGTACCCCGGACCAGCAGTGAGCAGGGCGAGCAGTGCATCGCGTACGGCCATGGACTCTCCGATCAGATGTGAACGTCTCACTGAGTATATGGTTCCGAGTCTTGTCAATGAGGCTGATGCGGGGCATAATCGGCGGTGACGGCTCGCTCGTCGACAATCGAATACCGGTCATCCGTCCGTCAGAGGTCGTTGGGGAAGACGCACCTCAAGAACGGAGATCGAGATGACGAAGAATGCCACGCGGGCTGTGCGCGCCGCGCGAGGTGTGCTGTTCGTGCACTCCTCGCCGAGGGCGCTGTGCCCGCATGTCGAGTGGGCGGCCGGCAGTGCCTTGGGCACGCCGGTGAACTTCGACTGGAGCGAGCAACCGGTGTTCCGAGGCGCGATGCGCGCGGAATTCTACTGGGAGGGCGAGGCCGGCAGCGGTGCGAAGCTCGCGTCCGCGCTGCGCGGCTGGGAGCAACTTCGCTTCGAGGTGAGTGAAGACCCCACTCCCGGCTCCGACGGCGCCAGGTGGATGCACACGCCCGAACTCGGCGTCTTCTACGCGCAGACCGACACGGCCGGCAACACCGTCGTGCCCGAAGACCGAATCCGCTACGCGATGGAGGTCGGCGGCACCGACCCGATCGAGTTGCACCGCGAGCTGCGACTCGCGCTCGGGCAAGCGTGGGACGACGAGCTCGAGCCGTTTCGTCACGCGAGCGACTTCGCTCCGGTCGTCTGGTTGCACCAGGTGGGCTGAGCGAGCCTCGGTCCGCCGGCGGCGTGACGCGAGGTCGGAGGAACGATCCCGGCAGCGCGCGAGCGAAACCCTCGGACCGTGCACGAGAGAAGACCCCGGCGCGATGGCGCGACCGGGGTCTTCTCATTCGTGCATCGTCACGCGGGCTTTTCGCCTACGGGGTGCGGATCGCGATGACCGCGTTGTGCCCGCCGAACCCGAACGAGTTGCTGATCGCAAGCTGCGGGCCGTCGGCGAGCGGTTGCGGCTCACCGGAGACGAGCAACGGGATGTCGGGGTCCTGCGTACTGATGTTGATCGTCGGCGGAGCGACGCGGTGCTGGAGCGCGAGGATCGTGAATACCGCTTCCAACGCACCGGTACCGCCGAGCAGGTGACCGGTCGAGGCCTTCGTCGCGGAGACGGGGATCTCGCGCACGCGGTCGCCGAACACGCCCGCGAGTGCCGTGTACTCGGCGATGTCGCCGACCGGCGTGCTCGTGGCGTGCGCGTTGATGTGGGTGACCTCATCGGGAGTGGCACCGGCCTGTGCGAGCGCATCGAGCACGGCGCGGCGCGCGCCTCGGCCCTCGGGGTCGTTCGCCGTGATGTGGAACGAGTCCGCGCTCACGCCACCGCCCGCGAGCTCGGCGTAGATGCGGGCGCCGCGCGCGAGCGCGTGCTCCTCGGTCTCGAGCACGAGGCTCGCAGCACCTTCACCCATGACGAAGCCGTCACGGTCGACGCTGTACGGGCGCGATGCGTGAGCCGGATCGTCGTTGCGACGCGAGAGTGCCTGCATCGACGAGAACGATGCGAGCGTGATCGGGTGGATCGCCGACTCGGAACCGCCGGCGATGACGACGTCGGCGAGACCCAGCTGCAGGTGCTCGTAGGCGTTCGCGAGCGACTCGGTGCTCGAGGCACAAGCCGAGGCGACCGTTCGAGCGAACGCGCGCGCCTCGAAGTGCATCGAAATGGCTGCCGCCGCGGCGTTCGGCATGAGCATCGGCACGGTCATGGGCAACACTCGACGCGGGCCGCGCTCACGCAGCGTGTCCCAGGCGTCGAGTAGTGTCCAGATGCCGCCGATGCCGGTGGCGTAGTCGACGCCGAGTCGCTCGGGGGCGACCTCGGGTGCGCCGGCATCGGCCCACGCCTCCTTGGCCGAGATCAGCGCGAACTGGCTCGAGGGATCGAGCCGCTTCGCGACCGGGCGCTCGAGCACCTCTTCTGGGCGCACCTTCGCCTCGGCGGCGAAAGTGACGGGCAGTTCGAGTTCGGCGACCCACTCGTGTTCGAGCGTGCGCGTGCCGGATTCGCCGGCGAGCAGGGCATTCCAGCTTTCGGGGGCGGTGCCGCCGAGCGGCGAGGTCGCACCGATACCGGTGATGACGATCTTCTTGGTCATTCGAGAAACACTCCGATGGAGAGAACGGTCATGCTGAACGAGCGGGCCGGGCAGAGGCGCCGGCCCGCTCCACGCAGCTGCTAGGCCTGGGCCTTGACGATGAAGTCGACGGCGTTGCCGACGGTCTTCAGGTTCTTGACCTCTTCGTCGGGGATCTTCACGTCGAACTTCTCTTCGGCGTTGACGACGATGGTCATCATCGAGATCGAGTCGATGTCGAGGTCGTCGGTGAACGACTTGTCCAGCTCAACCGTGTCGGTTGCGATGCCGGTCTCGTCGTTGATGAGCTCGGCCAGGCCGGCAAGCACTTCTTCGGTGGACGATGCCATTGTTCTTCTCCTTGTGGGGGTGTCTCGTTTGACCGAGAGACAGTCTAGATGGACAAGGGGGAGGCGGTTCAGGGAAGAACCACCACTTGGGCGCCGAACACGAGTCCGGCGCCGAAGCCGATCTGGAGGGCGAGGCCTCCGGAGAGTTCAGGGTGCTCTTCGAGCAGGCGGTGCGTCGCGAGCGGGATCGACGCGGCGGAGGTGTTGCCCGTCGTCTCGATATCGCGGGCGATCGCGACCGTCTCGGGCAGCTTCAGCTGCTTGGCGAATTCGTCGATGATGCGCATGTTCGCCTGGTGCGGGATGAACGCCGCGAGATCGGCTGACGTCACGCCCGCGGCATCCAGAGCCTGCTTCGCGACCTTCGCCATGTCCCAGACGGCCCAGCGGAAGACCGTCTGGCCCTCCTGACGGAGCGTCGGCCACTCGGCGTTGCCGTCACGGAACTCGGTGAGTGTGCTGTTCATGCCGACGGCACCCGCCTTCGACCCGTCGGAGCCCCAGATGGTGGGTGCGATGCCGGGCGTGTCGCTCGGGCCGATGACGACCGCGCCGGCGCCGTCTCCGAGCAGGAACGAGATGCTGCGGTCGGTCGGGTCGACGACGTCGGAGAGCTTCTCGGCGCCGATCACGAGTGCGTAGTGCGCCGCTCCGGTACGGATGAGCGCGTCGGCCTGCGCCACGGCATATGCGTAGCCGGCGCACGCGGCGTTCGTGTCATAGGCCGCCGCAGGGTTCGCACCGACCCGGTCGGCGACCACGGCCGCCATCGACGGCGTCTGCTGCACGTTCGAGATCGTGGCGATGATCACGAGGTCGATGAGCTCGGGTGAGACCCCAGAGCGTTCGATCGCCTCGACGGCAGCATCCGTTGCGAGGTCGATGGCTGGCACGTCAGCCCCGGCGCGCGCACGGGTGACGATGCCCGTGCGTTGCTGGATCCACTCGTCAGACGAGTTGATCGGGCCGACGAGGTCGTCGTTCGGTACCGCGTTGGCGCCGCGCGCGGCACCGATCGAGTAGATGCGGGTGTACGCGGGCCCGTGGGACTGCTGCAGGGTCGGTCTCGTCATGCTCGGCTTTCTCGTGTCATTCGCCGGCTCAGGCGTGCTGCTCGATGAGCGCGATTGCCGCCGGCAGGTCGTCGGGAGTCTTCACGGCCACGGTCGGCACACCCTTGAGCGCGCGCTTGGCGAGGCCGACGAGGGCTCCTGCGGGGGCCACTTCGATGATGCCGGTGACGCCGGCGGCAGCGAAGGACTCCATGCAGCTATCCCAGCGTACGGGCGAGGAGACCTGGCCGACGAGAAGATCGAGGAAGGCTGCGCCGGATGCGACGGGGCTGCCGTCGCGATTCGTCCAGAGCGGGAGCACGGGGTCGGCCGGGGCGAGGCCGGAGGCGACGTCGGCGAGGCGCTCGACGGCCGGACGCATGTATCGCGTGTGGAAGGCCCCCGCCACCTGGAGCGGGATCACCCGCGCGCCGGTCGGCGGCTCGGCCTTCAGCGCCTCGAGGGCGTCGAGGGCGCCGGCGACCACGATCTGTCCGCCGCCGTTGAAGTTCGCGGGCTCGAGGCCCAGTTCGTCGAGCCGGGGGAGGAGGTCCGTCTCGACCGCACCGATGACCGCGCTCATGCCGGTCGGCACGAGGGCCGCGGCATCCGCCATTGCACGGCCGCGCTCGGCGACGAACCGGATCGCATCAGTGTCGCTCAACACGCCCGACCCGGCCGCGGCCGTGATCTCACCCACCGAGTGACCGGCGATACCGCCGATGCGGGCCCCGCGACCATCTGCCAGGAGTGTTTCAAGCGTGAGGATGCCGGCCGCGACGATGAGCGGCTGGGCGATCGAAGTGTCGCGGATCGTGTCGGCGTCGGCTTCGGTGCCGTAGTGGGCGAGGTCGAGCCCCGCGGCATCCGACAGCGCCGACAGTCGCTCGGCGTAAGCCGGTTCTCCGAGCCAAGGGGAGAGGAAACCAGGGGTCTGGGAGCCCTGTCCAGGGCAGACGACGACGATCACCACACCAGTCTGCCAAGATGACGACCCGCTCGGGTGTGCACACGCGACAAGCTCTTCGCGAAAGCCTTGTACAGACGGTACAGAAGTCGTGTCAGCTCTGCGTGCGGCGACGAGGCGGATGCTCGTGATCGCTCATCGAACCGATGATGAGCGCCGACTGCAGGATGAGCGCCTCGCGCGCGCCCGTGGCATCCCAACCGATGACGTCGGAGACTCGCTTCAGGCGGTACCGCACGGTGTTGGGGTGCACGAAGAGCTCGCGCGCGGTCGCCTCGAGCGAACGGCCGTTGTCGAGGTAGCTCCACAGGGTCGTCAGCAGCTCGGTGGAGTGCGCCTGCAGCGGCCGGTAGATGCGGTGCACGAGCGTCGCCCGCGCGAGCGGGTCGCCGGCCAGTGCGCGCTCGGGAAGGAGGTCGTCGGCGTGAACCGGGCGCGGGGCGTGCCGCCAAGAGCGCGCAACCGCGAATCCCGCAAGCGCCGCCTTCGCACTCTTCGATGCGTCGACGAGGTTCGGCACCGCATGACCGAGCACGAGGTGCCCGGGCCCGAAGTGCGGTTCGAGTTGGTCGGCGATCTCCATGAAGGTGAGGGCAGGGGCGGTGCCGATCGACTCGTCGGCCTCGCGGGCGAGCGGATCGGCGCGCCCGATGACGAGCACGAGCCGGTTGCCCTGCACCCCGATGAGCACATCGGCGTGCATGTGACGTGAGGCTCGACGCACATGGTCGACATCGAGTTGCTTCGGCGCGGTGCCGACGAGCACCGACACCTCGCCGTGACCGTGCCAGCCCAGCGCGGCGATGCGGCTCGGCAGCTCGTCATCGGCCTCGCCCGAGAGGATCGAGTCGACGACGAGCGCCTCGAGCCTCGCGTCCCAGAGCCCTCGGGCTTCCGCCGCGCGCGCATACACGTCGGCCGCCGCGAACGCGATCTCGCGCGAATAGAGGAGAATCGCCTCGCGGAGCAGCTCGCCGCCGTCTTTGACGCGGTCTTCGACGACCTCCACCGTCACGCGGATGAGCTGCAGCGTCTGCTGCAGGCTCACCGAGCGCAGGAGCTCACGTGGGGCGGCCCCGAAGACATCGGCTGCGATCCACGGGGTCGACCGCGGGTCTTCGAACCAGGCGATGAACGAGGAGATGCCGGCTTGGGCGACGAGGCCCACCGCGGAGCGGCGACTCGGCGGCATGTCGCCGTACCACGGCAAGGTGTCTTCGAGTCGTTTGAGCGTCGCAGTGGCGAGCTCGCCCGCGATGGTCCGCAACCACGCGAGCGTCTCCGCCTTCGTCTTGGGCTTCGTCGCCACCTCGTCGACCGCTAGCTCTCTCCGCCGGCCGATCCGGTGGTGCCGGCATTGACCTCGTGCAGCCGGTACTTCGCGATCGCCTGGGCCGGGAGTGAGCGGTCGACCTCGCCGCGGTCGGCGAGCAGCTCGAGCGTGCGCACGACGACCGACGGGCCGTCGATCTTGAAGAAGCGTCGCGCTGCGGGCCGTGTGTCGGAGAAGCCGAAGTCGTCAGCACCGAGCGTCGCGAACGGGCCGGGCACGTAGGCACGGATCTGGTCGGGCACCGCGTGCATGAAGTCGGAGACCGCGACGAACGGGCCGCGCGCCCCGGCGAGCTTCTGCGTGAGGTACGAGACGCGACGCTCGGCATCGGGGTTCAGGAAGTTGTGCTCGTCGGCCGCGAGGCCGTCGCGGCGCAGCTCGGCCCAGCTGGTGACCGACCACACGTCGGCCGACACACCCCAGTCTTCGGCGAGCAGCCTCTGCGCTTCGAGGATCCATGGCACCGAGACGCCGGAGGCGAGCAGTTGGGCCTTGGGCCCGGCGGCGTCGGACTCACCGAGACGGTGGATACCGCGCACGATGCCGTCGACGTCGACACCCTCGGGTTCGACCGGCTGCACGAGCGGCTCGTTGTAGACGGTGATGTAGTACATGACGTTCGGGTCGGCGTGGTTGCCGCCGTACATGCGCTCGAGGCCCGAGCGCACGATGTGCCCGATCTCGTACCCGTAGGCGGGGTCGTACGAGACGACGGCCGGGTTGGTCGACGCGAGCAGCGGCGAGTGCCCGTCGGCGTGCTGCAGTCCTTCGCCGGTGAGCGTCGTGCGGCCTGCGGTGGCGCCGATGATGAACCCGCGGGCCATCTGGTCGCCGGCCGCCCACATGGCGTCGCCCGTGCGCTGGAAACCGAACATGGAGTAGAAGACGTAGACCGGGATCAGCGGCTCGCCCTGGGTCGAGTACGAGGTGCCGACGTTCGTGAAGGCCGCCATCGCGCCGGCCTCGTTGATGCCGACGTGCAGGATCTGACCCTGCGGGCTCTCTTTGTAGGCGAGCAGGAGTTCGCGGTCGACCGAGGTGTAGTGCTGGCCGTTCGGGTTGTAGATCTTCGCGGTCGGGAAGAACGCGTCGATGCCGAAGGTGCGAGCCTCGTCGGGGATGATCGGCACGATGCGGTGACCGAAGTCCTTCGAGCGGATGAGGTCTTTCAGCAGTCGGACGAACGCCATGGTCGTGGCGATCTCTTGAGTACCGGAGCCCTTCTTCGCGATCGCGTAGGCCGAGTCGTCGGGCAGCGAGATCGCGGTGTGGTTCGACCGGCGCTCGGGCAGATACCCGCCGAGTTCGCGACGACGCTCGTGCAGGTACTGGATCGCCTCGTCGCCCTCGCCCGGGTGGTAGTACGGCGGGAGGTACGGGTTCTCCTCGAGCTGCGCGTCCGTGATCGGAATGCGCATCTGGTCGCGGAAGGTCTTCAGGTTGTCGAGGGTCATCTTCTTCATCTGGTGGGTCGCGTTGCGACCCTCGAAGGCAGGACCCAGGCCGTAGCCCTTGATCGTCTTCGCCAGGATGACCGTCGGCTGGCCCTTGTGCTCGCTCGCGGCCTTGAATGCGGCGTAGACCTTGCGGTAGTCGTGACCGCCGCGCTTGAGACCCCACACCTCGTCATCCGAAAGGTGGGAGACGAGCTCGAGGGCGCGCGGGTCGCGACCGAAGAAGTTCTCGCGCACGTATGCACCCGACTCGGCCTTGTACGTCTGGTAGTCGCCGTCGGGGGTGACGTTCATGAGGTTGCGCAGTGCGCCGTCGTGGTCGCGGGCGAGCAGGTCGTCCCACTCGCGGCCCCAGACGACCTTGATGACGTTCCAGCCCGCACCGCGGAAGAAGCTCTCGAGCTCCTGAATGATCTTGCCGTTGCCGCGTACCGGGCCGTCGAGTCGCTGCAGGTTGCAGTTGACGATGAAGTTCAGGTTGTCGAGGCCTTCGTTGGCGGCGACCTGCAATTGGCCGCGGCTCTCGACCTCGTCCATCTCGCCATCGCCGAGGAACGCCCAGACCTGCTGGTCGCCGGCATCTTTGATGCCGCGGTTGGTGAGGTACTTGTTCGTCTGCGCCTGGTAGATCGCGTTGATCGGTCCAAGACCCATCGACACGGTCGGGAACTGCCAGAACTCGGGCATGAGGCGCGGGTGCGGGTACGACGAGAGACCGTTGGGCGCGTGCGACTTCTCTTGGCGGAAGCCGTCGAGCTGGTCGCCCGTGAGGCGCCCCTCGAGGAAGGCACGGGCGTACGGCCCGGGGGAGGCGTGGCCCTGGATGAAGATCTGGTCGCCACCCGACGGGTGGTCTTGACCGCGGAAGAAGTGGTTGAAGCCGACCTCGTACAGCGAGGCGCTCGAGGCGTACGTCGAGATGTGCCCGCCGACGGCGATGCCCGGGCGCTGCGCGCGGTGCACGAGCACGGCGGCGTTCCAGCGGATCCACGCGCGGTAGCGGCGCTCGATCTCTTCATCGCCGGGGAACTCGGGCTCGTTCTCGGGGGCGATCGTGTTGAGGTAGTCGGTGGTCGGCACCATCGGCACGCCGAGGTGCAGCTCTTTCGAGCGCTTCAGGAGGCTCAGCATGATCTCTCGCGCACGCTGGTGTCCCTTCTCAGCGACAAGCGCATCGAGGGACTCGGCCCATTCGGAAGTCTCTTCCGGATCGGCGTCCATCGCCTCGACCGAGTAAGGATCCTGGTCGTTGACAGTCACACTCGACCTCTCTCTTCAGCAGATCATGCCTGCGGGTGTGGGACGTGCGCACGCCGAATGGGCCGGTTCGCGGCCGGGTGGCACCACGCCATCCTAGTGATTCTATGCCTGCAACGTGGAGGCTAGGCTGAGGCCTCGATTCGACCGAACGTCCTGGGAGGGAACCCGTCTCGTGATCCTCGCCACCGGCGCCGCAGCGCCTGATTTCACCCTTCCGAACCAGTTCGGCCAGCCCGTGAGCCTCGCCGGGTTTCGCGGCCGAGCGGTCGCCGTGGTGTTCTTCCCGCTCGCGTTCTCGGGCCTCTGTCGCAGCGAGCTCTGCGAGTTGCGCGAGAACATCGCCATGTTCGAAGAATCGGATGTCGCACTCCTCGCCGTCTCGGTGGATTCGAAGCACACGCTGCGGGCGTGGGCAGAACGCGAGGAGTACGGCTTCGCGTTGCTCTCCGACTTCTGGCCGCACGGAGCTGTTGCGGCATCCTTCGGTGCCTTCGACGACGCCACGGGCCTGGCCGACCGGGCGACGTTCGTGCTCGGTGCCGACGGCGTCATCGCGGCGAGCTTCGCGACGCCCCGGGGCGAGGCGCGCTCCCTCGAGCAGTATCGGCACGCACTCGCTTCGCTCTGAGCCGAGCTCGGTGCATCCGCTCGATTCTCGCGTTCGCACTCACGCGAGGATGTTGACCGATCGGGCGATGACGAGGGCGAGGATCAGGAAGCCGCCGAACGCCTGCAGCGCCATCAGGAGCTTGAACCGCGGCGACAACGGCATCGCGTCCGTCGCACTGAACGCCATCGAGTTCGACAGTGCCGAGTAGAAGTAGTCGACGAACCGCGGCATCCAGTCGTGCACGACGGACGATCGGGCTGCGACCTCGCTGACGGCGTCGTCGTCTTCGTCTTGGGGGAACCGGAAGTCGGCGGGCGGGAGGTCGGCGCGAGCCTCCATGGTGCGCATGACCGGGCCGCCGCGGTCGAGCTCCCAGTAGAGCAGCGTGAACCCGATGACGTTCGCGACCCAGACCTGTACCGCAGCAAGGAGCAGACCGTGCGCGTCGTCGACCCCGCCCGCAGCAAGCGTGACGAGCAGGAGCACGATGGTGAGCTGGTTCGCGATCACGAGCCCGCCGGCGAGGGCGATCGAGACCCACTTCGTGAACGCAGAGCGCCGGGTGAGCCGGTGCGGATTCGTGACCACGAGCGGCACCAGGAGCGCCACGCCGAAGACGACGACGATGAAGCGCTGCGCACCGAGGAATTCGTTCGGCAGCGCCGCGTACAGAGCCAAGGCGATGACGAGCGCGACGACGGAAGGCCAGCGGTGCTCGGTCGGCGTGCTCCGGCTCGGATGCTGCAGCATCGGCTCCATGGCCGTGAGTCTAGGCAGCCCGCGATAACATGGCTGTGCGCCGCGCGCAGCACGCGGGCCTTTAGCTCAGTTGGTAGAGCGCCACGTTTACACCGTGGATGTCGTCGGTTCGAGCCCGGCAGGGCCCACCCAAGCGTCGTTGTTCACACCAACGACGTTCCCGGGCCGAGTCCCCGATTCCGTGTCTTGCCCGATCATCCCTCTTCGTCGCACTCGTCTCGTTGAGAATTGGGAGGACGCAGCCAGCTGAGCTCGCCTGGCGGCATCGGCGCACCCGCGGCGCCATTGGTCTCCTCTCGGCGTCCGAACGCCACTACACCGGGATGTCGTTGAGCGCCTTCTCGATGGCGGCCAGGCGCGAATCGATGCGGTCGAGGCGCTCGGCGATCGCCGTGTTCGCGGCTGCGCTCGCTGCGAGAGCCTCGGTGAGTTCCGAGCTGCCCTGCGCGATCCGTTCCTTCGACTTCCAGGAAGTACGGACGAGTATGTAGACGAAACCGAACACCAGCACGATGAACGGGATCAGGAGGTAGATGGTCGGAAGATCCTCGTTCATGGTCGGATGTTCTCGCTTTCCTGTTGTGCGGCGACGGCTTCTGCGAGCGTCTCCGCGGTGAGTGTGAGTGTGAACGGCAGCAGTTCGAAGAGCTTGAGCGCTTTGCCGTCGTCGGACATCTCGAGATGCCCGGTCACGAATCCGGTCTCTTCGAGCTTGGTGAGGTGCATATAGAGGAGTGCGCGTGACATTCCCATCCGCCTGGCGAGCTCACTGACGTGGAGCGTCTCCGTCGAGAGGATCGCAATGATGCGCATGCGCTGCGGACTCGCGATCGCTGCGAGCGTGGCACTCAGCTTCTCGGTGTTCACGCGTGAATCCTGCACATGTCATTAAAATATTGCATGTGCAGGATTTATGCAAGTTGTCGATCGCGTATTGAGTGCATTCCTGCTACGACCGAGGTCGAGGCATCCGGATGCCTCGGCGTGAGCGAGACCCACCGGAGCACCTCGGCCGCGATCGACTCAAAGGCGAACACGATCCGTGGGTCAGCGCGGTTCGTTAGCGTGGTGCGTCGGCCACGAGTCGCACGCAGCAATACCCGTCGCGAGGCGCGGGGTCCACCCGGCGCATCTCCCCGGCGCCCTCGGCTGCGCCGCGCAGGAGGGCCGCGTTCGCGCTGCAGATCGTCGAGGTGTGATTCCGGGCCACTCGGCGGAAGGGACAGTTCGTCAGCAGCATCCCGCCATCGCCGTCGTCGACAGGCCCGTAGCCGAGGCGCTGCAGCACTTCGGTCATCGAGTCGGAAGCGGCTCCGAGCGCCCGGCCGAGCTTGGCAGAGACGCGATCGAGGGTCGGGCGGATGGGCTCGCCGGTGCGGTCCGACTCTTCGACAGCCCTGGTCAGGAGCTCGGCCGCGAGGTCGTAGTGACGCTCGGGCACCGAGACCACGAGTTCGCCGGGGACGGGTCGATAGAGCTTGGCCGGCCGACCGGCCCCAGGGCCCGACCTGCCGTTGCGTCGCTGGAACTCCGCGACGAGCAGGCCCGCCTCGACGAGTCGGTCGAGATGGAATGCGGCGGTTCCGCGCGTCATGCCGAGAGCGGTCGCCGCATCGTCGCGACCGACGGGCTCTGGATGCCGCGCCACGAACTCGAGCAGGGCCCGTCGCTGCGGGTCTGCGATCGCGGCGACGGCGACCAAGTCGTCGAGACGCGTGGAGTCATCCATGAGACACATGGTACCTCTAAAACAGTGCTTCTCGACAGAAGAAGCGAACTCTAAAACGGCGACGATTGACTTAAGAAAACCGCACTCCTACAGTCGGAACGAGAGGTGCGATCGAGTCGCACGAGAGACGGGTGATCGTGACCACGACGCCGAAGTTCGTGATCGTCGGTGCCGGCCTCGCCGGAGCCACGGCGGCCAAGACCTTGCGAGACGAGGGATTCACCGGCCACATCGACCTGATCGGTGCGGAGGCGCACCACCCGTACATCAGACCGCCGCTGTCGAAGGACTACCTCGCCGGCGACGCCGCCCGCGACTCGGTGTTCGTCGAGCCATCCGCGTGGTACCCGGAGCACGACATCGAGCTGCACCTCGGCACCTCGGTCATCCGACTCGATGCATCCGCACAGAGGGTGGAGCTCGATTCCGGCGACGTGATCGACTACGACGCACTGCTGCTCGCAACGGGGTCGCACGCCCGCCGCCTCGATGCTCCGGGCGCCGACCTCGAGGGTGTGCGCACCTTGCGCACGCTCGACGACTCGGAGGCGCTGCATGTCGAGCTCGCCGGCGGCGGCAGAAGACTCGTGCTGATCGGCTCGGGCTGGATCGGCATGGAGGTCGCGGCGACGGCGCGAACCCTCGGCAATGAGGTGACCGTGCTCGAACGCGACCCGATTCCGCTCGCGAATGCACTCGGCGACGAGCTCGGCAGCATGTTCGCCGAATTGCACTTCTCGCACGGCGTCGGCCTCAGGCCGTCCGTCATCGTCGACTCGATCATCGGGGAGGCCGGCCGGGTCACCGGAGTGCGCCTCGAAGGCGGTGAGGTGATCGATGCCGAACTCGTGCTGGTCGGTATCGGCGCGATCCCGAACCTCGATCTCGCCCGGGGTGCCGGGGCCACGATCGGCTCCGGTGTGCTCACCGACGCGGCGCTCCGCACCGACGTGCCGAACGTCTACGCAGCAGGCGACATCGCCGAGGCCTACCACCCGCTCGTCGACCTGCGCCTCCGAAGCGCGCACTGGGCGAACGCATTGCACGGCGCCGTTGCCGCCGCAAGATCCATGCTCGGGCAGCCGGTCTCCTACGACGACATCCCGTACTTCTACACCGATCAGTACGACCTCGGCATGGAGTACTCGGGGTTCGGGCCGCTCACGCGCGGCGCCGACATCGTCTACCGGGGCGACCGGGCTCGCCGCGAGTTCATCGCGTTCTGGCTCGCGGAGGGTCGTGTCGTCGCGGGCATGAATGTCAACGTGTGGGACGTCAACGAGGCCGTGCAGGGCATCATCAGGCGCGGCGATCGGATCGATCCGCAGCGTCTTGCCGACGAGCGAGTGCCGTTGGAGGAGCTGTGAACGCGAGAGGCGACCGCGACACCAGCACCGAGGCAAGCGCCGTGCCGCCGCACCTCTCGCCGACCGCGGCACTGGTCGCCGCGGGCATCAGCATCTGGCTCGACGATCTCCCGTGAGCGGATCCTCAGCGGCGGCCTGCAGCGCCCCATCGCCGAACGGAACGTCGTGCCAACCGCGAAGGTAGGCTGAACGGGTGACCGCCAGCCTCGCCGACCTCCTGACGACGACCGATCGTCTCTGGCCGATCACAGGCGCCGAGTCATGGGATGCCCCAGGCCTCGTGACCGGCGATCCCGCTGCAGCGGTGCGCCGTGTCGTCCTGACCGTCGACGCGGTCGCCGAGACCATCGACGAGGCCCTCGCCGAGCGAGCAGACCTCATCATCGCCCACCACCCGCTGCTCCTGCGCGGGGTGACGTCGGTCGCCGAAGACCGCTACAAGGGTTCGCTGCTCGCGAGGCTGATCCGGGCCGACTGCGCGCTCGTCACCGCGCACACGAACGCCGATGTCGTCGACGAGGGCACCTCGGCGGTGCTCGCCGAACGCTTGGGCCTCGTCGGGGCGACCCCCATCGTGCCGTCGGCCGATCCGGGCACTGGACTCGGCCGTGTCGGGCGGCTGCCCGAACCCACGACCGTCGGCCGACTGGCCAGACGACTCGCCGAGATCCTCCCGCCGACGGCGACCGGTGTGCGCGTCGCCGGCGGATTCGATGATCGGGTCGAGACCGTCGCCGTGTGCGGTGGCGCCGGCGATTCGTTGCTCGGCGATCCCGCGGTGCGAACGGCCGACGCCTACATCACCGCCGACTTGCGCCACCATCCGGCCTCAGAAGCGCGGGAGCAGGCGAAGCTCACGGGCGGGCCGGCCCTGATCGACGTCTCCCACTGGGCGAGCGAGTGGCTCTGGCTCGACACTGCTGCCGAGCAGCTCCGCGCCGTGCATCCCGAGCTCACCGTCATCGTCTCCGAAACTCGCACCGACCCCTGGGACTTCCAGATCGTGCAGTAAATCAGCACCACCGACCACCGTCCTCACCGACGACCCGATCCCACGAGGAGCACTACGTGAAGGCCAGCCCCGCCGAACAAGAACAGTTGCTGCGGCTCCAATCCATCGACACCAGGTTGACGCAACTCGCTCACCGGCTCGGCACGTTGCCGCAGGCGGGCCCGCTCGCCGAGCTCGCCGCTCGTGACCAGGCGGTGCGGGGCAAGCGGGCCGAAGCGATCGGCGCCCTCGAAGACGCGCAGGTGGAGCTGAAGCGCCTCGAGTCCGACGTCACCGTTGTCGAGGCGCGCATCGTGCGCGACGGCGATCGCCTGCAGCACACCTCATCGGTGAAGGATGTCTCGGCGCTCGAATCCGAACTCGCATCGCTGCGGCGGCGCTTGAGCGACCTCGAAGAGCAGGAACTCGTCGTGATGGAGCGGGTCGAAGAGGCCGAGGTGGCCGTCTCCAGCATCGATCTGCAGCGCGCGGCGATCGACGCCGACGTAGCGAAGCTCGAAGCCGAACGTGACGAGGCCGCCGGAGGGCTCGGCGTCGAACGCGAGCAGACCGAGCGTGATCGCGGGGTCGTCGCCGGCGGCATCGCCGAGCCGCTGCTCGCCTTCTACGAACAGCGTCGAGTGCGCGGCGGGGGAGTCGGAGCCGCCTTGCTCCAGGCGCGCACCTGCGGTGGCTGCGGCATCACGCTGACCGGCTCCGATCTCGAGTCGGTGCGCCGTGCGGCCCCCGATGATGTCGTGCAGTGCCCCGAGTGCGACCGCATCCTGGTGCGCACCGAAGAGTCGGGTCTCTGACCGCGCACAGTCCGAGACGGCGTGCGACGGGGGCGGATGCCTCGGCGATCCGCCAGCGTCCGCGGCCGGTAGACTCATGGTGCGAGTGGGTCGGCAAGACGGTCGCGTCGCACGGTTTCGATCGTGCGCCGAGGAACGTCCGGGCTCCACAGGGCAGGATGGTGGGTAACACCCACCCGGGGCAACCCGCGAGACAGTGCCACAGAAAGCAGACCGCCCGGTGCGCAAGCACCGGGTAAGGGTGAAACGGTGGGGTAAGAGCCCACCAGCGGCCGCGGTGACGTGGTCGGCTCGGTAAACCTCGTCCGGAGCAAGGTCAGACAGGGAACGATGGGGCTGCCCGTCCCGTTCCCGGGTAGACCGCTGGAGGGCTGCGGCAACGTAGTCCCGAGAGAGATGGCCGTCCAGCCGGTGTCGCGCAAGCGCCCGGTGAACAGAACCCGGCGTATCAGCCGGCCCACTCACACCGCGGCATCGTCGAACGGTGAATGCGAGCGCCGAGACTCAGTGCGCGGCGAGCGACGCGGCCCCGAGGATGCCCGCGTTGTTGCGGTGCATCGCGGGAACAATCGGCGTCTGCAGTTCGAGCAACGGCAGGAACTGCGGGTGGTGCTTCGAGACACCGCCCCCGACGACGAAGAGGTCGGGCGAGAACAGGAACTCGACGGCTGCGTAGAACCGTTGCAGTCGGGCCGCCCAGTCCTGCCAGCCGAGCGATTCCCGTTCCATGGCGGAGTACGCGGCGCGCTTCTCGGCCTGCACGCCGTCGACCTCCATGTGGCCGAGTTCGGTGTTCGGCACGAGCACGCCGTCGTAGAGGAATGCCGAGCCGATGCCGGTACCGAGGGTCGTCAGGATCACGAGACCCTCGGCGTCGACCGCGGCGCCGTACCGGGATTCGGCGTACCCCGCGGCATCCGCGTCGTTGATGAAGTGGATCTCGCGACCGAAGGTGTCTTCGAACAGCTGCTCGGCCGGCAGGCCGATCCACTCGCGTGAGATGTTGGCCGCCGACAGCGTGCGCCCGTGCTTGACGACCGCCGGGAAGCACACGCCGAGGGGGAGCGCATCGCCGAACTCGTTCGAGAGTGCGTCGAGCAGCTCGCCGGTCGCGGTCAGGATGTCGGCAGGGCGACCGCCCTCGGGAGTGGCCACCTTGCGGCGCTCGGAGACGAGCTCTCCGCTGGCGAGGTCGACGACCGCGCCCTTGATACCCGTGCCGCCGATGTCGATGCCGATCGCGTGCTCAGTCGCCATATTTGTCACACTATCGCGGGTCGTTCGGGTGGTGTTCAGGGAAGTGTCAGGATCTCGGCGCCGTGCTCCGTGACGACGAGGGTGTGCTCGAACTGAGCGGTGAGGGAACGGTCGCGCGTGACGACGGTCCAATCGTCGGCCCAGACATCCCATTCGGTGCCGCCGAGGGTGAGCATCGGCTCGATCGTGAAGACCATGCCCACCTCGATGACGGTGTCGTATTCGGGCGCGTCGTAGTGGGGGATGATGAGCCCCGAATGGAATGCCCTGCCGACGCCGTGGCCCGTGTAGTCGCGCACCACCCCGTAGCCGAACCGTTTCGCGTACGCCTCGATCGCGCGACCGACGACGTTGATCTGCCGACCGGGTGCGACGGCACGGATGCCTCGGCGGAGCGCTTCCCTCGTGCGCTCGACGAGTTGCGCGGCCTCCTCGCTCGCCTCGCCCACCAGGAAGGTGTGATTGAGGTCGCCGTGCATGCCGTCGAGGTAGGCGGTGACGTCGATGTTGACGAGGTCGCCGTCGGCCAGCACGGTGTCGTCGGGGATGCCGTGGCAGATGACCTCGTTGACCGACGTGCAAGAGGACTTCGGGAAGCCGCGGTAGCCGAGCGTCGACGGATAGGCGCCGTGGGCGACCACGTGCTCGTGCACGATGCGGTCGAGCTCGTCGGTCGTCACGCCGGGCCGGATCGCGGCCGACGCCGCCTCGATCGCGCCTGCGGCGACCCGCCCCGCCGCACGAATGCGGTCGACTTCCTCGGGGGAGTAACGGTCGCCGCCACTGTAGGGCGCCGGCGCCCGCTTGCCGACGTACTCGGGGCGTGCGATCGAGGCGGGCACGGTTCGCGTCGGCGACAAGCGGCCGGGAATCAGGTGGCCGGAGGCGTCCTTGGGCATAGGATCAGCCTATGGCCGAGGATGTCGAACACATGTTCTGGTACAACCTGCGCACCGGTGAGGTGGAGCAGGGATTCGAGTCGCCCTCGACCGACCGGGTTGGCCCGTTCGAGACACGCGCCGAGGCGGAGCGGGCACTGGACATCCTGCGTGCGAACAGCGCGAAGTGGGCCGAAGAAGAAGCCGCCGAAGACTGAGCCTTACTCGTAGGAGTGCTCGGCGTTCGGGTAGACGCCTGACTCCACGTCGGCTCGCCACTCCTTCGCGGCCGCGCTGAGGATTCCGGACAGGTCGGCGTACTGCTTCACGAACTTCGGCACGCGTCCGATGGTGAGCCCGGCCCAGTCGGTCCAGACGAGCAGTTGGCCGTCGGTGTGCGGCCCGCCGCCCACGCTGATGGTCGGGATCTCGAGGAGTTCGGTGACTTGTCGCGCGGCATCCGCGGGCACCATTTCGAGCACGACGGCGAACGCGCCGGCCTCTTGCACGGCCTTCGCATCGGCGAGCAGTTGCTTGACGCCCTCACCGCGACCCTGGATGACGTGGCCGCCGAGGCCGTGCTCGCTCTGCGGTGTGTAGCCGATGTGCGCCATGACCGGGATGCCGGCACCGACGATGCGACGGATCTGCTTGTGACTGCGCTCACCGCCCTCGAGCTTCACGGCGTGCGCGCCCGCCTCTTTCATGAACCGCACCGCGGTGTGCAGCGCGTCTTCAGGGCCGTTCTCGTAGGAGCCGAACGGCATGTCGGCCACGACGAAGGCTCGCTTGACGGCGCCCGCGACGGCGCGAGTGAGGGGGATGAGTTCGTCGACCGTGACGGGCAGCGTCGTCTCGTAGCCGAACACGTTGTTGCCGGCCGAGTCGCCGACGAGCAGGAAGTCGATGCCGGCCTCGTCGAAGATGCGCGCCGTGAGCTGGTCGTAACTCGTCAGGCCCGTGATCTTGATGCCGTCGCGCTTCGCGTTCTGGAAATGTCGCGTGCGAACGCGCTTCGGCCCACCGGTTGCGGCGGCGCCGCCGTAGGGGTTCTGCTCGGCGCCGGCCGAGGAGTCGGATGCTGCGGTCTGGGGCTCGCCTGACATGGGGCAAGTCTGGCACACGCGGCATCCGCTCTCGGCCTTGCGGGCGCGTGCGAGCCAGTACGCTGAGAGGTGCGAGAGAGGGTGTGGATGGATAAGCAGCGCGACTTCGTACTTCGCACGATCGAGGAGCGAGGGGTCAAGTTCGTCAGGCTCTGGTTCACCGACGTCGTCGGCACCCTGAAGTCGGTGGCGATTGCTCCCGCCGAGGTCGAGGGGGCGTTCACCGAGGGCATCGGGTTCGACGGTTCGGCCATCGAAGGGCTCAGCCGCACGTTCGAGTCCGACCTGCTCGCTTACCCCGATCCCACGACGTTCCAGACGCTGCCGTGGCGCGGTGACATCGACCCGACCGCGCGCATGTTCTGCGACATCACCACGCCCGACGGCGAACCGGCCGTGTCTGACCCGCGCAATGTGCTGAAGCGCACGCTCGCGCGTGCTGCCGACCGCGGGTTCACGTTCTACACGCATCCCGAGATCGAGTTCTACCTGCTGAAGTCGTCCAAGTACGGCGGGGCGGGCCCCAAGCCGGTCGACTCGGCCGGCTACTTCGACAACGTTCCGGGCGGCACGGCCCACGACTTCCGTCGCCGTTCGGTGCGCATGCTCGAAGACCTCGGCATCTCGGTCGAATTCAGCCACCACGAGGCCGGTCCCGGTCAGAACGAGATCGACCTGCGCTACGCCGACGCGCTCACCACCGCCGACAACATCATGACGTTCCGCACCGTGATCAAAGAGGTTGCGATCGAGCAGGGCGTCTACGCGACGTTCATGCCGAAGCCCTTCTCGCAGTACCCCGGCTCCGGCATGCACACGCACCTCTCGCTCTTCGAGGGCGACGCGAACGCCTTCTACGAAGCCGGCTCGCAGTACCAGCTGTCGAAGATCGGCCGGCAGTTCATCGCGGGCCTCCTTCGCCACTCCGGCGAGATCTCCGCCGTCACCAACCAGTTCGTGAACTCCTACAAGCGGCTCTGGGGCGGCGACGAGGCGCCGAGCTTCGTGTGCTGGGGGCACAACAACCGATCCGCGCTCGTGCGGGTTCCCCTCTACAAGCCGAACAAGGGCCAGAGCGCAAGGGTCGAGTACCGTGCGATCGACTCGGCGGCCAACCCCTACCTCGCGTTCTCGCTGCTGCTCGCTGCGGGCATGAAGGGCATCGAAGAGGGGTACGAGCTTCCTCCCGAGGCCGAAGACGACGTATGGGCTCTCACCGACCGCGAGCGCAGGGCGCTCGGCTACGACTCCCTTCCGGCGAGCCTCGATCACGCGATCCAGCGCATGGAGGAGTCCGAACTCGTCGCCGAGACGCTGGGGGAGCAGGTCTTCAACTACGTGCTGGCGAACAAGCGCGCCGAGTGGCGCGACTACCGTTCTCAGGTCACGCCGTTCGAGTTGCAGCGCAACCTCGAGATCCTCTGACCTCGCAGCGGATGTCTCGGCAGACTCCCACGCTCGGAAGAGTCGCCCGTGCGGGCTTCGCCGACCTCGAGGGCGCTGCGACCGCACTCGCGGGGCTCTCGCTCGAGACCGGGTTCGACGTCGAGCGACTGCTCGACGTCTTCGCGCAGGCCGCCGATCCCGACGAGGCGCTCGCGGTCGTACAACGGCTCCATGAACAGGCGCCGGTCGAGCTGGCGCCAGTGCTCGCGCATGAGAGCGCTGCCGCGCGCCTGACCAGGCTCGTCGGCGCGTCGCGCGGGTTCGCCGAGTTCATGTTGCGACACCCGTTGGAGCTCACCGTCTTCGAACAGGTGCCCAGCGCACCGCCGAGCGTCGGCGAGGCACGCGGGTCGTTGCTCGCCGCGCTCGACGAGGTCTCGATCGCACCCGGCGACTCCGAGGCCGCCGCCAGGGCCATCCGCATCCGGTATCGCCGATTGCTCGCCCACATCGCCGTGTTCGACCTCACACGGAGCGACCCGGTCGACGTCGTCGACGTCGTTGCGGCGGGGCTCGCCGATCTCGCCGGAGCGACTCTCGACGCCGCGCTCGAAGCCGCTCGGCGCGTGGTCACCCGCGATCCCGGTGCGGCTGCGGCGCCCGGCCGATATCCAGCCGCCGAAGTGGAGGCGACACGGCTCGCGATCATCGGCATGGGTAAAGCTGGGGCCCGCGAGCTCAACTATGTCAGCGATGTCGACGTGATCTTCGTCGCCGAATCCACCGACGAGACCGTCGTCTCCACGCCGCGAGCCCTCGAGATCGCGACGCGTCTCGCGATGCTCACGATGCGCATCATCGGTGAGCCCGGCGTCGAACCGCCGCTGTGGGAGGTCGACCCGAACCTCCGGCCCGAAGGCAAGGACGGTGCGCTCGTGCGCACGCTCGAGTCGCATCTGCAGTACTACGAGCGCTGGGCGAAGAGCTGGGAGTTCCAAGCCCTCTTGAAGGCCCGCCCGCTCGCCGGCGACCGCGAGCTCGGACGCCGCTACACCGATGGCGTTTCGCCGAAGGTGTGGACGAGTTCCAGCCGCGAGGGCTTCGTCGAGTCGGTGCAGGCCATGCGCGAGCGGGTCACCCAGCACATCCCGGCCGATGAGGTCGACGTGCAGATCAAGCTCGGGCCCGGTGGCATCCGCGACATCGAGTTCACCGTGCAGTTGCTGCAACTCGTGCACGGCGCGAGCGACGACGGCATCCGTCAGGGCGGGACCCTGCCCGCCCTCGCTGCACTCGCGGAGCGCGGCTACGTGGGTCGTGAAGAGGCTGCCGAGTTCGCCCGCGACTATCGGGTGCTGCGGGTGCTCGAGCACCGAATGCAGCTCGAGCGGCTTCGTCGCACGCACCTGATGCCACGCGACGAGCATCGCCTGCGGGTGCTCGCGCGCGCCTCCGGCCTGGGGCGCACCGCCGAACAGATCACGGCGGTGTGGCAGAGCACACGCCAACGGGTGCGCGGCCTGCACGAACGCCTTTTCTACCGTCCGCTGCTCTCTGCGGTCGCGGCGTTGCCCGCATCCGGCCTCGGGCTCACGAGCGACCAGGCCGAGGCGCGCCTGGCGGCGATCGGCTTCCGCGACCCGAGGGGAGCGCTCGCGCACATCGCCGCACTGACCACCGGTGTGTCGAGGCGCGCGCAGATCCAGCGGCACTTGATGCCGGTGCTGATCTCGTGGTTCGCCGATGGTACGGACCCCGACTTCGGGCTGTTGTCGTTCCGTCGCCTGAGCGACACCCTCGGCACCACGCACTGGTATCTGCGGCTGCTCCGCGACTCGTCAGACGCCGCACTCCGATTGACGAGGGTGCTGACCGGTTCCCGTTTCGCGGCAGAACTGCTCGAACGCAGCCCCGAGGCGGTCGCCTGGCTCGAAGACCTCGACGAGTTGCGCCCTCGATCGCTCTCAGCGCTCGAAGACGAGACTCGCGCAGTGCTCCGACGGCACGAGCAGCCCGATGCCGCTGCGAAGATCTTCCGCGCCATCCGCCGCCGTGAGGTGCTGCGGTTGGCGCTGTCGGCCATCCTCGACGTCTGCACCGTCGAGGAGCTCGGGCATGGGTTGAGCGACGTGACCGAGAACCACATCGCCGCGCTCGTCGCGGCGATCAGGGCGCCCGAGCCCGACGGCATCGAGTTCGCCGTCATCGGCATGGGGCGATTCGGCGGTCGCGAACTGGGCATCGGCTCGGACGCCGACATCATCTACGTCTATCGGGCGGCCGACGCCGCGCATTCGCGGGCGTTGCGCATCGTCGCCGAGCTCGTGCGTCTCAGCGAAGACGCTCGCCTGCCGTTCGAACTCGACGCAGACCTCCGCCCTGAAGGACGAAACGGGGTCGTCGCTCGCTCACTCGACGCGTACCGCGCGTACTACGCGAGGTGGTCGCTGACGTGGGAGGCGCAAGCGCTGCTGCGGGCCAGAGGCGTCGCTGGCGACCGTGCGCTGGTCGCTGCGTTCACGCAACTCGCCGACACCGTGCGATACCCGATTTCGATCAGCGAGCGCGATGTGCGAGAGGTGAAGCGCATCAAGGCGCGCGTCGAGAACGAGCGCTTGCCGCAGGGCGCCGACCCGACCCGGCACCTCAAGCTCGGGCGAGGCTCGCTCTCCGATGTGGAGTGGTTCGTGCAGCTTGTGCAGTTGCAGCACGCTGCTGATGTGCCCGCGCTTCGCACGACCTCGACGCTTGACGCATTGGCGGCCGCTGTCGAGTACGACCTCGTCGAGGCATCCGACGCTGAAACGCTTCGCGCAGCCTGGGTGTTCGCCTCGCGAGCGCGCTCGGCGCTCACCTTGTGGCTCGATCGCACGACCGACGTTCTGCCGGTCGAGCGGTCGCAGCTCGAGGGCGTCGCCCGCATCATGGGCTACCCGCCCGGTTCGGCCACGCAACTCGAGCAGGATTACCTGCACGTCACCCGTCGCGCGCGCGCCGTGTTCGATCGTGGCTTCTATGGCATCGAGGTACGGCGCGAGCCCACTTCCGGTTGAGGTGTTCGGCGGATGCATCAACCGTGGCTGTGAACGGCGAATGGGCCCGCCCCGCCGAAGCGGTGCGGGCCCATTCAGTTGCTGCTGGGGGGATGCAGCGTACAGATTCTGGGGACTGCAGAGGGGGCTGCCGTGAATCAGACGCCGTCGTAGAGCTCGAACTCTACCGCTGTGAATGGCGATGGTTGGGAGTGCCCGACATCCCCGTGATGTCGGGCTCCAGAATGTTGTCCGTGATAGGGCGGCATGGTTACATTTCCCCGTTCTTGCGGACTAGCGGCGGACTAGACCATGAAGTGGTGGTGGCACTCCACACAAGACGCATTGGTGCCTGATGTAAGCCTTGCGTCATGCATCAGCTCGCCCCCGCAGTCAGGACACTTCGTCAGGATCGGCGCAGCCACCGATCAGCCCTTCGGTGGATGGTCGTCGTTGCCGTAGGAGTTCCTCTGGCCGATCGTGCCGTCCAACTTGGAGATGGTGTGCTCGACGCCGCGGTCCTGAGCCATCTGCCGGCCAGTGGCCTGCTGCTCCGCCTTCGTGCCGCCCACGTGCGCAGCCCTCGTGCTGCCCTCTACCTTGCTCTTCCAGACGCCGTGGTCGTTATACGTCCTGATGTCGCCTTTGGCCATAATTGGAGCCTTGCTTCCTTGTCGGGAATCGACTCAAAGTGAGCCGCCCTCAATCATCTCAGGAGCCGCCGACACGTCCCGAGTATGCTCGCGCTCATGAGCCCATCCCGTGTTGATCCCCATCTCGCTCAGACCGCGGCGGAAGTTGCCCGCGTCGTCGCGACGGTGTCACCTATCCAGCTCACGACAAGACCGCTGGGGACGGGAACGCGAACGCACCGGTCGGGCAGCTACTACGCGATGGCCTCCGAGTTTCCGAACCCGGCGCTCAGAGCTTGT
This sequence comes from Agromyces sp. Y782, assembly GCF_059445405.1. Classification (NCBI taxonomy): domain Bacteria; kingdom Bacillati; phylum Actinomycetota; class Actinomycetes; order Micrococcales; family Microbacteriaceae; genus Agromyces; species Agromyces sp. Y782. The sequence continues at coordinate 936,088 of NZ_JCAIUG010000002.1, read as the reverse complement.
CTCGTGGACCACACCGATCTCGGCCCGTTCCGGTGCCCAGACTGCGCTGACTTTGGCCGCTGGCGTGAGGCGTACGCGCAACGGTGTGCCGAGCTCGGCCTGGATCCGCTTCCGCCGATGGTCGGCGCCGCCGAACTCGTGCGTTCTGGGGTCGCATTCCCGGAGTATGACGCGCCACCGCGCGCGTATCTCAGCTTCATCGCGGCGATGATCGAAACCGCCCGCCAGTAGCTAACTGCACCCGCCCCTGACTGGGGGATGCACCGCCACCATCCTTGGTGCACGCTCGAACCCATGAGCGTTCCCGACGAACACCGACCCACGGCAAGCACGATCAACGAGGCGCTGCAAAACATTTCGAGCTTCTACGCACTCAGCACCAGCGGGCGCCTTCCTCACTGGTACGGGCGCATGCTCACAGAACTCGTACTGCTCACGATCGACGAGAACATCACGCATGTCACCGCGGGCGCGGCCGACGGCCGCGCTCGCGTGGTCATCTTTACGGATCGCAGCATCGTCACCGTGAGTATTGCGAACATCAACGCTGACGACGCCGACGTCATCACGACTGTCCTGTCGCGGGGCCGGCTTCGCGCGCTCGAGGTCAGCGCATCTGAGGGTGTGTTCTCGGATGCCGCATTCTCGTCGTGGCCTGGGCACCTGGAGATCACGGCCCACTATGACGGCCTCGACGAACCGATCGTGGCGCCGCTTGATTCGCCGATGAACGGCAACTGGGGGGCACCCCTTGGGACGCTGCTCACATCGCTGCGAGCGGACCTCAATTAGAGGGTCGCCGCTTCGCCGGTCTGCACCTGGATACCCTGGGCAGGAAGCCGGCGAGTACGCTCAATGCAATTCCGTGAGGAATCATGGACTAGCCCGCGTTTCCCGTCGCTACAGCGCTCCAGTTCGATCGTTGCGTTCACTCATCTCGGCGTCGGGCGGATCGATGCGATAGCCGAGCCGAACGAGCTCACGGGCAGCCGCTGCAGGGTTATCTGAGACAGCAGCTGCGAGCTGCTTCTCACGCCATTCTCGACGCCCCTCCGCTATGAGCTTCAGGCCGCCAGGGCGGGAGTCAACGCCGAACTCGAGAATGAGCATCTCGAGAACGTCCTCTACGCACGGACGGAATCGATGCCCACCCACCGGAAAATGCACCTGTCCGAGCCTCGTCGGCTTGCCCGCTACGGAATTCTTGCGGTGCTGCTTGCCGCGGTGCTTGTTTCCTGCCGATCGGAGCGCATGCTCAACGTCCTCGCGTTTTGCGTGGACGTTCCAGTGAGCGGATGGAATGTTGGAGCCGCTGTCGCGAAGGTAATCCATCGTGAAGACCGGTGCGTTGCTCTCATCGACGAACAGCTTGAAGGTCGACGAACGCACCGTCATGAACTTGCTGACCGAGCTCACGACGAAGGTGTACTCGACGATCAGTCTGAACAGACTGCGACCATCCACACATAGCTCCAGCCCAAGATCCTCGGCTTGCGCAACGACTACATGAGTCGTGTCGTCCTTCTGCGGGGCGAGCGCACTCGTAAAGCCGAGATTCCCCGTCGGGATGACCAGAGCGAGCCTCTCCATGAGGTCAAGCGCGAAGTCGTATGCTTGCGCTTCGATGGAGCCGGTCTGAAACGTGTGGTCAGGCGCGACCGGCAAGGAACTCTAGCTCCTCCAAACGACGCAGCACTGCCTGCTCCTCCTGAGTGAGCTCGTACGACGTCGCAAGCTGGCGGAGCTCGTCGAGGTTCTTGTCGGTGCGAGAGAGCAGCTCGGCTTCGCGCGATCGGATCTCATCCTTGTCCATGACCAGTAGCGTCGGAGCCATCGAGGTTCCCTCCTGAGGTTCGGCGTTCTACGCATCATGGCACCGACTTCTGACAATGTGGTGCTGCATCACCGCGACGAAGAGATCCGGCCAGTGATCATGGGCGCTTCGTCGGCCGCTTGAACCGCGTGGCTCGCCGGATACGCGGGGAAGAAGCCCTCGACGTATCGTCAGGCGACCGTGCACGTGAAGCGCATCGACGCGAAGTTTGGCGGACGCATACTCTCGAGTATCCGACCATCCGAGGTGAAAGCGTGGATGGGCGAGCTGAACGACGATGGGCGGTCTGACACCTTCGTCTACGCCATCCACTCGCGACTGTCGCAGCTGTTCTCCGATGCCGTACATGACCTCGTGTTTACCCGCTCACCGGTCTCTAGGCGCACGTCACCCGGCGCCGCGAAACAGCGACCTTACGTTGTCGCGACAGCGCAGGTGGGCGCTCCACGGCGCCCTGCCTGAGCACTTCCGACCTGTCGCGCTACTCGGTACGTTCGCAGGCATGAGGGTCGCTGAGATCACCGCACTGCGCGTCTCCGACCGTCGACCTCACGCGCGGGATCATCGCGCCGGCTCGAGCTGAACCGGAATCCAGCGAAGTGGGGGAGTGACGTCGTCGTCGTCGGTGCGGTCGGGCGGCCGGTGGTGCCGTACACGATCGAGACTGCGTGGCGCGGCATCCGCGACCAGATCGGCGGGCTCCCCGCGGGCTTCCGCATTCACGATCTACGGCAATATTGCGCCTCGCTGCTCATCGCCTCAGGCCTCGATATCAAGACCGTGCAGGCCCGACTGAGCCACGCTTCGGCGAAGACCACGCTCGACACCTACGGCCGCATGTGGCCGGACAAAGACGAGTCCGCCCGAGATGCCATCGCTGATGTTCTGACGGCCCGAGCGGACTCTTTGCGGACTATGGGAGAGGGGGACAGAAAGCCCGATCAGGGGTATTTTCTGAACTAGACGCCGTAGTAGAGCTCGAACTCGAACGGGTGCGGACGCTGGGCCAGCGGCTTCAGCTCCTTCTCGCGCTTGTAGTCGATCCACGTCTCGATGAGCTCCTTGGTGAACACCCCGCCCTCGAGGAGGAAGTCGTGGTCGGCCTCGAGCGCTGCGAGAGCTTCGCCGAGCGAACCGGGAACCTGCGGGATCGACTTGGCCTCCTCGGGCGGGAGTTCGTAGAGGTCCTTGTCGACGGGCTCGTGCGGCTCGATGCGGTTCTTGATTCCGTCGAGACCGGCCATGAGCTGCGCGGCGAATGCGAGATACGGGTTGCCCGAGGCATCCGGAGCGCGGAACTCGATGCGCTTGGCCTTCGGGTTCGTGCCCGTGATCGGAATGCGGATCGACGCCGAGCGGTTACCGGCCGAGTAGACCAAGTTGACGGGAGCCTCGAAGCCGGGCACCAGGCGGTGGTACGAGTTCACCGTGGGGTTCGTGAACGCGAGCACTGCCGGCGCGTGCTTGAGCAGACCGCCGATGTACCAGCGTGCGAGGTCGGAGAGCCCGCCATAACCGGCTTCATCGTAGAAGAGCGGCTTGCCCTCGCTCCAGAGCGACTGGTGGGTGTGCATACCCGAGCCGTTGTCACCGAAGAGCGGCTTCGGCATGAACGTCGCCGTTTTGCCCCACTGCTCGGCGGTGTTCTTGACGATGTACTTGAACTTCAGGATGTCGTCGGCCGCGTGCACCATCGTGTCGAAGCGGTAGTTGATCTCGGCCTGGCCGCCTGAACCGACCTCGTGGTGGCTGCGCTCGAGGATCAGGCCGGCGTCGATGAGCTTCAAGCAGATGTCGTCGCGCAGGTCGGCCTGCTTGTCGACGGGGGAGACCGGGAAGTATCCGCCCTTGTAGGGGGTCTTGTTGGCGAGGTTGCCGCCCTCTTCGGTGCGGCCCGAGTTCCAGGCACCCTCTTCGGAGTCGACCGAGTAGAAGCTCGAGTGCTGGTTCACTTCGTAGCGCACGTCGTCGAAGACGTAGAACTCGGCCTCGGGGGCGAAGAACGCGGTGTCGGCGATGCCCGTCGAGGCGAGGTACTTCTCGGCCTTCTTGGCGACCTGGCGAGGGTCTTTCGCATAGATCTCGCCGTTGCGGGGGTTGTAGATGTCGAACACCATGATGAGGGTGCGCTCGGCGCGGAAGGCGTCGACGTATGCGGTCGTCACGTCGGGGATGAGCTGCATGTCCGACTCGTGGATGTTCGCGAAGCCGCGGATCGAGGAGCCGTCGAAGAGCTGGCCGACGGTGAAGAACTCCTCATCGACGGTGGATGCCGGGATGTTGAAGTGCTGCTGCACGCCCGGAAGATCGGTGAAGCGGATGTCGAGGAACTTGACATCCGTCTCTTTGATGAACTTGAGCACTTCGGACGAATCACTGAACATGTGACGGAATCTCCAAGGGGGCGGGTGGACCGGAGTGGACCGGACGGACTTTTCACAGCCGGTAGTGACGCTAGCCGGGTGCCGTTTCCCTGCCGTGACCGGAATGTTTCGGCCATGTTACGCCGAGACCGGCTCGGTAGACTCATCGGGTGCCTGACGCGAAACCCCCGACTTCCAGAGATCTCGAGCCGAATCGGTGGCCCGGAGAACGACTCGGACTTCCGGCCGAAGGCCGAGGCTCAGTCGCCCGCGCAGGCCGGCGCATCGCTGCACTCGCGATCGATTGGGCGACCGCGATGCTCACCGCCCTGCTCTTCACGCCGTACGAATCTTCCGTTTACACGTGGGTGACGACGCTGGCGTTCGCAGTGCTGCAGATCGTCTTCATCCCGACACTCGGCGGAAGCCTCGGCCACCGTCTGCTCGGCATCTACGTCGTGCCGCTCTCGGGCGGTTGGGTCGGTCTCTGGCGCCCGCTCGTGCGCACCGCGCTGCTCCTACTGGTCGTGCCCGCGCTCATCTGGGACGCCGATCAACGCGGCTTCCACGACAAGCTCGCCGGAACGGTGCTCATCCGGTCTTGACAGTGCGCACCCGGTCTGAGTGATCCTGACTTGAGTCGATGAACGTGGCCGACGGTCGGATCAGCGCATCTTGCCGCGCTGCGGGCGGGCCTTCATCGGGTCGATGCCCTTGGGGATCGGAAGCGACGTCTGCAGCGAGTTCAGCCGGTTCGAGACGGCGAGCACTTCGGGCTTGGTGAGCGAACGCTTCGTCTTGCGCAGCGCGGCGGGAAGCTTGTGGAGCTCGATCGAGCCTTCGTCGTTCCCCACCGAGATGAGGGTGATCGGCACGTTGGGCAGAATTCGAGTCACCTTGCGTTGCTCGTCGTCGAGCATGCGCTTCGTGCGCGACGTCGGACCCTCGCTGATGAGCGCGACACCGCCTCGGCCGACCGCGCGATAGACCGCATCCTGCGTCTTGCCGTTCACGGCGACGGGCATCTCGTTGCCCAGCCAGCCTCCGCGGAGCCCGCTGCGAAGCACAGCTCCGACGGCACCGGGCTGGCCCTCGATCTGGGAGTACGCGGCACGCTCCGCGCGGCGGCCGAGGATGACGAGGGCGATGAGCAGGCCGGCGAGCACGCCCGCGACGACCCAGAGGGCGATCGTGAGACCGTTGCCTTCGCCGAGCCAGAGGGCCAGACCGAGGCTGACGAGCACGGGAGCGAGGAAGCCGAGGAGCATGAGCCACTGCGCGGTGGGGTCGTAGCGGCGGGTCATCTGGAAGACCTGCCACATCTGCTTCATGCGGCCGGGCTCCTTCTGAGCCTTCGATGCGTCCTTGGTGCGTGCCATGTTCTCAAGGATACCGGCGCAGCGAGCCGTCTCGGACCGCAATATTCGAGCGGCCCGAGACGGCGGATGTCGCTAGCCGACCGCCTGCGCGAATCCGAGAGACGTGTCTGCGAGATGCGCGAGCGTTGGCGGCAGTTCCCTGCCCTTGGCGTTCATGGACTGCGCCCAGAGTCGGCCCGCCCGGTACGACGAGCGCACCAGCGGTCCGGCGAGCACGCCGAGGAATCCGATCTCCTCGGCCTCCTCCTTGATCTCGACGAACTCTTCGGGTCGCACCCATCGTGCAACCGGCAGATGTCGGGGACTCGGGCGCAGGTACTGGGTCAAGGTGATGATTTCTGTGCCGGCGTCGTGCAGGTCGCGGAGCGCCTGCGAGACCTCCGCTCGTTCTTCTCCCATGCCGAGGATGAGGTTGGACTTCGTGATCAGACCCGCCTCGCGGCCCGCGGTGAGCACGCCGAGCGAGCGGTCGTAGCGGAACGCCGGTCGAATGCGCTTGAAGATGCGCGGCACCGTCTCGACGTTGTGGGCGCACACCTCGGGCCTCGCCGAGAACACCTCGGCGAGGTGCACCGGGTTGCCCGAGAAGTCGGGGACGAGGATCTCGACCCCGGTGCCGGGTGTGCGGTCGTGGATCTGACGGATCGTCTCCGCGTAGAGCCAGGCGCCCTCGTCGGATAGATCGTCGCGCGCCACGCCGGTCACCGTCGCGTACCGCAGGCGCATCCGCTCGACCGACTCGGCGACTCGACGCGGCTCGTCGATGTCGTAGTCGGCCGGCTTGCCCGTGTCGATCTGACAGAAGTCGCATCGACGAGTGCACTGCGAGCCTCCGATGAGGAACGTCGCCTCGCGGTCCTCCCAGCACTCGTAGATGTTCGGGCAGCCGGCCTCTTGGCACACGGTGTGCAGGTCTTCGCTCTTGACCAGCGCCTGCAGTTCCCGATACTCGGGTCCCATCTTCGCGCGCGTCTTGATCCACTCGGGCTTGCGCTCGATCGGCGTCTGGGCATTGCGGACTTCGAGGCGCAGCATGCGGCGCCCATCTGGTGCTGTGCTCATGCGGCGACCGCCGCCTCGGCGCGGAACCGTTCGGTGATCGGGTCCACGAGATCGGCCGGGGTCACGGTGCGACCCAGTTCACGGCTGATCGTCGTCACCCCGGCGTCACGGATGCCGCAGGCCACGATCCTGCCGTACGGTTCGAGGGAGTTGTTCGCATTCAGGGCGAAGCCGTGCATCGTCACGCCTCCCTCGACCCGGATGCCGATGGCGGCGATCTTGTTCTCTGCTCCCGGGGGTCCGACCCAGACACCCGATCGGCCGTCGACACGACGACCGTCGACGTCGAATGCGCGGAGCAAGTCGATGAGGATGCCCTCGAGTCGGCGCACGTAGCCGACCACGTCGGTGGGCTCGGGCAATCGAAGGATCGGGTATCCGACGAGTTGGCCCGGGCCGTGCCACGTGATCTTGCCGCCTCGATCGACGTCGATGACGGGAGTACCGTCGGTCGGTCGTTCGTCGGGCGCTGTGCGCTTGCCGGCGGTGTAGACGGACGGGTGCTCCAGGAGGAGTACGGTGTCGGGGCGTTCGCCCCTGACGACCGCGCGATGGACGGCGCGCTGAAGGTCGAGACCCTCGATGTACGGCACGGAGTTGGCGCTTAGCCCCGCGACGACGAAGTCGAGCATGGTGTTCAGCCTAGGTCACTCGTCCTCAACACCCGGCGCTCCGCGCCCGGGGCCACAATCGACGGGCGATCGCGATTCGCAGGGTCTCTGCAGATGCAGGCTGTCTCCATGGTTCGACATGGCAGAGAAGTTCCCGCCGAGACGGTGCCCGAAGGGCCGCCGCCAACGTCTTCGACGCTCGCGGGCTATCGTCTGCTGCGCCGCATCGCCTCCGGTGACCGAGCCGACGTGTTCCTCGCCACCGTCGATCGGCCCGCCGATACCGACGACGCCGAGCCTGCGCCCTTGGTTGCCGTACGGGTCTACGGCCCGGAGGTGCCCGGCGTCTCGATCGCGACCGAGATCGAGGCGATGTCGACGGATGCCTCGGGTTCACTGCCCGAGCTCTTCGATATCGCCTCCCTCGACGACGGCCGCTGCGCGGTCGCAGTCGAGCGGCTGAGCGGGCCTTCGGTGGCTCGGATCATCGGCGAACGAACCCTCACGCCCGGCGAAGCGGTCACGATTCTCGCGCCGATCGTGGTCACCGTCGCCGAGCTCGCGCGACTCGGCTTCGTGCATACACGGCTCTCACCCGGTGACGTGGTGCTCGACGACCTGGGGCGGCCCCGCCTGATCGGTCTCGGGAGTCTCGAGCGTCTGCCCGCCGCGGCGCACGTGCGCACTCCCGTCGTTCGAGCCGGGCACGTCGCCCTGTCGGCGTTCGTCGACGAGGTGGTCGATGCGACTCGGCCGTCCGACGAACTCGCTGCGGCGGCCGAGCTCCTGCGCAGCCGGCTGGCCGCGCGGCCGTTCACACCGTGCGAAGCCGAGCTCGAGCGCGCGCTGTTCGCCGCCGCCGCACCGACTCCGATCGGCGGTCACGTCATCCGTGCTCGCCGTCAGAGTCTGCCGGCGCGGATGACTGCGCCGCTCGAGGCGCCGCCGACTGCGACAGACCTCGACGACGGCACCCCGGTCGATCCTGCCGGGCCCCAACGTCGGAGGGGCATCCAGACGCTGCTCGAGCTGGCCCAGTTGCCGGGCTTCCTCGCCCGCAACGCAGAAGGTGCTCAGCGTGGCGCCGACCGCGATGGCCGGTCCGGCGGTCGGGGTCGCGTCCGTGACGCCGTGCGTCGTCGTCGGCCCGCGTTCCTCGTCGGCGGGCTCGTCGGTGGGGGAGTGCTCGTGCTGTTACTGACTCTCGTTCCACCCGCGACGGCCGGCTCGGCCGAGGCTCCAGTCGCCGGAAGCGGCGCCAGCACTGCCCCCGCTCCACCAGCGGCGGGTGGCGACACCGGTGCCGCGAACATCGACGTCGCGCCCAGTGCAGACCCCTCGACCGATCCCGAGTCACCGCCATCCGACGCACTCACCGGCGACGACGTCGTCGCGGCCGCCGTCTCCCTGCTCGATCGTCGTGCTGAATGCTTTGCCGCCCTCGACCTGGCGTGCCTGTCGGAGGTGCTGCAACCGGCGTCAGCGATCGAGGCGGAAGATGTCGCCGACATGGCCGTCGCCCGAGACGGAGGCGGCACCCCGCCGGCATTCGACTCGAGTCGCATCACGGTCGCTGCGGAGATGGGCTCAGCGGTACTGCTGACGGTTCCTTATGCGGTCGACGAACGAGAACCGGCCTCGCTCCTCGTGATGAGGGGCGAGGCCGGCTGGCGACTGCGTGAGATCTTCGACTAGATACCGAGATCGGCTTCGAAGGCTCCCTCTTCGAGGCGATTCTTGACCGCCGTGAGGAAGCGGGCAGCGTCGGCGCCGTCGATGATGCGGTGATCGTACGAGAGGGCCAGGTAGACCATCGAGCGCACGGAAATCGCGTCGGCGCCATCGGTCGAGACGACAACCGGCCGCTTGACCACGATGCCGGTGCCGAGAATCGCCGACTGCGGCAGGAACACGACAGGTGTGTCGAAGAGCGCCCCGCGCGATCCCGTGTTCGTCAGGGTGAACGTGCCACCCGAGAGCTCATCGGGCTTCAGCTGGTTGTTGCGCGTCCGGTCGGCGAGGTCTGCGATCTGCGCGGCGAGCCCCGCGAGGTCGAGTTCGGCGGAGTCTCGGATGACCGGAGTCAGGAGGCCACGCTCGGTGTCGACCGCGATGCTCATGTTCTCTTGCGCCGGGTAGACGATGGTGTCGCCATCGACGGTGGAGTTGATGATCGGGTAGGCCCGGAGCGCCTCGGCGGCGGCCATGGCGAAGAACGGCAGGAAAGAGAGCTTGTTGCCGGTCTTGGCGAGGAAGTCGCCTTTCACCTTGTCGCGCAAGCGCGCGACGCGAGTCACGTCGACCTCGACCACCGTCGTCAGCTGCGCGGTCGACGTCATCGACACGACGGCGCGTTCGGCCACGACCTTGCGCAGTCGCGTCATCGGCACCGTGGTGCCGCGCAACGGCGAGATCTCGAGCGGCTGATGGGTCGCGACCGGTGCAGCGGATGCCGGGGGTGCGGTGTTCGCCGAGATGACATCCTGCTTGCGGATGCGCCCGCCGACACCGGTTCCGGTGACGCTCGCGAGGTCGACGCCCTGCTCGTTCGCCAGCTTGCGCACGATCGGCGTCACGTATCCGGCGGAGCCGGCGTGGGCACCGCCCGACGGAGCAGTCTCGGGCACAGGTGCGGCAGATGGGGCAGCGGGTGCAGCCACGGCTGCCGGAGCTACGGGCGCCGCCGCGGGTGCGGGCGCTTCGACCGGCGCGGCGGGAGTGGGTACGGGCTGCTGGGCAACCGGTGCAACCGGCTCAGCGACAGGGGTCGGTGCAGGAGCAGCCTGCTCGGCCACAGGGGCAGGTGCCGGCGCAACAGGCTGGGCCGGGGGCGCGGGGGCCAACGGCTCTGCAGCCGGTGCCGGCGCAACGGGTTCGGCCGGCGCTATTGGCGCAGCCGCGGGCTCCGGCGCAGCCGCGGGTGCCTCTGCCTCAGGAGCAGCGGGCGCTGCACCCGACCCGGAACCATCGCCGATGGTCACGAGTGCGGTGCCGACCTCGACGGTCTCGTCCTCTTGGACGAGGATCGCCTCGATGACACCCGCGACGGGTGACGGGATCTCGGTATCGACCTTGTCGGTCGAGACCTCGAGCAGCGGCTCGTCGACCTCGACACGGTCGCCGACATTCTTCAGCCAGCGGGTGACCGTGCCCTCAGTGACACTCTCTCCGAGTGCCGGGAGGCTGACGGATTCGCTCATGCGCTTGTCTCCTTCACAGCGTGGGAACGCTTTCTAGCTTATTGCAGTCGTTGATTCGTACGACGTGGTTCAGATGGCGTGAAGCGGCTTGCCGGCCAGCTTCAGCACTGCCTCGCCGAACGCTTCACCCTGGGTCGGGTGGGCGTGGATGAACGGGGCGATGTCTTCAGGGTAGGCCTCCCAGTTCACGGCGAGCTGGGCCTCGGCGATCAGCTCGCCGACTCGGCCGCCGATCATGTGCACGCCGACGATCGGACCGTCGTTGACGCGCACGACCTTGACGGAACCGGTGGTGCCGAGGATGCTGCTCTTACCGTTGCCTGCGAGGTTGTACTCGTAGGCCGACACCTGGTCGGCGCCGAACTTCTCGGCCGCCCTCGCTTCGGTGTAGCCGACGGAGGCCACCTCGGGTTCGCAGTAGGTGATCTTCGGAATGTTGACATCCTCGACGATGATCGGGGCGAGGCCTGCGATCTCTTCGGCGATGAAGATGCCCTGCTGGTAGCTGCGGTGCGCGAGTTGGAGGCCGGGCACGATGTCGCCGGCAGCGTAGACGCCGGGCACACTCGTCTCGAGACGATCGTTCGTGATCACGAAGCCGCGATCGATCGTGACGCCCGCCTCTTCATAGCCGAGGTTCTGGGTGACAGGACCGCGCCCGACGGCTACGAGCAGCAGCTCGGCCTCGTACGTGGTGCCGTTCTCGAGCGTCACGACGACGCCGTCGTCGTTCTGGGTCACGCCCTGGAAGCGCACCCCGAGCGAGTATTCGATGCCGCGCTTGCGGAAGGCGCGCTCGAGCTGCTTCGAGATCGACCCCTCTTCGTTGGGCACGAGGTGGGGGAGCGCTTCGACGATGGTGACCTCGGCGCCGAAGGAGTTCCACACGCTCGCGAACTCGACGCCGATGACGCCGCCGCCGAGCACTGCGACCTTCTTCGGGATGAAGTCGAGCTCGAGCGCCTGTTCGCTCGTGATGACCCGGCCGCCGATCTCGAGGCCGGGCAGCGAGCGCGAGTACGAGCCGGTCGCGAGCACGACGTTCTTGCCGACGTAGCGGTCGTCGCCGACGGCCACGGTGTTGGCGCCGACGAGTCGGCCCTCACCGGCGACGACGGGGATGCCGCGGGCCTTCAGCAGACCCTGCAGGCCCTTGAACTTGCTCGCGACGATGCCCTCGCGGTACGCGGAGACCCCGGCGATGTCGATGCCCTCGAACGCGGTCTTCACTCCGTACTTCGCGGACTCTCGCGAAACCTCGGCGACCTCGGCCGAGTGCAGCAGTGCCTTCGTGGGGATGCAGCCGCGGTGCAGACATGTGCCGCCGAGTTTGTCCTTCTCGATCACCACGGCCGTGAGGCCGAGTTCAACGGCGCGGATAGCAGCCGCGTAGCCCGCGCTGCCTCCGCCCAGGACGACAATGTCAAAGTTCTGCTCGGACAACCGCAATCTCCCTTGCGCACCAGATCTGCGACACGGACTGTCTCCGGTTGGTTGCCGGGACAGGCTGTATGGGCGACGTTCTCGCCCATATGACCTTACTACTTGGCGGCGAGCCGCTCGCCCAGCCGAACGAGGGTGCGAACCGCGACGCCGGTGGCGCCCGTGCCGGTGAATCCGTAGCCGCCACCGGTGTTGTTCGACGGCCCCGCGATGTCGATGTGCGCCCACGGAATGCGTTCGTCGGTGCCCTCACGCATACCCACGAACTCGCGCAGGAACACGCCGGCGAGGAGCATCCCGGGCACCGTCATGCCCAGCTTGGTGTTCGTCAGGTCGGCGACATCCGACTTCAAGTACTGCATGAGATCACGGGGAAGGGGCATCGGCCAGGTGCGTTCGTCGACCTGTTCCGCTGCGTCGCGCACCTGCTCGACGAGGTCGTCGTCGCCCATGAGGCCGGCGATGCGATGTCCGAGCGCGACGACCTGCGCGCCGGTGAGCGTCGCGACGTCGACGATCGCGTCAGGCTGTTCTTCGCTCGCCGCGACCAGGCCGTCGGCGAGCACGAGACGGCCCTCGGCGTCGGTGTTGATCACCTCGACCGTCTTGCCGCCACGGATGCGCAGCACGTCGTTCGGCCGCAGCGCGGTCGAGGACGGCAGGTTCTCGGCGAGGCAGAGCCATCCGGTGATGCGGATCGGCGCCTCGAGTTCGGCCAGTGCCACCATGGCCGCCAGGATCGCCGCGGCCCCGGCCATGTCGGTCTTCATGCCGACCAGCGAGCCCATGGGCTTGAGCGAGATGCCGCCCGAATCGTAGGTGATGCCCTTGCCGACGAGTGCCAGGTGAACGGATGCCCCGACCGGTCCATACTCGAGGCGTACGAGCCGTGGGCCACGGCTCGACCCCCGGCCCACCGCGAGGATTCCGGAGAAGCCGTCGGCGGCGAGCGCCTCTTCGTCCCACACCTTGGAGGTGATGCCGACGGTGGCCGCCGCCTCCACGGCGAGCTCGGCGAGACGCGCCGGGAACAGGTCGGCAGGCGGCATGTTGACGAGGTCCTTGGTGCGGGCGACCGCAGTGACGACCGCGCGCACCCGGTCGATGCCGACTGCGCGCTCATCGAAGGCGGTGTGAAGCGTGATCTGCGTCGGACGCGGCTTCGGGTCGGAGCGGTATTCGCCGTAGCCGTAGGCACCGAGCGCCGCGCCTTCGAGCAGAGCTGCAGCCGCATCGGCGTCGTCGGTCGGGATGGCGATCGCCACGGAGAGCGGGCCGTTGAGCTGGCGCAGCGCGCTGCCGGCGGCGAGACGGAGGCTCGCGGCATCCGCTCGGTCGCCGATGCCTGCCACGACCACGATCCGCGGTCCGCCCTCGGGAGCGGGCAGCCGCACGAACTCGTCGGGTGCACCGCCGATGTCGAACACGCCGAGCAGCGGTGTCACCCACTCGAATCCGGGCGCAGCGAGGAGCTCTGGGCCCTCCGCGCCCTTGCGTGCGGCGAGCACGACGACGTCGGCGTCGGAAGATGCTGCGGGGGAGTCGGTCACGGAAAGGGTCGGAACGGGCATGCAGCCGATCGTACGTGTTCGCTCTCGGCATCACGCCGACGGAGCCGATCCGGAGGAGGTCTCCGTCGACCTCAGTAGGCTGAAGACATGCGCGAACCTCGTTCCCTCTACGAGCTGAACCCCGATGTTGTGGTGCCCTCGGGTCTGCCGCTCGTCGCGGGCCTCACGGGCTTCGCCGACGCCGGGGCGGCCGTCGCGCAGACGGCCGAGTACCTGCTCGCAACCCTCGACAGCACCGTGGTCGCGACGTTCGACGCCGACGAGCTGCTCGACTATCGCGCGCGCCGCCCGATCATCCTCTTCGAGGGCGACCACCTGTCCGACTACACGCCGCCGCGACTCAGTATCGACCTCGCGACCGACGAGCTGGGGCAGCCGTTCCTGCTCCTCACCGGCTACGAGCCCGACTTCCAGTGGAAGCGGTTCAGCGCCGCTCTGCTCGGCCTGATCGAGCAGTTCGAGGTGTCGTCGACGACCTGGATCAACTCGATCCCCATGCCGGTGCCGCACACGCGCGCGATCGGTGTCACCGTCAGCGGCAACCGTGCAGAGCTCATCGAGGCGATGTCGATCTGGCGGCCCACGACGCAAGTGCCCGCGAACGCGCTGCACCTCGTGGAATACCGACTGCAGGAGCTCGAGCACCCGACGACCGGATTCGTCCTGCTCATCCCGCACTACCTTTCCGACGCCGAATACCCATCGGCGGCGATCGCCGCCCTCGAGGCGATCAGCGCGGCGACCGGCCGCATCTTCCCGACCGATGCGCTCCGCGAACAAGGGCGTGATTTCGTCGCGCGCATCGATGAACAGGTCTCCGAGAACCCTGAACTCGCCAAGCTCGTGGGCACCCTCGAGCAGCGGCATGATTCCTACATGGAGGGCACGACGCTGCGCTCACCGCTCACCGACGAAGACGGCGAACTGCCCTCCGCCGATGAGATCGCGGCGGAGCTCGAGAAGTTCCTCGCGTTCCGGCGCACGAACGACGGCGACACGCCGCGCGGGGTCTGAGCGACCAGGGAATTCCCGTCACGTCGCCGATGTTGACATTGAAGAGGGCGCGGGCTGCCTGCATCGGGCGCGATGCGGTGTGTCGGTCTGTATAATGGTGATCAGGACCCGTTCTGGTCCGCCGGCGTGACATCCTCGCACCGAACAAGCGGACTTGACATGGGTCCTCATAGTGTCCGAAAACGACATGATGTCCGAAAACGACCGGCCGAGTGCACGAGCCGCGCCTCCAAAGGGCACACGCCGCACGACGGTAGGAGAGGTTCAACGAATGGCAACGACGAAAGCCCCGACGAAGGCTGCGAGCGAGGCGGACAAGCCTGCTGTGAAGCGCGCGCCGGCCGCGAAGTCGACCGCCGCGAAGACGACGGCGAAGGCGGCGGCAACGCCCGTGGCGAAGACGCCGCGCACGGCCACCGCGAAGGCACCGGCCAAGCCGAGAGGCAAGGCCAAGGCCGGCGAAGAAGAGACTGAAGAACTCGAGGCGGTCGACGTCGAGGCCGAAGCGGCCGACGACGACGACACGAAGCCCGTTGCGGTCGAGCCGCACCCGACGGGTGCGCTCGTGCTGCGAGCGGTCGACGACGAAGACGAGGTCCCGGTCTACTCGAGCGCCATCACCGGTGCGACGGCCGACCCCGTCAAGGACTACCTGAAGCAGATCGGCAAGGTCGCGCTCCTGAATGCGGCCGAAGAGGTCGAGCTCGCGATGCGCATCGAGGCGGGCCTGTTCGCCGAAGAGAAGCTCTCGCACATGTCCGACGCCGAGAAGCGCTCGCAACTCGGTCGTGAGCTGCAGTGGGTCGCGAAAGACGGCCAACGCGCGAAGAGTCACCTGCTGGGTGCGAACCTGCGCCTCGTCGTCTCGCTCGCGAAGCGCTACACCGGCCGCGGCATGCAGTTCCTCGACCTCATCCAAGAGGGCAACCTGGGTCTCATTCGTGCGGTCGAGAAGTTCGACTACACCAAGGGCTTCAAGTTCTCGACCTACGCGACGTGGTGGATCCGCCAGGCGATCACGCGCGCCATGGCCGACCAGGCGCGTACCATCCGCATCCCGGTGCACATGGTCGAGGTGATCAACAAGCTCGCCCGCGTGCAGCGCCAGATGCTGCAAGACCTGGGTCGCGAGCCCACGCCCGAAGAGCTGAGCCGCGAGCTCGACATGACCCCCGAGAAGGTCATCGAGGTGCAGAAGTACGGCCGCGAGCCGATCTCGCTGCACACACCGCTCGGTGAAGACGGCGACAGCGAGTTCGGTGACCTCATCGAAGACACCGAGGCGGTCGTCCCGGCCGACGCGGTCGGCTTCACGATGCTGCAGAAGCAGCTCGAGTCGCTCCTCGACTCGTTGAGCGAGCGCGAGGCCGGCGTCATCCGTATGCGCTTCGGCCTGGGTGACGGCATGCCGAAGACCCTCGACCAGATCGGCGACACGTTCGGGGTCACCCGCGAGCGCATCCGCCAGATCGAGTCGAAGACGATGGCCAAACTCCGCCACCCTTCGCGCTCGCAGTCGCTCCGCGACTACCTGGAGTAGGCCGCCAGTGCGCTACGCCCCGGCGATCCTCGTCGGCAGGCTCACGCGATTCGCCGCTCGGCTGCGCAAGCCGGGCGGCGGATCGGCTGTTCCGGGCCTCGTCGTCAACCGCATCGCGCCCGGCTACCTGAAACGCACCCTCTCGGGGTTTCCCCGAGGACTCGTCGTCGTTTCGGGATCGAGTGGCAAGTCGACGACGACGAAGATGCTCGTTGCGATCCTTCGCGCCCACGGCGTCGACGTGTTCACGAATCCGTCGACCGCCAATATCAGCCAGGGGCTGACGTCGGCACTGCTCGAGCGGGCCGACTGGCGTGGGCGGGTACCCGGCGACGTCGCGGTACTCGAGATGGACGAGGGCCATGGCGCCCTCGTCATGCAGGGTGTCGATGCGCGCGTCGTCACGCTCATGAACGTCATGGTCGACCAGATCGACCGATTCCACGACTCGGAGATGGTCGCGGCGATGCTCGAGCGCATCGCCGCACGGGCCGGTGAGGCGGTCATCGTGAACGCTGACGACGCCTACCTCGAGCGCATCGCCAACCGCGTGCCGCCGAATGTCGCCGTCCATCGATTCGGGGTCGCACCCGAAGTGCTGGCTGCCGCACCTCGTGGGCTCGGCTACACCGAGACGAGTGCCGCGCGACTGCCGACTGGCTCCGGCGTGCGCGTCGACTCGGTCGACGGCGCGGCCGCGGTGCTCGACGATGCCGGGTCATCCGTGGCGATCGGGCTTCCAGCGCGTGGCATCCACTACGCGGTCGATGCTGCCGCCGCGTACGCGACGGCCAAGGCGGTCCTCACCGACCGGTTCGCGCCCGAGACGGCGTCGGCCGCGCTCAGCGCGATTCCTGCGGTGTTCGGGCGAGGCGAGCGCACACGTGTGCGTGGCCACGAGGTCGAGTTCGTGCTCGTGCAGAACCCCGCAAGCTATCAACTCAACGTCGACAGCATCGCGCCGGGCACCGAGCAGGTGCTGTTCGCGATCGGCTCCGACGTGCGCGACCCGTCGTACTTCTGGCCGACGGATGCCTCGTCGCTCGGCCGCGTCTCGATCGTGAGCGGGTCGAAGGCGGCCGAGGCTGCGCTGATGCTCGCCTACGACGGCGTCGACATCGACCGCGTCGAGCCCGACCTTTCACGTGCGCTCGACGACTTCCTCGCGATGCCGGAGCCCGACGTCGGGGTGAAGACCATCGTCTTCACGGCTGATGCGATGCGCCGCACACGCGCCCATCTCGGACTCGCGGGAGCAGAATGACCCTCACCATCGTCTCGCTCCTGCCCGGGCTGGCGAACACCAACGGCGACGCGGAGAACGCGCGAGTGCTCGCATCCCGTGCGAACTGGGCCGGCGTGGCTGCTCAGGTCGTCGACGTCGAGGGGCCCGACGACCTGCCCGAACGAGTCGATGCGGTCGTACTCGGTTCCGGCAGCGACGCCGCGCTCGATCGGAGCCGAGCCGCGCTCATCACGATGCACGACGAGCTGCGCCGTTGGGGCACCGAAGGTCTGCCCATCCTCTCGATCGGCACCGGATGGGAGCTCTTGAGCTGGGGCATCGAGCTGGCTGACGGCCGCACTGTCGAGGGGCTCGGCATCCTCCCCGGCAGGGCCGTGCCTCGCGCGGGCCGAGTCACCGGCGACCTCGTGGTGAAGATGCCTCGCTTGGGAACCCTCGTCGGCTTCGAGAACCACGCCCGCGACTACCTCGGCGCGGAGGGCTCTCCGCTCGGCCGCGTGCAAGCCGGCCACGGCAACGGACGCGAGTCCGGTCAAGAGGGTGTGGCCATGGGCGGCGTCTACGGCACGCACCTGCACGGACCAGTACTCGCGAAGAATCCAGTGTTCGCCGACCATCTGCTCGGCATCATGGCCTCTCGTGCCGGCCTCGAGTACACCCCCGGAGAGCGGACCCGAACCGTCGACGGGTACGCTTCGGCGGCTCGGGCGGCGCAGCTCGCCGCGGCTGGAGTACCCGTCCCCGCGTCCTGACGGCGGTTGGCCGGGTCAGTGTGGTCGGACGCGAGCGAGGTCGGACACTCAGCGCCGATCAGTGCCGGTAAACGACGAACGCCCCGGGTGAGCCCGGGGCGTTCGCGAGTTCGTATCAGTTGCGGTCGTCGGCCTGCAGCTTGCTCGACTCGTCGTGCCAGCTGTGGGCGATCTGCGAGAGCTTCTCCTGGTGCTTGCGGCCGTGGTGGGCGCAGAACAACAGTTCGCCGCTCGCGACGACGACGCGGATGTACGCCTGCGCGCCGCACGCGTCGCATCGATCAAGCGCGGTGAGCTCGTAAGGGGTCTCGAGTTCATCGACCGCACCGGTGGTCTCGGTGTATTGGGTCATGGCTCCTCCTTCGTCGCTCATGCTCGGTGTTCCGTTCATCAATGAAAACACGGGTGAGGCCTCGTTCCTTCCGTTGGGCCGGGCATTTCGCTCAGCGCGTAGCGCCTGACCGGATGTGTCGGTGCGGCTCAGTAGGCTTGACCGACGTGAGCTCCGACTATTCCGCCCGCCATCTCTCCGTGCTCGAAGGCCTCGAGGCCGTGCGCAAGCGACCCGGCATGTACATCGGTTCGACCGACTCGCGCGGCCTCATGCACTGTCTCTGGGAGATCATCGACAACTCCGTCGACGA
Source organism: Agromyces sp. Y782 (assembly GCF_059445405.1). Taxonomy (NCBI): domain Bacteria; kingdom Bacillati; phylum Actinomycetota; class Actinomycetes; order Micrococcales; family Microbacteriaceae; genus Agromyces; species Agromyces sp. Y782. The sequence goes on along the minus strand of NZ_JCAIUG010000002.1, from coordinate 917,429 downwards.
GGCGCTCGCAGGCCATGGCACCGACATCGGCGTGACGCTGCACCCCGATGGCAGCGTCGAGGTGCGTGACCGTGCACGCGGCATCCCGGTCGACATCGAACCCAAGACCGGGCTCTCGGGTGTCGAGGTCGTCTTCACCAAGCTGCACGCGGGCGGCAAGTTCGGCTCGGGCTCCTATGCGGCCTCGGGCGGTCTGCACGGTGTCGGCGCCTCAGTCGTCAACGCGCTCTCCGAGCGGCTCGATGTCGAGGTCGATCGCGACGGCAAGACCTGGGCGATGTCGTTCCACCGCGGGGAACCCGGCAACTTCGCCGATACGGGAGCCCCGTCACCCGACGCGCCGTTCACGCCGTTCGAACAGCGCAGCGAGCTTCGGGTGGCAGGCAAGGTCGCAAAGGGCGTCACCGGCACGCGCATCCGCTACTGGGCCGACCGGCAGATCTTCACCAAAGGCGCAGAGTTCCAGACCGAGGAACTGCTCGGACGCGCGCGACAGACGGCATTTCTCGTGCCCGGCCTCGCGCTCGACGTCACCGACGAACGAGGCGAGGCACCGAAGACCACCTCGTTCCAGTTCGACGGCGGCATCTCCGAGTTCGTCGAGCACCTGGCATCCGATGCTCCGCTCACCGATGTCTGGCGTCTGACCGGCACCGGCCACTTCACCGAGACCGTTCCCGTGCTCACCGACGGCGGCGCCATGGTGCCTACCGAGCTGAAGCGCGAGTGTGCGGTCGACATCGCATTGCGATGGGGCACCGGTTACGACACCGTCATCCGCTCGTTCGTGAACATCATCGCGACGCCGAAGGGCGGCACCCATCAGGCGGGCTTCGACCAGGGTCTCCTGAAGTTCCTGCGTCAGCAGGTCGAGCAGAACGCACGACGTCTGAAGGCCGGCAACGACAAGCTCGAGAAAGACGACGTGCTCGCGGGGCTCACTGCGGTCGTCACCGTGCGCCTGCCCGAGCCGCAGTTCGAAGGCCAGACGAAAGAGGTGCTCGGCACGCCGGCCGCGCGTGCCATCGTCTCCGGTGTGCTCACGAAAGAGCTCGGCGCGCGCTTCACCTCCACGAAGCGCGACGACAAGGCGCAGTCGGCGCTGCTGCTCGACAAGGTCGTGGCCGAAATGAAGTCGCGCATCTCCGCGCGAGCCCACAAAGAAACGCAGCGCCGAAAGAACGCACTCGAGAGCTCGTCGTTGCCGGCGAAGCTCGTCGATTGCCGATCGAACGACGTTGCCCACAGTGAGCTGTTCATCGTCGAGGGCGACTCCGCGCTCGGCACGGCGAAGCTCGCTCGGGACAGCGAGCACCAGGCGCTGCTGCCGATTCGCGGCAAGATCTTGAACGTGCAGAAGGCCAGCGTCGCCGACATGCTCGGCAACGCCGAGTGCGCCTCGATCATCCAGGTGATCGGTGCCGGGTCCGGTCGCAGCTTCGATCTCTCAACGGCGCGATACGGCAAGGTCATCCTGATGGCCGACGCCGACGTCGACGGTGCGCACATCCGCACATTGCTCCTGACTCTCTTCTTCCGCTACATGCGACCGATGATCGAGAACGGCCGTGTTTTCGCCGCGGTGCCGCCGTTGCATCGCGTCGTGGTCATGAATCCGGGCTCGAAGCCCAATGAGACCATCTACACGTACTCCGAGGCCGAGTTGCAGGGGGTGCTCAAGACGCTCGACAAGCAGAAGAAGCGATACCAAGACCCGATCCAGCGCTACAAGGGCCTCGGCGAGATGGACGCCGATCAGCTGGCCACGACCACGATGGATCGTCGGCACCGGACCCTCCGCCGTGTCGGTATCGGAGATGCCGAGAATGCAGGACGCGTGTTCGAGCTGCTCATGGGCAATGAGGTCGCCCCTCGCAAGGAGTTCATCATCGAGAGTTCCGACACGCTCGAGCGTGACCGCATCGACGTCTAAGAACCCGCCGCGACTCGCGCGACGGCCGACTCCAGCATCGCAGCGCCCGGAGCCCATGCCTGCGATGAGGGCCCGGGTCGCATCACCGTAGAAGTCAGTCGCCGGAACGTCGAGGCGCGCCATGGCATTGACCACCGCGTCCGCATCGGCGGTCAACCGCCGCACGTCGGCGACATCGGTGATGTCGCCCTCGACCGCATCCAATCCAGGGCGTGCGCCCGGATCTCGCACGACCGCTCGCACATCATGTCGTCGTCTGCGCGCCACCTCGAGTGTCGGCTGAGCGCACGGCGAACCGGGCCTCAACCGATGCGCACGCCGATCGTGCTGACGACGGCGTCGAGCGGCTGGCCCGACGCATCGCGTTTGGCACCGACATCTGGCAAGGTGCGCGTCGAACCATCGGGCCCGACGGCGAGCGCAGGGGAGCGGCCGACCCACGCGAGATGCAGCGCGTCTTCACCTTTCAAGAAGCGTTGAGCTCGCACACCTCCCGTCGCACGGCCCTTCGCCGGGAACTCTGCGAACTCGCTCACCTTCGCGCTGCCGGGGTCTGCGCCGAGCAGCGTGTCGGTACTGGCCGCGATCGTCACGACAACCGATTCAGCTGCAGCATCCGCTGCGAGGCTCGTGAAGTGAATGACGTGCGCACCGCCGCCGAGGTTGATGCCGGCCATGCCGCCCGCGGCGCAGCCCTGGGGGCGAACCGTGGAGGCCGCGAACCGCAGCAACTGCGCATCGGATGCCACGAACACGAGCTCATCGCTCTCATCGCCCTGCACTGCGCCGATGACCTCGTCGCCCGCCTTGAGCCCGATCACCTCGAACTCGGGCTTGCTGGGGTACGCGCCCGTCGCCACGCGCTTGACCACCCCTTGCTTGGTACCGAGCGCGATCGAGCGGTCGGAGTCGAGTGAGACGATCGCGAGCACCTTCTCGTCGCGGTTGGGGAGCGTGAGGTAGTCGCCGATCTTCACGCCGGCTCCCAGCTGCACCGACGTCGGCGGCAGCATCGGCAGGTCGACGGGCGTGAAGCGGATGAGCCTGCCGAGACTCGTCACGGCGCCGATCTCGGCACGGCTCGTCGTGTCGAGCGTCGACCGAATGGCATCGTGCTTGCTGCGGCGCGCCGGCGCAGTGATCACCGGCGGGCCGTCGTCGCCGACGGGGAGGTCGACCCGCGCGATGCGCCCGGTCGCGGAGAGGAAGACCCGGCACGGGACATCCGCGACTTCGAGCACTGCGGCGGCGCGCTTCGCCGCCGCGCCCGCGATGCTGGGCCGCGCATCGGTGAGCAAGGTGCGTCGCGGCGTGCCGAAGCGCTCGGCGATCTCGGCCAATTCGTCGGAGACGAGGGCCTCGATGCGATGCCGGCTCGAGAGCAGGGCCTCCAGCTCGGCGATCTCGGCGCGGAGCTTGTCGCGTTCGGTTTCGAGGTCGATGCGCGAGAACTTCGTGAGTCGCCGCAACTGCAGTTCGAGGATGTAGTCGGCCTGCACCACGCTGAGGTCGAAGACCTCGATCAGGCGCGCTCGGGCGGCGGCGGTGTCGTCGCTCGAACGGATCAGTTGGATGACCTCGTCGATGTCGAGGATCGCGATGAGCAGGCCGTCGACCAGGTGGAGGCGCTCGCGCTTGCGGGCGAGCCGGTATTCGGAGCGGCGAGTCACCACCGAGATGCGGTGCGCAACGTAGACCTGCAGGAGTTCGCGGAGCCCGAGGGTCTGCGGGCCGCCGTCGACGAGCGCGACGTTGTTGATGTTGAAGGAGTCTTCGAGCGGTGTGAGTCGGTAGAGCTGTTCGAGCACGGCGTCAGGACTGAACCCGGTCTTGATGCCGATGACGAGTCGCAGGCCGTTGGTGCGGTCCGTCAGGTCGGTGACATCCGAGATGCCGCTGATCTTCTTCGCGTTGACGCCGTCTTTGATCTTCTCGATGACCTTCTCGGGGCCGACGAGGTAGGGCAGCTCGGTGACGACGAGCCCGGTCTTGCGGGCCGTGATGGATTCGACGCTGACCTTCGCGCGGGTCTTGAAGCTGCCGCGGCCTGTGGCATAGGCATCTGCGATGCCGGCGAGCCCCACAATCGTGCCGCCCGTGGGCAGGTCGGGGCCGGGAACGAACTCCATGAGCTCTTCGAGCGTCGCGTTGGGATGGGCGATGAGGTGCCGGGCCGCCCCGACCACCTCGATGAGGTTGTGCGGCGCCATGTTCGTGGCCATGCCGACGGCGATGCCGCTCGCACCGTTGACCAGCAGGTTGGGGTACGCGGCGGGCAGCACCTCGGGCTGCGTGAGCTGGTTGTCGTAATTCGGCACGAAGTCGACGACATCCTCGTCGAGGCCGTCGGTCATCGCGAGGGCGGGGGATGCGAGCCGCGCCTCGGTGTACCGCGGCGCGGCGGGGCCGTCGTCGAGTGAGCCGAAATTGCCGTGGCCGTCGATCAGCGGCACCCGCAGCGTGAAGGCCTGTGCCATGCGCACGAGTGCGTCGTAGATCGCCGTGTCGCCATGGGGGTGCAGCTTGCCCATGACCTCGCCCACGACGCGGGCCGATTTCACGTGCCCGCGGTCGGGCCGCAGGCCCATCTCGGTCATCTGGTAGAGGATGCGCCGCTGCACGGGCTTCAGCCCGTCACGTGCGTCTGGGAGCGCTCGTGAGTAGATGACCGAGTACGCGTATTCGAGGAACGAACCCTGCATCTCGGTGGCGACGTCGACGTCTTCGATGCGTTCGACGATCGTCTCTTCAGCGGGCTGATTCTTGGCTCGGCTCATCCGTCGTCTCTATGGCAAGCGTGCGAACACGCAGGAACAGGGGCGCGCCCGGCCTGTGCCAGACTGGGCGCGATGTCTGCCATGCTACCCGTGCCCGCCGACACCGTTCCGCGCCTTGCCGGGGTGCTCGGCAGTTCGATCTCGAGCCTCCGAGCTGCTCCGAACGACTTGGGGCTGCCCGTGGCGTCGAGCGTCGTCGTCGTGGTCGTCGACGGACTGGGCGCATCGAACCTGCAGGCGCGCGCCGGCCATGCGAGATTCCTCGCCTCCCGCATGGGCAAGCGCGACGTCATCCGCACGGTGTTCCCCTCGACGACGGCTGCGGCCCTTGCGACATTTGCCACCGGGAAGGCGCCGGGCGAGCACGGACTCGTCGGCTACCGAGTGCTCGACGCCGCGCACGACCGCGTCGTCAACCAGTTGAGCGGCTGGGATGACGACATGCGGCCCGAGAGCTGGCAACGCGTTCCCACCGTCTTCGAGACCGCACGTGCGGCCGGAACCGCCAGCTACGCGATCGGCGCTGCACGCTACGCCGACTCGGGCTTCACGCGCGCGGTGCTCCGCGGGGCGGAATATCGCCCCGCAGCATCCGTCGTCGACCGCTTCGCCGAGGCCGCGCGTCTCATCTCGTCCGGCGAGCCGGCCCTGGTCTACCTGTATGTGCCCGAACTCGACCAGGCGGCGCACTCGCACGGCTGGCAGTCCGACCGGTGGCTCGGCCTACTGGAAGAACTCGACGCCGAACTCGCTGCATTCGAGGGTCGGATGCCTCGTGGGGCGGGGCTCCTCGTCACCGCCGACCACGGGGTCATCGACGTTCCATCGCACCGGCACGTGTACATCGACGCCGATCTCGCCCTGCTCGACGGTATCCGGCACGTCGGCGGTGAGCCGCGCTGTCTCTCGCTCTATTTCGAGCCCGAGTTCGATGCGAGCTCCCGGGCGGCGCTCCTCGAGTCCTGGCGCGCCGCCGAGGCGTCTCGGGCCTGGGTGCTGGGTCGCGACGAGGCGATCGACGCCGGACTCTACGGAACGGTCGACCCTGCGGTGCGCGAGCGGATCGGCGACATCGTCATCGCGGCTCGTGCAGGCATCGCCTACTACGACCGGCGCGAAGCCAACCGGCAGGCCGAATCGATGATCGGCCAGCACGGCTCGCTGAGCGACGAGGAGACGCGAGTGCCGCTCATCCGCGGGGGAGTGTTCGCACGCGCGTGATTCCGCGGCGCGGCGAGCGCGGCCGAGGGGTCATGGGTGTCGTCACCGGACAACGCCCGCGCCGCGACATCCGTCTCAGGAGGGGTACTGTCCGCGCTTGACCTGCGGCTTCGGAAGGCGCAGCGGGCGAAGCTGCAGCGCCCGCATCGCGGCGTACCAGCGCACCCGCTCCACCTTGTCGGCTCCGAACTTCGCACCGAGCTTCTTGGTCAGGATGAAGCCGAGCACGACCGAGTCGATGACCGCGACGAGGAAGAACGCCCAGAGCGAGAGGATGCCGATCGATTGCACCTCGGGGCTCGGCACGAACGTCAGCAGGATGACGGCGAACATCACCGGGATGAGGATCTCACCGATGCTGAACCGCGCGTCGACATAGTCGCGCACGTACCGCTTCTGCGGGCCGCGGTCGCGGGCGGGCAGGTAGCGCTCGTCGCCGACGGCCATGCCGACCCGAGCGCGCTCTCGCGACTCGGCGGCCTTCGCGCGCGCCTGCTTCGCTGCTTCTTTGCGGTCGTTCGGCACGAGCGGCCGCTTGCGGGCCGCCTCCTGCTGCGCACGACTCGGCGTGGGCGCGCCCTTGCCCTTCAGGCGAGCCTGGGTCTCTTCGAGCGTCTCGGCGCTCGGTTCATCGGTGTTGTTCGGCTGCTTGGCCACGGGAGTCCTCGAATCGGTTCCCCTTAAGATTACCGGCATGACCGAGACTTCTCCCGCTTCCGGCGGAACCTCCGACACCCCGACGACGAGCGACGCCCTGCGCGGTGCCGTCGAAGCCGCCTTCCCGACCACCATCGCAGACCTCACACGTCTCGTGAAGATCCCGTCAGTCTCATGGGCCGCGTTCGATCCGGCCCACGTCGACACGAGTGCAGAGGCGGTGGCGGAGCTCGTGCGCGGGCTCGGCGTCTTCGACCTCGTCGAGATCCGTCGCGCGGCGATCGGAGAAGGCGACGCCCCGGATACCCCGCTGGGCAAGCCGGCCGTCGTGGCACGCCGGGCGGCGCGCAACGGGCGACCCGCCGTGCTGCTCTACGCCCACCACGACGTGCAGCCGCCCGGCCAAGACGAGGACTGGGAGACCGCCCCGTTCGAACCGACGCTTCGCGGAGATCGCCTCTACGGGCGCGGCGCCGCCGACGACAAGGCCGGGGTGATGGCGCACATCGGTGCCATCCGTGCGCTGACCGAAGTGCTCGGCACGGAGTTCGATCTCGGCATCGCACTGTTCATCGAAGGGGAGGAGGAGTCCGGATCGCTCTCGTTCGCCAACTTCCTCCGCGAGAACCGCGACGTGCTCGCCGCCGACGCGATCGTGGTCGCGGACTCCGGCAACTGGGATCTCGAGACGCCGGCGCTCACGGTCGCGCTCCGGGGTGCCGTCGCCTTCCGTCTGCGCGTGTCGACGCTGGCACACGCATCGCACTCGGGCATGTTCGGCGGCGCGGTGCCCGACGCGATGCTCGCGGCCATCCAGCTGCTCGCGACGCTGCACGACGCCGACGGGGCCGTCGCCGTCGAGGGCCTCACCTCGGCCGATCTCGAGACGCCCGCCTACGACGAGGCGCAGTTGCGTTCCGAGACGGGACTCCTCGACGGTGTGACGCCGATCGGACGCGGAGAGATCCTCTCGCGCATCTGGGCGCAGCCATCGATCACGATCACGGGCATCGACGCCCCGACGGTCGCGAACGCCTCCAACACCCTGGTGCCGAGTGTCGCGGTGCGGATCAGTGCACGCGTGGCGCCGGGGCAGAGCGATGTCGACGCACTCGCGGTGATCCGCGGCCACCTCGAGCGTCATGCGCCGTTCGGTGCGCACCTCGAGTTCGATGCGTTCGAGCTCGGCAACCCCTTCCTCGTCGACACCTCGGGCTGGGCGGTCGCCGAGTCCAATGCGGCGATGGCCGAAGGATGGGGCAAGGAGCCCGTCGAGATCGGCGTCGGCGGCTCCATTCCGTTCATCGCGGAACTCGTCGCCGAGTTCCCGTCGGCGCAGATCCTCGTCACCGGCGTCGAGGACCCGGACTCTCGAGCTCACAGCCCGAACGAGTCGCTGCACCTCGGCGTCTTCCAGCGTGCGCTGCTGAGCGAGGCGCTGTTCCTCGCCCGCCTCGACGCCCGCACTGAAGATTCCTGAGAGCGCGCCGGACGCACTCTCCGTTTCGGGAGTTACCATGGAGACAGGTTCCGTTTGACGCACCGAGGAGAGACATGAGCGACACGATCATCGAGACCACGCACGGCGTGAAGCTGAGCGACCCCGCCGCCGACAAGGTGCGCAATCTCCTCGCACAAGAGGGGCGAGACGATCTCCGCCTCCGGGTGGCCGTGCAGCCCGGTGGCTGTTCGGGACTCATTTACCAGCTCTACTTCGACGAGCGCCTCCTCGACGGCGATGCCGTCGTCGATTTCGAGGGTGTCGAGGTCGTCGTCGACAAGATGAGCGTGCCCTACCTCGATGGCGCCGCGATCGACTTCGAAGACACCATCCAGAAGCAGGGTTTCACGATCGACAACCCCAACGCAGAGGGCAGCTGTGCATGCGGTGACTCGTTCCACTGAGTCACTGACGTCTACTCCGAAGGGAGGCCGCGAGAGCGGCCTCCCTTCGTCATTTGCGCCGGTCGAGCGGGAATTCCGTGGAACGGCGCACCCGACACCGCCGTCGGGTGCACACCCCGGGGGTCGAGTCGGAGTAGGCTAGGCAACGATCAACGCGCTTCGCTGTGAAGCGCCTTCGAGTCTCCCGAAAGGTCACCGGTGCGCCACAATCGCCGACTCCGATGGGCTGCAATTCCGATCGCAGCGTCACTCAGCCTCGTCCTCGCAGGGTGCACCCAGGCTCAGTTGAACGGATTCCTCCCCGGATTCGTTGAGGGGGAGGCGCCGGTCACGAACCATACCGATCTCGTCTCCGGACTCTGGGTCACCTCGTGGATCGTGCTGCTGATCGTCGGTGTCATCACTTGGGGTCTCACGATCTGGGCAGTCATCGCATACCGTCGCCGCAAGGGCCAGACCGGCCTGCCGGTGCAGTTGCGCTACAACATGCCGATCGAGGTGTTCTACACGATCGTCCCGCTCATCCTGGTGCTCGGATTCTTCGCCTTCACGGCGCGCGATCAGGCCGAGATCGAGCAGCGCTTCGCCGAAGACCAGATCGACGTCCAGGTCGAGGTCATCGCGAAGCAGTGGGCCTGGGACTTCAACTACGTCAAAGAAGACGTGTACTCGCCGGGCATCCAGGGCCAACTCTCCGACGAGGGTCCGAGGGGCTCACTCGTGCAGTCCGAGCTGCCGACCCTCTACCTGCCGGTCGGGGCGAACGTCGAGATCGAACTTGAATCCCGTGACGTCATCCACTCGTTCTGGGTTGTCGACTTCCTCTACAAGAAAGACATGTATCCGGGCAAGACGAACTACATGTCGTTCGTGCCCGAACGTGAGGGCACCTACGCCGGCAAATGCGCCGAGCTCTGCGGCGAGTACCACTCGCTCATGCTCTTCAACGTCGAGGTCGTCTCTCAGAGCGAGTACGACGACTACATCGAGTCGCTTCGCGACGCCGGCCAAGAGGGCCAGTTGTCCAGCGAGTACGACCGTAATCAGAACCTGCCCGGAACGGGCGCGCCCGAACTGAAAGAGGAGCACTAAGCCGCGATGAGCACCACGACCGCACCGGCTCGCCCCTCAGCGAGCGCGCTTCCGTTCGGCTCTTCCAAGGTCGAACACAAGGGCAACATCCTCGTCAAGTGGATCACGTCCACCGACCACAAGGTCATCGGGTACATGTACCTGATCACCGCGTTCATCTACTTCTGCATCGCCGGCGTGATGGCGCTGATCATCAGGGCGCAGCTCTTCGAGCCGGGCCTCGAGATCATCCAGACCCGTGAGCAGTACAACCAGCTGTTCACGATGCACGGCACGATCATGCTGCTGATGTTCGCCACCCCGCTGTTCGCGGGCTTCGCGAACGTGATCATGCCACTCCAGATCGGTGCTCCCGATGTGGCGTTCCCGCGACTGAACGCATTCGCGTACTGGCTCTTCAACTTCGGTTCGCTGATGGCCGTCGCGGGCTTCTTCACTCCGCAGGGCGCTGCGTCGTTCGGATGGTTCGCCTACCAACCACTCGCCTCGACGACGTTCTCACCAGGCGTCGGCGGCAACCTCTGGATGCTCGGCCTCGGCCTCTCCGGATTCGGCACGATTCTCGGTGCGGTCAACTTCATCACCACGATCATCACGATGCGCGCGCCCGGCATGACCATGTTCCGCATGCCGATCTTCACGTGGAACACGCTCGTCACGTCGATCCTCGTACTGATGGCCTTCCCGGTGCTCGCCGCGGCGATCCTGGCCGCCGGCGCCGACCGTATCTTCGGTGCTCACGTGTTCGATCCAGCCAACGGTGGCGTCATCCTCTGGCAACACCTCTTCTGGTTCTTCGGCCATCCAGAGGTGTACATCATCGCCCTGCCGTTCTTCGGCATCGTCTCCGAAATCTTCCCGGTGTTCAGCCGAAAGCCGATCTTCGGATACAAGACGCTCATCTATGCGACGATCGCGATCGCTGCGCTCTCGGTCACGGTGTGGGCGCACCACATGTACGTCACGGGCTCGGTGCTGCTGCCGTTCTTCGCCTTGATGACGATGCTCATCGCAGTGCCGACCGGCGTGAAGATCTTCAACTGGATCGGCACGATGTGGCGAGGCTCGATCACGTTCGAGACGCCGCTCATCTGGTCGCTCGGCTTCCTGATCACGTTCGTCTTCGGCGGTCTCACGGGCGTGATCCTCGCGTCGCCACCGCTGGACTTCCACGTCTCCGACACGTACTTCGTCGTCGCCCACTTCCACTACGTCGTCTTCGGCACCGTCGTGTTCGCGATGTTCGCCGGCTTCTACTTCTGGTGGCCGAAGTGGACCGGCAAGATGCTGAACGAGACGCTCGGCAAGTGGCACTTCTGGCTGCTGTTCATCGGCTTCCACACGACGTTCCTCATCCAGCACTGGCTGGGTGTCGTCGCGATGCCACGACGGTACTACTCGTATCTGCCGGAAGACAACATCACGTGGATGAACCAGCTGTCGACGATCGGTGCCGGCATCCTGGCGGTCTCGATGATCCCGTTCCTCCTGAACGTCTACATCACGGCTCGACGCGCACCGAAGGTGACCGTCAACGATCCATGGGGGTACGGTGGTTCGCTCGAATGGGCAACCAGCTGCCCGCCGCCGCGGCACAACTTCACGTCGATCCCACGCATCCGTTCGGAGCGACCCGCGTTCGACCTGAACCACCCCGAGGCCGGCATCCCGGTCGGCATCGGGCCCGCGAAGGATGCCCCGCAGGCGCCCACGTATGATGCCGCGTCGGAGGAGATCAAGTAATGCGCGCGAACGCCAATCTCTTCTGGATCCTCACGGTCTTCCTCCTGCTGGTGGCGGGAACATACATCGGGTGGAGCTGGGCTGACAACGCTTCGCATGGACGCGACCACCCAGAATGGGCCGGTTCCGTCGCCCTCACGCTGACTGCCGTGCTGAGCGCGTTCATCGCCTTCTACCTCGGCCGAGTGCACAAGGCGCAGGGAGCAGAACTGCCCGAAGACCGCCTCGACGCGAACATCGACGACGGCGACGCGGAGCTCGGCTTCTTCAGCCCCTGGAGCTGGTGGCCGATCATGTTGGCCGGCGCTGCCGCCCTGATGTTCCTCGGCCTCGCCATCGGGGTCTGGATCTCGTTCATCGCCGTCGGGCTCGGTGTCATCAGCCTGGTCGGTTGGGTCTACGAGTACTACCGCGGGAACTTCGCTCGCTGATATCGTCCGACGCTCTGAGACAGCCCCCGTGCCCTTGCGGCCACGGGGGCTGTTTCCTTCGCTCGGTTTCGATCAGTCGGCGATGGGGCCGCGCGTCGCGGCAGCAGATGCCGCGCGGAGGAATGCGACGACGTCGACCGAGACCGTCACGGTCATGGCCTCGGGCGCCCCGACATCGCCTGGGGCTGCACGATGGTGCGCCGCGGGTCCCATGTCGACCAGCAGGTTCCGCATCGCAGAGTCCGTGGCGAGCTCGTACTCGACCCGTGTCGTGGTGACCAGGTCGAATCCGACGCTGCTGAATTGACCGATCACCAACTCCGCCTTGCCGTCGGGTACGTCGAGTGCGGCCCCGAGTCGACGGAGCTCGACGAAATGCGACGCCGTCGGCACGACGACGACGAGCGCGCCGTTCACACGCACGATGCGAGCGAACTCGGCGGGGTTTCGGGGTGCGAACACGTTGATGGCGGCATCGGCGGATGCATCACGGATCGGGAGTGGGCGCCAGAGATCGACCACGACGCCTGTCGCTTCTGGCACGTGACGCATGGCCATACGCACCGCCGTCGGCGATCTATCGGCTAGCAGCACTGAGGTGGTGCCGATGGACTCAGCGAGTCGCCGTGCATAATATCCGGTACCGCAGCCGAGATCGGCGATCCGAATCGCCTGCCCTGAGCCACCCACGGCCGTGTTGGGTTCTGGATGGCCCGGTCGATCACCAAGAGCCAACCGGGTCGCGTCGACGATGGCAGACGCGATCGGGTCGTACGCCCCGGACTCCAGCAGCGACGATCGAGCCTCGAGCATGCCGCGATCGTCGCCCATCGTGCGCGGCGCTCGAGGGGGGAGGAGTGTGACGCCGCCGCGCTTGGAGAGGTCGAACCGGTGTCCGCTCACGCAACCGAGCACAGCATCGGCGACGGTTCCGAGGTCCTGCATGCAGTTCGGGCACCGCAGCCAAGTCGAATCGATCGACATGGCGCGGTGCCCGAATCCGTCTACTGGTTTTCTCAGTGGTGGGTGTCGTGCCCGGCCTCGAGCTCGCCCTTCGTGACCGGCGCGATGCGGTCTTCGAAGAACCAGCGCGAGAGTGCCGCGCGCGTGCGCTGACCGAAGGTGATCTTGCCACGAGCGTTCGGGCGCAGCATGAGCGGCTCGTACGTCTCTTGGCTCACGAGCCTCCAGCGGTCGTACTCGTCGAGCGGCTGGTGCACCTCGATGAACTCGCCGCCGGGCAGCTTCACGATGCGACCCGACTCATAGCCGTGCAGCACGATCTCGCGATCCTTCTTCTGCAGGGCGATGCACACGCGCTTCGTGATGAAGAACGCGATGAACGGCCCGATGATCACCGCGGCTTGGAGGGCGTGGATCACACCCTCCATGGTGAGAGAGAAGTGCGTGGCCAGGATGTCGGAGCTTGCTGCGGCCCACAGGCCGGCGTAGAACGTCACGCCTGCCGCACCGATGGCGGTACGCGTGGGGGCGTTCCGCGGACGATCGGCGATGTGGTGCTCTCGCTTGTCGCCCTTCACCCAGGCCTCGATGAACGGGTAGATCAGCGCCAGCACGATGAAGATGCCGATGGCGATGAGCGGGACGAGGATGTTGAACGACCACGTGCGGTCGAGCCAGACGAACTCCCAACCCGGCGGGATGAGACGGAGGGCGCCGTCGGCGAAGCCGATGTACCAGTCGGGCTGTGTACCGGCCGAGACGGGCGACGGGTCGTAGGGGCCGTAGTTCCAGATCGGGTTGATCGTGAACAGCGCCGCGATGAGGGCGACCACGCCCCAGATGATGAACATGAAGCCGCCGGCCTTCGCCGCGTAGATCGGCAGGATGGGCGGGCCGACGGAGTTGGTCGGTTCTCGACCGGGACCGGCGAACTGCGTGTGCTTGTGGATGAACACGTACACGACGTGAACCGCGATGAGCGCGACGACGAGTGCCGGAAGCAACAGGATGTGCAGCGTATAGAGGCGTCCGACGATGGCATCGCCGGGGAACTCGCCGCCGAAGAAGAGGAACGAAGCCCACGTGCCCACGAGCGGCATGCCCTTGAGAATGCCGTCGATGATGCGGAGTCCGTTGCCGGAGAGCAGATCGTCGGGGAGGGAGTAGCCCGTGAATCCTTCGGCCATCGCGAGGATGAAGAGGATGAAGCCGAACACCCAGTTGATCTCACGGGGCTTGCGGAACGCGCCGGTGAAGAACACGCGCAGCATGTGCAAGCCGATGGCGGCCACGAACAGCAGAGCCGCCCAGTGGTGCATCTGACGAACGAAGAGCCCGCCTCGGATGTCGAACGAGATGTCGAGCGTCGATGCCATGGCCACCGACATCTCGACGCCCTTCAGGGGAACGTACGAGCCGTTGTAGTGCACCTCGGCCATCGACGCCTGGAAGAAGAACGTCAAGAAGGTACCGGAGATGAGAATGACGATGAAGCTGAAGAGCGCGACCTCGCCGAGGAGGAAGGACCAATGGTCGGGGAAGGCCTTGCGCCCGAGACCCTTGATCGCGACGGCGATGCCCGTGCGGTCGTTGACGTACTCGGATGCCTCTGCCGTGAATGAGCGCTTGACAGGCGCAGGCGAGGGCGTTCGCGTCGATACGGTGCTCAATGGCGCTCCCAGAAGCTCGGGCCGACGGGTTCGGTGAAGTCGCTCCGCGCGATGAGATAACCCTCGTCATCGACCGCGATCGGAAGCTGAGGAAGGGGTCGGGCCGCGGGGCCGAAGATGACCTCGCAGTTGTTCGCCACATCGAACTGCGACTGGTGGCACGGGCAAAGCAGGTGATGCGTGTGCTGCTCATACAGTGCGACGGGGCATCCGACGTGCGTGCAGATCTTCGAGTACGCGACGATGCCGTCGTACGCCCAGGACTCACGGCCCGGGGCCGGATGCAGCTCACTCGGCTCGAGCCGCATGAGCAGTACCGCGGCTTTCGCCTTCTCATCGAGTCTGCCGTGCTCGAGATCGTTGAGTCCTTCGGGGATCACATGGAACGCGCTGCCGATCGTGACGTCGCCGGCCTTGATCGGCACGCCGGAAGGGTCGAGCGCGAGGCGAGTACCCTTCGCCCACATCGTGTGGCTGAGGAGCTCGACCGGGAGTTGATCCTGTGGCGCCAGCCCGCGGAACAGCACGATCGCCGGCAACGGGAACACGAGGAGTGCACCGATGAGGCTGTTCCGAATGACGGAGCGGCGAGAGAAGCCCGACTCCTCGTCGGCCTCGCGGAACACCTCGATGGCGCCCAGCTTCGTGGCCTCGCTCCCACCGATCGGGTGACGGGTGTCGACCGACTCGGGGGAGGTCATGAGCGACTTGCCCCAGTGCACCGCACCGAAACCGATTGCGAGAAGTGCGAGGGTGGCGCCCAAGCCGAAGAACAGGTTGTTGAGACGTACTGCACCGACGTCGTTCGACTCGATGGGGAAGAGCATGTACGCGGCGATGGCCCACACGCTGCCGATCACCGAGAGGTAGAAGAGCGTATAGACCGTTCGCTGGGCTCGGTTCTCGCGCTTCGGGTTCTCATCGGTGACGCGAGCGCGGTGCGGCTCGAATCCGGGATTCTCGAACCCGTCGTGCGGGATGACCGCTGTGCCGGGCGATCCGGCGTATTCGTGCGCGGCGTGCGACGAGTCGGCAGCGACGAGCTCTTCGCCGCTGTGGTCGTCCTGTGCCATGGTTCTCCTTCTTCAGCTACTTCAGTGCTGGGCGTGCGCTAGTTGGATTTCGCCGTGATCCACACGGTGATCGCGACGATCGCGCCGAGACCGAAGATCCAGATGAACAGGCCCTCTGCGACCGGTCCGAGCGAGCCGAGCTCGATTCCGCCGGGCGAGCGATTGTCTTGCACGTACTTGAGGTACGTGATCACGTCGCGCTTGTCTTCCGGCGAGATGTTCAGGTCGTTGAAGACCGGCATGTTCTGGGGGCCGGTGACCATGGCCTCGTAGATGTGCACGCCCGAGACATCCGTCAGCGGGGGAGCGAACTTTCCCTCGGTGAGGGCGCCACCCGCGCCGGCCACGTTGTGGCACATCGCGCAGTTGATGCGGAAGAGCTCCGCGCCGTTGGCTGCGTCGCCGCCGCCATTGGTGAGGTGATCGTCGGGGATGTCGGGACCGGGGCCGAGCGAAGCGACGTAGTAGGCGAGCTGCTTGACCTGATCGTCGGTGAACTGCACCGGCTTCTGCTGCGCCTGCGGACCCTGCATCTGCATCGGCATGCGGCCGGTGCCGACCTGGAAGTCGACGGCGGCGGCACCGACGCCGACGAGGCTCGGTCCGGTGTCGCTGCCCTGCGCCTCGAGTCCATGGCAGGTGGCGCAGTTGGCCTGGAAGAGCTTCTTGCCCTGTTCGATGGTCTGCTGCGAGTCGGGGTCGATCTCGGCCTGCGCGATGGTGCCGCTGCTGAGGGCCGCGTACGCGCCACCGGTGAAGACGAGGCCGAGCGCGAGGAGCGCGACGGTGGCGAGCGGGTGCCGGCGTCCGGTGCGTCGCTTCTGGCGAGTCATGGGTAACTTCCTGTTCACGGGCATGCTGTGCTGACGCTCCTGATGCGGCTTACTTGAGGACGTAGATGACGAGGAACAGTCCGATCCAGACGACGTCGACGAAGTGCCAGTAGTACGAGACGACGATCGCACTCGTCGCCTCGCGGTGACCGAAGTTCTTGACCGCGAAGACGCGGCCGATCACGAAGAGGAAGGCGAGCAAGCCACCGGTGACGTGCAGGGCATGGAAGCCGGTGGTGATGTAGAACGCCGAGCCGTAGGCGTTGGAGTCGATCGCAATTCCCTCGGAGACGAGGGTGGCGTACTCCCAGACCTGGCCGGCGACGAAGACGGCACCCATCGCGTACGTGAGGAAGAACCACTCGACCATGCCCCACTGCTTGGGCTTCCACCCGGTGGCGTATGGCTGCATGCGCTCCGCGGCGAAAACGCCGAACTGGCACGTGACTGATGACAACACCAGGATCAGCGTGTTCACCAACGCGTACGGCACGTTCAGCCGGCCTGCCTCGAAGTCCCAGAGTTCGGGAGATGTCGACCGCAGCGTGAAGTAGATCGCGAAGAGTCCCGCGAAGAACATGACCTCGCTGCCGAGCCAGACGATCGTGCCCACCGCAACGGTGTTCGGTCGTTTGATCAGGGGCGCGCTCGCCTGATGAGTGATTGAGGTGCTCGTCACCATCCCATTATGGCTGAAACGAGGCCTGAGTTTTCGTCATCCGGGGGAGTCGTGTCGGGTCGACACGGTAAGGCGACCCTAAATCGAGCTGGGTGAAGGCCGCGAATCCGCCGTGAATCACGCATAGGATCGACGCATGCCCGCACGACAGCACTGGCCAGACATCCTGAATTCCCTCCTCGAGGGCACCGATCTCAGCGTTTCGGATGCCGCGTGGTGCATGGAGCAGGTCATGACCGGCGCGGTCAGCGAAGCGCAACTCGCTGCGTTTCTCGTCGCACTCCGAGTGAAGGGGGAGACGGTCGACGAGATCGTCGGGTTCCGCGACGCGATTCTCGAACACGCCGTGCCGCTGCCGGTGGATCCGATGGCGCTCGACATCGTCGGCACCGGTGGCGACCGCTTCGGTACCGTCAACGTCTCGACGATGGCGTCGATCGTCGCCGCGGCATCCGGAGTGCCGGTCATCAAGCACGGCAACCGGGCGGCGAGTTCCTCATCCGGATCCTCCGACGTGCTCGCGGCCCTCGGGCTCGACCTCGCGCTGCCCGCCGAGCGTGTCGCCGCCGTGCTCGGCGAGGCGGGCATCACCTTCGCCTACGCCGCCGCGTTCCACCCGGGCTTCCGCCACGCCGGGCGGGTTCGCGCCGAGCTCGGCGTGCCGACGGTCTTCAACTTCCTGGGGCCGCTCGCGAACCCGGCGCGCCCCGAAGCATCCGCCGTCGGCGTCGCTCACCTCGATCGCGTACCGCTCATCGTCGGCGTCTTCCAGACCCGCGGCGCGACCGCGCTCGTATTCCGGGGCGATGACGGTCTCGACGAGCTGACGACTACCGGGCACAGTCACCTCTGGGAGGTCTCCCTCGGCACGGTCAAGGAACACGATCTCGACCCGCGCGACCTGGGGATTCCGCGGGCGACGATCGATCAGCTCGAGGGCGGCGACGCCGAACACAACGCGGGAGTCGTCAACGAGCTTCTCTCGGGCGTTCGCGGACCCGTGCGCGACATCGTCGTGCTGAATGCCGCTGCAGGGCTCGTCGCCTTCGATCTCGCGAAGGATCCGGCCCAGGTGCAGCGTGCGATCCTCGATCGTTTCCGCGACAAGATGGCGGTCGCCGAAGAAGCGATCGACAGCGGCGCGGGTGCCCGCAAGCTCGAACAGTGGATCGCGGCGACGAAGGCCTGAGCGAGGCATCCGTCGCCGCGACTGCTCAATTCACGTCTTCGTCGACCCAATCGAAGGTCTTCGTGACGGCCTTCTTCCAGAGCCGGATTTGACGGTCCCGCTCGGCGGGATCCATCTTCGGCTCCCAACGGGAGTCCTCTTGCCAGTTCGCGCGCAGTTCGTCGAGGCTCGACCAGAAGCCGACTGCGAGCCCTGCTGCGTAGGCGGCACCGAGCGCCGTTGTCTCGGCGACCACCGGGCGAACGACCGGAACGCCGAGGATGTCGGCCTGGAACTGCATGAGCGTGTTGTTGGCGATCATGCCGCCGTCGACCTTGAGTTCTGTCAGGTCGACGCCCGAATCGGCATTCACCGCTTCAAGCACCTCGCGGGTCTGGAAGGCCGTCGCCTCGAGTGCCGCGCGGGCGATGTGACCCTTGTTCACGAAGCGGGTGAGGCCGACGAGCGCGCCACGGGCGTCGGGGCGCCAGTACGGCGCGAACAGGCCCGAGAATGCCGGCACGAAGTACGCACCGCCGTTGTCGTCGACCGACTTCGCAAGTCGCTCCACGTCGGGCGCGCTCGAAATCAGTCCGAGATTGTCGCGAAGCCACTGAATCAGCGAACCCGTCACCGCGATCGAGCCCTCGAGCGCGTAGTGCGGGGCCGCGTCTCCGAGCTTGTAGCCGAGCGTCGTCAGCAAGCCGTTCTTCGAGTGGACGATCTCTTCGCCGGTGTTGAAGATCAGGAAGTTGCCGGTGCCGTAGGTGTTCTTGGACTCGCCGGTGTCGAACGCGGCCTGACCGAACGTCGCAGCCTGCTGGTCGCCGAGGATGCCGGCGACGGGAACCTCGCGGAGCAGGCTCGACGGCTCTGCGACGCCGTAGACCTCGGAGGACGACTTGATCTCGGGGAGCATCGAGCGGGGCACTCCGAAGGCGGCGAGGATCTCGTCATCCCACGCGAGGGTCTCGAGATCCATGAACATCGTGCGGCTCGCGTTCGTGACATCCGTTGCGTGCACACCACCGTCAGGGCCACCCGTGAGATTCCAGAGCACCCAGGAGTCGGTCGTGCCGAAGAGCAGGTCACCGGCTTCGGCCTTCTCACGCGCACCCGGCACGTTTTCGAGAATCCACACGATCTTCGTACCCGAGAAGTACGTCGCCAGCGGCAATCCCACCTGCTGCTTGAAGCGCTCGACCCCGCCGTCGGCCGCGAGCCGGTCGACGATCGACTGCGTGCGCGTGTCTTGCCAGACGATCGCGTTGTAGACCGGCTCGCCGGTGTTCTTGTCCCACACGACGGCGGTCTCGCGCTGGTTCGTGATGCCCACCGCCGCGATGTCGTGCCGGGTCAGATCGGCCTTGCCGAGGGCCTGCCCGATGACCTCCCGGGTGTTGCGCCAGATCTCGACCGGGTCGTGCTCGACCCATCCCGCCTTCGGGAAGATCTGCTCGTGCTCGAGCTGGCCGGTCGAGACGATCGATCCGGCCTTGTCGAAGATGATCGCGCGCGACGAGGTCGTGCCCTGATCGATCGCGAGGATGTAGTCGGCCATTCGGTTCTCTCATTCTGCTCAGCCGGCGGGCGCCGGCGGTCGTTCTGATGGATGACCTCGGGGGCCGGTCCGATGGACCGGCCCCCGAAGCGCTCAGCTGATGAGGGGGAGCAGCGGGATCGCCGCCCATCCGGCGATCAGGCCGCCGATGATCGGCCCGAACACCGGCACCCACGAGTACGACCAATCGCTGGCGCCCTTGCCCTTGATCGGAAGGATCGCGTGCGCGATCCGGGGACCGAGGTCACGGGCCGGGTTGATCGCGTACCCCGTCGGACCACCGAGCGAGACGCCGATACCGATCACGAGGAGCGCCACTGGGAGTGCGCCGAGTGCGGCCAGACCGCCGTCGCCCTGGCGACCGCCGCCGAAACCGATCACGACGAAGACCAGAACGAAGGTGCCGATGATCTCGGTGATCAGGTTCCACGCGTAGTTGCGGATGCCCGGGCCGGTCGAGAAGACACCCAGCTTCGACGCCGGTTGCGGCTCCTCGTCGAAGTGCTGCTTGTACGCGAGCCAGACGAACACGGCACCGATGATGGCACCGATCAGTTGCGCACCGATGTAGGCGATCACCGAGAGGAAGTCCACCGGCACGGTGATACCGAGGCCGGCATTGCCGAACTCCGTGGCACCGTTCGCGACGAGCCCGAGGGTGACCGCAGGGTTGATGTGCGCGCCCGACGCATACGACACGATGACGCCGGCGAAGACCGCGAGGCCCCAGCCGAACGTCACCATGAGGAATCCGCCGTTGAAACCCTTCGTCTTGGCGAGGGCGACGTTGGCCACCACCCCGCAGCCGAGGAGCACGAGCATCGCCGTTCCGACGAGCTCGCTGAGGAACAGCACTCCGAGATTGTCCACGTTGACCATCCATCCTTTTCGCCGAGCCCGGTGGGCTTCGCCCAGGGGCGGAACACTGCCCACGATACTCAGACCGGCCGCACCGCGGAATGGGGGTGTGAGATTTCACACGGCCTCTTACGGTCGACGGCGCGACGGGCGTAGGTTTGCGAGGAGTGCTGCGTCGACGTTGATGCACGTCTGCACGGCGTCCGTCAGCTGAGTGGAAGGGATGTCCGTGAAAAAGATCATCAACGATCCGAAGCGGGTCGTCGAAGAGTCGGTCGCGGGGTTCGGACTCGCCCATGCCGATCTCGTGCGAGTCCAGTTCGATCCGATATTCGTCGTACGGGCCGACGCCCCGATCGCAGGCAAGGTCGGCATCGTGAGCGGCGGCGGCAGTGGGCATGAACCCCTTCACGCGGGCTTCGTCGGCTTCGGCATGCTCGATGCCGCCGTGCCCGGTGCGGTGTTCACGTCTCCGACTCCAGACCCGATCCTCGCCGCGACCAAAGCCGTCGACGGGGGAGCGGGTGTACTCCACATCGTGAAGAACTACACGGGTGACGTGCTGAACTTCGAGACCGCCGCAGACCTGGCATCCGCCGACGGCATCGACGTGCGCGCCGTCATCACCAACGACGACGTCGCCGTCAAGGACTCGCTGTACACGGCGGGCCGGCGAGGGGTCGCCGGCACCGTGCTCGTCGAGAAGATCGCGGGAGCGGCGGCCGAACGGGGCGACTCCCTCGATGAAGTCGCCGTCATCGCCGAGCGGGTGAACGCCGGTGCACGGTCGATGGGGCTCGCGTTGACACCCTGCATCGTGCCGCACGCCGGTGAACCGAGCTTCACGCTCGCTGAAGACGAGATCGAAATCGGCATCGGAATCCATGGCGAGCCGGGGCGAGCGCGCATCAAACTCGAACCCGCCGACCGACTCGTCGACCGGTTGCTCGAGCCGATCCTCGAAGACCTGCCGTACGAGCGAGGCGAACGCGCACTGCTGTTCGTCAACGGCATGGGCGGCACGCCGCAGATCGAGTTGTACCTCGCGTACCGACGTGCGGCAGAGGTGCTCGAAGAACGCGGCATCGAGGTCGCCCGATCGCTCGTGGGCAACTTCATCACGGCGCTCGAGATGCACGGCATGTCGATCACGCTGCTGAAGCTCGACGACGAGATGGTCGAATTGTGGGATGCTCCGGTGCAGACTGCCGCACTGCGGTGGGGACGATGAAGACGGATCGAAGGGGGAATTTCGGTGGGATTGGACATCACCTGGGCTGTGGACTGGGTCAGACGAAGCGCGCAGGTCATCTCGGAGCATCGAGTCGAGCTGATCACGCTCGATCGTGAGATCGGTGACGGCGATCATGGCGAGAACATGGATCGCGGATTCCAGGCGGTGCTGCCGAAACTCGACGACCTGGCTGCCGGATCCACACCCGGTGACGTGCTGAAGCTCGTGGCGACGACCCTGATCTCGACGGTCGGCGGCGCCGCCGGTCCGCTCTACGGCACCGCCTACCTGAAGGCGGCGGCAGCCGCGGGCGGTGCGGTCTCACTGGATGGCCCGGCCATCGCCGCGATCCTCGCAGCGGCGCGCGACGGGGTGGTGTCACGCGGCAAGGCCGAGTCCGGCGACAAGACGATGGTCGACGCATGGACGCCGGCCGTCGATGCAGCGGCGGCCGCCGCGGCCGCCGGTACGGACGCCGCCGGTGTGTTCGCCGCCGCGGCCGACGCGGCCGAGGCCGGTGCGGCGGCGACCGAGCCGCTCATCGCCCGAAAAGGCAGGGCGAGCTATCTCGGCGAACGCTCTGCCGGCCACCGCGACCCGGGCGCCGAATCGAGCGCACTGCTGCTCCGAGCCGCCGCGGATGCGGCTGCGGCCTCAGCGGGGGCGTGAGGTGGGCACCACCGGCAAAGTCGGCGTCGTCTTCGTCTCGCATTCGTCCGCCATCGCCGATGGGCTCGTCGAACTCGCCCGGCAGATGGCGCCGACGGCCACACTCGTCGCGGCGGGCGGCACCGAAGACGGTCGCATCGGCACGAGCTTCGATCGAGTGACTGCGGGCATCGCGGAGGCCGATGCGGGCATCGGAGTCGTGGTGTTGTGCGACCTCGGCTCAGCGATCCTCACGGCCGAAACCGCCCTCGATTTTCTCGACGACGAACAGCGGGCGCGCGTGCGCATCGCCGACGCGCCGCTCGTCGAGGGCGGGGTGGCCGCGGCGGTTGCAGCGGAGTCGGGGGACGCGATCGACGTCGTCGTCGCGGCTGCCGAGTCCGCGCGGGCGACCGCGGGTGGGGTCGCCGCCGAGTCGGCCGGCGGCGCGCGCTCGGCCGAACGAGCGGGTGCTGCGGGCGGCGGCCAGCACGCGGCATCCGGCTATGCCCGAACCATCAGTCTCGTGAACTCCGACGGACTGCACGCCCGGCCCGCGGCGGAACTCGTGAAGCTCGCGAGCACGTTCGCACAGAAGGTCACCGTCAACGGCACCGACGCGAAGAGTCTGCTCGGCATCATGTCGCTCGGGCTCACGAAAGGTGCCCAGGTCGAGATCGCGAGTGAAGACCCCGACGCACGAGCAGCCGTCGATGCGATCGCCGAGCTCGCCGAATCGGGCTTCGGCGAAGCGTGATGCGGCCCGTCGTCCGGCTCAATTGCCGCCGGCGACCCTGATGTCGGCACCCGAGGTGTACGCCGCATCGGCGGAGAACAGGTAGGCGACGGCGCCGGCGATTTCATGCGGCTCTCCCGGGCGGCGCATGGGGATGTTGCCGGCCCGCTCGTCGGGCGCATTGGGCCTCCCGGCTGCAGCATGGATCTCGGTGCGTGTGGTACCGGGGGAGACCGTGTTGACCCGCACTCCCACCGGTCCGAACTCCTTCGATGCGCCCGTCGTCAGCGCGTTCAACGCGGCTTTGCTCATGGAGTACGGGATGTAGGTGTTCGGTGCACCAGACGTCGCAGCGCCCGAGGAGATGTTCACGACGCATCCGCCCGCCCCGCCGCGGTCGGTCGCCATGTGGGCGATCGCCGCTCTCGTGAGCACGATCGGCGCGAGCAAATTGACCCGGAAGAGCAGCTCGCTCTCTTCGATCGTCGCATCGAGGAACCCGCCGATGAGCCCGGTGATCCCCGCGTTGTTGACGAGCCCCGTCACTCGACCGAACTCGGTGATCGCCGCAGGCACCACGGTCGCCGCGGCATCGAGGTCGGCAAGATCGACCCGCAACAGGAGCACGCGAGCACCGGAAGCCGCGCATCGGCGAGCGATCGCGTCGGCCGCGTCTCGGCGCTCACGGTACGTGAGCACCAGATCGTGACCGTCGGCGGCGAGGCGCTCGGCGATCGCGGCACCGATGCCGCGGCTCGCACCGGTGATGATCGTGACCGGGCGTGTAGTTGCGGCATCCGTCATGCATTCAGCCTATGCGCGCTCGACGGCGCGTTTTCGACGGCGCGTTTTCGACGGTGGCGGTGGTCGACGAGCAGGCGTACCATCTGGCCATGGCACGTGACGACGCGAGCCGCCCCGACGGCAACGCATTCACCCACTTCTTCGACCGTATCGACCGGGCGTTGCTGCCCGCGTTCGGCCCACCGCCGGTGGTGGAAGAGGGGTCGGATCCTCAAATACCCGCCGGCGAGCGGGCATGTCCGATCTGCGGGCATCCGATGTTCGAGCACGTCATCGACCACTCGACCGCGAACACGGTGCTGGTCTGCCCGACCGACCAGCGCCTGCCCGAACCCGAGGTCGAGGGCCCCTACAACGAGCTCGGCATGCCGGCATCCGGAAAGCGACTCGAGAAGTTCGCCGAGCGCAATACGTCGCTCTGAGCACCCGAGTCGGCTAGGTACCTGCTGGGTCGATCGCGTCGTACCCCGGGTGCACCCCCGGTGCGAGCCCGGCACCGTCGGCGATGCGTTGCAGCATTGCGACGAGTGATTTCCGCTCCGTCGGAGCGAGTACGCCCACGCGTTCGTCGAGGCTTTCGTACGACTTGGAGAACGCTGTCGATCTGTGGGAGTCGAGTGCCGCCATGGTCGATCTGCCGCGCATCGGCTACCGCCGCCGGGCGACGACGTCGACAACGCCGATCTGAACGTCATCGACGGCGCGTCGCAGTTGAAGCTCCACGATCTGTCCGTCGGATTCGTCTCGGAACTCGACCGGGCCGGGTTGGAGCCACGTGTCGCCCCACACGGTCAACGCGATGATGACCGACTTCAGCTCGAGCCCCTTGCGGGTCAGCTGATACTCCGCCTGGGCAGACGTCTTCGGCTGCAGACGCTCCATGAGGCCGTCGGCCACGAACGTGTCGAGGCGCTTCGACAGGATGTTCGTCGCGATGCCGAGGCTCTTCTGGAATTGAGAGAAGCGCGTGAAACCGCGGAACATCGCATCTCGCAGGATCAGGAGGCTCCAGCGTTCGCCGACGAGCTCAAGCGCTCGAGCGGCGGAACAATCCTGATTCTCGTAGAGATGTCCAAGCATGTAGTCAACGTAGGCCCTTGACTTGCATCACGCAAGCAGATAGCTTGCTCGGTGCAAGCTGCCGGTGCAGAGCGGGGGAGCGATGATGCTGGAGAACAAGGTCGCCGTGATCTACGGAGCGGGCGGCGGCATCGGGAGCGCTGTCGCGCGTGCATTCGCGCGTGAAGGGGCGACGCTCTTCCTCACCGGCCGCCACCGCGGGCCAGTCGAGACCGTCGCCGCCGAAATCGTCTCCGCAGGTGGCTCCGCCGAGGCGATGGAAGTCGACGCTCTCGATGAGCAGGCCGTGGACGGGCACCTCGAGTCGGTGATCGCGGCGGCAGGCCGCGTTGACATCTCGTTCAACGCCGTCGGAATTCCGAATGCGAAGATTCTGGGCGTCCCGCTCGCCGAGCTGGATGCCGCGCAGTTCTCTTTGCCGATCACGAGCTACTCGTTGTCGTACTTCCTGACCGCACGCCTGGCAGCTCGGCGGATGGTCACGAACAAATCAGGCGTGATCATGACGGTCACCGCGACTCACTCCCGAATGGGTATCCCCTTGGTCGGCGGGTACGGCCCGGCGATGGCGGCTAAGGAGGCACTCACACGGGACCTCTCGGCAGAACTCGCGCCGCACGGCATTCGCGTGATCGGCCTGCGACCACAGGCGATGCCTGAGACACCCACGATCAGGGAAGCCTATGAGCCGCGCGCCGAGGCATCGGGATTGAGCTGGACGCAGTGGCAGGGGCTGCTCGCGAGCAGGACCCACCCGCGGCGGCTCATGACGCTCACGGAGATGGCGAACGTAGCGGCCTTCATGGCTTCCGATCTCGCGAGCGGGATGACGGGGACAACCGTCAACCTGACCATGGGGAGCCTGGACGACTAGCGAGCGATCGTCGCACGGCTGGCCACAGGTCTCAGAAGAGGGCGTGGGACTACTCACCCCGCCACGTTAAATCTATAGCGGAGAGGGGGGCTTGCGGCAAGACCCCGGGTATCCCGCAGACTGGTCGGCCGAGGCCGGAGTCTGCGGGATAGGGGAGTCAAGGGATGCGTGTGCGGTTGTCGAAGAGTGGTTTGTCCGGGGGCCGTCGAACCGCGAGTGGGACTCGCTGGGCTGCGGCGGTGTGCACCGTGGGGCGAGGGCACGGGCGGCACGCGCGGTGTCTCGATCTGCTCGACGCGCACACCGGTGAAGGGAACCGATGACATGAGCCTGACGACAAGCGCGTTCAACCTTCCCGACCGCCTCACGGCCAAGGCCGTCCCACCGTTGATCGTCGACGACGAGCAACACTTCGCGACGATCGCGGAGAGCCTCGAGCACTCGATCGCCGACATCTCCGACCGTCTCGACGCCGTGCGCAGGCAACCCGGTCGGGCGGGGCAGGAGGCGTTGGATCGGGACCTGGAGATACACCGCCTGACCGCTCGTCTGCGCACACTGCGCCGTTTCGGTCTGGACGTATGCCTCGGGCGCATGGTCAGCGCGGACAACCCCGCACCCGTGTACGTCGGACGACTCGGTCTCTCGGACAGCGCAGGCCGCCAACTGCTGATCGACTGGCGTTCCCCTGCCGCCG
This sequence comes from Agromyces sp. Y782, assembly GCF_059445405.1. Classification (NCBI taxonomy): domain Bacteria; kingdom Bacillati; phylum Actinomycetota; class Actinomycetes; order Micrococcales; family Microbacteriaceae; genus Agromyces; species Agromyces sp. Y782. The sequence continues at coordinate 890,792 of NZ_JCAIUG010000002.1, read as the reverse complement.
AGCCGTTCTTCGGAGCGACGCACGCCAACCCGATGGGTTTGGTGAGTCGCCGCAGGTATCGCTGGGCTCGCGGCCGGGTCAGTGACTATTGGGATGAGGTGTTCACCTCTGACGGATTCGAAGGGAACGCTGCGCTCGACGATCAGTCCGCCTTCATCGCCAGCCTCGGCAGCAGCCGGTCCGCTCGGATGCGGGACGTGCTCGCCACCATTCAAGCCGATCAGGACGCCATCATCCGCGCGGGATCCCGTGGGGCACTCGTCGTCGACGGTGGCCCGGGCACGGGGAAGACCGTCGTCGCCCTGCATCGCACCGCCTACCTTCTCTTCTCAGACCCTCGGCTCGGGCACCGTCGAGGTGGCGTTTTGTTCGTCGGTCCCCATCAGGCGTACCTGGCATACGTCGCCGACGTCCTTCCCAGCCTCGGAGAGGAGGGCGTACAGATCTGCACCTTGCGGGATCTCGTTGTCGAGGGGCCTGAGTCGACGATCGAGATCGACCAGCATGTCGCCCGCCTGAAGTCGTCAGCCGACCTGGTGAAGGCGGTCGAGGCCGCCGTCAGGCACTACGAGCGGCCGCCCACCACGGGAATGGTGATCGAAACCCACTGGTCGGACATCTGGCTGGACGCCGGCGATTGGGCCGAGGCATTCGAGGCGCCGGAACCAGGCACTCCACACAACGAGGCGCGCGATCAGGTGTGGGACGAGCTGCTCACGATCCTGATGGACAACGACGAGGACGTTTCGGCTGACCTGCTCCGTCGGTCACTCGAGCAGAACAGCGAGCTGCGCTCGACTTTCAACCGAGCGTGGCCGCTGCTCGATGCGGCCGGCGTCGTCGGTGACCTGTGGTCTGTCCCTGCGTACCTGAGGAAGTGCGCCCCATGGCTCGACGACGACGAGATCCAGGCACTGCAGCGCGCAGATGCCCGCGCTTGGACGGTGGCCGATCTACCGCTACTGGACGCGGCGCGGCAGCGGATCGGCGACCCGAAGGCGTCGCAGCGCAAGCGTCGTGATGCTGCCATCCTCGCCGCCGAGCGTGATGAGATGGCCCGGGTCGTCGATCACCTGATCGCGACCGACGACTCCGAGATGCAGTTGATGTCGATGCTACGTGGACAGGACGCGCAGAACGCGCTGGTCGACGAGGCCGTGCTGCTGGCGACCGATCCGGACGTGCTCGCCGGTCCGTTCGCGCACATCGTCGTCGATGAGGCTCAGGAATTGACGGATGCCGAGTGGCAGATGCTGCTGCTCCGCTGCCCGTCGCGCAGCTTCACCATCGTCGGCGACCGCGCCCAGGCACGACACGGATTCACGGAGTCCTGGCAGGAGCGGCTCGAACGGATCGGACTCCACCGGATCACCCAGTCGGCCCTGACCATCAACTACCGCACGCCGTCCGAGGTGATGGAGGAAGCCGAGCCCATCATCCGAGCCGTCTTGCCAGACGCCAATGTGCCGACCTCGATTCGCAGCAGCGGCGTCGCAGTCGAACACGAATCCACGTCGAACCTGAGCGCGATCCTCAGCAACTGGCTTGCCACGCATGCCGACGGGATCGCGTGCGTCATCGGTACGGGCGAGGTCGATGTCGACGCGTTCGGGGCGACGTCCCGAGTCCGGTCACTGACCCCTGAACTTTCGAAGGGACTCGAATTCGACCTGGTCATTCTCATCGACCCGGAGGATTTCGGCACGGGCATCGAAGGAGCGGTCGACCGATATGTCGCGATGACCAGAGCCACCCAGCGACTCGTCATCCTCACGAGTCCCGGTCGACGCTAGCGACGGCGGCCGGGACTCACCTGGGTGCATCCATGCGCTACTCGGCGTCGATCGATTGATCCACGACGAGAACACTCTGAACAGGAAGAGGCCCGGCTCAGATTCCTCTGAGCCGGGCCCGTCGTCTCGCGGAGTGGGAGTTAGCTTCCTGCGCCCACTTCGCTTGCAGCGGCCTTGACTGCTGCGTCGAGCTCGGACTTCTTCACCTTGGTCAGCTGCTTGGCAACGTGCTTCTCGGCCTTCAGCTCTACCTTGTTGAGTGCATCTTCGACGTTGCTGGCGCCGGCAACGACCAGCGCTGCCTGGCCTGAGTCGATGAGATCGCCGAGTTCCTTGACCTCGGCGCGGGACACACCGCGCCAGAGGTGGCCGCTCGCTGCGCCGATCGCGCCACCGACAATCGCAGTGCCAATGATGGCCGGCGGGAAGAGGAGACCAACCACCGCGCCGGCGACTGCGCCACCCCAACCGCCGTGCCGAGTTGCCATCTCGTCCTTGTTGACGTGCACCTTTCCTTCGGCGTCCTTCGTAATCACTGCCGCATCGTAGGTGCCGACGGTGCCTGAATGGTGCAACTCCTTGACGATGTCGTAATCGGCCCGAGCGGCAAGTTCGCTCGGGTACGTGCCGATGTAGAGGAAGATTCCGTCGTTGTCAGCCATGTTGATCTCCAATCATTTTGACCCCGATTTCAGAAATGAAGCTTCTTCGTGGACCCCGATTTCAGAATGAGGTTCCTTCATAAAATCACGTTGCAGCCATCACGTCACCCCCTTGCCCGAAGCGTTGGTATGCCGTATGGGCGCCGTTCAGGCCGCTGCCGTACCGAGAATCGGGACGAGGTACGCGGGGAAGGGAACGAAGGCGCTACTCGGCGTCGATCGATTGATCCATGATGTAGATCGTCTGACCACCGGCATCCTTGTAGACGGCATTGAAGCCGCCGGGGATCTCGGCTGGCTCCTCGACGACCTGCAGCGCATCGGGACGCGCGTTGTGGAAGGCCTGCACGCTTTCGACCACGAACAGCGGCCCGAACGGCGCACCCGGATCGTTGGAGTCGAGCATCAGCTGAACGTCGGTGCCGGGGAGGGTGAGTGCAACCGTCGTGTCGCCCTCGCGCCACACCTCTTCGCAGCCGAAGACGTTTCGGTAGAGAGCGAGAGAACCTTCCAAGTTCGCGGTGGGGGCGAAGAGGAATTCGAGCTTCATGAGGTGTTCCTTTCGTGTCGTAACTGGCATTACTCACAGCGTAACGGCATTATGTTGTCATGCGCGAGTGGATTCCTGTTTCGACATCCCCGAAGGGGCGGCTGGCGCTGACTGCCGTCCGCGCATTCGGGGCACGGCCGTTCGATGTGGTCACCGTCGGGGAGCTCGCCGCAGATGCCGGAGTGACGACCGGCGCGATCTACCACCACTTCGAGAGCAAGCTCGGCCTATACCTGTTCGTGCGCCGCGATGTCGAGCTTCGACTGCTCGACCGAATGGAGGGCGCAGCGAGCGCCACCGGGGGAGGCCCCGAGGCAGTGAAGGCGGCACTGCTGGTCGGGTTCGACTTCGCGGTCGGCCACGACTTCGAACGACTCCTCGGCGAACCACCTGCCGGATCGGCTGACGACGCATTGGTGGAGTTGCTGACGACGCTCAGTCAACCGGCCCGGCCACCGATGGGTCGAATGATCGGTGCTGCCTGGAGGGCCGCAGTGCTGGCGGTTGCCGAGGGGATGGATGCCGATCAGGCTCGCAGCGCACTGATCGCACTGGATATTCGCGTCGCCGAGAACGTTGCCGATGGTCGAGGGATGACGGCGAACCGAGACGTGGAGCGCTGACCGCGCGCCACCGCATGGTCAAGGAGTGCTGGTGGCGAATGCCTCGATGAGGATGTCCGCGAGCGGCTGCGGCGCCTCTTGCGCGACGTAGTGGCCGACGTCGTCCAGCTGGATGGCGGTCGCTTCCTGCACCGTGACGCCGCGGAATGCTGCGTGGGTGAACCCACCGCCCCGCGAGCCGACGGTTGTCACTGGCACCCGCAGCGGTGCATCCTGTGCGAGGTTGCGCAGCTCTTGACCCTCCGTGAGCATGCCTCGGTAGAGGCCCGCAGCGCCCGAGAATCCGCCGGGCCTGCCGTAGGTGCGGGCGAACTCCGTGACGTCTTCGGGGCCGACTGCAACGGGGGAGACGCCGTAGAACGGGTACAGGTACTCTCCGACGAAAGCGCGGGCTTGCTTCTCGAACAGCAGGCCGGCGACGCCGGGGGATGCCAGCGCGCCGATGTACCAGACACCGCCGTGAGTGACATCCGCAAGCGCTTCAGCGCCGAAGCCCGCCAGGCCGGACTCGATCGCGGTGAGGCTGATGAGGTCTTCAGGATGGGTGGCGGCGAGTCGGTAGACCACACCGCCACTGACGTCTTGCCCGACGACGTGCATCGCTCCCACGGACAGATGCTCGATCAGCGCGTGCAGATCTTCAGCGGCGACCGCGCCCGAGTAGTTCTCCTCGGCGACATCCGAATCACCGAAACCGCGGAGGTCGACAGCGTAGATGCGGTGACGGGCAGCGAGAAGTGGGATGAGTTTATGGAAGGCCCACCACGTTTCTGGAAATCCGTGGACCAGGAGGACGGGCGTGCCATGGTCTCCGGCGGTGACGTAATGCAGTCGCGTCCCGTTCAACGCCGCGGTTTCGTGCCGGACGCCGCCGATGGTTGCTTGGTCGTGATTCATGCGCGCCTCCCGGCCGGCTTCGAGGACTGAGGCAACCAGATTGTCACAAGTCGCACAGATAGGCAACCAGATTGTCGATACGACTCACTCGCGCTTCTGTTGCCGCAGCGATGCGCCGTACCGCCTAGTTGGAGGAGTCGAAGGCGGATCGGTTGTGCATGATCGTTTGCTGGTTCGTTCGTACCCAGCCAACCATTTGATCGACCGCTTGGCTCAGCGAATGCCCGAGTTCGGTCAGCTCGTACTCGACGCGGGGCGGTACTTCAGCGTATGCGGTGCGAGTGACGAGTCCGTCCCGTGCCAGCGCCTGAAGGGTGTGGCCGAGCATGCGTTGTGAAATGCCGATGACGGCCCCATGTAGCGCAGTGAATCGCATTGGCCCGTCGACCAGCGTCGTGACGATCAGCAACGTCCACTTGTCACCGACCCGCGAGCACGTCGCGCACCACTTCGATGGTCTCGACACAGGCAGGTGCAATTCCTTGGGTTTCGAGATCGTCACGGAGAGCGGACTTCATCCAATTCGTCCTTCCAGGTGCGTTGCTGACTTCACAGTGCGTATGAAACGAGGGAAGCAGATGCGGTGAACGGCTGTTTCCTACCGATAGTAACCACTGGGCGATTTGAGAAAGAGAGAGAGTTGGCCGAGATGACAGACACATACTGCACCCGCTTCCGATCAGGTGACGGAAGAGCTGGCTTCGGATGTCAGACACGAGACGTTCAGCATCACGCGAAGCTTCGACGTTGATCGGGCAACGGCCTTCACGGCGTTTGCGGATGATCGGGTCCGCCGGCGGTGGATTCGACTGCCGGGCACGGGGGCCAGCTACGATCACGACTTCCGTGTCGGCGGGGGAGAGGATGCCAGGAGCACCTTTGTCCTGCCCGACGGTCAGGCCGAGGATCTGCGAAATCGATCCCGCTACCTCGACATCGTTCTCGACCACCGAATCGTGTTCGTCTATGAAGCGAGAGTCGACGACGTGACCCGGTGGGCATCGTTGGTGACGGTGGCATTCGCCGATGGCGAAACCGGAGGAAGCACGCTGACTTGGACCGAGCAGGTTGTATTTCTCGCCCGCACGGGCGACGGCAGCGCCGACCTGCCTCATCTGCGCACCGGGACGGCGCTGCGCCTCAACGGCCTTCCTGTCGCCCTCAACGAGGTTCGGCCGGAACCGTGACCAGAATCGGCATCATCCTTGGCGCAACCCGTCCCGGCCGCGTCGGCCCGCAGATCGCATCGTGTTGCGGGCGGCCAACGTGCCCGGGCAATCGCGTCACGCCGTAACTCGCGTGGGCCGGTATCGCACGGCGACCGCCCCCGACCGGAACTCATGGCGGTCCACGAGCTCGAGCTGGATGCGCTCACGCAGACCGGCGAGCAACGTCGGCCCGTGTCCGGCAAGCACCGGCTGCACAAGGAACTCGTACTCGTCGATCAGTCCCAGATCTGCCAACGCCAGGGGGAGCGTCACGCCACCGACCCACAGGCCCTCGCCTGGCTCCTGCTTGAGCCGCTGAACCGCTTGCGCCAAGTCGCCTCGCACCAGCTCGGCATGCCAATCGACCCCGCTCAGCGCGCTCGACACGACGTGCTTCTTCGCCCGGTCGATGGCCTCGGCGAACGGGATCTGCCACTCATCCATCCCGTCAGGCCACGTGCCCGCGGCCGGCTTCCGCCACGCCGACGCCATCATCTCGTAGGTCACCCGGCCGAAGAGCAGGGCATCGGCTCGCTCCATCTCAGCCGTCCAGTAGCGCATCGACTCCTCGTCCGGGGGGAGCCCCGCCTCGTGATGGCAGCAGCCGTCGAGCGTGACGTTGATCGAGTATCGAAGTGGTCTCATCTCGTTGCTCTCCTTTGATGCGCGCCCCGAGTTCACCGGACCGGTACTGAGACGACCGCCGGCGCCATTTCTCATCGGTGCCCCGATCGCACCCACTTTAGGGCGATCCGCTTGCGTGCGCGGGGGAGGCGATTGCAGCTTTCGCAAACCGGCAATGTGACTTCTGATGGTGAAGTCCCTTTACCGGATTTCCACAAAGCTCGCTCACGCTTGACACGTGAAGGTTCCCGAAGCGGTTGCCGTCAACAGCAAGGTCATAGTCGATGTCTCCGGCGAGGCGTACCTCGACTACGAACTCGAGATCAACGCCATGATGAGCCGCGACGAGATCCCCTCGTCCGAGCGGACGCCCTCGTCATAGGGGATAAGGGAATCATCGCGACTGAGGTCGGGTTCAAGCCTAAGGAGTGTCGCTCGGCTGGCACCCAGACCGTTGAACATTATCGAAGGGAATGAGCATGACGACATTGGGAATCATTGGAAGTGGGAACATTGGATCGGCGGTCGCTCGACTCGCCGTTGCGTCGGGTATGAACGTGGTCCTTGCGAACTCCCGCGGACCTGAGACCCTCCGTGACCTCGTTACCGAGCTCGGACCACTCGCCAAGGCTGGCACAGTCGAAGAAGCGGCCAGCAGCGGAGAGGCGATTGTGCTCTCCATTCCACTACTCGCGATCAAGGACCTACCTGCCGGACTGCTCCGCGACAAACTTGTGCTGGACACTAGCAACTATTACCCGTTCCGCGACGGCCGGGTCACGCAACTCGATACCGAGACCGTGACTGCAAGCGAGCTGGTGCACGGATGGCTCGTGGGAGCCCGCTATGTCAAAGCATTCGGCAATATCCTCGCCCACCACATCCCCCTCCTTTCACGGCCCAGCGGTGCCGCCGACCGCTCCGCCCTCCCCATCGCGTCCGACGACGACGAAGCAAAGCGTGAAGCGGCGGCACTCATTGACCGGCTCGGCTTCGACACTGTCGACGCCGGCACGCTCTCCGACAGCTGGAAGTTCGAACCCGAGTCCGGAGGCTTCACACGCATCTACCTCGCGGATTCGAACACTCCCGATGACCAGCTTCTTTCCTCCGAACCCGGCCCGACACCAGCAGATCAGGTCAACGCCGCACTAGCATCGGCCACTCGTGTGAAGGTCGCCGACCGCGTCTTCTGAGATTCTCGCACTCTCTCTGCGCGATGAGATCGCGGTGTGGGTTGTGCCTCGACGATCATCGCAAGTGGTCAGGTCTACTTGTTTGCCGATCCCTCAACGGGCTAGCGCAGCCCCAGTTGGCGAGCTCGAGCGCGCCACAACATCCTGCGTTCTTTGCAGGTTGTAGATCTACTGATGGTGAAGTCTCTAACCGAATTTGCACAACGCTCCGCCGGCGGATCAGGGCAAGCAGTTGGTGTTGTTGATGCCGAGCTGAAACAGGTCCCCTGCCCACAGGAGCTGTGCAATGCCGATGCCGATCGCTGAGGCGATCACGAGGGCAGCGGCAGCGTAGGTGAGACCGCGCCACCGGTAGCTCCTCCATCCGAGTGCCACGAGCGCGATCAGCCCTACGAGGTGAAGGAGGATCAGTGGAATGCCGCCGAAGAGCTCGGCGAACCCTGCCTTGGTCGTGCCAGCTGCGAGCGCCTTGCATTGCTCGGTCTGCGCTTCGAACTGAGCGAAGCCGTACCAAACCCATGCGACTGTGGCTCCCAACGGCCCGAGAGTGGCTACGGTCCAGAAGCCAACCCGCGCTGAATGCGACGAGGTCGTGGGCACCAGCAGCTGAGTCATACCGCGAGGATATCCGTGTTCTGGCATACTGCGACGTCGCCCAACTGACTGTGGAGCTATCGCGTACCCGCCCGATGCTAGAGGCAGTTTCCGTGCTCCACTGCAGCGTAGCTCCCTAAACTGCATGCTGGCGAACACTTCGAAGATGGGTGATGGGCTGCTGCCCGCCGACGGAGGGGAGTGGGCGCCGGTTACTACGGGGGAGTCGGGAGCCAAGGTGCTCCATGACATTGACGGGGCGTGGTTCGCGAAACTTGTTGCTACTGAAGGGACAGACGACTTGGCGGCTGAGCGGGACCGCATCGCGTATGCAGAGGGTTACCTGCTGCCTGATCACCCATCAGAGCGAGCCATCGAAGTAGCAGAGTAACAAGAGAAGGCCAGCCCTCCAGCGGCTGGCCTTCTTCTTTCGTCGCCGCGTAGGCAGAGCCACCCGTTCTCACGTAGCCGTGCTTCAAACCGCAGGTAGACATGTGGCGAGGGAGGAAACGTGGTCAACTGTCCGGTTCAGCACCCAACTCTGGTCAAGCCGGGGGAGTGACAGCTGCGGCCGCGCCGTCCAATTGCCCTCCAGCGTGCCATAGGGCCGAGCGTGCGCGTTCTCCGGCGATGCCGTCCCGACAGTCCCGCTGATCGTGCCGCACCCACCCGGCCGCTCTACAGTGTGCAGATGATCGCGAAGTTCGCACCGGATCCGATCGCCCCCGTGCTCGAGCGATTCGGCGAGTCCACCGTGCCGACGTTCGTCGCCCTCGCCGTGCTGCTCGCGGGGGCCGTCGTGCTCTTCGCATTGCGCCGCCGCGCCGAACGCGACCTGGCCACGAGCGCTCGCTCCGCGGTGGGCACTGGAGCGGTGCCGGTACCATCGGCCGGCGAACCCGACCCGGCGGCAGCGCTCGCCGCGACGGAGGCGGTCGGCGCCGCCATGACCGACGCCGGGTACTCGGTCATGACGGTGCGCAACGCCCTCGACGACATCGCGCGCGTGAACGGCCTCCCGGCGAGCCAGGTCGTGGTGTTCCCGACCGCGCTCCTCGTGTCGGCTCGTGACGAGGGCCAGGAGGGGGAGGAGGGGGAGGAGCGTACCGGTGCCGTCCTCAGCGGCGAGGGCCGCCTGCTCCTCTGCCAGATCGACGAGGTGCAGCGAACCGTGGATGCCGCGCGCACGGGCCTGCTCGACCCCGCCTCGACGATCGCCCGCATCCGCTGGGTGCGCGAGATGAAGCCGCCGTACGGGCGGGTGCTGCGCGTGCTCGGGTACGTACTGCTCAGCGCCGGACTTTCGGCGATGCTCGGAGCGTCGTGGCTGGGCATCGGCGTCGCGGCCGCGCTGGGCGCCGTCGTCGGCACGCTCCTTCTCATCGGCGAGCGGCTGCCAAACCGATACGGCGCACTCATCACCGTGACCGTGGCGTTCAGCGTCGCGCTCGTCGTGTTCGTGCTGATGCGCGCCGGATTCGGCCCCGGACTCCTGGCCGCGCTGATCGGGCCACTGGTCGTGCTGCTGCCGGGCGTGCTGCTGACGACCGCGGCGCTCGAACTGTCGACTGGCCAGATGATCGCGGGCGCTGGCCGCCTCGCCGCAGGCGGCATGCAGCTCGTGCTCATCGCGGCGGGCATCGTCAGTGCGGGCGCGCTCGTCGGCGTGCCCGACCTCGAGTTCACCGAGAATCCCGAGGCGCTCGGCCCGGTCGCACCCTGGGTCGCCGTCGCCGTCTTCGGCGTGGGGATCGCCGTGCATCAATGCGCCCCGCCCCGCGCCATGCTCTGGATGATGTTCGTGCTCTACATCGCCTACGCCGCGCAGGTCATCGGCGGCGTTGTGCTCGGCGGCGTGCTGTCGGCCTTCGTCGGTGCGCTCGTCGTCACGCCCGTGACGGCGCTCGTCGCCCGGCAGCCCACCGGCCCGGCCGCGATGGTGAGCTTCATCCCCGCGTTCTGGCTGCTCGTGCCCGGCGCGCTGGGCCTCGTCGGCGTGGCGGAGGTGCTCGGCGGGGACGCCGGTGGCACCGCCTCGCTGGTCGCCACGCTCGCGACGATGATCGCGATCTCGCTCGGCGTGCTCGCCGGGTCGATCGTGTCGGATCGGATGCGGCGACCGCCGCTCTGACCGAAGCGGTTCTCGCATGCCGGTACCGTGGTGACGGCGTTCGCGAGGTACTTGTCGATGTGCGCTTGGCCGAAGGCGGAGACGTTAACGTGCTCCTCCTCGAGCCAGATGAGAAACTTGCCGGCTTCGGCGATGCACTGCCGGGCGCCGCGGTGCGTGATGTCCATGTCGGTGTGTCCGACACGCTCGCGCAGGCGACTGAGGTGATGCCGAGTCGCGTACCGCTCGATCAGTGACGCGATCTCAGGGTGGTCTCGTAGTTGCTCGAGGCGCGCGGCCAGCCATCGTTCGAAGGTGGCGAGGTAGTGGTCGTCAGGGGCGACCATCAGCCGATCGTGGATGAGGATCTCGCGGAGGTGACCGACCGCGGTTGGATTGGGGAGGGCGTCGAACGCCTCAGGAGCAAGTCGAGTTCCCGGGTTCCGATCTTGCCCAGCAGGTCTCTGAGTCGTCACTGAAATAGCTGGGCAGGTCGGAAATGATAGGCGTCGTTGCAAACCCACCGGGCACAACGGGTGACGTTGTCGATGCGGCACTCAGGTTGGAATATGCCTGATCACGTCAGAGAAAGATGGGGGAGCGGCATCATTGGTGCGCTTTCAACAAAGTGCAGAACCTGACCTTTGCCTCTCTTATACTGGTGAGAACCAATATTCGACCTGACGGTGTTCGCCCACCTCGTGATGGTGGTGGCCGTCTGGCGGGCCGGCAGGTCAGGGAGACAGCGTGTGGTTGACAGACGGGAGCGTTTCCCGCCTCATTCCCTCGTGTGCTTCGGGATCTTTCTTCGAGCGCATCTTCCGTGTCTCTCCGTCGCGCACATATATTGGTGCGGGACCTGTGCCTGCCCTCAATAGAAAGCTGCCGATGAGCCCAAAGTCGCGCCCGATCAATCCCGCGCAGCCGAAGTTCCGACTTGCCACTCGATCCACGTCAAATCTGGAGAATCGCGATCCGGGGACGGCGAGACGCGCAGCGAACCGACACGGTCGGAAGCGGAGCGGACTGCTGTTGGCTTCCGTTTCCGTGTGCGGGATGCTGCTGTTGTCGGGTTGTTCCGGCTGGGTTGCCGCGGACGCTTCAACGCCACCGAGCCCAACTGTCGATGCGAAGGGGGACGCACAACTCTCGGCCGACGCCGCATCAACGATGCCGGAATCCGATGCGGCTCACTTGTGTGGCCAGGTGAGCGCGCTGGAGGGCATCCGGTATCGCTCCGACTGGGAGCACGAGCAAGGCCTGATCGACGATGCCGCTTATGCGTCGCGGGTTGCGGCGATCGAGGACGGTTGGAAGTACATGGTCCTCGGAAGCACTGATGTGTCAGCGGCGATCAAGGCTGCGCAGAGCGCGGCTTCCGCCGGCGGCACCGGCTACGACAACACGGAGTTCCAAGCCGCTGTCGGCGATATCGCGGGCGCGTGTGACGCGGCCGACTCGCTCGTTTCGGTCAGCGCGCTGCCGGGGCAGGGCGGCTGAGACCGGATGCCCACCGCGAAGGCATCAGGACTTCCGTCGATGGTCGATGTTCAGTCGGAGAACGTGCGCGGGGCGAAGTGTCTCGGGTGGACCGGGGCTGGCGCGCTTGTCTCTGCTGCCGCGTTCAGTTTCCTGTGGGGCATCATCTTCGTGAGCATGCTCGCCTCGGAGGTCCCCACGGGAAACGATTCACTGGCTGGTGTGTTCGGAACGGTCGCGATCCTCGTCGGCCTTGGGTTGTCGTCCTGGGCGTCGTGGACACTCAACGTGTATCGAGCGGTGGGAATCGGATGGGCGATCCTGCTTCCGCTTGCGGTGAGCATCGGATGGGCCGCCGTCACGTTGGGTGCGGCCCAGAATGCCACCTTTGTCTCTGCCCTCGGTCATCTCCCGGGGATCTTGGCGCTCTTTGCGGCAAGTGGAATGACCGTACCCGTCGGACTCGGGTTCACGCTCGTGTACTTCGTTCTCAAGATCCGACTGCGGTCACGCACTCTCAGATGACGTGAGTCGGGTGCTCCACGTGGCGTAGCCCCGCTTCACGGGGATCCCGGACTGGTGCGCTGGATCAGTTCGGAGTGACGAATGCCCACCCAAGTGCCACGATGTTCTCGCGTACTGTCAAGCTGCGGCCGGGTTCTGGTCATCGATTGGTGACTTCGACGCGGAGTCCGCGGTTCTCACGTGAGAGGTTGAGCGTGACGTCGGCGAGGATGAGTCGGCTCGCGGTCCGGTCCGGGTTCAGCCATGCGAGCTGGGTCTGTGTAATGCCGAGTCTGGCGGTGACGGCCCAGGCTGTGTCTCCGGGGACGACTGTGTATGAGAGCGGGGTCGCGTCGTCTGCGAGGGCGACGGTTCCGTTCGCGGCCTTGGCTGCGCCGTGATCGACGACGTTCAGCGGTGGGTTCATGTCTGGGAGGTCCCAGGTCAGCGGGGCGGTGGCGACCACGTTCTGGAATCCGTCTGCTCCGTAGATGACGGCCGTTCGTAGGTATGTCGGGTCGTTCGTTTCGAATCCGCCGTAGCCGTCGCCCGGGGTCGTGAAGGTCTGGTCGGATGTCGCTCGCAAGACGTCGTACCGGTAGTAGCTGTACGCCTGTGCAAGAGCTCCGTCGCTCGCAGAGTCGGGCAGGCTGTTGAGTTCTAGCGTCGAATCCGGGGGCGGGGCGGGCGACAGGTTCGCGAGGGTGATCTCCATACCGTTATCGCGTTCGGTCGTTCTGATCTCGATGCGCCCGGTCACCCCGCGCGCATCGAAGGTGCCGGTGGCAATGACCGTGCCGAGGGGCAGATCCGTGACGCGCGGCAGCGGCTGGGCCGTGTCGTCTCGCGGCGATGCCGTGGGACCAGAGGTTGGAGCCGGGGTGATGGTCGGCGAACTTGACGGATCCTGCTGGGCCGCCGAACCCCTCGCCGGCCAAGCAGGGAAGAGCAGCAGAAACAACACGTACGCGATGGCGATTGCCGCCAGGACGGTCACAGCGATGGTCGTCCAGAAGGCCGGGCGGCGCAGCAGCGGCGGCTTCCCTGTCGCGGGAGTCTGCTCGGAGGTCATTCAGAAAAGATAGCGGTCCCGTGAGCGTGGTGATCGAACACCTGCACGCGGCCTACGCCGCGAGATAGCCGTCCAACCACGAGACTTTGCAGACGATCGGTGATCGGGTGCGATCGAGCCCCAGTTTTATCTGGCGTGGTCATCATTTGGTTGCCGTTGAGCGCAGTTTGTCATCAACTCCGTCCGACGAAGACCCGCAGGAGAGTCGGAGCGCGGGGTCGGCTCCGCCGGGGTGGATGCAGACGGCTTCGACGACTGCATTCCAAGCGGTGAGGGCGACGGGGCGCCGGCGGAGAGTCCCGCGAGTACAGCTGGGCCCCGTCCATCAGCCTCCGCGCGCTATCCGGGCCGAGTTGAATGCTGCGTAGCGTTCAAAGCTCTTGCCGATGTGTTGCTCGTGGAGTGTGGTTGCTGCGTAGCTGTAGCCGAGGGCATCGGCGACGAGTGGTGCCGGCATCTCTTTGACGAGTTGGTCGAGGGCGCCGTTGCGTGCGGCAAGCACGTTGATTCCTTGGTCGGTCATTCGGTTTCGGAGGTGGCCTTGGGTGAGGTGTGTGCCGGCGCGCCCACCGGGGAAGAGGTAGGGGTTATTAGCTGGCGTCTGAGTTCGTGTTCGGGCTCGTTTGGCGATGTGGGTGCGAAGCAAGCTGGCGAACGGTTCGGGTACCTCGACCGGTTCGTCGGCGAAGCGGATGTGGAGACGCCCGTCGATGGTCGAGAGTGCGTCGGCGCGAAGCCCGACGACGCGTACTACAGGTTGCGCGAAGAGGAGGACGAGCATCGCGGCGCAGCGGCCGGCAATCGTGTCGACGTCGTCGACCAGGCACGCGCGAATCCAGTCGAGTCGCTCTTCGGCTGTGAGTCGGCGTGTGGATCGGGCTGCCCGTTTGGGTACTACGACCTGGGGGCCGAGTCGTTTGTCGACGGCGAAGACGAGAAATGAGCGCACGGTGAAGTGCGTTGTCGGACCGTCGGCGAGCCATTGGTCGACGTCTGCCTGTGTGCATGCTGCAATGCCGCGCCCGCGATCGGTGGCGAGCCAGGTCAGGAAGTTGATGGCGACGGTGACTTCTTGTTTTGCGTTGTGCACGGCGGCGTGGCTGTTGCTGTGGTCCGAACTGGCGTTTCGGATGCGGCGGAGATGGTGCCAGGTCGCGAACCGCTCGACGGGCTTCTTGATGGAAGGTTCGAGCGGCGTGAGTTTCTGTTCGAGCCAGTGTTCGAATCGGCTGATGGCCTCGTCCCGCTGAGGCAGGAGCTTCAGGTCGACCAGGATCGCGCGGAGATGCTGCACCGCGTTGGTGCGGGGGAGCGCGTCGAGCGTCTCATGGCTGAGCGTGGTCGTGTGGTCACCGAGGTGGGTGAGCAGGTCCTGGACTCGCGGGTTGCGCATCCAGGTGTGGATGCTCTCTGGTCGGCTTACTGAGACGAGGCGGTTCCTCAGAGCGGTGAGTTCGCGCGTCTTCGTGCTGTCGTTGGGTCTGAGGAGCTCGTTGAGATCGGACTCGAGGCCGCATTGGATGCACTGGCGGGTGCGGAACGGTGGGCGTTCGTTGCCGCAGGTGGAGCATTCGTATCGTTGGGTGATGCCGGCGCATTCGACGCAGATCGGCTGGCCGGCGTCGTTTCGGCCAGGGAGCATCCGGTCGCTGCGGCAATCGGGGCATTGACCGCGGGTGTGGGTGGCGTCGTAGTGGCAGATCCCGCAGATGGCGCCGTCGGGCCAGTGCACGGCGATCTTCGCGCAGGCACGGCCACATCGGTCGCAGTTGAATCGTCCTGTCGTACGCGGCCGGCCGCGGGGACGGCGGGCGGGTTGCGGGTCAGTCATCGTCGATGTGTACGCGTGCCCGTCGAGGGCGGACTTGTGAGTTGAGGTCGATGACGGGGGCGTTGACGGACTTCTTGATTTGGTTGTCTGCGGCGTGCGTGACGACCAGGTCTGCGGGAGTGCAGTGGAAGATGTCGCAGAGCGCGGCGAGGATCTGCAGCGAGATTCGCTCTGGCCGCTGGGTGACGAGCCGGTATACCTGCGAGGGGGAGAGGTTGATGTCGCGCTCTTTGAGGTGGGATGCCAGGTCGGTGGTGTTGTGCATCCCGTTTCTGGCCATGAGCTCAGCGAGGGTCCATTCGTAGCTAACGGTGCGTTTCATCGTCTTGGTCCTTGTCGTCGTTTCCGCGCTGGAGTGCGGCGCTGAGCGTTCCGTCGAGCGTCGCGCGAAGGATTTTGGTGCGGTAGTCGCTCGAGACGCCGGTGTAGATGCTCGTCGTCGACGCGTATTCGTGACCGACTTGCTCTTGCACGAATCGAGCGTCCCAACCATCTTCGATGTGATGAGTCACGTAGGAGCGGCGCAGGGAGTGGAAGTCGAGTTCTGGGCCGAATCCGAGGTCATCCCGGTACCGGCGGAACCGGGCACTCAGTGCGGCTTGGGAGACGAGGGATCCGCGCTCGGTCGTGAAGAGGTCGAGGCCGCCGTCTGAGAGTTGTTGGTGGCCGCGTTCGATCCATTCCTCGAGGATCGGGGTAGACCAGGGGAGGGTCGCGAGCACGTTCCGCTGCTTGTGCCCAGAGCGTCTCATCGCCTTCCCGAATCTGACATTCAGGTGCCCGAAGCCCTTGAACTCCGGAGCATATGGGTTCCTGCTGAAGTCGACGGTCTGGAGGTGGCGCACCTCGTTTCGGCGCAGGCCGTAGGCGTAGGCAACTTTCAAGACCACGCTGTCGCGAAACGCCGGCAACCATCCCTTGCGGTGCCATCGCGCGATGCTGTCGACTTCATCGTCAGCACGGTCGAAGAGCAACTGCAGCTCCTCGCGCGTGAACGGGCGCTTGCCGCCGCCGTGCTCAGCATCTTGCACGTGTGTCGCGGTATTCCACTCATGGCAGATCTGCGTCGGGTGAGTGCCGAAGTACTGGAGGCACCATCGATCCCAGCCGTAGCCAGAGTCCGAGACGTAATCGCAGAACAGACTGATTGCGTTCTGGTAGGAGCGGATTGTCGAGCGCTTGTTCTGATGGAGAACGCGTCGATCAGCGAAGAACTCATCGGCGTGGGTCGGCGTCCAGTTCCATGGGTACTCATTCGTCGCAGCGAGGAAGCGGTCGACGAGCCGTTCGCGCTGCTCGATCGTCTGGAACGAGAGGTTGCGACTCAGTTGCTGGTTTCGCCACCCATTGAGCATGTCGCGGACGGTCTGTTCCTCAGGATGGAGCATGCGAGGAACGTCCTCGCGAACCACCCGGCCACGGTCATCTACCAACATACGGCCCCTCCAATCTCGTGCATTCGATGGCTGATTCTTGCATCTGATGAACGATTCGCGCAAGCATTGACCAATATGGGTTGCCGGGCGCGGGTGATCAATGCCGAACTGAACCTCGGAGCTCGCGCCAACTCCAGCGCCACTCGCGGAAACGTGCTGATCAGACGCGGCATTCGTCGGCAGCAGTGCAACCGGCCCGACGGGGAAGTGGATGGAATACGAATCGTGCATCTGTTGCAATAATGCCTCTTCATTCGGACATAATGTGCATTATCGGCCACAGAGGCCCGGGTTTGAAAGAGGCTCTCATTCCATGGAGCATGAGAGTCATTTCAGCACCACACAGGGGTACCCGGTGCCGGGAAAGCACAACACTTGTTGCTGCGTTGTCGTGAAGTGCAAGGAGGGCAATCAATGAGGATTAGTCGCGTTCTGGCAATTGTCGCGGGTTACCTTCTCAACGGTTCACTGCTTGCCGCATGCTCTGTGGACCCGGACCCGCCGCTCACACCACTCTCGACCGCCTTCGGCATCACCGCCCAGTCTGCCGAGGCGTACTCCCGGACAGCGGGTCCGCGATATGCGCGCTATGCCGCACTGACCCGGTCGACTTGAAGCGCTCTGGCTATCGCCATCGCCATCGCCATCGCCAGCATCAGCGCACGGGAGGCCGCGGAGGTCTCGGAGGAAGACTCCGCCTGCACCCGATCACGCGGGTTCTCGTACCAAGACTGCGTTGACTGGCCGGAATCCCTGAGGACTCGCAAGCGCCTCTATAGGATCCAACCGTGGCGGATGATGATTGGCAACGGATTGCGGCGGACTATGAAGCTGCGCGGTCGAGCAGTGTGTCATTGGACACGATGATCGAATGGCCTGCGCAGCAACGGATGATCGGTCCCGTGAAGGGCGAGCGCGTGCTCGATCTAGGATGCGGTAGCGGCGCCAAGGCGATCTGGTTTGCGCGGCAGGGAGCGAGACGTGTCGTTGGCATCGACATCGCCGACGCCTTCCTCGACGTTCCTTTCGGTCTTGACCTCGAATTCATGGTCGGCGACCTCAGCGAGGTTCGGTCGCTGCTCGGCGGCGAGCTGTTCGATGTCGTCACGATTCTGCAAGCCATCGGTTATGCAAGTGATGAGTGGGCGCTCATGCGCGAGTTGGCGCAAGTCGTTGAGCCAGGTGGGCGACTCATTGTCGCTCGATCGCACCCGATCCGCTTCGCGGTCGAGCGCTCAAAGGCGGAGCAGGTGCCTCTCGGAGTTGCATACAGATCGGCCACGCCGTTCACCTACCCCGCGACTTGGGGCACCGGAACGGTCACGCACCGCACGTTCACGTTCGCCGACACCTTGCAGCCGGCGCTGGACGCGGGCTTCATCCTCGAACGAATCGAGGAGCCAGAACCGACGGAGGAACTTCGGCGGATCGGCCCGGAACGAGCGGCCTGGATGGACGATCACGTGGGTGTCGTCATCTACGGGCTTCGGAACGGTCAGTAGCAGCTCACCACCCTGTTATCCAGCCTCGAACCCCGGCCCTTCGGGTACGAGCCTCTGCCCTCGAACACGCGTCTCCACCGGCTGTTGAACGGCCGGGCAACCGGCCGCCTGCGTGCCAGAAACGTTGCCCAGCGATCTGGTCGCGGAACGCTCATGCTCACCAGCGGAGGCCGCGCGTTGAAGGCGACAGGTTCAACGTGATACCAGTGAGCAGGAGCCGCGTCTTCAATCGATCGACGTTCAACCATTCGAGGTCGCGCAAGCTGATATCGAATCGTGTCGTGAGACCATCCGGCGTATCCCCAGCAGCAACTCGATACCCGCCCAGCGAGCCGTCGGCGGCGAGAACGACTTCGCCGCGTGCCCCTTCGGATTCCCCCTTGTCGACGACGTCGGGTTCTGCGAAGGTGCCGGGAAGGTGCCACGTGAGCTGAGCTGTTGCGAACACCCATCCGAAGCCGACGGGTGATCCCTCTTCAGCCACCCAGATTACTGCGGTCCGCATATACCTCGGATCGGCCGATTCGAAGCCTCCGTACCCAGGAGGTGGGCTGGCGAACGTCTGCTCGGGAGCAGTCTGGAGCTTCTCGTATCGGTAATAGCTGAAACCGCTTCGAAACTCATCCTCGCTCGCAGTCGCAGGCAGCGCGTTCAATTCGATGGATGCCCCCGTGGGTGGCAGTGGTTGCATCCCCGTCAGGGTGACGTCGAACCCGTGTGCTGCACCGTTGGTCCTGATCTCGATGCGCCCTGCAGCCCCGCCTCTCCCGAAGTCGCCTTCGGCGATGAGCGTGCCTGATTCGACGTCAGACAGGAGAGGCTCCCGCGCAGGCGATATGGGATCGGTCTCGGCGGCATCCGATTCGACTGGAGCTGTCGTCGGCTCCGACACCTGCGCCGCTGGGGCGCTCGAGCACCCGGCGAGGCTGATCACGAGCAGCACCGCTGTCGCCAGGAAACTCCCACCTGATCGCGCCGTCGACTGCATCATCGCAGCACTCTATCGGTGCGCAGGAGACGACGGCGACGCGGTTCTCAAGATCGGACTTTGTGGCCGGCCTTCGTCTCGTCGAACAGAACGTTCCCCGTGAGATCGCCGTGGACGATACCCGGCGGGTCTGAGACGAACCGGCGTGCTGCGAGCAGATCAGCGAGAGACGGCTCGCCGTCGAACTCGGGGAAAGTCGCCCATGGCCTAATCCTGCCCACGCGCCCTGCGCGATCATCGACTCGAGTTGTTATGCAATCGTCGTCGACGGGGCAATGGACGCGTGGAGAACTCGACGCACATTCCGGCCAACAACTTCACGCTATCGGTTGCTGCCGAGGGTCAACCGCTCGACGACGTGCCAAGATCCGGGCTCCGTCGACCCTGCCATAAGGCTGAAGGACGTCACCCTCGACCTGAGTGGAAGCTGAGGGCGGATCGCATCGACAGCCGCGCGCAAGAGGTCCACCTCGCCTCCTTCGCCGATCGTGACATGAGGGACTACTTCGTCGACTGCGCCGGCGTACGGAGGGCACTCCGGAAACGCGTCCGTCATCTGCAGAATCAGGCGCGCGAACGGGTCCGGATTCGAGGGTGCGAGCCAGACCACCCGATCGGCGAACCAGCCGAAGCCGTCGAACTCGGCATCGAATGGATCTGCGCTCGTCGCGACCTCGACGAGCTTCGAAAGAATCGCGTGATCCACCTGTGCGGGCCGCAGGAACGGGTAGAGCAAGGTGAGATGCGCTGGCATCCCCCAGCGCCGCGACGGATCGAGCGCATACCGGGACTCGTCGAGGACCTCGTCCAACTCCCGTAGCTCAACAACGATCGCGCTCTCTCGCCTCTCGTCAGTCATAGAGCCATCATTGCCGACGTCACAGCTGGCGAGCGTGCGCCCACCACCGATAGTCCGGGCGAGCCGACTGGCTCGGCAACAACGGCGCCGTCATCAGGCTCGCCGCCCGCGGACATGGCCCTCTTGGAGTCGGCCGCCGCAGCGGGCCAGCACGTCGTCGGCGATCACCTGCAGCGGGTCGGTGCTGCGCCCAGAATCGTTCGCCCAACCGACGAGGCGGCTGGCATCGGGATCGTCGAACTCGTCGAGGCGGCGGAGCTGCCATTTGGCCGCGCCTTGCCAGCGACCATTGTTGCCGAGAAGCAATTCTGCGGTCTTCAGAAACACATCCGATGCGATCAGATACGCCTCCCCCGCGCGCCGCGCGTCCTTGAGGTCATCGATCGCGGCACTGAGTGCGTACCTGCGGTCTGCCGATTCCCCTTCGGTGAAGGGTTCTGGGCCGTAGGCGAAGCGTTCGCGAGCCTGGTGTTGCAGATCCGTGACGACGTCACCATCGGTGAGCGGAATGCCATTCGCCCACATGTCGATCGCCACTGCCCGGCGCTGTTGCGCCTCCCGGTCGAACCACTCGCGAAGAGATTCGCCGTCGTAGACGAACGACTCGATCAGGCATCCGTCGAGGCTGGTCGTTTCGGCGTAGTTTGCGCGGCGGTCCGAGTGCAGAATGACGATGTCGAGGTCTGAAGTCTCGGTCGCCTTGCCAGAGGCAGCGCTGCCGGCGAGAGCTGCAGCTGCCGCGTCAGGGTGCGCATTGCGGATGAATCGGCGTGCCACGTCGAGCGCTGCTTCATGAGACTCGAACTCCACAGTTCCTCCTTGAGGTTTGTTGAGCATAGCCGGATGCTACGACCGGTGGCGCCAGCGGTTGATCCCGACTCCGATGAGGGTGCCGGCCACGGCGACGAGGAGAACGGGTGCCTCGAACGCGAGCGCTGCGGCGGTTCCTGCAAGTGCCGCGAGGAGCGGGCCGTCCAGGGCCCATGTCAGTTGGACGACCGCGCTGAGATCACCCATGGGTGTCGGGATCGGGGTGAGCAGGGCTGGCGGGAACGGCCCCTTCAACGCGTTGCCAACGCGGGCGATCAGGCCGAGCAATCCGAGAACGAGTGAGGTGATGATCGGTACGCCGGGGGCGATTCCGGCGACGATCGAGCACGCGACGACCACCGCGAGCAGCACGATGACAGTCACGGTGAGCGGAAGGAGCATGTGGTTTGCGAGCAGATGCAGGTCGCTGATCCCGTAGAGGGGGAAGTCTGACGCGACACTCGCGGCGTGCCGGATTCCGTCGGTGAGTGGGCCGAGCCCGGCGAAGAGGATCAGGCCGGCGGCCGCGCCGAGCAGCCAGCCCGGTGCGGCCGGCGCGAACGCAAGCGTGAGAAGCACTCCAGCACTCGCGAGGGCGATTATGCCGACGACCAGTCGGCCCGGCGTGCGGGTGACCCCGATCGCATCACGGATCAGGAAGATCATCGGCAGTCGATGCATCGGTCGGACAGCGCAGATGCGCCGACCGATGTGCGGTCTTCCCTGGTAGATCGTCGCGGCTGCGCTGAAGTCCATGACCGTCGCGTGGCTCGTCGCGGAGTTCCAGCGCGCGGCTTGCTCTGCCAGGGCCGCTGACTCGAGCCGGTTCATCAGGCCAGGAACTGCGGCGACGAGAGCGACGACGAGAGCGGCCAGAGCGAAGAGGCTGTCTGACGAGCCGCTCCCGGGATAGGCGAGCCCGACCCATCCCCATGGAGTGAACGGCTGCATGACCGGGACGGCACCCGTCGTCGCCCCGAGCGTCAGAAGAACCAGAGCGACGGGCACAGCAGCGCGCGGGAACGCTTGACCGGTGAGCCAGGCAACAGTGGCGATGACCCCGACGAGCGTGCCGAACGCGGTGAAGATCACGACGCTGATCGGGTCGGCCAGCCCGTGGCTCAACAAGCTGCCGCCGACCAGCCCGGCGACGATCGTCATCAGCGCGGTGACGAGCGCCCCGGCCCGCAGCAACGGGCCCCGAAACGTGTCAGACCGTGGCAGGTCGCTGGTGGCGAGGGCATAGGTCAGGAACGGGGCCAGCAATGCCGGGCCACGGTTCCGGCCGATCAGCAGCGCGCACGCCCACAGCGTCGCGACGACGAGCACCGTCACTCCGGATGCGGCAGGCGAGGCGAAGGCGGCGACCGCCTCGGGACTCGTCGCGCTCAGCCACACGCCACGGCCGACCGGGGCGACGGCGACCCCGGCGACCATGAGGATCGTGTAGATCACGAACGCGCGATCACCTGCTGTGCGGATGTTGCGCGCCCGCCAGATCCTGATGGCGACCCCGGCTCGCGCGCTCATGCAGCCGTATCCAGCAGTAGCGTGCGATCAGCCAGTTCGTGCGCGAGCACCGGGTTGTGCGTGGCGACCACGAGGGTCGCGCCGTCATCACGTCGAGCACGCAAAGCGCGGGTCACGGAGGCGACGTGCTCCGGGTCCAGCCGCTGCTCCGGTTCGTCGAGGATCAGAACCTCGAACGGCCTGGCCAGCACCAGCGCGAGGCCTGCCAACTGGGTCTGGCCCGATGACAGCTCGTGTGGGAACCGCTCCCCCAGCGCGTCGAGCTTCAACTCCGCGAGGACGCTGTGCGCGACCTCAACGGGCGCGGACGAATCGTCAGCCCACGTGGTTGCGACCAGAGTGACGTGATCGATCACCGTGAGGTCAGGCGCCATCGGCGGTAGCCCGATCATTGCGGCGACACGTCGACGGAAGCGACGGTCGCGCTCGACCACCGTGGCACCGCCAATGCGCACACTCCCGCTCGACGGCTTCCGTGCCCCTGCCAGCACTCGCAGCAAAGTCGATTTTCCGGCCCCGTTCCTGCCGCGCACGACCAGCGCTTCACCGCGCTGCGCCGTCGCCGAGACGGGCGCCAGGAGCGTCACGTCGCCCGCGATGACGCCGACTTCGTCCACTTCGATCATCCGCCCATCCTCTCAGGGCGGAGTTGATCAGTGGGCGATACCACACCGAGCGGCGGACCAACGTCTCCGATCTGAATCGCGTCTTGCGAGCCGGATCATCCTTCGGATCCGTGCCTGGTAGCCGTTTCCTTCTTTAGGACAGAAACAGTCCACAAGGCTCGATACGTTCGTTCCATGACCTCTGAAAACACCGACATTCGTCCTTTCCGCATCGAGATCCCGCAGGCCGAACTCGACGCACTGAACGCCCGACTGGCAGGCGCCCGCTGGCCCGACGAGCTGCCGGGCGTCGGGTGGAGCTACGGCGTACCGGCCGGCTACCTGCAGGGACTGGCCGAGTACTGGCGCACCTCCTTCGACTGGCGTACGCAGGAGGCGAAGCTCAACGAGTTCCCGCAGTTCACGACCACGATCGATGGGCAGAACATCCACTTCCTGCATGTGCGCTCCCCCGAGCCGAATGCGATGCCGCTGATCCTCACCCACGGCTGGCCGGGCTCGATCGTGGAGTTCATGAAGGTCATCGGGCCGCTCACCGACCCTCGGGCGCACGGCGGCGACCCGGCCGACGCGTTCCACATCGTCGCCCCGTCCATGCCCGGCTTCGGATTCTCCGGACCGACCCACGAGACCGGCTGGGACATGTCGCGAATCGCGCGCGCCTGGGCGGAACTGATGAGCCGGCTCGGCTACGAGCAATACGGCGCGCAGGGCACCGACACCGGCGCGGTGATCTCACCGATGCTCGGAGCCATCGACTCCGAGCACATCGTGGGCGTCCACGTCAACGGCAGCCTCGGCTTCCCCAGCGGAGATCCGGCAGAGCTCGCCGGCATGAACGAGGCCGAGCTGGCCCGACTGGCCGACATGCAACGACAACTGCAGGAGGGCTCCGGCTACGCCGTGATCCAATCGACCCGCCCGCAGACGATCGGCTTCGGCCTCGCCGACTCCCCCGTCGGCCAACTCGCTTGGATCGTCGAGCGATTCAAGGAGTGGACCGACCCGGCGTTCGAACTTCCCGACGAAGCCGTCGATCGCGACCAGTTGCTCACCAACTTCAGCGTGTACTGGTTCACGAACACCGCAACCTCCGCCGCACGACTCTACAAAGAAGGCCAGGCGAGCTGGGGCAACCAGACGCAACGCTCAGAAGTACCCTCGGGGGTCGCAGTGTTCCCCGGTGACGTCGGAATCCGTTCCATCGCCGAACGCGACCACAACGTCGTGCACTGGTCCGAGTTCGAGCACGGCGGCCACTTCCCAGCCATGGAAGTCCCCGAGCTGCTGGTCGGCGACGTGCGTACGTTCTTCCGCGCTCTCCGGTAGGCCTCATGACAGGCGGTGACCGCTGAGCGCCTATCGAAGCTCTTGAATTCGGATGAGGTTGCCCGCGGGATCCCGAACGGCGCAGTCGCGAACTCCGTAGGTCTGTTCAGTCGGCTCCTGGACGATCTCTGCGTTTCCGGTCACCAGCCGTGCGAATGCACTATCGAGATCGGGCGTGGCGAGGAGGATGCCGGCGTACGTTCCCTTGGCCATCATCTCGACGATGGTGCCGCGCTCGTCGTCGGTGACTCCCGGATCGGCGGCGGGCGGCTCCAGCACGATCGACGTGCCGGGCTGATCGGCCGGGCCGACTGTGATCCAGCGCATACCGTCGTACCGGATGTCGCTGCGGACCTCGAAACCGAGGATGTCGCGGTAGAAGACCAACGAGGCGTCGGGGTCATCGTGCGGAAGGAAGCTCGAGTGGATGGTGATGTCCATGACGTCACGATAGTTGTCGATCAAGTCCGCCGCTTCTCGGATCCTGCCCGATCCGCGCTGCTTCGACGATGGACCGTTCACCTGGTATGCCGACTTCCCGAATCAGCGGGCGATGCACCCCATGTGGCCACTCTCGATAGTTCCGAAACGACATCGGAACGCCCTGGGCGACGGAGAAGTCATCGCTGTCCATCACTTGCATGTGCAGGTGCGGCTCGGTCGAGTTTCCGGAGTTTCCGCATTCGGCGATCGGTTGTCCAGCCGTCACCGCGTCGCCGACCGCGACACGCATCGAACCGCTTCGCAGATGGGCAAGGGCCACGAACACACCGCGTTCGGGCAGCGTGATCGTCAGAGAGTTCCCCGCGATCGCGTGCACCCCTTCCCGAAGGCGGCCGGCCTGACCCAGCATGTACGGCAGCAGCGCCAACTGCGACCGCCGCCCGACGTGATCGATCTCGCCATCGTGCACGTCGACGACGACCCCGTCGGCTGGTGCCAGGATCGGCTGCCCGAAGGCGAAGAATCGTTCTGCCGGTTCGGTCGCGAGGAACGTGCGCCAGTCACGGTGCTCCCCCGTGCGTCGGCGATGATCGACCGCGACGAAGTCGATGGCGTAGCGCTCGCCGAAGAGATCCACGCCGTGACTCGGCACCCGCCGCGCAGGACTGTTCTGCGCCATCCAGGTTCCAGTGAACGGCAGTGAGAGCACGGTCTCCAGCCTCATCGAGCCCGTGCAGCCGACACATCCGTCATGTCGCAAGCCTATTCGGCACCATCGCCATTCCCCCGCGCCCGACGTCACAGGGTCTAGCGGCCGTCGAATAAACCTCATATCCTGCAGGCAGGGAAGTCGCTGAACGTTCAGGGGGAACGACGCTCATGGGTACAACCGCACACGACAACATCAACATCGATCCGGCACTGGCCGATCTCTACAAGGACATCCACAGTCATCCGGAGCTCGGTTTCCAAGAGCATCGCACCGCCGACATGGTGGCGAAGCGGTTGACGTCTCTCGGGTTCGACGTCACGACCGGTATCGGCAAGACCGGGGTGGCCGGGGTGTTGAAGAACGGTGCGGGGCCAACGGCGCTGCTGCGCGCGGACATGGACGCGCTGCCGGTCAAGGAGGACACCGGCCTCGACTATGCCAGCACGGTGACGGCGACTGACGAGAACGGCAAAGTCGTTCCCGTGGCACACGCCTGCGGGCACGACCTGCACACGACCTGCCTGCTCGGTGCAGCCGAGATCCTCTCGTCCGACACCTCTAGCTGGGCCGGCACGCTGGTGCTCGTCTTCCAGCCGGCAGAAGAACTCGGCGCCGGTGCACAGGCCATGGTCGACGACGGACTCTACGAGAAGGTCCCGAAGCCCGACATCGTGCTCGGTCAGCACGTGGCCCCACTACCGGCCGGCAAGATCGCCGGACACGCGGGCGCTTCGTATGCCAGCTCGGATTCGTTGCTCGTGCGCCTGATCGGCAAAGGGGCGCACGGATCGAGGCCAGAGAACTCGATCGACCCGGTGGTGATGGCGGCCTCGACCATACTGCGGCTCCAGACCATCGTGTCGCGAGAGGTTCCGAGCACCGATGTCGCGGTCGTCACGGTCGGCTCGATCCACTCAGGGGATGCTGCAAACGTCATCCCCGGCGAGGCCGAACTGCAGCTGAACATCCGCACCCTCGACACGAAAGTGCGCCAGCACATCCTCGATAGCGTCGACCGCATCGTCAAAGGCGAAGCCACGACCGCCGGCGCTACTGAACAGCCGACGATCACCGAGATCGAGCGGTTCCCGGTCGTGGTGAATGACGCGGCCGCGCTCGGCAAGACACTCCAGGCGTTCGCGGCGTGGCTCGGACCGGACAAGATCCTCGACCCCGGCGCAGGAGCCGGAAGCGAGGATGTCGGCGTCCTCGCGACGAGCGCGAATGCACCGTTGTCGTACTGGCTCCTCGGCGGCACCGACCCGTCGCTGTTCACCACCGGAGACATGAACGACCCCGCGCTGCTCAAAGTTCCGTCCAACCACTCACCGCACTACGCACCGGTCATCGAACCGACCCTCACGATCGGAGTAACGGCGCTCGTCACCGCCGCGAGGACGTGGCTCCCGTCCCAGTGATGCGGCCGGGGCATCCGGCACTCATCGCTCAGCTTCGCTTGTCGATTCCTGAGCAGTCAAGACGGCCCTTCGGTCATCGCATCAGCCTGACCGAGCCGTCGCGACGTCGAGTGCCCCGGCACAGGGGCTTGAACGCGACTCGATCCGATACCACTGGAACCTCGCGACGTACATCTGCGTCAGTTATGCTGGCGACGTGTCGTGCTCATTCGTCGAATCGCCCTCAGGGCGTCAGGAGGTCGTCGGCGTCTCTCTCGCCGGCACGAGGTAGCCGCCTCCCTTCGTCGACCACCTCGCCTCTCGCGCGAGGAATCAGCACTTCGTGAGGCCCCGACTGTACGCGCCGTCGCTCACCGGAGAGCCACCTCACTCAACCTCGGGCATTGACCCGATGACGCACGCCGGCCAAGGCCGGAACGATTGGTCACCTTCATGCTTCCCTTGACGGAACAACACATCCGCAACTCATTCATCAACGCCTCTCGCAAAGAGATCAGCGACATGGCGCTCCCCCTCGAGTTCGCCGCGATCGAATGGGATCGTCTGGACTACTTCGGCTGGCGCGATCGCAAGTCACCGCGCCGGGCGTACATCGCTGTCAGAGTCGACGACTCCCCGGTTACTCTGATCCTCCGTCAGTCCGACGCGCTGCCCCGCACTCGAGCGCAATGTTCATGGTGTCAAGACGTGAACCTCACGAATGACGTCGCGTTCTACGGCGCGAGGCGCGCCGGGCAGGCGGGCCGCAAAGGTGACGCCGTCGGCACCCTGATCTGCGCGGACTTCGGCTGCTCGGTGAACGTGCGGAAGCGCCCGTCGCTCGCGTACGTCGGGTTCGACGTCGACGCTGCTCGAGAGAAGCGCATCGTCGGTCTCAGGGGGCGGGCCCAGGGCTTTGTCCGCGAGGTGCTCAACGGCGCCGACCTGACGTCGACCAACGGTGACGACTGACCGATCCGGTCACGGTCTGCTGTGCGACTCTGTTGCCGCGAGCACACGGAGTCGTGCGACGTCGCGCCGGTACATCGCAGCGTGCGCGCGAAAGTCCGTGCGGCCGGTCTCGGCCGCACGGACATCCGTGAAGCCTGCGAGCTCCTCGAGGCGCTCTGCTGCGACGGCGAGCACAGCGGATGCCTCGTGGCCGGCGCCGTACACCCCGATCAGCCTGTGCAGGCGTTCTCTCCGGCTCTCTCCCCCGGCGGCCGCGAGTTCGTCGAACCCTTCGGCGTCCTCGGCGAAAGGCACGAGGCGGTACGCGAGGTACGCCAGATCCCAGATGCGCGGACCCGGTGAGGCCATGTCGAAATCGATCAGTCCGACGACGCGGTCACCGGAGCACGGTCGGGTCCGCATCGGCGAGCATCGAACCTGGGAGAAAGCTGAGCACTTCCCGGCCTTCGTCGTCGCTCCCCCGAGGCTCGGGCACTTCCGTGACGCCCCGTGCCCGGATGGTGTCGAGCAGAGCGTGCACCGACGGAGTCCACGGTCCGGCCACCCGGCGCACCGTGTCGCCCACCCGCACCACCGGCTCCATGTTGCCGCCGCTCAGCACTTCTTCTCTCACGGATCAATGATCGCACCGGCCGACGCCGGGATCGCGGGCGAGCCCGCCTGCAGCACACCGTCACGCCGAGACTTCCGACGACTCGCGGTTTCACATCCAACACTCAGCCGACAGGCGGCCGTAGCCTGACCCTGCACAGGACCCGCCACCAGAAAGGACACATCATGTCTACGTCGCAGCCCAGTGGGCTATTCGCGTCATTCTCGCTCGACGCTTCCTCGCTGACGAAGTCGGCGATCAACACCATTCGCGCGACGCTCGGCATCAGCGGTGCCGTCGCGCTCATCTTCGGCCTGCTGATCACGTTCTGGCCGAAGAACTCCGCCGTGGTCATCACGGTGCTGTTCGGCATCTACTTCCTGATCGCCGGCATCGCCTATCTCGGGCTCGGCATCTTCTCGAAGGGGATCTCGGGCGGCGCACGGGCGCTCGACATCATCCTCGGTGTGCTCTTCGTGATCGGCGGCATCATCGTGCTATCGAGCCCGAGCGAGTCGGCAGTCTTCCTCGGCATCTTCCTCGGCATCCTCGTCGGCATCCTGTGGATCGTCGAAGGCGTCGTCGCACTCGCCCAGTCCAGTGACGCCGGTTCGAAGGGGTGGGCGATCTTCTTCGGCATCCTGAGCATCGTCGCCGGCATCGTGCTGTTGTTCTCGCCGTTGTGGGGCGCTGTCGTGCTCTTCATCATCGCGGGCATCAGCCTGATCGTGCTCGGCATCGTGCAGATCGTGCGCGCCTTCACCTTCGGACGCGGCGTCACCGCCGCGGCATAGCCCGAGCGAACCGAAGGCCGGCCGAAGCAACTGCTTCGGCCGGCCTTCCGCCGTCTCAGGTGAGCGAGTTCGAGCGGGTGCGGTCAGGCATCGCCTTCGCGAGCGAAGCCCGAAGTGTCGCCGACGTACCGGGTGTTCTCCGCGGGTACAGGGTCGACCGCGGCCGATGCGACCTCGGCGGCGAACTCCGCGACGTTGAAGAGCCGCCCGGCGTCTTGCTTTCGCGCTTCGATCGCGCCGGGGTTGGCTCGCTCGAGCAGCGTCGCCGTGATGGTGCCCTCGATCATGTCGCCCGAGACGACGACGAACTCGACTCCGGCGGCCTCGAGTTCGGGCAGCTTCGCCCGCAGGGCGTCTTCGCCGGCCCTCTTGGAGAGCGCGACCGCCTCGTATTCGGGCATGGTCGGCGTGGTGCGGATGAAGTGCGCCTGGTGGCTCGTGACGAAGACGACTCGGGCGCCGGCAGCGAGATGGGGCAGCGCGCCCTCGACGACGTTCACCTGCGCATCGCGGTTCAAGCGCATCGCATAGTCCTCGCCCATTCCTGTCTCCATGCCGCCGGAGGCATTGAGCACGAGGATGTCGATCGGGCCGAGCTCCGCGACCGCACGATCGAACATCGAGGCGACGGATGCCGCGTCGGTCAGGTCTGCCGCGATCGCGATCGCAGTGCCGCCTGCCGCCGAGATCTCGGCCACGACCTTCTCGGCCCGGGGCGCCTTGCTGCGGTAGTTCACGACGACGGATGCTCCGGCTGCAGCGAGGTACCGGGCGGTGTCGGCGCCGATTCCACGCGAAGAGCCGGTCACGAGGGCGACGCGGCCGTCGAGCGAACCGGGGGCGAGCGGGTTGGTCACAGTGGTACTCCTCGAGGCTGAACGGACTTGATCCGCGGCGGAACAGGCGAACCGAGACTATCAACTCCGCCGGCTGATCCCCGTGGAGTCATGCGCACTGATAGTTTCGGTACAGGCCGCGTGCGAAGGAGAACGAATTGGATGTCCTGACCCAGTACGCGTGGATCGTCTGGCTGGTGTTGATCCTGGCATTCGCGACCATCGAGGTCTTCACTCTTGAGATGACGTTCCTGATGCTCGCACTCGGCAGCGTTGCCGGGCTCCTCTCCGGGCTCTTCGGCATTCCGTGGTGGGCGCAGTTCATCATCGCGGCACTCGTCGCGATCGCGCTGATCCTGACGCTGCGGCCCTCCTTACTCCGAATGCTGCGCCGCGGCGGCGACCCTGCGCGGAGTAACATCGACGCGCTCATCGGCGCCGACGGTCAGGTCGTGCGCACGGTGACCGCAGCGGGTGGGCAGGTGCGCCTGCGGAACGGTGATGTCTGGACGGCGCGATTGTCGCCCATCACCGAGCAGTCGGATGTCGCGGTCGGCGAGCGTGTGCTCGTCACGGGTATTGACGGGGCGACGGCCGTCGTCGTCCCGATTGAGAGGAGCACTGGAGCTTAGATGGATATTTCCAGCATCGTCGTGACGGTCATCGTCATTGCGATCGTCATCTTCGTCATCGTCGTCTTGTCGAAGTCGATCCGCATCATTCCGCAGGCGTACTCCGGCGTGGTCGAGCGGCTGGGGCGGTACCACAAGACGCTCAGCCCGGGCTTGAACGTCCTCGTGCCGTTCATCGATCGGCTTCGCCCGCTCGTCGACATGCGCGAGACGGTCGTCTCCTTCCCGCCGCAGCCGGTCATCACCGAAGACAACCTCGTTGTCTCGATCGATACGGTCGTCTACTTCCAGGTGACCGATGCGCGAGCAGCGACCTACGAGATCGCCAACTACCTCGGTGCGGTCGAGCAGCTCACCACCACGACCCTTCGTAACGTCGTCGGCGGGCTGAACCTCGAAGAGGCGCTCACCTCGCGCGACAACATCAATGGCCAACTGCGCATCGTGCTCGATGAGGCGACCGGCAAATGGGGCATTCGCGTGGGCCGCGTCGAACTGAAGGCGATCGACCCGCCCCACTCCATCCAGGATTCGATGGAGAAGCAGATGCGCGCCGAGCGTGACCGCCGCGCGCTCATCCTCACCGCCGAGGGCACCAAGCAGTCCGCGATCCTCACCGCCGAGGGTGCTCGTCAGGCCGCCATCCTCTCAGCGGAGGGTGATGCGAAGGCCGCGGTGCTCCGCGCTCAGGGCGAGGCCGAAGCGATCCTCACGGTCTTCGATGCCATTCACAAGGGCGACCCCGACCCGAAGCTCCTCGCATACCAGTACCTGCAGACACTCCCCCAGATCGCACAGGGCGAGTCGAACAAGCTCTGGATCGTGCCGAGCGAACTCACCGAAGCGTTGAAGGGCATCGGCAAGGCGTTCACGCCCACCGCCCCGGCCGGGCCGGCCGGTTCTGCTCCGGATGCCTCTGGGACCACCGGTCAGCGTCTCTGACCCGAATCCGTGGCCTCCGCGTACTTCGAGCCGTCGAGGCCGCGTGTGCTCGCGCACCGCGGCCTCTCGCTCGATGCCCCCGAGAACACGCTGCTCGCCTTCGCGAAGGCGGTTACGATCGGCTGCGAGTACATCGAGACCGACGTGCACCTGACGCACGACGGCACCGCTGTGGTGGCGCACGACCCGACCCTCGAGCGTGTCGCGGGTCGCCGGGTCGAGGTGGTGAAGCTCACGATGCCCGAGTTGCGACGCATCGATCTCGGCAGCGCCCAGGGCTTCTGCTCGCTCGAGGAAGCGCTCGATGCGTTCCCCGAGACGCGGTTCAACATCGATGTGAAGGTCGAGGGTGCGGTCGCACCAGCCGTCGAAGCGGTTCGCCGACTGCGGGCGGCACCGCGTGTTCTGCTCACGAGCTTCTCTGAAGCGCGCCGCCGACGGCTCGCCGCTCAGGTACCCGAAGCGGTCACCTCGGCGGGCGCCGCCGGCGTCATCCGCGTTCGTCTCGCCTCGCTCTCGGGTTCGACGAAGGCCCTCACCCGATCTCTCCGGGGTGCCCGAGCGCTGCAGGTGCCTGAGCGCACCGGCCCCCTGCGACTCGTGACCGAACGGTTCGTCGCGGCCGTGCACCGCGCAGGCGCCGAGGTGCACGTGTGGACCGTCAACGAGGCACCCGACATGCAAAGATTGCTCGATCTCGGCGTCGACGGTCTGGTGACCGACCGTGCAGACATCGCATTGCCGCTCATCGTCGCTCGAAACTGAGAATTCCCCGCTAAACGTCAGGCTGCGGAAAGGGAACGCCCAGCTTGATCGTTTAGACATGTAGACGAGAGAGAGGAGTACGCCATGGCGGACAGGAGCCTACGGGGAATGCGCATCGGCGCACAGAGCCTGCAGAGTGAAGACGGTGTGGTGTTCGCTGCCCGAGCCGAATACGCCTATCGCTGCGAGACGTGCGGTCGCGAGACCGTGATGACCTTCTCCACCGAGGCCGAGCTGCCCGAGTCGTGGGAGTGCAAGCACTGCGGAGCATCCGCAACGCTGCTCGTGGACTCGAAGCCGGTCGAGATCGACCGCTCGGGCGAGAAGGTGGCGCGCACCCACTGGGACATGCTGCTCGAGCGCCGCACTCGTGCCGAGCTCGAGGAACTGCTCGAAGATCGCCTCAACTACCTGCGCGCCCGCCGCGGCCAGCAGAAGATCGGCGCTTAGACCGCACTCGTTGCACCGTGCTCATCGTCGCCGTCGCGAGATCGGCGGCGAGCGATGAGTCCCGCGGCGATGAGCGCCGCCAATGACCCGAGCGTGATCACGAGCGGAACACTGCCGCCGAGCACCACTGACGGGGTGAGTCCGTCGCGCAACTCGACGTCGGTGACCATGGCACCGGGCTCATCGGCCGGGAGCGAGTCGATCGTGCGCCCCGTCGGGTCGATCACCTGACTCGTGCCGACGGTCGAGATGTTCACAACCGATCGGCCCGTTTCGATCGCACGGAGTCGCGCGATCGCAAGCTGCTGCTGGTTCTCATCGGTGCCGCGGAAATCCGCGTTGTTCGTCTGGAGCATGTAGAGCTGCGCGCCGTCGCGTGCACCCTCCCAGATCACTTCGTCGTAGATGACGTCGAAGCAGATCGCGAGCCCGGTGACCGCCTCGCCGAGATCGAACACGGGCGCGTTCGTGCCGGGCGTGTAACCGCGCTGGATGAGCCCAGTGAGATCGCCGGCGATCGCATCGAAGAACCAGCGATCGGGGATGTACTCGCCGAACGGTACGGGGTTGCGCTTGTCGAATTGATCGACGGCGCCCTCGTCGGCACGCCAGAGCAGCGATGAGTTGAAGTAGAGCTCTTCGCTCGTCGTCACCGTGTTCAACACGATCGGCGCATCGAGACGTTCGGAGAGCCCATCGAAGATGCGTGCAACGGACTCACTTCGCGTCGGGTCGATATCGGAGCCTCCCTCGGGCCAGAGCAGCACGTCGATGCCCGGTTCATCGAGGATCGGCTCGGTCGCTGCGAGCTGTGCGGCCAAGACGTCGCCGGGCTCACGCTCGTCGAAGTATCCCGCAGGACCGTCGCCCTGCACGCTCGCCACCCGGATCTCGCCGGCGGGCGTCGTCGGCCAAGCCGGCACGAGCACCGCGACGGCGACGAGGGTCACCGTCGGCACCGCGAAGCTCAGGCGGCGCCAGCCTGCCAGCCGGACCCATTCGATGATGCCCGACACGAGCGCGACCATCAGGAACCCGAGCCCGGTCGAGCCCACCCATGACACGACTTGGGCGAACGGGCTCTCCGACTGGCTGAGGGCGGCGCGACCCCACGGGAATCCGCCATAGGGGAAACTCCCGGTCACTGCTTCGCGCACGCACCAGAGGCCGGCCACGAGCAACGGCAGCGCGATGAGCCTCACCCATGGCGAGGTACTCACGCGTGGCATCCATCGGTACGCGAGCGCGATCAGCACGCCGCCGCCCGCGACGAAGAGCGACTCGAGCACCGAGAGCGCGAGCCAGGGCACAGGACCGAGATAGAGCGCCGTCCACGACACCTGCAACAGGTAGAACGTGATCCCGAACGCGAAGCCGACGAGGGCGGCGCCCCAGGCGGATCGACCGATCAGGCCGATCAGGCCGAGCCCGATGCCGAGGAAAGCAGCCGGCCAGATGCTCGCGCCCGGAAAACCGAGATCGTAAGTGAACCCGCCCGCGATCGCGGCGAGCACCGCACCCCAGAGCGGAAGCAGGGGGCGTACTGCGTTCTCTGGCACCAGCTCAGCCTAGGCGACGACGAAGGTGGCTCAGGCGACGGTGCCGTACGCCACGACGCCCCGCCGCACGGCGTCGATGGCCGCTCGTGCGGTGGCGCCGAGTTCGGCATCGGCGACGATCGAGATCTGGTCGAGCAGGTCGACCACTTGCTTCGCGAGACGCACGAAATCACCCGCGGCGAGCTCGGTGTCGCCGAGCACGGTTCCGAGCCCGGTGCCGCGCGCCCACGAGTGCATCGCCGAGGCGAGCGCGGGTGAGGGCACCTCGCTGCCGGGGAGTCGATGCTCGCGCTCCAGGTCATCGAGCACGCTCCACGTGTCGGCCGTGCGTTCGAACGCCTCACGGAACCGCCCACGCGGCAGTCGATACTCGACACCGCTGTCGTCACGCCGCGGCTCGTAGACGAGGGCGGCGGCCATCGCGGCCAGCCCTGCTTCGTCGAGACCATCCCAGAGACCGCGCCGCAGGCACTCCGCCACGAGCAAGTCGCGCTCACCGTAGATGCGCTTCAGGATGCGCCCGGAGGAAGTGGAGACGAGTGCGCCGTCGCTGTCACGTTCGAGATAGCCGAGCGACTCGAGCACTTCGGTGACCCGGTCGAAGCGCTTTGCGACCTGACCCGTGCGGGTGCGGATCTGGCGTGAGAGCTGCTCGTGCTCCTGCTTCAGCCGCCACCAACGCTCCGCCCAACGCGCGTGCGACTCGCGCTCGGCACAGCCGTGGCACGGGTGCGCCCGCATCGCCTTTCGGGCGGATACGAGCTCACGCTGCATCCGCTCGCGTTGCCCGTGCGTCGGATTGCCCTTCGATGTCTGACGTTCGATCTCGCCGATGCGACGGCGAAGTGCCGCGTACTCGCCGAAATCGCCGAGGTGGCAGGTCATCGCCTGCTCGAAGCCCGCCATCGACTCCTCTTGCTTGCGCAGGGTGCGCGCGAGATCGACGACGGCGCGGTCGGCCTGGAACTGTGCGAACGAGAGCTCGAGGATCTGTCGGGTGCGTTCCCGACCGAACTGGTCGATCAGGTTCACGGCCATGTTGTACGTCGGCCGGAAGCTCGAGTTGAGCGGGTAGCTGCGACGCGACGCCAATGAGGCGACCGCCTCGGGGTCGAGACCGTCGACCCATTGGATGACGGAGTGTCCCTCGACGTCGATGCCCCGGCGGCCGGCGCGCCCCGTCAGCTGGGTGTACTCCCCCGGTGTGATCGGCACACGCGCCTCGCCGTTGAACTTCTCGAGCTTCTCGAGCACCACCGATCGGGCGGGCATGTTGACGCCGAGGGCGAGCGTCTCGGTTGCGAAGACGATCTTCAGCAGCTTCAGCTGGAAGAGCTCTTCGACGATCTCCTTGAACGCGGGCAGCATGCCGGCATGGTGGGCTGCGACGCCGCGCTCGAGACCCTCGAGCCACTCCCAGTACCCGAGCACCGCGAGGTCTTCGTCACGCAGCACGCGCGCCCGCATTTCGACGATCTGCCTGATCTCGGCGCGCTCGGCCGAGTCGGTGAGCCGGATGCCGCTGCGCAGCACTTGCCGCACCGCCTGGTCGCACCCGGCGCGCGAGAAGATGAACGAGATCGCGGGCAACAGGTTTTTGCCCTGCAGGAGGGCGACGACCTCCGCCCGGTCGGCGCGACCGTTGCCGCGCGCTTCGCGATGGTATCGGCCACGGTCGCCGCCGCGCTGCCCACGCGTCGACCGGCCGGAGATCGACCGACCGCCGGCTCGGGCGAGCTGTTTCAGTTCAGGGTTCACCCGATGGGTCGCCGCCTGGCCCGACGAATCGAAGAGGTCGAGCAGCTTCGACTTGACGAGCACGTGCTGCTCGAGCGGCACCGGCCGCTCTTCGGAGACGATGACGTCGGTGTCCCCGCGCACCGCTTGCAACCAGTCGCCGAACTCTTCTGCGTTGGAGACGGTCGCCGAGAGCGAGACGAGGCGCACCGCCTCGGGCAAGTGGATGATGACCTCCTCCCACACCGCTCCGCGGAAGCGGTCTGCGAGGTAGTGCACCTCGTCCATCACGACGTACGCGAGTCGGTCGAGCAGCGGCGAGTCGGCGTAGAGCATGTTCCGCAGCACCTCGGTCGTCATGACGACGATGCGAGCTCCGGAGTTGATGTTCGTGTCGCCTGTGAGCAGACCCACGGACTCGGCACCCCAGGTCTCGACGAACTCCTGGTACTTCTGGTTCGAGAGCGCCTTGATGGGGGTCGTGTAGAAGACCTTCGCACCGGGCTCCTGCATCGCGAGGAACACCGAGAACTCGGCCACCACCGTCTTGCCCGCGCCGGTGGGAGCCGCGACGAGCACGCTTCGACCCTCGTCGAGCGCACCGCACGAGGCGAGCTGGAACGGATCGAGATCGAAGCGGAGACCCGAGACGAACTCGGCGAGGCGGGGCTGGCGGTGCTGCCGGCGAGACTGCGCGTAACGCTCGGCCGGCGAGGGGCTCATCACCCCTTCAGCCTAGACAGCCGCGCCGAATTCGGCCTCGTTGCGGCGCGCGACACGACGATCGTGCAGATGCGCGATGAACCATGCGGCGAAGTAGAGCACGATCATCGGGACCGCGAGCATGAACATCGACACGACATCGGCCGACGGCGTCGCGATGGCCGTGAACAGCACGATCACGAGAATCGCCACCCGCCACGACTTGATGATCGCCGCCGCACTGATCACGCCGGCGAAGTTGAGCAGTACGACGAAGACCGGCACGACGAAGGCGATGCCGATCGCAACGACGAGTTTCAGCACGAAGTCGATGTACTCCCGCGCGGTGAGTAACGACAGCGAGCCTTCGGGAACGAATCCGGTCATGAGCTTCACGATGTTCGGCAGCACGAACCAACCGGCGGCGCAACCTGCGAAGAACAGCGGAATCGCGGTCACGAAGAAGACGAGTGTGAAGCGCCGCTCCCGCGTGTTGAGTCCCGGCACGAGGAAGGCGAAGACCTGATAGAGCCAGACCGGACTCGAGAGCACGATGCCGACGGTGAATGCGATCTGCAGGTAGAGATCGAACCCACTCGAAATCGTCGGAAAGACGAGGGACGTCTCATTCGATCGCGCCTCGGCGACGCGCTCGACCGGTTCTTGGAGCGCGTTCCAGATGAACAGATCCGTAAGCCACCAACCGAGGCCGGTGCCGACGACGATCGCGATCGCCGAGACGAAGAGGCGCTTGCGCAGCTCGATCAAGTGCTGACCGAGCGACATCCGTTTTTCGCGGCTCTTCTCGCCGCGATCTTTCACCGCGGTCACCGGAATCAGGACTTCTTGCCGGAATCCGGCTCTTCGGTCTTCGTCGTCTCGTCGCTCGGTGCCTCGCCGTCAACCTTGTCGGAGCGAACCTCGGTCTTCAGGATCTTCATCGACTGGCCGAGGCTGCGAGCGAGCGCCGGAAGCTTGGGCGCGCCGAAGAGCAGCAGGATGACCACGAGGATGATCAGCGCATGCCAACCGGTGAAGCCTTGCCACATGGGTGTTCGTCCGTTCGTCGGTGAGGGTGACGACAGTCTACCTGTCGTCAGTGCCCGGCGGTTGTGATCGCGCTTCGGATGCCTCTTGCTCGGCGTATCCCGCCAGGCCCGCCGTCGCCCACTCGGCGACGACCGCGCGGGCCTCAGCCGGCTCGACGACCGTCACAAGCCCGGGCAGACCGGCGACGAGACGCTTGAGGCCGTGCACGTGTGCGAGCCGGAGCGTGACCCGCAGCCGCCCGTCGACCGCCTCGGTGCGGGAATCCGCGAGATAGTCGGCGAGGAGCGGCAACGTCTCGGGCGCCACATCGACGACGACGTCGAGATCGGACTCGGAACTCTGGAAGAGGGTGTCGGGAACGACGCGATCGGAATGATCACCGATCGGCGCATCGGAGACGAGGAGGTCGCTCATGCGGTCGACGCGGAAATTGCGCACGTCTTCGCGCGTGTGACAGTACGCCTGCAGGTACCAGTCGGCGTCTTGGGAGAGGATCCGCAGTGGATCGACGCGCCGTCGGCCGGCGACGCCGAGTGCGTTGCGGTAGTCGAACTCGAGCTGCCGTCCGCCCGTCACCGCGGCCCGGATGAGCGCCAGCGAGGCATCCGCTTCGGATTCGGCGACCGCCAGGCGGCTGGGCGCCGCTGAGGCGCCGGCCGTGAGCTTGGCCATGAGCGAGGCGAGCGATGCCCGGCCGGCGTTCTCGGGCGATGCCGACATGTATTGGAGCCCCGCGATGAGCGCGGCGGCTTCACGTGCCGAAAGCCTCGGTGCGTCATCGATCGCGACGTGGTGCACGATGACGATGACGTCTTCGTCTTCGAAGGAGTCCCAGTCGATGTCGAAGAGATCGTTCGGCTGGTAGGTGCCGGTCTCGCCGGGCAGACCCGAGGTGGCGATGAGGCGCACCGCAAGCCGGATCTCCTCTTCGGACATGCCGAAATGCGTCGCGGCCTCGGCGACGTCGACGACCCGCTGCTCGAGCAGGTACGGCACGAACGAGAGCAGGAAGATGAGCTTGTCGGGTGCCTTCAACGGCTTGGATCGCTTCGCCATCAACGCGCCTCCCGCTCTGCTGCGCCGTGCTCGATCGGATCGTGAAGCGCGGTGGCACGATGAGCGGCGACAACCGCCGCGAGGCGGTCGCGCACCGCCGCGCGCAACGACTCGGGCGAGAGCACTCGAATTTCGGGGCCGTAGGCTGCGAGCTCGTCGGCGAAGACCGCCGCATCGGTGTAGTGCAGTCGGATGACCCCGGCGTCTTCGTCGCCTTCGATCGCCCGCTTGCCGAGCCGTACTTCGGCATCGCTGCCAGCTGAGACGGCGAGGTCGGCCACATTTGACAGGTGCAGTTCTTGCAGCTCGGCGATGATGCGGTCTTGGATGCCGAGCGGCGGGGCCTCGAAGCTCGAACCGGGCACGGGCGTCACCTCGCCGATGATGCGCGAGAGCAGGAAGGTGCGCACGTCGCCGGCCGAGCGATCATGCGCGTGCAAGTGCCACCGGCCGTCGTGCAGCACGACGGCGTACGGATCGACCGTGCGCAGTCGCGGCTCGGCCTCACCGGGCTTGAAGTAGCGGAACTGCACCGCATGTCGACGGTCGAGGGCTTGCCGCAGCGGCTCGAATGCGGTGTCGCGCACTCGGAGCCGGGGTGCGTAGCCGATCACCGGCTCGCGCGGCTCGATGCCGAGAGAGCGCAGCTTCGTGAGCGCGCGCTGCGAATCGGCCGACAAGGATGCCTCACGCCAGACCTCGGCCGCAAGGCCGAGCAGCGCGAGTTCGTCAGGAGTGAACCTGACCTCATCTGGCAGGTTGTACTGCCCCTTCGGTATGCGGTAGCGCAGCGCCTGATTGTCACCCGGGCGATCGGGCGACTCGACGGTCTCGAGCGGAATGCCGAGTTCGCGGATGTCGTCTTTGTCGCGCTCGAACTGGCGCTCGAGGTTCGCGTTCTGACCACCGGAATCGAAGCGATCGGCATAGCCGCGAACGGTCGAGAGGATCTCCGCTTTCAGGAGGCCCGTCTCGGTCGCGAGCAGCGCGAGAACAAGACTGAAGAGGCGATCCTCGACGGGAATCCTCGACTCGCCCCTTGCCTCTCCGCCGCTTGCCACAGGTGCGATCTTACTGAACCGCGGCGACCGCGACGGCCGCTCGGACCGGGTCAGACGACGCCCAGGATGTCGATCACGAAGAACAGGGTCGAGTTCGCGGGAACCTTCTCGTTCGCCTGGTCACCGTAGCCGTCAGCCGGCGGGATCACGACCGCGACCTGCGAGCCGACCTTCTGGCCGATGACCGCCTTCGAGAAGCCCGGTATGACCTGGCTGCCTTCGCCGTCGGCGACGACCATGTTCACCGGGGCACCATTCTCCCAAGTCGAGTCGAACACCTCGCCGTCAGCCCAGATCACGCCCGTGTAGTGCACGACGACCGTGTCGCCGGATTCGACGACCTCGCCCGAACCGGCCTTCAGCACCTCGACCTCGGTCGTCTCGAACGGGTCCGCCTTCGGCACGGTGATGCCGGGCCGCCCATCGGGTGCGAGCACGACGGCGGGGAACCCGTCGCGACTCAGCTGCACCGCGCCATCGGCGCGCGACGGGAACGCCCGCATCACGTCGAATACCGCAACCACACTGTCGCCGCCCGCGGCGCCGTTCGGGTCATCGGACGGGCGGATGGCGTCTTCGGACGGTGCAACGACGACAACCCGCGATCCCTCTCGGGCGCAGGTCAGTCCCTTCGTGAAAGCGATCAGCGTCTCGCCACCGACGACGAGCGGAACCGGCTCCTCGTCGTAGCCGACGGTCTGCACTTCTTCACCGGTCGTGCCGTTGAAGAGCGACGCGCCGAGCAGCACGAACTGGCCCTCTTCGAGCAACTCCCCGTCGCCGGCGATGACCTCGGTGCACTGCGTCTCTTCGGGCGCGAGCGGCGACGGGAACTCGACGCGTGGCTTCTCGCCGAAGTCGCCCTTCACCGTGACAGCACTGGAGGAATCACCGGATCCCGCCTCTGGCGCAGGCGCCGAAGCGCACCCCGACAGGGTCAGGGCGATGAGGCCGGCCGTGGCGATGAGCGCGAATGACGAGCGCACTGAT
This sequence comes from Agromyces sp. Y782, assembly GCF_059445405.1. Classification (NCBI taxonomy): domain Bacteria; kingdom Bacillati; phylum Actinomycetota; class Actinomycetes; order Micrococcales; family Microbacteriaceae; genus Agromyces; species Agromyces sp. Y782. Next base: position 849,878 of record NZ_JCAIUG010000002.1, on the reverse strand, counting down.
CCTCGATTCCTAGGTGATCGGTGAGGGGCGTAGAAAGCCTACCCGGCAGAACCTGTGGGTTCCGTGCCGGGCGACTCGACAGCGGCAGCGTCCGCTGACGGAGGCGTATCGATCTCGCGCGAACGAGATGCCGCGGCATCCGCTTGCCTGACTCGCTTGCGCAGGCTCTTGTCGCTCACGTTGCGTTCCCCGAGCGCGCCGGGCGTCCATGCCTCGAAGTCTTCGTCGCTGAACTCGGTCTTCGACGGGCGTCGCTTGAGCTCGGGAAGGATCGTGTCCGGCGCGAGTCGGCGCGCGGTGATGAGAAAGCCCGTGTGCGCGATCATGCGGTGATCGGGGCGCACGGCGAGGCCCTGCACGTGCCAGCCCCGAACCATCGTCTCGCTCGACTGCGGCTCCGTGTACTCCCCCGTCGCGCGAATCGCTTCAGCAACCCGTGAAAGCTGCGTGGCGGTGGCGATGTAGCAGAGCAGCACGCCGCCGGGCTTGAGCGCAACCGAGACCGACTCGAGGCACTCCCATGGCGCGAGCATGTCGAGCACGACCCGGTCGACGGATGCCTCGGCAACGGTCTCGGGCAATGCCTCTGCAAGGTCCCCGAGCGTGATCGACCAGTTCTCAGGGTCGGCGCCGTGGAACGTCGCCACGTTGGCTCGGGCGACGCTCGCGAAGTCGTCACGGCGCTCGAAGGAGAAGAGGTGCCCGTCGGCGCCGATCGCCCGGAGCAGCCAGAGCGAGAGCGCTCCGGAGCCGACACCTGCCTCGACGACCTGCGCGCCCGGGAAGATGTCGGCCTGCGCGAGGATCTGGGCTGCGTCTTTCGGGTAGACGATCGCCGCACCACGGGGCATCGACATGACGAAGTCGGTGAGCAGCGGGCGCAGGGCGAGGTACTCGATGCCCGCCTGATTGGCGACGACCGAACCGTCGGGCCGGCCGATGAGGTCGTCGTGCGCGAGCAGGCCCTTGTGCGAGTGGAAGTGCGCGCCCGGTTGGAGAGTGATCGTGTGCAGTCGACCCTTCGGGCCCGTCAGTTGCACCCGGTCACCGACGCGGAATGGGCCGCTCTGCTCTCCCCTGCTCTCGGTCATGCTGTGGCCTGCCGTGCGGCGATGAGCCCCGCGATATCCGCGACCGTCGTGCCGTCGAGAGTCGGCCACAGTGCGCTCGACGGTTCGTCGTCGAGCGCGATGATGTTCGGAACGGCGACCGCGATCGCGCCGGAGGCGAAGGCGGAGGCGAGGCCCGCAGGCGAATCCTCGATCGCGACGCACTCGGCGATGTCCACGCCCAGCAGTGCCGCGGCCAGCAGGTACGGTTCGGGGTGCGGCTTCGCATTCTCGACGATGTCGCCGGTGACGATCACGTCGAATGCCTCGAACGGAATCGTCGAAATGATGTCGTCGGCCATCGAACGAATCGACATGGTCACGAGCGCGGTGGGCACGGATGCTTCGCGCAGTGCCCGCAGCAACTCGCGCGCTCCGGGCCGCCACGGCACGCCGTGCTCTTTCAACTGTTCGCGCACTCGCGTCGTGAGCCGATGCACGATGGCATCGGCATCGAGCGTGACGCCCTTCGCCTGGAAGTACGCCGCCGCCTCCCACAGGCCGCTGCCGACGAGTTCGAGCGCGTCGTCGTGGCCCCAGGAGCCACCGAAGGACTCCACGAGCTCTTCTTCTGCGGCCATCCAGTAGCGTTCGGTGTCGACGAGGGTACCGTCCATGTCCCAGAGGACTGCGGCGGGGAGGCGAGTGGTCACAACCGTCAAGTCTACGGGCACGGCCTATTGTGGAGGTGTACCCGGAATCCGGGGCGGAAAGCGGGGCACCAGGAGTGAATCAGCCGACCGGTTTCGAGGGCGGAAGGCTGCTCGTCGTCGCATTCGAAGGATGGAACGACGCCGGAGAGGCGGCGACCGGGGCGGCGAAGCTTCTCGTCGAGCGACTCGACCTCGTCGAGATCGCCGCCGTCGACCCCGAACTCTACTTCGACTACCAGTTCACGCGCCCGACCATCGTCGTCGATGATGACGGCGTGCGTCGTCTCGAGTGGCCTGGGGCGGCGATCATGGGCCCGGGCGATCTTCCCGTCGCTGACGATGCGGATGCCGACGACCGCGTCACGGGGCCGGGAGCCGACACCCTGCACGTGCTCATCGGTGCGGAACCGGCTCGCAGCTGGAAGGGCTTCGCCGCCGAACTCATCGATGCCGCGCTCGCGGCCGACATCGAGGGCATCGTGCTGCTCGGTGCGATGCTCGCCGACGCGCCACACACGCGGCCGCTCTCGATCTTCGCCTCGAGTGAGAACCCCGAAGTGCGGTCAGCGCTCGGCGTCGAGCGTTCGAACTATGAGGGCCCGGTCGGCATTCTCAGCGTCATCGCCGATCAGGCCGAGCGTGCGGGCATTCCCACGGTGTCGCTCTGGGCGTCGGTGCCGCACTACGTGCACAACGCCCCGTCGCCGAAGGCGGTGCTCGCCCTGCTCGGCAAGTTGGAGGAGCTCACGGGCCTCTCCATCCCCCGCGGCAGTCTCGAGATCGATGCCGCAGCGTGGGAGGCCGGGGTCGACGCGCTCGCCGCCGACGACGACGAGATGGCCGGCTACATCACCCAGCTCGAGCAGGCGCGCGACGCCGTCGATGCCCCCGAAGCGAGCGGCGAGGCGATCGCCCAAGAGTTCGAGCGGTATCTGCGCCGTCGCGGCGATGGCCCTGAGGGGCGTGCCGACGGTCGTGGCGACGGCCCCCGCTGAGGGTTTCTGCCCGACCCGACTCCAGCTCAGGCGGTGAGCGCGCCCGTGCCGAGCAGCACGAAGAGGGTGATGCCGAGCAGCACCCGGTAGATCACGAACGGCAGGAAGCTGCGCTTCGAGATGTAGCTCATGAAGAACGCGATCACGAGGATGCCGACGACGAACGCGACGAGCGTCGCCGCTGCGGTCTCGATCGGCCCGTACACCGTGGGCTCGCCGAGGCTCTTCACCAGCTGGAAGACGCCGCTGCCGAACACCGCGGGGATCGCGAGGAGGAACGCGTAGCGGGCGGCGGCCGCGCGCTCGTAGCCGAGGAAGAGTCCCATGGTGATGGTGCCGCCGGAGCGTGAGACTCCGGGGATGAGCGCCAGCGCCTGCGCGAGACCGAAGTAGATGCCGTGCGGCACCGTCAGATCGTCGAGCCCCCGCCGTTTCGCGCCCGCCCAGTCGGCGAGGCCGAGGATGAGCCCGAAGACGACGAGCATCGTGGCGACGATCCAGAGGGAGCGCAGGCTCGTCTCGATCTCGTCTTGGAAGAGGATGCCGAGCACGACGATCGGCACGGAACCGACGATGATGAGCCAGCCCATGCGCGCATCCGGATCATTGCGCGGGACCCTGCCCGTGAACGAACCGAACCAGTGCGAGACGATTCGCACGATGTCACGCCAGAAGAAGACCACGACCGCGGTCTCGGTGCCGAGCTGCGTGATGGCGGTGAACGCCGCACCCGGGTCTTGGGCTCCTGGCAGGAACTCCCCCAGGATGCGCAGGTGCGCGCTCGAAGAGATGGGAAGAAACTCCGTGAGTCCCTGCACGAGGCCGAGGATGAGCGCTTCGATCACGTGGTGCATCCGCCTTCCGCCTCCGCGGATTTCGGAGGGCTGTGCTGATCAGGGGCTGGTTCGGTCAGTAGTCGAGGAGGAGGTCTCGCAGGACCTGCCTCCCGAAGACTGACTGGTTCGGTCAGTAGTCGAGGAGGAGGTCTCGCAGGACCTGCCTCCCGAAGACTAATGCGTCGAGCGGCACCCGCTCGTCAACACCGTGGAACATCGCCGGGAAGTCCATGCCTTCTGGCAGCTTCAGCGGCGCGAAGCCGTATCCGGCGATTCCCAGCCGGCTGAGCGCCTTGTTGTCGGTGCCGCCCGAGAGCAAGTAGGGGAAGACCGGCACGCCGGGGTCGTGCACGCCGAGCGAGCGCTTCACGGCATCGACCAGGGCGCCGGATGTCGCGGCTTCGAGCCCGACGTCGCGGTGCACGATCTCGACGTCGACGTCGTCGCCGATGAGCGCCTGCACTTCGGCCAGCACCGCGTCTTCTTCGCCGGGCAGCGTGCGGATGTCGATGAGCGCCTCGGCCCGGTCGGGGATGACGTTGTGCTTGTATCCCGCGGTCAGGAGCGTGGGATTGCTCGTGGTGCGCAGGGTCGCAGTGATGAACCCCGACGCAGAACCCGTGGCGAGGGCGAGTTCGTCGGGTGACACCTGCTCGGGGTCGACACCCAGCACGCCCGCGATCCCGGCGAGCAGCTCCCGAGTGGTGTCCGTGAGCCGGACCGGCCATTCGGTGCGGCCGAGGGTCGCCACCGCCTCGGCGAGCTTCGTGACGGCGTTGTCGCGGATGAGCCTCGAGCCGTGAGCGGCGGTCCCACGCGCGACGAGTCGGATCCAGAGCAGCGACTTCTCCCCGGTCTGCAGGAGGTACGCACGCTGCCCGCCGACGGCGATCGAATACCCGCCGACCTCGCTGATCGCCTCGGTGGCACCCGCGAAGAGTTCGGGATGGTGGTCGACGAGCCATCCGGAGCCGAGGCCGCCACCCGCCTCCTCATCGGCGAAGAACGCCACGACGAGGTCACGTGCCGGCCGAGAGCCCGAGCCGATGATGTCGCCGAGGGCGGTCAACATCATCGCGTCCATGTCTTTCATGTCGACCGCCCCGCGACCCCAGAGCATGCCGTCGCGCACCTCACCGGCGAACGGGTCGACGCTCCAGTTGCGGGCATCTGCCGGCACCACATCGAGGTGCCCGTGCACGACGAGCGCCGGCTTCTCGGAGTCTCGCCCCGGAACCCGGACGACCACGCTCGTGCGTCTCGGTTCGGACTCGAAGATCTGCGGTGCGAGCCCGAGCGCTGCCAGCTGCGCCTCGACGTACTCGGCGGCCTCGCGCTCGCCGTTCGCCTTGCCCTCGCCGTAGTTGGAGGTGTCGAAGCGGATCAGGTCCCGTGCGACGATCGCCGTCTCATCGAGTTCTGGAACGAGGTCGGAATCGGTGGATGACGGGGCCATGCCATCACGCTAGCCGGGGCATCCTGCATTGGCCACCGTGTCGGAAGCGCCCCGGAAATCGTGCTAATGTCTTCTCTCGGGCCACCGAGGAATCGGAAGGCCCTGACACGAGCGCGGGTGGCGGAAATGGCAGACGCGCTAGCTTGAGGTGCTAGTGCCCTAACGGGCGTGGGGGTTCAAGTCCCCCCTCGCGCACGCTTGTGTCGAGAAGGCCGGATCATTGCGATCCGGCCTTCTTGCGTTTCCAGGACGTCTCCCCCCGGCACGAGGTACGTGACAGCACATGCTTGTTCGGGTGCCGAGCGGTACGGTCTCGTGGACGGGCGACGACATGAAGAGAGCGTGTGCCGAGCCCGAGGTCAGGGGGTGGCAGGCCCCGCTCCGAGGCTCCGCGACAGGATCCTGACGATCAGGTCGGAGAGCTCTCGCAGTTCGGCGGGTGAGGCGTGGACGAGCGGGCTTCGCTCGAGCGTCCCTGCGATGAGCTCCGCTCGCACTTCACGACCCCGTCGGGTGAGGGTCAGTACTTTCGATCTGCGGTCGTGCGAGTCGACCTGCCGCTCGACGAGGCCCTTCGACGCGAGGTGATTCGCGATGAAGCTGAGGTTCGGTGCATTGCAGTGGAGCCGTTCGCTGAGTGCCTTCATCGAAGGTGCCGGCTCAGCGGGGTCTATCGCCCAGAGGGCTTGAGCAGTCGCGGCGGTCAGTCCCAGGTCTGCGAGGAGGTCTTCCACGGCGTCGGTGGTGAGCATGAAGAGTTCATGGTTCGCCCGGACAGCCGGCTCCAGTTCAGCGGTGCTCATACCTCCACCGTACTTGCTTCGAGTCTCGAAGTGATACGGTGAAATCGTTCGACGCTCGAAGCAATTACCGACGTCGGCGACACACAACGAACGGACCCGCCCATGCACGATTTCACCGGCACGACCACCCTCGTCACCGGCGCCTCGCACGGCCTTGGCGCCGCCTACGCTGCGGAGCTCGCCCGACGAGGATCCAACCTCGTCGTCGTCGCCCGCTCCCGGGCAGTGCTCGATGCTCTCGCAACCCGTCTCGAGAACGACACGCACGTCACCGTTCACCCCATCGCAGCGGATCTGACCCAGTCGGGTGACCTCTCATCATTGATCGAAGAGGTGCACCGGCTGGACAGCCCCATCGACCTCCTCGTCAACAATGCCGGGACAGGGGCCGTCGGGCCCTTCGCCTCCGCCCCGCTGCAGCCGACACTCCGCTCCATCGACCTCAACATCAGTGCACTCCTCACCCTCACCCACGCTCTCGTCGGCGACATGGTGGCCCGTGGCGCCGGCGGCGTGATCAACGTCGCCTCCACCGCGGCGTTCCAGCCCATGCCGTACCAAGCCGGATATGCCGCGACGAAGGCGTTCGTCCTGTCCTTCACGGAGGCACTCGCGGAAGAACTCGAGAACACCGGCATCCGAGTGATGGGCGCACACCCCGGCGCGACGGACACCGGCTTCTTCAACGCCACGACCCACACCATGGATCCGAGAACCACCGACTCGCCGCAGAGTGTCGCGGAGCGCACACTCAACGACTTCGCCCGAGGGAGGAAAACCTCCTACCCCGGACGTGCCTCCACACGCCCGATGACCTGGGCGAGCCGGTTCCTCCCCCGCGCGACGGTCGCACGCATCACCGGAAACCTCAACAGGAAGGCGGGCATGGACAACGCGGCCATGCACGACACGCGAACAGCAGCTCCCTGAGGCATTGAACACGTGCATTCCGGCCTTCTTGCGTTTCTGGGAGACGGCGCCGCTAAACCCGCCGGGCGCGCCGTCGGCGAACGATGAGCGCCGAAGCTCCAGCGAGCAGCATCACGAGTACGATTCCGAAGGTGACGAACAGCTCGATGCCGGTAGCTGCGATCGTGCCACCGAGGGGCGTCTCACCATCACCGTGGGGAGGCGTCGCACCGTCTCCACCGCCACCGCCGGGAAGATCGCCGACGAGGAACACGAGTGCGTGCTCTCCCCCGCTGACCTCAGCCGGGATGTCCGCGGTGAGTGAGAAGAACCCGCTGTCGTCGGCTCGTTGGGAACCGATCACGGTCGATTCGGAGTCCAGTGCGAGGCGAACGAGTTCGCCCGCGACGAAGCCCGTCCGCTGCACAAGCAGCGTCTCACCGCCGGCGACCACGACGGCCGCGGGGTCGTCCGAAGACGCCACCGCCGCAGTTCGGTTTCCGGCATCATCCTGGGCCCGCACCCATGCGGTCGGAGCCAGGCCGTCCACGGCTGGCGACTGGGTCCAGTTCTCGCCGTCGGCGGAGTATTCGATCGCCGCCGCTCCCGAAGTGACAGGTGGGGACATGGAGGCGGCTCGTGCGAGCGCGCCGACCGGAGCTGCGTCCACGGCCGCCGCCGTCAGACGCCCGTCGTCATCCAGCCACGCCTGAACGCCCGGCACCGCACTGTCGATCTTGACGTGCGCCTCTTCGATCGACGAGGTGTTCGCCGCATCGTCGCTCGCGCGGGCGAAGACCGTGTAGACGCCGTCTGCGAGGGCCAGCGGTGTCGTGTACGCCTGCCACTGGCCGTCACCGACCTTGACCTCGATCGACGGCGCCGCGGCGACCTCGTCGGTGGCGCTGAGCGTTGCCGTTGCCTCGCTCGTCAGCCATCCCTCCTCTCCGGCGGCTCCCGAAACGTCGATGGTCACGGTCGGTGGCGTGACATCGGCTTCGGTTTCGCCGCTCACGAAGGAATAGTCGCCGGAGCCGATCTCGAGTACGACGTTCTCGCCATCCGCTGACCGGACGGTGATTCCGTCGACGTCGCCGACACTGATGCCGCCTTCGCTGATGTTCGCCGCGGACGCGGCGGGAATCGTCACGGCGGCCGTCGTACCCACCGGCACCGAGACATCGAGGGTCAGGCCGGTCTCGGTCGTCGCCCACGCAGAGGAGATCGTGCCGAACACCGATTCGAGGGTGCCCGTGGCATGGCTGAGCCCTCCTCCCATCGCCGGGGCGACGTCGAAGGTCCGGTATCCGGGACTCGTCGCCGAGATTCCGCCGATGTTCGCGTACATCCAATCGCCCACCGCGCCGTAGGCGTAGTGGTTGAAGGAGTTCAACCCACCGTCGACGAACGTGCCGTCGGGGTTGACGGCGTCCCAGCGCTCCCACATCGTGGTGGCTCCGAGCTTCACCTCGTACCCCCAGGACGGATACGTGTCGTTGCCGAGCAGGCGATACGCGAGGTCGGTGTGCCCGGTCGCGGTGAGCGCCGGAAGCAGCCACGGCGTGCCGAGGAACCCCGTCGAGAGGTGGTTGTCACGACTCGCGATCGCCTCGACGAACCTGTCGCCGACCTGCTGCAGACGGTCGTCGGGAATCAACTCCATGCCGATCGCGATCGCATAGGCGGTCTGACTGTCGCCGAGCACCGTGCCGTCGTCCGAGACGAAGTTGTCGACGAACGCCGTCTTGATGCGGTCCGCCAGATCCGCATAGTGCGCCTCATCGTCAGTGTCGCCGATGGCCGCGGCCATCTCGCTCATCTGACCGGCGGTGTATGCGTAGTACGCCGTGCCGAGCACACCGGCCTCGGTGGGATCGTCGAGGTTCAGCCAGTCGCCCAGATTGCCGTGAACACGGATCAGGTCCGGCCCCGTGGTGTTCGCTACGAACTCCATGAAGCGGCTCATCATGTCGTAGTTGTCACGGATGACGTCCGTGTCGCCGTAGCTCTTCCAGAGCGTGTAGGGCACGGTGATGCCGGCATCCGACCACCCAGTGCCGCCACCGCAGCAGCGGCCCACGATGTTCGGTGCCACCCCGGGCAGGTCGCCGTTGTCACCCTGAGAATCCTGCAGCGTGCGCAGCCAGTCGCCCAGGAAGTTGAGGGTGCTCTGGTTGTAGCTCGCGGTCGGCGCGAAGACGTTGATATCGCCGGTCCAGGCCAGTCGCTCGTCACGCGCCGGCGTATCGGTCGGGATGGAGAGGAAGTTTCCGCGTTGTCCCCACACGATGTTGCTCTGCAACTGGTTGAGCATCGGGTCCGACGTCTCGAGCGTGCCGGTGTTCGGCAGATCGCTGCCGATGACGAGCCCGGTGACCTGCTCGGTCGTCGGTGGTTCGCTCACGCCGGTGATCTCGACGTACCGGAATCCGTGGAACGTGAACGTGGGCGTGTACGTCGCCGCGCCGGTCTCGGCGAAGGTGTAACGGTCGGTCGCCTTCGCCCCGCGCAGGTTCTCGGTATACAGCGTGCCGTCCTGATAGATGGTCTCGCCATGACGGATGACTGCGGTGGAGCCTTCGACCCCCGTGAGCGTCACGCGCGCGACTCCGACCATGTTCTGGCCCATGTCGTAGATCCAGGTGCCGGGACTGATCTCGGTTCGGCTGAGCGCAGGGCGTTCCTCGGTCACGCGTACGGGTTCGTTCGCCTGGGGAGAGAGCTTGGCAATGGCACCGTCATCGGCGACCACGCCGACCTGCTCCCACGAGGCATCCGCGAAGCCGGGCGAGTCCCAGCCGTCGGGGAATCGACGAGCGTCGTACGTCTCGCCCATGATGATGTCCGATTCCACGAGCGGGCCGGCTGTCGTCTTCCATGACGAATCGGTCGACACCCACTCGTGCGAGCCATCCGTATAGTCGATGCGGAGCTGCCCGATGAACGACGTGCGATCACCCCAGATGCCCGTGCCGTAGCTGCCGACATTGCCGGCGTACCACCCGGTGCCAAGCTTCACGCCGATGGCGTTCTCGCCCTGCACCAGCAGCTCGGTGACATCGAAGCTCTGGTAGTCGATCCGCTTCTTGTACTCGGTCATGCCGGGGGCGAGCAGTTCGTCGCCGACGCGCTCGCCGTTGATGGCGACTTCGTACACGCCTCGAGCGGAAGAGTAGAGACGCGCCGAGCTGATCTCGCGATCAACGCCGAAGTCCTTTCGCAGCAGCGGTTGCGCGAGCTCCGAGCGCAGGATCGCCTCGATCGGGGCCACGACGTGCAGGTCACCGTCGACGACGGAACCGCCGGTGAATGGGTTCTGCCCATCGCTGAAATCGGTCTTGAGGAGGGTTCCGTGGGTTGGGGATTCAACGTCGATCGATCGCACGATCGAACTCTCGGGCCCCCCGCCGACCATCGACTGGCGGAAGCCCACGTATCCCCGGCTGAACGTCGTGTCGGTACGTCGGTCGATCTCGACGCCGTCGAGCGACGAGATCATCGTCGACCCCTCGAACGTCACCGAAAGGGTGTGCACACCGGTGCTGAGCTCTTCGATCGAGATGAACTCGGAGATGTCCTTGTTCACGAGCACCGTGTAATTGCCGTCGACCTTCACGTGCGGTCGGAACTGCGGAACCCCATCGGCGACCGTGAGCTGGATCATGTACCCGTTCTGGGTGCTCTCGGCCCGGGCGTAGAGCCCGAGCACGAGGTTCGTCATGGTGAAGTCGACCGAAACGGTGTAGTCCGACCACACCGCCAGCTTGTCGGCCGGGTCCGGAGCACCGATCCAGTCGGCATCCCATTGCTCGTCAGTCCACAGACCGGTTTCGAACCAGGCCCGCGCGCTCCACGCGGACTCGGAATCGTGATCGTCCCAGACCCGAACCTGCCAGGCGTAGCGCGTCTGCGATTCCAGCGGCCTGCCGTCGTAGACGACATTGAGCTGGTCGTCGGACGACACCTTGCCTGAAGACCACACGTCCTCAGGGGCATCCGTCGACTCGCTGCCGGTGACGCGCACCTCGTAGGCCGCCTGCGTGACACCGCGTCCAGGGGACGTGCTCTTCCAGCTGAACACCGGGGGCGCTTCGTCGATGCCCAGGGGGTCAGTCAAGCCGTTCACGCGCAGCCCGTCGACGCTGAGCGACTCCGGCGCTGCGGCGGCTGGCGTGGCCGAGGGCGGCATCGCGGCGGTCGCGGAGCCGAGCAGGAGTCCGAGCGCCGCCCCCACTGCGACCAGCAACCGCAGCGGGCTGCGAATCTTCGAAGGCTTGGGACTGGTTGGAATGGTCAAGATACCCACGTCAGATCATGCTCCTGTGCTGTGTCTGCTCCGCACGACGGCGTCGGCGGAGGATGAAGAAGAGGCCGCCCACGAACAGCAGGGTCATTCCGGCCCAGAACCAGGGCGCGGGCTCGGATCCCGTGGACGGCAGAACCCCGACCGGAATGGTGCCCGGCCCGCCTGAGCCGCCCCCTGCCAGGAGGAACACGATCGTGTGCTCGCCCGCAGCAACCGAAGTGGGAACCGTTGCCCGCAGCGCGATGACCCCGGAGGTATCCGCTACGGCAGTGCCGAGCACCACCGGATCGGAGTGCAGCTCGACTCGAACCGACTCGCCCGCGGTGAAGCCGCTCGCCTCGATCACGAGACGGTCGCTCGGCCTCACGGTGAGGCCATCGGGTGCGTCCGCGATCCGGCTCAGCTCCAGCGCTGCACCGGTGTTACCGGCCACGTCGACCGCGCGCAGCTGCACGCGCTCGGGGCTGCTCTCCGCAGCGAGGAGCGGGCTGAGGCCGCTCAACCAGCTCGTGCCGTCGAGCGAGTACTCGATGCGGTCCGCACCTGATCCTGCATCGCTCGCAACAGCGGTCATGGGCCCGGCCGTCGACAGCCAGCCCCAGACCATCGGATCGACGCGGTCGACCTTGACCTCCTGAACACCGGTCGCACTGGTGTTGCCCGCGACGTCGGTGGCGCGGAACTGCACGGTGTACTGGCCGTCGGGCAGATAGACCGGCTCGGAGTATTCGGTCCAGTCGTCCTCGCCGAGACGGTACTCGATCGAGTCGATCTCCGACCCGGCATCCGTCGCGGTCAGCGTCGCCGACGCATCTGCGCGCAGCCAGGCGTTAGCTCCCGCCCCCGACAGCTCGAGTGTCACGCTGGGTGCGATGCCGTCGGCGATCGAGATCGCGAGGCTGTTCGTGCCCTCGACGTTGCCCGCCACATCCGTCGAGGCATAGCTGACGGTGTGGTCGCCGAGCCCCTCGACGACGACGGCAGTGCCATCGAAGTCGGCCCAGTCGCCACCGTCGACCTGGTATCGCGTGGCTGCGACGCCCGAGCCTTCGTCGGTGGCCGAGAGCGTCACCGAGGCACGTTCGGCCGCTTCGTCGGCTTCGCTCGACGTGTCGCTCGCGTGCGTCACGGGGGCGACTGCGTCGACCTTGAACGACACGGCAGCGACCGCACTCTCGTTGCCCGAGGCATCCACCGCCCGATACTCGATCGTGTGTTCACCCGTTTCCGTCACCGTGATCGGGTCGGAATACGTCGTCCACTCGGCCCCGCCCGCCTTTCTGTACTGTGAGGTCACGTCGCCGGCTCGGTCATCCTGGGTCGCGATCGTCACGGTCGCATCGCCCAGAAGCCACCAGCTGCTCTCAGCTGCGGGTGCCGGCGTCACCGTTGCCATGACCACAGGGGCGATGGTGTCGGCGTCGACGGGTGAGGTCCAGAGGTCGGCGATCGAGGCGTCGAAATCGGAGTCGGCAGTGCGGTCCATCCGAATCCGCACGGTGCCGTCATTGCTGAGCGCCTTGGGATCGTCGACGAGGATCTGGTAGTTGCCGAGGCCGGCGGAATTCATTGTTCTGGTGAACACTCGCTTCTGCACGACCAGCCCGTCGACCAGCACGTCATAGCGCTTGAGCCGCGGTCCGTCGAAAGTCTCGATGGCCTGGATGACGAACGGTTCGTTCTTCGGAACCTGCATGTCGAACTCGAAGAACGAGCCACGCATGCTGCTGGTGTAGCGGCGACTGAGGCCGCCCTCGACGCTGGTTCCAGACGACGCGGACGCCGTCAGGCTGTGCGCCGACTCCGATGCGCCGTCTCCGAGGTCGATGTGATCGAAGCTCCCGTGCGACGGCAGCGGCACGGTCGCGTGGATAGCGACGGCCCCCGTGGCCAGGCCTGCTCCGTCTCGCTCGAATGCGACCGGGAGTGAGAGGTCCTCCTCGCTCAGCGTGGTCGGCACGAAGACCGTGACGGGAACGGTAATGGCGCCTCCGGCAGGCACTTCGATGATGCTCGTCGGCAGCGGGGTCGCCCAGCCGTTCGGCACGACCACGCACGCCTGCCCAGACACCGCGACGGTTCCTGTGTTCTGCAGCGTCACGTCCACAGTCGTCGCCGTTGACGGCGCGACCGTCCCCGGCGTCGCAACGGCATCGCTGACGGCGATGCCGGAGGCGACAGACGCGGTGATGGATGCCGAAGCCGACAGTTCGGTGTCGGCGTACGTGTAGTCGACCCGGGCGCCGAGCGTGAGGTCAGCCGGCAGTTGACTGCCGGGCACGGTGACCGTGAACTCGTCGACGTGGCTCTCGCCGGGGGCGAGGGCATCGAGCGTGCCGCCGATGGCCGGTTCGACGGTCCATCCCTCTGGCAGTGAGGGGGTCGCAGTGACGGCGGTCAGTGACTCGGTACCGGAGTTGCCGATCGTCGAGGTGAGGGTGAACCGGTCGCCGGGCAGGAGCGTGCTGGACTCGCCGATCGAGAGGTCGACCGAGATGCCGGTGAGGCCGGAGAGGACCTCGGTGAGCGCATCGTCGATGTGCTCGAGGCCGCCGGCCAGCACCGCCAGCGTCGCTTCGCCGATGCCAGAGGATGGGAGCCAGGCCTCCGCGGCCCTCACGGTGGCGAGCGCCGCCCGGAGCTGCATGATGGCACCGGCACCGTCGGCTTCGACGATCTCGATCGCATCGCTGATGTTCGAGATGGCGTCGGTCAGGTCGTCGGTCAGTCTCGCGGCCAGCTCGGCGGTGAGGTCTCCCCCACTCCGCAGGTCTTCGACCTGGTCGACCAGTGCTTCGGCCGCCTCGACGATCTCACCGAGGGCTCCTCGCTGCTCGCTGACGGCGAAGTCGTAGCTTCCTGAACCGACGACGACCACGACGTGCGCGGCGTCACCCGGGAGCATTTCGATGCCCTCGGCGTCACCGAGCGGTACGCCGCTCTCGGTCACGGCAGAGAGGTTCGCGGCTGGAATGCGCACCGTCGCAGTGGTGTTCACCGGCACCGTCGCCTTCAACGAGAAGCCGGCAGCATCGCGCGACCAGTCGCTCGAAATCTCCCCGTACACCGACTGGAAGGCGGCCTTGCCGGTGGTGAGACTGCCACCGGGGGTCGGCGCGATGATCGACGACTTGTACCCGGGCTCGTCTGCGCTGATGCCGCCGATGTTGCGATACATCCAGTCGCCGACCGCACCGAACGCGTAGTGGTTGAACGAGTTCATCGACGGGTCGCCGAAGTTTCCGTTGGCGTCGATGGAGTCCCAGCGCTCCCACATCGTGGTCGCCCCGGACTCGACCTCGTATCCCCACGAGGGAATGGTTTTCTGCTCCATCAGCCGGTATGCGGTGTCCCAGTTCCCGGTCTCGCTCAAGGCATTCATGAGCCAGGGAGTGCCGAGAAATCCGGTGGAGAGGTGATAGCCGCGAGACGCGATGTTGGCGACCAGTTTCTCGCCGGCCGCTGCGCGGAGCTCTGCCGGCACCAGGTCCATGCCCAGCGCCAACGCGTACGCCGTCTGGCTGCCGCTCGTGACGGTGCCGTCCGGCGCGACAAATTTCTCGACGAAGACGGCCGTCGCCTCCTCGGCGATGGCGCCGAAGCGTTCGGCATCCGCGGTCTCGCCGATCGCCGCCGCCATCTTGCTCATGAGTCGCGCGTCGTACGCGTAGTAGGCGGTGCCGAGCACCTCAGCGGGAGTGGCATCGGCCAGGTTGAGCCAGTCGCCGTACGGCCCGTCCACCCGGATGTAGTCGGGGAAGTTGGTCTCGAGGAACCCGAAGAATCCGAGCATCGACTCGTAGTTCTCCGAGATGACCTCGGTGTCGCCGTAACTTCTCCACGCCGTCCACGGAATGGTCACGGCGCCGTCCGACCAGCCGGTGCCGCTGTCGAACGCGTCGTCGGGCATCGGCGTCCACTGCGGGATCTCGCCGTCGTCCTTCTGCTTGTCGCGCACATCCTTCATGAACTTCTTGATGAACTCGAGCGAGTCCATGTTGAAGGTCGCCGTGCTCACGAACGCATTGAGATCACCCGTGTAGCCGAGCCGCTCGTCGCGCGCAGGCGTGTCGGTGGGCACCGAGATGAAGTTGCCTCGCTGCCCCCAGACGATATTCCTCTGCAACTGATTCAACATCGGGTCGGATGTCTCGAAGGCACCGGTCTGCTCGAGATCCGAGGAGAAGACCTGGCCGACGACGTCGACGAGCGCGGGGGGCGAGGACACGCCGCTGATCTCGACGTACCGGAAGCCGTGCTGCGTGAAGCGCGGCATGTAGGTGATGGTGCCGTCGGCGCCGAAGGTGTAGTGATCGGTCGCCTTCGCCGCACGCAGGTTGGCGGTGTAGAGACTCCCGTCGGCGCTGAGCACCTCACCGTGACGGATGGTCGCGTGCTGGCCGGCCACGCCGGTCAGGGTCACCTTCGCCACACCCGCCATATTCTGGCCGAGGTCGTAGATGTAGCTGCCTGCTGGAGCCTCGGTCTGCGCGACGGCCGGCAATTCGTGTGTGATGCGAACGGGTTCGTCGGTCTGCGGCCGCAGGTACTGGATCGCGGCGGAGTCGAGCACCGAGGCATCCGACCATGAAGAATCGTCGAAACCGGGCTGGTTCCAGCCGTCCTGGAGCCGGTTGGCGTCGTAGCTCTCGCCCATGAGCAGGTCGGCGCTGACGAACGGTCCGGGAGCCGTTGTCCAGCTGGAGTCGGTGCCGATGACCTGTTCCGTGCCGTCGGTGTAGTGGATGACGAGTTTGGCGATGACCCCGGGCTGCGAGCCGTAGCGGTTGGCGCCGAGCCAGGCGATGTGGCCGGAGTACCAGCCGGGAGCGACCATGGCCCCGATGGCGTTGTCGCCGCTCGCGATCAGCTCGGTGACGTCATAGCTCTGATACTGGATGCGTTGCGCGTAGTCGGTCCATCCGGGAGCCTCCTGCTGATCGCCGACCTTCTGCCCGTTGAGTGAGAGTTCGTAGAGCCCCAGAGCGGATGCATAGACGCGCGCGCTGGCGATCGCCCTGCCGTCTCGGGTGGGGAAGCTCTTGCGCAGGATCGGCAGGCTCGGCTTCCAGAGGGCCTCGACCGTGCCCGAGACGTGAAGACCGCCGTTCTCTCCGCGGAGGAGCTCGCCGACGCCGAACGGGTTGTCGCCGGAGTCGAAGCGCGATTCGTACATGGTCTCGGTCGGCGAATTGACGGTGATCGAGTGGAAGACGACGTCGTCGTGCGAAGAGTCGTGCAGGCGCACTCCGACGTATCCGCCGGAGTGCGAGGTGTCGGTGCGCACGTCGACGACGACGCCGTTGATCGTCGTCGTGATGGTGGAGCCGCTGAGCTGGATCGACATCGTCGCGCGGTGGGCGAGCACATCGGCGGCGAGGCCGACCTCGGTGAGATCGATCTCGTCAAGGACGGAATAGCTGCCCTCCACCCGGTTGTGCGGGCGCAGTTTCGGGTGGCCCGGCTCCGTGTCGTTCAGCTGCCACATGTAGGCGTTGCCCGTGTCCGTGGAGCTTCGCAGGTAGAGGCCGAAGCCGGTTCCGGGTTGGGCCGTGAAGTCGACGTTGACGGTGTAGTCGCGCCACGCCGCGGCCTGAGCGGTCGCGTCCGCACCGATCCAATCGCTCTGCCACTCGTCGTTGCTCAGCATCGCGGTCTCGAACGAGCCCGGCTCAGACCAGTCGGACTCATTGGAGCGGTTATCCCAGACCTTCACCTGCCAGACGTAGCGGGTCTCAGACACCAGGTCCGGACCGCCGTACTGCACACCCAGCTGCTGGTCGGAGTCGACTCGGCCGGCGTTCCAGACATCCGCTGATTCGAGCTGATTCTCAGAGCTCGCCACCCTGATCTGGTACGCCGTCTGGGTGACGCCTCGCTCGGTCGAGTGGAGCTGCCAACTCAGCAGCGGCGCCGCGCCCTCGATGCCGAGCGGATCGACCAGGCTGTTGGCTTTCAAGTCAGATGCCGTGAGCGCCGGAGCATCAGCTGCGCTCGCTCCCGCAACCGGCACGAGAATGCCTGCCACAGTGAAACCGATCGCGATCAGCAACACGCCGATCCCACGAACACGAGCGCGTGGCTGAGTGGATTCATGCATCGTTGCTGGAGCTCCAATCGTCATTGATCGGCCGTGAACAGCTGAAGGATCATTGAATCGATTCAGCGCGCCGCCGTCGAAACACTTTCATAGGGATTGGACCCACGTCAAGTGTTCGCACAACCGGTCCAAACATTCGGAGCCTCAGCCGTCAATGAGGCGTGAGTCGTAGATTCCTACGAATTCCCGCGCATCGCCCCCGCTTTCGCACATCGAAGATGCGGGTGTGGCTGCGCTCATTCGTACCCTGAATGGAGGCATTCGCGGAAGAATTCGAGAACGCCCTGCCCATGGCATAATGCGGCCTACCCCGGGGCGTGAACAATGCGGGCACTCATGAGAGCGAACACCAACACCCCAGGACAGTCGGCACTGCCGACTTGCTAGTTTCGAACATGTGTTCGAAACTAGGTGAGTGACCATGACCGCTCCCCTCGCCCCGGCTGAAGTGCCCTCGCGCGTCGAGGAGCTGCAGGCCCGCATCCGCGGGATGCAGGCCACGCGGCTCGACTCCAAGACGGTGCCTACACATCCGGCCCTCGAACAGGTGCTGCCGGGCGGCAGCCTGCGCGAGGGCACGGTCGTCACCGTCGAGGGCTCCACGACCCTGCTCATGGCCCTCCTCGCCGGCCCCTCGGCGAGCGGGCGCTGGGTTGCCGTCGCCGGCATGCCGGAGTTCGGCGTCGAGGCGGCCGCACGGTTCGGCATCGACCTCGACCGACTCGTGCTCGTGCCCGACCCGGGGCGGCAGTGGCTCGCCGTGGTCGGCGCGCTCGCCGACGTGATTCCCGTGGTCGCCGTGCGACCGGCCGGTCGGGTCGCCCCCGCCGAGTCGTCACGGCTGACGGCGCGGCTCAGGCAGCGCGGCACCGTGCTGCTCGTCGCGGGCGAATGGCCGGGCAGCGACGCGAGCCTCGGGGTCGAGACGAGCGAGTGGCACGGGCTCGAGCTGGGGCACGGGCATCTCAGCGACCGCGACGTCGTCGTCACGGCCGGCGGGCGCGGGGAGTTCGGCCGGCGTGCACGCTCGCGGCTCCGACTGCCGGGGCGTTCCCTCGAGTTCCAGGCGGCCGCCGACGATGAGACGCCCCGGGCACCGGTGCGCCTCGACGTGCCGGTGCGCCTCGATGAATACGTGCGGCGGGCCGTCTGATGATCGTCGACCCCGGCCGCACGATCGTGCTCTGGTGTGCCGACTGGCCCGTGTTCGCGGCCTGTCGCGAACACGGGATCGACCCGGCTTCCCCCATCGCCCTCACCGAAGGAGGGCAGGTCTTCGCCTGCTCGGCGGCCGCCCGCAGCGACGGTGTCGTTCGCGGATTGAAGATTCGCGAAGCCCAGTACCGCTCCCCCGCGCTCACGCTGCTCGACTACGACGCCTCGCTCGATGTGCGGGTCTTCGAACCGGTCGTGCGACGTGTCGAAGAGACGGTGCCTGGCGTGCAGCTCATCCGCCCGGGCACGCTCGCGATGCGGGCACGCGGCCCCGCCCGCTACTACGGCGGCGAGGATGCCGCGGCGCAGGCGCTCCTCGACACCGTCGCCGCACTCGGAGTGCCGGGGGCCAGGGTGGGCGTCGCCGACGGCCCCTTCGCGGCCGAGCAGGCCGCGCGGGCGACCGGCGAGTCTCCCGTGGGCATCGTCGCGCCCGGGACATCCGCTGCGTTCATTTCTCCGCTGCCCGTGAGCCTCGTCGTCGATGCGCGCACGTCGACCCTGCTCAACCGGCTCGGCGTTCGCACCCTCGGCGAGTTCGCAGCGCTACCCGAGGCCGATGTGCGGCGTCGCTTCGGCGCGGCGGGCGCGTTCGCACACGACCGGGCGTCGGGGCGCGAGCAGGCCAGGGTGCTCGCACGCACACCGCCGCCCGAGTTCGAGGTAGCGCAGGAGTTCGAGCCGCCGCTCGATCGCATCGACCAGCTCGCCTTCGCCTTCCGGGTGCATGCCTCCGAGTTCATCGAACGCATGCGGGCGAAGCGACTCGTGTGCACCGGCATCCGCGTCGAGATCGACGACGAAGGCGGCGGGCACTCGAGCCGAAGCTGGCTGCACCCACGCTGGTTCACACCCGCCGACGTCGTCGACCGGGTGCGCTGGCAGCTGCAGGGCGCGGGCACCGCCGACAGCGGACTCGCCTCGCCCATCGTGCGGCTACGCGTCGTGCCCGAACGCATCGACTCGACCGGCAACCACGAAGAGGGGCTCTGGGGCGGCGGACCCGACGAGCGCGTGCACCATGGACTCACCCGGGTGCAGAGCATGCTCGGCCACGATGCGGTCGTGACCGCGTCGGTCGGTGGTGGCCGCATGCTCGCCGACCGGCACGTGCTCGTGCCGTGGGGCGACCGGGTTCCCGAGCGCACGGGCGAGCAGACGGCGGCGCCGTGGCCCGGCAGCCTGCCCGCTCTCGCGCCCGCGAGCGTCTTCCGTGAGCGGCTGCCGATCGGGCTGCTCGACGCCAGCGGCTCCCCGGTCACGATCGACGCCCGTGGGGCGATCTCGGCGAACCCCGAACGCTTCGCGCTCGCCGGCGGCGTCGCCGCCCCTGTGCGGGCCTGGGCGGGGCCCTGGCCGGTCGTCGAGCGCTGGTGGGATGCCGAGCACGCCAAACGTGTGCACCGCTTCCAGATCGTCGACGACGACGGCTGCGCGTGGCTGCTCGTACGCGACGAAGCAGGCTGGTGGGCCGAAGCGAGGTACGACTGATGGGTGGTGGTCCCTGATGGGGTGGAACAACCCGGGCATCCCGTGGTCGGAGCTCGAGCGCAAGCTCTCCGATGCGCGTCGGCCGGGTGCGCCCAAGCTCATCGTCGACGGCGGCGACAGTCCGGCGTGGAGCCGCAAGCGGCATCCGTATCGCCCTGCAACCGACCTCGAGGCGCCGGCCGGGCCGGTCGTGCCCTACGCCGAGCTGCACGCGCACTCGAACTTCAGCTTCCTCGACGGCGCCTCATCACCCGAGCAACTGGTCGAAGAGGCGCATCGGCTGGGGCTCACGGGGCTCGCCATCACCGACCACGACGGCTTCTACGGCATCGTGCACTTCGCCGAGGCCGCCGAGAGCTTCCCCGAGCTGCAGACGGTCTTCGGCGCCGAGCTCTCGCTCGGCCTGCAGGGCCCGCAGAACGGCTTCGCCGACCCCGAAGGCGAACATCTGCTCGTGCTCGCCAGACGCGAAGCCGGCTATCACCGCCTCGCCGGCGCGATCACCGCCGGTCAGCTCGCCGGCGGCGAGAAGGGGCGACCGGTGTACTCCCTCGAAGAGCTCGCCGAACGGGCGGCCGGTGAGTGGATCGTGCCGACCGGATGCCGCAAAGGCGCGGTGCGTCGTGCACTCGCCGAGGGCGGGGCGGATGCCGCGGCGCGCGAGCTCGATCGCCTCACCGCGCTCTTCGGCCGTGAGAACGTCGTGGTCGAGCTCTTCGACCACGGGCATCCGTTCGATCAGCAGTCCAACGACGCCCTCGCCGGACTCGCCGAGCGGGCAGGCCTGCCGCTCCTCGCGACGAACGCCGTGCACTACGCGACTCCGCCCGAGCATCGCCTCGCCGCGGCCCTCGCGGCGGTACGGGCGCGCCGCAGCCTCGACGAGCTCGACGGATGGCTGCCGGCATCCGACCAGCTGCATCTGCGCAGCGGCGCAGAGATGGCCGAGCGGTTCGCCCGCTACCCCGGCGCCGTCGCCCGCTCGGTGACGCTCGCCGAAGAGCTCGGCTTCACCCTGCGCAGCGCCCGCCCGAAGCTGCCGAAGCAAGAGGTGCCGGCAGGACACACGCCGATGAGCTGGCTACGGGTGCTCGTCTGGCAGGGCGCAGAGCAGCTCTACCCCGGTGTGCCGATGCATGTGCGCGAGCGGCTCGAGCGCGAGCTCGACGTCATCGAGTTGAAGGACTTCTCCGGCTACTTCCTCATCGTGCACGACATCGTCGCCGAGGCGCGGCGGCGCGGCATCCTCTGCCAGGGGCGCGGCTCGGCGGCGAACTCGGCGGTCTGCTACGCGCTGCGCATCACCGCGGTCGACTCGATCGGGTACGGGTTGCCGTTCGAGCGATTCCTCTCCGCGCTCCGCGATGAGGAGCCCGACATCGACGTCGACTTCGACTCCGACCGGCGCGAAGAGATCATCCAGTACGTCTACGACAAGTACGGCAGGCAGAACGCGGCGCAGGTCGCGAACGTCATCAGCTATCGGCCGAAGGTCGCCGTGCGCGACATGGCGAAGGCGCTTGGGTACTCCACCGGCCAGCAAGATGCGTGGTCGCGACAGGTCGAACGCTGGGGCGCCGTGGTCGAGACCGACGACCACGACATCCCAGACGCCGTCGTCGAGCTCGCAGGCCAGGTGCTCACCTTTCCGCGCCACCTCGGCATCCACTCGGGCGGCATGGTGCTGACCGACCGCCCAGTCGGCGAGGTGGTGCCGATCGAGCACGCCCGCAAAGAGAACCGCACCGTGGTGCAGTGGGACAAAGACGACTGCGCATGGATGGGCCTCGTGAAGTTCGACCTGCTCGGCCTCGGCATGCTCGCCGCCCTGCAGTACACCTTCGACCTCGTGCGGGAGTCGACGGGTGAGGTGTGGGAACTCTCGACCCTGCCGAAAGAAGAGGAGGCGGTCTACGACATGCTCTGCCGCGCCGACTCGATCGGGGTGTTCCAGGTCGAGAGCCGGGCGCAGATGGGCACGCTCCCCCGGCTCAAGCCACGCTGCTTCTACGACCTCGTCGTCGAGATCGCGCTCATCCGTCCGGGGCCCGTGCAGGGCGGCGCGGTGCATCCGTACATCCGACGCCGCACGGGTGAAGAGGCGGTGAGCTACCTGCATCCGAAACTCGAGCCGGTGCTCGAGCGCACGCTGGGGGTTCCCCTCTTCCAGGAGCAGCTCATGCAGATGGCGGTCGCGGTCGGCAACTGCGACGCCGCCGACGCCGACCAGTTGCGGCGTGCCATGGGCTCGAAGCGCGGGGTCGAGAAGATCGAGCGGTTGAAAGCGAAGCTCTACGCGGGCATGGCTGAGAACGGCATCGAAGACGAGGTCGCCGACTCGATCTACGCGAAGATCGAGGCTTTTGCGAACTTCGGCTTCGCCGAGAGCCACGCCCTGAGCTTCGGACTGCTCGTCTATGCGAGCTCGTGGCTGAAGCTGCACTATCCGGCCGCGTTCCTCGCCGCGCTCCTGCGCGCGCAGCCCATGGGCTTCTACTCGCCGCAGACGCTCACCGCCGATGCGCGGCGCCACGGCGTCGAGATGCTGCGCCCCGATATCCTGCGGTCGGGGGTGCACGCGGGGCTCGAGACGAGCGAACCGCTCGCTGAGCCTGTCGAAACGGGTTCCCTTCGACCGGCTCAGGGAACGCAGCATCCGACCGGCCTCGATGCGTGCGCGAACCCGGTGCAGCCGCCCATCGGCAAGGATTTCGACCGCACCGCACCCGACCGCGGGGCTGAGCACCGTCGTGACGGGTCGTTCGCCGTGCGTCTCGGTCTCGCCGACGTCTCCTCCATCGGCAAGGCCGTCGCCGAGCGCATCATCGCCGAACGCGAGGCCCGCGGCCCGTACCGCGACATGGCCGACGTCTCGCGTCGCGCAGCGCTCGACGCCACCCAACTCGAGGCGCTCGCCGCTGCCGGCGCTTTCGACGGGTTCGGGCTCGAGCGACGCGAAGCCCTCTGGCTTGCGGGCGAGGCCGCCGCCGACCGCGAGGAGTACCTCGCGGGCTCCGTCGTCGTCGTGCAACCACCGCTGCTGCCGATGCTGAGCCCGGCCGAGCAGGTCGTCTACGACCTCTGGGCCACGGGCATCTCCCCTGACGACCATCCGATCCGGTACGTGCGCGAACGGCTCGACGAGCGCGGGGCCATCCGCATCGACCGCTTGCAGCAGGCTGAAACGGGCCGCCGCATCGAGGTGGGCGGGGTGGTCACGCATCGGCAGCGACCGGCGACGGCGAGCGGCATCACCTTCCTCAACCTCGAAGACGAGTCCGGCACGCTGAATGTGATCGCCGGCGTCGGGGTGTGGAACCGCTACCGGCGCATCGCCCGCGAGGCCCCCGCGATGATCGTGCGGGGCATGCTCGAACGATCACGCGAGGGAGTCACCAATCTCATCGCCGATCGATTCGAGCCGCTCACCGTGTCGGCGCCGCACCGATCGCGCGACTTCCGTTAGCCTCGACCGGTGCCCGCGACACCCTCTGATGCCTCCAGCCATGATCCCCTCGACCGTTACGGAGCCGACGTGCTCGCCGGCGATTGGAAGGCTCGCGGCCGTCGCACCATCCCCGAGGTCGAGGCCGAACGCGATCTTGTCGTCGAGCTCGCCGAGAACGGCTTCTGCGGTGCGGTGACCGGTGTTGCGAAGGGTGTCGTGACACTCGAGGATCGTTTCGGCGGCAAGCGGATGTTCCCGCTCGGTCACGGCTTCCTCGTCGACGGCGAGGCCGTGCAACTCGTCGCACCGAAGGCGAAGGCTCCCGCAGGGCGGCTTCGGACGGCGTCGGGGTCGTTCGCGGCACCGTCGGCGCCCGCCCGGGTCGCACTGCCGAGTCGCATATTCGTCGAGGGCCGCCACGACGCCGAGCTCGTCGAGAAGGTCTGGGGCGCTGACCTGCGCATCGAGGGCGTCGTCGTCGAATACCTCCAAGGCGTCGATGTGCTCGGCGACGTGCTCGCCGAGTTCACGCCGGGCCCCGGCCGCAAGGCGGGCGTGCTCGTCGACCACCTCGTGCCCGGCTCGAAGGAGCAGCGCATCGCCGACGCCGTCATGCGCGGCCCGCACGCGGCGAATGTGCTCGTCGTCGGGCACCCGTTCATCGACATCTGGCAGGGCGTGAAGCCCGCGCGCCTCGGCAAGACGGCCTGGCCGGTGATTCCGCGAGGCACAGAGTGGAAGCACGGCGTGTGCGATGCGTTCGGCTGGCCGCACGCCGAACAGGCCGACATCGCCCGCGCCTGGCAGCACATCCTCGGTCGCGTGCGCGGCTACGGCGACCTCGAACCCGCCCTGCTCGGCCGCGTCGAGGAACTCATCGACTTCGTGACCGCGCCGGCCGGATGATGCTGCCGTAAGAACGCATCAATCACGGCGCATCAGATCGAGAAGCCGCCGTCGCTCTTGATCAGCTGACCCGAGACCCATCGCCCCTCGTCTGAGATGAGGAAGCGCACCAGTCGTGCGGCATCATCGGGCGTGCCGAGACGCCCGCTCGGCTGCGCTGCGATCAGCGCCGTGCGGGTCGCGTCGTCCATCCAACCCGTGTCGACGGGCCCCGGATTCACGAGGTTCGCCGTGATGCCGAGCGGCGCCAGTTCACGGGCGGCCGCGATGACGATGCGGTCGAGGGCACCCTTGCTCGCGCCATACGGCAGATTGCCGACGACGTGATCACTGGTGAGGGCGACGACCCGGCCGCCGCCATCGACCGGCACCTGCGCGGCGAAGGCCTGGAGCAGCAGCCACGATGCCCGGGTGTTCACGGCGAAGTGACGGTCGAAGCTCTCGAGCGAGGTGTCGAGGAGGCCGGAATCCACGCCTTCTGCGTGCGAGAGCACGAGCGCACCGATCGGTCCGAGCTCGGCAGACGCTTGGGACACGAGTCGGCCGGGCACCTCAGGATCGGCGAGGTCGGCGTCGATGCCGAGCGCACGCACGCCGATCGCGCGAAGCTCGGCCTCGAGCGCCGCAGGGTCCCGGTCGGGATCGCCGCCCAGCGACATCCGCCGGTCGTAGTCGCCCAGGTAGCTGAATGCGATGTCCCAGCCGTCGGCGGCGAGTGAGGTGGCGATCGCCCAGGCGATGCCGTTGCTGCGGCCGGCACCGGTGATCAGGGCAGTACGTCGTGACATGGAGCTCCTAGGCGATGGTGGTGCCGAACGCGAGTCCGAGCACGTAGGTGATGGCCGCCGCGCCGAGTCCGATGGCGAGCTGGCGAAGCGCCCGCTTCAGCGGCGACGCCCCGGAGAGGAGGCCGACGATCGCCCCGGTCGCGAGCAGCGCGATGCTCACGAGCACCGTCGCCGTGATGATCGCCGGAAGCCCGGTCAGACCGAAGAGGTAGGGCAACACCGGAATCAGTGCGCCGGATGCGAAGAAGCAGAAGCTCGAGATCGCGGCAGAGAGCCCGGTGCCGACGGCCTCGTCGTCGTGCTCGACGACGCTCAATGCATCGGTCGGGGTCTGCGCCTGCTCGGCCGCGTGCACGCGGGCGACGACGAGCGCGGCGTGCTCGACCGCGGCCCGCTCCTCCATGCCGCGCGCCCGGTAGACGAGCGCGAGCTCGTTGGCGTCGATATCGAGGTCGGGCAGGGCGTCCCGCGCAGAGGGGTCGGGGGCGGATGCCTCGAGCAGTTCGCGTTGCGACCGCACCGAGACGTACTCTCCTGCGCCCATCGACAGTGCACCTGCGAGCAGCCCGGCGACGCCAGTGAAGAGCACCACCGACACGGGCACTCCCGTGGCGCCGATTCCGAGCACGAGTGCGAGGTTCGAGACGAGGCCGTCGTTGGCGCCGAAGACGGCGGCACGGAAAGTGCCGGCGAGCCGGCGGCGCCCTCGGGCGGCGAGCCCGCGCACGACCTCGCCGTGGATGCGTTCGTCGGCGGCCATCGCGGCGGTGGCATCGGGGTCGCTCGCATACGGCGACCGCGCTTCGGCACGCTGAGCGAGCGCGAGCACGAAGATCGACCCGAATCGTCTCGCGAGCGCGCCGAGCAGGCGCGTGCGCACGTCGGCGCGAGGCGCGCCGTGGTCATCGCCGCCGAGCAGCTCGAGCCAATGCGCCTCGTGGCGCCCCTCCGCGGCGGCCAGCGCGAGCAGGATTTCACGTTCTTCGCCGTCACGTCGTGCCGCGAGCTCCCGGTAGACGGCGGCCTCTGCGCGCTCGTCGGCGAGGTATCGCCGCCATCGGGTGCGGTCGGTCGAGGCTCCGCTCGACTGGTCGTTGCTCATCATGCTCCCATTTCACGGCGGGGCTTTCACGCCGGGGCGCCGGCAGCCGTGGCCGTGCTCGCGCCGCGCCATCGCTTGCCGGCCGCTCGCACGGCCAAAGTCACGATATCGGCCGGTGCCCGCGGGAACGCGCGGTTCGCTCGGATTGGCAGGATTTCGGAACGCCGAACCGGCGGGCGGGAGGGCACCCGGCAACGACGGCGGGCCTCAGCTGACGAGCCGGTTCCAGCCGTCGCCGTCGACGTGTTCGAAGATCAGGTTCGTCTCGGTGTGGGCGACGGCCGGATGCCCCGTGAGGTACGCGAGCACGAACTCGCGGAGTTCTTCGGCGTCGCGCGCGGCGACGTGGAGCAAATAGTCTTCCGCACCCGCCATATGGAAGACGCCGAGCACACCGGGCAAGTGGGGCACGGCCTGACGGAAGGCATCGATCTCACTGCGATCGTGCTTCACGAGACGAATGGCGATGAGCGCCTGAAGCGAGACGCCGAGCGAGGCGAGATCGACGTCGACACGGTAGCCGCGCACGGTGCCGAGACTCTGCAGGCGCCGCAACCGGAGCGATACCGTGGACTCGGCGACCCCGACCTCGGCGGCGAGGGCGGCACCCGAGGCACGAGCGTTCGTCGAGAGCGCCTGCAGCAGTGCGCGATCGACCCGGTCGAGTTCTGGTTTCTGCGCCATCAGTCGGCTCCTTGAGTCTGGAATGCAGAAGATTCGAGATTTCGAGCATATCGCATCGATGCTTCATGCCGGGTTGCCGAATGTCACAGATTCTGCTTGGTTCGACCCATGCAGACATCGTCGTCGCATCTCGAGACCCGCGCCGTCCACGGCGGCATGGCGGGCGTTCGAGAGAGCGGATCCCATGTGCCCGTGATCGACTTCTCGACCACCAACCCGCTCGATTCCGTCGAGACCGGCGGTGCATCGTACGAAGAGCTCGCGACCGGCCACGACCTCGGCGAAGGCCGTTCCGCGGTCTACCAACGTCTCTGGCAGCCGGGCGTCGCGCGCTTCGAGGAGTCGCTCGCCGGTCTCGAGGGCACCGAAGGCGCCGTCGCCTTCGCGAGTGGCATGGCCGCGCTCGCAGCGACGCTGATCGCCACGGCTTCCGCTGGCCGGCCGCACGTCGTCGCGGTCCGGCCGCTCTACGGCGGCACCGACCATGTGCTCGCGAGCGGCCTGCTCGGCACCGAGGTCACATGGGCGGATGCCGCGGGCATCGCCTCGGCCCTCCGCCCGGACACCGGGCTCGTGGTCGTGGAGACACCCGCCAACCCGACGCTCGAACTCGTCGACATCCGGGCCGTTTCGGATGCCGCGGGCGACGTGCCGGTGCTCGTCGACAACACCTTCGCAACCCCCGTGCTGCAGCGCCCGGTCGAACACGGTGCGACGCTCGTGCTGCACAGCGCCACGAAGTACCTCGGCGGACACGGCGACGTGATGGGCGGCGTCGTGGCGGGCGACCGCGCCTGGGTCGAGCGCCTGCGGCAGGTGCGGGCACTCACCGGTGGCCTGCTGCATCCGATGGCCGCATACCTCTTGCACCGCGGACTCCGCACGCTCCCCCTGCGCGTGCGCGCGCAACAGGAGACGGCCGCCGTGCTCGCCGAGCGGTTGCTCGCGCATCCGGCGGTCGCCGGGGTGCACTACCCGGGCCTGCCCGGCCAGGACCCTGCCGGGCTCCTCGGCACGCAGCTCCAAGGGCCTGGGTCGATCATCGCCGTCGAACTCGTCGGCGGCTACGACGCTGCAGCACGGTTCACGGAATCGTGCGAGCTCATCACGCACGCCGTGTCGCTCGGCGGCGTCGACTCGCTCGTACAGCACCCGGCTTCGCTCACGCACCGACCGGTCGCCGGTGAGGCGAAGCCCGGCGCGGGCATCGTGCGCCTGTCGATCGGGCTCGAGCACGTCGACGACCTCACGAGCGACCTCATGGCCGCGCTCGACCGCGCGGCCGAACTGGGCGGTCTCCATGGAGTCGTCGGCGCGCGCGGCGCTTCCGAGCGAGCGGATGTCCCGATACGCTGACGCCGTCGCCGGCGACGAGCTCAGTCGTGGACGCCCTCGGACGCTGACGCGACCGACGCCGGTTCCGAGTTGCGGATCCCGATCCACGACACGATGCCACCGACGACGAGAAACACGGCCGTCGCGATCGCGACGCGGTGATAGCCGTCGACGTCGAGCTGCGTGCCGACGATGACACCGATCGAGGCGATCGCGACGAGCCCCGCGATGCGTGCCACTGCGTTGTTCACCGCCGAGCCGATGCCGGCCCTCGCCGGGTCGACCGCGCCGAGGATCGCCGCGGTCAACGGCGCGACGGTCATAGCCATACCGAGACCCGTGACCACGATGCCGGGCAGGAACTGCGTCCAGTACTCGACATCCGGCGCCACCATGAGCGTCAACAAGTACCCGACTGCGACCGTGATCGGGCCGAGCGTCATGAAGATCCGCGGCCCGAGGCGCGACGAGAGTCCGCCGAACCACGATCCGAGGAAGACGATCATGATCGTCGGCGGCAGGGTCGCGAGCCCGGCCAGCGTCGCGGAGAAGCCGGCGTACTCCTGCAGGAAGATCGTGATCGCGAACGGTCCGAGCGAGAACGCGGCGTAGATGAAGAGCGTGGCGAGGTTGCCCGCCGCGAAGTTGCGCGCGCGGAAGAGGCTGAGTGGCAGCATCGGCTGCGGCGCCCGATGTTCCCACCACACGAACACCACGAGCGCGACGAGGCCGACGACGAGCGGAATGTAGACCACCGGCGACGACCAACCGAACCGGCCCTGCTCGATGAGCGCGAAGACCGTACCGCCGAGGCCGACGACGCCGAGCGCCGCCCCGAGCCAGTCGATGCGCTCCTTCGCGGGGTTCGGCGCATCTCGACCGAGCGCGTGCATGAAGACGAGGGAGAAGGCGATCGGCAGCAGGTTGATCCAGAACACGAGCCGCCACGAGACGAGATCGACGAGCGCTCCGCCCAAGAGCGGCCCGATGAGGAAGGCGACGGTGGTCCACGCGGTCCAGCGCCCGATCGCCTTGCCCTGCGCCGCAGCCGGGAAGGTCGCGATGATGAGCGCGAGCGAACTCGGCACGAGAAGCGCCCCCGCTGCGCCCTGGAGTGCCCTGGCGATCACGAAGACGAGACCGTCGGGCGCGACCGCGCAGAGCACCGAGGTGGCGGCGAAGCCGTAGAGGCCGATGCGGATGATGCGCAATCGCCCGAAGGAGTCCGACAGTGAACCGGCGAGCAGGATCAGCGAACCGAGGGTCAGGAGGTAGGCATCGACCGCCCACTGCTGCAGCGCGAGACCCCCGCCGAGCTCCGCTTCGATCGCCGGCAAGGCGACGTTGATGACTGCGCCGTCGAGGAACGCGATGAATGAGACGACGATGGCGACGACGAGTACTCGCGAGCGACGTTCCATAGGGGTCATGCTAGACCCGCCACGGATGCCGCGAGCCGGCGAGGCTCAGCGGCTGCCGAGCCGTTTGCGGAGGAACTCGATGCGCGCCTGCAGCTGCGTGACCGTCGCCTGCGCGACCGCGGGGCCACCGCAGACGCGGCGCAGCTCGGCGTGCACCTGGGAGTGCGCTTCGCCCGTGTGACGGGCCCAGAGCCCGACGAGGCTGTTGAGCAGAGAACGTTGCTCTTTCAGCGTGCGGTAGAGGGCGACCGGCTCGGGATTCTCGTCGGCGACCACCTGCTTGCGCCGCTCCCCCACGCGCCGCGCCTGTCGTGCCTGACGGTGCCGGAGCAACTCGGAGACCTGCTCGGGCTCGAGGATGCCGGGGAGCCCGATGAAGTCGAATTCCTCGTCGCTGCCGGGCTCGGCGAGGGTGCCGAACTCGGTGCCGTCGTAGAGCACCCGGTCGAACGAGGCATCCGACCCGATTGCCTCCCACGTGCCGAGGCCGGCCTCTTCGGAGGCGCGCTCTTCGCGGTTGGCCGACTCGAGCAGGCTGTCGTCGAGGCCGTCATCGTCGTTCTCGCCGCTGCGCCGGTCGAGCGCATGGTCGCGCTCGAGTTCGAGCTGCGCGGCCAGCGCCATGAGACCGGGCACGTTCGGCAGGAAGACCGACGCCGTCTCGCCGCGGCGCCGCGCCCGCACGAAACGCCCGATCGCCTGGGCGAAGAAGAGCGGCGTCGAGGCGCTCGTGGCGTAGACGCCAACCGCCAGACGCGGCACGTCGACGCCCTCGGAGACCATGCGCACCGCGACCATCCAGCGGCTCGTGCTCTCAGAGAACTCTTCTATGCGCGCGCTCGCCTCCTTCTCGTCGGAGAGCACGACCGTGACCTTCTCGCCGCTGATCTGCTCGAGGATCTGCGCGTACGCCCGCGCGACCGTCTGGTCGGTGGCGATGACGAGCCCGCCGGCGTCGGGGATGCCGTGTCGTACCTCGGTCAGGCGCCGATCGGCCGCCGCGAGCACCGCGGGGATCCACTCGCCGCTCGGCTCGAGCGCGGTGCGCCACGCCGAAGAGGTGATGTCTTTCGTGTTGTCTTCGCCGAGCTTCGCCTCCATCTCGTCGCCGGCCTTCGTGCGCCAGCGCATATGGCCCGCGTAGACCATGAAGAGCACCGGGCGCACGACGCCGTCGGCGAGGGCGCGGCCGTAGCCGTAGTTGTAGTCGGACTTCGAGAGCCGCACGCCCTGCGCGTCGGGCTCGTACTGCACGAACGGAATGGGCGCCGTATCCGATCGGAAGGGCGTGCCCGTGAGCGAGAGTCGCTTCGTCGCCTGCTCGAACGCCTCGCGGATCGCGTCGCCCCACGAGAGGGCGTCGCCGCCGTGATGCACCTCGTCGAGGATCACGAGCGACCTGCCCGAGAGGGTCAGCTCACGGTGCAGTGCCGGCCGCATCGCGACCTGCGCATACGTGACGGCCACGCCGTGATAGTGCCGGGCGCTGCGGCCGTGGGCGTTGCGAAAGCCGGGGTCGAGCCGGATGCCGGCGCGCGCCGCGGCATCCGCCCACTGGCGTTTCAGGTGGTCGGTCGGCGCGACCACCGTGATGCGGTCAATGATGCGGCGCGAGCGCAACTCGGCCGCGATTCGGAGTGCGAACGTCGTCTTGCCGGCACCGGGAGTGGCAGCCGCGAGGAAGTCGCGGGGCAACTCGGCGAGGTACTGCTCGAGTGCTTCGGCCTGCCATGCACGAAGCTTCGAGGCCGTGCCCCACGCTGCACGTTCGGGGAATGAGGGTGAGAGGTGCTCGGCGGCTGACGTGCCCGGTTGGGGGCCGAAAGGGATCGCGGTGCTCACTGAATCCGAGCGTAGCGGAGGGGGCCGACATCCTCGAACCGAGCACGTGCAGGGACGTGCAGAATGGAGGCATGGTCACCCAGCAGCATCCATGGTCGCGCTACGTCGCCCTCGGCGACTCCTTCACCGAGGGCATCGGTGATCCCGAGCCGACTGTGCCCGGCGGCCACCGCGGCTGGGCCGATCGCGTTGCCGAGGTGCTCTCCCAAGGCACGGAAGACTTCGCCTACGCGAACCTCGCGGTGCGCGGCAAGCTGATCCAGCAGATCATCGACGAGCAGCTCGAACCGGCCCTCGCGCTGCGCCCCGACCTCATCACCATCTCGGCGGGCGGCAATGACGTGCTCCGGCCGCGCACCGACCCCGATGAGATCGCGTCGCGCTTCGAGTACGCGATCGAGCGACTCTCCCGTGATCATGCGACGATCGTGATCTTCACGGGCGTCGATGTCGGCTTCTCACCCGTGTTCCGCGGCATCCGCGGCAAGGTCGCGATCTACAACGAGAACCTCCGCGCCATCGCGCAGAAATACGACTGCATCGTCGCCGACCAGTGGGCGTTGACCGCGATCCAGGACCAGCGCATGTGGGCGCCCGACCGCCTGCACCTGAACTCGCTCGGGCATCACACCGTCGCACGCATGGTGCTCGACGCCCTGAACGTCGAGAACTCCCTCGAGCCGCTGAAGCCCGAGCCGCTGCCGTCGAGCAGGTGGCGACAGGCTCGCGTCGAAGACCTCTCGTGGGCGCGCGAGTACCTCGTGCCATGGGTGCTGCGCCGGGTGCGCCACCAGTCGTCGGGCGATCTCATCAGCGCCAAGCGACCGGATGCCGGGCCGTATTCGCTGCCCGACTGACCCGCGGCCACCGACGGCTCACGCGAGCTTCAGTCGAGCCCGCCCGGATTGGCGAGCCGCCACCACGTGCCTGGATCGACGATCGCGGCGTCGAGCACGAGCGGCACGGTGATCTCTTGAGACCCGGCGCGCACGACGGCGGTGCCGACCTGGTCGCCGCGAGACGCGAGCCCGACGGAGTCAGCCCGCACCTCGACATCGACCGGCGTATCGCTCCAGACGACGACGGATGCCCCGTCGGCGGCGCGTGCCCGCGCCGAGTCGCCCCACGGCGTCGTGTACTCGGCGAGCACCGTGTTCGCCTCGAGCGCCGCGACCTCGTGGAAGCCCGGCGCGATGGAGTCGAGCAGCGTCGCGATGGCCTCGTCGAGCACGGCATGCGACTCCCCGCCGAGCAGCACGCCGACCACGGTCACACTCGACGAACCCACGGCGTAGTCGGCCGTGAAGAGCAGGTTCGCCGCGTCATCCGTCGAGCCGGTCTTCATGCCGTCGATGCCGTGCGTGCCGAGCAACTTGTTCGAGTTCGTCAGAACACCGATCTCGGGGATCTCGACGCTCTTCGACGCGACGATGGCCGCGATCGTCGGGTCTTGGAGTGCGATCTCGCCGAGCGCGACCATGTCCGCCGCGGTGCCGACGTTGTCGTCGGAGATGCCGCTGGAGTCGACGACGTGCGTGTTCGCCAGCCCGTGGGCGGTCAGCCAGGCATTGGCCTTCTCGACGAGCGCCTGCTCGGAGCCGAAGGCCCAGTTCGAGAGCGAGATGCCGTAGTTGTTGCCCGACGGGATCAGGAGCGCCTCGAGGCTCTCCTTGAGGCTCAGGGTCGCGCCTGCCTCGACGGGAGCGACCGACCCGTTCTGGGCGACCATGTCCCAGTAGATGTCGACGTCGGCTTCGGTGTACTCGATGTCGGGGCCGCTCTCGCCGGCCGGGATCGGATGCGCCTCGAGCAAAACGAGGGCCGTGATGACCTTCGTGATGCTCGCCATCGCCATTGGCGTCGCCTCGTTTCCAGAGGCGACGAGACCGTCGAACCCGACGGCCCCGACGGCGTAGCCGCCGAAGCCCGGCAGTGCGAGCGGTTGCGCGGCCGCTGCGACGGGCTCGGGGTCGGTGATCTGCGGCGCGGCGGCCGGCACCGCCGCGCCGAGCGTGTTGGTCGTGTAGACCCCGCCTGTCGTGACGAGCGCGATCACGATCGCGAGCGCGCTGACGGCGACGACGCGTCGTCGCCGGTACACGTGGGCGTTCGCCTGGCGGGCTTCGATCTCAGTCATCGGCAGACTCCTCGTTGAGCGCGACAGCGTAGAGCACGACTGCAGCAGCGGCAGCCACGTTCAGGGAATCGACGCCGTGCCGCATCGGAATCGTCACGACTCGGTCGGCGGCCTCGAGCGCCGTCCGGCTGAGTCCGTCGCCCTCGGCGCCGAACACGAGGGCCAGCCGCTCGGGCGGATCTGCCGCGAGCTCGCGGAGCGAGACCGCACCGTCGGCGAGGGCGAGGGCAGCGATCGTGAAGTCGTGAGCGCGCAGCATCCGTGACGCCTCAGGCCACTCGGGCAGCCGGGTCCACGGCACCTGGAACACCGTGCCCATGCTCACCCGCACGCTGCGACGGTAGAGCGGGTCGGCACATCGAGGGCTCACGAGTACCGCGTCGGCGCCGAGCGCCGCGACGCTGCGGAAGATGGCGCCGACGTTCGTGTGATCGACGATGTCTTCCAGCACCACGACACGGCGGGCGCTCGCGAGGAGCTCTGCCGGGTCGGAGAGCACCGGGCGCTCGAACGCCGCCAGGGCGCCGCGGTGCACGCGATAGCCCGTGATCGCCTCGAGCTGGTCGGGGTCGGCGAGGTGCACGGGGATGTCGAACGGCGCGAGCACCGGCTCGAGCCCGGCGAGCCATTTCTCTTCCATGAGCACCGAGCGCGGCCGATGACCGGCGCTGATCGCACGGCGGATGACCTTGGCCGACTCGGCGATGTAGAGACCCTGCTCGGGCTCGCTGGCGCTGCGCAGCACGACGTCGGTGAGCCGCGCGTAATCGGCCACCGCATCGGATGCCGCGTCGCGGACTCGTTCGATGTGCATGGGTCTCCTCCCCTCCAGCCTGCCAGTGCCGGAAACATTCCGGAAAACGGACACGTCTAGAATCGGAGCACCGTCGAAGGGAGACGTGCAGTGAGCACTGGCATCGAGACTCCGGTCGCAGCCGAAGCGCGACTCGTCGAAGCGATCGAGCTCATGCGCGGTGCGCGTGTCGCGGTGCTCACCGGCGCCGGCGTCAGCACCGATTCGGGCATCCCCGACTATCGCGGCGAGGGCGCGCCCGTGCGCACACCGATGACCGTGCAGACGTTCCTCGCCTCCGAGACCGCCCGCAAACGTTACTGGGCCGGCAGCCACCTCGGCTGGCGCAGCTTCGGCAACGCGCGACCGAACCGCGGCCACCTCGCGCTCGCCGAACTCGAGGCGAGCGGCGTCGTCAGCGGCGTGATCACGCAGAACGTCGACGGCCTGCACCGGCGCGCGGGCAACCGGCACGTCATCGAACTGCACGGCAGCATGGATCGCGTGCTCTGCCTCACCTGCGGCCAGCACTACGCCCGCCAGGCGATCGCCGATCGGCTCGAAGCCCTCAACCCCGACATCGACCTCGAAACCGCGATTCGACCCGCGCCCGACGGCGATGTCGAGGTCGACGACGTCGACGCGATGGTGATCCCGTCGTGCACGGTGTGCGGCGGCATCCTGAAGCCCGACGTCGTGTTCTTCGGAGAGTTCGTTCCGGCCGCCACCTTCCAGGCGGCCGCAGCGCTCGTGCAGGGCGCCGACGTGCTGCTCGTCGCCGGCTCCTCACTCGTCGTGAACTCGGGCATGCGACTCATCGAGCAGGCACGCCGTAAACGCCTGCCGATCATCGTCGTGAACCGCGGCATCACCAAGGGCGACAGCCGCGCCGTGGTGAAAATCGACGCGGGCGCGAGCGAGACCCTCGAAGCGTTCGCCGCAGCGCTCGATTCGTGACGTCGGCGGCCGTTCTGCAAGAGTTGTCGGCATGACGGATGCCACCAGTACCGCGCCGGTACTCACCGCCCCGGTGCTCATCGCTCTCGTACGCCACGGCGAGACCGATTGGAACCGGGACCGGCGCATCC
The DNA here is from genome assembly GCF_059445405.1 of Agromyces sp. Y782. Taxonomy (NCBI): domain Bacteria; kingdom Bacillati; phylum Actinomycetota; class Actinomycetes; order Micrococcales; family Microbacteriaceae; genus Agromyces; species Agromyces sp. Y782. The sequence continues at coordinate 814,461 of NZ_JCAIUG010000002.1, read as the reverse complement.
AGGGCACGACCGACATCCCGTTGAACGACACCGGACGGAGTCAGGCGGCACAGACCGCGGCGCTGCTCGCCGATACCGGCTGGGACGCCGTGTACGGCACCCCGCTCTCGCGTGCATCGGAGACGGCCCAGATCATCGCTCGAACGCTCGAGCTGCCGGAGCCGCGTCTCGTCGCGGCGCTGGCCGAACGCGGCCACGGCGTGCTCGAGGGTCTCGACCACGCCGGCCGCGCCGCCGTCGAGGCGCAAGCAGCGACCATCGAAGGGCTCGAGCCGCGCTCGGCGGTGATCGAGCGTGCGACCGCTGCGCTGGCCGCCATCGCAGCCGCGCACCCCGGTGGCTCCGTCATCGTCGTCTCGCACGGCGGGGTCATCCACTCGCTCATGCTGCACCTGAGCGGCTGGAGCCTGCCGGGCGCGGGGTACACGATCGTGAACGGGTCGGTGCACCTCGTGCGATTCGAGGCGGGCGAGCTCGAGATCGTGCAGCCCGAGGCCCTCACCGGTACCGACGCGTAGCTGCAGGTAGACATTCGTGGTGCCGATGCCAGCTCACCCATTCGAGCCTCTCGGTGCTGATGGCGGGCCACGACCGGCGAGCTCAGCGGCGGGCGCGCCGACGACGTCGCCGCCCATTGCCGGTGACCGTGGCCCGCATCAGGGCGAGTAGGCGATCGGCCGAAGCCGCCCAGTTGTATCGTGCCGCGACGCCGACGGACAGCTCCGAGCGCCGTTCCCACTCCCCCGTACGCTCGAGTGACCACAGCGCCGCGACGAGCGACTCAGGGTTCTCGGGGTCGAAGTACACGGCCGCGTCGCCGCCGATCTCGCGGAAGATCGGGATGTCGCTGACGACCACCGGAGTGCCGAGCCTCATGGCCTCGACGAGCGGGATGCCGAAGCCCTCGGCCTTCGAGGCGTGCACGAGGGCGGTGGCGCCGGCGAGCAGTTCGGCGTACGCGGCATCCGTCGCACCGTCGTGGAAGACGAGCCGGGCCTGCGGTGCGAGGCGGGTGAGTCGGGTGCGCTCGGCTCGGCTGATGCGACTCACGAGGTGCAACTCGTGATCGGGCAGCGCCGCGACGGCGCGCACGAGGGTGTCGACGTTCTTGTAGGGCATGTACGAGCCCATGTAGACGAGCCGGTGACCTTCTGGGCGCACACGCGGCAGCGAGGGCGCACCGAAGTCGTCGGCGGCGTTCGGCACGACGGTGACCGGTCGATCGGTGAGGTGGTGCTCGTGGATGAGCCCGGCGGTCGTCTCGGACACCGTGACGATGTGGTCGGCGCGGTTCAGCAAGAGGCGCTGCGGCCACCACGCGAGGTGGTAGAGCCGCCAGAGCAGGCGCACCGGGGCGGGGAGATCGCGCGGCGGCGTGCGGTTCTCGTAGTAGATGAGGTCGTGCAGGGTGAGCAGCAGCTTGTAGTCGCGCCCCCACGAGCCCATGGTCTGCATCGGCGTGAACACCACGTCGGGTCGCAGCTTCTTGACCTGCAACGCCACGAGCGGCTCACGGATGCTCGTGGGTGAACTCACGAGCTGCCACGGCAGCTCGGGCAGCATGTCGAGCTGGCGGTGATCGCTGACGAGCATGGTGAGTGGATGCCGCTTGCCCAGCTCGGTCACGATGCCCGCGGTGAATCGGCTGATGCCGTCGTGCTGACCGATGCGGGTGTAGCGGCAGTCGACGACGATTCTCACGCGCGCGCCTCCGCGCGGAGAAACCGCAGGATGCGGGACGCGGCATCGCCGGGCGTCTCGTAGTGGATGAGGTGGCCCACCTCGGGGATCACCTCGAGGCTCGCATCGGGAAAGAGCGTCAGGAGCCGCTGCTGGGCCGAGAGCGGCGTGACGTCGTCTCGCGCGGCGGCGACGAGCAGGGTCGGCACGGCGATGTCGGCCGCGAACTGGCTGACGTCGTTGCCGACCGACGCACGGAAGGCTTCGAGCACGGCGTCGCGATCGCCGAACGCCGAGAAGTATCGGTCGTGCTGGTCGTGGATCCATCGCCGGAGCGACTTCGATCGCGTCTTGGCCATCGTGACGCTCATGATGCGCACTATGGCGCCGTTGCGCAGCAGCGCGAACCCCGCCCGCTCGGGCAGTGCCGCGGCCGTGCGGTAGTAGAGCACCGCCAGTCGGGTCATGACGCCGCGCGGCCCTTCGAGCGCCGGTGCGCCGATCGGGTTCACGAGCACGAGTCGCTCGGGTGCGAGCCCGCCTGCGACGGCCGCCGCAGACACGATCGAGCCGAACGAATGGCCGAGCAGTACGTAGGGCCCGGTGATGCCGATGGCGTCGATGAACGCGCCGAGCCAGTCGGTGTACGACGCGATGTCGTGCGGTCGAGCCGAGAACGTCGCCGACTCGCCGAATCCCGGAAGGTCGGGCGAGATGATGCGGAAGCCTGGAAGCTGGGCCACCACCGGTTCGAGGCCGTGATGGTCGCCGCGGAACCCGTGCACGAGCACGAGTACCGGGGCATGCGCTTCGCCGTACTCCCACCAGGCGGTCTCGGTGCCCTCGACGTCGACGCGGTGCGCCCGCACGGGGATGCGAGCGAGCTGCTCGGCGTACGGGGAGGTGATCATCGCTGCCATTCTATGGCGCGTCGCCTGCACGAGACTGAGTGCTGTGGAGAGCCGCGCCCGAACGGATGCCGCCGACACGCGTGCTCCCGGCGCGGCGATGACGGTGGCCGACCATAACCTGACGCCATGGATCTCACGGGAGCCCGCTGGGCTGACACACTCGCCGTTTTCGACCTCGAGACGACCGGCATCGACGTCGACACGTGCCGCATCGTCACGGCGCACGTCGGAGTACTCGGCGCCGATGGAGAAGTGCTCGAGCGACGTGAGTGGCTCGTCGATCCGGGCATCGAGATTCCCACTGCCGCATCGCTGATTCACGGAGTCAGCACCGAGCGTGCGCGACTCGAGGGGCAGTCTGCGCCGAGCGCGATCGCCGAGATCATCGAAGCGCTGACGGATGCCGCGGGGCGCGGGCTGCCGATCGTCGCCTACAACGCCGCGTACGATCTGACGACCCTCGAACGCGAGGCCGCCCGGTACGGCATCGCTCAACTGGCCGGCCCGGGAGCGGTCATCGACCCGCTCGTGATCGACAAGGCCGTCGACCGCTACCGGCGCGGCAAGCGCACGCTCTCGGCCGCTGCCGAGCACTACGGCGTGGTGCTCGAAGACGCCCACGACGCCGGTGCCGACGCCGTGGCTGCGGGCCGGGTGGCTCAGGCCATCGCTCGCGCATACCCCGAACTCGCCGCCGTGGCCGTCGCCGAACTGCACGCGCGCCAGGTCGACTGGAGTCGCGAGCAGGCCGAGAGCTACCAGCAGTGGCGCCGCAAGAACGGCGAGCCCGAGTTCACCACTTCAGGCGCGTGGCCGGTGCGCTGAGCCGTCGATCGACTGCGCCGCTTCGCGGAGCTGCGAATAGACGAACAGGTCGCGTCGCTCCGAGCGGATCACGCGCCACGATCGCAATAGTCCCTCGCGCTCGAACCCGGCCGCCTCGGCTGTCTTCCACGAGCCGGTGTTCCAGGGCTCTACGAACAGTTCGAGGCGCTCGAGCGACGGCAGGCTCCACGCCCACGTGCTGAGCGCTTGCAGCGCCTCGGTCGCGTAGCCTCGACCGCGCGCTGACGGGGCGATCCAGTACCCGATGCTCGCCCGCCCCGGGTCTTCGCGAACGGGCCAGAGCCCGATCTGTCCGATGGCGCGCTCGACAGGGTCCGCGATCGCGAACGAGTACCCCGTGCCCGAGCCGAGACGTCGATGCTGGCGCGCGATGTACGCACGCGCACCGCGACGGTCGGCGTCTCGCGGAACGGAGGTCACGTCGGGGATCAGCGAGTCCCGCGAAGCCTCGCGCACCGTGTCGACGTCATCGTCGAGGAACGCGCGGAGCGCGACGCGTTCGCCGGCGATCGAGGGCAACTCGAGCGCTCGGGTCACGCCCGTGCGGATGCGTGAGGATGCCGGCATGCGGCGACGCTAACACGATGCCACGCGCTGCCGCCCGTGAGCAGACGAAAGAGGCCCCGCCAGTGGGCGGAGCCTCTTTCGTCGGCAGGTGTTACTTGCCGAAGTTCTTGAAGCGCTGGTTGAACTTCTCGACGCGGCCGGCCGAGTCCATGATGCGCTGCTTGCCCGTGTAGAACGGGTGCGACTCCGACGAGATCTCGACGTCGATCACCGGGTAGGTGACACCGTCGAGCTCGATCGTCTTGTCGCTCGTCGTCGTCGAACGGGTGAGGAAGGTGGCGCCCGAAGCGAGGTCGCGGAAGACGATTGCGTTGTACTCGGGGTGGATGTCGGTCTTCATGGAGACTTCCTTGCTCTGCGTATGGTGGATTCGAAGCCTGCGCGCACGCAGGAAAGTGTTGCAGCCCATGGGCCAGCTACCGATTCTAGCAGAATCGATCGCGAAGGTCGGTCATACCGCGCGAGCTGCGTACCGGCCATCGGTCTCGACGAGCTCGATCTTCATGCCGAACGCCTCGGTGAGGTTGTCGGCCGTGAGTGCCTCGGCGAGCGGGCCAGCGGTCACGATGCCGCCCTTCTTGAGGAGGAGCGCGTGAGTGAAGCCGACGGGGATCTCTTCGACGTGGTGGGTCACCATGACGATCGCGGGTGACGCAGACGAAGCGGCGTAGCCACCGAGCAGCCCGACGAGCTCTTCGCGCGCCCCGAGGTCGAGGCTCGCGGCGGGCTCGTCGAGGAGCAGTAGTTCGGGGTCGGTCATGACGGAGCGTGCGATCTGCACTCGCTTCTGCTCGCCGTCGGAGAGGCTGCCGAATCGGCGTTCGGCGAAGCCGTCGAGGCCCCACTCGTTGAGCACTCGCTGGGCACGGCGGAGGTCGATCGACTCGTACTCCTCGTTCCAGCGGCCGGTGACCGAGTATGCGGCCGTCAGCACGACGTCGAGCACGGTCTCGTTGCGCGGGATCTTGCGGGCCATCGCGGTCGAGGCGAAGCCGATCATGGGTCGCAGTTCGAAGACGTCGACCTTGCCGAGCGACTCCTGCAGCACATCTGCTTTGCCCGACGTGGGGTGCATCGCCGCCGCGGCGATCTGCAGCAGCGTCGTCTTGCCTGCCCCATTGGGACCGAGGATGACCCACCGTTCGTCGGAGGCGACGCTCCAGTCGACCGAGTCGAGGATCGTGTTGCCATTGCGGACCACCGACACATCGTGGAACTGCAGAACCGTGCTCGCCATGCGTCCCATGCTATCGGCAGCGAGGAGGTCGCTCGGTGCAGGAGACGCGCCGTGCGAGCCGTGCGCGCCGCCCACGGCTCAGCGGGCGAGCACCCGCTCGTAGAGCTCGAGGGTACGCTCGGCTATCGCCGTCCAGCCGAAGTGCGTCTCGGCGCGCCGTCGGCCGGCCGCGCCCATTGCCGCGGCACGCGTGGGATCGGCGACGACCGCGGTGAGCGCCGCCGCGAGGTCGGCGACGAATCGATCGGGATCGACGGGCGTTCCTGTCCCGTCGTCGAGCTGCTCGATCGGCACCAGCACGCCGGTGACGCCGTCGTCGACGACCTCGGGAATGCCGCCGGTCGCGGTGCCGACCACCGGCGCCCCGCAGGCCATCGCCTCGAGGTTCACGATGCCGAGCGGCTCGTAGATCGATGGGCAGACGAACGCCGTCGCAGCAGTGAGAAGGGCGGTGAGTTCGGTGCGCGGCAGGTGCCGGTCGATCCACACGACGCCGCCCCGTTCCGCGCGAAGGGCGTCGACCGACGATGTGACCTCGGCCATGATCTCCTCGGTGTCGGGAGCGCCGGCGCACAACACGAGTTGCACGTCGGCGGGCAGCAGGCGCGCGGCGCGAAGGAGGTACGGAAGCCCCTTCTGCCTGGTGATGCGCCCGACGAAGACGATCGACGGCCGGTCGGGGTCGACGCCGAGCCCGCGAACCGTGTCGGGATCGTCTCGCGGCGCCCAGTCGACGAGGTCGATGCCGTTGTAGACCACGTCGACTCGCTCGGGATCGACGGAGGGATAGGCACGAAGGATGTCGCGGCGCATGCCCTCGCTGACAGCTACGACCGCGTCGGCGTCTTCGAAGGCGGCGCGCTCGACCCACGATGAGAGCCGGTACCCGCCGCCGAGTTGTTCGGCCTTCCACGGCCGCAGCGGCTCGAGGCTGTGCGCGGTCACGACGTGTGGCACGCCGTGCAGTCGTTTCGCCGTGAACCCGGCGAAGTTCGCGTACCAGGTATGCGAATGCACGAGATCGGCACCGGCCGCATCGCCCGCCATGAGCAGGTCGACGCTCATCGTGCCGAGCGCCGGATTCGCAGCGGAGAACTCCGCCGGTGTCGGGTAGCCGGTCGTGCCCGGTTCAGTGCGCGGCGATCCGAAGCAGCGCACCTGCACGTCGATCGAACGGCGCAGGGCGCGCACGAGTTCGGCGACGTGCACACCGGCGCCCCCGTAGACCTCGGGCGGGTATTCGCGGGTGAGCAGGTCGACGCGCATGCAGCAAACGTAGCGCAGCGGCATCCGTCACGCCCCGACTTCGCTGCCCGTTCGCGCCCGCCGCTGGCTACAGTTGTGGCATGGCGACGCGCAAGGTATTCGGCATCGTCCTCGCCGGCGGCGAGGGCAAGCGACTCATGCCCCTCACGGAGGATCGCGCGAAGCCGGCGGTGCCGTTCGCCGGGCAGTACCGGCTGATCGACTTCGCCCTGTCGAATCTGCTGAACTCGGGCTTGCGGCAGATCGTCGTGCTCACCCAGTACAAGTCGCACAGTCTCGATCGCCACGTCTCGCAGACCTGGCGTCTGAGCGGGCTCCTGAACTCCTACGTCGCCTCGGTGCCGGCCCAGCAACGCCTCGGGAAGCGCTGGTTCTCGGGTTCGGCCGATGCCATCCTGCAGAGTCTCAACCTCATCTACGACGAGCGCCCCGACATCATCGTCGTCGTCGGTGCCGATCACGTCTACCGCATGGACTTCGACCAGATGATCGACGCGCACATCGAGTCCGGCGCGGCGGCAACGGTCGCCGCGATCCGTCAACCGATCTCACTCGCCGACCAGTTCGGCGTCATCGAGGTCGACCCATCGCACCCGACACGCATCCACCGGTTCCTCGAGAAGCCGAGTGACCCGGTCGGCCTCCCCGACTCGCCGCAAGAGGTGCTCGCCTCGATGGGCAACTACGTGTTCGACGCCGACGCGCTCATTGACGCGGTGCTCCGCGACGGGGAACGCACCGACTCCAGCCACGACATGGGCGGCGACATCATCCCGGCGTTCGTCTCGCAGGGTGCCGCCGGCGTCTACGATCTCCAGCGCAACGACGTGCCGGGCTCGACCGACCGCGATCGGTACTACTGGCGTGACGTCGGAACCATCGACTCCTTCTTCGAAGCCCACCAAGACCTCATTTCGGTGCTGCCCGTCTTCAACCTCTACAACCGCGAGTGGCCGATCTTCAGCCAGCAGCTCAATTCGCCGCCCGCCAAGTTCACGCGCGACGCCCGCGGCACGCTCGGCACCGTGATCGACTCGATCGTCTCGCTCGGTTCGGTGATCTCGGGCGCGCACGTCGAACGCAGCGTCATCGGGCCGTGGGCGATCGTCGGCTCGGGCGCGCACGTGGCCGACTCGATCCTCTTCGACCGGGCGCGCATCGACGCCGGCGCCACCGTGCAGCGTGCGATCCTCGATAAAGAGGTCGTCGTCGATGCGGGCGCCCGCATCGGCGTCGACCGCGCTGAAGACCTCGCCCGCGGCTTCATCGTGACCGACAGCGGCATCACCGTGGTCGGCAAGGGTTCCCGGGTTCGGGCCAGCGCGTGAGCGCCGGCACCACCGGCCGCGCGAGCGGCCCCCTCGTCGTGCTCGATGCGGATTCCACACTCATCCGCGAAGAGGCGATCGAGCTGCTCGCCGAAGCGGCCGGCAGCCTCGAGCACGTGGCCGCCGTGACCGAACGCGCCATGCGCGGTGAGCTCGACTTCGCCGAGAGTCTGCGCGAACGGGTCGCGACCCTCGCCGGGCTCGATGTCTCGGCGCTCGCCGCCGCACGCGAACGCATGACACCCACGCCGGGCGCGTTGGAGCTCATCGAGGGCGTGCACGCTGCCGGCGGTCGCGTCGGTGTGGTCTCGGGCGGATTCCACGAGCTCCTCGACCCGCTGGCCGAGGAGCTCGGCTTGGACTTCTGCCGAGCGAATCGGCTCGAGATGGCTGACGGCCGCCTCACGGGCCGCGTCGACGGGCCGATCATCGACGCCGCAGCCAAGGCCTCGGCGCTCGAGGAGTGGGCTGCAGTGAGCGGCATCCCGTTGCGCCGAACCGTCGCGGTGGGCGACGGCGCGAACGACCTGCAGATGCTCGACCGCGCGGCTCTCGGTGTCGCGTTCTGCGCGAAGCAGATCGTTCGAGCCCAGGCGGATGTCGCGATCGACCGCCCCGACCTCTCGAACGTGCTCGCTCTGCTCGGCTTGCGGACGCGGTCCGGATCGACGCCCCGCTGAGTCGTTCATCGTCGTGACGGGCAGGTCACGGGTGCGGGCACCGGTCCATTGACCCCGCCGTTGCACCCGCGTAGCATCACGAACATGACGTTTCGGGGGGAAAGTCATCACTCGCATCCGGTCGTAGTCGGTGTGGCACCCGGCCAGCCTCCGGTCGTCGTTCTCCGCGCGGCGGCCTTCGCGAAGCGATTCGGCACCGAACTCGTGTGCGCCCACGTCAACCCGGCACGATTCGCCACTTCGGAAGCCGTCGACGGTTCCATCGCGAGTTCCTCGCTCGACCCCGACTACGCCGACGAACGCGAGACCGAGTTCGACGCGAAACTCGCAGCAGCCCTGAGTGAGATCCTCACTGATTCGGATGTCGCCTGGCGCCCGCTCGTGCTGGCCGGCGACGTCGCGCGTGCGCTCGGGCATCTGGGAGACACTCTCGACGCGTCGATGATCGTGGTCGGGAGTCATGAGCACTCGATCGGGGGAAGCATCCAGGAGTTCTTCAACCGTTCGATCGGCGTGCAGCTGGCGCATCAGCAGCTGCGCCCGGTCGTCATCATCCCCGCGCGAGCCCCCGACATCCCGTCACCGCTCCCGGGCAGCGACTGATGGCCCCCGCCCGGCCGCCGCACCTCAGGTGGGCGCCGATCGGTCTCGTCGTGCTGGGCGGAGCCTTCGGAGCCGCATCGCGCGAGCTGCTCTCCCTCGCGATCCCGAATCTCGGCGACGTTCCGATCGCGATTCCCATCATCAACGTCGTTGGTGCGTTCCTCCTCGGGTATCTCTACTCCGGAGTGACCTTCCTCGGCTCCGCCAGTTCGACGGCGAAGAACCTCAAGCTCCTGCTCGGAACCGGATTCTGCGGCGGGTTCACCACCTACAGCTCCCTGGCGACCGACACTGTGGTCCTTATACATCACGGCTCAGTGGGGACATCGGTGCTCTATGCACTCGGCACCGTCGTCGTGGGCGGTTTCGCAACCTGGCTCGGCATCATCGCCGGTTCCGCGTACAGCTCGCGGAAGGCGCACACGACGAAGGCGGAGGCCACCTCATGACCTTCTGGCTCCTCCTCCTGCTCGCCGTCGCCGGCGGAATCGGCGCTGGCGTGCGTTTCCTCGTCGACGGGGCGATCCGTTCGCACTTGCACACGGCGTTCCCATGGGCGACGACCATCATCAACGTGTCGGGATCCCTCGTGCTCGGCTTCATCACCGGACTCACAATGACGCACCTCCTGCCGACCGACCTCAGCGTCATCATCGGCACGGGCTTCCTCGGCGGCTACACGACGTTCAGCACGGCGAGCTACGAGACGGTTCAACTGATCAAGCAGCGACGGTATGCACAGTCGTTCATGAGCGGCGTTCTCATGCTCGTGTTCAGCGTCGCAGCCTCAGGCCTCGGGTTCTGGATCGGCCTCTCGATCTGAGTTCCCGACGGTCGCCGCTGAGCTCCTGACGTCGCCCGATCAGGTGCGTTTGGCCTGCGGAATGAACGCCGCGATGATCAAGAACACCCAGGTCGTGAGGATGTACGGCCACGTGTACGTCGGCCCCGACAGGTGATGCATGCCGAGGGTCACGAACGCGGTCACGATGGTGCCGATCACCGCGAGAATCCATGAGATGGTGCTCGACTGCAGGAACACCACCGCGAGTGCGATCGCGGTCAGCACGCCCGAGTAACCGGCGAGACCGTTCGCCGTCTCGGTGAGGGTCTCCCCCACCGCGAGCGCGCACAGGCTGCCGACGACGCTTCCCACGACTGCGGCGACTCCGACCTTCCAGCTTGCGATGAACAGGCCGATGAGGATCAGCGCGCCCGACCAGATGTTGTCGATCAGCACGACCTGCGACACGTTTGTCAAGAGCGAACGGAAGAACGCCTCGACGGCCGAGTCGGCTACGGTCAGCGGCGCTGAACTCACGTGCAGCGGAACCGTCGTGAGCAGGATGCCCGTCGCCACGATGCAGAACGGCGCGGTGGTCGACGGCAGCGCGAACCGCTGCATCGGCTTCAGTGCGAAGACCCAGACCACGAACCACGTCACGGGGGCGCAGATCAGCCCGCCCACGATCGCGATCGGATAGCTGGCCCACTGATCGCCCCCGAGCGCCGAGAAGGTCGCGGCTCCGACGAGTGCCCCGCAGAAGCCCTGCATGCCGGCGACGACATTATCGGGCTTCGCCCCGAGCCATCGACCGGCGAGCATGCTCGCCGCGCAGCCGAGTACCACGAGTATCGCCATGCGCCAGTCGGCGACCACGAACGCGGCGAGGATGAGCAACCCCGTCCAGATGTTCGCTTGGAAGTAGATCTGCGAGGGGCCATGGACGAATGCCAGCAGCCAGTTCTGGAACGACCCGACGTGCGTCGGTGCCGACGCCGATGCCGTGGTCATGGTCGTGGCCCTTCGCTGCGGAATCGCCGTACAGGAGATGAACGCTGAATCTTCATGATGTCTGCTCCTTCTCTCAGGTCTTTCTCGACTTCGGTGCGCGGCGGCCGGTCAGCAGTTCGTGTACTGCAGCGGATGTCGTGCTCCATGCCCGCGCGACGGCGACCGGGTCGTTTCCGACCAGTCGCATCCAGGCGCCCGTATCACCCGGCAGCGCGCTCACGCCAAAGACGAGGTCGTCGTCGGCCATGCCGTCGAGCACCCCTCGCAGGCAATCCGCGATCTCGGTCGGCGGAACGAGCGGTGTGAAGACGTACAACGAGATGAGGATGTCGTGATCGGCGAGCACCGCGGTGCCGCCGACGCCCCTGCTCTCGGGGCAGAGGCGCACCCGGTCGACGGCGACGATACGGCCCCCCGGCCGTCGCACCTCGAAGTCCGACGCGAACACTTCGTAGTCGTGACGTTCGTTGTACGCGAGCCTGCCCGCGTATACCTGCTCCCCGACCACGAGTGTGGCGGTCTCGTCGAGCACGACCGACGTCTGCTGGGTGAACCGCGAACCGGCGAACGGCACGACCGGGTCGGGAAGGTACTCGACGAATGCCGACGCCTCCACCGTGAGGTTCATGATCGCGGAGGCATAGTCGGTTTCCGACTTGTACACGCGCGTCTGTGCTTGCGTGGTGATATGAGCCGACGTCTCCGGCCCGAACTCGAGATCGGTCCGCAGCCGGTCTCCCTGCACGATGCCGCCACCCGTCGACATCAGGTAGGTGTGCGGCATGTCGGGTCGCTCGGGGTCGAAGTAGAGCGGGCGCATGATCTGCAGCGGCGACTTCTGATAATGCGAGACGAGCTCGGTACGCGGCCCCGTGCGCTCGAAGCGCAGTTGCAGCACCCCGACCTTTCCCGGGCTCCCGACCGGGAGCATCTCCGGCGTGCCGGCGTGCCGGAGCACCTCCGCCGGAACCCGGCGGGGCTCGTAGTGCTCGGGCCGGAGCCGGTACCCTCCCGGGAACTCCGGGGCAGGCACCGTCACGGGGACGGTCACGCTCATCCGACGAGCTCGGATCTGCTGCCGTTCCACTGCGCCATGATCTCGGCGTGGAGCTCCTCCAGCCCTTCGCCGGTCAGTGAGTTCGTCAAGGCGACGGGCCGGCCTTCGCGTACGCGATGGGCATCGCTCTCCATCACCGCGAGGTCGGTGCGCACGTATTGCGCGATGTCGATCTTGTTGATGACGAGGATGTCGGAGTCGGTGATGCCAGGGCCGCGCTTTCGCGGCATCTTCTCTCCCTCCGCGGTGTCGAGCACGAAGATGAAGATATCGGCGAGGGCGGGCGAGAATGTCAGCGTGAGGTTGTCCCCGCCCGACTCGTAGATGAGCGTGTCGATATCAGGGAAGCGCTCGAGCATCTCGGCCCCGACTGCGAGGTTCATCGTCGGATCGTCCCGCACGGCCGTGTGCGGGCATGCGCCGGTCTCGACTCCGACCACACGCTCGGGGTCGAGGATTCCCGCGAGCTCACGACGCACGTGGTGGGCGTCCTCCTGGGTGTAGATGTCGTTCGTGATGACACCCGGCGTGCGCCCGGCTGCGATCAAGATCGGCACCAGCGCTTCCGTCAGCGCGGTCTTGCCCGATCCGACCGGTCCCCCGATGCCGATTCTCAAGACGTTGTCGCTCATGAGATCCTCATTCCCTCTTCGTTGCTTCGACGTTTGATCACGTGCTCGTTCCGTTCGGTCAACTGGCGAAGAGCCGCGCCTCGGCCCGTTCGTGCTGGGCCGACATGATGTCGGCTACCGGTGCGCACCCGCCGAGCTCGTCGGGGTCTCGTGCAAGCGCGTCGCCGGCGACCTCCTCGATGACGGGTGCGATCGCGCGCAGGATCACCTGGGCCTTCCGGTGGTCGGTGAGCCGGAGCCTGAGTCCGGCGCCGACGAAACTCACCGAGAAGGCGAACAGGTCGGAGACGACCGCTCGCTCGGTCGCAACGCCGCTTTCCGCATACGCGACCGCCGCCGCGACCGGTTGGCATCCCGGGGTCGTTCTGGCCGTCACTCGGCGGCCGTACTCTACGAGCCCGGCCCCACCGATCACCTCGCTCGCGAGATCGGTGAACTGATGCCCGCTCCGCACGGAGGCCGTGCGCATTTCCGCGTTCAGTTTCGAGGCGAACAACAACTGGTCGATCTCCTCGACGCGGTTCCAGTCCGACACGGATGCCGCGCGGTGGGCCCCGGCGAGTGCAGTCGCATCGCCGGGGCCCACGGAGTGCACGAGCAGTTCGGTCAACAGTTCCTGCACATCGCCCGGACCGACCAGATGCGCCTGACGGTACCCTTCGAGCCCGTGCGACATCGTGTAGAAACCGCTGGGAAACGCGGAGTCGGAGAACTGCAGACTCGTCAGCAGCTGCTGCACTTCCGAGACCCCCATTCCGACCTCACGCAAGGAAGAACAGCTGCGTGAGTGGAAGGGACTTCGCCGGCTCGATCGTCGCCGGCTTGCCGTCGTACGTAACCTTGTAGGTCTCTGGGTCGACCTCGACGACCGGCGTGACACCGTTGCGCACCATGTGTTCCTTTCCGAGCTCACGGGTGCGTTTGACCGGCAGGATCATGCTTTCCAGGCCGAGCTTCTCCGGCACCCCGTTGGCGATGGCCGCCTTCGACATGAAAGTGATGCGCGTGCTCGTCTGCGCCTTGCCGTACGATCCGAACATCGGCCGGTAGAAGACCGGCTGCGGCGTCGGCAGCGAGGCGTTCGGCTCGCCCATCAGCGCCCAGTTGATGAGACCGCCCTTCACGATCAGCTTGGGCTTGACGGCGAACGAGTCGACCGGCCACAACACGATGTCGGCGATCTTGCCGTCTTCGAGCGAACCGATGTAGTCGGAGATTCCCTGCGTGATTGCCGGATTGATGGTGATCTTGGCGAGGTAGCGCAGGACGCGGAAGTTGTCGTTGTCCTTCGAGTCCTCAGGGAGCTTTCCGCGCTGGTCCTTGTTGTGGTGCGCGACCTGGAAGGTTCGCATGAACGACTCTCCCACCCGGCCCATCGCTTGCGAGTCGGAGGAGACGATCGAGATCACACCTTCGTCGTGGAGCACGGTCTCAGCAGCGATCGTCTCGGCCCTGACTCGAGAGTCGGCGAACGAGACATCCTCGGGGATATCGTGCGAGAGGTGGTGGCACACCATGACCATGTCGAGCAGTTCGTCGACCGAGTTGACCGTGTACGGCAGCGTCGGGTTCGTCGACGACGGCAGTACGTTCGGGTATCCCGTGATCTTCAGGATGTCGGGGGCGTGCCCACCACCCGCACCCTCCGAGTGGAAGGTGTGGATCGTTCGACCGTTGATGGCATCGAGCGTGTTCTCGACGAAGCCCGATTCGTTCAGGCTGTCGGTGTGCACCGAGACCTGCACGTCGTAGCGGTCGGCGACGTCGAGCGCGTTGCTGAGTGCCGCTGGGGTTGCTCCATAGTCCTCGTGGACCTTGAGCCCGGCGGCGCCGCCCTCGATCTGCTCGATCAGCGCGTCGGGAAGGGAGCCGTTGCCTTTGCCGAGGAATCCGGTGTTGACGCCCAGGCCATCCGCCGCCTCGAGCATCCGATGGAGGTTCCAGACACCTGGGGTCGTGGTGACACCGTTGGTGCCGTCGGTCGGACCGGTGCCGCCACCGAACAGTGTGGTGATCCCGTTCGACAGAGCTGCCTCCGCCTGCTGCGGTGACACGTAGTGCACGTGGGCGTCGATGCCTCCCGCAGTGGCGATCAGGTGCTCGCCGGCGAGGAGTTCGGTGCCGGGCCCGACGATCAGCCGTGGGTCGACGCCTCCCTGCAGGTGCGGGTTGCCCGACTTGCCGATACCGACGATCTTGCCGTCGCGGATTCCGATGTCGCCTTTGACCACCCCGAGGATGGGGTCGAGGATGACCGCGTTGGTGATCACGAGATCGAGCACCCCTTGAGCTCCGGTGGCCTGAGGATCCGCGCCCATTCCGTCGCGGGCGGTCTTTCCTCCGCCGTAGACGATCTCGTCCCCATAGTGGCCCTCGTTGTAGTCCTTTTCGATCTCGATGACGAGATTGGTGTCGGCCAGCTGCACCCGGTCGCCAACGGTGGGTCCGTAGAGATCCGTGTACTGCTTGCGAGAGATGATCGCCATTACTTCTTCCCCTTTGCGGCTGCACTGCGGTTCGCAGTACTGGTGCGAGCTTTCGGCTTTCCGTTCTGGTAATGCAGCTCGTTCATCAGTGCGACTGCCTTGATCCTCGTTGCCGCGGAGTCGAGACCGCCGTTGACGAGTCCGTTGAACCCGACGATGTGACGTGAACCGGCGAACGCGGTGAGTGTCACTTCCTTGGTATCGCCCGGCTCGATCCGAACGCCGGTGCCCGCTGGAATGTCCAGGTGCATTCCGTACGCCCGCTCGCGTTCGAAGAGCAGTGCCTTGTTCACCTCGAAGAAGTGGAAGTGGGATCCGACCTGCACTGCGCGATCGCCCGTGTTGCTGACGTTCAGCGTGACGCTGTCTCGGCCTGCGTTGATTTCGATCACTTCTTCGCGGTGTTGGTACTTCGGGCTTCCTAGCATGATGCGTCCTTCTTCCCGGTCAGTGTTCGTGGACGAGAGTGCCGTGTGAATGTTCGTGCCCGCCGTTCACGGGGTGATCGTCATTCCCGGCATCGTGATGTGAATGGCCACCGTGCGAGTGCGGTGCGCCACCGTGAGAATGGAGGGCACCGCCGTGGGTGTGCGGGCGCCCTTGGGCTTCCTCGAATGCGTGCGAGTGCGCGTATCCGTGCCCGTGATCGGCTTGCAGGCCGACGTCGATGCCGTTCTGCCCCTGATCGAGTCGACGGAGCGCGTGATCGCGTCGGTCGCGAACCACCTGAAGCACGGCCTGTTCGGTCATCAGCGGTCCATGGAAACGAACTCCACTGAGTTCGCCCTCGCCGTACGCAGCGTCGCTCTCGCGTTGGAAGTCGGCAGGCACGACGACGATGTCATCGAACCCGAGACGGCGAAGCCGGCGCACCGATTCCACCAGGTCGCCCTCGTCGCGCACGATGCCGACCTCCACCTCGTTGCCTGCTCCGTGGGTTCGCACGAGGTGGGCGATTCGAAAGAGTTCGGCGTCGTCGAACGGATTGGATGCCGCGGCGATGATGAGGATCGCCGCGCCCGGCGCTGCTCCGCGAACGCGGGCCGTCGCCGTCCTGAGCCACGCGGTCAGGTGGTCGGGAGTGCCGAAATCGTCGGCGAGCGCGATCCTGCCGCTCGATCCGCTCGACAGCCAGTTCAACGTCTTCGCGGTGTCCGCCACGAGCACGGGATTTCGGCCGAACGTCATGGGGAGCACGACGAGCTCGTCGTCCGACTCCGCGATGGCTCGCGAAATCACGCGATGCAATGGTCGCCCGGCGGCCGTGATCACAGCACGCGGAACAGCCTCCGCGATGAAGGCGATGTCCGCACCGTCTGCACTCTCGTGTCCGCCGACCAGAACCAACGTCGCAGGCGAGTCGGTCGGTCGGAGCATGTCAGGCGCCGACCGGGTCGTGACAGGAGACCAGTTTGCTTCCGTCGACGAATGTCGCCTCGACTTGCAGCAGTGCAAGACGTTCACGGACACCGGACATGCAGTCGTTCTCGGTGACGATGGTCTTGCCGAGTTCCATGCATTCGGCCACCGACCTGCCATCGCGAGCGCCCTCGAGGATCGCTTCGGTGATGAGCGCCTGCGCTTCGCTCAGATTGAGCTTGGTGCCCCGATCACGCCGCTTCTTCGCCAGGTCCGCGACCTGGTACACGTACAGTTTGTCGATTTCGCGCGGAGTGAGATTCATGGTGCCCCCCAGTGTTCTCTGCCGGTTTCGGCGTTCTCTGCCGGTTTCGGCCTGGCCCCCCAGGCCGGTTCACACAAGCGTGACCATACGCCGTCGCGCATGACGCCGCCACCCCCTTGCGTGGACCTCATCGCGATGGGTATGCGTCAGCGCTTCCCTCGGTGCATGAACCCGGTCCGTCGTGGTGGCTCGGTCTGGTTGTCGCCGACGAGCAGCGAGATGGTTTCGTTGATGCGCTCGAGCGAATGAATCGCCTGCTCGGTCGACTCGTCCAGTTCCCCATCGTCGAAGTCGGCGAATCCGAGGTTCAACTCGACACCCCGGGGAGCACGCTCCTCGAGCAAGGTCACCAGTGCGGCGAAGTTGTCGTCGGTCGTGGCCTCGCATTGCTCCCACTGCTCGGCGGGCACCGGCGCTTTTCCGCTCCCCTTGCGCAGCGTGGCCGTCACGAGATGGCGCGTGTAGTAGAGCAACGCCCAGTAGCCGGTCAGTCGCGCCTCGATGCCCCGAGGATCGAGAGACCCTGAGCTATGCCGCAGCGGTGCGGCGGTCTTGTGGACACCACTGAGCTGTTCGTTCATCGCTATCACCGCTCGTTGCAGCTTCTCGGCGGTGATGCCTCGAGCTTCAGCTCCCCCACGCAGGCGATGCATGGAGAGGTCCGCGACCTCCTGCACGGACTGCACGAGACGGATCGAGTCCTGGTCGAGCCGGGTCCTCGTATGCGTCGGAAGCACGAGCGCCGCGACGAGGAGCGCGATCACGGCGCCGATCACGGTCTCGACCACTCTGATCTCGATCGTCTCCGTGTCGAGCCTGCCGAGGAATTCGTAGAGTTGCGCGAACATCATCGTCTGCCAGAAGCTCGTCAGCGGCGACGAGGCGGCCCTGAAGTAGACCATGGCGAACACGCACAGCGCGAGCGCCGGCAGCACGACGAACGGGTTGCCATCGGTGCTGATCGCGATCCCGAATCCGACGGCTGCACCGAGGATGGTCCCGAGAATCCGGCGAGCTCCCTTCGCGTACGTCTCGCCGTCGGTGCCGCCGAGTGTCTGATATGCCGGCATCGCAGCCCAGTACTGGTAGCTCGTCGAGATGGTCGATCCGACGAGCAGGGCGAGACCGGTCGAGAGCCCGGCCTGGATCGCACGGCGGAACTCGCCGCCACTTCCGCCCCCGCCGCTCGTGGCCGTGGCGGTGAGCGCCGCCTCACCGGCCGAGTCCGATACTCCGGTATCGTCGCCCGACCCCGAGTCTTCCGCGTTCCGCGACTCCGGGTCGGCTTCCGCCGTGGGGAGCTCGGGTTCCGGCCCGGTGAGCACGAGATCCGCGCTCTGCGGGGTGTGCACGGCGTCGGCTGCGCGTTGCAATTCGGCGATCGCGCCGACGAGCCGTCGTGCCTCCTCCGGCCATCGTGTCGGTGCATCCTGCAGCACGGTGGTCCCATTCGCGGTCGAACCGTCGTCCGACGTCTTCACGGAGTCGGTCGCGGTGTCGGTCGCCCAGCCCGGTGTCGCCGGATACGCGCGAACGTGAGCTTGAAATGCCTCCAGGTCCTCGGCCAGTCGCGCACGGACCTCGATTGGGATGCGCGAGCCGGTCGCGGATTTCGCCGCCTCCGACACGTTGACGACCGCGAGCTCCGCGTCGAACACCCGCATCCTCAGCGCATCGGCTTGCTCTTGCGACAGACCGACGGTCCCGTCCACGCCGCTGAGCCTGCCGGTGAGGAATGCCGCCGTCCGGTGCGTCTGCGTCAACTCCGAGCGGACGCGCCGGATCAGATCCGGCTCCCAGCGAGCGGAGGACACCGTGTCGATGAGCGGTTCGACCATCCCCACCAACCGAAGCTCGAATGCTCTGACCCCGGCGAGCAGCGCCTTCCGCTGGCCCGTGCGGCTCGCGAGCAGGCTGATGATCGTCGCGACGACGACGCCCATGACCCCGGCGGCGGCGAAGAGCACGGACTCCGCCGGTTGCAGGCGCATGAGCAGTGTGAAGTAGTACACGATGAACAGCAGCTGCCCGAGGCCACTCACTGCTGGACCGAAGCGCGAGGCACCGACGCCGATGAGCGCCAGGACCACCATCACCGCCACTGCTCCCACTGAACCGTGTGGAACGACAGCGCTGAGCACGACCGCGATCAGCACGGGCACGATGGCCAAGAGCGCGCGCAACCGTGCGACGCCATGAGACGATCCGCCGGAGTTGCCGGCGTACATCCCAATGAAGCCGCCGAAGATCGCCGCCGGCATCACGGTCAGCCCCAGAGCAGTGAATACGGCCACGATCACGCCGATGGTCACGATCGCGGCGGCCAACGCACGGATGGCTTGGAAGAGCCGGATGTTGCCGGGATCGATGAGTGTCAGTCGACGTGAGAAGAACGCGCGGAACGCGCTCTGCCCCGGTCGCGCGCGCGCGACCGGGGCCGGCACGAGCACCGATGCGGGCTCAGCATCGTCCGTCTCCGAATAGATGGGCTGATAGTCGAGGTCGTGGGTGACCGCCGCGCTGAACTGCTGCGAACGATACGCGAACGGAAGCCACTCGACGTAGCGGTCGTAGGCCTCACCGAGGTCGGTCAGCGCGGGTTCGTGCACGAGATCGGCCATGTCGAGATTCATCTGGATGAATCGCTCCACCCAGGGTTCGATCTCCGCTTGGTGCTGTCGGCGGTTACCGCCGTTGCGTCGCTTCGCATCCGTCTCGACCATGCGCCGGAACTCGTCGCGCTCGACGGTCTCCGGCACGTCGGGGCTTTCCCACTTCAACAGGGGTTGCAGGTATCGACGAAAGCTGTCGAACTGCTGCGACAGCGGCAGCAGCGTCGGTTCCTGTGTGACGGGGTGGCCACTCGGCAACCCCCATCGCAGTGCTCCGATGACGCCCGCGAGCATGCGGATCGAGTACGGCAGCGAGAAGGTGTCGCGGCCGCTCTGGAAGTAGTAGGCGGCATGGTGCAACCGCACACCATCGGTGTAGGAACCGAACGAGTCCGCGACGCTCTGCAGGTGCGAATCGAGACCGCGTGACTGGCCCTCCGGGAAATAGGGGACGAGGCTCGCGATCGGTTCTCCGACCCCCCTCCCGCCGCTGAAGAACTGCGACGAGAGCGCGCGGAGGTCGCTGATCACCGAGTAGATGCCCAGCAGGAAGGTGAGGATCATCGACACCAGCACGACGCCTGTGAGCGTCTCGAGGACCGAGAGCGCTCTGAGCACATCGGTGTTCGGCGACAATTGGGATGTGCCGACGGTCGCGAGTTGCGCGGCGCTGAAGTAGAGCGCACCGAACAGGTCGCCGTTGACTCCGTCGTACTGGAACTGCTGGCCGCTCATCTGACCCAGGTAGATCAGACCGTAGCCGATGATCACACCGGCGAGCCACGTGAGCACGGTGGTCGTGATCTGCAGCCCGGTGACCTGTCGGAGCACGACCGGCCGCCATCGGCGCGACAACCGCCGAGTACCACGCCGGATCAGCGCCCACTGCCAGCCCGCGAGCCGCCCCGCGAGGAAGCCGGCCTCATCGTAGTTGAGCGCGGTGAGGAAGACGTCGAGGAGCGTCAAGCCCAAGACGAGGATGCCCGCAACGACCCAGATGGCATCCACGGTGGTCAGCTCTGCGGCGCTTCTTGGAGCGTCACGGTCGTGGTCGACGTCGTCCCGTCGCGAAGGTAGCCGATCTCGACTTCGTCGCCCACTTGAGCTTCGAGGGTGATCGCGGTCAATGTGTCGGGACTGGTCGCCGGTTCGCCGTCGACGGTGAGGATGATGTCACCGGTCTGGATTCCCGCCTCGGCGGCGGGGCCACCTTCGATGACCGAGGCGACGTAGAGGCCGGCATCCACACCGAAGTCCGCGGCGGCGTTCGCCGGAATCGCGACGACCGAGACTCCGAAGTACGGATAGCTGGCGCTCCCGGTCTCGATGAGTTGCTCGACGATCGACATGGCTCGGTCGACGGGCACCGCGAAGCCGATACCCACACTGCCCCCGCCGGATTCTCCCGAAGAGGTCGGCACCGTGGCGATCGCGGTGTTGATGCCGATGAGCCGGCCATCGCAATCGACGAGCGGTCCTCCGGAGTTGCCCGGGTTGATCGCGGCATCCGTCTGGATCGCTCCGGTGAGGATCGTCGTCTGGTCGCCGTCGCTCGGCACCGTCACCTCACGTCCCAGGGCGCTGACGATACCGGCGGTCACCGACCCCGAAAGCCCGAGCGGAGCTCCGAGTGCCACGACCGGCTGCCCGACCACGACGTCGGCCGAACTCCCGACTTCGATCGTCGGCAACGCGGAAGGGTGGTCGACCTTGAGCACGGCGATGTCGGCGCGGGGGTCGCGACCGACGAGTGTCGCCGGAGCGGATTCGCCGCTGCTGTACAACACGGCGATCTCGCCGCCGTTCGCGGCGACCGCGATCACGTGGTTGTTGGTGACGATGTACCCGTCGTCGCTGATGATCTCGCCGGATCCCACACCGCCCTCGGAACCGTTGCTCGCCGAGATGGTCACTACGGCGGGGAGCACGTCGTCGGAGACCTGCGACGCATCGCAGACGCCGCCATCGGCGACGGCTGCGGATGCCGAGGATTCAGGCGCTCCGGAAGGTGCGGGCGCTGCGGCAAGATTCTGCCCGAGCATGCCGCCCAGGAACCCCGCGATCAGGCCGAGGACGACCGAGAGCCCGACGACGATCCAGATCCATCCGCGGCCCGGCTGCGGCCGACCGACTTGTGCCTCTGATTCCGACATGGCTCCCCCTCGTCCATGCTCCTGCTACAGACCCAGAAGGGGACTCATTGCATGATTCATCGTTCCCCCGAACTGAACCTGCATCGAAGTCGAACTTCGACCCGAGTGGCCCCAGTCTGACCCGCGACACGGCGATAGGTCAATGACACTCGCCGCGTCTGCCGAGTGGGGCGGCCGCAGAATGCACGGCCCGGGCAACATTCGCCGACGTGCGACACCGGCGTCGGGTGGGAACCTAATGCCCCATGCCGAGGCCGCCGTCGACGGGGATGACGGCGCCCGAGATGTACCCGGCGTCGTCGCTTGCGACCCAGGCGACGACCTTCGCAATCTCGTCGGGCAAGGCGAAACGGGCGAGCGGGATGCGCTTCTTGTACTCCGCCTGCTGCGTCTCGGGCAGCTCGTCGGTCATGTCGGTCTCGATGAAGCCGGGCGCGACGACGTTCGCCGTGATGCCCCGCGCCCCGAGCTCACGGGTGAGCGAGCGGGCCATGCCCACGAGCCCCGCCTTCGACGCCGAGTAGTTGACCTGGCCGGCGGAGCCGGAGAGCCCGACGACGCTCGAGATGAGCACGATGCGGCCGGAGCGCGCCTTCAGCATGCCCTTCGAAGCACGCTTGACGACGCGGAACGCTCCAGTGAGGTTGGTGTCGACGACGCTCGTGAAGTCTTCTTCGCTCATGCGCAGCACGAGCGTGTCGCGCGTGATTCCCGCGTTCGCGACGACGACCTGGACGGGGCCGAGCTCGGCCTCCACTTCGGTGAAGGCCCGGTCGACGGATGCCGCGTCGGTGACGTCGGCCCGCACGGTGAGCGAGCCCTCGGGGCCCTCGCCCGAGCGCGCCGTGACGGCCACGCGGTGCCCCTGCGCGATGAACTCGCGGGCGATGGCGAAGCCGATCCCGCGGTTGCCCCCGGTCACGAGAACAGTGCGGCTCGTCGTCATGCGTGAATCTCCTTCTGGGTATCGGGCCGATCGACCCGTTCCAGCTTAGGGGCTCGTGGAATCGGGGCATCCGCCGCCCTCAGACGGACGTAGGCTTGAATACAGAGGAGCGCCGCAGACCCCGGCCACCACCATGAAGCAGCCGTCGATCACCTCGCTGCCGCTGTCGCCCGAGGCGGAGCGCCGGTCGCGCATGATCAAGTATTCGATCGCGATGTCGATTCGCATGCTGTGCATCGTCGCCATGCTCTTCGTCGATGGCTGGTGGCTCGCCGTGTGCGCCGCGGGGGCGATCTTCCTGCCGTACTTCGCCGTGGTCCTCGCCAACGTCGGCACGTCGCCCGCGCAATCCGAGGTGCTCCGCCCCGGCACCATTGTGCCGCTCACTCCCCCGCCGCCCGCCCCGCCGAGCGCGCCGACCGATTCGCCGGCCGAGGCCGCCCGCGACGCCCACGACGCCCACGACGACGAGCGTGGTGCCGCATGATCGGTGGCCTGGGCGCGTCGCCCGACCAAGGGGTCTGCTCGCGCGCGGAATGCCGGGAGCCCGCGACCTGGCGCGTCGACTGGCGCAATCCGCGCATCCACACCGGCGACCGCAGCAAGACCTGGCTCGCCTGCGACGAACACGTCGAGTACCTCCGCGGCTTCCTCGAGGCGCGGTCGTTCCCCGTCTCGGTCGCCGCCTTCGACGCGTCGAGCGACGAGCGACCGGATACCGCGAAAGAGGACCGTCGATGAACGAGTGGCGTTTCCTCCTCCACCGCCGTTGGGCGGGCTACCTCCTGCTCACGATCATCTTCGCGATCGTCTGCTCGGCGCTCGGCACATGGCAACTGAATCGGCGCGCCGAGGCGCTCGCCGAGGTCGCACGCATCGATGCGAACTACGACGCCGATCCGTTGCCGGTGGCCGAGGCGCTCCCCGATCCGGGGGCGTTCGAGATCGACCAGCGCTGGCAGGTCGTCTCGCTGTCGGGTGAGTATCTCCCCGATGAAGAAGTCGTGGTGCGCAACCGCCCGTTCCAGGGCAGCTCGGGGTTCCAGGTGATCACACCCTTCCGGCTCGACGACGGCACCGTGTTCATGGTCGATCGGGGCTGGATCGCCCAGAACTCCGAGGGGCGGCCGAGCGAGGTGCCGGCGCCACCGGCCGGAGAGGTCGACGTCGAGGCTCGGCTCAAGGCCAGTGAGGGTCGCATCTCCGGGCGTACTTCGACCGGCAACGAGTTCGCGACCATCGACCTCGCCGAGCTCGCCGAACGCGTCGGCGAGCCGGCCTTCACGGCGGCCTACGGCGTGCTCGTGCAGTCGGGGGCCGACGCCGACGAGCCCCCGCTCGCTGCGGCCCGGCCCGAGCGCGACGAGGGGCCGCACCTCTCGTATGCGCTGCAGTGGTTCGTCTTCGCGCTGCTGGCGTTCATCGGGCTCGGCTGGGCGGCGAACCAGGAGCGAAAGGGCATCGCCGAGGCATCCGGTTCGTTGGATGCCACGCGACCGCGCCGCGAGCCGAAGCAACCGAAACGAGACGCCGATGCCGACCTGGAAGACGGCGTGCTCGATCGTCGGTAGCTCAGGCCAGCTCGATGAGCTCCTGGTACTCGCGGCTCCAGTGGTCTTCGGTGCCGTCGGGCATGATGAGCACTCGCTCGGGGTTCAACGCCTCGACTGCGCCTGGGTCGTGCGAGACGAGCACGACAGAGCCCTCGTAGTGCGCGAGCGCGTCGAGGATCTCGGCGCGGCTCGCCGGGTCGAGGTTGTTCGTCGGCTCGTCGAGCAACAGCACGTTCGCACCGGAGACGACGATCATCGCGAGCGCGAGCCGGGTCTTCTCACCGCCCGAGAGCACTCCGGCGGGCTTGTGCACGTCGTCGCCTGTGAAGAGGAACGAGCCGAGCACCTTTCGCGCCTCGGTCTCGGTGAGGTTCGGTGAGGCGCTGACCATGTTCTGCAGCACCGAACGCTTCACGTCGATGGTCTCGTGCTCTTGCGCGTAATAGCCGACGCGCAGGCCGTGGCCGGCTTCGACGACACCGGTGTCGGGCTCGTCGACGCCCGCGAGGATGCGGAGCAGGGTCGTCTTGCCTGCGCCGTTCAGGCCGATGATGACGACCTTCGACCCGCGGTCGATCGCGAGGTCGACGGCGGTGAAGATCTCGAGCGAGCCGTAGCTCTTCGAGAGGTCTGATGCGGTGATGGGCGTGCGACCGCACGGCGCCGGAGTCGGGAAACGCAGCTTGGCCACGCGGTCGACGGCGCGCACCTCGTCGAGGCCGGCGAGGAGCTTCTCGGCACGGGCGACCATCTGGTGCGCCGCCGCCGCCTTCGACGCCTTCGCACCGAACTTGGCGGCCTGCAGTTGCAGAACGCCGGCCTTCTTCTCGGCGTTCATCCGCTCCTTCTTGCGACGTTCCTCGTCGGCGGCGCGCTGACGCTGGTAGTGCTTCCAGCCCATGTTGTAGATGTCGATCGCCGAACGGTTCGCGTCGAGGTAGAAGACGCGGTTCACGATCTCGCCGATGAGCACGACGTCGTGCGAGATGACGATGACGCCGCCGCGGTAGCCCCTCAGGAACTCGCGAAGCCAGACCACGGAGTCGGCGTCGAGGTGGTTCGTCGGTTCGTCGAGGATCATCGTCTCGGCGTCGGAGAAGAGGATGCGGGCGAGCTCGATGCGGCGTCGTTGGCCACCCGAGAGCGTCTTCAGCGGCTGGTCGAGGATGCGGTCGGGCAGGTTCAGGTTCGATGCGATCGACGCGGCTTCGGCTTCAGCGGCGTACCCTCCGAGCGCATTGAAACGGTCGGTGAGGTTGCCGTACTTCTTCATGGCACGTTCGGCGACCGCCGGGTCGGAGTCGCCCATGCTCAGGGAGGCCTCGTGCATGCCGAGCGCGATCTGCCCGAGCCCACGCGCATCGAGGATGCGGGTGCGGGCGAGCATCTCGGGGTCTCCGGAGCGCGGATCCTGCGGCAGGTAGCCGATCTCCCCGCCGCGGTCGATGCGGCCCGCGGTAGGCACCGTCTCGCCGGCGAGGGTCTTCGTGAGGGTGGTCTTGCCGGCGCCGTTCCGGCCGACGAGGCCGATCTTGTCACCGTCGGAGACGCGGAAGTCGACGTGCTCCATCAGCACGCGCGCACCGATGCGGATCTCGAGATCATGGACGGCGAGCACGGGATTCCTCCGAAGGAACAGGGGTGGGTTGGCGTGCCGAGCGGCACAGCCTCCCAGTCTATCCCGCTCGGGTGTCCGGACAGCAGCCATACAGGGTCTGCGACCGGATGTCTCAGGCATCCGCCAGACTCGGAACCATGCCGAATCTCGCCAGCGACGCCCGCGTTCGCGCTGCCCGACTCGAATCCCACGGCCTCCCCCGGGGGCTGCCCTCGGTCGCTGAGGCGGTGCGGCGACTCGGCGCCGTGCAGGCGCAGGATTTCGCCGCCTCGAAGTGGGTTCTCGGTGCGCGCGTGAAGGGCGCGGTCGCCGCCGACATCGACGCGGCGATCGAGTCGCGCGAGGTGCTCCGCTCCTGGCCGATGCGCGGCACCCTCCACCTCGTGCCGGCCGAATCGCTGCGCGACATCCTCGCAATCACCGGTCCGCGAATTCTCCAGCGCGCCACCGCGAGGCACCGCGAGCTCGGCCTCGACGCCGAGGCGTATGCAACCGCGCGGCGAGTGGCCGAGCGGTTCCTCGAGGGCGGTCGGTCGCTCTCACGCGACGACCTGCAGGCCGCGTGGCAGGCCGCCGGCATCGAGACGACGGGCCAGCGCGGCTACCACCTGATCTGGTGGCTCGCTCAAGATGCAGTGTTGTGCTGCGGCCCCATCGAGGGGCGTGGGCAGCGGTTCGTGCTCCTCGACGAATGGTCGCCCCGCGCGGCGCCGGCGTCGAGTCGCGACGAGACCCTCGAACGGCTCTTCGTCTCGTACATCGCCGGCCATGGCCCGGCCACGGTGCGCGATTTCGCGTGGTGGGCCGGGCTCACCCTCACCGATGCCCGTGCAGCTCGCGCCGACGCGGGCGAAGCGGTCGTCGCCTTCGACGACGAGCGATTCGTCGTTGCCGGATTCGGCTCGCACGAGGCAGCGGTACCGGTACCGGCGGCGACCGGCGATGCCGCTCGAGCCGTCGCACCGCTCGCAACATCTCGCGCGGGCGGTCGATTCGTGCTCGCCCCGTTCGACGAGTACTTCCTCGGTTACACCGACCGCGGTCCGGTGTGCGACCCGGCACACGCGGGTCGCGTCGTGCCCGGTTCGAACGGAGTGTTCCAGCCGACGCTCGTGCAGAACGGCCGGGTGGTCGGCCTCTGGCGCCCGGTCAAACGGGCGCGCACGACATCCGTCACGCTCGATGGCTTCGATGGCGAACTCGACCCTGCGCGGTTCACGCCGCGACTTCGCGAGTGGGCCCGCTTCTGGGGGCAGAACCTCGGTGAGGTCACCGCGCTCACGAACTGAAACAGGAAAGGGCGGTCGCGCTTGCGCACGACCGCCCTTCGCTGAACTCGATGACTACTGGTCGAGCGAAGCCTGCAGCTCGAGCGTGATCGTCACCTGATCGCCGAGCAGCACGCCGCCGGTCTCGAGCGCCGCGTTGTACATGAGGCCGAAGTCTTCACGGTTGATCACGGTCTTCGCCGTCGCGCCGCCCTTGTAGTTGCCGTAAGGGTCGCCGCCGAAGCCGCCGAACTCGAAGTCGAAGGTGACGGGCTTCGTGATGCCGCGGATGGTGAGATCGCCGTCGACCTTGAAGTCGCCCTTCTCGACGCGCACGCCGGTCGAGACGAAGTCGATGGTCGGGTGGGTCTCGGCCTCGAAGAAGTCGCCGGTGCGCAGGTGCGCGTCGCGGGTCGGCTCGTTCGTGGTGACCGAGGCGACCTCTGCAGAGGCGGTGACGCTCGAGTCGAGCGGGTTCTCAGCGGTGACGAAGGTGGCGTCGAAGCGGTCGAACTTCCCCCTGACCTTGCTGATCATGATGTGGCGGATGCTGAAGCCGACCTCGCTGTGCGTGGTGTCGATCTTCCAGGTGCCGGCGCGGTATCCGGGGATCTCGATCGTCGAGGCAGTGGTCGTCATATTGGGAGTCTCCCGTGTTCGATGTCGCGGCGACCGTTCGGTCACCCCTATGCAAACGCATATAACGCCGAGAAATTCCCCCGCCGGAGAGAAAACGCGAGTTCAGCTCGCGAACGAGCGGCGAAGCGTCAGGACTCGCTCGACCGCGTCGTCCAGCTGGGCCTCGCTGATCCGGCCGGCCTGCACAGCACCCACGATCGAGCCGACGAGTCCGTCGACCGAGATGCCGAATGTCGATGGGTCGGCGGGCAGCACGTAGAGCAGCAGGTCGGCGCCGGCGGCGACCGCGCGAACGGCGTTCTCCCCGGGGTCGGCGTACTCGGGGAGGCCGTTGTGCGCCAGCATCAGCATGTCGTCGGTGACCACGACGCCGTCGAACCCGAGTTCGTCGCGCAGGATGCGATGCCAGGCAGGCGAAAGCGATGCCGGCGCCGCGTCGACGGCCGGGTAGGCGAGATGACCCGTCATCACGAGTTCGGCCCCGGCGCCGACACCGCTCGCGAAGGGCAGCGCCGACCCCGCGCGCCACTCCTCGAGACCGAGCGGCGCCGTCGGGATGCTCGAGTGCGAATCGCCGGGAGCTGCGCCGTGGCCCGGGAAGTGCTTGAGCGTGCTCGCAACCGCTCCGCGCTCGCCCGCCACAGCGGCCGCGACCCGTTCGGCCGAGCCGGCCGGGTCGGTGCCGAGCACGCGCTGGAAGATGAACGACGCGGGATCGGCGGTGACATCGGCGACGATGCCGAAGTTCACGTTCACCCCGCTCGCGGCGAGCGTCGCGGCTCGCGCTGCGAACGCGTCTCGCGCCGCAACGGGGGGTTCGGCTCGCAACGTGTCCGCGGCTGCCGCTGCATCCCACGGCAACCGCTGCACCTCTCCGCCCTCCTCGTCGATGCCGATGAGGAGCGGGGCCTCGGGGTCGATCTGCACGGCCGCGGTGAGCGCCGCAAGCTCGGCCGGCCCGGCCGGCACGTTGTCGCCCATGAGGATGAGCCCGGAGACTCCCGCGTCAGCGTAGGCGCGAAGCGGTGCGGGATCGGTGCCGGGCGCGTGCACCATGAGCAACGCCGCCGCCTTCTGCTCGATCGTGAGCTGCGACATCCGCTCACCTACCCACTCGGCAACGGGGTCAACAGGTGTTGGAATCACCGAAGGGGTCGACGTCGGCGACTCGTTCGCGCCCGAAGCGACGGGCGCCGAAGATGCGCAGGCCGTCACCGCGAGCAGCACCGCCGTGAGTACGAACGGCAGTGCAGCCATTCGCTTCACTCGCATCCGCACAACCCTACGCTGCGTGTCCGAACGTCCGCCGAGCGGCGCCGTGGGTAGACTCACGGGCTCGGAGGGGGTGCTGTGCGGGGCAGATCGAGGTTCGCAGCGGGCGCGGCGGCGCTGATCGTCGCCGCCCTCGTGCTGCCGGCGGCCCCGGCGTTCGGCGAGGACTATCCGAGCTGGGAGGAAGTCGAGGCCGCGAAGCAGAATGTCGCCTCGCGTGAGACCGAGGCGACGCGCATCGCCGCCCTCGTCGATTCCCTCGAGGCCGAATCGGCTCGGCTCGGTGATGCCGCCGTCGAGGCTGCCGGGGCCGCCGCCACCGCCGCGGCCGCGCACGAGGAGGCCGAGGTTCGGGCGACCACCATCGCTGCGGCCTCCGGCGCCGCAGCCGCAGAGGCCGCAGTGTCGGGTGAGCGGCTCGGCCGGGTCGGCGCCGTGCTCGCCAGGTCGGGCGGTGCGGATGTCACGCTGCGCCTGCTCCTCGCCGACGACGGTTCGACCGAGCTGCTGCAGGGCCTCTCCCGCGCAGCGCAGCTCACCAACATCTACGGTGCCGTCACCGATCGTGCGACCGAGACCAAGGCGCAATCGCAGGCACTGAGCGCTCAAGCAGACGTCGCTGAACAGGAGCGAGAGCGCCGTGCCACTGAGGCGGCTGAAGCAGCCGACGCCGCCGAGGCCGCACACGAGGCGGCCGAGACGGAACTCGCCGAGCAGCAGGTCATCGTCGGCACGCTCTACGCCCAGCTCGCAAGCCTTCGTGACCGCACCGTCGAACTCGAACGGCAATACCAGGTCGGTGAACAGATACGCAAGGACGCCGAAGAGCGGCAGCAAGCCGCCGCTGCGGCTGCGGAGGCGGCCGCGAACGCGAATGGCGGCGGCGTCGGCAGCGCCCCGCCGCCCGGCGTCGTCGTCGACACCGCCGGTGCGAAGGCCTACGCGGCCGGCGCCGTCGCGCGATACGGCTGGGGCAGCGACCAGTACCAATGCCTGGTGCTGCTCTGGACGCGCGAATCGAGTTGGCGGGCCGACGCCTACAACGCCTCGAGCGGCGCCTACGGCATTCCCCAGTCGCTGCCCGGTAGCAAGATGGCCAGTGCCGGCGCAGATTGGCGCACGAACGCCGCGACGCAGATCGAATGGGGCCTCTCCTACATCGCCGGCCGCTACGGCGCCCCCTGCGGAGCCTGGGCGCACTCGGAGGCGAACAACTGGTACTAGCGGTACAACTGGTACTCATGCGCGAAGATGACGATCGATCGGTGTTCCGTCGCCACGGAGCCGAAGGCGTGCTGCTGCTCGGTGGCGGCGCGGCGATCCTGCTGCAACTGGCCGACCCGCGGGTCGCCCGCGGGGTCGCACGGCACAGTGCGTTCCGCGAACGCCCGCTGGATCGGCTGATCGGCACGCTCGACTACGTCTACGCCGTCGGCTTCGGCGACGATGCGGTCGCAGCTGCGGCAGTGCGCACGGTCAACCGACGTCACGCACCCGTGCGGGGCCGTGCAGACGGGGATGGCCCCGCCTACAGCGCGTTCGATGCCGACGCGCAGCGCTTCGTCGCCTCGACACTGCTCGTGGTGGCGCTCGACCTGCACGAACGACTGTGGGGAGCGCTGCCGCCCGAGACCGGCGACGCGATCGTGCAGGGTTACGCACCGCTCGGTGCCAGCCTCCAGTCGGGCGGTGAAGGTTGGCCGGCGAGCCGCGCCGAGTTCGACGAGTGGTGGGCCGATCGGGTCGCCGCGCTCACCGTCGGCACTGAGGCCCGCACGGTTGCGCGGAGCCTGCTCACCGAGACATCCGCTCTGCCCTTCGGAGCCGGCATACTGCTGCCGGTCGTGCGTCTCATGACCGCGGCGCTCCTGCCGCCTTCGGTGCGCGCGGCATACGGGTTCCGCTGGACGCCTCGCGTCGAACGCGTCGCGAACGGATGGCTCGACACGATCGGCACGCTCTGGCCGCTGCTCCCCCGCGCGATCAGGCATGCACCGATGCGCACCTCGCTCCGACGCGCGGAGCGCCGCAGCCGGTACGCTGGCCATGAGCCACGAGGACGATGATGACCCAGCAGACACCGCACCGGAACGACGGGCTCGACAGCATCGACCGTCGCATCGTCGCCGAGCTGAGCCGCGACGGACGGCTCTCGGTGCGCACGCTCGCCGAACGGGTGCACATCTCGCGCACCGCAGCCCACAATCGGGTGCAGCAATTGCA
This sequence comes from Agromyces sp. Y782, assembly GCF_059445405.1. Taxonomy (NCBI): domain Bacteria; kingdom Bacillati; phylum Actinomycetota; class Actinomycetes; order Micrococcales; family Microbacteriaceae; genus Agromyces; species Agromyces sp. Y782. The sequence continues at coordinate 783,405 of NZ_JCAIUG010000002.1, read as the reverse complement.
GCAGCGCGGCGTCATCACCGGCTTCGGCGCGCAGATCGATCGCAAGGCCATCGGCCTGAACATCTCAGCTCTCGTCGTCGTGCGCATCGGCGAAGTCTCGTGGGAGTCGATCGCCGCGAAGCTCGCGACCCTGCCCTTCGTCGAGAAGGTGCAGGCCGTCTCGGGTGACATCGACATCATCCTCACGGTGAGCGCCCCCGACCACGAGCAGTTGAGTCAGGCCATCCTCCGCGACATCCATGACATGCCGGGTGTGGTATCGACGAGATCGCACCTGATCCTCGCCGAGCTTGAGGGGCATCCGCCCGCTCAAACGCTGGACATCTGGCGCGCCTGAGCCTCCGCTGAACGGACGATCGGTCACGCTTTCGAGCGCGCGGAGCCGTTCGTTCACGGTTGCACGAGAGCCCCTCCGCGGGGCGCGAGAGTGTCGCACGATGAGGACATGACCCTCAATGTCGAGCACGCTTCCGTTCGCACCCTGCCTTCTGAAAAGCCACTGCGACTGCTCGACAACGCCGGCCATGCAGTGTCGGGCGCTGCGACCGGTGGCTTCGGTCTCCCCGACGCCGAGACGCTGCTGGGGCTCTACCGCAAGATGGTCATCGCCCGCCGCTTCGACGTGCAGGTCACCGCGCTCACGAAGCAGGGTCGCCTCGCGACGTATCCCTCGGCTTACGGTCAAGAAGCGTGTGAGATCGGCGCCGTCTCGGCGATCGCGGCAGACGATTGGCTCTTCCCGACCTACCGCGACAGCATCGCGCTGCTCACGCGTGGCATCGAGCCGGGCGACATCCTCGCCTCGTTCCGCGGCGACTGGCACAACGGCTACGACCAGCACGCGCACCGCACCGCCGCGCAGGCGACTCCCCTCGCGACGCAGACGCTGCACGCGGTGGGCCTCTCGCACGCGGCGAGGCTCCGCCACGATCCGATCGTCGCCCTCACCTTCCTCGGCGACGGCGCCACGAGCGAGGGTGACGCGCACGAGGCCTTCAACTTCGCCGCGGTCTGGCAGACACCGACCGTCTTCGTCGTGCAGAACAACCAGTTCGCGATCAGCGTGCCCCTCGAGCGTCAGACCCGCGCCGCCACACTCGCCGACAAGGCCGTCGGGTACGGCATGCCGGGGTATCACGTCGACGGCAACGACATCGCCGCCATGTACGCGGTGACCCGCGCGGCGGTCGAACGCGCGCGGAGCGGCGGCGGTCCGACCCTCATCGAAGGCGTCACCTACCGCATCGAAGCGCACACGAACTCCGACGACCCCACTCGCTACCGCACCGCCCGCGACGTCGAGCACTGGAAGCGCCGCGACCCCATCGAACGCCTCGAGAAGTACCTCGTCTCAGAGGGAGCGCTGACCGAGGCGACGCGCACCGAGATCGCGGATGCCGCGGAGGAGCTCGCCGCTCGCACCCGAGATGTCATGACGACCGAGGCCGAGCTCGACCCTCTCGAGCTCTTCGATCACGTGTACGGGCGGGAGCGCGCCGCGCTCCTCGAGCAGCGCGCCGCCCTCGAGGCCGAGATCTCCGCCGGTGCGTTCGCGCCGCACGCGGGAGCCGCGCGATGACCGCGACCGTGACGAACACCATGCCCGCCGAGGCATCCGCCCCGACGCAGCTCACGATGGCCGGTGCGCTGAACGCCGCCTTGCGCGACGCGATGGCGGCCGACGACCGGGTCGTCGTCTACGGCGAAGACGTCGGCCCGCTCGGCGGCGTGTTCCGGGTCACCGACGGCTTGCAGTCCGAGTTCGGCGACGACCGCATCTGGGACTCGCCGCTCGCCGAGTCCGGCATCGTCGGCACCGCGATCGGCATGGCGATGTACGGCATGCGACCCGTGGTCGAGATGCAGTTCGATGCGTTCAGCTACCCCGCGTTCGAGCAGATGGTCTCGCACGTCGCGAAGATGCGGAACCGCACGAAAGATCGCGTCACGCTGCCGATGGTCGTGCGCATCCCGTGCGCCGGCGCGATCGGCGGCGTCGAGCACCACTCCGACTCCTCGGAGTCGTACTGGGCGTCGACCCCGGGCCTCACCGTCGTGATGCCGTCGAACCCCGCCGACGCGTACTCGATGCTGCGTGAGGCGATCGACAGCGACGACCCCATCGTCTTCATGGAGCCGAAGAGCCGCTACTGGTCGAAGGCACCCCTCGCCCTGCCTGTGACGACCGCGCCCATGGATCGCGCCGAGGTCGTGCGCGAAGGCACCGACGTCACCCTCATCGGCTACGGCCCCACCGTGCGCACCGCGCTCGAGGCCGCCGAGGCAGCGGCCGAAGAGGGCCTCTCGATCGAGGTCGTCGACCTGCGCAGCCTCTCCCCATTCGACGATGCCACCGTCGGCGCTTCCGTGCGCAAGACCTCGCGAGCGGCTGTCATCCACGAGGCTGCACAGTTCGGCGGCTACGGCGCCGAGGTCGCCGCCCGCATCACCGAACGCAACTTCCACCACCTCGCAGCACCGGTGCTGCGCATCGCGGGATTCGACATCCCGTACCCCTCACCGAAGCTTGAGGAATATCACCTGCCGACTGCCGACCGCGTGCTCGCGGCCCTCGACAGCTGGGAGTGGGACGCATGACCCGCGACTTCATCCTGCCCGACCTCGGCGAGGGCCTCACCGAGGCCGAGATCGTCGCATGGCTCGTCGCGCCAGGCGATGAGGTGACGATCGACCAGGTCGTCGTCGAACTCGAGTCTGCGAAGTCCGTCGTGCAATTGCCGACACCGTTCGCCGGCGTCGTCGAGTCGCTCGGCGGCGAGGTCGGCGAAGTGCTGCACGCGGGCACCGTGCTGATGACGCTCGGTGGCGCGACTTCGCCGGCGGATGCCGCGGAGCCGGCCGAACCCGGCATCGTGACGAGTGAGACCGCGCTCGCCGAGGAGTCCGGCGCCGTATTGATCGGCTACGGCACGCGGCAATCGACCGTCACGAAGCGCGCCGCGTCGGCGCCCACGCGCTTCGGTCGTCGCAGCAGCGGATCGACGGGGCCGCGTTCGGGCGGAGCCGCCCGACTCGACGCCGCACGCCGCTCCCCCGTGGTCTCACCGATCGTGCGCCGCCTCGCCCGTGAGCACGGCTTCGACGCCAGCCAGCTTCTCGGGTCGGGACCGGAGCACCTGGTGATGCGGCGCGATGTTGAGTCGTTCATCGCCGAGCAAGGCGGACCGGCGGTCGAGCCGACAGCTGCGGCATCCATTGCCCCGGCGGTCGAAGCACCTCGGCCTGCGGGCGCGACGACCGACCGCGACCGCGACGGGGACCGCCGCGTGCCGCTCGACCGCATGGCGCGCGCCGCAGCCGCCCACTTCTCGCGCTCGCGCCGGGAGATCCCCGAAGCGACCGTCTGGCTCGACGTCGACGCGACCGGACTCCTCACCGCCCGCCGCCAACTGCAGGAGGCGACTGGTGAGCGGTTCGGCATCACGGCGCTCATCGCGCGTTTCGTCGTCGCGGGCCTCGCCAGGCATCCGTCGCTGAATGCGAGCTTCGATACCGAGCGTGAAGAACTCGTCTTCCACTCGGCCGTGAACCTGGGGCTCGCCGCGCAGACCCCGCGCGGTCTCCTGGTTCCGGTCGTGCACGGCGCCGAGCGGATGTCGCTGCGCGCGTTGCGCGATGGGATCGTCGCCCGCACCGAGGAGGCTGCGACGGGGATCTTCCCGCCATCGGCCCTCACCGGCGGCACGTTCACGCTGAACAACTACGGCACCCTGGGTGTCGACGGTTCGGCCGCGATCATCAACCACCCTGAGGCGGCGATGCTCGGCGTCGGCCGGTTCATTGAACGCCCATGGGTCGTCGACGGTCAGCTCGCCGTGCGCACCGTGACGGAGTTGACGATCTCATTCGACCATCGCGTGTGCGATGGCGCGGAGGCGGCCGGCTTCCTGACCTTCGTGGCTGGGTGCATCGAACGCCCTGTCGCAGTTCTCGCGGAGCTCTAAGACCCGTGCGGGTCTCCCAGCGCTGAACAGCTCCCGATCAGAAGAATTCGTCGGGCGTGCCTGCGGCGCGCTCGACGTCGCGCGTCTCCTGCCCGGCGGCGGTCAGCTTGGCGACGGCGACGCGCAGGCCCGACTCCATCTGGGCGGCCCACGCGTCCGACTCACGGGCGCTCACCTCGGATGCGCGAGCACGGGCATCGGCGGACTCGGCCGCATCTCGAGCGTCTTTCACCTGGCGCAGCGCGAGGGAGATGCCGTAGTACGCGACGACCATCGTGGCGATCGGAGCGGCGATGATCGCGAGGGCACTGATCGCGGGCCCCGTCGGGCTGAAGGCGATGAGCAGCGCGAACGCCAGGAAGAGCACCAAGATCGCTGCCAGCACGACGAGCATGAACCGGAGGTCGCTGCTCCACTTGCGTCGCTCGACCGAGTCCACGGGCGCCTCAGCTGCACCGGGCTGCACCCCGTCGTCGGGCGCCGGCGCGAAGTTCGGGGCCCCGTGAACGCCGGCCTGCTCATCGATGGTCGGACGAGTGTGCGCGTCTGACATCAGTTCTCCGCTCCCCTGCATTCGGTCAACCCCCCAATTGTGGGTCGCGAGGTGCGACGGGTCAAGGCGCCGCGCGGCGCTGACCTCGCGCAATCGTGTCACCCGTGCACGATACGGTCGAACGGTTCGGGCCCAGCCATTCGAGTGACGGTGTTGGCGTTCTCCGGGCGTCGACCGCCGCACTTCCAGCACGCAGTCGGAAATTCACACGACTCACCGAAGCGGATGTCGCACGCCCGCAGAAGAAGGAGCACGCCACCGAGATGATGGGCGTCAACCATGCCACGAGCGGCGCCGCCGCCTGGATCGCCGCGACCGGAGCCATGCCGTACTTGACGAGCGGCGCGTACCCGCTCGATCCGGTCGGCGTCGTCGCCGGATCCTTCGTCTGCGCCGGCGCGGCGCTGCTGCCGGATGCCGATCACCACAGCGCGACCATCGCGCAGTCGGTGCCGATTCTCGGCCGGCTCGCCGCGGGCGCCGTCGGATCGATCTCAGGCGGTCATCGCCACGGTGCGCATTCGCTGATCGCAGCGGCGATCGTCGGCATCGGCGCATGGGCACTGACCTTCCTGACACTCACGACCGAGCGATTCGGCACTTTCTCCGTCGGCACCGTGATGGGCGCCGCAGCGCTCATGTGCTTCGCCGTCAAGGCGCGCGGCCTGGTCGGATCGTGGCTGACGGCGTGGGCCCTCGGGGCGGCGTTCGGAATGCTCCTCGTGCTGTTGGCTCCGAGCAGCATCGGCTGGTTCCCGCTCGCCGTCGTGGTGGGGTTCGTCGCCCACCTCGCCGGAGACCTCCTCACCACCGGTGGTCTGCCCGGGCTTCTCTGGCCGATCAAGCCGAAGCCACCCAAGCTGCTGCGAAAGGCGCCGGTCATCAGCAGCATCTGGCGCCCGAACGGCTACATCGCGCTGCCCGTGCTCGGCGACACGGGATCGCCGCGAGAGATGGCGTTCGGATCGATGCTCGCCCTGTACGTGTTCATCGGGGTGGCGCACGAAGCGCTCCTCTGGTGCGGCATCGACCTCCTCGCTCTGCTGTACGCGGCATCGTGAGGTGCCTGGGCATTTCGTCGGCATATCGAGATCCGCTTACGCGCCCGGCAACACCGGGCCGCCATCCTCGCGCCGTCGTGGCCGTTGTGGGAGTCCGTGGGCACGGTCGGCGGGGTGAGCCAGGTCTTGGAGGTTCGTCCAGTACGTCCTGGCCGTCGGGAGTACCGACGTCACCGACCCCGTCGTCAACACCGCCGGAGGTCTGGCCGGCATCGGCCTGCTCACATTGGCACGCCCCAGGTTCCAGGTGGGCACCAACGGAAGGGGTGAGCTCCCCCGGATTTGTTTGAGGATCCAAGGTCATTCGGCGCGCTCTGTACGGATGCCCATAGAGTGCGGATGCGAACGCTCCTAGGCTCGACGAGGCTCCCTCTCGCCCGACTGCCGACAAAGGACGTTCAATGCGTGCTCGATTCTCGATCCCTGCGCTTGCCGCAACCGCCCCTCACGCCGTCACCGGCTGTCCGGCCATCTCGGTTTCGCCATGAGTGCACCTGCCATCAAAGCGGTTCGGCTGCGGCATCCGTGGCGCACGGTATTCGCCATCGCACTGCTCGCCATCCTTGCCCTGTTCCTCATCGACGCTGCCGGACGCACGGCCTACGACTGGCCGACCGTCGCGCAGTATCTCTTCGATCGGCGCATCTCGCAGGCGGCGTTCGTCACCGTCCAGCTGACCGTGTACTCGATGGCGCTCGGCATCGTCATCGGACTCGTCGTCGCCGTCATGTTCCTCTCACCCAACCCCGTGGTCAAAGGTGTCGCGTGGGCGTATCTGTGGATCTTCCGAGGCACACCGGTCTATGTTCAGCTGGTGTTCTGGGGGCTGTTCGCCGTTATCTACCAGACCATCGACATCGGTATCCCGTTCACGGAACCGTGGGCGCAGTTCAGCACCCAAGCACTGTTCAGCGCGTTCTTTCTCGCCGTCATCGGCCTCGGCCTGAACGAAGGCGCGTACATGGCAGAGATCGTGCGAGCCGGCATCCTCTCCGTCGACAAGGGCCAAGCGGAGGCTGCGACCGCGCTCGGCATGAGTTGGGGGCAGACGATGCGCAAGATCGTCATCCCGCAGGCGATGCGGGTCATCATTCCGCCAACCGGCAACAGCGTCATCGGCATGCTCAAGACCACCTCGCTCGTGACAGCGGTGCCGTTCACGCTCGACCTCTATACCCGCACCCGAGACATATCGGCCGAGACGTTCAACCCGATCCCGCTGCTGCTCGTCGCATCGATCTGGTACCTGTTCTTCACGTCGATCCTCATGATCGGCCAGCACTTCCTCGAGAAGCGCTTCGCCCGCGGGGTCGGCGAGATACGACCGGATCGCGGCGGTGGAGCGGGACCGACGGGGGTCATTCCCGTCGTCGATGTCGTGCCGACCGCCGCCGCGGTGACCACGGCCTCAAGAGATTCGGGCACGCACTCATGACAGAGACACCCGTACTCGCGGTAGCCCCGGTGGGGGCATCCGAATCGCCGATGGTTCTGGCGGAACACGTCTCGAAGAGCTTCGGCTCGAACGAGGTCCTCACAGACATTTCGCTGACGGTGAGTCGCGGCGAGGTCATGTGCCTGGTTGGGCCGTCCGGCTCTGGCAAGTCCACCTTTCTGCGTTGCATCAACCACCTCGAGGTCGTCTCGGCTGGTCGATTGAGTGTCGACGGTGAGCTGATCGGCTACCGAGAGGGCAGCGGAAAGCTCTACGAGCTGGCACCGAAGGCTGCCGCCAGGCAACGTCGCGACATCGGCATGGTGTTTCAGCGATTCAACCTCTTTCCGCACATGACCGCGCTCGAGAACGTCACGGTGGCACCGCGAACGGTCAAGGGGCGCGCCAAGGCGAACGCCGAGGTGCACGCCCACGAGTTGTTGGATCGAGTTGGGCTCGCGGAGCGAGCCGGCTATTACCCGGCGCATCTTTCCGGTGGCCAGCAGCAACGCGTCGCAATTGCTCGAGCCCTCGCGATGGAACCGAAGCTGATGCTCTTCGATGAGCCGACCAGTGCGCTCGACCCCGAGTTGGTCGGTGAGGTGCTCGAGGTCATGAAGGGGCTCGCGCGTGACGGCATGACGATGATCGTGGTCACCCACGAGATGGGCTTTGCGCGAGAGGTCGCGGATTCGCTCGTCTTCATGGATAGAGGAGTGGTGGTCGAATCCGGCGACCCGACACAAGTGCTCACGAACCCGCAGCGCCAACGTACCAAGGACTTTCTCGCCAAGGTCCTCTGACCGCACGTGCATCGAACGGGCTCCAGCAAAGCACCTTGGCAATTCTTCACAAGCCTGCGCTTCTGCGCTCGGACAAAGGTCCATAGAGCGGCGGCGACAGGATGCCTAGGCTCAACCGTGTTGCACCCCCGCTCACCTGCTTCGCCGATGAATCAGTGACAACTGGCATCGGCTGAAGTCCACAGCAGCCGTAACCAAAGATGAGGACCCCAATGCGCACCAGACTCGCTCTTCCCGCACTCGCCGCTGCCGCAGCCTTGCTGCTCACCGGTTGTGTCGACAACTCCGCAGCAGACCCTAAGGCCGACGACTCCGAGACCACCGATGCGACGGTCAACGCCGACGCGGTGGCTCTGCTTCCGAAAGACGTTGCCGAGTCGGGCAAACTCGTGATTGCGACGAGCCCCAACTATCCGCCGAACGAATTCAAGGACGAGTCCGGAACCCCCATCGGCTGGAGCATCGAGCTCACGGAGGCGCTCGCTGCCACCCTCGGGCTCGAGCCTTCCATCACGGTCTCTCGCTTCGAGAGCATCATTCCCGGCATTGTCGGCGGCCAGATCAACCTGGGCAATTCATCCTTCACCGACAACCCCGAGCGTGAAAAGCAGGTCGACTTCGTCAACTACTTCACGGCCGGGGTTCAGTGGGGTTCTCGCACAGGTGAAGACGTCGACCCGGCGGATGCCTGTGGCCTCAAAGTCGCTGTTCAGGCCACGACCTTCCAAGACACCGACGAGGTTCCCGACAAGAGCGCAGCGTGCGTCGCGGCAGGCAAGGCTCCGATCGAGAAGCTGCCATTCGACGCTCAGGATGCCGCGGTCAATGCCGTCGTGCTCGGCCAGGCCGATGCCTTCAGCGCCGATTCGCCAGTCTCCCTGTACGCCATCTCGAAGCTGGAAGGCAAACTACAGCTGGCGGGCGAAACCTTCGATGTGGCGCCGTATGGCTTTGCGGTGAAGAAGGATTCCGGCATGGCCGAGGCGGTTCAGGCCGCGCTCCAGGGAATGGTTGACGACGGATCGTACGCCGCCATCCTCGACGACTGGGGCGTTGCATCCGGTGGCCTCGACGAAATCACGATCAACGCCGCAACGGCCGGATAGCGCGAACCGTCGGCTACAGCTGATTCGCGCTCAGCTGTAGCCACACCAACAGCCTCGTCTCGGGCGAGCTGAGGTTGACGCCGAACAGCGGTTCCACGCGCGACAGCCGATATCGCACCGTGTTCGAATGCAGACCGAGCTTCGCCGCCGTTTCGATCGCGTTCGAATTGCAGTCGAGAAACGTGCGAATGGTTGCCTCGTACGCGGTATGGCGGCGCGCATCGTGCTCGGCGATGCGCGCCGCAAAGTCGCCGGGCAGCTGACCGGACTCCCTCAGCGCCGTCACAATGTGGCGCAGCTGAAGGCGAGCGCCGAACGATTGCGAGTCGGCGACGATCTCGTCTGAATCGGCGATTATGCGCCCGTCGTCGACATCCTGCAACAACATCGCGAGCACTGACTCTGCGTCGATGCGCGACTCAACAGCGCCGATGATCGCCTTCTGGCTGCCCATTCCCGCCAGAACCGAGCGGCCAATGGCGCGACGAGCGTGGTGAGCGATGCGCAGCACTGCAGCACGCTGAAAGAGCAAGGACGTGGTGGGACCGTGCGGCAACACCACATAGATGATGTTGTCGGCAACGCCGCAGATGGCGCCTGGCAGCCATACCGCGCAGGCGGTGCGCACGGTATCGAAGAGCTGCATGCTCGAGCGCACGGTCTCGAGCGCGCTGCCGGAGGCGCCGCTCACCGAAATCGCCACTACCTGCACCTCATCCGAGGCAATGCCGAGCTGAAGGGCTGCGAGCTCTGCCCGATCGCGTTCGAAGAGCAGGGGGTTCACGAGCTCGATCGTGCGCGTCCGCTCGGCATCGTGATGCGTGCGCCGGTGCAAGAGATGCAACGCGGCCACATTCGCCGCCTCGAGCAAGACACGATCGGTGTCCTCGTCGGCCGCATCGGCAGCGTCGATCAGCCAAAGTGAACCGAGAACGACATCGCCCGCGCGAATGGCGACGGCAACACGCGTCAAAGAGTTCTCTTCTGGTGCAACGCTCACCACCCGTTGCGCGGTGTGCACACGACGGTAGTCCTGGTCGTTCTGGGCTGAGTGCGGAACGTGCAGGCGAAGAATGGATGCCCGTCTGGTGTCGTCGATCGGCTGCTCCGGCAGCGTGGAATAGGCGAGCACCGTCTGGTCCGGATCGGAGATCGCGACCGCACCACCGGCCAGCGAGGCGACGACGTTCGCGAGCTCGAAGAGATCGCCCGGCCGAATATCTACGAGCGAATGGCTCGATTCTCCTTGCGGAACAATGGCGGCGCGAAAGAACTCGGCGAGCTGATCCCACGGAATATCCTCTGAGGCCCTGAACGCGGCGACGCCGGTGGCCCGAGCGGATTCGCGAAGTGTGGCATCCGCACCGCCGTATGACTTGTAGACGACCGCCGCGTAGCCGGCATCCGCGAGCCGCTCGAAATGCGCCCTGAGCTCCGCCGCGACTGGCGTCATGCCGATGAGCAGCGCGAGCGCGCCGGGAAATCGTTTGGATGGTGCGCCGAAATCGCGGATCGTCACTCCCGTGACGCGGGGCGGCTCTTCGGCCGGCGATTCAACCAGCGCCGCGACTTCAGAGCCGACGGCCCTGGCGACCTCAACGACGTTCGGGAGGCCCTCAGGGAGCAAACCTTGGTATCTCATAACAGTCTCGCACTCCCTACTTCGTCATGGCATCCATAGTTTGCGGCCAGATCAGATTCTAGGCTGACGGACGGCGCGTGAGTATCGCGTTGTGAGTGGCAGAAGAGGTGTTCCGTGAGACCAAGCGATGTACGGCAGCTAGTGCAGCTCAAGATGCCGGTGCTCAGGCGCCAGGACCGCGTCGTGAGGGACTGCTTCAGCGTGGCCGAATATCGTTCAGCAGCGAAGCGGATGCTGCCTGCCGGTATCTTCGACTACCTCGAGGGTGGCGCAGAAGACGAAGCGACGATACGCCACAACCGGGAGGTCTTCGACCGTTGGGGTCTCGTTCCTTCGTGGGGGCCCGTTGTCGATCTCGACACCTCGACACCGATTCTGGGGCGTGTTTCAGCGCTGCCGCTCACGCTGACACCGACGGGCGCCACCAGACTGTTCCAACGCGAGGGTGAGTCCGCCGTGGCGCGAGCCGCGACCACCGCCGGTATCCCGTACGGACTCGCTGGGTTGAGCACGGTGTCGATGGAGCAGATAGAGCGCGAACAGCCGGACCTCGACCGATGGTTCAACATCAGCCTGTCCCCCGACAAGGGCGCGATGCAGGACAAACTCGATCGCTGTGCGGCCGCCGGATACCGGGCGATCGTGGTCACCCTCGACACCCGAGCACTCGGCTCACGCGAGCGTGATCTCCGCAATGGATTCACGGCGCCGCCCTCTCTCACAGTCGCCTCGATGTACGGAATCGCCACCCGCCCAATTTGGTGGATGAACTTCTTGCGTGCTGAAGGCATCCGCTTCCCCAACCTCGATGACTCAGCCTCGCTCGCCACACCGTCGATGTGGGACCAGATCCTTGGACACTCCGAGGCGAGTCAAGGATGGGATGACGTTGCAGCCCTGCGTGAGGCGTGGTCGGGCAAGATCGTACTCAAGGGCATGGTGAATCCGGCCGACGTGGTCAGGGCGGAGAGCGTTGGCATCGATGCCGTGCAACTGAGCAACCACGGCGGGCGACAGCTCGACCACATGGTGAGCCCGATGGACGTCATTCAAGAGACGCGGCAGCGGGTTGGCGACTCAATCGAGATCTACGTCGACTCGGGAATCAGGCGCGGCAGCGACATGGTGAAGGCCATCGCGCTCGGCGCCGACGCCTGTTCCATCGGCCGCCCGTATCTCTACGGGCTGGCCGCGGCAGGCACCGCCGGGGTGCTTGGCGTCATCGCCATCCTCGCAGAAGAGCTGCGCAGAACGATGACGCTTGTTGGCGTCTCGTCGATCGCGCAACTCAAGGAGCGCGGCCCAGACATCGTGCGCGAGCTGCGTGCGCCAGCTGGTCGGCGTTAACGGGGCGTAACGGCCATCGCGTCGGGAGGACCCCACCCTATGGATCTCCCGGTCTACTACTACCGGTTACCGAGGCCGCAGTGCCCTTCGCACACCTCGCACGAGAACTACCGCGGTGAGGACCCAGGGGCCGGCGATGAGGATCGGGTCCAACCAGGTGTGCTTCAGGTCTACCCTTCCGCGCCCGAACCGCGATGCGAGCGGCCGTCGGCCGCGTTCACCGAGCACACCCGTCTGAGTGATGGGGTTGTCCGGCCGCGCAGACGCGAAGGACTTCAGATGTGCGGTTGTGGCATCGACCCGGTCGGCGAGGATGAGCAGGAGCCAATGCGCAGACTGTCCTTCGCTGTACGCCTCGTACGCCCGTCGACGAATTGCGCCCGCGAGTCCCCTCAATGGCTGTGCGGTACCGAAGACAGGCGTGAGACGCAGGTGCTCCACCGATTTTTCGCGCCGACCGGAATCGGCTTGTTGCTCGGGCAGATCCCAGTGAGCGCCTGTGTGGATTCCCGGCTGTTCGCGCGGGAATGCGGGACGCTCAGAAGGGTCGAGGTCCGCGCCCCAGCCGGGAATGCGTGCGCGGAGCTCCTCGGCGGTGGGCGTGGTTCCTGGCTTTTCAGACGTGTACGGCATGATGTTCCTTCGAGGTGATGGAAGTTCGCAGCTCAGGGTGTCGGCGTGATGACCGTCTTGATGCAGTCGTCGAGCTTCGACGAGAACATGTGGTACCCCTCGGCGATCTCATCCAGAGGGATGCGGTGGGTGATCATTTCGCTCGGCGAGATGACCCCGTTGCGGATGTGCTCCCACAGGCGTGGCCATTGTCGTTTCACGGGGGCCTGATTCGTGCGAACCGTGAGGCCCTTGTTCACGGCATCACCCCACTTGATCGCGCTGAACAGCGGGCCGTAGGCCCCCATCACCGAAACGGTTCCGCCCTTACGGACCGCGTCGATCGCCCAGTTGAGCGCCACCGGCGAGCCGCCCTGCAGCTTCAGCTTGGCTGAAGTCACGTGCTGCAGCACGTGGCCGTCCGCCTCGGCGCCGACCGCATCGATCACGACATCCGCGCCCAGGCCGTATGTCAGGTACTTCAGCTCGCGCACGATATCGTTCACCTGCCCGAAGTTCACCGTCTCTGCGAATGCGAAGGTCTTCGCCTTCTCCAGCCGGTAGTCGAGGTAGTCGACGACGATCACGCGACCGGCGCCCATGAGCCAGCATGAACGCGCCGCCGCAAGACCGACGGGTCCAGCGCCGAACACCACAGCCGTATCGCCCGCCACGATGTCGGCGAGCTGCGCACCGAAGTATCCCGTGGAGAACGCATCGGTCAGCATCAGGGCGTCCTCGTCCCCGATGTCAGCAGGAATGACCGAAGGGCCGACGTCCGCGTACGGGACCCGGACCAGCTCGGCCTGGCCGCCGTCGTACCCTCCGGCGGTGTGGGAGTACCCGTAGATGCCGCCGACCGCAGTGGCGTTGGCGTTGACGTTGTGGCAGTTGGAGAACAACCCGCGTGCGCAGAAGAAGCACGATCCGCAGTAGATGTTGAACGGAACCATGACTCGGTCGCCGACCTGGACGTTCTGCACCGACGAGCCGACCTGCTCGATCGTGCCCACGAACTCATGGCCGAAGGTATGCCCGACCCGAGTGTCGGGCATCATGCCGTGATACAGATGAAGATCTGATCCGCAGATCGCCGCCAGCTCGACCCGCACGATCGCATCGTTGGGATGCTCCAATCTCGGATCCGCCTTCTCTTCGACACGGATCTTGTACGGTCCTCGATAGACCATGGCTTTCATATCGCACCTCCCGGCTTGCAAGCATCACCCCGCGAGCGGATGAGTTGCAGGGGGTTGCGCCGATGGCCGAGGCATGCGAGCACGGGCGTCGGAAGCAGCGGCCTCGCTCTGCATATCGAAGCAGGGGCCAGCCCGCGGACATCGAGCTGGCATCGACCCGCTTCGGCATGTCGTCGCGATTCATCCTCTCGATGCACCGCTCACCGTCACGCGTACGCTTCGGCACCCTCTTCCCGTACCGTCTCCACGTGGCCCCATACCGATCGGAGCCCGCACCGTCTCAGCCGACTCGCTTCCCACCGGCGGCAGCGACCTGGACGTTCCGTGCCATCTGTCCTTGAGCACGCCACGGCCGCGTGTCTATCATCGGCGTTAAGTATTGGTTCCGTCGTGGATCTCTGCTTGAGAGTTCGTCGCGCACGCGGTTGCCGCTTGATCCAGGCACCACCGGTGTGGGAAGGGGGCACCGATGGGTCTCTTCATTTACAACAACAAGCTCGAGGTCGAAATGGACGATCGGACCCTCGCCCACTTGCAGGTCGTGATCATCGACAAATTCCGCCGCAAAGAGAAGTTCGCACTGTCTTTGGTGGCGAACGCCCGGGCAGTGACGATGTGGATGACGCCACAATCACGACTGCAGTTCGTGTACTCGGAGAGCCGGCGACCGGCGCTGAATCGTGCGTGGCTCGACGCACTCTCGGACCTGGTCGGCATGACCGGGATGCTCGGTTTGGTTCATGAGCCGGCCGAACAGGTCCCAACTGGCGAGAGCGAGTGAATCCGCACCAGCTGATGAGCGAACGGACGTTCAATCGCCACGCGCCAGTTTCTGACGCTCCGTGCGATGTCGGAATGGGCGGACTGCGTGCGGCTCGCCCGCAGAATCGGTGAGCTACGCGCCTTCTAACTGGCTGTGCCGGCGGTGCGGTCGCCCCGGTCGCGGCGGCCGAGGACGACGCCGAGCACGATCATCGCCACCGCGAGGAAGGCGTGCAGCCAGTTGTCAGCGGAGTTCAACGGGACGAAGTTCGCGGGGTGATCGCCCGAGAGGAAGAGCCCGTATACGAGCAGCAGCGCGTACACCGCTCCGCCCCAGATCAGGTAGTTCTTCGAGAACGCGAAGCTCGCCGCGGCGGCGAGCCCGACGATGCCGTAGAGCAGATGCACCAGATTGTGCAAGATCGACACTTGGAACACGCCGAGCAGCAGGGCCTGCGATTCGTGGCCGGCGAACTGAATGGTCTCCAGGTCCGCTGTAAGGCCGGGGATGAATCCCGCGATGCCGACGACCACGAAGATGATGCCGAATACCAGGGCGACCTTCTGGACGGGCGTTTCGGCGTAGCTTGTGCGATCCGCCGTCGGACGAACGGTGCTGTGCATGACAACCTCCTCATCGATTCGGCACTCGCGCCTTGCCGAGGCCGCGGAACCCTTGGGTTCCTCGCGACATGATCGAACGGCCGCTCGAGGACAGGCAAGGGGGTTGACGCGCGCGTATTCGAGTTGGCCGACTCGGAAAACGTCTCGCCGGAAGGACTGCGAACTCGGGGCCGGGGCGGCGAGCCGCGCGGCGGCCGTTGAGGCCCGTCACGCCCGGGCGTCCGGTGGCGTCGACACCGTGGCATGTACGGTCAGTCACCCGTGACCAGCCCCGGCGTCGCCGCCCGCGGCCTCGGCCCGCACCCCTTCGACGGCCTCCGCGCCCTCGGCCTTGACGGTTTCGACGGCGTCGGCGGCGCGATCCTTGACGGCCTCCGCCGCATCCTTCGCTGGCTCCTGCAGGTGCTGGGCGGAATCCTGCGCTGCAGCCTTCATCTCGTCGACGAGCGGCTCGGCAGCGTCCTTCGCCCTCTCGGCGACGCGTTCCTCGAGCTTCGATGCGGGAATGAGCGACGCCGCGAGGAGGCCCGCGCCGAACGCGATCAAACCGACCGCCACGGGGTTGCCCTGAGTCGTCGAGGCCACCCTGTGCGGGGCATCGGCCACTCCCGAGCCTGCGTCCGACAACGCGTCCTGCGTTCCGTGGGTGGCATCGGATGCCGCGCCCATCACTCGATCCTTCAGCGCGGTGAACGCGTGCTTCACTTTACGCCCCTGCCGCTCGGCGATCTTGCCGGGGCTCACCTTGTCGGCGAGGGCGTCGACATCCTGGCCGAGTTCAGCCCTCGTGCGTTCGATGTCCTCGCGGATCACATCTGGATTGCTCATCGGTTCTCCTCATTTCGCTTCAGTGCATCGGGAATCTCCTTGATCGTCTCCACGGTCTCGGGCATGCCGGAGATCGATTCGATCTCGCGCTTGCCGACGAGGGCGAGGACAAGGGCGACGACGCCCCAGAGAGCGGCGACGATCACCGCCGACCACGCGTTGCCCATCAGGTAGCCGAGCGCCCACCACAGGGCGACGGACAGGAACGCGAGTGCGAGGAAGCCGGCAACACCGGCGCCGCCGAACATGCCCGCGCCCTTGCCCGCCTTCGCTGCGGACTCCTTCAGCTCGGCCTTGGCGAGGTCGACCTCCCGGCGCATGAGCGTGGAGATGTCGCGGGATACCTCGGACAGCAGCTCCCCGACAGAGCTCGCGTCGGCTTGTCGCTCGGACGGCGTGCGGGTCTCGTGGAATCCTGGATCGCTCACCGCAGATCACCGACCTCGGTCGGGAACTCGGAGTCGGCTCCGAAGGTGCCGGTGGCGCGGTTGGCGCCGGTGCCGGCTCCGACACGCGTCGTGCTGGGCGCGACGGTCTCGCGAAGGGGCGGAGCAGGCGGCGCATCGAATGCCATCGTCGGGGTCGAGTCCGTCGATCGTGAGGGCCCGTCGGACGAGTCGTTGCCGGATGACGAGGCGAGCGCCCTGGCCAGGCGACCGACCACGAGTCCCGCGCCGATGGCGATCGCGATGAAGACGCCGGGGCGCCGTCTGGCGAACTGCTTCACGTCCTCGACGACGGTGCCAGGGTCGCGGGTGCCGAGCCAGGTCGCGACAGAGTCGATCCGATCGCCAGCAGCGCGCACGAGCTGCGGCGCGTAGCCGTCGTCGTCCGATTTCTCGGCCATCTTGGAGAATGACGATCCGGTCGCGTGCAGAGCGTCAGCGACACGGGTTTGCTGCGTGGCGGCCTGCTCGCGCAGTTCGTCGCCCACTTGCCCCGCAAGCTTCTTCGCCTGGTGGCCGGCCTCCGATGCGACCGATCGCGCCTCGTCCTTGGCCGTGTCGACGACCTGGTGGGTGGCTTCGCCTGCATCTGTGGCGAGGGACGACAGCGTGCCGTCGCTCTCCGCCTCGACACCGACTCGCGATGACTCCGTGGTGGTCGCAGACGAGGAGCCGGCGGTATGCGGAGTACTCGGCTTGCTCATGGTGATGCTCCTTCTCTCGTTGGTGGATGGCCAACGCTAGGTCGGCGATCCTCGGCGAAACAGGCCCTTCCCATTTCACGGATCGCGGCGTATAACGCGCGAGCCGGTCTCGGAAGGCCGCGCGCCTGCATCACTTCTTCGACGGACTCTGGTTCTTCGGTCGAGATTTGGTTCGGGATGCCGCAGCGGAACCCACGGGTCCGAACAGCGGATCAGCGGCCTCGGCCATCTCCATCTCTGCGGTCGCCTGCACGAGCGCGAGGAGATCGGGATCGAGGCCGGGCGCGTACTCCTCGAACCGCTCAGGAGCGATCGTGGACGGCACACCCTCGGGCGCCTGCTCGCGTGCATCGAGCTCGGTGCCGTCGTTCGAGGGCGACATGCCCCGGAAGATGCGGCCGGCCTCCGACTGCCCCGCGAGGTCGAAGGTGAACTGCTTGCTCTGCAGGTTGAGGTCGAGCAGGCGCTTGACCTCGGGGAATTGCTCGGCGTTCGTCTTCGGAATGGGCAGCAGGGTGTTCCACTTCACGCCGAGCGATTCGAGCGCCTTCGCATAAGCGTTCTCATGGGCCTGATCGCGCACGATCAGGTACGAGATTGTGGAGCGCGCGGTGGCGTTGTCCGTCATCTCGTAGATGCGGCACTTCTGCAGCCGGCCGGTGGACTCGAGCATGAGGTTGTAGAGCAGGTCGAGTGGCAGATTGCCCGAGTTGTAGACGTAGCTGCCGAGCCACGGGTTGCCCGCTGCATCGACCGGCAAAGCGCCCTGCGCTCCGACCAGATAGTGGTGGATATTGCCCTCGTCGAGCGCGATCTTCAGCGGGGTCGCGCCGCCTGCCCCGGGCTCGTCAACCGGGTCGGTGGGCTTGCCCTGGTACCGCGGCGATCCGTCGAGCAGCCGAGAGATCGTGGTGCCGATGAGCTCGACGTGGCTGATCTCCTCGGTGCCGATGCCCTGGATGAGATCCCGGTACGGCTTGCCGTCTGGACCCCGGAAGTTCATCGCCTGGAACAGGTACTGCATCATCGTGCGCATCTCGCCGAACTGTCCGCCGAGGCCCTCCTGCAGCGCATTCGCTGCACCCGGATCCGGCTCGTCGGGAACGATCTCGTTGATCAGTCGTTGCACGTGGAAAAACATTTCTACCCCCTGAATTGCTCCGTCGTCGTCGCGGAGGAGGCAAGGCTACGTCGGCGATCGTCGACGGGAGTAGGGGCTTGACAGCCCGTGCCGCATCCGTGTCAAGCCCATTCTTCGCGGGCGGTCGACGTGGCTACTCGCCGCCTTCGCGGCACAGTATGAGGAGGGCAGGGCAGCGACCGGCGGCTTCAGGATTTCCCGTTCTGCTGCCGGCCCTCGGCCACGAAGGCGAGGCGCTGGAGCGTCTCGCGGTTGCGCACGTGGAGCATCGGGTCGATGAGCACTCGCGGCACCCAGGTTCCAGGACCTTCGACCGGCTCCTCCTGGATGCGGACGAGACACCCGCTCCCGTGTCGGCGCACGTCGATCGTGACCCGCGCCTCACCGATCGGCCAGCCCTTGGCGCGCATGACCGCCCGGTGGGGCGGGTTCCATTCGAGGCTCACCGTCTCGTCATCGATGAGGATCGGCCAGACGCCGACGGAGTGGGCGAGGCTGCTGCCCTCGTTCGGCCACGCGGCATCGACGTCGCGCATGCGCGAGGCGCCGACCACCCACGTGGGGTAGAGCCACCCGTCGGCCAGCACGTCGAAGACCGCCGACGGCGTACAGCCCATCGATCGGACGTTTCGCGACATGTCGCTCCCTCCCGGCCGACACGCGGCGACCTCACCTCGACGCTAACGGGCAGGACACGAGGCCTCGCGGGGTTGACAGCGCGGAACTCGACAAGCACGACGCGGCCGGATGGAGCCTCCTCGATCTCTGGATCGGGAGGATCAGGCGTCCCTCGGCATCCGCACGACAAGACTCGACGGGTCGACCCAGGTCTTGAATGAGCGCGCCTCGCCGAACGAGTCGCCATCGAGCTGAATCTGTTCCGGTCGGCTGAGTGACACCACGAGCTCCGTGCCCTTCAGGTAGTCGAGCGCGCGCACTTCCTTCGTGAGACCCATCAGGCGACGACCGGCCGATGTGCGGCGCAGGACCCCGTTCTCCCAGAAGATCTTGGTCATGATCTGCACCCAGCCGAAGAACCCCTCGGGGCGCAGCATGACGATCTCCAGTTGACCGTCGTCGAGGGCGGCGTCGGGTAGCAGCAGGATGTTGGCCGGCAGTGAACCGCAATTGCCGATGATGATCGTGTGGGCACGAACACGGTGATTGCCGCCGGCGTCGAGCTTGTAGCGCAGCCGCAGTTGGTCTTTGTCTTGGAGAGCCAGCCCGATCGCCTTGACGTAGGCCAGCCACCCTGCCTTCTCTTTCAGATCATCATCCGTGTTCGCGAGCATCTTCGCGTCGAGGCCGAGCCCGGCCATGACGAGGTAGGCGTGGCGACGTGTCTTCCCGTCGTCCCCGCGGATCTCAATGAGCGCCATATCGATCGGTCGGTCGGTGCCTGTCAGGGCGGTTCGCAGCGAATGCTCCGGATCGTCGAGAGTCAGGTCCAGGTTTCGGGCGAGGAGGTTGCCGGTTCCTGTCGGGAGCAGGGCGAGTGGAACGCCTGAACCGCGCATCGATTCCGCCACGACGCGTACGGTGCCGTCGCCTCCGGCCGCGATGACGACGTCGACACCGCCCTCCAGTGCTCTCGCCGTCTGACCAGTTCCGGGATCTTCCACGGATGTCTCGAGCCACAGGCTCGGCTCCCAGCCGCCGTCCGCTTCGAGCGCTTCCAACACCGGCCGCATCGAGTCGGCGTCGAATTTTACCGGGTTGTAGATGAGGGCTGCACGGCGATTCGGGGTGGTCTGCATCTTCAGTTCCTCCTAGACCGCGGTTCCGTCGGCCGCGAGCCATCCGAAGAATGCGGAGCCGAACTCGATGCCGGGGAACTTCTCCCGCTCCCGCTCAAGAACATCCTCTCAGAGGGTGCTGCGCTCTTCCAGTGGTACAGACGGCGGCTGGGTTCGGAACTCGGGCGGGGGTCTGCTGCGAGTCCGTCTTCGGTTTCGAGTTTCGTAATGCGGATCGAACCCGGCAGGTGCGCGATCTATAATCCGCGGGCGCGCGTCTCGGCGTTGAAATTCGGCCCCTGGTGCCTCTGCCCTGGGGCCTTTGCACCGTGCGAGGCGATATGTCAACCCGGAGACGAGTAGCGAGCGACAGACGTACGTTTGCCCATGCACCTCTTGAAGGTCAGCGATCCTCGAGCATCAACAAGAAGGACCAGAACATGACTACGGGCGCCTCAGACCAGCACAAGGATTCACGCGATCTCGACCAAGTTGACGACCCCGCACCCGACACCAGCGGAGAGGACACGGCCCCCGCAGTGATCGAACGTGACGTGCACGGGGAACCGGAGAACCCGTCAGGCTGATGTACCCGCCACGCGGGACGGGTCGAGCGAAGCAGGGCCGATCGGAGTAGGCAGCATTCGCCCCGAAGTCCTCCGCGGGACCCGGGCCACGACGCTCGGAAGCGAGCGGCACGCGAGCTTGTCAACCCCGAGCAGCACTGCCGCCCTTCGCATACGTTGACCTGAGCCGGTGCGCCTGTGCCGGTAGAGCGATCGAAAAAGGGCGGCGCAATGGAGGACAGTCCGTGGACGGAGCTGTGGCTCATCCGGCACGGGGAGAGCTTGGGCAACGTCGCCGCCTCGGCGGCTGAGGCCGCCGGCGCCGAGGTCATCCCGCTCGACATCCGCGATGCGGACGTCGGCCTCTCGGTGTCAGGGCGGCAACAGGCGATCGCGCTACGGCCGTGGCTGGCCCAAACGCTGCCGTCGCACGCAACCGTCTGGTGCTCGCCGTACGCACGTGCCCGCGAGACACTGAACCTGGCTCTCGGCGACGACGCTCCCGAGGCGCAGATCATGGTGGACGAACGACTGCGCGACCGTGAGCTCGGCGTCCTCGACCTACTCACCTCAGTCGGTGCACTGCACCGACATCCCGAGGAGGTCGCCCGACGGCGCCACCTCGGGAAGTTGTACTATCGGCCACCCGGCGGCGAGTCCTGGGCCGACGTCGTCCTCCGTCTCCGCTCGTTCCTCTCGGACACGTCCGGACGGGGAGAGCAGGCTCACAGCGGGCTCATCGTTGCTCACGACGCGATCGTCATGCTGATCCTCTACGTCCTCCTCGAGCTCTCGGAAGCGGACCTGCTGGACTTCGCGCAGAACCACACCGTAGCGAACGCGTCGATCACGCACCTCGTGCGGACCTCCTCAGAGCAGCCATGGGAGCTGGCGGGCTTCTCCGACGTCGCCCACCTCGCCCGCCACGGCGCACCCGTCACCGTTCACTCAGGAGACCACGATGTCAAGCCGAACTGACGACGCAGGGAATATGGAGATCACGCCGGCCCGCCTGCGCGCCTGGCCGCTCCCCGAACCCGGCGACTCCAAGTACAGCCGAGGCCGGGTCGTCGTGGTCGGTGGATCGCTGACCGCTCCGGGCGCCGTTGCGCTGGCCGGGGTCTCAGCGCTCCGCGTGGGTGCGGGTCGGCTGACCCTGATCGTGCCCCGAGCGGTCGCCGTGCCGCTGGCTCTGGCCGTGCCGGAGGCGGGCGTGTTCGAACTCGGTGACGACGGAACGCTTTCCGGCGACGCGCGCGGTGAACTGGAGGATGCCGATGCGGTACTGGTCGGCCCCGGGCTCGCCGACCCCGATGTCACTCGGCTGGCGCTCTACCAGGTTCGGGAAGCGATGCCGCCGGACGCGCCACTCGTCCTCGACGCCTTCGCGCTCGGGGTGCTTCCAGATCTCGATGGCGAGGCGGCTGCCTGGCCGAACCCGCTCATCCTCACTCCCAACCGCGGTGAGGCGGCGATTCTGCTCGGCAAAGACCACGAGGGAGACGACGAGGATCTCGACCGGATCGCCGACCGCTACGGAGCGGCGGTCAGCTGCTACGGGGTGATCAGCCGACCGGGTGCTCGATCCTGGCATATCCCCTCAGACAACCCTGGGCTGGCGACCTCGGGCAGCGGGGACGTCCTGGCTGGAGCCGTGCTCGGCTTGGCGGGACGCACTGACGACATCGCTCAGGCGACTGTCTGGGCTACCTTCCTGCACATCGCGGCGGGAAACGACCTCGCTGCCGATGTCGGTTCGATCGGGTTCCTGGCGCGGGATATCTCCGAGCGACTCCCAGGGGCACTGAAGGCGATAACCGGCGCCTGAGCGTCGGCGCCCGCGCTCTGCCTCGACGTCGAGGCGTTCGTTGAGGGTAATGGCGGCGTCGATCAGCGCGAGATGTGTGAACGCCTGCGGAAAGTTCCCAAACTTTTGTCCGGTCTGAGCGATCTCCTCGGAGTACAGGCCGAGGTGGTTGGCATAGGTCAGCATCTTTTCGAACGTGACGCGAGCCTTGTCGAGCTGCAGTTGTCCGGCTGCCCCGTTGCCGATCCGGACCGGGTAGGAGCCGCGGTACCCTTCCCAGTCCTCGAGGATCTCCTGAGACAGGTGCGAGTCGCGCGGTGACGACCATGAGGACAAGCCGACTTGGCCCAGCGTCGGCTTGGCAGCTTCGGCGATCGCAGTAGCGCCGTACTCCACCACCTGCTCGGCGATGAGGGTGCCGAACACTCCGATGCCGGCGATATGGCCTGGACCATTGGCCGGTATATTGTCGGGCTACCCAGATCGCGGGCGGCTCCGGCGCAGAGTCGGGCAATCTTCTGAAGCCGTCGTCAAAGACGCGGAGGGGAAGAGGGTTCCCCTCCGAAGTCATCGAACCATCCCCCAGCCAGTCCAGCGCGTTCGCCAATTTGTATCGAGCAGAGACCCGCGCATTGGAACTCTGGCGGAACATTTGACGGTGAGTGAGCGCATTTTGACACTTCAGCTCGTGCGTTTGGCGTCCGGTCACCGGGCTTAGAGGACTTTCGCGCGGAAGCCGCAGGGCGGTGGCGAGCGTGCATGGTGCGATGTCCTTCGTGACCACAGCTCCACGTCACGCTGAGCGGATCTCCTTCTCGATGCTATTGGTCGTGACCTCAAGGGTGAGGAGGCGTTTGGTTGCGCGGGTTTGCGCGACGTAGAGGTCGCGGAGACCTGCTTCATTATCCGATTGGACGCCATCCGGGTCGATGATGATCACGGTGTCGAATTCCAGGCCACGCGCGTCGGGTGCGGCGAGGATCGTGACGTCGGTCTCGTTGAACTCAGCGTCCAGTGTGTCGGAGCGTTGCGTGGTGGTGACGACGCCGATCAGTTCTCCGGGATGTGTCTCTCGGGCTTGTCTGATCAGCTCGTTGAGCACGGAAGCGATGTCTTTTTCGGCGACCGGGATGACGGTGGGTTGTTCGCCGTGCCGGATGGAGCGGGAGAGTCGCTGTTGGGGGGCGATGCGGGTGAGCAGCGACTCTGTCGTCTGCAGGATCTCTGCGGTGGTGCGGTAGTTGACCGTAAGGGTGTGATGGGCGAACCGCTCATCAACGAAAGGCCCCAGTGCATCACCCCAGGTGCGGATGGCCGTGGTGGGACCCGCTTGGGCCAGGTCTCCCACGATGGTCATCGAGCGTTGTGGGCAACGGCTGTGGAGTTGATCGCTTGTTGGCGGTGTTCTGTGATCGCTAAGTGGCGGTGTCCGCGCGCACGGTAACATCCCTAACGGGACCGCGGGCGCATCGACCAAGGCCAGCACCTGCCCCCTCGACGGAAGCTCCCCTTCCTCACCGGAATGCTGTGTCGCACGGCGCCAGCTCGACTGGCGGCCGAGGCTGCTGACGAGCCTGGCGAGTTCTAGCGGTGCTTCCAGGTGGCCAAGTGCCCCTGGCCTGCCAGCACGTGCACGGCGGCGTCCGGGATGAGCAGGGCGACGTCTTCGAACGTCGTCCCGTACGGCGCATGCCCGCGGTTCCGCTCCCCGACGATCAGATCCACGCGCTCGGCTCGGCTGGCTAGTTCGTCAGGGCAATCCCACCGGTAAGGGGGAGCATCGGCCGCGTCGTGGATCTTGCGCACGAGATTCTCACCTGCCTCGATCTCCGGGACCCAGTCATTGGCCAGACCTGCAGCGTCCTCGGAACCGGGCCAGTCGTTGGCCGGGAGACGCTGACGGGCGGAACGAGGGGCCGGGGTGCGGGTCCAGGTCCGGGGAAGCGGGACCTTGTGGCGTGATGTCCTCTCGGATGGGAACGGTCTCCGGCCGGGCATCCAAGCCGGAGACCGTCGAGGCGCTTACGAGCGACTAGCGGCGGCTCGTTCGGTGTGCTGGCGCGCGGCGAGGGTGCGGCCGTGCCTTCGGGCATGGTGTTCAGCATTCGTCTTGATCTCTTCGGCCATGTCCGTGAACTCGTCCAGTGCGGGGTTCATGCCGACGAGGGTGAACTCTCGGGTCACGATGTTCACGTCGATCTGCCAGACGTCCTCGAGGATGCGTCGCGTCCATGCGGTGGCGTGGTCCCATCCTTCTTTCGGTGTGCCGGCGGAGTAGTTCCCGCCTTGCACGGTGACGAGGAGGCCGGGCTTTCGCGCGGTCACGGGGGTTTGCCCGGGGCCCATCCGGGGGTCGGCGATGACGAGGTCGGCGTACGTCTTGAAATGCTGCGAGGGGCCGAAGTTGTATAGCGGCACCGCGAACAGGTAGGCGTCCGCGGCGGCGAGTTCGTCGACGAGGGTACCGGCGAGGCTCAGTGCGTTGGCCTGTGCGGGGGTGCGTTCGTTCGCGGGCAGCGCAGATGCGGTAACCGCGTCGCCCCATGCGGTGCTCGGCAGCGGGGTCGTGCCGATCTCACGATGGATGATGGTCTTTTCGGTCGCGGTCTCCAACCACTGCGATTCGGAGATGTCGGCGAGAGCCCGACTGGCCGAGCCGTTGTGGCGAATGGATGCGTCGATACGAAGCAATGACAAGAGAGAACTCCTTGTGGATCGTGATATCGGTGTTTCTGGGTGGGAGGGTGTGTCTGGATGAGAGCGAGAGGTTCGGCGCGGCGGCCGCACCCCGCGCTCACGAGTCGATGTCTGCGCCTTCCGGTGCGATGTAGAAGTTGTCTCGGAAGAGGCCGGTGGGGTCCCATGTCGCTTTTAACTGGCGCAGACGGTTCAGGTGGTCGGGCGGGAACGCGCGGGCGAGGACGTCGGGGCCTGTGTCGGTCTCGAAGCTGAGATACATGCCTTCCAGGTGAGGGACGAGGTCGGCCCAGCGCTTCTCGACCTCGTCCATGCCGTCGGAGAGCATCGCGATGAGGAAGTTCGCGTCCCGCCAGGCATATGCGGCGAAGTCGGAGGGCTGGTTCGCAACTGCGCCGCCCGCGGAGCGGATGCTGAGGATGAACGACGACCGGGATGCGAGCAGTTCCGCCAACCCCTGCGACACGTCGCCGTTCAGGTGGCGGGCCAGGCCCGCGTGACCGTGCGGTTCGCTGTGACCATGCTGGTGTTCCCCGCCCGGAGGCACTTCGAGCAAGGCCGCGTAGGGAACCATCTGCACCGACTGATTCGCCATCGGCGCTAGCGCCGCAAATGGCTGCAACCGTTCCGCGACAGTGTCCGGGTCATGATCGTCGACCACGATGAGCGCCTGCACGGCGGTGGGTGAGCCGGGACTGGTCGGGCTGATCATCAGCGTGCCCGTCACTGTCATGTCTGAGTTCTCGATCGTCGTACCCCAGGTGTTGAGGAAGGAGGCGACGTCGTCGGGGACGAACACGAGCATCGCGAATCCGACCTGTTCGGCGACCGGGTGCGCGTCGAACTCGAACGAGACCGCGACACCGAAGTTAGCTCCGGCTCCGCGCATGGCCCAGAACAGGTCGCTGTTCTCATAGGCGCTGGCGTGGACCAGTTCACCGTCGGCGGTGACCACGTCCACCGAGCGGAGGTGGTCGATGGTCAGGCCGTGCTCGCGGGCGAACCAGCCGATCCCGGCCGTCGTCGCAAGCCCGCCGACCCCGACGCCGCCGGAGTCGCCGGCGGTGATCGCCAGCCCGTGCGGCGCCAGAGCCTGCGCGACTTCACCCCACCTGGCGCCCGGGCCCACCCGTACTCGATTGCCTGCGCTGACGGTGATCTCGTTGAGCGCGTCTAGGCCGATCACGATGCCGTCGTTGTTCAACGAACGACCGGACAATCCATGTCCTCCGCTGAACAGTCCCAGCGGAACATCCCGGTGTCGGCCCGCGAACCGCACCGCTTCCTGTACCTCTTCCGTGGATTCCGGACGGATCACCAGACCCGGCCGAGCACCCCGGAAGTAACTGGATGTGTACCGGGCGTATCCGCGATCTTTCGGGAACAGGCTCCGCCCCGCGATCCGTCCCGGGAGCGGGTCATCTCGGAACTCCCGGGCCTCAGAAAGCGCAGGAGCAGAAAGCCCCCCGCGGCGGGCCTTCTCAACGCGCTCCCGGATACGCGGCGCGGTGACCTGCGCGAACTTCCGGATCTCCTGCGGGTCATCGGAACCCACAATGAACACGCTGATCCCGTGCTCGATCGCGAGCTCCGCCATGTCTTCCGCGTCATACTGCGGAGTCACGTTCATCAGGCGGGTAACATCCCGCGGGTCACGTCCGGCCTTCCGAGCAGACTCGTCGATGACTCCATTGCCACGCTCGATATCACCCGGCTTCAGCCAGGGCAGGCTCGGCAGCCACCCGTCTCCCTTCCGGCCGATGATGCGCTGCATGCGGGGCTTGTACGCACCGACCCAGATCGGTATGTCATGCGCCGGCGCCGGACCCCGCGCCGCCCCGGAAACACGGTGATACTGTCCTTCCACATGCAGGGGCGCTTGCGTGCTCGTATCCCAGAGGCCTCGGATGATGTCTAGCGCCTCGTCCAGACCGCTTACCGCCTCCGCCGGAGTCAGCAACGGTGCGCCCATCGTTGCCATCGCATCGAAATACCCTCCCGTACCGATCCCCAGCTCGACCCGGCCATCACTGAGTCGATCCAAGCTCGCTAGCGCACGGGCGAGCACCGCCGGCTGCCGCAGCGGCAGATTCAGCACATTCCCCGACACATGGATCTTCGACGTTCGGGCAGCGACCCACGCAATCAGTGTCCATGTGTCCTGAAAGACCGCCTGGTACGGGTGGTCCTGGAACGTCACCAGGTCCAGGCCCAGCTCTTCGCTGAGCCTGGCCATGTCGACGGGATGCTGCGGTGACGCAGCAATCGGAGTTACGAAGCTGCCAAAGCGCAGCGGGTGGAGGTAATCAGCCATACGTACAGCCTCCGCGCATGCAACGTGCTTGACAAACCCCTGGTAACCGACTTACTTTTGGTACGTGACACGCAACGAAAAGACAAGGCAACGCCCGCCGTTGCGCATCGACGACGAGGAATGCCAGCGCCTCGCGGCTGTAATGGAGATAGTTGGCAAACGCTGGTCAAGCGGCATCCTTCTCGCTCTCGGAATGGGCGCAGAGCGCTACACCGAGATCAAGCGCCGCGTCCAAGGGCTCTCCGGGAGGATGCTCACCGTCCGGCTCCGCGAACTCGAAGACGCCGGACTCGTTGAACGCACCGTCGAACCAACCACCCCCGTCAGCGTTCGATACCACCCATCGGAGAGAGCAATGGAACTCCTGCGATCGCTCCAACCAATGGCACATTACGTTCGCCGCTGGGAACCACCGGCAGACAAGACATCGCCACGTTGAATCGGTGTCATTTCGTGAGCACTCGACAGCGCAAAGGTGAGGCCTAGCGCAACTCGAAAAACTCCCCTCCTCCGCGCGGAGGGGAGCTCTGCCGATGCGTCTCGAAAACCTAATGGTAGGCGGGGCCTAGCACGGACCCCTTCCGATACGATAATCGCCTCCTTTCAGGGATCGGGAGTGCCGGCCGGGCCCCCATCAAACACACCTCACTCTGCTCGCGGGATGAACCGGGCGCACAAAGACGACAGGACCTCTGGGTGTGTGGAGACCATCAACTGTCTCCGCAGACCCAGAGGTCCTGTCGTCCAGACCTGCAAGTAGGTTACGCCCCGTTCTGGCGGCCTAGGCATCGCAACTGATGCGCACCCGCCGGGGCTGACGTCACTCGGCCTCGCAGGAGTCTCCTGCGCATCCAGAAGTGATCTCCGACCCGTGGACTCCCATCACAACGACACCGCCGGTGTCGCTGTCGCCGATCTGAGCGTTGACTTGGCCGGTTCCTCCGATGACGATGTTGGAATCGTCCGCTGTCACCACGTTTCCGTTTCCCTCTGCGTGCATTGAGATGTCGTCGAATCCGTCGCCGCCGATCGTCAGTGAGCCTGCGCTAGACGACGCAGGAGTGAGGCCGTTATTGGAGTCTGTCGCGGTCGTCGTTGGCGCGACAACGTCCTCGGCGTCTTCCTCGTCATCTGGAGCCTCAGCTTCTTCATCGGGCTCTTCTCCTTCATTATCTGGGGCGTCGCCAGAGGGTCCCGACTCGATGACGGAGTCGGTTACATCGACCGCGATCAGTCCGCTGGAGTCCGTGTCTCCGGTATTGGCATTGATGAGACCATTCCGGTTGATGAAGACGTTCGAGTCGTCGTCCGTGACGATCTGACCGTTGCCGACGACATGCAGTGAGTGGTCTTCGAATCCTTCGATGTAGACGTCCTTCGGCGAGGCCCCCGACTGAGTGCTTCCCTGCAGCATTTGGCTCACCAAGGCTG
This sequence comes from Agromyces sp. Y782, assembly GCF_059445405.1. NCBI lineage: Bacteria > Bacillati > Actinomycetota > Actinomycetes > Micrococcales > Microbacteriaceae > Agromyces > Agromyces sp. Y782. The sequence goes on along the minus strand of NZ_JCAIUG010000002.1, from coordinate 754,626 downwards.
AGACGCTTGTCGCGGACGAGTCAGTCGTTGCCGGCCCCCCTGACTCCACAATGGCGGACACGTTCGACGGAGAGCTCTCCAGTCTCGAGCCGTCGGATTCCAGGGCGACGATTCCGCTGCCGGTCGCGTCGCCGGTGTTGGCGGTGAGCTGACCATTCGGACCGAGGAACACGATCGACCCGTCCATGGCTGTGATCTGAAGCCCCATGCGGTAGAGCATCTGTGTCGTGAACGCCTCATATCTGGTCGTGAACGTCTCATGTCTGACGGTGGCCGCAGGATGGCCGCGAGGTTGCGAACCGGACGCCGTTGTGACACCGGGACCTTGCCAGGACTGGGATCCGCCAACGGGATCCGGTGTGGCGATCTCCTGCTCGGCGCTAGCCGCCGTGAGATCCTCTGCCGAAGTCACGTTCAACACAATGATCATCTGCGGCACTCCAGAGCCCGCCCCGCCAGGCGCCCCGGGGGTTGCGGATGTGCCCTCACCGCCAGTGAGGTCGGATGCCGCTGCGACCGTGAGCCCACCGGTTGTGTCGTGAGTCGAATCGCTGAGGATCCACCCGAGCATTCCGCCTGCGACGGCTATAAGGGCAGCGATTAGCGCCGTCTTGCCGTCGAGACGCGAGGGATGATGCCTCGCGTCGAGCCGGGACCTAAGTTGAGTTGTCTGTTCCATTGTTCTTCCTTTCATTTGTGGATCAGGGGTGCGTTTGTTGGGCGCCCAGATCCGGCGTGTGCGTCTGATCTTTTGGGAGTATTCCTGCACGCCTTTTGCGGAGACGTACCGCTGAGCCGCAGGGTGCGAGCCCGTAGGGTCCCGTTTCGCTGGGGTTCTCGCATTAGAGCCAGCGGTACACGGCGCCCCGCCATGCGGCGATACGCATCGACGCGGACGTCCCACCTCTTCCCGCCCAGCTGCGAGCCGCAGTGTGCGAGTGGATGTCGAAACGACGTTGGTCCATTTCTGTCTGGAGTTCCGGCACGGGCCTGCGGGCCGCCATTGCGGCGCTGATCGGTAAGCATTGCTAGGGTCTGCTCCACCGTTCAGGCAGGGAAACCTGAACACCGTCGAGGACTCGGTACGGCTCCGCACGATGACGCCGACAGCAGTTTCGTTGGTGTTGTGTTCGACCTCCATTCTGGGCGTGACCTGCAGCAGACGCTGCATTGCCATCAGACTGCGCCCGCGGGCAGCGGCCTGCATCTGTGCTGCTCCTAGTGCCGTTTCAAGCGCGGGCTGCGGCAAGAACGGTGCTGCACCAGCGATCTACTAGCCGCCCCTAGCGCCAGCCCTAGCTCTTGAGCCCAAACAGGGCCATACTTTTGGGCGTGCAAGCACGTCAGTCTGAACGTGCCCGACTGGATGATCTGCTGGGTCGCGTCCGCGGCGGCCACAGCTCGACGCTGATCCTTGACGGCGACGCAGGAGTCGGCAAGACCACACTCCTCGAGTATTTGGTGCAACGCTGCACCGGGATGCAACTGCTTCGCGCAACGGGCATACAGTCAGAAATCAAGATGGCCTTCGCTGCACTGCATCAAGTGTGCCGACCACTGCTGAGTGCCATAACGAGCTTGCCCGGACCACAGCGCGAGGCGCTGGAGACGACATTCGGACTCCGATCCGGTCGGCTTCCGGGCGAGTTTCTTGTCGGTATCGCCGTCTTGGGCCTGCTTTCGGAAGCTTCCCGTGCTGGGCCGGTCATTTGTGTCATCGACGACGCGCAGTGGATCGATCAGAGCTCGGCAGCGGTACTCGGCTTCGTCGCCCGCCGTCTCGAGGTGGAAGCTGTCGGGATGGTCTTCGCCATGCGCTCGAACACGGACATTCGCCCATTGAAGGGTCTTCCGCGTTTCACGCTAGGCGGCTTAGACAGCGCGGACGCAGTGCACCTGCTTGCCAGCCTCGTTCCCGGCCCGATCGACCGGATCGCCATGGCGAGGATCGTCGACGAGGCAGCAGGAAACCCTTTGGCTCTTGTTGAGTCCGCGCGGGCGTTTAGCCGGGCCGAAATCGGGACCGGCATCATCCTTGAAACCATCTCGTCCCAGCCCAGCCACCTCGAGGAGCACTACAGTCGGCGTCTGAGGTTGCTGCCCCCGAAGTCGCAGCAGTTGCTCCTCATTGCAGCCGCTGAACCCACCGCGGACCCTCACGTAATTCAGGCCGCGGCGTCCGCACTGGGGAACTACGGAGACGCACTGAAGCCGGCCGTCGACGCTGAGCTCTGCCACGCTGGTGGCACCGTGCGGTTCCGGCATCCTCTTGTTCGTCGCGCGGTCTACCGCACCGCGTCGGCTGCGGCGATTCGTGAGGCGCACGCTGCTCTGGCCGGCGTCAGTCCAGACGCTGCGGACCCGATTCTTCTCGCGTGGCATCGCGCGCGCGCCTGTGAAGCGACTGACGAGGATGCCGCCGCCAAGTTGGCGGCCGCGGCGGGACGGGTCATGGCCCGCGGTGCCCCGTCAGCATCTGCCGCTCTTCTTCGACAGGCGCAGCAAGTAACGGCCGACGGGACCCTCAAAGCGGAGTGGGCATTGCGCGCCGCTCAAGCGGCGCTTGCGGCTGGGGACTTCGAGAACTCGGAACGCGATCTCCACGCGGCGTCTCCGAGGCTGCTCCCCGCAGAACTGCAGTCGCAATCAAGACTCACCGAAGCAAGGCTCGCATTTGCGCGTGACCGCGGCACCGCGGCGTTCCCGCTGCTGCTGGAAGCGGCGGATCAGTTGGCCGCCGTGAGTCCTGAAGCAGCGCAGGACGCCTACCTCGAAGCCCTCTCCGCGGCTCTCTTTGGCGGGCAGCTTGAGCAGAAAGACCTTGAACAGGTTGCCCGCAGGTGGAGAGCCGCCGATTTGCCGCCCAACAATCGCCCAGCCCAACTGCTGCTTGACGCATTGGGCCAGGTGATTTCGCGGGGAGATTCGCTGGCCTGGTCGGGTTTGCGTGAAGCGTTGCCTAGGATCCTTCAACCGAGTGGGCAGTTGGACCCGCCGATACCTGCTTTGTGGGTGGCCTCCGTGAGCGCGGCCGCTGCTTGGGATATTGAGGCGTGGGACGCACTGTCCGACCGTCTGGTGGCGCTCAGCCGCAACGCAGGCGACTACAGCGAATTGCCGGCAGCGCTCAGCTCCCGCACCTTCGTCTACTTGTTCAGCGGCGAGACTCGACTAGCCGTCGAGGCCGTCGAGGAGACAGCGACAATCACCTCTGCAACCGGCAGCAGCATCAGTCCGTACGGCGCCATCGGTGTCGCCGCCATCCAAGGACGAGAGCAGGAGCTCAACGAGCTCGTCAAAGCAACAATCCCAAGCGCAGAACGCCGCTCGGACGCTACCGGGATCTCAATATCTCGTTGGGCTGGTGCGTTCCTCAACAACGCCAGAGGCCGCTATGACCAGGCCTTCAAGCTCGCATCGCGCGCACTTCCCCTATTTCACGTCCTGCACGCATCAAGTACCTGGACACACGTTGAGCTGATTGAGGCGGCCTCCCGGACAAACCGATTGGCGGACGCGGAAGCCGCCCTCGCGCAGATCGCACCACTTCTACAGTCAAGCGGCACTAGATGGGGGATGGGCGTACTCGCCCGCTCCCGCGCCTTGCTCCATAACGGCGCACAAGCAGAGGAATTCTTCGCCGAGGCCCTCCACCTCCTGGAACCAACCCGATGCCTGGTCGACCTCGCACGTACAGCTCTTGTGTATGGGGAATGGCTCCGCCGACAACGACGGCTGTCCGACTCGCGCACGCAGTTGGAGGGCGCCCTTCAAGTATTCGACACGATCGGAGCCCCAGCCTTCGCCGCCCGGGCTACTCGCGAATTGCGGGCGGCGGGTTCACAGGTGCGCAAGCGCAGGACTGCATCATCACCTCTGTTAACGACCCAGGAATCACAGATTGCGCAGCTTGTCACACAAGGCTTGAGCAACGACGAGGTCGCCTCTCGAATGTTCCTCAGCCGTCGAACGATCGAGTACCACCTCGCGAAAGTGTTTAGCAAACTCCAAATCAAATCGCGCCACCAGCTAATCTCCGCGCCAGCAGGTGCTCTCGAGGGCAAGCCAGACCGCCTATAGCAGCCCTGCTCGGCGCGGGTGGAGGGGGTGGATGTCGAGGTGACAGGTATACCGCGCTGAGCCGCTTACCGCACCACGTCCGTGCGCTGGGGACCGCATTTGCGGTACCTGGCTGGATGTTTGCTGGGCTGCCGGGTCCGTTCTGCGTATCGGGCAAGCACCGCATGAGAATACCCGCCTGCCCGAGGTGGGACCAGCGACCATCTCAGGGGATACCTCACCGACAGCTGGTTACCGAGCCAGCGCCCCGTGGAAGCACTAGTGGCTACACGGATGCAGCGGCGGGTTGGTTGCACGCAACCTGAAGGCGGAGCATCTAGGCGTCGCGCAGATCTTCCGCACTCTACGCCCCGACCTCTCGCCACGTCACGAAAGGCATCATCATGAGCGATTCCACTGCCCGCGTAGCTCTCGTGACGGGCTCATCCGGCGGAATAGGCCGCGTCACCGCTGAACGCCTCGCCGCCGACGGCATGGCGGTGGGCGTGCATTATGCCGGCAACACACCGGAGCAACTCGCGGAGCTCTACGACGTCAACGTGCTCTCAACCCAACGCGTCAACCGTGCCGCGCTGCCACATTTGCGGAATGCGGGCAACGGTCTCGTGATCTGGGTGTCGAGCTCAAGCGGCAAGGGTGGTACCCCGCCGTACCTCGGACCATACTTCGCGGCCAAGGTGGCACCGGAGGGCGCCACGGCATCCCTCGTCTCTGACGAGATCGCGCGCATCGTCGCGCTTCCTGAAGGGCACCGGCCGTATCGAGTGCACATCGACCCCGCCAACGAAGGATTCGAGGAGGTGAGCACGGTCGCAGACCGCGTACGTCGTGAAATCCTCAGGCGCGTGGACCTCGCAGACCTGCTCACGGCTGATCAGTCGGTCCGGCCCGTCGCAATGGGGGTGCACGGGTCTCAGATTGAACCCGGACGCCCAGCAGATTCCTCCCCGCCGGCAAGTGACATCGGGTAGCAGTCATGGCCGATCCCGAGCAGGTTTCCCCGGCGGTGCAAGCGCAGCTTCTCGCAACGGAACACTGGGGGCTGCTCGCCTCCCGCAGCACTACCCAGGCCGAGGTGCTCAACCGGATCAGCATCTTCCTGACCCTTACCTCTGCCGGCCTGGTCAGCCTCGCACTCGCGGGACAGGCGATGCAATTCAGTGGAACGTTCGTCGTGCTGGCGATGATCGTAGTGGCCATCGTGCTGGGGATTGGCGTCCTTACACAGATACGGGTGTTCAATGTCGGGTTCGAAGACCTCGCGTACGTGTTGGCAATGAACCGTCTGCGGGCCGCGTACGCCGAGCTGTACCCTGACATCCGCTCCTACCTGATGACCTCAGCGTTCGACGACCGGCTGGGCAGCCAGCAGACGTACGTTATGTTCGGCCGCCGCTCCGGGCCAGGCCACTTCGCGGGAAGCAGCATGATGCTGATCGCCGTGGTCAACGCCGTCCTCGTCGGCATCTTCGTCGCCGGAATTGTCCGAAGTTTCACACTCCCGACGACCACCGCTCTCCTCACCGGAGTAGCTGGCGGAGGGATCTACCTCGTTGTGGTCATCGTGTCGATGAGTCGGCGTCTTGAACGGGAATGGGCCAGTTATGAACCGCGGTTCCCGACTCCCGGGAAGTTGGGGAAGGGCATGCGATGAGGAATACTCTGGGCGACAGCGTGCACACCTACGCCGTACTGGGGGCAACGGGGCGTACCGGCCGTCACATTGTCCAAGCACTCCGATCGCATGGAGACGCGGTCATCGCGCTTGGCCGGAGTGTGCACCGGCTCGACCTGCTGGCGAAGACGGGTGCGCAGATCAGGCAACTGGATCTGACTACCGCTTCTCCACAGGCACTGACGACAGTGTTCTCCGGATGCGACGGGGTCCTTTTCGCAGCAGGCAGCTCCGATCCTCGTGCCGTGAGCGGCGTCGATCGCGACGGATCATTGAAGTCGGTGGAGGCAGCCGAACGAGGCGGAATCCGACGATTCATCCAGATCTCCTCCATAGGGGCGGGTGATCGGATACCCGCCGAAGTCGACACTCCGGAATTCGCCCCTTACTACGCGGCCAAGAGAGCCGCAGACGCGAATCTGCGCGCATCGGCTCTGCGCTGGACGATCATCGAACCGGGCTGGCTGGTTGACGAACGACCCACGGGCCTCATTCACCTTGGTGACCGTGGAATCCCCATGGGCACCATCGCACGAGGGGACGTCGCCGCAACGCTTGTCGCGACACTCCGCGAGGAACGAAGCATCGGACGACAATGGCAGGTTGTCGCCGGTCACGTGCCCATCGCTCAGGCAATCGGCGAACTGGTGCGACCAAACCGGGACGGAGCCGAAATGAGCCCGAAAGTGGTTGAACGATGACCAGCAACCGACAACTCGTCGATTCGGACGATCCATTCCGTCCAGAGATCATTCGAGAGGTATTCGAGGATGTCGAGTATGGAACGATCATCGTCGTCTGGGACGGCGCCGGTAGGACCATTGCAGGCACGCGTTACAGCAACACCTATGCCTGGTTCCTGCGGCTGGAGGACGAGAAGGTTGTAAACGGCGTCGCCTTCTTCGACAGCATCTCCTTCGATCGACTCTGGACGACTGTTGCGCCCCGCTGACCAATCAACTTATGACCGACACTGAAGGAGATGCCCGTGAACATGCTCACCACCCTCACTCTGGAAGACGTCGCCGACCGGCTCGCGATCCGAGACCTGGTCGACGCCTATGCGCACCACGCGGACTTCCGTGAGCCCGAGAAGCAGTACGGCCTCACTCATGAGCGCTCTCGTCGTTCGTTCCGGCCGACGTCCTCCCCGACGAACTCGCTCAGGGCACGCGCTTTACTGCGGCCAGTGGACGGCCCGCCTCGAGCCGTTGCGAACCATTGGCCAACGATCCCATTTTAGCCGCGACTGGCCTCGTCGCGCTCATCCGTGTGAGACTGAGCCGCCTCTCGAGCCGTATTGCAGTGGGAGCGGGTACATGGCTGGGTGATTGGTCAAAGGATGCCATTGTTACGCGAGGCTTCTACGGATGCGCGCTATTCCCCGGCCGCTCTGTAGCGCGTCCAACCCCTGTCAAGGAGCCGAAATCCTGCATCGATGGTCGGTCGTGGATTCGTTTCGCGGGTCGCGCTGAGCTGGATGTGCAATGCAAATCGGACGTAGAAGCGGATTTCTTCACTCGGCTCCGTGAGGCCAAGCTCCTCGGTGATCGCGACGACCAAGACGTCCTCGTGACGGAACCACATACTCTCCGCGTAGTCGACGAGGGCAGGGGTCTCTTGCATCAGGGCCAGGATCTGTCTTTGAGGTTCGGACCTCATGGCGGTGATCTCGGAGAGGTAGTACGCCTTCAGGGCGTCAGAGATCGTCGTCCCCGGTGCCCGGCCGCGAACCGCGGTCACAAGGCGTTCGTGCCGCTCGTCTTCGTCACTGAAGACAAGTGCCTCCTTCTGGGGGAAGTGCGTGAAAACGGTCTTGGGCGAGACGTCCGCCTGTTCCGCGATCTCGCGAACCGTGACTGCGTCGAAGCCGCGAGCGAGAAAAAGCGACGTCGCCGCCTCTAGGATCGCCGCCCGTGTTGCCGCCTTCTTGCGTTCGCGCCGTCCCAAAACTGCCGCATCGACCATAGCCCGATCCTACTAGCGTTGGACTATCGCTACATTGACAGCGAAAGTAGTCTCGCTATACTTTGCGTGTGAGTGAAGTTAACCAGAAAGCCACGTCCATAACCGCGAAGACCGACCCACGTCGTAGCGCACCCCGAAGGGAACCCGTGAAAGGCTCGAATGTCGGAAGGCTCGCCTCTGGTGCGGGTCGGCCCGCCCAGCGTCGAACCGCAGGAGCGTTGCTCATCGCCGGGCCTGCGATCTTCTTCATCACCGAGTTCATCGCCGCCGCAGCCTGGACAGATCCGCCGTACAGTTACACGTACCACTTCATCAGCAACCTCGGAGTCGCCGAGCCTTCGACGCTGTTCGGGCAGTATATGTATTCACCTCTCGCGTGGGTGATGAACACCGGGTTCTTCCTGTTCGGCATCATCATTCTCGCTGGCGCCGCGATGCTGCGCGGTCTATACGGCTGGCGCCGCTGGGCAGCGCTTGTGCCCGCGACAATGTTGGCCGTCGGCGGGGTCCTCCTCGCGGTCTTCCCTGGTTCAGGCGAAGCGCTCGAGAACGGCACTGGCGAACTCCACAGCTTCGGCGCGTTCGCAGGCTTCATCGGCGCCAACGTACTGGCTATCGTGCTCGGGAGCATGGGCTGGCGCGCCGGTCTCTCATCGACTGTCCGGAGAACGCTGGTCACGGCCGGCGTGATCGGCCTGTTTGCAACGGCGCTCTACCTTGCTGCGATTTTCACCGCGGGCGACACCGTCATCGGCATCATCGGCTTCATCGAACGCTGCGCCGTCTATCCGTTTCTGATCGGCCTCATCTGCGCGGGAGTGTCGATTTTGAATCGACTGACCCTTACCACCAGAGATTCACGTGCCTACAGAGATTCACGCTTGGCTGCCACGGAATCGCCAGCTGACGCCTGAGTGTTTGCCGTGGCCGGCTGACCTACCTCCGCGGGAGCAGCCGGGGCGCCCCCAACCCCGAGCGCCCCGGCGAACCCTCCCCCAGCCCCTGCATTGAGGGAGTCGAGTCGAGGGACGTAGGAGGCAGGCGTGGAACTTGCGCCCCTCGAGCTTGTTGCCGTCAGCCCGCACCGCTGACAAAGTGCCAGCGCCCGCCGCTGACGTCGAGCAGGATGTCCTCGGGATTCGGAGGCTCCCGCTTGAGCCGACCAATGTCCTCCTCTCGGGCATCCCCGACGGCATCCGACCCGGTACGACGTCGAATCTGCCGGTCCACAAGTACCTCTACGAGTCCGGTCGGATCGCACCAGATGGAACGATCGACTACACGGGCCTCCCTGAAGTCGTGCGGCAGCTCGCCGAGAAGGCGTTGACCGCATCTGCGCAAAGCGCCGCGCGGTTCCAACGGGACGTCGACGGCGTCCTGTGTACGCCTCGGCAGATCATGGATTCGAGCTACGCGCACTACTTCAAGCTTGAGTGCCTGATCTTGCTCGACCCTTCTGATTACGCGGCCGGCGAGCTGAGGGGGGTTCTCGTCGAGTTGTACGGGACCGAGGAAGCGAGCTCTGCGCACCATCGGGCGCTCTTCCGCAAGGCGCTCATACTCCTCAGGAGTGCGCATCACGCCGAAATGCTTGCCGTCTCAGGACTTCGCATGTGGATGCCTGTGGCGGCCCGTCATCGTTTTGAAAAAGGCCCCAAAAAGGCCCCAAGACCCCATTCTCGGCCTTTTCAACGAAAAGAACCCCTGACAAATCTCACGATTCATCAGGGGTTTTCGGTGGATCTGAGGGGACTCGAACCCCTGACCCCCTGCATGCCATGCAGGTGCGCTACCAGCTGCGCCACAGACCCTTACACCCCGTGCGGGGCAACGAATTGAGCTTACACCAGCCCCGGCCCCCTGAAGAAATCGAGCGAGGCTCGACCAGCGGATGCCGCGATGCTCAGTTGCTCGCGGTGAGCAACGGTGCCACCGGCAGTGCCGGGCAGTCGGCCCACAGCCGCTCGAGACCGTAGTAGAGGCGCTCCTCCTGATGGAAGACGTGCACGACGAGGTCGCCGAAATCAAGCAGGATCCAGCGGCCCGCCTGGTGGCCTTCGCGCCGTCGGGTCGGCGTGCCGGCACGGCCGAGCACGTCTTCGATCTCGTCGGCGATCGCGACAACGTTGCGTTCGGAGTTGCCGGTGACGAGAAGGAACACGTCGGCGAAGGGAAGCGGGGCCGACACGTCGAGAGCGACGAGGTCGTCGCCGCCCTTCGAATCAGCTGCCCGCGCCGCGAGCGCGAGTGTGTCGAGTGCCTGGTCGGATGCGGTCATGCGCTCACTTCCGGTGGGTGATGGATGTCTCGGATCAGAACAACCCGGAGATCGAGCCGATGACGAGGGTGGCGACGACGCCGAGTGCGAGCACGCCGGCGGTGACGGCGAGCACGAGCGGCAGGTTCATGCCCTCTTTCTTCGGCGGTGCGATCATGGTGCGCGAAGCGCCCTGCGTACTGATCGCGCGGGTCGCCGCGACGGGCGCGGCGCCGGTGCCGACGTCTTCGACCTGGTCGAAGAGACGGTCGACGTCGGAGGAATCGATATGGCTCGGGTGCACTCCCGTCGCCCCGTAGGAGCGAGGGAGGTCGATCGAGCCGGTGGCGATGATCTCGCCACTCGACGCGATCGGATTGCCGATCGAACCGTTGTCGGGAAGCGTCGGGAGGATGAGCGCGTTCGTCGTGGTCGGAACGCCGTGACTCACACCGCCACGTGAAAGCAACTGGTCGAAGGGCTCGGCCGATTCCACAGGGGTGTTCAGCTGCGACGCCCAGTGGCCGACTGCAGCCGACACTGGGGCCGCAGGATCGGCCTGTCGCGGTGGATGCGTCGGGCTCGCTGCTGCGGGAGGCGGCACCGCAGGCCCAGGCTGCGGGAGGCTTGCGGAGTACTGCGCGGCCTCTTCTTCTTCGAGGTCGAACTCGTCGAGTTGGTTGGAGTCGAGCATCGCGCGAAGCTCGCGCCGGGTGAGCGTGCGCTCGGGCGTCGTCGGCTCTTCGGCAACAGGCCACGGCTGCTCTTGGGGTGCCGGGCGAGCGCTCAACGGTTCTGCCTGCTGCGGGGGTTGCTGCCAGGGAACCTGCTGCTGCGGAGGCTGCTGCCAGGGAACCTGCTGCTGCGGGGGCTGCTGCACAGCAGGCGCCTGCGGCGCGGCTGGAGCCGGCGCGGGCGGCACTGGGCGCGGTGCGAATGGGCTTTGCTGCGGTAGCGGCGCGGCGTAAGGCGAGGTGGGTTCAGCGAACGCACCAGCGGGCCGGGGCGCCGCATACGCGGGGTTCGATCCTGACACCGGAAGCGCCGGTGCGGGAACCGCTTGCGCGGGAGCCACGGGAACGGGCTGCGGCGGCACGGGTGCGGGAGCCGGTGCAGGAACCGCCTGCGGCGGGGCATCCGGGCTCACCGAAGGAACCTGCTGCTCCAGCAGACGCTCGCGTTCGCGTATTTCGCGGCGCGTCAGCGGCGGATCCTGCGACGACGTCATTCGACACTCCGGTAGAGATGGTGCTTGGAGATGTACTGGACGACCCCATCGGGCACCAAGTACCAAACCGGGAAACCCCGGCGCACCCTGCTCCGGCAATCGGTCGACGAGATCGCAAGTGCCGGAACCTCAAGCAAGCTTACGTCTTGCTCCGGCAATCCAGAAACAGACAGCACATGTCCCGGACGACTCACAGCAACGAAGTGCGCAAGATCCCAGAGTTCTTGCACATCTTTCCAGGAGAGGATCTGCGCGATCGCGTCGGCGCCGGTGATGAAGTAGAGGTCGGCATCGGGGCGTTCACGTCGAACATCGCGCAGGGTGTCGATCGTGAACGTCGGCTTCTTGCGGTCGATATCGACCCGGCTCACGGTGAATCTCGGGTTCGATGCCGTGGCGATGACCGTCATCAGATAGCGGTGCTCAGCCTGGGTGACGTTCGACTTGTAGCTCGGCTGGCCGGTCGGCACGAACACGACTTCGTCGAGCTCGAGCGACTGCGCCACTTCGCTTGCCGCGACGAGGTGACCGTGGTGGATGGGATCGAACGTGCCGCCCATGACCCCGATGCGAGGCCGGCGTTCCGCGACCGTCATCTGGCGGCCGCCCGCCTCAGTGGCCGCCGTGCTCGTCTCCGGTGTGACGGGCGGCGTAGGCCGCCGCCTTGGCAGCGTGCCGGTTGGCCACGTCGCGGTACGACGCGACGACGAAACCGAGCGCGGCGAAGATGACGATCGCGATGAGGCCGTAGACCCAAGTCTCCATCGGCAGTTCCCTCGCGTGCACCGTCTCACTCAACACGGTCGAGGTCTGTACTGCGGTGGCTAGGCTCATTCGCCGTTCCTTTCGAATCCTGCGGGTCGTGCTCCGAACAGTCTAGCGAGGTCAGTCGCGCACGTGCCCGGCACCGCGCACGATCCACTTCGTGCTCGTCAATTCGGGGAGCCCCATCGGCCCGCGCGCGTGCAGTTTCTGCGTAGAGATGCCGACCTCTGCACCGAACCCGAACTCTGCGCCGTCGGTGAAGCGGGTGGAGGCGTTGACCATGACCGCCGCGGCATCCACTTCGTTCAGGAATCGTTCGGCGTTGCCGAGGTCGTTCGTGACGATCGACTCCGTGTGCTTGGTGGAATACCGGCGGATGTGGCGCAGGGCGCCGTCGAGCGAGTCGACGACCCCGACCGAGATGTCCAGCGACATGTGCTCGGTCGCCCAGTCCTCATCGGTGACCGCCTGCACCTCGGGCCGGATGGCGCGCACGCGCTCGTCGCCGTGCACGGTGACACCGGATGCCTCGAGGCGAGCCAGCACCGGAGGGAGCAGGCGCTCCGCCGCGCCCGAGTGCACCAGCAACGTCTCGAGTGCGTTGCAGACGCTCGGCCGTTGCGTCTTGGCGTTGTGCACGAGATCGACCGCCCAGTCTTCGCGGGCACTCTCGTCGAGGAACATGTGCACGACGCCGGCTCCCGTTTCGATGACCGGCACCTTCGCCTCGTCGACGACGGCTCTGATGAGCCCGGAGCTGCCGCGCGGGATGAGGACGTCGACGTAGTCGCGGGCCTGCATGAGGTGGCGGGCCCCTGCGCGGCCGAAGTCGTCGACCGTCTGCGCCGCTTCGGCCGGCAGGCCGACCGAGTCGAGTGCGTCGCGAAGCACGCCGAGGAGCACCCGGTTCGTCTGCTCGGCCGCCGTGCCACCTCGGAGCACCACGGCGTTGCCGCTCTTGAGCGCGAGCACTGCGATGTCGATCGTGACGTTCGGTCGTGCTTCGTAGATGGCGCCGATGACGCCCAGCGGCACACGGATCTGATCGATGCGCACGCCATTGGGCAGCGAACGGCCGCTCACGGTGTCGCCGACGGGATCAGCGAGGCCGATCACCTCGCGAACCGCACCGGCGAGAGCGGTGACCCGTCGTTCGTCGAGCGTGAGCCGGTCGAGCAGTCCTGACGCGAGTCCGGCCCCGCGACCCGCTTCGAGGTCGGCGCCGTTCGCCGCGATGATCTCTGCCGAACGGGCTACGAGCAGCACGGCGACCTGTTCGAGCGCCGCGTCCTTCTCGGCCGTCGTGGCCTGTGCCAGGCGGCGGGAGGCGTCTTTCGCGGCGGCGAGGCGGGTGTCGATCACCGAGGCGTCGAAGTCGGGCTGCTCCATGCGACCAGCCTAGGTGAGCGGCGTGTCGCCGTTCACCGTATGACGATCGTCAGGTCGCGCCGGTGGTCACCGCGTTGGGGCCGTCGCCGGGCGACCTTCAGGGGCGGGATCGAACCAAGTGCCGACCGCGGCGCCGGCGAGTGCCTCCGAGACGAGCGGAGTCGAGGTGATGAGCACGGCGGCGCCCGCCTCGGCGGCGATGCGGGCCGCGGAGACCTTGGTCTCCGCTCCCCCGACTCCGACGCCGGCGCCCCCGGCCGCTCCGATCTCGACGCCCGACAAGGGGTCGCCGAACGGCACATGCTCGATGCGTAGCGCGCCGTCGAGGTGCGGCGGCTTCGTGTAGAGCGCATCCACGTCGGAGAGCAGCACGAGAAGTTCGGCGCCGATCAGCTCGGCGACGAGGGCCGCGAGCCGATCGTTGTCGCCGAATCGGATCTCATGGGTCGCGACGGTGTCGTTCTCGTTCACGATCGGCAGGATTCGGAGGGAGAGCAGCCGGTCCATCGCGCGCTGCGCGTTCGAGCGGGGCGTGGCGTTCTCGAGGTCGCCGGCGGTGAGCAGTACCTGACCGGCGAGCACCCCGTAGCGATCGAGGCTCGTCTGGTAGCGCCACATGAGCACGTTCTGGCCGACCGCGGCGGCGGCCTGCTGCGTCGCCAGATCGGATGGCCGGCCGTCGAGGCTGAGGAACGGGATCGCCGTGGCGATCGCCCCTGACGACACGAGCACGACCTCGGCGCCGCGAGCATGTGCGGCGGCGAGGGCATCGACCAACGGCCCGATCTGTTCGGCGTTCTCGCCGCTGATCGACGAAGAGCCGACCTTCACGACGATGCGGGTCGCCGCCGGGATCTCGGACCGATTGCGAGGCGTCATGCGCGCTCCTCGCTGCTCGAGTCCTCCCCGTCGTCGGACACGCCTGCTGGTGGTGGGGCGTCGACGTCGCTGCCTGCGGCAGCCTCTGCCGCCGTCTGCTCATCGAGCTCCGACCACATGCCGGCGCCGCGCTCGCGCTCGAGCTCGGCGCGTGCCTCGGCCTTCGCATCCATGCGCTCGTAGTACTCGCTTCGACGCTCGGCGCGCGTGGCACGCCGGTTCTCGTCGAGACGGATGTCGGATCCGCGCGGCGCGGTGATGAGCTCGGCGGTCGACGTGAGCGTCGGCTCCCAGTCGAAGACGACCCCGGCACCCTTTCCGATGACGACGGCCGAGCCGGCGTCGGCGCCCGCGCGCACGAGTGCGTCTTCGACGCCGAGCTTCGCCAGTCGATCGGCGAGGAAGCCGACGGCTTCATCGTTCGTGAAGTCGGTCTGCTGAACCCACCGCTCGGGCTTCTGTCCGAGTACGCGGTACAGGGTGCCGTAGCTGCCGCCCTCTGCCCGCACGGTGAAGCCGGGGTCGTTGGAGGACTTCGGACGCATGACGATGCGCTCGGGCGCAGGAGCAGCGGCCGCCTCGGCGCGGCTGGCATCGACGAGCTCACCGAGCGCGAAGCCCAACTGGCGAAGGCCCTCATGGCTGACCGTGGAGATCTCGAACACGCGGTAGCCACGGGACTCGAGTTCGGGACGCACGAAGTCGGCGAGTTCGCGTGCCTCGGGCACGTCGATCTTGTTGAGGGCGACGAGCTGTGGGCGTTCGAGCAACGGCACCTGACCCTCGGGAACGGGGTATGCGGCCAACTCGCCGAGGATCACTTCGAGGTCGGTGATGGGGTCGCGACCGGGCTCGAGGGTGGCGCAATCGACGACGTGCAGCAGTGCCGTGCAGCGTTCGACGTGGCGGAGGAACTCGAGGCCGAGCCCTTTGCCCTCGCTCGCGCCCTCGATGAGGCCGGGCACGTCGGCCACGGTGAAGCGGTGGTCGCCCGCCTGCACGACACCGAGGTTCGGGTGCAGCGTCGTGAACGGATAGTCGGCGATCTTCGGTCGAGCCGCCGACAATGCAGCGATGAGGCTCGACTTGCCCGCCGACGGGTAACCGACGAGCGCGACATCCGCGATGGTCTTCAGCTCGAGCGTGATCTCGACCTCGTCGCCGAGCGTGCCGAGGAGCGCGAAGCCGGGCGCCTTGCGCTTCGTACTCGAGAGTGCGGCGTTGCCGAGTCCGCCGAGGCCGCCGGCCGAGGCGACGTAACGCGTGCCCGGCTCGGTGAGGTCGGCCAATTCGACGCCGTGCTCGTCTTTGACGACCGTGCCGATGGGCACGGGCAGCTCGAGAGTCTCGCCGAGCGCGCCGGAGCGGTGATCGCCCATGCCGGGCTGGCCGTTGGAGGAGCTGCGGTGCGAACGCCCGTGATAGGCGAGGAGGGTGGTCACCTGCGGGTCCGCGACGAGCACGATGTCGCCGCCGTGCCCGCCGTTGCCGCCGTCGGGGCCCGCGAGTGGCTTGAACTTCTCACGGCGCACCGAGACGCAGCCGTTCCCGCCATGACCGGCACGCAGGAACAGCGTCACCTCGTCGACGAAGCTGACCATGCTGCACTCTCCAAACCGATGAAAACACGTGAGGGCGAGCCGAAGCCCGCCCTCACGACAACCGTCGATCGACTATTCGCCGACCGCCACGATGTTGATGACCTTGCGGCCGCCCTTGTGACCGAACTGCACCGCGCCGGCCTCGAGTGCGAACAGGGTGTCGTCGCCACCGCGACCGACGCCCGCGCCCGGGTGGAAGTGGGTGCCGCGCTGGCGGACGATGATCTCGCCTGCGCCGACGACCTGGCCACCGAAGCGCTTCACGCCGAGGCGCTGTGCGTTGGAGTCACGACCGTTGCGAGTAGAGCTCGCTCCCTTTTTGTGTGCCATTAGCTGCTCTCCTCAGGCTCTACTTGATTCCGGTGACCTTGACGCGCGTCAGGTCTTGACGGTGACCCTGGCGCTTCTTGTAACCGGTCTTGTTCTTGAACTTCTGAATCACGATCTTCGGGCCGCGGAGGTCGTTGAGAACCTCGGCCGTAACCGTGATCTTCTCGAGCGACTTCGCGTCGGAGGTGATCTTGTCGCCGTCGACGAGGAGCACCGCGGCGAGCGTGACGTTGCCGTCTTTGTCTGCCTTGACGCGATCCATCGTCACGATGGTGCCGACTTCGACCTTCTCCTGCCGACCGCCGGCGCGCACTACTGCGTAAACCACTCTTCGTACCTATCTCTGGGGAAACCCGGGGGCTCCAACTGTCTGATGGGGTGTCACTGCGCGGGACCTCAGCGGGAAGAAGGGGTCGTCACTGCCAGAAAACGCTGGTGCAGATGAACTGCAAGCGGGCACACCGGGATAAGCGGTGGCACCAACGGTCGAGTTTATCCGATGTCGGGGGGCCGGTCAAACGCGCGGCCCACGGCGAGTCGTCGCCACCCGCGCATAGGATCGCAACATGACCGTGCTGATCGACACGCCGCTCTGGCCGAAGCACGGAACCGTGTGGGCGCATCTCGTCAGCGACGAGTCGATCGAGGAGCTCCACGCTTTCGCGCAGCGGGCCGATCTCCCGCCGAGATCCTTCGACCTCGACCACTACGACGTGCCGGTCGAACGCTACGACGACCTCGTGGCGGCGGGCGCCCAGGCCGTCTCGCCAAGGGAGCTCGTGGTGCGACTCCGCCGAAGCGGGCTGCGCGTCACGCCGCGTGAGCGACGCGAGCGCGCAGCCCGACGCTCACTCGGCTGAGTCGGATGCCCCGTCGTCGCCCGAGCCGTCGGCCCGGGTGATGACGGGTGCCGCGCCGGCCGTGCTGAGTGCCGCCGTGGAGACGCGACGACTGCGCGTACGCCCCTCACCGGCCTTCTTGGGAGCGGGCAGTGCGTCGAGCACCGAATCGAGGAGCACCTCGGTCTCGGCGAGGCGCGCCGGGCGCTTGCGCTCGACCGGCGGCACGGGCAGGTCGAGGATCTGCGGAACCTCGGACGCTTGATCGGCTGCGTTCGGTGCTTCGTCTGCTGCGTCGGGTGCAGGTGCCGTGGGTGCGGCACCCTGCTCCTGCGAGACGCGGCGGTGACGGCCGCGGCGACGAGAGCCCGCCGACTCGGCCGACTTCTCGGCGGTATCGGCCTTGGGGGCGCGCTCGGCGACGGTCGATCGCTCGGCGACGGTCGATTCTGCCGCTGGCGTCTCGGCCGCGGCATCCGCCTCGTGCTGCTCGGGCTTCTGCTCGGTGTGCGGAATCGTCGACGCCGCGATCTGCGCGAGCGCGTTCTTCACGTCATCGGTGATGGCGTGGGTGCCGGTGTGCGTCTTCGGCTCAGCGGGCGCCTGCGTCGACTGCTGCTGGTTGCCACCGCGACCGCGACCGCGACGCTCGGGCTGCTGCTGCTGCGCGGAGCGGTGCTTCACGACGGGCTCGTGGTGCACGATGATGCCGCGACCCGCACAGATCTCGCACGGCTCGCTGAACGACTCGAGCAGCCCGAGACCGAGCTTCTTGCGGGTCATCTGCACGAGGCCGAGCGAGGTGACCTCGGCGACCTGGTGCTTCGTGCGGTCCCTCGAGAGGCACTCGACGAGACGGCGCAGCACGAGATCGCGATTGGTCTCGAGCACCATGTCGATGAAGTCGACGACGATGATGCCGCCGATGTCGCGGAGCCGAAGCTGGCGAACGATCTCTTCTGCCGCCTCGAGGTTGTTCTTCGTGACCGTCTCTTCGAGGTTGCCGCCCGAGCCGACGAACTTGCCGGTGTTGACGTCGACGACGGTCATCGCCTCGGTGCGGTCGATCACGAGCGAGCCGCCCGAAGGCAGCCACACCTTGCGGTCGAGCGCCTTCTCGATCTGTTCGCTGATGCGGAACTCCTCGAAGGAGTCGCGCTCACCGGTGTACGCGTCTACGCGCTCGAGCAGATCGGGAGCGACGGCACGAAGGTACCGCTCGATGGTCTGGCGCGCGTCGTCGCCCTCGATGACCATCTTCTGGAAGTCTTCGTTGAAGACGTCGCGCACGATCTTGATGAGCAGGTCGGGCTCGGAGTGCAGCAGCGCGGGCGCCTGCACTTTCTCGAGCTGCGTGGCGATCTCGGCCCACTGCGCGATGAGGCGGTTCACATCGAGGGTGAGTTGCTCTTCGGTCGCGCCCTCGGCGGCGGTGCGCACGATGACGCCCTGGTTGTCGGGCAGCACCTCTTTGAGGATCTTCTTCAGGCGCGCACGCTCGGTGTCGGGGAGCTTGCGGCTGATGCCGTTCATCGAGCCGTTGGGCACGTACACGAGGTAGCGGCCGGGCAGCGAGACCTGGCTCGTGAGCCGGGCGCCCTTGTGACCGACCGGGTCTTTCGTGACCTGCACGAGCACCCGGTCGCCGGGCTTCAAGGCGAGCTCGATGCGGCGAGGCTGGTTCTTCTCGCCGTTCTCGGCTGCGGCTTCCCAGTCGACTTCGCCCGAGTAGAGCACCGCATTGCGGCCCCGGCCGATGTCGACGAACGCGGCCTCCATGCTGGGCAGCACGTTCTGCACGCGGCCGAGATAGACGTTGCCGATGAGCGACGCTTCTTGGTTGCGGGCGACGTAGTGCTCGACGAGCACTCCGTCTTCGAGCACGCCGATCTGGATGCGGCCGCCCTTCTCGCGCACGACCATCGAACGGTCGACCGACTCGCGCCGGGCGAGGAACTCGGCCTCGGTGATCACCGCACGGCGGCGACCGGCGTCGCGGCCGTCACGTCGGCGCTGCTTCTTCGCCTCGAGGCGCGTGGAGCCCTTGACCTTCTGCGGCTCGGTGATGAGTTCGACCTCGCGGGGCTTGCGCACCTTGACGACCGTGTTCGCCGGCTCGTCGGTGTTCGAGCGCCCCTCTTCGCCGCTGCGGCGTCGAGTGCGCCGGCGCACCGTCGAGGACTCCTCTTCGTCGGGCTCGCGATCGCGACCTCCTCGGTCACGGTCGCGATCGCCCGAGTCGCGTTCGTCGCGTTCGTCGCGATCGCCACGCTCCGAGCGTTCCGGGCGCTCCGATGCGACGAGCACCGGCGGCGCGTGGAAGATCAGCGACGTCGTCGAGAGCGCGGCCGGGATCGGCGACACCGATGAGGGTGACTTCGTCTCGGCGACGGGCTCCGGTGTCGGCGGCGCCTCGACCACGGAGGCGACGGATGCTTCGTCGCCGCCGTCGACCGCGACGTCGGTGCCAGCCGTGAGCGACGCCTCGACGCCGCTGCCCTCTTGGGTCTCGGCATCGACGGCCGGGCTCGACTGCGTGACCCCGGCTTCCGTCACGGGAGTCTCCGGCGTCTCGGCCGGCACCACCGGTTCGGTCGCCTTCGATCGGCCACCGCGACGCGAGCCGAACAGGCCTCCACGCCGCCGGGTCGGGCCGTTGCCGGCCTCGGGTTCGTTCGTGTTCTTCTCGTTGCCTTCCACCATCTCTGGTGCACTCCTACGCCGGTTTCGACGGCCGCGCCGTCGTACCGTACTCGTCTGGAGCGGCCTCGCGCTTCGCGCTGAGCCGCTGAATCCTTCATAACTGCGACCGGCAGGTTGCCTTGTCGCCACGTCTCGCGGTGCGTTCACCGCCTACTCGGATGCACTGCATCCTCAAGCCCTCATTGGCGTCGTGTCGGGCGCGGCCCGGACGACTCAATCGATTATCGCATGCTCTCGCAGGTGAGGTCGGAATCGGCATGCCATAATCCGAGCATGCCGGACTCCTCCCGACGTTCCAGACCCGTCGCCCTCGCGATCTTCCTCGTCGTCGCAGGGGCCATCGGCCTCTACGCGGCGTTCGAACTGTCGATCGAGAAGGTGCTGACGCTGAGCGATCCTTCGCACGTGCCGTCGTGCAATGTCGGCGTGCTGGTCGGCTGCGGCACGAATCTCGCGTCGTGGCAGGGCGCGCTGTTCGGCTTCCCGAACCCGTTCATCGGCCTCATAGCCTGGCCCGTGGTGATCACGGTCGGGGTGGCGATCCTCGCCGGTGCGACGTTCGCCCGATGGTTCTGGGCGGTGTTCAACGTCGGCGTCGCCGGGGCGCTCGTCTTCGTGGGGTGGCTCATCTTCCAGAGCATCTACGTGCTCGACGTGCTCTGCCCGTGGTGCATGCTCACCTGGGCGGTCACGATCCCGACGTTCTGGGCTCTTACGCTCTACAACCTGCGTGAGGGACATATTCCGGGTTCGGCACGTGTCCGTCGCCTCGCCGGCGCCTGGCTCGGCTGGGTGCCGCTCATCACGGTCATCTGCTACGCGATCGTCATACTGCTCGCGCAAGCGCAGATGGACGCGATCCCGCGGGTGATGATCGACTTGCAGAACCTGTTCAGCTGACACGGGGATGCCGCGGCGATCGGGTCGCCCGGTCGCCGCGGCATCCGCTCGTCGTTCAGGCGTTCAGAACCAGAGCGCGAGCTCGCGCTCGGCCGAGTCGACCGAGTCGGAGCCGTGCACGAGATTCTGCTGCACCTTCAGGCCCCAGTCGCGGCCGTAGTCGCCCCGGATCGTGCCGGGCGCGGCGGTCGTGGGGTCGGTCGTGCCCGCGAGCACCCGGAAGCCCTCGATCACACGGTTGCCGGCGACCCGCATCGCGACGATGGAACCGGACTCCATGAACTCGATGAGCGGCTCGTAGAACGGCTTGCCCTCGTGTTCGGCGTAGTGGCGGGCGAGCAGCTCGCGGTCGGCCAGCACCAGCCTGATGTCGACGAGCGAGTACCCCTTCGCCTCGATGCGCCGGAGGATCTCGCCAGTGAGGTTGCGGGCGACGCCGTCGGGCTTGACGAGCACGAGGGTCTCTTCGATCGGAGTGGTCATTCCTGTTCCTTCCATTGAGCGGCCGCGGCCGCTCGTTCTCGGTCGATTCGTGCGCCGGCGACCATGCAGTACCACCACATGCCGCCGAAGAGCGCGCCCACGACGAACATCGCAGGGTTGAGGAAGCCTGCCGCGAGGATGAGCGCCTGGATCACCCAGCCGAGCAGATAGGCCCACTGGTATCGAAGGAGCCCGATCGTCGCGATCAGCCCGATGATGATGACACCGCCGGCGATGAGGGCGACCCATGACGGCAGTGCGCCTTCGCCTTCGCCCTGGGCGAGCCCCCAAATGACGAGGGCGGCGAGGAAGACGACGATGACTTCGAAGGCGAGCACGATGGTGGCGAGGGTCTGACGCACCGAGCGCGCGCCGGCGCTTGGCGCGGTACCCGCAGCACCGTCACGCACACGGTCGGAGTCACCCTCGGGTGCGGGCTCCTGAGATGACATCGAGTCGCTCAAGCTCGCCCCCATCCGCGATCCGAGGCGATGCCGATCGCCTCACCGACGAGCACGATCGACCCCGCGACGACGACCGCGCGCTTCGGCGCCGCAGCCGCCCAGCTTCGCGCCTCGTCGAGTGCGTCGTCGAGCCGCGCAACGAGGTCGACGCGATCTGCGCCGACGACGCGCGCGACGGATGCCGCGAGCTCGTCTGCACCGATCGCGCGTTCGGATGCCGGCGCGGTGACGATGAAGCGAGCCCCGCCCGGCGAGAGGGCGGTGACGATGCCGTCGACGTCCTTTCCAGCGAGCACGCCGAGTACGAAGACGACCTCCTCGAAATCGAAGTACTCCTCGAGTGCAGCGGTCAGCGAAGCAGCGCCGTGCGGGTTGTGCGCGGCGTCGACGAGCACGGGGGGCTCGGTGCCGACCATCTGAAGGCGCCCGGGCGAGGTCGTCAGGCCGAGACCCTGCTGCAGCACCTCGTCGGCCAGTCGCATCGTGCCGGCGCCGAGGAACGACTCGACGGCGGCGATCGCGACGGCGGCGTTCTCCGCCTGGTGGCGCCCGAAGAGCGGCAGGGCGAGATCGCGATACTCCCCCGCGAGTCCCCTCACAGAGATGAGCTGACCGCCGACGGCGACCCGCGAGTCGAGCACTGCGAAGGCGCCGCCCTCGACGGCGAAGGTGCCGTCGTGCTCGGCGGTCGTGTCGCGCAGCACGGTGAGCGCTTCGGGTGTCTGGAAGGCGGTGACGACAGCTGCGTCGCGCTTGATGATGCCTGCCTTGGTGCGGGCGATCTGCTCGATCGTCGTACCGAGTGCCGACTCGTGATCGAGGGCGATCGGCGTGAAGACCGCCACCTGGCCGTCGGCGACGTTCGTCGAGTCCCATTCGCCGCCCATGCCGACCTCGAGCACGACGACGTCGACGGGGGCATCGGCGAAGCACGCGAACGCGAGCACGGTCAGCGCTTCGAAGAAGGTGAGCCGCGGTTCTCCGGCGGCGTCGAGGTCGGTGTCGACGAGGAGGATGAACGGTGCGATCTCCTCCCAGTTGCGGGCGATCGCCTCGTCGGTGATCGGCTCGCCGTCGATGAGGATGCGTTCGGTGAAGCGCTCGAGGTGCGGACTCGTCATGAGGCCGGTACGAAGGCCACCGGCACGCAGTATCGATTCGACCATGCGACTGGTCGAGGTCTTGCCGTTGGTACCGGTGATGTGGATCACCGGTGCCGCCCGGTGCGGGTCGCCGAGCATCTCGACCGCGCGCCGGGTGGCGCTGAGGCGAGGCTCGGGGGCGGCTTCGCCGACCCGATCGAGGAGGCTCCGGTAGACGGCGTCGGCCGCCTCGGTGTAGTCGGACTCGTCGGTCATGCCTTCGCCACCCTTACGATCAGGCGAGAGGATTCGCCCACGGGTCGCGCCTCGTCACCGGGTTCGCCGGCGACCACTGCCAGCTCGGTCGCGAGCGTCTCGCCCGCGATCAGCTCCCGGTGCGTCTCGGCGGCGGCAGCACCGGCCGCATCGAGGGTGAGCTCGAGCCGGATGCGGTCGCCGACGTCGAGCCCGGCCGCCTTCCGCGACTCCTGCACGGCGCGCACGACGTCGCGTGCGAGGCCCTCGGCCTCGAGTTCGGACGTCGTCGCCGTGTCGAGGATCACGAAGCCGCCGTCGGCGAGCAGCGCGAGTGCACTCGACCCGTTGCCGGCTCCGCCTGCCTCGAGCACGAGATCGTACTCCCCCGGCTCGAGTGGGATGCCGCCCGCGACGACCGACTCGCCGTCGACGCTCCAGTCGCCCGTGCGAGCGGCCTGGATCGCCTGCTGCACGGTCTTGCCGAGGCGCGGCCCCGCTGCGCGCGCGTTGACGGTGAGCCGCTTGGTCACTCCGAACGCCTCGGCGCTCGACCCGTCGAGGGTGACGAGGTCGACGGCTTTCACGTTGAGCTCATCACGGAGGATGGACTCGAACGGCGCGAGCGCAGCGGCATCCGTCGCCACGACCGTGAGCCTCGCGAGCGGGAGCCGCACGCGACGACCCGACTGCTTGCGCAACGACAGCGTCGCCGAGCTGATCTCGCGCACGGCGTCCATCGCGGCGACGAGCTCGTGATCGACCGGGAATCCGGCCGCGTCGGGCCAGTCGGCGAGGTGCACGCTGCGACCGCCCGTGAGGCCGCGCCAGATGCGGTCGGAGACGAGCGGCAGCAGCGGCGCTGCGAGGCGCGTGAGCGTCTCGAGCACCGTGTAGAGGGTGTCGAACGCTTCGCGGCCCGACCCGTCGGCGCCGACGCCCACCCAGAACCGGTCACGCGAGCGGCGTACGTACCAGTTGGTCAGCACGTCGCCGAAGTCGCGGAGCTTGGCGGCGGCGAGCGGCGAGTCGAACTCTTCGAAGTCGGCCGTGACCGAGGTCACGAGCTCGCCGAGCTTGGCGAGCAGGTAGCGGTCGAGCACGTCGGTCGAGTCCGTGCGAGCGGATGCCTCGTAGCCGCCCTGGCGGGCCGTGTTCGCGTACAACGAGAAGAAGTACCACGTGCTCCAGAGCGGCAGCATGAACTGGCGCACGCCCTCGCGGATGCCCTCTTCGGTGACGACGAGGTTGCCGCCCCGCAGCACCGAACTCGACATCAGGAACCAGCGCATCGCGTCGGAACCGTCGCGCTCGAAGACCTCGGAGACATCGGGATAGTTGCGCAGCGACTTCGACATCTTCTGACCGTCGCTGCCGAGCACGATGCCGTGGCTCACGACGTTCGAGAACGCACGCCGGTCGAACAGCGCGGTCGAGAGCACATGCATGACGTAGAACCAGCCGCGCGTCTGCCCGATGTACTCGACGATGAAGTCGGCGGGGTTGTGGCTGTCGAACCACTCCTGGTTCTCGAACGGGTAGTGCACCTGGGCGAAGGGCATCGAGCCCGAGTCGAACCACACGTCGAAGATGTCGGGGATGCGCCGCATCGTCGAGCGACCGGTGGGGTCGTCGGGATTCGGCCGCACGAGCTCGTCGATGTAGGGGCGGTGCAGATCGGGCTGGCCGTCGGGGTTCACCGGCAGCCGGCCGAAGTCGCGCTCGAGTTCTTCGAGCGAGCCGTAGACGTCGATGCGGGGGTACTCGGGGTCGTCGCTCTTCCAGACCGGGATCGGCGAGCCCCAGTAGCGGTTGCGGCTGATCGACCAGTCGCGGGCGCCGGCGACCCACTTGCCGAACTGCCCGTCTTTCACGTTGTCGGGCACCCAGTTGATGTCTTGATTGAGCTCGCCCATGCGGTCGCGGAGCTCGGGCACGCGGATGAACCAGCTCGAGACGGCCTTGTAGATCAGCGGGTTGCGGCAGCGCCAGCAGTGCGGGTATGAGTGCTCGTAGCTCGCCTGGCGGAGCAGGCGCCCCTCGGCCTTGATGAGCTGGGTGAGCGGCTTGTTGGCGTCGCTCCACAGCAGCCCCGCGACATCCGTCACCGCCGGCAGGAACTTGCCGCCCTCGTCGACCGAGATGACGACCGGGATGCCGGCGGCCTCTGAGATCTTCTGGTCTTCCTCGCCGTAAGCGGGCGCCTGGTGCACGATGCCCGTGCCGTCTTCGGTCGTGACGTAGTCGGCGACGAGGATGCGCCACGCGTTCTGGAGCCCGTACCCCTCGACGTCGGCGTAGTAGTCGAAGAGCCGGTCGTAGTCGACACCCTCGAGCTCGGCGCCGCGCACGGTGCGCGAGACCGCGGCGCGCGCCTCGTCGGCGGAGTCGTAGCCGAGGTCTTTCGCGTAGTTGCCGACGAGATCGATGGCGATGAGGTACTCGCCGCCGAGCACTTCGGTGTCGGATGTCACTGCACCTGACGTCGCCGTGCCGGCCTTCTCGCGCAGCACGGTCGCGTCGGGCGTGCCGTTCGGTCCGGCGGGAACGACCGCGTACTCGATGTCGGGCCCGACGGCGAGTGCGAAGTTCGTCGGAAGCGTCCACGGCGTCGTCGTCCACGCGAGGGCGCGCACGGCGGTGAGCCCGAGCGACTCCGCCTTCGGTCCGACCAGCGGGAACGTCACGGTGACCGTCTGGTCTTGCCGCATCTTGTAGACGTCGTCGTCCATGCGCAGCTCGTGATTCGAGAGCGGCGTCTGGTCGCGCCAGCAGTACGGCAGCACCCGGTAGCCCTCGTAGGCGAGGCCCTTGTCGTGCAGCGTCTTGAACGCCCAGATGACCGACTCCATGAAGGTCACGTCGAGCGTCTTGTAGTCGTGCTCGAAGTCCACCCAGCGGGCCTGCCGCGTGACGTACTCCTGCCACTCCTTCGTATAGCGGAGCACGGCGTCTTTTGCGGCCTGGTTGAAGGCCGCGATGCCCATCTCCTCGATCTCGCTCTTGTCGACGATGCCGAGCTGGCGCTCAGCCTCGAGCTCGGCGGGCAGGCCGTGCGTGTCCCAGCCGAAGCGACGGTGCACCTGCTTGCCGCGCATGGTCTGGAACCGCGGGAAGAGGTCTTTCGCGTACCCCGTGAGCAGGTGCCCGTAATGCGGCAGGCCGTTGGCGAACGGCGGGCCGTCGTAGAACACCCACTCGGGTGCGCCCTCGCGCTGGTCGATCGAGGCCTGGAAGGTGCCGTCGGCCTTCCAGAAGGCGAGCACCTCGCGCTCGACGGCGGGAAAATCGGGTGAGGGGGCGACACCGTGGTCGTCTGGGGTCCGGGGGTACACGCTCGCTCCTTGCGGGGACGGATGCTCTCGCGAGGACGCCGGTGCTCGAACGAGCTCCCGACGCGGTACCACCTCGCTTGCGAGTCGCGCCTTGCGACCGACTCGCCCCTCGTTGCCGGCTGTGACGGGCCGCCCCGTTCGGTTCTACTGGCGAGCGGATGCCGCGAGACATCTGTTCGTGTTCTTCCGAAGACTCCCCGGTGATGGCCGGATCGGTGTCGTTGTCGTCAAGACTACCGCGTCGGCATGGGGCGAAGCACGCCCGATGCCTGCGGCGCGGAGCGGTAGGCCTCGCGGATCAGGGCGAGGAGGGCCGCCTCGGGCAGATCGTGGTTCTTCGCTTCGTCGACGAGGTCGTAGACGGCGCCGGCGAGCGCGGCATGGCCGCCGATGCGCACGGCGACCACAGCACCGCGGCCGCGGTGCAGCTCGATGAGGTGCTCGTCGCGCAGGCGGTGGTACGCCCGCAGCACCGTGTGCACGTTGAGTTCGAGCGACGCGGCGAGGTCGCGAGCGGCGGGCAGGCGCTCGCCGCCCGAGAGGCGCCCGTCGATGATCGAGGCCCTGATGCCGGACGCGAGTTGTTCGAACAGCGGTGCTTCGAGGGTCGGATCGAGACGAATCAGCACACTCAAAGTCTATTGTTCTATCTGAATTCGAACAACTTCCTTGTCGTGGTGGTGTCGCGGTGTCAGGATGAATGCGGGCCCGCGCTGACGAGAGCCCGCCCCCACTCCCTCATTGCAAGGACCTCGATGCGTGCTGCACCCGTGACCACCTCCTCGAATGCCCGCAGGCTCGGGTTCCTCGCCGTCGCCCTCGTGTCGACGATCACGCTCGCCGGTTGTCAGGCACCGGCACCCGAGGCATCCGGCGACCCGGTCTCGGGCGGCACCCTCGCCTACGCGAGCGGCGACGCCGAACCCACGTGCCTCGACCCGCACGTCGGCGGCAACTACCCGCAGGCGCTCCTCGCGGGGCAGTTCCTGGAGTCGCTCGTCTCCCGTGACGCTTCGGGTGAGATCATCCCCTGGCTCGCCGAGTCGTGGGAGGCATCGGACGACGGCCTCTCGTGGGACTTCACCCTGCGCGACGATGTCGCCTTCACCGATGGCACCCCGCTCGATGCCGAGGCCGTGAAGATCAACATGGAGCACCTGCAGGACCCGGCGACCCAGTCCTCGACGGGCTACCTCGCACTCGGCAAGGTCGACCGCGTCGAGGTCGTCAGCGATCAGGTCGCACGATTCGTACTGAGCTCGCCCGACAGCGCACTGCTCGAATCGCTCACGCAGCCGTGGCTCGCGATCGAGTCGCCCACAGGCCTCGCCCGCGGCACGGACGAGAACTGCCAGGCGCCGATCGGCACCGGTCCGTTCATCGTCGACGAGTGGGTCAAGCAGGATCACGTCTCCCTCGTGCGCAACGACGAGTACACCTCGCCGCCGGCCGATGCCGCACACGACGGCCTCGCGTACCTCGATGCGATCGACTGGCGCTTCGTGCCCGACTCGGCGTCGCGGTATGCGGCGCTGCAGGCCGGCCAGGTCGACGTCATCGACAACCCTCAGCCCGACACCATCGCGGCGGCGAAGTCGAACGATTCGCTCACCTGGCTCGACGCACCCCGCCCCGGAGCGGCGAACCGCATCGAGCTCAACTCGGGCCAGGCACCGTTCGACGACGAGCGCGTGCGCGAGGCGTTCATCCGCGCCGTCGAGGTCGACGAGGGCATCGACGCGCTCTTCTTCGGCACCGCAGAGCGCTCATATTCACCGCTCTCCTCTGTCGAGGCCGTCGCGTACTCCGACGACTCGCTCTTCCAGCCCGACCTTGATAAGGCGAACACTCTGCTCGACGAGGCCGGTTGGAGCGAACGCGACGACGAGGGATACCGCGTGAAAGACGGCACCCGCCTCACGCTTCGGTTCCCGGTGAGCACGAACCAGTCGGTCCCGGCTGAGCAGTCGCTGTTCGAGCAGGTTCAGGCGACGGCGAAGGCGGCCGGATTCGACGTCGTCATCTCCCTCCTCGATCTCTCGAGCTGGTACGGCGCCCTGGCTGCGAACGAGTACGAGATCGTGAGCGCTCCGTACACGAAGGTCGGCCCCGACGTGCTGCGCATCCTGTATCACTCCGACAGCATCACGCCTGCCCCGAGCGGCTACTTCGCAAACCTCGCCCAGCTCGACGACCCCGAGGTCGATGACCTGCTCTCCGAGGCTGCGGCGACGAACGACGCCGATGCCCGAGCCACCCTGTACGAGCAGGCCCAGCAGCGCATCCTCGGCGGCTACTACCTCCTCCCCCTGTACGACCAGCAGAACAGCTTCCTGGTGAGCAACTCGGTGCACGGCGCGCGCGCCATGCCCACCGTCTCGACGCCGAGCTTCTATGACGCCTGGCTCGCCGGCTGAGTCCCGTCGCGCCGCTCGCGGCGTGACGCTTCGCCGCGCCGGCCTCCTGATGGCCGGCGCGGTGTTCGTGCTGTGGGCCGTCGCCACTCTCACCTTCTTCGCCATCCGGCTCATCCCCGGTGATCCGGCGCAGGCGATCCTCGGCGGGCCGGGGTCCCAGGCCTCGCAGGAGGCACTCGACCAGGTGCGTCGCGACTTCGGGCTCGACCAGCCGCTCATCGTGCAGTACCTCGCCATGCTCGGCCGGCTCATCACGGGCGACCTCGGCGCCTCGTACGCCCTCAAGGTGCCGGTCGCCGAACTCCTCGGAGCGCAGATCGGCGGCACACTCCTCCTCGCATTCCTGGCCCTCGTGCTCGCCTGGCTTCTCGCCCTCGGGCTCGCGCTCTGGTCGACGGGGCGCGGGCGTGTCGCCTCCGCCGTCGGCGAGGGCGTCGAGATCTCTGCCGCCGCACTGCCGCACTTCTGGCTCGCCGCGGTGCTCATCGCGGTCTTCAGTACCGCGCTGGGCTGGCTCCCGCCGGTGGCCACCGGCACGCCTGCAGGCCTCGTGCTCCCGGTCGTGACGCTCGCGATCCCGCTCGCGGGGTTCCTCGCCCAGGTCATGCGCGAGAGTCTCCTCGATGCCATGCAGCAGCCGTTCGTGGTGTCGGCGCGCGCTCGGGGCGAGACCGCACTCGGCGTGCGATTGCGCCACACCGTGCGTCATGCGGCGCTGCCGGCGATCAGCCTCTCGGGCTGGGCGCTCGGGTGGCTGCTCTCGGGGGCCGTCGTCGTCGAGACGATCTTCGCGATGCCGGGTCTCGGTCGCACCCTGTTGCAGGCCGTGACGCTCCGCGACATCCCGGTGGTGACCGGCGTGGTGCTGCTCGTCGCCGTCGTGTACGTGCTCATGACCGTGCTCACCGATGTTGCGTCGCGCATCGCCGATCCCCGACTTCGACAGGAGGCCGGGCGGTGAGCGAGCTCGAACTGCGACAGACGACGGTCGAAGCATCCGCCGATCATCTGCCGCTGAGGCGACGCGGCCGGATGCCACGCGCCGGAACGCTGCTTTCGGCGGCGTTCGTACTCTTCCTCGTCGCCGCGACCTGTACGCCGGGGCTCGTCGAAACACAGGACCCCAATCAGATCGCCGCGGCCGACGCCTTCCAGGCACCGTCGCTCGCCCACTGGTTCGGCACCGACGAATCCGGGCGCGACATCTACAGTCGCATCGTCGCCGGCACCAGCACCTCACTGCTCATCGGCGTCACGGCGACGCTCATCGGGCTCGTGCTCGGTCTCGTGCTCGGCGTGGTGGCGAGCTTCGGTGGTCGCGTCCTCGATTTCAGCGTCAATCGGCTGGTCGAAGTGCTCTTCGCCTTCCCCGGACTGCTGCTCGCGCTCCTCGTGATCGTCGTGTACGGGCCGGGGCCGGTGACCGCGACCGTCGCCGTCGGCCTCTCGACGGCGCCCGGCTACGCCCGGATCATCCGCGGCCAGCTCGTCTCGATCCGCTCCTCGCAGTACGTCGAGGCGGCGCGGGTGCTGGGTCGTTCCCCCGCCCGCATCCTCGGCCGGCATGTGCTGCCGAACGCACTCATCCCACTCTTCGTGCTCGCAACCCTCGGTATCGGCCAGGCGATCGTCTGGGCGGCGGCGCTCAGCTACCTCGGCCTGGGCGCGCAGCCGCCCGCTGCCGAATGGGGCGCCATGCTGGCCGCGGGTCGCACCTATCTCGCGACCGCCTGGTGGATGACGGTCTTCCCCGGGCTCATGATCGTCGCCACGACCATCGCGACGACCGTGCTCGGCCGAGCACTCACCCGACGCGGAAGGGGCGAATGATGACGGATGCACCCGTACCCGTGCTCGACGTCGCAGACCTCAGCGTCGGCTTCGGCCCGACCGAAGTCGTGCATGGAGTGAGCCTCACGATCTCGCCCGGTGAATGCGTCGCGATCGTCGGCGAGTCGGGCTCGGGCAAGTCGGTGACGGCTCGGGCCCTGCTCGGTCTGGCCGGCCCCCGATCTCTCGTCTCATCGCAGCGGCTGCGCATCGCGGGGCGGGAGTTGGGCGCGGCGACTGAACGCGAGTGGCGCCGCGTCCGCGGCCGCCACGCCGGGCTCATCCTGCAGGACGCGCTCGTCTCGCTCGACCCGCTCCGCCCCGTCGGTCGCGAGATCGAGGATCCACTCCGCATCCACGAACGGATGCCGGCGGCTGCGCGCCGCGCCCGGGTGCTCGAGCTCCTCGCCGACGTCGGCATGCCCGACCCGGCGCTCGCCGCAGGCCGGCGATCCGGCGAACTGTCCGGTGGCCTCCGCCAGCGCGCCCTCATCGCGGCCGCCATCGCACTCGACCCGCCGCTCCTCATCGCCGACGAACCCACGACCGCCCTCGACGTCACCGTGCAGGCGCGCATCCTCGCGCTCATCGCCGACATCCGCGCCCGCGGCACGGGTGTGCTGCTCATCAGCCATGATCTGGCCGTCGTCGGGCAGCTCGCCGACCGCATCCTCGTCATGCGCGAGGGCCAGGTCATCGAGCAGGGAACGGCCCGCGAGGTACTGGAGTCACCCCGGGAGGCGTACACGAAGGCGCTCATCGCGGCAGTGCCGTCGGACACCCCGCGCGGTGCTCGACTGTCGGCGCTGTCGGCCCTGCCTGCGCCGATCGGCCACGCAGCGCCGAGCCGTGTTCCGCCGGCGGCCGCGGCGGCGATGCCCGCGGCGCCGCCCTCCGCAGCACCTCCGCTGCTCTCGCTCGCGCACGTCACCAAGACGTTCGCGATCCCGGGCGGCCGCTTCGCCGCAGTCGACGACGTGTCACTGTCACTTCATCGGGGCGAGACGCTCGGCCTCGTCGGCGAATCCGGCTCGGGCAAGACGACCGTCGCGCGGCTCGCGCTCGCACTCACGGCGCCCGACAGCGGCACGGTGCACCTCGACGGCGAGGAGTGGTCGGCACTCGACGAGCGGCACCGTCGGCCCTCACGCCACCGCATCGGCGCGATCTACCAGGACGCCCTCAGCTCGTTCGACCCGAGGTGGGACGTCGGCCGCATCCTCACCGACGCCGCACGCGCCGCTCACCGCGGCTCGCCGACCCCCGACGTCGCGACCCTGCTCGATCAGGTCGGGCTCGCGGCATCCGTCGCCGGGCGAAAGCCCGTGACCCTCTCAGGCGGCCAGCGGCAGCGGGTCTCGATCGCCCGGGCACTCGCCGCGTCACCCGAGCTGTTGATCTGCGACGAGCCCGTCTCGGCGCTCGACGTGACGATCCAGGCGCAGATCCTCGACCTGCTCGACGATCTCCAGCGCGAGCGTGGCCTCGCGCTCCTCTTCATCTCGCACGACCTCGGCGTCGTGCACCACATGGCCGATCGGGTCGCGGTGATGCGGGCCGGTCGCATCGTCGAGACCGGCGAATCCGAGCGGGTCTTCGGGCGGCCGGAGCATCCCTACACCGCCCAGTTGGTGGCCGATTCGCCGCGGCTCGCATACTGAGCCGCAGGGCCGAGGGTCGGCGACTCGCCCAGACTGCGTTCAGCGCGCTCTCGGGTAGGCTGGATCGTCGCACATTCAGGCACCTCACCACAGACACGGTGCCGCATACATCGAACCGGAGCATCATGACCGACACCGCTCGCATTCCCGACAAGCCCGCTCTCGAAGGCCTCGAATCGGTCTGGGGAGGCGCTTGGGAGCGCGAAGGCACTTACCGGTTCGATCGCGATTCGGCCACGCGGGAGTGCATCTACTCGATCGACACTCCCCCGCCGACGGCTTCCGGCTCGCTCCACATCGGCCACGTGTTCTCGTACACCCACACCGACGTCGTGGCGCGGTATCAGCGCATGCGGGGTAAGAGCGTCTTCTACCCCATGGGCTGGGACGACAACGGGCTGCCCACCGAACGCCGCGTGCAGAACTACTACGGTGTGCGCTGCGACCCGACGCTCCCCTACATCGAGGGCTTCGTGCCGCCGTTCGAGGGGGGCGAGGGCAAGTCGACGAAAGCCGCCGATCAGGTGCCGATCAGCCGCCGCAACTTCATCGAGCTCTGCGAACGCCTGACCGTCGAAGACGAGCAGCAGTTCGAAGCCGTCTGGCGCCAGCTCGGCCTCTCGGTCGACTGGACCCAGACCTACCGCACCATCGGCGATGAGTCGTTGTTCGCTTCGCAGCTGGCGTTCATTCGCAACATCGACCGGGGCGAGGCGTACCAGGCGCTTGCACCGACCCTGTGGGACGTCACGTTCCGCACCGCCGTCGCCCAGGCCGAGCTCGAAGACCGCGAGCAGCCGGGCCACTACCACCGCGTCTCGTTCCACAAACCCGATGGCGGCACCGTCGACATCGAGACGAGCCGCCCCGAGCTCATCCCCGCGTGCGTCGCACTCGTCGCGCACCCCGACGACGAGCGCTACCAGCCGCTCTTCGGCACCACGGTCACGACGCCCGTCTTCGGCGTCGAGGTGCCCGTGCTCGCCCACCACCTCGCGCAGAAAGACAAGGGCACCGGCATCGCGATGATCTGCACGTTCGGTGACATCACCGACGTCGTGTGGTGGCGCGAACTCGACCTCCCGAACCGCGCGATCATCGGCTTCGACGGCCGGGTCATCGCAGATGCCCCCGACGTCATCACCTCCGAGGCCGGCCTCGCCGCGTATGCAGAGCTCGCGGGCAAGACGACGTTCTCGGCCAAGCAGGCCGTCGTGCAGCTCCTCCGCGACTCGGGCGACCTGCTCGCCGACCCGAAGGCGATCACCCACCCGGTGAAATTCTTCGAGAAGGGCGACAAGCCGCTCGAGATCGTCTCCACCCGTCAGTGGTACATCAGGAACGGCGCCCGCGACGAGGCGCTGCGCGAGCGTCTGCTCACCCATGGCCGCGAGATCGACTGGCACCCCGACTTCATGCGCGTGCGCTACGAGAACTGGGTGGGCGGACTCTCGGGCGACTGGCTCGTCTCCCGCCAGCGCTTCTTCGGCGTGCCGATCCCCGTGTGGTACCCGCTCGACGATGCGGGCGACCCGAAGTTCGACGAGCCGATCGTCGCGACCCGCGAGCTGCTGCCCGTCGACCCGTCGTCGGCGGCGGCACCCGGCTTCGACGAAGCCCAGCGCGGTGTCCCCGGCGGCTTCATCGGCGAGCACGACGTCATGGACACGTGGGCGACTTCCTCGCTCACCCCGCAACTCGCGGGCGGCTGGGAGCGCGACCCCGAGCTGTTCGAACTCGTCTTCCCGTACTCCCTGCGCCCGCAGGGTCAAGACATCATCCGCACCTGGCTCTTCTCGACGACCCTGCGCGCCGAACTCGAGCACGGTGTCGCGCCATGGTCCAACGCCTCGATCTCGGGCTTCATCGTCGATCCCGATCGCAAGAAGATGTCGAAGTCCAAGGGCAACGTCGTCACCCCGGCAGGCCTCCTCGAACAGCACGGCTCCGACGCGGTGCGCTACTGGGCGGCATCCTCCCGTCTCGGCACCGACGCGGCCTTCGACCCGCAGAACCCCACGCAGGTCAAGATCGGCCGACGCCTCGCCATCAAGGTGCTGAACGCGGCGAAGTTCATCCTCACCTTCGACGGTCGGGCGGATGCCCCGGTGTCCGTGCCGGTCGACCGCAGCATGCTCGCCGAGCTCGCCGTCGTCGTCGACCGCGCCACGCGCGCCCTCGACGCCTACGACCACGCCCGCGCCCTCGAGCTCGCAGAGACCTTCTTCTGGACCTTCTGCGACGACTACCTCGAGCTCGTGAAAGAGCGTGCGTACGGTGCGGCGAGCTCCGAGCAGGCCTCAGCGGTCGCCGCGCTGAAGACCGCGCTCGATGTACTGCTGCGCCTCTTCGCCCCGGTCATCCCGTTCGCGACCGAAGAAGCATGGCGCTGGTCGCATGACGGCTCCGTGCACGTGTCACAGTGGCCGACCGTCGACGACCTCGCCGCGCGTGGTGAGGCGGGCGTCGAGTTGCTCGAGCTCGCGAGCCTCGCGCTGACCGGCATCCGGCGCGCCAAGACCGATGCGAAGGCGTCGCAGAAGACGCCGGTCTCGAGCGCCGCGATCGCGGCGTCGGCAGCGACGATCCCGCTGCTGGAGTCGGTCGAATCAGATCTGCGTGCGGTGGGGCGCATCGCCGAGCTCAGCTTCGTCGAAGCTGAGACGTTCGAAGTCCGCGACGTCGTCTTCGAGGCGCCGTCGGAATAGGGGGAACCATGAGTTACGAGATACGGGCAGCCGGTGACGACGACTTCTTCGGATGGCTGCCGCTGTTCGAGGCGTACTGCCGCTTCTACGAAACCGAACTCGACGACGCCAAGGCGCTGATCGTCTGGAATTGGATCCGCGACGAGGCCGAGCCGCTCACGGCCGCACTGGCCGTCGATGACGAGGGCCGGCCCATCGGGCTCGCCCACTTCCGGGCCGTGCCCAATACGTTGACCGCGACCCGCGGCATGTACCTCGATGACCTGTACGTCGACGAAGGTGCACGCGGTTCGGGCATCGGCAAGTCGCTCATCGAGTTCGTGCACGCTCGTGCAGCAGAGATCGGCCACGGTGGGGTCAGCTGGATCACTGCAGATGACAATGCCGAATCGCAACGCCTCTACGATCAGCTCGCCGAGCGCACCAGCTGGGTGACCTACGAGATGGATGCGTGATGCGACTCGGCACTCGCTGGGCGTTCGGCACCGTGCCGCCGGCATCCGTGCCCGCTGAGCTTCGCGAGCGCATCGCGGCCGCCGAGACAGCCTTCACCGGTGACGGCGCGAATCGTCACTGGACGCTCACCTGGCTCGAGGGTCGACCGATCGCCGAGCTCGACGATGGCACCGTGGTGCGCGAGACGATCATCGATGCGAACGACGCCGACGAGGATTGGTAGCGGCCGACGACTTCCACCGTCGGGCTCGCTACGCGTGCGCGATGATCTCGCCGTGCGGCATGAGCAGCCAGCCGTCTTCGTCGGCCGCCCATGCACGCCACGCATCGGCGATTCGACGCAGTTCTTCGGGGTTCGAATGACCCGATTCGATCGCGTGCGCCGCGAACTGCGACTCGGTCGCGCGCTCGGCCCACGAACCGCCCCACCATTCGCGTTCGAGGTCGGTCGCGAACACCCAGGTCGTACCCGTCGCGGCGATGTCGGTGAAGCCCGCCTCGCGCGCCCAGGCTTTCAGGCGGCGACCGGCATCGGCCTCACCGCCGTTCCACTCGTGCACCGCGTGGTAGAGCTCGAGCCAGCGAGTGAGGCCGGGTGAGACCGGGTTCCAGATCACGCCGCCGTAGTCGACGTCGCGCGCCGCGACGATGCCACCGGGCTTCGTGACCCGGCGGAACTCGCGCAGCGCCTCGACCGGGCGACCGAGGTGCTGCAGCACCTGGTGCGCATGCACGATGTCGAAGGAGTCGTCCTCGAACTCGAGCGCGTAGGCGTCGCCGACCCTGAACTCGACGTTGGCGACGCCCTCGCTCTGCGCGAGACCCGCCGCGCGCGCGACGACATCGGCCGACGAGTCGATGCCGATGACGGAGCCGGGCCGCACCCGACGGGCGAGATCGATGGTGATCGTGCCGGGTCCGCTGCCGACGTCGAGCACTCGCTCGCCCTCACGCAGGTGCGGCACGAGGTAGGCCGCAGAGTTCTCCACCGTGCGCCAGGAGTGCGTTCGCAGCACGCTCGCGTGGTGGCCGTGGGTGTACTCGTCTCGTGGAGCGTTCTCGGGCCGATCGGTGCGCATATCCCGAGCCTATGCTCCTCGCCGACGGTGCGACACGAACTACGGTGGTTGGATGAGCGACCCATCGAACCCGTTCCTCGAGCCGAGCCCCCTGCCCTATCGGCTCCCCCTCTTCGCCCTCATTCGCCCAGAGCACTATCGGGAAGCGATCGAGCGCGGCATGCGCGAGCAGCGCGCAGCGGCCGAAGCGATCGCCATGAATGACGAACCGCCCACGTTCGAGAACACGATCATCGCGCTCGAGCGCTCGAGCGCCCTCCTCCGCCGGGTTCTTCCCGTGTTCGAGAACGCGAGCTCGGCCGACAGCAATGCTTCGATCGACGCGATCGAGGCCGAGTTCGCTCCGCTTCTCGCGGAGCACCGCGATGCGATCCGGCTGGACCCCCGCCTCTACGCCCGGATCGTCGAGCTGCACTCTGCCCGAGACGGACTCGGCCTCGACGCCGAGTCCGCGTATCTACTGGAGCGGTACCACCGCGAAGCCACGCTCGCGGGCGCCGCCCTCGAACCCGCCGAACGAGCCGAGCTGACTGCGCTGAATGCGCAGATCTCACGACTCACGACCGGATTCCAACAGCGCCTCCTCGCCGACACGAACGAGCTCGCGCTGCACATCGTCGAGGCTGATGAGCTCGCGGGCCTCGACGAGAGCCGGCGCTCGGCGGCGCGCGAGGCCGCCGTCGCGCGCGGCCTCGAAGGCTGGCTCATCACGCTCGTCCTGCCGACAGGGCAGCCTGCCATCGCCTCGCTCTCGCACGACGAGGTGCGCGATCGGCTCTTCACCGCTTCACGGTCGCGCGGATGTCGCGGCGGCGACCACGACACCCGCGAGACGCTGCTCGAACTCGTGCAGATCCGCGCCTCGCGGGCGCGATTGCTCGGCTTCGCGAACCACGCGTCAGCGGTGACCGTCGACGAGACGGCCGGTGCTCCTGAGGCGGTCGCCGACCTCCTCGCCCGCCTGGTGCCGGCCGCAACGCAGAATGCCCGTCAGGAGGCGGCCGCGCTCACCGAACGCGCGGCTCGGCTCGGTTGGCGCAGCGTCGAGGCCTCGGACTGGGCGATTCACACCGAAGCGGTGCGACGTGAGCGTTTCGACGTCGACCTGCAGGCGATGCGCCCGTATCTCGAGTTCGATCGCGTGCTCACCGAGGGCGTCTTCCACGCCGCAACGCTGCTGTACGGAGTGCGCTTCACCGAACGCACCGACCTCGTCGCCTACCACCCCGACACCCGGGTCTTCGAAGTCTTCGACGACGACGACAGCCCGGTCGGCCTGTACCTGATCGACCCGTACGCGCGCGACTCCAAGCGCGGCGGTGCCTGGATGAGCTCGCTCGTCGAGCAGTCCGACCTCGAAGCGACGCTTCCCGTAGTCGTGAACAACCTCAACGTTCCGAGGCCCGCGTACGGTGAGCCGACCCTGCTCACCTTCGATGAGGCCGAGACGCTGTTCCA
The DNA here is from genome assembly GCF_059445405.1 of Agromyces sp. Y782. NCBI lineage: Bacteria > Bacillati > Actinomycetota > Actinomycetes > Micrococcales > Microbacteriaceae > Agromyces > Agromyces sp. Y782. Next base: position 716,784 of record NZ_JCAIUG010000002.1, on the reverse strand, counting down.
CGAGTTCGGCCATGCGCTGCACGGCCTTTTCGCGAGGGTCGCGTTCCCCTCGTCGGCCGGCACCAACGTCTATCGCGACTTCGTCGAGCTGCCGAGCCAGGTCAACGAGTTGTGGCTGCTTCGACCGGAGGTGCTCGAGCACTTCGCCCGGCACGTCGAGACGGGCGAGCGAATGCCGCAGACCCTCGTCGATCGCCTGCTCGCGTCGCGCACCTTCAACGAGGGTTTCTCGACGACCGAGTACCTTGCCGCTGCGGCTCTCGACCAGGCATGGCACCGTCTCTCCCCCGACGACGCCGCCGCGGTGACCGACGTCGCCGCCTTCGAACGACAGGCACTGGCCGCCGTGGGCCTCGACGACCCGCTCGTGCCCCCGCGCTACTCGAGCACCTACTTCGCCCATATCTTCGCCGGCGGCTACGACGCCGGGTACTACTCGTACATCTGGAGCGAGGTGCCGGGCGCCGACATCATGGCGTGGTTCGAGCAGCAGGGCGGTGCGACGCGTGCCAACGGCGATCGATTCCGGGCGGAGATCCTCGAGCCGGGCGGCTCACGCGACCCGCGCGAATCGATCCGGCGTCTGCTCGGGCGCGAACCCGACATCGCCCCGCTCCTGGCACGACGGGGCCTCGCCTGAGCGTCGCTCACGCCACCTCCGACGCGCTCTCCGAGGAGACCTGGCGACGAACACGCTCCTCGTTCCGAGTCGTCCGTCTGATCTCGGACTTCGGGGAATCTGTCGACGGCACGCGCGGCGGCGCCGACCGCGGTGACGCGATGACCAGCGCGACCGCTCCTGCACCGAGCACGAGGCCGACGAGGGTCGCCGGCGTGAACGGGTCGGCGAAGAGGATCGCGCCGGCGACCGCGGCAGTGGGGGCCACCAGATACAGAAGCGCATTCAACGCGGTGATGCCGAGGCGACGGAGAAGGTACCAGTAGAGCGCGTAGCCGAGGAGTGTGGGGACCACAGCGATCACGAGCGTCGAGACCCAGAACGCGGCTGTGGCAGGCGGGGCGAACGTTCCCGTGACGGCGGCGAGGAGCGCCACTGCCACGAGGGTGACGGACGAGTGCACGGTGAGGGTCGCGAACACGGAGAGGCGAGCCGAGGTGCGCCGCTCAAGGAACGTGGCGGTGACGAGGCTGGCCAGTGCGACGAGCGGGAGGAGGTACGCGGGCGTGGGAGACCCCGCGGCCAAGGCGTCGGCCGCCACGATGAGCGCCACCCCCACCGCGCCGAGCACCAGGCCGAGCCATTGGAGCGCACGGACGCGAAGGCCGAGGAGCGGGCCGACGAGGGTCGCCACGACAAGAGGTTGGACCGCATCGATGAGCGCGGTCGTTCCCGACGACACACCGGCGCCGACGGCCAGGTAGATCGGGACGACGTAGCCGAACTGTGCGAAGAATCCGATCGTGAGGTGCGGACGGATGTCGCGCCATGGCGGAAACACGAGCGGACGTCGTCGGACGTTCGCCGCGGCGATGACGATCAGGAGGATGACCCCGACGGTGAGGTATCGCCAGAACAGGACTGTCAGAGCCGGAGCAGCGTCGGTGCCGATCTTCGCGATCACGAAGCCAGAACTCCAAGCCAGGACGAACGTGACGGATGCACCAATGAGAAGGAGGCATCTCGGTATACCGGTCTGTTTACTCATTCGAACGAGTATACAGAGCGGTATAGTGGAGCCATGACCGCCGAGAATCTGCCCGAAGCGCTTCCTCACTACACGCCGGGAGCAGAGCGCGTGCTCGCCGCGGCATCCGAGCTCTTCTACCGTGAGGGAATCCACGCCGTGGGTGTCGACACCATCGCAGCCGCGGCAGGGGTGACGAAGAAGACGCTCTACGACCGGTTCGGATCGAAAGAGGCGCTCGCCGTCGCGTACCTGCGCGGGCGCGACGCGCGGTGGCGTGAGTACCTTGAACGCGAACTCGCACAAGAGCCTCCGGGAAGCGTCGAACGCATCCTGGCAGTGTTCGACATCGCGGGCCGGTGGGCGATCGACAACTGCGGCAAAGGGTGCAGCGCCATCAACGCCCGGGCCGAGATGGACGACGCGACGTCGCCCATTGCTGTCGAAGCCATCCGCCAGAAGAAATGGCTGCGGGATGTCTTCGAGCAACTCTGCCGCGATGCGGCGATCGCCGATGCCGAACGCGTCGCCAAGAGTCTGATGCTGCTCTACGAGGGCGGCCTGGTGACTACCGGCATGGGCACGTTCGCCGAACCGTTCGCGGCGGCACGGGATGCGGCGGCCCTGCTCCTCACGTTGAGTGCGGGCGGGCAGCGACCCGACGATGGTGCCTGAAACGACGGATGCCTCGTGCAGGCGTGCTGCACGAGGCATCCGTCGAGACGGAAGACGACTCAGATCGCGAAGCCGAGCGCCCGCATCATGTCGCGGCCGTCGTCGGTGATGCGCTCGGGACCCCACGGCGGCATCCACACCCAGTTGATGCGGAACGCGTCGACGGTGCCGTCGAGCGCCTCAGCGGTCTGCTCTTCGATCACGTCGGTGAGGGGGCATCCGGCGCTCGTGAGCGTCATGTGGATGACGAGGGCGTCGTTCTCGTCGTCCCAGCCGAGGTCGTAGATGAGGCCGAGGTCGACGATGTTGACCCCGAGCTCGGGGTCCATGACGTCTTTCAGCGCTTCTTCGACCTGGTCGTAGCGCTCTGGGGCGAGTGTGGTGACCATAGTGTGATTCTACCCTCGCCCTATTCGGCCGGCACCGCTTCGGCCACGGCCGTCTCGGCGACCTGGTACCGGTCGTAGCCCTCGTCTTCGAGTCGGTCGGCGAGCTCGGGGCCGCCCTGCTCGGCGATGCGGCCCGCCACGAAGACGTGCACGAAGTCGGGCTTGATATAGCGCAGGATGCGCGTGTAGTGCGTGATCAGCAGGACACCGAGGCCGGTGCTCGAGTGCGCCCGATTGACGCCCTCGGAGACGACCTTCAGCGCGTCGACGTCGAGACCCGAGTCGGTCTCATCGAGCACGGCGAACTTCGGCTTCAGCAGTTCGAGCTGCAGGATCTCGTTGCGCTTCTTCTCGCCGCCCGAGAAGCCCTCGTTGACGTTGCGCTCGGCGAACGCCGAGTCCATCTTGAGGTTCGACATCGACTCGCGCACGTCTTTGATCCAGCCGCGGATCGGAGGCGCCTCGCCGTCGATCGCCGTCTTGGCGGTGCGGAGGAAGTTCGTGACCGTCACGCCCGGAATCTCGACGGGGTACTGCATCGCGAGGAAGAGGCCGGCGCGTGCGCGTGCGTCGACCGACATCTCGAGCACGTTCTCACCGTCGAGCAGGATCTCGCCCTGGACGACCTTGTACTTCGGGTGGCCGGCGATCGTGTACGCGAGGGTCGACTTGCCCGACCCGTTGGGGCCCATGATCGCGTGGATCTCGCCCTCGTTGATGACGAGGTCGACGCCGCGGAGGATCTCGCGGGTGCCCTGGTCGGTCTCGACGTTGACGTGGAGGTTCTTGATCTCGAGAACGGACATGTTCGTAGTGGTCTCTTTCGGTTGCCGGCCGTTCCGGGCCGGAGGAGTGGGTCAGACGGTCAGTGTGACCATGGGGTCGATGTGGACGTCGCCGTCTCTGAGCTCGACCTGGTAGACCGGGACGGGCTCGTACGCGGGCAGCGTCAACGGCTTGCCCGTCTTCAGGGAGAACATGGAGCCGTGGGCCCAGCACTCGAGGGTGTCGTCTTCGACGAAACCTTCGGCCAGCGAGATGTCGCCGTGCGTGCAGGTGTCGCCGATGGCGTAGATCTCGCCTGCGGCGTCTTTCACCACGGCGATGGGAACGCCCTCGAGCACGAACCGCGAGGCCTCGTTCACGGCGAGGTCGTCGGCTGAGCAGACACGAACGGATGCCACGTCAGCGACCTTCCAGTTCGGCCTCGATGGCCGCGGTCAGGCGGGCTTCGAGGTCGGCCGAGCCGATCTTCTGCACGATGTCGGTGAGGAAGCCGCGCACGACGAGTCGACGTGCTTCGTCTTCACTGATGCCGCGAGCCATCAGGTAGAACAGCTGCTCGTCGTCGAAGCGGCCGGTGGCACTCGCGTGCCCGGCGCCTTCGATGTCGCCGGTCTCGATCTCGAGGTTCGGCACGGAGTCGGCGCGAGTGCCCTCGGTGAGCACGAGATTGCGGTTCTGCTCGTAGCTGTCGGTGCCGGTTGCGGCGTTGCCGATCAGTACGTCGCCGACCCAGACGCTGCGCGCGCCGGCACCCTGCAGCGCGCCCTTGTAGGTGACGCGGCTCTTGGTGTGCGGTGCGTCGTGGTGCACGTACACCTGCTGCTCGAGGTGCTGGCCGGCGTCGGCGAAGTAGAGGCCGAGGGCCTCGATGTCGGCGCCCTGCTCGGCAAGGTGGGTCGACGGGTTCACCCGCACGACCTTGCCGCCGAGGGAGACGACGATGTGCTTGAGGAACGCATCGCGGCCGAGGCGGGCGAACTGGCTCGAGAGGTGCACGGCCTCGTCGTCCCACTCCTGCAGCGAGACGACGGTGAGGGATGCCCCGTCGCTGACGAGGATCTCGACGTTCTCGCTGAGGCGGGCGGCACCCGCGCCGGCGAGCACCACGAATCCGCGGCTGTTCGGCGCGGCCTCGATGACGGTGTGCGCGGCGCGCGGGGCGTCGCCGAGACCGGTGCGGGTCACGAACGCGATCTTCTCGTCTTCGCCGGTGACGGAGACGAGGAGGGCCTCGCCGAAGTTCGACCACGCGTTGGCGCTCGCGCGCTCTTCGGGCGTGCCCGCCGCGCCGATGCGGGCGTCGTCGCGCGGGATGTACGAGAAGGCGATGCCCGAGACATCCGCGCCGTCTTGAGCCTGTCGAAGGGTCGTCTCGATCGGAAGTCGCGAACCGTCGAGCTCACCGCCGGTGAGGTCGGCGAAGGTCGCGACCGGAGAGAGCTTCCACTCGCGCTCGCGTCCGTTGACGGGCTCGAAGTCGTCGACGTTCACCGAGCGGAACCGCTCGGAGCGGGTCTGCACGGGCACGAAGGCGCCGTCGGAGTGCGCGACGAGGCCGTGTTGCCCGGGAGTGGCCAAAGGGGATGAACGCTGTGTTGTGCTGGTCATCTGATCGGTCATTCCTAGCCGACGCTGCCTTCCATGCCCATCTCGATGAGCTTGTTGAGTTCCATGGCGTATTCCATGGGGAGTTCACGCGCGATCGGCTCGATGAAGCCGCGCACGATCATCGACATGGCCTCGGTCTCGTCGATGCCACGGCTCATGAGGTAGAAGAGCTGCTCCTCGCTGACCTTCGAGACCGTGGCCTCGTGGCCGAGCTTGACATCGTCGACGCGGATGTCGATCGCCGGGTAGGTGTCGGAGCGAGAGATCGTGTCGACGAGCAATGCGTCGCAGACGACGCTGTTCGCCGAGTGATGCGCGTTGGCGTCGATGCGAACCTCGCCGCGATAGCCCGCTCGGCCACCGCCGCGCGCGATCGACTTCGAGACGATCGACGACTGCGTGTACGGCGCCATGTGGATCATCTTGGCGCCGGCGTCCTGGTGCTGGCCGGGGCCCGCGAAGGCCACGGAGAGCGTCTCGCCCTTGGCGTGTTCGCCCATGAGGAAGATCGAGGGGTACTTCATCGTGACCTTGGAGCCGATGTTGCCGTCGACCCACTCCATGGTCGCGCCTTCGGCAGCAGTCGCACGCTTGGTCACGAGGTTGTACACGTTGTTCGACCAGTTCTGGATCGTCGTGTAGCGAACGCGGGCGTTCTTCTTCACGATGATCTCGACGACGGCCGAGTGCAGCGAGTCGCTCTTGTAGATCGGCGCCGTGCAGCCTTCGATGTAGTGCACGTAGCTGTCTTCGTCGGCGATGATGAGCGTGCGCTCGAACTGGCCCATGTTCTCGGTGTTGATGCGGAAGTAGGCCTGCAGCGGGATCTCGACGTGCACGCCCTTCGGGACGTAGACGAACGAACCGCCCGACCAGACGGCCGTGTTGAGCGCGGCGAACTTGTTGTCGCCCGCCGGGATCACGGTGCCGAAGTACTCCTCGAAGACCTCGGGGTGCTCGCGCAGCGCGGTGTCGGTGTCCATGAAGATGACACCCTGACGCTCGAGCTCTTCGTTGATCTGGTGGTAGACCACTTCGGACTCGTACTGGGCGGCGACGCCTGCGACGAGGCGCTGGCGCTCGGCCTCGGGGATGCCGAGGCGCTCGTAGGTGTTCTTGATGTCGTCGGGCAGGTCTTCCCAGGTCTGGGCCTGCTTCTCGGTGGAGCGGACGAAGTACTTGATGTTGTCGAAGTCGATGTCCGACAGGTCGGCACCCCACGTGGGCATGGGCTTGCGCTCGAAGAGCTGCAGCGCACGCTGGCGTCGTTTGAGCATCCAGTCGGGCTCGTTCTTCAGCCCTGAGATGTCGGCGACCACCTCGGGCGAGATACCGCGTCGGGCGGATGCCCCGGCGGCGTCGGAGTCGGCCCAACCGAACTCGTACGTACCGAGTCCTTCGAGTTCTGGGCGGTCGATCAATACGTCCGTCATGCTCTCCCTCTTCTCCTCCCGTGCAACCGGCTATCAGGCCGGCCCATTCCCCTCGTGAGTCGAGGCGCTCATTGAGTGGGTGATGATGTGCCCGGTGGCTTCAGTGCGAACCTAAGATGGCTGGTGGCTCATCACGCGCGGTTTCGCGCGGTCGGCGAGCCTGCCAACCAGTCAAGTCTATAGGGTCGCAGGGGGCGCGGGGCAGGACTCCCAGCGCCGTCACAGCGCGACCAGGATCAGGATCGAACCCGCGTGACCCGCACTCTCCGCACCTTCGCCTGGGCCTCGTTCATCGCCCAGGTCACGATCATCGCGACGGGCGGCGCGGTGCGTCTGACGGGCTCTGGCCTCGGATGTCCCACTTGGCCCACGTGCACGGCCGACTCGCTCGTGCCGACCGACGAGCTCAGCTACCACTCCCTCATCGAGTTCGGCAATCGCATGATGACGGGCGTCGTCGGCATCATCGCCCTCGTCGTCTTCCTGCTGGTCTGGCGCATCCGACGCGAGCGCCGCGACCTCTTCGCGCTCTCCTTCATCGTCGGTGTCGGAATCGTCGCCCAGGCGATCGTCGGCGGCATCACGGTCTGGACGGGCCTGAACCCGTTCATCGTCGGGTTCCACTACCTTTCATCGCTCGCCCTGGTCTGCGTGACGGCCGCATTCCTCGACCGCATGGACTCCCTCCCAGGGCCTCGGGAGCGGGCCGTGCCCGGCTGGTACGCAGCGCTCACGCACGGCGTGACGGCCGTGCTGCTCGTCTCGATCGTGTTCGGCGTGCTGACCACCGGCTCGGGCCCGCACTCCGGCGACTCGGCGGCGGGCCGCAGCGGCTTCGACTCCGAGATCCTCGAGCACATCCACGCTTGGCCGGGCTACGCCCTCCTCGCCCTGACGATCGTGCTCGTGGTCGCCGCATGGCGCCTGCAGCTGCCGACGCTCCGCTGGTCGATCGCGCTCCTCGCCATCGAGCTCGTCCAGGTCGCGGTCGGCCTGTACCAGGCTCGCAACGGCCTGCCCGCCTTCGCGGTCGGTGTGCATATGGTGCTCGCTGCATTGACGGCTGCGGCGATGACCCTCGTCGTCCTGCACCTGAAGCGCCCGGTCTCCGCAGCGGTCGAGTCGGGTGAGAACGCCGCGGCCGCGGCATCCGCTCGCTGACCGCCACCGGGCCGGTATTCTTCATCTGCCCGGACGCGGTCCGAATATCCACTCCGATTCGGCGCAGATCTCCGACATCATGCGGCGCGGACGTGCAGCCCCTGACCAACCGCGCGGACGATGCGATCCTGCACGCCCGGCCAGTCGTCGATCACCTGCCGGTAGCCCACACGGATCACGTGGTAGCCGCGCAGCAGGAGCGCGGCATCATGGGCGTTGTCTTCGATCCGTTGCTCGCCGACGTGATGCCCACCGTCGATCTGCAGGACGAGACGCTCACCGAGCAGGAAGTCGACACGATGCCCCTCGATCCATGCCTGCGGCACGATCCGAATGCCGAGCCATCGCAGTCGCTGGAAGACGAGCGTCTCGAGCCCGGAATCGGCGAACATGTTCGCGGCGGCGAGCAGTTCGCGCGCCTGACCGACGAGCGGAAGGCGGGCGAGCAGATCATACGCCACGAGTCCCTTGCTCAGGGACGACTCCCACACGGCCAGCGCTGCCTCGAACGGCTGGCACGCGGCGACGAGTGCAAGCGTGTTCTCGATCGGATCCATCAACGAGTCGGGATGTCTCGGCAGCAGCGGCTTCGCCCAATGCACGGTGCCGTGGATCGCCGGCACCGCGGCATGCGGATCGGCCGCGACGTGGATGTGCGGGTGCGAGAGCACCCAGAGTCCGAGGCGCCGCGCCTGCGTGATGCAGGTGAGTACGACCCCTGCCTTCGCGGCCGCGATGAGCTCGCGATCGGCGTCGGGTAGAGCCAACCAGTTTCGCCTCACCCGAACGACGCGACCTCGATCGATGGCGATTCGGAGGTGATGCCGCGAGAATCCAGCGGCCTGGAGGCTCGTCGCCCTGGCCACTCCTCCGTGACGTCGCAACTGCTGTTCGAGATCATGCATGACGTCGACGATGCCGTCGCCTCGCCTGGCGATGCGCCGAGTGCGCCGAGCTGTGGCGTACCGGCCGGGATCACGCATGTGGAGGAGGAGTCGCCCACGCGCCCAACTTCGGAGATCTGCGCCGGATCGGCCGCAGATCACCGGATCACACCGCTCGGCCGCGATTGTCCGAAATTGCGGCGAGGGTCCGCGCGTCGCGACGGGTCAGAACGGCAGCAGCGGGTCGACGCCGATCGCGAGGAACAGCAGCGACAGGTACGCGATCGAGCCGTGGAAGACGCGCATCGGCGAGACCTGCTCGTGCCGGATCGCCAAGCTGTAGAGACGGTGCGTCTCGTAGATGAACCAGACGCCGGTGACCACTGCGACCGTCGAGTAGACGAGCCCCATGTCGGCGATCGGAATGAGCAGCAGCGAGCAGGCGACGGTGGCCCACGCGTAGAGGATGACCTGGAGACCCACCTGCGCTCGGCCGCGCACGACGGCGAGCATCGGCACGCCGGCGGCGGCGTAGTCGTCTCTGTACTTCATCGAGAGGGGCCAGTAGTGCGGCGGCGTCCAGAGGAAGATGATGAGGAAGAGGATGAACGGCGGCCAGCTGAGATCGCCGGTCACCGCTGCCCATCCGATGAGCACCGGCATGCAGCCGGCCACGCCGCCCCACACGATGTTCTGCGAGGTGCGGCGCTTCAGGATGAGGCTGTAGAACACGACGTAGAGCAGGATGGCGCCGAGCGAGAGCGCAGCCGCCAGCCAGTTGGTGAAGACCCAGAGCCAGACGATCGACGCGAGTCCGAGACCGTAGGCGAAGACGAGCGCTTCACGGTCGGTCAGTTCGCCTGTGACGAGCGGACGCCCCTGGGTGCGCTTCATGACGCGATCGATGTCGCGGTCGATGTAACAGTTGAACGCCCCGGCGGATCCGGCGCTCATGGCGCCGCCGATGAGCGTGGCGATCAGCAGCCAGAGGCCCGGCAACCCCTGCTCTGCAAGGATCATGGTCGGTGCCGTCACGACGAGCAGCAACTCGATGACCCGCGGCTTCGTCAGCGCAACGTACGCGGCGAGCTTGCGTCGTACGGTCATCGCCGGTCGGGTGTCTCGGGTCTGTACGGCTGCCTGCATCGTTCCTCTTCCGGCGCGCGGGCGCGCATCTGCCGCCACGCCCGAGTCCGATTCTATGACAACATGTGTCGCAGGGTTGGGTAAGCGCTTTCCTGCGCCATGCGGCCTCACTCCATCCTCCGAGGCCGGTGATCCTCCCGACACGTTCACGAAACGCGAGGAGTCCATATACTGGCAATGCGCGCCCGACGGCGCGGATTCGAATTGCCGTCCGGTGCGACGACCAACGGGTCATCCGCCGGACAACTCGCGCCGTAGCGAATTCCGCGGTGACGGGACAACGGTTCCCGGCGCCGTCCAATGACCGGAAGGAACGTACACCTCGTGGCAACTCTGCAGTGGGAACCCATCGACGACCAGGCGGTCGACACCGCCCGCGTACTCGCGGCCGACGCCGTCGAGAAGGTCGGCAACGGGCATCCCGGCACCGCGATGAGCCTCGCGCCCGCCGCCTACCTCCTCTTCCAGAAGATCATGCGACGCGACCCGTCCGACCACGCCTGGCTCGGCCGAGACCGCTTCATCCTCTCCGCAGGTCACTCCTCCCTCACCCAATACGTGCAGCTCTATTTCGCCGGTGACGGCCTCGAGCTCTCCGACCTCGAGGCACTGCGCACCTGGGGCTCGAAGACACCCGGCCACCCCGAGTACGGCCACACCGCCGGCGTCGAGATCACCACCGGACCGCTCGGCCAGGGTCTCGCATCCGCCGTCGGCTTCGCCTACGCGGCGCGCTTCGAGCGCGGCCTCTTCGACCCCGAGGCCGCGGCGGGCACGAGCCCGTTCGACCACTTCGTGTACGTCGTCGCGGGTGACGGCGACCTGCAGGAGGGCATCACGAGCGAGGCATCCTCACTCGCCGGCCACCAGCAGCTCGGCAACCTCGTCGTGATCTACGACTCCAACCAGATCTCCATCGAAGACGACACCAACATCGCCTTCACCGAGAACGTGGCCGAGCGTTACGAGGCCTACGGCTGGCACGTGCAGACGGTCGACTGGAAGAAGACCGGCCAGTACGTCGAAGACGTCGCCGAGCTGAACGCGGCCATCCAGGCTGCGAAGGGCGAGTCCTCGAAGCCGTCGATCATCATCCTGAAGACGATCATCGGCTGGCCCTCCCCGGGCAAGCAGAACTCCGGCAAGATCCACGGCTCGGCGCTCGGCGCCGCCGAGCTCGCCGCGACGAAAGAGGTACTCGGCTTCGACCCCGAGCAGAGCTTCGTCGTCGCCGCCGAGGTCATCGACCACACGCGACTCGCCATCGAGCGCGGCGCAGCCGAGCACGCCGAATGGCAGCTCGCCTTCGACGCCTGGGCAGCGGCGAACCCCGACCGTAAGGCACTGCTCGACCGGCTCGAGGCCGGCGAGCTCCCCGACGACATCGAATCGATGCTTCCCGTCTTCGACGGTGGCACCGAGGTGTCCACCCGTGCAGCGTCCGGCAAGGTCATCAACGCCCTCGCCGGCGTGTTGCCCGAGCTCTGGGGCGGTTCGGCCGACCTCGCCGAGTCGAACCTGACCACGATCAATGGCGCGGCCTCATTCATCCCGACCGAGTGGTCGACGCACGAGTTCGCGGGCGACCCCCACGGTCGCGTGCTGCACTTCGGCATCCGCGAGCACGCGATGGGCGCCATCGTCAACGGCATCGTGCTGCACGGCAAGACGCGCGCCTTCGGCGGCACCTTCCTGATCTTCAGCGACTACATGCGACCTGCAGTGCGTCTCGCCGCACTCATGAAGGCGCCCTCGATCTTCGTCTGGACGCACGACTCGGTCGCCCTCGGCGAAGACGGCCCGACGCACCAGCCGGTCGAGCAACTCGCAACCCTGCGGGCGATCCCGGGCCTCACGGTCGTGCGGCCCGCCGACGCGAATGAGGTCGCGCACGCCTGGCTCGAGCTCCTGAAGCGCAGTGACGCTCCGGCCGGCATCGCTCTCACCCGTCAGAACATCCCGGTGTTCGAGCGCGGCGACGGCGAGGCCTCCGGTGACACCCTCGCCGCTGCGTCGAACGTCTCGAAGGGCGCATACGTGCTCGCAGAGGCGGCCTCGGGCACACCCGACGTGATCATCATCGCAACCGGCTCCGAGGTGCAGCTCGCCGTGGCCGCACGCGCCACGCTCGCGGCAGAGGGCATCGGCGCTCGCGTCGTCTCGGCGCCATCGCTCGAGTGGTTCGAGGAGCAGTCGGCCGAGTACCGCGAACAGGTGCTGCCCGCGAGCGTGACCGCTCGCGTGTCGGTCGAGGCCGGCCTCGCCCTCTCATGGCAGCGCTACCTCGGCAACCAGGGCCGCGCAGTATCGATCGAGCACTTCGGCGCCTCCGCCGACTACAAGACCCTGTTCCGCGAGTTCGGCATCACGGCCGAGGCCGTCGTCGCCGCCGCGAAGGAATCGCTCGCGTCGGCCTGACGCGCGCCAGAAGAGGAGACACTCCCATGACCAGCTCCCCCACCGCAGCACTCTCAGAGGCGGGCGTCAGCATCTGGCTCGACGACCTCTCGCGTGAACGCATCGCCTCGGGCGACCTCGCACGGCTCATCGCCGAACGCGACGTCGTCGGCGTGACCACCAACCCGACGATCTTCGCCGGCGCCCTCGCCAAGGGCGAGCGCTACGCCGAACAGGTGCACGCCCTCGCTGCAGCCGGCGCCGACGTCGACACCGCAGTCTTCGAGATCACGACCGACGACGTGCGCGACGCCGCCGACGTCTTCCGTCCGGTGTACGACCGCTCCAAGGGCTTCGACGGCCGCGTTTCCATCGAGGTCGCGCCTGGACTCGCACGTGACACCGCCGGCACGATCACCGAAGCCAAAACCCTCTGGGCGAAGGTCGACCGCCCCAACGTCATGATCAAGATCCCGGCGACGGTTGAGGGCCTCGACGCCATCACCGAAGCCATCGGCTCCGGTATCAGCGTCAACGTCACGCTGATCTTCAGCCTCGACAGGTACCGCGAGGTCATCGAGGCATACCTCGCCGGCCTCGAGCAGGCCAAGGCAGCGGGCATCGACCTCTCGACCATCCACTCGGTCGCCTCGTTCTTCGTGTCGCGGGTCGACACCGAGATCGACAAGCGACTCGTGGGCATCGGCACCGACGAGGCGCTCGCGTTGAAAGGCAAGGCCGGCATCGCAAATGCCCGCCTCGCCTACGAGCTCTTCGAGCAGCTGTTCGCGACCGAGCGTGCCGCCGCGCTCCTCGCTGCCGGCGCCAACCGCCAGCGTCCGCTCTGGGCGTCGACCGGCGTGAAGGACCCAGCGCTTCCCGACACCCTCTACGTGACCGAGCTCGTCGCGCCGGGTGTCGTGAACACGATGCCCGAGAAGACCCTCGAGGCGACCTTCGACCACGGGGTCATCGCCGGCGACACCGTCACCGGTGCGTACGCCGAGGCCGGCGCTGTGCTCGACGCGCTCGCGGGCGTGGGCGTCGACTACGACGACGTGACGCTCGTGCTCGAGAACGAGGGCGTCGACAAGTTCATCGTCTCGTGGAACGAACTCCTCGACACCGTCCGCGCAGCGCTGGAGGCAGCACGATGAGCTTCCGCATCTCCGTCAGCGGCGCCGCTGCCGACGCAGTGCGCCGCACCGTTCCCGGGCTCGTCGCCGACTTCGTGGCGAGCGGCATCACCGGTCAGGATGCCGCGCTCTGGGGTGCGGCCGCTGAAGAGGAGTCGGCGAAACGACTCGGTTGGACCGAGGCCGTCGCGGTCTCCCGTCCTCTCGTTCCCGAGATCGAAGCCCTCCGCGAGGAGCTCGAGGCGGCAGGCGTCGACCACATCGTGCTCGCGGGCATGGGCGGTTCATCGCTCGCCCCCGAGGTCATCACGCGAACGACGAACGCCGACCTCACGGTGCTCGACTCGACCGAACCCGGACAGGTTCGCGCCGCCCTCGCCGATCGGCTCGCTACATCCGCCCTCGTCGTTTCATCGAAGTCGGGGTCGACCGTCGAGACCGACAGCCAGCGCCGCATCTACGAGCAGGCGTTCCGCGATGCGGGCATCGACCCCGCCTCGCGCATCATCGTCGTGACCGACCCGGGCTCGCCCCTCGACGAGTCGGCACGCGCCGCCGGGTACCGGGTCTTCAACGCTGATCCCAACGTCGGTGGACGCTACTCGGCGCTCACGGCGTTCGGGCTCGTGCCCTCGGGCCTCGCGGGCGTCGACATCGCCGAGGTCCTCGACGAGGCCGAGACGATCGAGCTCTCGCTCGCGATCGACAGCCCCGAGAACCCCGGACTCGTGCTGGGCGCCGCGATCGCGGCCACTCAGCCACTGCGCGACAAGCTCGGCATCATCGCCGACGGCACCCACATCGTCGGCTTCGCCGACTGGGCTGAACAGCTCATCGCCGAATCCACCGGCAAAGAGGGCACAGGGCTGCTTCCCGTCGTCCTCGGCGTTGACGCCCCCGAACTCGGCGAAGACCTCTCCGACCTTCAGATCGTGCGCCTCGTCGACGACGCGGGCGACGAGATCTTCGGCGACGACGGCTCGGGCGAGATCCGGGTCTCGGGCACCCTCGGCGCGCAACTGCTCGTCTGGGAGTACGCGACGGCGGTCGCCGGGCGAATCCTCGGCATCAACCCCTTCGACCAGCCCGACGTCGAATCGGCGAAGATCGCATCACGTGGACTCCTCGACGCCCGCCCCGAACCCGCGCCCGCGGCATTCGTGGAACAGGGCATCGAGGTGCGCGGCACGCCAGAGGTCATCGGCGCCTCCAGCGATCTCGCCTCGGCGATCGACGTACTGCTCGAAGAGCTCCCTGCGAACGGATACCTCTCGATCCAGGCGTATGTCGATCGCGTCGCGCACCCCGAGCTCGAGCGACTCCGCGACCTCCTGGCCGCACGCGCGGGTCGCCCGGTCACGTTCGGCTGGGGTCCCCGGTTCCTGCACTCGACCGGGCAGTTCCACAAGGGCGGTCCCGCGGTCGGCGCATTCCTGCAGATCACGCAGACGCCGGCCGAAGATCTCGCGATCCCCGATCGGCCGTTCACGTTCGGTCAGCTGATCGCCGCGCAGGCTTCGGGCGACGCGAGTGTGCTCGCCGAGCACGGTCGCCCGGTGCTCACCTTGACCCTCACCAACCCGTCGGCTGACACGGCGACCCTGTTCGACGTCGTCGACTGACCTTCCGGAGGAACGATGCAACCGGCCGCGATCACCGCGCAGCACAACCCGCTCCGCTCCCCCAAAGATTATCGACTGAACCGCATCGCGGGTCCGTCGAGCCTGATCATCTTCGGTGTCACCGGCGACCTGTCGCGCAAGAAGTTGATGCCGGCGGTCTACGACCTCGCGAACCGCGGTCTACTGCCGCCGGGCTTCGCCCTCGTCGGGTTCGCCCGACGCGATTGGGACGACCAGGACTTCGAAGCCGTCGTGCACGACTCGGTGAAGCAGTACGCTCGCACCGAGTTCCGCGAAGACGTCTGGAAGCAGCTGGCCCGTGGCATCCGCTTCGTCCAGGGCGACTTCGACGACGACGCCGCATTCGACCGCCTCCGCACGGTCGTCGAAGGGCTCGACCGCGAACGCGGCACGATGGGCAATCATGCGTTCTACCTGTCGATTCCGCCGAAGTCGTTTCCGGTGGTCACCGAGCAGTTGAAGCGATCGGGTCTCACGGAGCAGCACGACAACCAGTGGCGCCGCGTCGTCATCGAGAAGCCCTTCGGCAGCGACCTGAAGACCGCGCGCGAGCTGAACGACGTCGTGGCGTCGGTGTTCCCGCCCGACTCGGTGTTCCGCATCGATCACTACCTCGGCAAGGAGACCGTCCAGAACATCCTGGCGCTCCGCTTCGCGAACCAGCTCTACGAGCCCATCTGGAATGCCAATTACGTCGACCACGTGCAGATCACGATGGCCGAAGACATCGGCGTCGGGGGCCGAGCCGGGTACTACGACGGCATCGGCGCGGCGCGCGACGTCATCCAGAACCACCTGCTGCAGCTCCTCGCCCTCACGGCGATGGAGGAGCCGATCTCCTTCGAGGCCGGCGACCTGCGCGCCGAGAAGGAGAAGATCCTCGCCGCCGTGCGCCTGCCCGACGACCTCGCATCGGGTACCGCCCGCGGCCAGTATTCGGGTGGCTGGCAGGGCGGTGAGAAGGTCATCGGATTCCTCGACGAAGACGGGATGAACCCCGAGTCGACCACCGAGACCTATGCGGCGATGAAGCTCACGATCGGCACCCGCCGTTGGGCCGGTGTTCCGTTCTACCTTCGTGCCGGAAAGCGGCTCGGTCGACGCGTCACCGAGATCGCCGTCGTGTTCAAGCGCGCACCGCAGCAGGTGTTCGCCGACAGCCAGACTTCGCAACTCGGCCAGAATGCGCTCGTGATCCGAGTGCAGCCCGATGAAGGTGTCACGATCCGCTTCGGCTCGAAAGTGCCGGGAGCGGGCATGCAGGTGCGCGATGTCACGATGGACTTCGGCTACGGCCACGCCTTCACCGAGGCGAGCCCCGAAGCCTACGAGCGTCTGATCCTCGACGTGCTGCTCGGCGATCCGCCGCTCTTCCCGCGCCAAGAGGAGGTCGAGCTGTCGTGGAAGATCCTCGATCCGATCGAGGAGTTCTGGGCAACACAGGGTCAACCCGAGCAGTATCGGCCCGGCACGTGGGGGCCTGCCTCCGCCGACGAACTGCTCGAACGCGACGGAAGAAGCTGGAGACGCCCATGATCGTCGATCTGCCCGACACGACGACGAGCAAAGTCTCGAAGACCCTCGTGAAGATTCGTGAAGAGGGAGGCGTCGTCGCCCTCGGCCGCGTGCTCACCCTCGTCATCGCGACGACTCCCGGCGCCGAAGAAGAGGCGATCGAGGCGGCGAACGACGCCTCACGCGAGCATCCGATGCGCGTCATCGTCGTCTCGACCGAGCCCGGCACCGAGAATTCGTCGGTCGCACCGCGGCTCGACGCAGAGATCCGTGTCGGCGGTGACGCCGGCGCGAGCGAGGTGATCGTGTTGCGCGCCTGCGGCGATGCGGCGCTCGACGAAGAGAGCCTCGTGATGGCGCTCCTGCTGCCCGACGCGCCCGTCGTCACCTGGTGGCCGGGTGCTGCACCCGAAGTTCCCGGGCGTTCAGCGCTCGGTCGCATCGCACACCGAAGAATCACGGATGCTTCGGCGCAGCCCGACCCGCAGGCGGCGCTGCGTGCGTTGGCTTCGAGCTACACCCCGGGTGACGCCGACTTCGCCTGGACGCGACTGACCCTGTGGCGGGCTCAACTCGCCGCAGTGCTCGACCAACCGCCGTACGAGCCCGTCACGGCCGTAGAGGTCTCCGGGGCGATCGACTCGCCGTCGACCACGCTGCTCGCCGCATGGCTTCGGCTGGAGCTCAACGCCCCGACCGAGTACGACCTCACGGGCGTCGAAGCAGGATCCCATGGCATCCACGGCGTACGGCTGGTGCGCGACGGCGGTGCCATCGAACTGATCCGCGACATTCCCGGCATCGCGACGCTCCGTCAGCCGGGTCAACCGGTGCACGACCTGGCACTGCCTCGCCGCAGCCTCCGCGACTGTCTCGCCGACGAGCTTCGCCGGCTCGACCCCGATGAGTTGTACGGTGAAGTGATCACGAGCGGGCTCGAGCTCCTCGGCGCCGGCGACAAGGGAGACGTGGCATGACCAACGAACGACGCGTGCTCGTGCACCCCGACAAGGCCTCGCTATCGGGCTCGGTCGCTGCCCGGTTCATCACGAAGCTCCTCGACATCCTCGACACGCAAGCGGTCGCCCACATCGTCCTCACCGGAGGATCGATGGGCGCGGCGGTGCTCGAGGCGGTCGGCGCGTCGCCTGCACACACTTCCATCGACTGGTCCCGGGTGCACTTCTGGTGGGGCGACGAGCGATGGGTTCCGGCGGGCGACACCGAACGCAACGATGAACAGGCCCGCGTCGCGCTCCTCGGCCAACTCGACCTGCCCGCCGAGAACCTGCACCCGTTCCCCGCCGCCGACTCCGGGCTCGAGCTCGACGTCGCAGCAGACGTGTATGCCGCGGAGCTCTCGTCGCACGGTGTCGACGGGCTGCTGCATCCGATCTTCGACATCACCTTCCTCGGGGTCGGTCCCGACGGCCACATCGCGTCGCTCTTTCCCCACCGCTCCGGCATCCAGGTGACCGATCGCACCGTGATCGCCGTTCGCAACTCGCCCAAGCCGCCGCCCGAGCGGCTGAGCCTGACGCGCCCGGTCATCAACGCCTCGCAGCGCGTCTGGCTCGTGCTCGCGGGCGCCGACAAGGCATCGGCCCTGGGGCTCGCTCTGGCCGGCGCGAGTCGTGATGAGGTTCCCGTGGCGGGCATCAAGGGCCGGCGCCGTACCGTCTTCTTCGTCGACGCCGACGCAGCATCCGAGGTTCCCGAGTCGCTCATCGCCCGCGACTACTGAACTCCAGCCATAAAGAAAGGTCCGGCCCTGAGGCCGACCCCTTCTTCATGCTGCCTGTCGCGTCAGTCTTTCGGAGCCTGACCGCGACGCGTGCGAAGCTGGGTGAGTGCGTCGTCGAGGAGCGCGGCCGCCTCTTCGTCGGTGCGACGCTCTTTCACATAGGCGAGGTGGGTCTTGTACGGCTCGAGCTTCGAGACCGACGGCGGGTTCTCTCGGTCACGCCCCGCCGGCAGACCGGTCGACGGGCTGTCGATGGTCTCGGGGATCTCCTCTTCGGGCAGGCTTGCCGCGAAGTGCCGCACGGTCTCGTTGCCGTGCGCATCCCAGTAGCTGATCGCGACGCGATCGGCGTGGAACCCGCGGTCTTGTTCGCCCATTGGTCCCGCTCCGACGCGTGAACCGCGGATGGCGCTGTTTCCTGATGCCATGATCGTGCTCCCGTCAGATTCCGGCGTCGAACTTGGTGATGAGGCCCAGCACGACGATGCAGGTGACCCATACGAGCCCGAGGATGACCGTGATGCGGTTCAGGTTGCGCTCGGCAACCCCGGATGCGCCGAGGCTCGACGTGACGCCGCCACCGAACATGTCGGACAGACCGCCGCCACGACCCTTGTGCAGCAGGATGAGCAGTGTCAGCAGGAGGCTCGTGAGACCGAGCAGCACCTGCAGGACGACCTGGAGAATCTCCACTGGTGAACCTTTCCGGGCACGACAGATGAGTCGGGCCGACAATCGAGTATAGCTGGAAGCGCCAGTGTGCCCGGGATCGCGAGCGACCCCGGGCACGGAGAGTTCAGGCGCCGACGTGCTTCTTGAACCGCACGATGCTCGAGAACTCGTCGATGTCGAGGCTCGCACCGCCGACGAGCGCGCCGTCGACATTCGGCTCGCGCAGGAAGGACGCGATGTTCGAGGCCTTCACGGAGCCGCCGTAGAGCACCCTCGTCGATTGCGCGACGTCTTCACCGACGAGCTCGACGAGGAGTGCACGGAGTGCGGCAGCCACCTGCTCGGCCTGTGCCGGAGTGGCGGCCTGGCCTGAACCGATCGCCCAGACCGGCTCGTACGCGACGACGAGGCCTTTCGCTCCGTCGACGCCCTCGAGAGCTGCGCGCAACTGCGCGACCGGGACTGCACTCGGACCGTGCGTCTCAAGGTCTTCGGCGGTCTCGCCGATGCAGACCACCGGCACGAGGCCGTGGCGGTGCGCGGCCTTCACCTTCGCGTTGACCTCGGCATCGGACTCAGCGTGCAACTGACGTCGCTCCGAATGCCCGATGATCACATAGCGGCAGTCGAGCTGCGCGAGGAACGCGCCCGAGATCTCGCCGGTGTACGCGCCGGAGTCATGCGCAGAGAGATCCTGCGCCCCGTATCCGATGGGCAGCGAGTCCGCCGCGACGAGCGTCTGCACCGAACGCAGATCGGTGAACGGCGGGAACACGGCGACCTCGGCATCGGCGAAGTCGTGCTTCGCGTCGGCGAGGGCCCACGCCAGCTTCTGCACGAATGCGATCGCCTGCAGGTGGTCGAGGTTCATCTTCCAGTTGCCTGCGATGAACGGGGTGCGCTTCACTGCCATCCGAGGACCTCCAGTCCGGGGAGCTTCTTGCCCTCGAGGAACTCGAGACTCGCGCCCCCGCCAGTTGAAATGTGACCGAACTGGTCATCGGCGAAGCCGAGTTGGCGAACGGCGGCTGCCGAATCACCACCGCCGACGACACTGAGTCCGTCGACCTGGGTGAGCGCCTCGGCGACCACACGGGTGCCCGCAGCGAACGGTTCGAGTTCGAACACGCCCATGGGGCCGTTCCAGAACACCGTCTTCGATGCGCGAATGTGTTCGGCGAACGCGGCGGCGGTCTCAGGCCCGATGTCGAGACCGAGTCCGGATGCCCCGAACGGCGTCTGTTCGATCGCATCGGCGGGTGCAATGACATGGTCGGCTTCCGCCGAGAACGATGCGGACACCACGACGTCGGTCGGCAGCACGATGTCGACGCCGCGCTCGGCCGCCTCGGCGAGGTAGCCCTTGACCGTGTCGATCTGGTCGGCTTCGAGCAGGCTCGAACCGACCTTGTGCCCTTGGGCGGCGAGGAAGGTGAAGAGCATGCCGCCGCCGATCAGCAGCGCATCGACCCGCGGAAGCAGGTGGGCGATGACGCCGAGCTTGTCGGAGACTTTGGAACCGCCGAGCACAACCGTGTACGGACGTTCCGGTGTCTCGGTGAGACGGTCGAGCACGTCGAGCTCGGCGGCGATCAGGAGACCGGCCGCGCTCGGGCGCAACTGCTCGAGCTCGTAAACGCTCGCCTGCTTTCGGTGCACCACGCCGAATCCGTCGGAGACGACGGCGTCGGCGAACTCCGCGAGTTTCCCGGCGAACGCCGTGCGCTCCCCCTCGTTCTTCGAGGTCTCCCCGGGGTTGAACCGCAGGTTCTCGAGTACGAGCACCTCGCCGTCGCCGAGGGCATCGACCTTCGCCGCGGCATCCGAACCGACCGTGTCGTTCGCGAAGGCCACCGGCGCTTCGATCAGCTCGCCGAGACGGGTCGCCACCGGCGCCAGGCTGTACTTCGGGTCGGGTGCGCCCTCTGGGCGCCCCAAGTGGGACACCACGATGACGCGGGCTCCCTGAGCGACGAGCGCCGTCAGGGTGGGGACCGATGCCCGCACACGGCCGTCGTCCGTGATGGCCCCGTCCCGCAGGGGGACGTTCAGGTCACAACGGACGACGACGCGCTTGCCGGCGAGCGGACCGAGGGAATCGATCGTTCGCAGGGTCACTGGGGCTCGATTCAGAGACGTTCGGCGACGTACTCGGTGAGGTCGACGAGACGGTTGGAGTAGCCCCACTCGTTGTCGTACCAGCTCGAGAGCTTCACCTGATCGCCCAGCACGCGAAGGAGACCGGCGTCGAAGATCGACGAGTGCGGGTCGCCGACGATGTCGCTCGAGACGATCTCGTCTTCGGTGTACTTGAGAATGCCCTTCATCGGCCCCTCGGCGGCCGCCTTGTACGCGGCCTTGACCTCGTCGACGGTCACCGGGCGCGAGGAGGTGACCGTGAGGTCGGTGATCGAGCCGGTGGGAACGGGCACGCGCAGTGCGAAACCGTCGAGCTTGCCGACGAGCTCGGGCAGCACGAGGCCGAGGGCCTTCGCTGCACCGGTCGAGGTCGGCACGATGTTGATCGCGGCGGCGCGGGCGCGGCGCAGGTCTTTGTGCGGGCCGTCTTGCAGGTTCTGGTCGGCGGTGTACGCGTGGACTGTCGTCATGAGACCGCGCTCGATGCCGAATGCGTCGTTGAAGACCTTGGCGAGCGGTGCGAGGCAGTTCGTGGTGCAGGAGGCGTTCGAGATGATGTGGTGCTTCTCGGGGTCGTAGTCGTGCTCGTTCACGCCGATGACGAACGTCGCGTCTTCATCGGTCGCGGGCGCCGAGATGAGCACCTTCTTCGCGCCGGCCTCGATGTGCTTGCGCGCGTCGGTGGCTTTCGTGAAGAAACCGGTCGACTCGATGACGATGTCGACACCCAACTCGCCCCACGGCAAGTTGGCGGGGTCGCGCTCGGCGAACGCCTTGATCGCCTTGCCGTCGACGATGATGTGGTCGTCGTCGTAGTCGACCGTCGCGTCCAGTCGACCCGCGATGGAGTCGTACTTCAGAAGGTGAGCGAGCGTCTTGTTGTCGGTGAGGTCGTTCACGGCGACGATCTCGAGGTCGGCGCCCTGGGCGAGGGCGGCACGGAAGTAGTTGCGGCCGATGCGGCCGAAGCCGTTGATGCCGATCTTTACAGACACAGATGTCTCCTGATTGACGATGGCGCGAACGCGCTCTTTCACTGGTGAACTGGTCGGACGGCGGTGTCCTCGGACATGCCCGAGGACACCATCCGTTTACGACAGTAGCAGCAGCCCTGAGGTCTTCTCACCGGCGGTCTGGAACCGCTTCTGGACGTTCTCCCAGTTCGTGATGGCCCAGAACGCCTTCACATAGTCGGCACGCACGTTCTTGTAGTCGAGGTAGTAGGCGTGCTCCCAGACATCGAGCATGAGCAGCGGCACGATGCCGGCAGGCAGATTGCCCTGCTGGTCGAAGAACTGCGCGATGATCAGGCGTTCTCCGATCGAATCCCACGCGAGCACGGCCCAGCCGGAGCCTTGAACGCCAAGCGCCGTCGCGGTGAAGTGCGCCTGGAACTTATCGAACGATCCGAAGTGATCGTCGATCGCCGAGGCGAGCTCGCCCGTGGGCTTGTCGCCGCCGTCGGGTGAGAGGTTGGTCCAGAAGATCGAGTGGTTGACGTGGCCGCCGAGATTGAACGCCAGGTCTTTCTCGAGCTTGTTGACGTTCGCGAGATTGCCCGAGTCGCGGGCCTCTGCGAGCTGGGCGAGCGCAGTGTTGGCGCCCGTCACATACGCCTGGTGGTGCTTCGAGTGGTGCAGCTCCATGATCGTGGCGCTGATCGACGGCTCGAGCGCCGAGTAGTCGTAAGGCAGATCGGGCAGGGTGTAGTCGGCCATTGCTTCTCCTTGTCAGATGCGCCGGGCCTCCGGGCGACCCCCGAGGTTCCGCGGCTCCCTTTCGAGTCTATGCCCGTCGCGAGGCTCGCTGCCGGGGCATCCGTCACACCTCGTCGAGATCTGCAGGCAGGCTCGCTTCGGTACCGGGCACGCCGAGATCGGCGGCCCGCTTGTCGGCCATCGCGAGGAGGCGGCGGATGCGACCCGCGACGGCGTCTTTGGTCATCGGCGGGTCGGCGTAGTGGCCGAGCTCGTCGAGGCTCGCCTCACGGTGGGACAGGCGCAACTCACCCGCGTACTTCAGATGTTCGGGGATGCCGTCGCCCAGCAGTTCCATCGCCCGATCGACACGAGCACACGCCGCAACGGCAGCCTGTGCCGAACGGCGCAGATTGGCGTCGTCGAAGTTCACGAGGCGATTCGCCGTCGCCCGCACCTCTCGCCGCTGGCGCAACTCCTCCCAGTTGCGCACCGTGTCGGTGGCGCCCATCACGGCGAGCATCGCGCTGATCGCCTCGCCATCGCGAATCACGACACGATGCACACCGCGCACCTCCCGCGCCTTCGCCGAGATCCCGAGCCGACCAGCGGCGCCCACGAGGGCCATCGCGGCCTCGTTTCCGGGGCAGATGACCTCGAGCGCGGCCGAGCGGCCCGGATCGGTCAGGCTCCCCTTGGCGAGGAACGCGCCGCGCCAGATCGCCGCCACCTCGTCACGGGAACCGGTCGTCAGTTTGTTCGGCAACCCTCGAACAGGGCGCCGCCGAGCATCGAGCAGGCCGGTCTGGCGCGCGAGGGTCTCTCCGCCGTCGAGCACGCGCACGAGGTACTGGTTGGAGCGTCGCACGCCCGTCGGCGAGATCACCGAGACGTCGGGCCGAACACCGTAGATCTCAGCGAGATCCCGAGTCACACGTCGCACGAGCGTCGGCGAGTCGAGCTCGGCCTCGATCGCGATGCGGTTCGAGATGATGTGGAGCCCGCCCGCGAACCGCAGGATGGACGCCAGTTCTGCGACTCTGACGCCCGTTTTCGACACCTCGACACGCGCCAATTCTTCTTTCACGTCAGCGGTCAGTGCCACCTCAAGTCCCATCTCTCATCATGTCGCCTGGCCGTCGATCACTCGCGGCCGAGATCCCGGTCTTTCACGCTGACGACGACTCCGGGCAGCGCTGCGATGCGCGAGCTCAGTTCGCGCACCAGGGCGACCGAGCGGTGCTTGCCCCCGGTGCATCCGATTGCGATCGTGGCATGTCGTTTGTTCTCGCGCTGGTAGCCCGCGAGCACGGGCTCGAGCGCCTTCGCGTACGCGTCGAGGAACTCGCGCGCGCCGGGCTGGCTCAGCACGTACTCCGAAACTGCGGCGTCGTTGCCGGTGAGGTGGCGAAGCTCGGGGATCCAGAATGGATTGGGAAGGAACCTCGCATCGGCGACGAGATCGGCGTCGGCAGGCACCCCGTACTTGAATCCGAAACTCTGCATGGTGATGCGAAGCCCGGCGTGACCTTCTTCGGCGAATGTCTCGGTGACGAGGGTCGCGAGCTGGTGGATGTTGAGATCGGAGGTGTCGACGACGATGTCGCTCGCTTCGCGCAACTCGGCCAGCCGCGCGCGCTCCGCGCCGATGCCGTCGAGGAGCGTGCCATTGCCCTGCAGCGGGTGCGGGCGACGCACCGACTCGAAGCGGCGCACGAGCACGGCGTCGGTCGCGTCGAGGAAGACGACGCGCACGCTGATGCCCGTGCGCAGCGCCTGGATGATCTCACGCAGCTCGGAGAAGAAGCCCCCGCCACGGATGTCGACGATCGCGGCGATGCGCGGCAGCGACGTGCCCGCCCGCTCGACGAGCTCCACGAGGGGGCGCAGCATCTGCGGTGGCAGGTTGTCGACCACATACCAGCCGAGGTCTTCGAGCGCATTGCCGACGGTCGAACGCCCCGCACCGGACATGCCCGTCACGATCAGCATCTCTTGTTGCTCGGAATCAGCGGTCATCACGTCGAGGCCCCCTTCCGCGTGTCGACACCCCAGCCTATCGGGGTGCGGGCGCGCCATCGGCGTGCAGGGCTCGGTGCACGGTCGCCGCGAGCGTCGGCCCGATGCCCTTCACCTCGGCGATCTCGGGCTCGGATGCCGCGCGCAACCGCGCGACCGATCCGAAGTGTCGCAGCAACTCCTTCACGCGCGACGGCCCGAGCCCGGCAATCTCGGAGAGCACGCTGCCGATGTCGCGCTTGCGGCGTTGCCGTTGGTGAGTGATCGCGAACCGGTGGGCCTCATCGCGCACCCGCTGGAAGAGGAAGAGCGCGTCGCTGTTTCGCGGCAGGATCACCGGGAAATCGCCATCAGGCGTCCAGATCTCTTCAAGACGCTTGGCGATTCCGCAGAGGTAGATGCCCTCGACACCGGACTCCTCGAGCGCTCGGGCGGCCGCTGCGACCTGCGGTTGCCCGCCGTCGACCACCAGCAGGTTCGGCCGATAGGCGAATCTCTTCCGGCGCTCGGATGCCGCGGCATCCGTCTCGCCGTGGGCCTCCGCGTCATCAGGGGTCGCCGCCGAGTCCGGCTCGACCGGCGAACCGATCGAATCGGGCGTCTTCAGGTAAGCGAGGCGGCGCGTGAGCACCTGGTGGATCGAGTCGGTGTCGTCGGTGGAGTGCGGAATCGTGAATCGGCGGTATTCGTCTTTGCGCGGAAGTCCGTCTTCGAAGACGACCATCGAGGCGACGATGTTGGTGCCGCTGAGGTGGCTGACGTCGTAGCATTCGATGCGCAGCGGGGCGTCGGCCATTCCGAGCGCCTCCTGGATGTCTTCGAGAGCGCGGGAACGGGTCGTGAAGTCCGCGCTCCGCCGTGTCTTGTAGAGCATCAGCGTCTGCTTGGCGTTCTGCGTCGCGGTCGCGAGCAGAGCCGCCTTGTCGCCGCGTTGCGCGGCGCGCAGTCGCACCTTTCGCCCGGAGAGGTCGCCGAGCCAGGTCTCGAGAGCCGGAGCATCGTCGGGAAGTTCGGGCACGACGACTTCGACCGGTGGTCGGCTCCCGTCACCGTAGGCGTTCTGCACCACCGAGTCGACGAGTTCGCCGAACGGCACATCGAGCTCTTTGTCGACGGTCCACGAACGGACACCGCGAATGCGACCGCCGCGAACGATGAACTGCTGCACGGCCGCAGCGAGCTCATCGTGGTCGATTCCGAACACGTCGATGTCGACCTTCTCGCCGAGCACCACCGCACTCTTCTCGAAGAACGACGTCGCGGCCTGCAGCCGGTCGCGCAGACGCGCAGCAGATTCGTAGTCTTGCGCTGCGGCGGCCGTACGCATGCGTTGCGTGAGCTCGCCGATGATGCGCCGGTCTTGGCTCGCCATGAAGGAGACGAAGCGGTCGACGTTCTCACGATGCTCTTCGATGCCCACGCGACCCGAGCACGGACCGAAACAGCGTCCGATCTGCCCGGCGAAGCACGGCTTGCCGCTGGCCATTGCCCGGCGGTAGTCGGAGTCTTTGCACGTGCGGATCGGGAAGAGCTTGAGCAGGATCTCGAGTGTCTCGTTGACGGCCCAGACCTTGGGGTACGGGCCGAAATAGCGGGCTCCGCGAATGTTGCGGTTGCGGGTGACCAGCGCACGCGGCGCCTCGTCGGCGAGCGTCACTGCGAGGTACGGATAGGACTTGTCGTCTTTGAACTGCACGTTGAACGGCGGGTCGAACTCGTTGATCCACGTGAACTCGAGCTGCAGCGCCTCGACTTCGTTGGCGACGACCGTCCACTCCACCGAGGCCGCGGTGGTGACCATCCGGCGGGTGCGCTCGTGCAGGGTGCGAAGGGGTGCGAAGTAGTTCGACAGACGTGCGCGCAGGTTCTTCGCCTTGCCGACGTACAGCACACGCCGATCGGCGTCACGGAATCGGTAGACACCGGGAGTCGTCGGAATCTCGCCCGTCTTCGGGCGGTACGGAACGCCCTGGTTGCTCGACAGCGGGGTGTTCATCGCCTCAGCTGGCAACTTCGGCTCGCACCGACGCCGCGTCGAGCATCTCGCGCAGGAAGTAACCGGTGTGACTCTCGGACATGTTCGCGACCTGTTCGGGCGTGCCGGTCGCCACGATCTGGCCACCGCCCGAGCCGCCTTCGGGCCCGAGGTCGATGATCCAGTCGGCCGACTTGATGACGTCGAGGCTGTGTTCGATCACGATCACCGTGTTGCCCTTGTCGACGAGCTTGCCGAGCACCTTGAGCAACTTCTGCACGTCTTCGAAGTGCAGGCCGGTGGTGGGCTCATCGAGCACGTACACGCTGCGGCCGTTGGAGCGGCGCTGCAGCTCGGTCGCGAGCTTCACCCGCTGCGCCTCACCGCCCGAGAGCGTCGTGGCGCTCTGTCCGAGCTGCACGTAACCGAGGCCGACATCGACGAGCGTCTTCAGATAGCGGTGGATCGCCGAGATGGGCTCGAAGAACTCGGCCGCCTCACTGATCGGCATCTCGAGCACCTCGGCGATGTTCTTGCCCTTGTAGTGCACTTGAAGAGTCTCGCGGTTGTACCGCTTGCCACCGCACACCTCGCACGCGACGTAGACGTCGGGCAGGAAGTTCATCTCGATCTTGATCGTGCCGTCACCCGAGCATGCCTCGCATCGGCCGCCCTTGACGTTGAAGCTGAACCGCCCGGGGAGGTAGCCACGGGCCTTCGACTCGGTCGTCTCGGAGAAGAGCGTGCGGATGCGGTCGAAGACACCGGTGTAGGTGGCGGGGTTCGAGCGAGGAGTACGCCCGATCGGCGCCTGATCGACGTGCACGACCTTGTCGAGCTGGTCGAGCCCGGTGACGCGACGGTGCTTGCCCGCGACCTTTCGGGCGCCGTTGAGACGGTTCGCGAGCACCCGGTACAGGATGTCGTTCACGAGCGACGACTTGCCCGAGCCGCTCACGCCGGTCACGGCGGTCAGGATGCCGAGCGGGAACTCGACGTCGACGCCGCGCAGGTTGTTGGCTTCTGCGCCCTGCACGGTGATCGTGCGCTCGGGGTCGACGGGGCGGCGCGTCTCGGGAATCGGAATCGCCTTGCGACCCGACAGGTAGTCGCCGGTGAGTGAACGCGTGTTCTTCACGAGATCGGCGTAGCTGCCGGAGTGCACGACGGTGCCGCCGTTCACGCCCGCGCCCGGTCCGATGTCGACGATCCAGTCGGCCGTGCGAATCGTGTCTTCATCGTGTTCGACGACGATGAGGGTGTTGCCGAGATCGCGAAGCGCGATCAGGGTGTCGATGAGTCGACGGTTGTCGCGCTGGTGGAGGCCGATGCTCGGCTCGTCGAGCACGTAGAGCACGCCGGTGAGACCCGAACCGATCTGCGTCGCCAGACGGATGCGCTGCGCTTCTCCACCGGAGAGGGTCGCCGCCGCTCGCGAGAGGTCGAGATAGCTGAGCCCGACACGGATCAGGAAGTCGAGACGCAGCTTGATCTCGCGCAGCACCTGCGCGGCGATGGCTTGTTCGCGATCACTGAGCTCGAGGCGATCCATGAATGCACGGGCATCGGTGAGGCTCAGCAGGCCCACGTCGGCGATGCTCGCATCGTGGATGAGCACCGACAGCACCTCGGGCTTCAGGCGCTTGCCGCCGCAGACCGGGCACGGCACCTCTCGCAGGTATTCCGACCAGCGCGCACGCTGCACATCGGTCTCGGCCTGCAGGTACTGGCGCTCGATGTAGGGCACGACGCCCTCGAAGCCGGAGGTGTAGCTCATCTCGCGGCCGTAGCGGTTGCGCCACTTCACCTTGACCTCGAAGTTGTCACCACGGAGCACTGCCTGGCGAGCCGCCTCGTCGAGCTCTTCCCACGGGGTATCGAGCGAGAACTCGAGATCTCGGGCGAGCCCGCCGAGGAGCTTCTCGTAGTAGTTGTAGAGGCTCTTGCCCTGCGAGGTCCACGGAATGATGACGCCCTCGGCGATGCTGAGGCTCGGATCGCCGAGCAGTAGTGCATCGTCGACCGACATGCGCGTGCCGAGCCCCGAGCACTCGGGGCAGGCGCCGAACGGCGCGTTGAACGAGAACGTACGCGGTTCGATCTCGGTCAGCTGGATCGGGTGCTGATTCGGGCAGGAGAGCTTCTCGGAGAACGTCGCCCACGCGGCCGGTCCGGTCTCATCGATGTAGTTGATCTGCACGAGGCCGTCGGTCAGGCGCAGTGCGGTCTCGAGGGAGTCGGTGAGCCGGCCGAGCATGTCGGGGCTTGCGACGAGCCGGTCGATCACCACGGAGATGTCGTGCTTGACCTGCTTCTTCAGCGTCGGTGGTTCATCGAGCCTGATGATGTCACCGTCGACGACCGCGCGGGTGTAGCCCTGGGCGGCGAGGTCACGGAAGAGGTCGACGAACTCGCCCTTCTTCTTCGACACGACCGGACTCACGACCTGGTAGCGGGTGCCCTCGGCCAGCTCCATGAGCTGGTCGGCGATCTGCTGCACCGTCTGTCGCTGGATGCGCTCACCGCAGACCGGGCAGTGCGGCACACCGATGCGTGCCCACAGGAGGCGCATGTAGTCGTAGATCTCGGTGATCGTGCCGACGGTCGAGCGCGGGTTCCGGTTCGTCGACTTCTGGTCGATCGAGACCGCAGGGCTCAGCCCCTCGATGAAATCGACATCGGGGCGGTCGACCTGCCCCAGGAATTGACGAGCGTAGGCCGAGAGCGACTCGACGTAGCGCCGCTGCCCTTCAGCGAAGATCGTGTCGAACGCGAGCGAGGACTTGCCCGAACCAGAGAGGCCCGTGAACACCACCATCGCGTCACGCGGGATCTCGACGTCGACGTTCTGCAGGTTGTGCACGCGGGCACCGCGAACACTCAGGTGCGAATGGGCATCGAGACGTGAAACTGGCACTCTTCGAGTTTAGAGAGCACCACCGACACGGATGCCTCGTGCACACGCGCTCTGAGCGAACATACGTTCGAATCGGGCCGAGATCATTGCTCGCTCCGCCTGACCGCGACCGGATCGAACGATGCGATTCGGACGGATGTCAGCGTCTCGTCAGCCGAGGTGGCCGGCCTTCTCCATCTGGCGGAGTTCACGCTTGAGATCGGAGACCTCGTCACGCAAGCGCGCGGCGAGTTCGAATTTCAACTCGCCGGCCGCGACGAGCATCTGCTCGTTGAGATCGCGGATGAGGTCTTCGAGGTCGTTGGCGCCGGCCGCAGCGATGCCCTCGCGCCGGAGGTTCGGCACCGGCGCCTTCTTCTTCGCATCGCGACCGGCGAGGAGGGCCGCGGTGTCGGCCCCTTCGCGCGCGAGCACTTGGGTGATGTCGGCGATGCGTTTGCGAAGCGGTTGCGGGTCGATGCCGTTGACGCGGTTGTACTCGAGCTGACGATCTCGTCGTCTCGTCGTCTCGTCGATCGCCGACTTCATCGAATCGGTGAGCACATCGGCATACATGTGCACCTCGCCCGAGACGTTTCGTGCGGCGCGACCGATCGTCTGGATGAGTGACGTCGACGACCGCAGGAACCCCTCTTTGTCAGCGTCGAGGATCGCGACGAGGGACACCTCGGGCAGGTCGAGCCCTTCACGGAGGAGGTTGATGCCGACCAGGACGTCGTACACGCCCGCCCGGAGTTCGGTCAGCAACTCGACGCGGCGCAGCGTGTCGACATCTGAGTGGAGATAGCGCACCCGCACCCCCGCCTCGGAGAGGAAGTCGGTGAGCTCTTCGGCCATCTTCTTGGTGAGGGTCGTGACGAGGACGCGTTCGTTTCGCTCGGCGCGAGTGCGGATCTCGTCGAGCAGATCGTCGATCTGGCCCTTCGACGGCTTCACGATGATCTGTGGGTCGACGAGTCCTGTCGGACGGATGATCTGCTCCACCACGCCGTCGGCGATGCCCATCTCGTAGCGGCCGGGGGTGGCCGAGAGGTACACGGCCTGGCCAACCCGCGCCTTGAACTCATCCCACTTCAGCGGGCGGTTGTCGAGCGCGCTCGGCAGGCGGAATCCGTGCTCGACGAGGGTGCGCTTGCGGGAGGAGTCTCCCTCGTACATCGCACCGATCTGGGGAACCGTGACGTGCGACTCGTCGATCACCACGAGGAAGTCGTCGGCGAAGTAATCGAGGAGGCAATGCGGAGCCTCCCCCGCTTGTCGGCCGTCGATGTGCCTCGAGTAGTTCTCGATACCCGAGCAGAAGCCGATCTGCTCCATCATCTCGAGATCGAACGTCGTGCGCATGCGCAGCCGCTGCGCCTCGAGCAGTTTGCCTTCGCGCTCGAGCTCAGCGAGTCGCTCTTCGAGCTCGATGCGGATGGTGCCGATCGCCCGCTGCATCACCTCGGTGCTCGCCACGTAGTGCGACCCCGGGAAGACCGGCACCGAGTCGAGTTTGGCAACCACCTGCCCGGTCAGCGGATGCAGGCTGTACAGCGCCTCGATCTCATCACCGAACATCTCGATGCGGATCGCCAGCTCTTCGTAGATCGGGATGATCTCGATCGTGTCGCCCCGCACTCGGAAGTTGCCGCGAGAGAAGTCGACATCGTTGCGCTGGTACTGCATCGAGACGAACTTGCGGATGAGCCAGTCGCGATCGACCCGCTGGCCGACCTGTAGCGGCATCATGGCACCGAGGTACTCCTCGGGCGTGCCAAGGCCGTAGATGCACGAAACAGAGGAGACGACCACGACGTCGCGCCGGCTCAGCAGTGAGTTCGTGGTGGAGTGCCGGAGCCGTTCGACTTCGGCGTTGACCGACGAGTCCTTCTCGATGAAGGTGTCGGTCTGCGGCACGTACGCCTCGGGCTGGTAGTAGTCGTAGTACGAGACGAAGTACTCGACCGCGTTGTTGGGCATGAGTTCGCGGAACTCGTTGGCCAGTTGCGCGGCCAACGTCTTGTTGTGTGCGAGCACGAGCGTGGGCCGCTGCACCTGTTCGATGAGCCAGGCGGTGGTCGCCGACTTGCCCGTGCCGGTCGCACCCAGCAGCACGACGTCGGTCTCGCCCGCGTTGATGCGGCCTGCGAGTTCGGCGATCGCCGCCGGCTGGTCGCCGCTCGGAACATACTCGCTGATGACCTCGAATGGTCGAACGGATCGTGTGGCCTGCATGCTCTCCAGTCTAGGATCGCCCGCCGACACCGCACCTGGGAGCGTTCTCGGACTGGCAGCACGCTACCCCTTGGAGGCGCGCTCCTCGACGATGCGCCGCCAGAGTGCGTCGGTCTGGCTCATCGTGTGCGCGAGCGACCCATCGGTGTCGATCACGACGTCGGCGATTGCGAGGCGCGCGGTGTTGTCGACCTGGGCGTCGACGCGCGCCTCGGCCTGGATCGGGTCGAACCCGCGATCCTGCACGAGCCGTTCCACCTGGATGCGCCGCGGCGCGTTGGTCACGACGATGAGATCGAAGGGGTGATCGACGGATGCCTCGACGAGGAGTGGAACGTCGTAGACGACGACGGCATCGGGGTTCTCCTGTTCGGCCTTCGCGAAGAGCCTGGCCGAGAGTTCGCGTACGGCGGGATGCACGATCGCGTTGAGCTTCGCGAGCGCCTCCGAGTCGCCGAACACGCGCTCACCGAGTTTCGACCGATCGAGAGACCCGTCGCGGCGCAGCACGTCGTCGCCGAACTCGGCGACGATCGCCTCGAGTGCGGGCGTTCCGGGCTCCACCACTCGCCGTGCGAGCTGGTCGGCATCGATGTGCACGGCGCCATGCTCGTAGAGCCGACGTGCGACGGTGGACTTTCCTGAGGCGATACCGCCCGTGAGACCGATCAGATACACGCCACCACTCTAACCGTGCGACACTCGACGCGACGGCACACGGAGGCGGGCATGCTGGAGTTGTTGACGGGAACCGGGCTCGCCCTCGCTGCCGGATTGAACGCTTGAATCCCCCTCGTGGTGATCGGCGCTCTCGACCGTTTCACCGGTCTCATCGAGCTTCCGCCGCAGTGGTCATGGCTCTCGAATGAATGGGTGCTCCTCATCCTCGTGGTGTTGCTCATCGTCGAGTTCATCACCGAGAAGATTCCCGGCCTCGACTCGATGAACGACATCGTGCAGACCGTGGTACGGCCGACGGCCGGCGGTCTCGCGTTCGGCTCCGGCGTGAGTGCCAGACCGCAGCAGTGACCGACCCCGAAGCGTTCTTCACCTCGCAGCAATGGGTGCCGATCGCGGTGGGCGTCGTGCTCGCGTTACTCGTGCATCTCGCCAAGGCGATGACTCGCCCTGTGGTCAACGTCGCGACGGCGGGCGTCGGCGCCCCAGTGGCGAGCACCGCCGAGGATGCCGGCTCGTTCGCGCTCGCGTTCGCGTTCGCCGCGATCCTCGCACCGCTGCTCGTCGTGGTCGGCATCGTGGTGATCGTCGTGCTCGTCATCGTGGTGGTGCGCCGGCGTCGAGCGCGACGCAGGCAGCATCCGTCGACCGCGCCATGAACGCCGGAAGGCCGGCTCCCGAGGGAGCCGGCCTTCCGTATCGCGGTCAGCGACTAGTTGTTGCTCGAGAGCTTCTCGCGCAGCGCCGCGAGCGACGCATCGTCGGCGAGGGTACCCGCGCCGGCGGAGTCGCCCGTGAACGACGGAGCACTCGAGGTGAACGAGTCGTCGGCGGCAGCAGCAATGCTCGCCTGCGCGACCTGCTTCTTGTGCGCCTCCCAACGAGCCTGGGCGGCAGCGTAGTCCTGCTCCCACTTCTCGCGCTGGGTGTCGAAGCCCTCGCGCCACTCGTTGGTCTCGGGGTCGAAGCCCTCGGGGTACTTGTAGTTGCCCGCCTCGTCGTACTCGGTGAGCATACCGTAGAGCGCCGGGTCGAACTCGGTGCTCTCGGGGTCGACGCCCTCGTTCGCCTGCTTCAGCGAGAGCGAGATGCGGCGACGCTCGAGGTCGATGTCGATGACCTTGACGAAGACCTCTTCGCCGACCGACACGACCTGCTC
This sequence comes from Agromyces sp. Y782, assembly GCF_059445405.1. NCBI lineage: Bacteria > Bacillati > Actinomycetota > Actinomycetes > Micrococcales > Microbacteriaceae > Agromyces > Agromyces sp. Y782. Next base: position 683,148 of record NZ_JCAIUG010000002.1, on the reverse strand, counting down.
GGCGAGCTCGACGTGCTTGCCCGACAGCTCGGAGATGTGGACGAGGCCCTCGATGCCATCGGCGACGCGAACGAACGCACCGAACGGAACGAGCTTCGTGACCTTACCCGGCGCGACCTGACCGATCGCGTGGGTACGGGCGAAGACCTGCCACGGGTCCTCCTGCGTCGCCTTGAGCGACAGCGAGACGCGCTCACGGTCGAGTTCGACGGAGAGCACCTCGACGGTGACCTCCTGGCCGACCTCGACGACCTCGCTGGCGTGCTCGATGTGCTTCCACGAGAGCTCGGAGACGTGGACGAGACCGTCGACGCCGCCCAGGTCGACGAACGCACCGAAGTTGACGATCGACGAGATGACACCCTTGCGGATCTGGCCCGGGTGGAGGTTCGCGAGGAACGTCGAACGCGACTCGGACTGCGTCTGCTCGAGCAGCGCGCGGCGCGAGAGCACCACGTTGTTGCGGTTCTTGTCGAGCTCGAGGATCTTCGCCTCGATCTCCTGGCCGAGGTACGGCGTGAGGTCGCGCACACGGCGGAGTTCGATGAGCGAGGCCGGAAGGAAGCCGCGAAGGCCGATGTCGACGATCAGGCCGCCCTTGACGACCTCGATGACCGAACCGGTCACGACGCCATCGGCTTCCTTGATCTTCTCCACGTCGCCCCATGCGCGCTCGTACTGCGCACGCTTCTTCGACAGGATGAGGCGGCCTTCTTTGTCTTCCTTCTGAAGAACGAGCGCCTCGACGGTGTCGCCGACGCCGACGACCTCGCTGGGGTCGACATCGTGCTTGATGGAAAGCTCACGCGAGGGGATGACACCCTCGGTCTTGTAGCCGACGTCGAGGAGTACCTCGTCGCGGTCGATCTTCACGACGGTGCCCTCGATGAGGTCGCCGTCGTTGAAGAACTTCAAAGTCTTCTCGACCGCGGCGAGGAAATCGTCAGCAGATCCGATGTCGTTGATCGCGACCTGCTTGGGTGCCTTGGTCGTTGCGGTTGTCATGTAGTGAATGCTCCGTAAAGGACAAAATCGAGCCCATCGCGCGGGAGAGCGTTATGTTGGTTCCGCGATGGGCATGCGGACAGGGATGTCACACGAGTGACACTCAATCCTAACGGAATCACTCCCCCATGGGCAAACGAGGGGGTTCTGGCGTCACACGAGACGTCGCTCGCCCGATTCTTCGGTGAGTGGAGCGGGCCGAAGGATGCTCAGCAACGCCGGCTCGAGGTCTGGATATTCGAACGCGTACCCGGCATCGAGCAGCCGCTCGGGTACGACCCACCTGCTCTTCAGCACGAGCTCGGTCTCGGTGCGGATGACCGCCGATCCGAGCTCGAGCATCCATCGCCACGCGGGAACGCCGATCGGTACACCGAGGATCCGGCGGATCGTTCGCATGAGCGTGCGATTGTCGCTCGGGTTCGGCGAACTCACGTTCACGATCCCGTCGATATCGGCTCGATCACGCAGAAAGTCGATCACGCCGGCGATGTCATCGATGTGCACCCAGCTGAAGCGCTGACGCCCACCACGCACGCGGAACACATGCTGCGTGCCCGCGGCCAGGCGTGCCTTCGTCGACGGCCATCTGCCGTCGAGTTGCGCGCCGCCGAGCCCGATCCGTGCAAGCCACGTGAGCGGCCGCATGGCGCTGCCGTCACCGAGCACGATCGCGATGCGGAGTGCCACCCGACGCGTCGCGGGCAGCGTGCCCTCGAAGAACTCGTGCTCCCACGCCCGGGCCACGTCGACGGAGAACCCCGCGCCGAGCTCACCGTTCGACTCGGTCATCGGCCGGTCTTCCGCATGCCGGTAGATCGTCGCCGTCGAGGAGTTGAACCACACGGCAGGGGGCGCGGCAACGGATGCCACGGCGTCGTGCAGCACCGCGGTCGTCTCGAGCCTCGACCGGAAGATCTCGGCGCGGTTCGCCGGCGTGTACCGACAATTCACATTCCTGCCTGCGAGGTTCACGAGCACGTCGGCGCCGTCGACCACTTGCTGGATCGCAGCAAGGTCGCCCCACGACGCATCCGCTTCAGCACCGCGGCCGATCGTCGCGACCTCGGCGCCCTCGGCACGGAAGTGCGACACCAGGTGCCGGCCGATGAAGCCGGACGCCCCAGCAATGACGATGCGCGTCATGCGTCTTCCTCGACGTGCGTGCGGAGTCAGGCGAGCAGCGACGAACGGAGCGTGTCGAGGCCGACACCACCCAGGCCGAGCGCCTTGCGGTGGAACTCGCGGATGTCGAACGACGCACCCTCTCGACGCGCCACCTCGTCGCGCAACTGCTCCCAGATGCGCTGCCCGACCTTGTACGACGGCGCCTGCCCCGGCCAGCCGAGGTAGCGGTTCACTTCGAAGCGCACGAAACTGTCGTTCATGTTGACGTTCTGCCCGAGGAACTCGAACGCGTAGTCGCCGGTCCACACGCCATTGCCGTCGGGGCGCTGCTTGCCGAGGTGCACGCCGATGTCGAGCACCACGCGCGCCGCGCGCATGCGCTGGCCGTCGAGCATGCCGAGACGGTCGGCCGGATCGTCGAGGTATCCGAGGCTCTGCATGAGTCGCTCCGCGTAGAGCGCCCAGCCTTCGGCATGGCCCGACGTGCCCGCGAGTTGGCGGCGCCAGGTGTTCAGCTGGCCGCGATTCACGACCGCCTGGCCGATCTGCAGGTGGTGACCGGGTACGCCCTCGTGGTACACCGTCGTGAGTTCGCGCCACGTGTCGAACTCGGTGACGCCTTCGGGTACCGACCACCACATGCGCCCCGCGCGCGCGAAGTCGTCGCTCGGCCCGGTGTAGTAGATGCCACCCTCTTGCGTCGGCGCGATCATGCACTCGAGCGTGCGGATCTCGGCGGGAATGTCGAATTGGGTGCCGGCGAGCTCGGAGACCGCGCGGTCGCTCGTCTCCTGCATCCACCGCTGCAGGGCGTCGGTACCGTGCAGCTTGCGCGACGGGTCGTTGTCGAGGAACGCGATCGCTTCGGCGACGGATGCCCCGGGCACGATCTCGTTCGCGATCGACTCCTGCTCGGCGACCATGCGGGCGAGCTCTTCGATGCCCCATTCGTAGGTCTCGTCGAGGTCGATCACCGCACCGAGGAACTGGCGCGACTGCAGGGCGTAGATATCGCGGCCCACGGCGTCGCGCTCGCCGGCGACCGGCTGCAGTTCGTTCTCGAGGAACTCGGCGAGCCGGGCGTATGAGGCGGTGGCGGCCGCAGCACCGCTGCCGAGCTGGCTCGTCACCGACGACGGCAGTTCTGCGTCACCGGCCTTCGCGGATGCGGCGAAAGTGCCGAAGAACCCATCGGGCTGCGCAATACGACGCGCCTGCGCGGCGACCTCTCGCACCTGACGAGCCGCGGGCACGATGCCTCGCGCGATGCCCTCGCGCAACGTTTCGACGTAGCCGTCGATCGCACGCGGAACCGCTTCGAGGCGGGTCGCGATGCGGTCCCAGTCCTCTGGAGCGTCGGTGGGCATGAGGTCGAACACCTCGCGGATCTCTTGTGCGGGGCTCGCGATGACGTTGAGGTCGCGCAGGTGGAGGCCTGCATCGTGCCGCTCGAGTGCGAGCTCGAGTTCGCTGCCGAGATCGGCGACGGTGATCCGGTCGACGTCGTCGACCGGGCTCGCCCCACGGAGCGCGGCGAGTGCCTCCCGCGTGGCCGCGATCGAGCGCTCGTGACCTTCGGGAGAGAAGTCGGCGAGTCGGCCGTCGTGCGTCGTACGCCCGATGTAGGTGCCGACGCCCGGGTCCAGCTCGACGAGTGTGTCGACCCACCCCTCTGCGATGCGATCGACGTCGGTCGGGGTGCGCTCACTCGATGCCATGCTGCGAGCCTATGACAGCGAGCCGACATCGCGCTCGCTTCCGGTGACCCGGCAGAATTCGCACGCGAACTCCCCGGCGTGCGAGTTTCACCCTGCGCACGAGCAGTATCCGGTCGTGGGCGCTCCCACCACCGCGGCGCCACGATCAGTGCGCAGCGTCCTCCCAGTTCGCGCCTCGGCCGATCTGCACGTCGAGCGGCACGAGCAGCTCGGCGGCGTGCGCCATGCGGTCGCGGACGACGGCCTCGAGCACCTCGGACTCCCCCGCGGCGACCTCGAAGATGAGCTCGTCGTGCACAGTCAGGAGCATGCGGCTGCCGAGCCCCTGTGCGGCGATGTCGGCCTCGACCTTCGACATCGCGATCTTGATGATGTCGGCGGCCGAACCCTGGATCGGCGAGTTCAACGCAGCGCGCTCCGCGTTCTCACGGTGCACCCGGTTGGGGCTGTTCAGGTCGGGGAACGGGCGCCGGCGGCCGAAGATCGTCTCGGTGTATCCGTCGATCTTCGCCTGCTCGACGACGCTGCGCAGGTAGTCGCGTACGGCGCCGAACCGCTCGAAGTACTCCTTCATGAGCTGCGTGGCCTCGGCACGATCGATGCGGAGCTGCTTCGAGAGGCCGAATGCGCTCAGCCCGTAGGCGAGCCCGTACGACATCGCCTTCACCTTCGTGCGCATCACCGGGGTGACCTCGGCAGGATCGACCGAGAACACTCGCGCACCGACGAATCGGTGGAGGTCTTCGCCGGCATTGAACGCTTCGATCAGGGCGGGGTCGCCCGAGAGGTGCGCCATGATGCGCATCTCGATCTGCGAGTAGTCGGCGGTGAGGAGCTCGGTGTATTCGGGGCCGTGACGGAACGCCTTGCGGATGCGCCGGCCGTCTTCGGTGCGGATCGGGATGTTCTGCAGGTTCGGGTCGTTCGAGGACATGCGGCCGGTCGCCGCGCCGATCTGCCCGTAGCTCGTGTGGATGCGCCCGTCATCTGCGATCGACTTGTCGAGGGACTCGACGATCTGCCGCAGCTTCGTGGCGTCACGGTGCTCGAGCAGGTAGCCGAGGAAGGGGTGCGGGTTCGACTCCTGCAGGTCGGCCAGCGCACTCGCGTCGGTCGTGTAACCCGTCTTCGTCGCCCGGGTCTTCGGCATGCCGAGCTGGTCGAAGAGCACCTCTTGCAGTTGCTTCGGTGAACCGAGGTTGACCTCCCGGCCGATCTCCGCGAACGCCGCCTCGGCAAGGCCCGCTGCGCGAGTGCCGAGCTCGGTGGAGAGCTCGGCGAGCTCGGCGTGGTCGACGGTCACACCGCGCACCTCCATCGCCGCAAGCACCGACACCAGCGGCATCTCGATGTCGGCGAGCAGCTGCCGCGAGCTCTCGGGGAGGGCTCGGAGCACGACGGGGGCGACCCGGAGCGAATACCAGGCGTACTCGGGGGCGCCTGCGTCGCTGCCTTCTTCGGGCACGAGCTGAGCGGGATCCGCCTGCGGCACGGTCTCACCGAGGTAGCGCTCGACGAGGTCGGCGAGCGTCTTCTCGGCGAGGATCGGTCGCACGAGCCATCCGGCGACGAGGGTATCGACGACGAGCCCGTCGAATGCGAGCCCCGATCGCATGAGCGCCTTCAACTGCGGCTTCGCATCGGTCATGATCTTCGGTGCGTCGCTCGCGAGCCATGCCTCGAACGGCGCGTAGTCGGATCGCCCCGCCTGCCACGGCAGCTGTACGGTCTCGTCGGCGGTCGCGATGCCCGCGCCGATCACGAGGCCGTCGAGCACTTCGACGCTGAGGCCGAGGCCTGCCGGCTCTGCGGCGACGGCGCGCTCGATCCAGACGGCGAGCTCCTCATCGAGGAGGCGGCGCGGGTTGGGCGCTACGGGGGCGGCGGGCGCGTCTGCGGCCGGGGTCGCAGGCGCAGCGGATGTCGCGGCCGCGCCGTTGCCATTGCCGTTGCCCGCCGCGATCTTCTTCATGCGTTCGAACAGCGTGCGGAACTCCAGCCGCTCGAACAGCGGCTGTACCGCCTCGATGTCGATCGGCTTCGCCTCGAGCTCGTCGAGCTCGACCTCGAGCTCGACATCGGTGACGAGCCGGTTGAGCCGCCGATTGCGGATCGCGTTCTCTTTCTCGTCGCGGAGGTTCTGCCCGACGACGCCCTTGATCTCGTCGGCGTGCTCGAGGATGCCGTCGAGGGAGCCGTAGAGGCCGAGCCACTTGACTGCGGTCTTCTCGCCGACCTTCGTGATGCCGATGAGGTTGTCGCTCGTCTCACCGACGAGTGCCGCGATGTCGGGGTACTGCTCGGGGCGGATGCCGTAGCGCTCGATCACCGCATCGGTGTCGTAGCGCTTCAGCTGCGAGACGCCCTGCGTGTTCGGGTAGAGCAGCGTGACATCGTCATTGACGAGCTGGATGGTGTCGCGGTCGCCGGAGACCAGCAGCACCCGGTAGCCCTCGGCGCGGCCGCGCGCCGCGAGCGTCGCGAGGATGTCGTCGGCTTCGAAGTCCTCTTTCTCGAGGGTGCGAATGCCCATCGCCTTCAGCGCATCTTGCAGGAGCGGCACCTGCCCCTTGAACTCCACCGGTGTCTCACCGCGCGTGCCCTTGTACTCGGGGTACTCGCGCGTGCGGAAGGAAGCGCGTGAGATGTCGAACGCGACCGCGAGGTGCGTCGGCTTCTCGTTCTGCAGCAGCAGAAGCAGCATCGACAGGAAGCCGTGGATGGCATTCGTGTGCTGACCATCGCGAGTGGTGAAGCTGTCGACGGGGAGGGCGTAGAAGGCCCGGAAGGCCAACGAATGGCCGTCGACGACGAGGAGGGTAGGCTTTTCTGCGTCCGACACCCCCCAAGACTACAAGCGGCCGACGACACTGCCCGACGGCCCATCTCGAAGGCGAGCATGACCCAGACGAGTGACCCGATCGACTACCTGCAGGCGCGCGGAACCGGCGCCCTGGCCGAGAAGATGGGCATCGAGTTCCTCGAGTTCTCGGTCGATCGTTCGGTCGCGAGAATGCCGGTCGAGGGCAACACGCAGCCCGCCATGCTGCTGCACGGCGGCGCCTACGTCGTGCTCGGCGAGTCGCTCGGCTCGATGGCCGCGAATCTCTGGGCAGGTGCCGGCCGACTCGCCGTCGGCATCGAGATCAACGCTACGCACACGCGTTCCGCGACGAACGGCTGGGTCACCGGCGTCTGTACGCCGATCCACCTCGGCCGCACCCTCACGACGCACGAGATCGCCATCACCGACGACGCGGGCCGACGCTGCTCGACGATCCGCATCACGAACCTGATCAAAGATCTGCCGGCGACCTGAGCAGGTACGAGAACAGCGGATGCCGCGGCGACACGTGTCGCCGCGGCATCCGCTGTTCTGGAACGGTTTCGCCTACTTCTTCGCCGAGAGCTGCTCGATGATCGCCTGCGAGACGTCTTTCATCGTGAGACGGCGGTCCATCGATGCCTTCTGGATCCACCGGAACGCCTCGGGCTCGGTGAGCCCCATCTTCTCGTTGAGCAGGCCCTTCGCTCGATCGACGAGCTTTCGGGTCTCGAAACGCTCGACGAGGTCGCCGACCTCGGCCTCGAGCGCGATGATCTGCGCGTGGCGCGCGAGGGCGATCTCGATCGCGGGCAGCAGGTCGTTGGGAGTGAACGGCTTCACGACGTATGCGAGCGCGCCCGCCTCGCTGGCCCGCTCGACGAGCTCTTTCTGGCTGAACGCCGTGAGAAGCACGACCGGCGCGATGTGACCCTTCGAGAGTCGTTCGGCGGCCGAGATGCCGTCGAGTTGGGGCATCTTGACGTCCATGATGACGAGATCGGGCCGAAGCTCGGTCGCGAGCGCGACCGCGGTCTCGCCGTCTCCGGCCTCTCCGACGACCTCGAAGCCGTTGTCGCGCAGGATCTCGACGATGTCGAGGCGGATGAGCGACTCATCTTCGGCTACGACGACGCGGCGCGGTGCCGGCTGGGTTGATTCTGTGTCTGTCACGCAGGAAAGCCTACGGTATCCTGAGCGAGGCCCTTGGCCGGTGTGGCGGAATGGCAGACGCGGAGCACTCAAAATGCTTTGCCCGAAAGGGCGTGTGGGTTCGACCCCCACCACCGGCACCAGTTGACCGAACCCGGAGTTCACTCACCGGGCGGCGCCGCGAGAAACGCGCCGCGTCGCTCGATGAGACGACGAAGGTACGGGCCGAGCACGAGCTCGGCGATTCGTCCGAACGGGCCGAGCGGCGCGGCGAAGGCCACTCGATCGATCATGAGCGTGCCGCCACCCTCAGCCGCCTCGAACCGATGCTCGTGCCGGAACCACGAGAACGGCCCCCGCACTTGTTCGTCGACGAACGAGTTCGGCCGGCTGAGCTGCGTGATGCGACTCGTCATGCGGAGCGGCAGGCCGAGGTGCCACGCGCGCCAGGGTGACCTCCTCGCCGAGACCGATCACGCCCGAGGTCACTCCGTCGACCGCACGCTCTCGTGTCGCCGACATCGAGGCCGTGTGCGCGTCGACATCGAGCGACCGGTCGAACGCCGTCTCGACGTCGATCGGCAAGCGGGTACGACACTCGAACGCTACGGCCACGCACGCATTCTCGCATGCACGATGGGACGGATGCCGCGGCATCCGTTGCCCGCTCTGAGAACGCCCAAGGAGCCGGCCCGACCGGCCCGGCGCCTTCTGCCGGGCTCGGGCCGCGCTGAGGCGTCCGAGCTACTTCGACGTCCCGGCCTCGAGGATCGACACGATCGAGAACAGCGTGAAGCAGACCGCGCCGAGACCCACCAGGACGTGCGCGCCGACGAAGAAGCCCGACTCGGTCATGGTCGCCTCGAAGAGGAACGCGGCGAAGAACAGGCATGCGAGCGCCGTGCCAACCGGGATGATCGGAATCCGGTTGGCGAGGGCGAAGACCCGGCGCCACACGAGCGCGAGCAGCAGCACCTTGGACAGGATGCTGAAGCAGATGAGACCCAGACCGATGAGCACTGTCCCGGGAGCGAGGCGCGCCGGATCGTCCGAGCCGAACAGCACCACGAACCCGAGGACCACGTTGATGGTTCCCATCGCGACGACCCACCACGACCAGCGGTAGCGCTCGGCGTCGCCGAACTCGTTGCGGACCTGTCGCACGATGCTCGCGACGAGCGCGACGAGCGCGGAGCAGATCAGCGACAGGCCGACCAAGACATGCCCCGCGACCAGCGCGGCGTCGCCGCCCCTCGCGTAGAGGGTCACCGCGACCACGAGCCCGACGAGTGCGAGCAGCGCGGGGATCGCGATCAGCATGGCACCGACACCACGTGAGTAGGCACCCTCCGGCGCACCGCCCCCGACGGGACGCGCAGCGCTCTTCTGGATGAGTACGAACTTGGTCGATGCTGTCGCCACGGTGCTCACGCATCCCGCGATGAACCCGATGCCGAGTACCACATGACCGGCCACGACGAACGGCGAGTCGTCGCCCCGCCCGATGATCGTGATGCCCCAGATCACTGTCGCGAGGGCGACCGCGTATCCGAGCACCGGCAGCGCGACGACCCAGAACCGGCCGTACCGGTGGACGAGCTGGCGAATGATCGTCGCGGCGGTCGTGAAGAGCGCGATGCAGATCGCGGTCAGGGCGATGTTGACGTGGCCTGCGACGAAGTGGTTCGCCTCGTCACCGCCCGACAGGACGTAGAGCCCGAACGCGAGGCATACCGCCCCCATCACCAACGGGATCGCACGGAAGAGAACGCTGATCGATCGGTTCATGCTCACTCCTCAGGCGGACGAGGTGCTGCGACTCCATGCTAGCAAACCACCGAATTCCGGCCTGTCGCCCTGCCGACTACCCACGCATTCCGACACGCAGCGCAGCGGATGCCGCGACATCCGCTACCCGCCTGTGAGCGCGCGGAGGCGGCCCTCACGGGACCGACCCCTCGCGGGCTGACGGCTAGAGCACCTCGCCGACGACGTGCACACGCACGTCGTTCGTGGTGCCGGGGATTCCGGGAGGGGACCCGGAGATGATGATGACCTTCTCGCCCTTGACGGCCTTGCCGGTCTTGGCGAGCACCTCGTCGACCTGGCCGACCATTTGGTCAGTATGCGTGACGCGGGCGACAACGTAGCACTCGACGCCCCAGTTGAGCGCCAGGCGACGTCGGATCGCCGGGTCGGGCGTGAACGCGAGGATCGGGATCTTCGAGCGCAGACGCGTCATGCGACGCACCGACTCCCCGGACTCGGTGAAGACGCAGAGGTACTTCGCCTCGACGAAGTCGGCGACCTCGACGGCTGCGGCCGTGATCGCGCCGGCCTGAGTGCGCGGCTTCGTGCCGAGCGGCAGAATGCGGTCGAGCCCGTGCTGCTCGGTCGACTCGACGATGCGGGCCATCGTCTGCACGGTGATGACGGGGTACTCTCCCACGCTCGTCTCGCCCGAGAGCATGACGGCGTCGGCTCCGTCGAGCACGGCGTTCGCGACGTCGGAGGTCTCGGCACGCGTCGGCACCGGGCTGTGGATCATCGACTCGAGCATCTGCGTGGCCACGATCACGGGCTTCGCGAGACGACGCGCGATCTCGACGGCGCGCTTCTGCACGATCGGCACCGCCTCGAGTGGCAGTTCGACGCCGAGGTCACCGCGGGCGACCATGATCGCATCGAACGCCTCGGTGATCTCTTCGAGCGCGTCGACTGCCTGCGGCTTCTCGATCTTCGCGACGACGGGCACGCGTCGCCCCATCTCGTCCATGATCTCGTGCACGCGAGTGATGTCAGAGGCGTCGCGGACGAAGGAGAGTGCGATGAGGTCGGCGCCGAGCTCGAGACCCCAGCGGAGGTCGGCCTCGTCTTTGTCGGAGAGCGCGGGCACATTCACCGCGACGCCGGGCAGGTTGATGCCCTTGTTGTTCGACACCGGCCCGGCGACGATGACCCGGGTGGTGACGACGGTGCCATCAGTCTCGACGACCTCGACGCGCACCTTGCCGTCGTCGATGAGCAGGAAGTCGCCCGGCTTCACGTCGTCGGGCAGGCCCTTGTACGTCGTGCTGACGAGCTCTTGCGTGCCGAGCACGTCGTCGGTGGTGATCTTGAAGATGTCACCCTCAGCGAGCTCGTGCGGCCCATCGGCGAATTTGCCGAGCCTGATCTTGGGGCCCTGCAGGTCGACGAGCACGGCGATCGCCCGACCGGAGTCGTTCGCCGCCTTGCGCACGTTCTGGTAAACGCCCTCGTGCACGTCGTAGCTGCCGTGGCTGAGGTTCATCCGTGCAACGTCGATGCCTGCATCGATGATCGCCCGGATCTGCTCATAGCTCGATGTCGCCGGCCCGAGGGTGGCGACGATCTTCGCTCGTCTCATGTGGTGTGTGCTCCCGATATTCTGCGCAAAGCGCTGGGTTGTGTTGGTCGAAGCGCGCCGTGCGGCGCGCAGTGGTCAGATGGAGAACGCCTGTGCCGTCGACGGGATCGGTGCGGGCAGCAGGGTCTCGCCTTCAAGGTAGCGGTCGACAGCAGACGCCGCAGCACGGCCTTCCGCGATGGCCCACACGATCAGGGACTGTCCGCGGCCGGCGTCCCCGGCGACGAACACGCCCGGCTGGGCCGTCGCATAGTCGGCTTCGCGCGCGATGTTGCCACGGTCGGTGACCGGCAGCCGCATCTGCTCGTCGAGCGCTGCGGTCTCGGGGCCGGTGAATCCGAGCGCGAGCAGCACGAGGTCGGCGGGAATCTCCCGCTCGGTGCCGGCCATCGGAACTCGGCGCCCGTCGAGGTACTCGGTCTCGGCCACGCGGATGGCGCGGACCTCGCCGGCGTCGTTCGCGAGGAACTCGACCGTCGAGGCGAGGAACTGCCGGTTGCCGCCCTCTTCGTGCGCGGTCTGCACCTCGAACAGCGTCGGATGCATCGGCCACGGCTGGTGCTCGGGACGGCTCGCGCCCGGCTCCTTGCCGATTGCGAGGTTGGTGACCGACAGGGCGCCCTGTCGGTGCGCGGTGCCGATGCAGTCGGCGCCGGTGTCGCCGCCACCGAGGACGACGACGTGCTTGCCCTCTGCGGTGATCTGATCGAACACCTGGTCACCGGCGAGGTGGCGGTTGGACTGGGTCAGGTAATCCATGGCGAAGTGCACTCCCGGCAGGTCTCGCCCCGGAATGGGCAGGTCACGCGGCACGATCGCGCCGGTCGCGACCACGACGGCGTCGTAGCGCTCGCGGAGCTGGGGCCACGTGATATCGACCCCGATGTTCACGCCGGCACGGAAGCGGGTGCCCTCTGCGGTCATCTGCGCGAGGCGCAGGTCGAGGTGCTTCTTCTCCATCTTGAAGTCGGGGATGCCGTAGCGAAGCAGACCCCCGATGCGGTCGTCGCGCTCGAAGACGGCGACCGTGTGACCTGCACGCGTCAACTGCTGTGCGGCAGCCAGGCCGGCGGGGCCGGAGCCGACGACCGCAACGGTCTTGCCCGTGAGCCGACCGGGCGGTTGCGGCTGCACCCATCCGCTTCCGAACGCCTGGTCGATGATCGAGACCTCGACCTGCTTGATGGTCACCGCGGGCTGGTTGATGCCGAGCACGCATGACGACTCGCAGGGGGCGGGGCAGAGCCGGCCCGTGAACTCGGGGAAGTTGTTCGTGGCGTGGAGGCGGTCTGCTGCCGCCCGACCTTCGCCGCGGTACATGAGGTCGTTCCACTCGGGGATCAGGTTGCCGAGCGGGCAGCCCTGATGGCAGAACGGAATGCCGCAGTCCATGCAGCGGCCGGCCTGGCGGCGGAGCTGGGCGGGGTCGCCCTGTTCGTAGACCTCTTTGAAGTCCATGATGCGCACCGGAACGGGTCGCCGCTTGGGCAGCTCGCGCTCGGTGACCTTCAGAAAGCCCTTCGGGTCAGCCATTCGTCACCTCGAGCGTGTTCATGGGCGCAGCCTCGTCCGGTGTCTGGATCGTCTCAGCCATTCGTCACCTCGAGCGTGTTCATGGGCGCAGCCTGGTCCGGTGTCTGGATCGTCTCAGCCATTCGTCACCTCGAGCGTGTTCATGGGCGCAGCCTCGTCCGGTGTCTGGATCGTCTCAGCCATTCGTCACCTCCAGAATTCTCGTCCAAACCACGTCTCCGTCGGGGTCGAGCCCCTCGTCGACCGCGCTCTGACGGGTGCGGAGCACTGCGGCGTAGTCGCGCGGCAGCACCTTGGTGAACCGGTCGAACGCCGCGTCGCCGGCAGCGAGGAGTGCCGCGGCGACTGCGGAATCGGTGTTCGCGACGTGCTGTTCGAGCAGGTCGCGCACGATCTCGCGGTCGGCACTGCCGAGTGACGTCAGCTCGAGTTCTCCGGTGGTCAGGGACTCGCGGTTGACTCGTCGCTCGCGGAGCCCGAGCACGTAGGCGGTGCCGCCCGACATGCCGGCGCCGAGGTTGCGGCCCGTCTCGCCGAGAATCAGCGCGAGACCACCGGTCATGTACTCGAGCGCGTGATCGCCGACGCCTTCGACGACCGCGGTCGCCCCCGAATTGCGCACGAGGAACCGTTCACCCACGATGCCGCGGATGAACATGCTGCCCTGTGTCGCGCCGTAGCCGATCACGTTGCCGGCGATCACGTTGCGTTCGGCCACGAAACCGCTGTCGCTCGACGGACGGACGACGATCTGGCCGCCGGAGAGGCCCTTGCCCACGTAGTCGTTCGAGTCGCCCTCGAGCCGCAGCGTGATGCCGCTCGGCAGGAACGCACCGAGCGACTGCCCGGCCGAGCCGGTGAGCGTGACGTCGATCGATCCGGCAGGGAGGCCGTGCTCGCCGCGACGCGCGGTGACCTCGTGTCCGAGCATCGTGCCGACGGCACGCTCGGTATTGCGAATCGGCAAGGCGATCTCGACCCTGCCGCCCCGCTCGAGCACGAGTTTGCTGCGGCGGATGAGCTCGTTGTCGAAGTGCTTGTCGAGTTCGTGGTCTTGCGCACGAGCGTTGCGCCGCGGCTCGGCCTCGGCGAAGTCGGGGCCGACGAGCACCGGAGAGAGGTCGAGGCCCGACGCCTTCCAGTGATCGACGGCACGGTCGACATCGAGCAGTTCGCGTCGACCGATGATCTCGTCGATCGATCGGTAGCCGAGCTCGGCGAGGTACTCCCGCACCTCTTGGGCGATGAACTCGAAGAAGTTGACGACGAACTCGGGCTTGCCCGAGAAGCGCTTGCGCAGCTCGGGATTCTGGGTCGCGACGCCGACCGGGCAGGTGTCGAGGTGGCAGACGCGCATCATGACGCAGCCCTGCACGACGAGCGGTGCGGTGGCGAAGCCGAACTCCTCGGCTCCGAGGAGCGCACCGATCACGACGTCTCGGCCGGTTTTCAGCTGCCCGTCGACCTGCACCACGACGCGGTCGCGCATGCCGTTCAGCATGAGGGTCTGCTGGGTCTCGGCGAGGCCGAGCTCCCACGGCGTGCCGGCGTGCTTCAGCGAGTTCAACGGGCTCGCCCCGGTGCCGCCATCGTGTCCTGAGACGAGGATCACGTCGGCGAGGGCCTTGGCCGTGCCGGCGGCGACCGCGCCGATGCCCGACTGGCTCACGAGCTTCACGTGCACGCGAGCCTTCGGATTCGCGCGCTTCAAGTCGAAGATCAGCTGCTTGAGGTCTTCGATGGAGTAGATGTCGTGGTGCGGCGGCGGCGAGATCAGCCCGACTCCGGCGGTCGCGTGCCTGGTGCGCGCCACCCACGGGTACACCTTCGTCGGCGGCAACTGACCGCCCTCGCCGGGCTTGGCGCCCTGGGCGAGCTTGATCTGGATGTCGTCGGCGTGCGTGAGGTACATGCTCGTGACGCCGAACCGGCCCGATGCGACCTGCTTGATCGCGCTGCGTCGCTCGGGGTCGAGCAGCCGGTCGAGGTCTTCGCCGCCTTCGCCCGTGTTGGACTTGGCGCCGAGACGGTTCATCGCGATCGCGAGCGACTCGTGCGCCTCTTTGGAGATGGAGCCGTAGCTCATCGCACCGGTCGAGAACCGCTTGACGATCGACTCGATGGATTCGACCTCATCGATCGGCACTGCCGGCCGAGTGCCGGTTCGCAGCGCGAACATGCCGCGCAGCGTCATCAGCTCTTCAGCCTGCGAGTCGACGAGCGAGGTGTACTCGCGGAACACGTCGTACCGCCGGTTCCTCGTGGAGTGCTGCAGGCGGAAGACCGTCTCGGGGTTGAAGAGGTGAGGCGAGCCGTCGCGGCGCCACTGGTACTCGCCGCCCGTGCTCAGACGCTCGTGGGCGCGGACAGCGGCGTCTTGCGGGTACGCCTGGGTGTGCCGGTCGAGGTTCTCGACCGCGATCGCATCGATGCCCACTCCGCCGAGCTTCGACGTCGTACCCGTGAAGAATTCGTCGATGAAGCCCTGCGCCAGGCCGATGGCCTCGAAGGCCTGCGCACCCGCATACGAGGAGATGGTCGAGATGCCCATCTTCGACATGATCTTCAGCACGCCCTTGCCGAGCGCCTTGATGACGTTGCGCACCGCTTCTTCGGGCGTCACACCGGTGATCACGCCCGAACGCACGAGGTCTTCGCACGTCTCCATCGCGAGGTAGGGGTTCACAGCGGATGCCCCGTAGCCGATGAGCAGCGCGACGTGATGCACTTCGCGAACATCGCCCGCCTCGACGACGAGGCCGACCTTCATGCGGTTCTCGGAACGGATGAGGTGGTGATGCACCGCCGAGAGCATGAGCAGCGACGGAATCGGCGCCAGGTCTTTGTTGGAGTCCCGATCGCTCAGCACGATGAAGGCGGCTCCGGCCTCGATGGCCTCATCGACCTCACCGCAGATCGCCGTGAGACGGTTGCGCATCGCGTCGGCGCCCTCGTCGAAGCGGTAGAGGCCGCGCACCGTGACCGTCGTACGGCGCCCGGGCGTCGGGTCGATGTGCACGATCTTCGCGAGCTCGTCGTTGTCGATCACGGGGAACGTGAGCGAGACCTGCCGGGCGTGCTCGGGGCCTGCGTCGAGCAGGTTGCGCTCGGGGCCGAGGGAGGTGCCGAGCGAGGTGACGACTGCCTCGCGGATCGAGTCGAGCGGTGGGTTGGTGACCTGCGCGAACTGCTGCGTGAAGTAGTCGAAGAGCAGTCGTGGGCGCTCGGAGAGCACCGCGATCGGCGTGTCGGAGCCCATCGCACCGAGGGGTTCCGCCGCAGTGCGCGCCATCGGCGCGAGCAGGATCCTCACCTCTTCCTCGGTGTAGCCGAAGGTGCGCTGACGCCGATTGACGGATGCCGGCGGGTGCACGATGTGCTCGCGCTCGGGCAGCTCCGCCAACTGGATGCGACCCTGCTCGAGCCAATCTCCCCACGGCTCCGCTGCGGCGAGCTCGGCCTTGATCTCGTCGTCTTCGATGAGGCGACCCGCCTCGGTGTCGACGAGGAACATGCGCCCCGGCTGCAGCCGGCCCTTGCGCACGATGCGACTCTGATCGATGTCGAGCACGCCGATCTCGCTCGCGAGCACGACGAGTCCGTCGTCGGTCACGACGTATCGGCCCGGGCGCAGTCCGTTGCGGTCGAGGGTCGCGCCGACGAGCGCGCCATCGGTGAAGACGATCGCCGCGGGGCCGTCCCACGGCTCCATGAGCATCGAGTGGTACTCGTAGAACGCGCGACGCTCGGCGTCGATCTCGGTCTGGTTCTCCCATGCCTCGGGCACCATCATCATGACCGCGTGCGGCAGGCTGCGGCCGGCGAGCGTCAGGAGCTCGACGACCTCGTCGAAGGAGGCGGAGTCGCTCGCTCCCGGTGTGACGATCGGCCGGATCGGCGCGAGGTCGCCGAGGAGCTCCGACTCGAGCTGCGACTGGCGCGCCCGCATCCAGTTGCGGTTGCCCTGAATGGTGTTGATCTCGCCGTTGTGCGCGATCATGCGGAACGGCTGGGCGAGCGGCCACGACGGGAAAGTGTTCGTCGAGTAGCGCGAGTGCACGAGCGCGAGCTTCGATGCGAAGCGCTCATCGGAGAGGTCGGGATAGAAGGGCTCGAGCTGCAGGGTCGTGACCATGCCCTTGTAGACGAGAGTGCGGCTGGAGAGCGAGGCGAAGTAGAGTTCGAGCTCGCGTTCGGCGCGCTTGCGCAACCGGAAGGTGAGCCGGTCGAGCTCGATGCCCGACACGGACGCACCGGTCGACGAGGTGGCGACGGCGTGCACGAACAGCTGCTGCACGACCGGCATGGCTGCACGGGCGAGAGTACCGAGCTCATCGGGTCGCACGGGCACTTCGCGCCATCCGATCACCGAAAGGCCTTCGGATGCCGCAAGTCCGACCAGTGCCTGCTTGACCCTGCTGCGCGCGGTGGGGTCGACGGGCAGGAAGGCGTTGCCGACGGCGTACGCCCCGGCGGCCGGAAGCGCGAATGCGGTGACCGCGCGGAGGAATTCGTCGGGCACCTGCGTCACGATGCCCGCCCCGTCGCCGGTGCCGGCGTCGGAGCCGACGGCACCGCGGTGCTCGAGGTTGCGCAGGGCGTCGAGTGCCACGGTGATGATGTCGTGCCCGGCCGTGCCACGCAGGGTCGCGACCATCGCGAGGCCGCAGGCGTCTTTCTCGTCGGCAGGGTCGTACATGCCCTGGGCAGCGGGAACAGTACCGAACCTCGAGAAGGGTGGGGTGAGCGACACGTGAACCGTCCTCATCAACTAAGTGTGCAGCGGGGGACGTCGTCGGCCCATCAAGGGAGATGTCGCAACGCGTGATGCGGCGTCGCTTTCGGAGAACGCGGTGTTGGGGCGTACCTACTTCGAGGTGGATCGGCTGGGGCTTGTGGCCGCCGGTTCGCCCGATTCGCTCGCGCCCTCGACCTCATCGTCGAGAGAGTCGGAGTCGGACTCGGTGTCTTCGGAGTCTACCTCAGCATCGGGAGCGCTCCATTCACGCCCCGGCACGTACGGACTCGGCTCGTCGCCGGTGTGGCGGCGGCGCTGCACGAGGATCAGGACGATGCCGATGACGATCGCCGCGAATGACGCCCAGACGTTCACCCGGATACCGAGGAACATCTCGCTCGGGTCGACGCGGATGGACTCGAAGAACGAACGGCCTGCGCCGTACCAGATGAGGTAGACGCCGAAGGCCTTGCCCCAGCGCAGGTTGAACTTGCGCTCGAGCAGGATGATGACCGCGGCACCCGCGAGGTTCCAGATGAGTTCGTAGAGGAACGTGGGGTGGAAGAGCGTGCCTTCGGCCAGACCGGCCGGGAAAGCGGCGTTGTCGGAAGAGATCTCGAGGCCCCAGGGCAGGTCTGTCGGCGAACCGAAGAGCTCGTGGTTGAACCAGTTGCCGAGGCGGCCGACCGCTTGCGCGACGAGCAGGCCGGGCGCAAGTGCGTCGGCGAACGACCAGAAACGGATGCCCGTGAACCTGCACCCGATGATCACGCCGACTGCGCCGCCGATGAGGGCGCCGTAGATCGCGTTGCCGCCCTCCCAGATGGCGAAGACGGTCCACCATTCCTGCCCCGCGAAGTAATCGGCGGGGTGCGTGAACACGTGGTAGAACCGAGCGCCGATGATGCCGAGGGGCACGGCCCAGAGTGCGATGTCGAGCACGATGCCGGGCTCTGCGCCGCGCTTGGTCAGCCGGCGCGAGGTGATGATGACGGCGAGGATGATGCCGACGAGGATGCAGAGCGCGTACGTGTTGATGACGAGCACGCCCCAAGGCACGGGGATCTCGAATGCGCGCCACGCGGGGTCTGGGCTCGGGATGCTGAACGGTGCGATCACGCCGGCTTGTGCCTTTCCTCAGTTGCGTCGGCCGCTGACGGCCTCAATGAGCGTACTTCACTCCGCGCGGGTTCCGCGCGCGAGTTCCGCGGCGAGCTCGCCGACGGCCGGCACACCGCCGGTCGCAAGTGCGTTCACGAGCGCCGAGCCCACGATCGCGCCCTCTGCGTACTCGAGCACCTCGGCGACCTGCGCGGCCGTGGAGATGCCCACACCGACGCAGCTCGCGGGCGCACCCGCTTCGGTCAGCCGCTCGACGAGCGTGCGAGCGGCTCGGTCGACGTCGCTGCGGGCGCCCGTGATACCCATCGTCGACACGGCGTAGACGAAGCCGCGGCTCGCCTCGATGGCCTGCCTGATGCGAACGTCGCTCGACGTCGGCGCGGCGAGGAACACCCGGTCGAGACCCGTGCGCTCGGATGCCGCGATCCACGCCGCAGCCTCATCGGGGATGAGATCCGGGGTGATGAGCCCCGCTCCCCCGGCAGCTGCGAGATCGTCGGCGAAGTGGTCGACGCCGTACTGCACGACGGGGTTCCAATAGGTCATGATCAGCACCGGGGCATCCACCCGCTCGGTGATGCGCCGGACCGCCTCGAAGCCGTCGGCGAGACGGAAGCCGTTCGCAAGGGCCTGCTGGGTCGCCGCCTGAATGACGGGGCCGTCCATGACTGGGTCCGAATAGGGCAATCCCAGTTCGATGGCATCGACACCGTGCTCGACCATGGCGACCGCCGCTTCGACGCTCTCGTCGAACGTCGGGAACCCGACCGGCAGATAGCCGATGAGGGCGCCGCGCGCGTCGTCGTTCCGCCGGCGGATGACGGGACCGACCGTGTTCATTCGGCGTTCTCCTGGTCGTAGAGCTCGAAGTAACGTGCGGCAGTGTCCATGTCTTTGTCGCCGCGACCCGAAAGATTCACGAGGATCGTCGCCTCGGGGCCGAGCTCACGGCCGAGTTCGAGTGTGCCGGCGAGGGCGTGTGCGGACTCGATGGCCGGGATGATGCCCTCGGTGAGGGTGAGCAGGCGGAGCGCCTCCATGGCCGCGGCGTCGGTGACCGGGCGGTAGCTCGCCCGGCCCAGTGCAGCGAGCCACGAGTGCTCGGGGCCGACGCCCGGATAGTCGAGGCCCGCAGAGATCGAATGCGACTCGATCGTCTGGCCGTCATCGTCTTGCAACAGGTAGCTGCGTGCACCGTGAAGCACACCAGGGCGCCCCTTCGTGATGGTCGCCGCGTGCCGCTCGGTCTCGACACCGTCACCGCCCGCCTCGAAGCCGTACAGCGCGACATCGGTGTCGTCGAGGAAGGCGTGGAAGATGCCGATCGCGTTCGAGCCGCCGCCGACGCACGCCGTGACCGCGGTCGGCAGCGCGCCCGTGAGATCGAGCACCTGCTGGCGTGCCTCTTCGCCGATGATCTTCTGGAAGTCGCGCACCATCTCGGGGAACGGGTGCGGGCCCGCGACCGTGCCGAAGATGTAGTTGGTCGTCTCGACATTGGTGACCCAGTCGCGCATCGCTTCGTTGATGGCGTCTTTCAGCGTGCGCGAGCCCGCCTTCACCGCGATGACCTCGGCCCCGAGCAGTCGCATTCGGGCGACGTTCAGCGCCTGCCGTTCGGTGTCGACCTCGCCCATGTAGATCACGCAGTCGAGCCCGAAGAGCGCCGCAGCAGTGGCCGTCGCGACGCCGTGCTGACCCGCACCCGTCTCGGCGATCACGCGCGACTTGCCGATTCGCTTCGTCAACAGCGCTTGACCGAGCACGTTGTTGATCTTGTGCGAACCCGTGTGGTTGAGGTCCTCGCGCTTCAGGATGACCCGGGCGCCGCCGGCGTGCGCAGCGAACCGCGGCACCTCGGTGATGATCGAGGGTCGACCCGTGTAGCTGCGGCCGAGTTCGGCGAGTTCGGCGCCGAACGCCGGATCGAGCTTCGCGAGATCGTAGGCTTCGCCGAGCTCATCGAGGGCGGCGATGAGCGACTCGGGCACGAAGCGCCCGCCGAATTCGCCGAAATACGGACCGGTCTGCGCTCTGAGCGCCATGTCACACCGCCAGGAAAGCTGAGAGGTTGGCAATCGGGTCGCCGCCCGTGACGAGCGCCTCGCCGACGAGCACGACGTCGGCGCCCGATGAGCGGTAGTGCGCGACATCCGCAGCCGACAGCACCGCGGACTCCGCGACGCGGATCGCGCCCTCGGGGAATCGAGGGGCGAGTCGGCCGAAGAGGTCGCGGTCGAGCTCGAAGGTCGAGAGGTCGCGGGCGTTCACGCCGATGAGGCGAGCACCGAGTGCGGCAGCTCGCTCGAGCTCTGCGGCCGAATGGGTCTCGATGAGCGGCGTCATGCCGAGTTCGACGATGAGATCGTGGAGCTCGCGCAGCAGGGTGTCGTCGAGCGCGGCGACGATGAGCAGCACGAGGTCGGCGCCCGCGGCGCGGGCCTCGAACACCTGATACGGCGTCGCGATGAAGTCCTTGCGAAGCACCGGCAAGGCGACGGCACGACGCACGGTCTCGAGGTCTGCGAGGGAGCCGCCGAACTTGCGCCCCTCGGTGAGCACGCTGATCGCGCTCGCACCACCCAACTCGTAGCTCCGGGCGAGCGCAGCAGGGTCTTCGATCGACGCGAGCGGGCCGCGCGAAGGGCTCGACCGCTTGATCTCGGCGATGATCTTCACGTGGGCCGCCGGCCGGAGCGCCTCGAGGGCGTCGAGGGCGGCCGGACGCGCGAGCGCGGCTGCCTCGACTTCGGCGAGCGTCGTGCTCTCGCGGCGCGCCAGAGCGTCGGCGACAGCGTTCGCCGTCAACTCATCGAGCATCAGTGCACCTTTTCGGCGACCTTCGAGCCGCCGACGCCGTAGCCGGCACGCGTGAGCACCCAGCCGACGAGAAGGCCGACGATGAGGAGCCCTGCCGAAGCCCAGACGAGCCACTGCAGCTCGAAGAAGAAGGCGACGGTGCCGATGATGAACGCGATGAGCATGATCGTGACGGCGGTCCATGCCGCGGGCGAGTGTCCGTGGCCGGGATCTGCGGTCTCAATGCTCATGATGCTCCTTCGTGCGGGGTTTTCGTCGGTCAGTCTAGCGGTTCGGACCGCTGGGGCTCTCGTCATGGTTCGGGTCGGCGGCCTCGCCGTCGCTCGGATCGCCGATCGGGTCGCCGGTCGGATCGTCGGCGGGATCGCCGGTGGGGTCGTCGCCACGGCTCAAGCCGTCCCAGTCGTCGATCGCGCGATCCGAGGCAGGGCGTTCCCCGTCGCCGGATCCCGCATTCGACGCTCGCGCGCCACCGTAGCGCCGCGACGAGCCCGGCCAGCGGCCGCCGGTCACGAGCACCGCTAGGCCCGCGAGCACCATGAGCGCTCCGCCCACGATCGCGATCACCGGCCACAGCGTCGGGGATGCGGACGCCACGAGCTCGGCCGTCGGCGCGGCACCGGCGACGCCCGTGGCCTCGGTGACCGCGGGAGAAACTGCGGCGATCGGATCGGCCAGCGAAATGCCCGCGGCGAGCAGCACGCACCCGCCGAGCACGATCTCGAGCACGCCGAGCACGACACGGATGCCCGGGCCCGCGATCGCCAGAGCGGCCACGAGGGCGAGTCCGGCGAGTCCGAGCGCGGCGAGTGCCGGTGAGGCGACGCTGCCTGCGACGGCGACCGGCTCACCGGAACCGGCGACGGTGCTCGCCTCGATCACGAGTTCGAACCAGGTCTGGCTCCAGGAGAGCAGCACGAGCCCCGATGCGACGATCGTCGCGAGGATCGTCGGCAGCTTCATGCGCGCCGGCTTCATGACTCCACCCGTCTCATCGCGTTGGCGACCGCAACGGCGCGAAGCGGTGCAGCAGCCTTGTTGCGCGACTCCTGGTACTCGGACTCGGGATCGGAATCGGCGACGAGACCGCCGCCGGCCTGCACCCGGGCGACGCCGCCCGAGATGGTCGCCGTGCGGATCGCGATGGCGAGGTCGGCGTCGCCGCCGAATCCGAAGTAGCCGACGACTCCCCCGTAGAGACCGCGCTGCGCCGGCTCGAGCTCATCGATGATCTCGAGTGCCCTCGGCTTCGGTGCGCCGGAGAGCGTGCCCGCGGGGAACGTCGCACGGAACACGTCGATCGCGTTCGCCCCCGGCACGAGATCACCCTCGACGGAGGAGACGAGGTGCATGATGTGGCTGAAGCGCTCGACGCGCATGAACTCGGTCACCTCGACCGAGCCCGCGATGCAGACCTTCGCGAGGTCGTTGCGGGCGAGGTCGACGAGCATCAGGTGCTCGGCCTGCTCCTTCGGGTCGGCGATGAGCTCCGCCTCGAGGTCGGCATCCGCTTCGGGAGTCGCGCCTCGCGGCTTCGACCCGGCGATCGGATGCGTGAACACCCGGCTCTGCTGCACCTTCACGAGTGCCTCGGGCGAAGACCCGACGATCCAGTACGGCTGCCCCGCCATGTCTTCGAGATGCAGGAGGTACATGTACGGACTCGGGTTCAGGCTGCGAAGCACGCGGTACACATCGATCGGATGCGCCGTCGCCTGCTGCTCGAACCGCTGCGAGATGACCACCTGGAAGATGTCGCCGTCGCGGATGTACTCCTTCGAGCGATCGACGGCGGCGAGGAAGTCGGACTTCTCGGTGCGGTGCACCGGATCGGCGGCGCGTGTGAGGTCGATCTCGGCGAGCCACGCCTCGGTGGGCTGCGCGAGACCGCGCTGCATGCGGTCGAGCCTCGTCTGCGCGTCGTTCCAGAGTGCACCGGCGTCTTCGCCACGGTCGTTCAACACCGATGCGATGAGCTGCACCGTGCCCGTGCGATGGTCGATCACCACGAGCTCGGAGACGAACGCGAACGCTTGTCCGGGCATTTGGAACTCCGACGGCGGGCGATTCGGCAACCGCTCGATCTGTCGGATCGCCTCCCAGCCGATGAACCCGACGAGGCCGCCCGTGAGCGGCGGTGCGCCAGGCACGTCTTCGGTGCGCCACCGTTCGAACAAGGCCTCGAGCGCGGCCAGAGGGGCCAGGCCCGCGGCGTCGCCGAGCGCGCGTTCGGCGCTGAGGCCGTAGTCCTGCCACCGCACCCGGTCGTCGGCCTCGGTGATCACGCCATACGACGAGACCCCGACGAAGGAGTACCGCGACCAGATGCCGCCCTGCTCCGCCGACTCGAGCAGGAACGTGCCCGGCCGGCCGCCCGCGAGCTTGCGGTAGATGCCCACCGGTGTCTCACCGTCGGCGAAGAGTTCGCGCACGACGGGCACGACGCGGCGCCCCGCGCGCAGTGCGGTGAACTCGTCGAACGTGGTCGTGGCGTCGGCCAACGTGTGCTCCTCAAGTCAGTCGGCTGGTGGGAACCCCGGGGTCACGGCGATCGGGTCGCCGTCGAAGCAGGTGCGGGTGCCGGTGTGGCACGCGGCGCCGACCTGCTCGACCTTCACCAGCAGGGTGTCGGCGTCGCAGTCGAGGGCGGCCGAGCGCACGTACTGCACGTGGCCCGAGGTGTCGCCCTTGCGCCAGTACTCCCGCCGCGATCGCGACCAGAACGTCACTCGGCCCTCGGTCAGGGTGCGGCGGAGCGCCTCGCGATCCATCCAGCCGAGCATCAGCATCTCACCGCTGTCCCACTGCTGGATGACGGCGGGCAGTAGGCCGTCGGCGTTGAAGACTGCACGCTCGAGCGCCTCATCGACCGTCGATTCCGTGGTCATCGCACGATCCTCCCATCGGCCGCCAGTGCGGCCTTCACTTCGCCGATCGTCAGCTCGCCGTTGTGGAACACGGATGCCGCGAGCACGGCATCGGCTCCCGCCGCGATGGCGGGCGGGAAATCGGCGACCGCGCCCGCTCCACCCGAGGCGATGACGGGCACGGTCGAGAGCTCGTGCATGAGCGCGGTGAGTTCGAGGTCGAAGCCGGCCTTCGTGCCGTCGGCGTCGATCGAGTTGACGAGCAATTCCCCCGCGCCGAGTTCGATGCCCCGGCGCGCCCATTCGAGCGCATCGAGGTCGGTCTCGGTGCGGCCGCCATGGGTCGTCACCACGAAGCCCGACGGGGTGCGACCCGAGCGCTTGACGTCGAGCGAGAGCACGAGCACCTGGGCGCCGAACCGGTCGGCGATCTCGTCGATGAGCGCGGGGCGGGCGATGGCCGCGCTGTTGACGCCGATCTTGTCGGCGCCGTGACCCTGCAGCCGCGCGACGTCTTCGGTCGAGCGGATGCCGCCGCCGACCGTGAGTGGGATGAAGACCTGTTCGGCCACCCGCTGCACCATGTCGTAGGTCGTCGATCGAGCGTCGACCGTCGCGGTGACGTCGAGGAACGTGAGTTCGTCAGCGCCCTGTTCGGCGTAACGGGC
Organism: Agromyces sp. Y782; assembly: GCF_059445405.1. NCBI lineage: Bacteria > Bacillati > Actinomycetota > Actinomycetes > Micrococcales > Microbacteriaceae > Agromyces > Agromyces sp. Y782. Next base: position 658,185 of record NZ_JCAIUG010000002.1, on the reverse strand, counting down.
CGCGAGCTCGACGGGGTCACCCGCATCGCGCAGGTTCTGGAAGTTGACGCCCTTCACCACGCGGCCTGCGGCCACGTCGAGGCACGGAATCACACGGACGGCGAGAGACACTCCGGCCTCACAACCGTGCCGCGTGGATGGCGCTCACGAGGATCGCCCGTGCACCCAACTCGTAGAGCTCGTCCATGACGTGGTTCATCTCGGCGCGAGGGATCATGACGCGCACCGCGACCCACTCGGGGTCGTGCAGCGGCGACACCGTCGGCGATTCGAATCCCGGAGCGGCAGCGGTCGCGCGTTCGAGGTGCTCCACCGGCACGTCGTAGTCGAGCAGCACGTACTGGCGCGCGACGAGCACTCCCTGCAGCCGTCGCAGCAACGTCGATGCGCCGGGCTTGTCGACCCCCGACCCGATGAGCACGGCCTCGGAGTCGAGAATGACGGGGCCGAAGATCTCGAGTCCGGCCGCGCGAAGTGTCGAGCCCGTGGAGACGACGTCGGCGACGGCGTCCGCGACGCCGAGCCGCACAGCGGACTCGACCGCGCCGTCGAGCTTCACGAGCTTGGCGGTGACACCGTGACCGGCGAGGAACGCCCCCACGAGACCCGGGTAGCTCGTGGCCACGCGAACGCCGTCGAGCTCGGAGAGCTCGACGAAGCCGCCGGCCGGCCCGGCGAAGCGGAAGGTCGAGTCGCCGAATCCGAGCGGCGCGATCTCTACGGCATCCGACCCCGAATCGAGCAGGAGGTCGCGACCCGTGATGCCGACGTCGAGCGCGCCGGAACCCACGTACGTCGCGATGTCGCGCGGGCGGAGGTAGAAGAACTCGACCCCGTTGCGAGGGTCGGCGGTGTGCAGGTCGCGCGGGTCGCGGCGACCGGTGTACCCGGCCTCCCACAACATCTGCGCGGCGGTTTCAGCGAGCGAGCCCTTGTTGGGCACGGCGATTCGGAGCATGTTCTGTCTCTGGTTCTCGGCAATACTGCCGTGTCGACGGTTCTGAGCAGCCATGGACGTTTCAGAGATGTCGGTACACGTCGGCGGGCGAGAGCCCCTTCGCGAGCATCAGCACCTGCAGGTGGTAGAGGAGCTGCGAGATCTCTTCAGCCGTCTCGTCATCGCTCTGGTACTCGGCGGCCATCCACACCTCGGCCGCCTCCTCGACGATCTTCTTGCCGATGGCGTGCACGCCGGCGTCGAGCTCGCGCACCGTGCCGGAACCCTCTGGTCGGGTTCGGGCTTTGTCTGCGAGCTCGACGAAGAGTTCGTCGAAGGTCTTCACACTTCTAGGCTACCGGTGCGTGTGGGTGTGCGCCGACGCGGCGTCACGAAGCTCGGCGATGCGCTCGGCCGGCACCTCGGCCCCGAAAACCGCCGAACCCGCGACGAAGGTGTTCGCGCCGGCCGCGGCGGCGATGCCGATCGTCTCGAGCGAGATGCCGCCGTCGACCTGCAACCACACGTCGAGGCCGGTCTCGCGCACCGTACTCGCGAGCCTGGTGAGCTTCGGCATCGTTTCGGACATGAACGACTGACCGCCGAAGCCGGGCTCGACGGTCATCACGAGCACCTGGTCGAACTCTGGCAGCAGTTCGAGGTAGGGCTCGACATCAGTGCCGGGCTTGAGAGCGATGCCCGCGCGGGCGCCGATCTCACGGAGTCGCCGCGCAAGTGCCACGGGGTCGGAGGCGGCCTCGGCATGGAACGTCACCGAGAACGCACCCGTCTCGGCGTAGCCGGGCGCCCAGCGATCGGGATCGTCGATCATGAGGTGCACATCGAGCGGAATCGGGCTCACCTCTTGCAACCGCCCGACCATCTGCAGGCCGAAGGTGAGGTTCGGCACGAAATGGTTGTCCATCACGTCGACGTGCACGAGGTCGGCACTCGCGATGCGCCCGAGCTCGCGCTCGAGGTTCGCGAAGTCGGCAGCGAGGATGCTCGGGTTGATCCGCGTCGTCATGCAGCCACCCTACCGATCGGTGCCCGCGGGTGAGGGGGCATCGTGCTGCTTCTGCACGAGGGCGATGAACATCGCGTCGGTGCCGTGCCGGTGGGGCCAGAGCTGCACCGTCTCGGCCTCGCCGGCGAGGTCGAGCGGATGCCGCGACAGCCCCTCGACCACAGCGCGCGTGTCGAGCTGACGAGCCGACGTGCCTGCTCGTCGAAGCGCGGCGGCGAGCGTGCCCTGCGTCTCGGCGGTATGCGGCGAGCACGTGACGTACGCGAGGATCCCGCCGGGCGCGAGCGCGGCGAACGCGCTGTCGAACAGTTCGCCTTGGAGTTTCGCCAACTCGGCGACATCCGATGGGGCCTTGCGCCATCTCGCCTCGGGGCGGCGGCGGAGCGCGCCGAGCCCCGTGCACGGCGCGTCGAGCAGGATGCGATCGAAGCCGGCAGGCGCGCCGAGCGCCTCGAGGTCGAGGTCACGGCCGTCGCCGACGTGAACATCGACGGAGAGCGGCACCCCCGCGATCGCCTTGCGCACGAGCTCCGCCCGAACCGGCACGGTCTCCGTCGCCGACAGCACGGCCCCACCCGTCAGCGCCTCCGCGGCGAGCACCGCGGTCTTGCCGCCCGGGCCGGCGCAGAGGTCGAGCCAGTGCTCGCCCGCACGCACGGGCATGGCACGACTGAGCGCGAGTGCCGCGAGCTGGGAGCCCTCGTCTTGCACGCGGATGCGGCCGCCGGAGCCCTCGGCAGCGGCGATCGGGTCGTCGGCGACCGCGCCGATCGGCGAGAACCGATCGGGTTCGAATCCCTCGATGCCAGCGGTGTCGACATCGAGCCCCGGCAACACGGCGAGGTTCACGCGGGGCGAGGCATTGTCAGCGTCGAGGAGCGATTCCAGCTCATCGGCGCGACCCTCGCGCTCGAGCGCGGTGCGGAGCGCTCGCACGATCCACTCGGGATGGCTCGCCACCGCGGCAAGGCGGGCATCTTCGCCGGCAGCGCCCTCGGCGACGAGCTCTCGCCATGTTTCGGGTGACGATCGCGAGATCGTGCGCAGCACCGCGTTCACGAACCCGGCGGCCTTCGGCGCCGCCCTCCGCGCGAGCTCGACCTGCTCGTTGACGGCAGCGTGCGTCGCGACCCTGGTTGCGAGCAACTGGTGCGCGCCGAGCCGCAGCACATCGAGCACTGCTGGGTCGATGGCGCCGACGGGGCGATTCGCGGCGAGTTCGATGACGCGATCGTAGAACCCCTGCATGCGCAGCGTGCCGTAGGTCAACTCGGTCGCGAAGGCCGCGTCGGCGCGACTCAGGCCGGCACGGCGGATGCGAGCAGGCAGGAGGAGGTTCGCGTAGGCCTCATCGGTTCGCACCGCTTCGAGTACGTCGACGGCGACGAGGCGTGCGGGTGAGATCCGAGCCCCGGTGCCGCCGCCGGCGCTGCGCGGCCGGCCAGTACCACTCATCGGGCCACCCCCGCGGTCTGGGCGGCGCCGCGCCACCAGTCCCCTGCGTCCATCGCCGGCTTGCCTGCGGGTTGCACCCGCCGCAGCTCCAGCGGCCTCGTGGCCGTGCCGATCAGCAGGCGTCGTGCAACACGGGCGATCTCGCCGGGCCCGAGCGCCGGGACATCCGCCGCCTCGTCGACGCCGTCGAGCCCCAGTATCTTGACTCGCTGTCCGTCGACCGTCGTCCATGCGCCCGGCTCGGGCGTCACTCCGAGGTAGCGCGCTCGCACCTCCGACGCGGGGAGCGACCAGTCGAGGCGCGCATCGTCGATCGTGAGTTTCGACGCGAACGTCGGTTCACCGCGCTGGGGCACGGCGTGCGCCGCACCCTCGGCGATGCCGTCGACCACGCCGGCCAACAGCTGCGCCCCCGAGACGGCGAGTTCATCGAGCAACTCCCCCGCCGTCTCATCACCTCCGAGCGGTCGTTCCTGCATCGCGAAGACGTCACCCGCATCGAGTTCAGGCACGAGCTGGAACACGGATGCCCCTGCGACGGTGTCTCCGGCGATGAGCGAATGCTGCACGGGCGCGGCCCCTCGCCAGGCGGGCAGGAGGGAGAAGTGCAGGTTGATCCAGCCACGCTGAGGCGTTGAGAGCAGCGGCTCGCGCACCAGCCCGCCGTAGGCCACGATGACGCCGAGATCGGGTGCGAGCTCGACGATGCGCGCAGTGGCCTCGGCGTCGAGTCGATTGGTCTCGATGAGCGGTAGCTTCAAGCGCGCCGCCGCCTGTGCGACCGGCGACGGGGTCAGCACGCGCTTGCGGCCGAGCGGCGCCGGTCGCCGTGTCACGACGCCGACGAGATCATGGTCGCTCGCCGAGAGGCGCTCGAGAGACGGGACAGCCGCGGCAGGAGTGCCGGCGAAGATGATGCGGAGCTTCTGCACACTCCATTGTCGCCGACGAACGAGCGGTAACGGGACCCCGGGACCCGAGCTCAGAGCGAGATCGGCTCGACGTCCCGGAGAAACGGATGAGTCTCGTCCTTGCCCGACAGAACGGCCTCACCGAGCGGGATCGGCCAGTCCACCGCAAGATCCGGGTCGGCCAGATTCACGAAGGTGTACAGCTCGTAGGCGTCGGGGGTCCAGTGTCGGTTCACGCTGTAGAGGTAATGAAGTGCGCTCAAGCACTGGTACGAGTTCGCGACACCTGCTGGAACGAAGACCGCATTGTCGGGGCGGAGCTCAGTCGTCACGATCCTCCCGAACGTCTCCCCCGCTCTGAGATCCACATATGCAGCGAAGGCGGTGCCGTCGATGATCGAGATGTACTTGTCCCACGGCTCGGCGTGAAACCCCCGAGTCGATGCCCGCTCATTGAAAGCCACGCTGGTCTGGACGACGTCGAACGTTGCAGGAAGACCCGCGCCGACCAGCTTCTCGCGATGGTACTTCTCCTGAAACCATCCTCGAGAATCTTCGACACGGGTCACATCGAACACGAGCAATCCGGGAATCTCCGTCGTTTTCCCAGTGAATTGCGTGGTCGATGAACCCATCCTCAGCGCCTCCGTGCTCGAACGTCGCAAACCCGCGAGTCGCTTGACCAACCGCGAGAACCACCCCACGATAGCGCCCCGAAGTCATGCCGATTCGACGCACCGAACGCTGAAGACCCCGCCGGCTACGGGACCTCGGGATCGTCGAAGCGCACTCGAAGCACCGACGGCCGCTTCGGTGGCCTGCCCGTGACCGGCCGCCGCCGCTCGGTGGCGACTCGGATCATCTCGGCGCGCAGCGCCTTCGCGACCGCACCGCCGGCCGCGTAGTCGAATCGCACGATCGCCCGCTCGAGCCCTTCGCCGGCGGGCACCGGGCCGAGCGCATCGACGCCATCGGCGGCGGCTCGTGCCGCCGTGAGCGCCCGGGCGACCAAGGCGGGCGCAGCCGTCACGCTCGCCACGCGCACGGCGGGAGGGAAACGCAGCGCCCGGCGAGCGGCGAGCTCACCGCTCGCCCACTCGGGCTGCCGCCACGACGCCAGCGCGGTCGCCAGCGCTCCGGCAACCCCGACGAGAAAGACCGGCGAACCGGGTGCCGCGAGCGCCGCGGCATTCGACCACCATCGCAGACAGTCTTCGGCGACGCGGAGGGATTCACGCAGCAGCATCCGCTCGCCGTCGAGGAGGAGCACGGCGCGGTAGCCGCCGTCGGCAATCGGCTCGGCACCGCGCGTCGCGACCACCAGGGCCGGCTCGGCAGTCACCCGGAGCACCGGACGCTCTCCGTCGGAGAGGATGACCCGGGACGTCGGGAACGCCCGACCGAGCTCTTCCGCCGTGCGGCTCGCGCCGACGGTGACAGCACGCAGCTTCACGCCCTCGCAGACCGGGCAGCGCCACGTGCTCCCGCTCGTGCCGCAGAGCACGCAGCGCGGGTCGCCGCCGCTGCGCGGCACGACCAGGGCGCCGCCGCACGCGGTGCATCGCGCAGGCTCACGGCAACGATCGCAGCTGAGCAGCGGCGCGTGGCCGGGACGTGCGACCTGCACGAGCACCGGCCCTTCGAGGATCGCCTGCTGCGCCGCACGCCACGCACTCGAAGGGATGCGCGCCGAACCGGGGTCGGGCGCCGACTGCTGCTCGGTCGGAATGACACGGGGTCGAACATGCTTGACGGCAGTCACCTCGTGCGCCCAACCGATCTCGACGAGCCGCTCGACCTCGACGCTGCGCGTGTGACCGAGGAACACGAGGGCCGCACCCGACTGCTCCTGCCGGATGAGCGCGGCATCGCGAGGGTGCACACCCGGGGCGAGCTGCTCGTTCTGCAACGAGTCGCCGTCATCCCACATGGCGATGAGGCCGAGCCTGGTCGCGGGTGCGTACACCGTCGAACGGTTGCCGATGATCACGCGCGCATCGGGCGCCGTCGCGTCGAGGAAGGCGCGGAAGCGCTCCCCGCCCGTCTGCCGCGCGTCGGTGCGCAGCACACGTCGAGGGTCGACGCGATCGGCCAGGGCGGCCTGGAGCTGCTCCTGGTCGCGGTAATCGGGCACGATGATGAGGCTCGACCGATCGGATGCGAGCGTGTGGGCGGCCGCGGCCGCGAGCGTCGCCGCCCACGCACCGACCCACTCGCCCGAGCCGAGCCGAACCGGCCGGGGGTCGGCGACGAGCGCCATCCGCTCGCCCGCGTCGATGCCGGTCTCGAGACGGCCCCGGTCGTAGCCAGGAATCGCGGGCGGCGGGGCCGGCAGCTCACCGCGGTCGGGTTCTGCTGCACGCCACGCCCGCTCGGCTCGCACATACCGGCTGGGGATTGCCAGCCGAAGGATGTCACCGGCGTTGCCGGCGGCGCGATCCGCGGCCGAGCGGGCCAGCGCCCACACTTCGGGCATGAGCAACGGCGCCTCGGAGACGACGTCTTCGAGTTCGCTCAGGCGACCGGTGAACTCGCTCGTCTCCGAGAGTTCGACCAACCAGCCGTTGGCGATGCGCCCGCCCGATCGCAGCGGCACCCGCACTCGCACCCCGGCAACGGCCGCCTCACGGAGCCGATCGGGCACCGCGTAGTCGAAGAGCTGGTCGAGCTGGGGCAGGGGCGAGTCGACGAGCACACGGGCGACGGAGCCGCCGGTCACGTCAGATCCTGGCAGTGGCGCGGAGCTCGTCAACGCGGTCGAGGCGCTCCCACGTGAAATCGGGCAGTTCTCGGCCGAAGTGGCCGTAGCTCGCGGTCTGCGCGTAGATCGGCCGAAGCAGATCGAGATCGCGGATGATCGCCGCCGGACGCAGGTCGAACACCTCACGGATCGCGGCGATGATCTGCTCGTCTGGGAGTTTTCCGGTGCCGAAGGTCTCGACGTAGAGGCCCACCGGCCCCGCCTTGCCGATGGCGTAGGCGACCTGCAGTTCGAGCCGGTCGGCGAGGCCTGCGGCGACCGCGTTCTTGGCGACCCAGCGCATGGCGTAGGCCGCCGAACGGTCGACCTTCGAAGGGTCTTTTCCGCTGAAGGCGCCGCCCCCATGCCGGCTCGCGCCGCCGTAGGTGTCGATGATGATCTTGCGCCCGGTCAGCCCGGCGTCGCCCTGCGGCCCGCCGATCTCGAAGCGGCCGGTGGGGTTGATGAGCACGTTGAGTTCGGGGCGCGCGAGTTCGACCAGGTCGAGCACCGGACGGATCACGAGCTCTTCGACCTCGACCCGGAGCTGCTCGGTCGAGACGGCACGAGTGTGCTGCGTCGAGAGCACCACGGTCTCGATCGTCTTGGGCACCTGCCCGTCGTAGCCGACCGTGACCTGGGTCTTGCCGTCGGGGCGCAGGTACTCGAGTTCGCCGTTCTTGCGTACGGCCGCGAGTCGCTCGGCGAGTCGATGGGCGAGCCAGATAGGCACCGGCATGAGTTCTGGAGTCTCACGGGTGGCGTAGCCGAACATGATGCCCTGATCGCCTGCCCCCTGCTGGTCGAGCGCGTCGTCACTGGCCCGCTCACGAGACTCGAACGCGCGATCGACGCCCTGTGCGATGTCGGGTGACTGGCCGCCGATCGACACCGAGACTCCGCAGGAGCGCCCGTCGAACCATGCGTCGGATGAGTCGTAGCCGATCGATGTGACGCGCTCGCGCACGATCGCCGGAATCTCGACGTACCCGCTCGTCGTCACTTCGCCCGCGACGTGCACGAGCCCGGTGGTCACGAGGGTCTCGACCGCCACTCGGCTCGTCGGGTCTTCACGCAGCAGCGCGTCGAGGATCGAATCGGAGATCTGGTCGCACAGCTTGTCTGGGTGCCCTTCGGTGACTGACTCGGAGGTGAACAGGCGGAGTGCGCTCATGCTGGATCGGATTCCTTCGTCGTCGTCGCGGCAGTCGTCGCTTCCGAGACAACCACGTCGAGGATGTCATGCGCCACCGACAGCTTCGTTCCGTGTGCTCGTGTGACGACGACGCCGTCGGTGCCGATGACGACGACCCGGTTCTCGTCGCTCGCGAAGCCCTCATTCCAGCCGACCCGATTGACGACGAGCAGGTCGGCACCCTTCGCCTCGAGCTTGGCCCGGCCGAGTTCGAGCAGCCGATCGTCGTCGGCCTCGGTCTCGGCCGCGAAGCCGACGAGCAGGGTGCCGTCGTGCGGTGCATGGCCGAGGCCGGCGAGGATGTCGGGGTTGCGCACGAGTTCGAGCGTGAGTCCGTCGTCGCTCTGGTCTTTCTTGATCTTCGCCTCGCTCACCGTCGCGGGGCGGTAGTCGGCGACGGCCGCCGCCATCACGACGACATCGGCGCCCGACACCGCCTTGGTCACAGCGCTCTGCAGTTCGAGCGCCGTCGAGACACGGCGGATGTCGCAGCCATCGGGTTCGGCGACCTCGAGGTTCGCTGCGATGAGCGTGACGCGCGCGCCCCGTTCCCGCGCGGCCTCGGCGATCGCGATTCCTTGCTTGCCGCTCGAACGATTACCGAGGAACCGCACGGGATCGAGCGGTTCGCGCGTGCCGCCGGCGGTGACGACGACGTGCAGACCCGAGAGATCACCGCGATCGGCGGATGACGCGGCCGCACCGTTCGCGCCGAGCGCCCGCTCGAGCGCCGCGCGCACGATCTCGTCGGGTTCCTCCATGCGACCTGGCCCACTGTCGGTGCCGGTGAGCTGGCCGACCGCCGGACCGACGATCGTGACGCCGCGGGAGCGCAGCGTCGCGACGTTCGCCTGGGTGGCGGGGTGACGCCACATCTCGGTGTGCATGGCAGGCGCGATGACGACGGGCGCTTCGCTTGCGAGCACCGCGTTGCCGAGCAGGTCGTCGGCCAGGCCCGCGGCGAGTTTCGCGATCGAGTTCGCCGTCGCCGGAGCGATGACGATGAGGTCGGCCGCCTGACCGATGGCGACGTGCCGCACCTCGGCGACGCCCTCGTACAGCTCGGTGTGCACCGGGTTGCGAGAGATCGCCTCGAGCGTGGGTTTGCCGACGAAGCGCAACGCTCCCTCGGTCGGTACGACGTGCACATCGTGCCCCGCGAGCACGAGCGCGCGAATGACGCCGACGGCCTTGTACGCGGCGATGCCGCCGGTGATGCCGACGACGATGTTGAGCCGAGTCATCCGGCCCTCCCGGATCACTCGGCGATCGGGCGGAGCCGGAGCTTGTCCTCGTTGATCTCGTGCAGTGCGACCGAGAGCGGCTTGTCATCGATCGAGGAATCGACGAGCGGGCCCACGTTGTCGAAGAGGCTTCCCTCGTGCAGGTCGGCGTAGTAGTCGTTGATCTGACGCGCACGCTTCGACGCGAAGATGACCAACTGGTACTTCGAGTCGACCTTGGAGAGCAGGTCGTCGATGGGCGGATCGATGATGCCGGACAGCTTCTCAGCCATGGATTGACTCCTTGATCGTGGGGTGCGCACCCGCAGTGCGCGAAAAGTCGTGGCGAGGGCAGCTCAACGCCGACCCTTGCGAGATCTCATCAAGTCTACGACCTCTTGCGCGGCTTCGGCGACGTCGTGGTTGACGACCTGATGATCGAACTCGTCGACCGCGGCCAGCTCGACCCTTGCCGTCTCGAGTCTACGCTGCTGTTCGGCCGGACTCTCAGTGCCCCGACCGACGAGCCGGCGCACCAGTTCGTCCCAGCTCGGCGACAGCAGGAAGACGAGGGTCGCCTCGGGCGCGGCCCGTCGAATCGAGCGGGCTCCCTGGATGTCGATCTCGAGCAACACGCTGTTGCCGGCGGCGATGGCCTCTTCGACCGCCTTGCGCGGTGTGCCGTAGCGGGAGGCGTTGTGGACCGTCGCCCACTCGAGCAGCTCGCCGTTCTCGACGAGACGATCGAATTCGGCGTCGTCGACGAAGAAATAGCTCTCGCCCTCGACTTCGCCGGGCCGGGGTTTTCGGGTCGTCGCCGACACCGAGAGTCGCACGTCTGGGTGATGACGACGGATGTAGTCGGCCACGGTGCCCTTGCCCACCGCCGTGGGACCAGCGAGCACGACGAGCCGGTCGCCGGTGCCGCCGTGCGCGGCGACCCAATCGGCGAGGAACTCCCGCAGTCGCCGACGCTGCAGCCGGCCGAGCCCGCCGAGACGCTTCGACGGGGAGATCTCGAGCTCCTCCATGATGCGTGCCGACTTCGTCTGACCGATCGCGGGGATGGAGGTCAGGAACTCGGTCACCCGCAGTCGCCCCTCGACCCCATCGGGTGACTCGAATGCCTCGCGCAACACGTCGAGCGGGCTCCGCGAGCCCGCCGCGATCGCGGACTTGACCGTGGCCCGCGCCCGACGCGCGGCAACGGCCGCGCGGGATGCCGCGACCCGGTCGACCTCGGGCGGAGCCTGCCGCGTCGCGGCGGCGGTTTCGTGCTCAGACACTCGCGGCCCCCACTTCGTCGACGCGACGGGTGATCGCCTCTGCGAGGCCGTCGGGCCCGGCGCTGAGAATCGACCGTGACTCGCTGACGATCACGCCGCCTGCGAGCGATCCGTAGATCGCCCGCAGGTCGGAGAGCTCCGCCCCCTGATACCCGAAGCCCGGCGCCAGCACCGGCAGGCCGGGGCGCGGCGGGTCGGCATCGAGATCGATGCCGTACGTGCGGGGGTCGACGGTCGCTCCGAGCACCACGCCTACCGAGCCGAGCGCCCGGCTCGCGGCATCCGCTCGCCCCTGGTTCCAGCCGATGACGCCGGAAGTGATGGCCTGCGCGACCGTGAAGCCCTCGCGGCTCGACTGCTGAAGTACCGCCCGCTGGATGGCCGCCGCCTCGGGGTTGGAGGTCGCGGCGAGCACGAAGACGCCCTTGCCCGCCGACTCGGCTGCGGTCAGGACGCCCTCGAGCGAACCGAGGCCCTGGTAGGCGCTGACGGTCATCGCATCGGCCTCGAGGCTCGATCCGGGTCGCAGCCACGCCTGGCCGTACGCCTCGACGCTCGTGTCGAGATCGCCGCGCTTCACGTCGGCGATGATGAGCAGCCCGGCGTCGCGCGCTTCGGCCAGCACTCGCTCGAGCGCCGCGTAACCCGCCGCACCGTGTCGTTCGAAGAACGCCACCTGCGGCTTCACGATGCCCACGCGACCGGCGGTCGCCTCGACCACGCGCAAGCCGAACTCCCGCACTCCCTCGGCCGAGTCGGGCAGGCCCCACGCGTCGAGGAGCGAGGCGTGCGGGTCGATGCCGACGCAGAGCTTGCCATAGGCGGCGAAAACGGCTTCGAGTCGTTCTCCGAAGGGCGTCTGGCCGATCATGCGTTCGCCTCCCGTCGGAGCTGGTATTCCTGCAGGCTCGTGACTTCGAAGCCCTCGCGCTGCACGTCGAGCGAAGCGACCGCAGCGGAGAGTTCGGCGATCGTCGTGAACAACGGGATGTCGGCGGCGACGGCCGCCGCACGGATTTCGTAGCCGTCGGCGCGCGACGAACGCCCGCTCGGGGTGTTCACCACCACGTCAACGTCGCCGCGGTGGATGAGCTCGACCACGGATGCCGCGTCTTCGCTCGTCTTCTCGCTGAACTTCAGCACCTCCTGCGCCCGGATGCCGTTGCGCCGCAGCACCTCGGCGGTGCCCTCGGTCGCTGCGATGTCGTAGCCGAGTTGCTGCAGGCGGAGCACCGGCAGGATGATCGCGCGCTTGTCGCGATCGGAGACCGAGACGAACACCGTGCCCGAGGTGGGCATGCCGCCGTAGGCCGCGAGCTGGCTCTTCGCGAACGCGGTCGGGAAGTCCTTGTCGATGCCCATGACCTCGCCGGTCGAACGCATCTCGGGCCCGAGCACGGAGTCGACCATGATGCCCTCGCGGGTGCGGAAGCGGTGGAAGGGCAGCACGGCCTCCTTCACGGCGACCGGTGCGTCGAGCGGCACGCGCGAGCCGTCGGATGCAGGCAGCATCCCCTCTTCGATGAGCTCGGCGACGGTCGCACCGACCATGATGCGCGCAGCCGCCTTCGCGAGTGGAATGCCGAGCGCCTTGGAGACGAACGGCACAGTGCGGCTCGCACGAGGGTTCGCCTCGAGCACATAGAGCACGCCGGCCCCGATCGCGAACTGCACGTTGAGCAGGCCGCGAACACCGATGCCCTCGGCGATCGCGCGCGTCGCCACGCGCACGCGGTCGACCTCTGCACGCCCGAGCGTCACGGGCGGCAGGGTGCAGCTCGAGTCGCCGGAGTGGATGCCGGCCTCCTCGATGTGCTCCATGACGCCGCCGATGTAGAGGTCGGTGCCGTCGTAGAGGGCGTCGACGTCGATCTCGATCGCGTCGTCGAGGAACCGGTCGACGAGCAGCGGATGACTCGGGCCGACGATGCCCTGACCTTCGATGCGATCGAAGTAGTCGGCGAGCGAGGGCGAGTCGTAGACGATCTCCATGCCGCGGCCGCCGAGCACGTAGCTCGGGCGCACGAGCACTGGGTAGCCGATGCCCTCTGCGACCTGGACCGCGCCGGCGACGTCGAGGGCCGTGCCGTTCTTCGGCGCGAGCAGCCCGGCCGCGTCGAGGATGCCGGAGAAGAGGCCGCGCTCTTCGGCGAGGTCGATCGCGTCGGGAGTCGTGCCGAGGATCGGGATGCCCGCAGCCTCGAGGCCCTTCGCGAGACCGAGCGCCGTCTGGCCGCCCAGTTGCACGACGACCCCGACGAGTTCACCGGACTGCGACTCGGCATGGATGACCTCGAGCACGTCTTCGAGGGTGAGCGGCTCGAAGTAGAGCCGGTCGCTCGTGTCGTAGTCGGTCGAGACCGTCTCTGGGTTGCAGTTGATCATGATCGTCTCGAAGCCGGCTGCCGAGAGGGCGAACGAGGCGTGCACGCACGAGTAGTCGAACTCGACGCCCTGGCCGATGCGGTTCGGGCCGGAACCGAGGATCACGACCTTCTTGCGGTCGCTCGGCTCGACCTCGGTCTCCTGGTCGTAGCTCGAGTAGTGGTACGGCGTGAGGGCCGGGAACTCCCCCGCGCAGGTGTCGACGGTCTTGTACACCGGCCGGATGCCGAGGATGTGCCGCACCTCGCGCGCGTCCGCCTCGCCGAAGCCGCGGAGCTGTCCGATCTGCGCGTCGGAGAACCCGTGGTTCTTCGCGAGCAGCAGGAGTTCGGTGTCGAGGTTCTCGGCCGCCGCGATCGTCTCGGCGACCTCGTTGATGAGCACGATCTGATCGAGGAACCACGGGTCGATCTTCGTCGCCTCGAAGAGCTGCTCGAGTGTTGCGCCCTTGCGAAGCGCCTGCTGCACGAGCACGATGCGACCGTCGGTCGGGGTGGCGGATGCCTCGACGAGCTCGTCGGCCGTTCGGGTCTCGTCTCCCCAGTGGAACGAGGAACCGCGCTTCTCGAGCGAACGGAGCGCCTTCTGCAGCGCGGTCGCGTAGTTGCGGCCGATCGCCATGGCCTCGCCGACGGACTTCATGGTCGTCGTGAGCGTCGGGTCGGCGGCCGGGAACTTCTCGAACGCGAACCGGGGCACCTTCACGACGACGTAGTCGAGCGTCGGCTCGAAGCTCGCCGGCGTGACCCGCGTGATGTCGTTGGGGATCTCGTCGAGCCGGTAGCCGATCGCGAGCTTCGCGGCGATCTTGGCGATCGGGAACCCGGTCGCCTTCGATGCCAGCGCACTCGAACGCGACACGCGCGGGTTCATCTCGATGACGATGATGCGTCCGTCGGCGGGATCGATCGCGAACTGGATGTTGCAGCCGCCGGTGTCGACGCCGACGGCGCGGATGATGTCGATGGCGATGTCGCGGAGCTTCTGGTACTCGCGATCGGTCAGCGTGAGCGCCGGCGCGACCGTGATCGAGTCGCCCGTGTGCACGCCGACGGGGTCGACGTTCTCGATCGAGCAGACGACGACGGTGTTGTCGGCCGTGTCGCGCATGAGTTCGAGCTCGTACTCCTTCCAGCCGAGGATCGACTCCTCGAGGAGCACCTCGCTCGTGGGTGAGTCGTGGAGGCCCTGCGTGACGATGCGCACGAGGTCTTCCTCGGTGTGGGCGAAGCCGGATCCGAGACCGCCCATCGTGAACGACGGGCGCACGACGAGCGGGTAGCCGAGATCGAGGGCGAACTCCTTCGCCTGCTCGAGCGTCTTCGCGACGTGCGAGCGCGCGACCTCGGCGCCGATCTCGATCACGAGGTCTTTGAAGAGCTGGCGGTCTTCACCCTTGCGGATGGCGTCGACCTTGGCGCCGATGAGTTCGACGCCGTGCTTCTCGAGGATGCCGGCGTCGTGCAACGCGATCGCCGCGTTCAGCGCCGTCTGCCCGCCGAGCGTCGGCAGTACCGCGTCGGGCTTCTCCTTGATGATGATCGACTCGATGATCTCGGGCGTGATCGGCTCGATGTAGGTCGCGTCGGCGAAGTCGGGGTCGGTCATGATCGTCGCCGGGTTGGGGTTGACGAGGATGACCCGCACGCCCTCCGCTCGGAGCACGCGGCACGCCTGGGTGCCCGAATAGTCGAACTCGGCGGCCTGGCCGATGACGATCGGACCCGATCCGATGACGAGGACGCTGTTGATGTCGTCGCGCTTGGGCATTACTCGTTGCTTCCTTCGGTCGCTGAGCTCGTCGAGGTGTTCGCGATGACCATGTCGCGGAATCGATCGAAGAGGTAGTTCGCGTCGTGCGGGCCTGCCGCGGATTCGGGGTGGTACTGCACGCTGAATGCGGGGATGTCGAGGCAGTTCAGGCCCTCGACGACATTGTCGTTGAGGTCGTAGTGGCTCACTTCGACACGCCCGAAGCCCTCGCTCGACTCGCTCACCCGGTCGATGGGTGCGTCGACCGCGAACCCGTGGTTGTGCGCCGTGATCTCGACACGGCCGGTCGCCTTGTCGAGCACCGGCTGGTTGATGCCGCGGTGGCCGAACGGCAGCTTGTAGGTGCCGAAGCCGAGTGCCCGCCCGAGCAGCTGGTTGCCGAAGCAGATGCCGAAGTAGGGCAGCCCTTCGCGCAGCGTGGTTCGCAGCAATTCGACATGGCGGTCGGATGCCGCGGGGTCGCCGGGCCCGTTGGAGAAGAACAGTGCATCGGGGGCGAGTGCGAGCACCTCTTCGGCGGTGATCGACTGCGGCACGACGTGCACCTCGAAGCCCCGCTCGGCGAGGTACTTCAGGGTCGACGTCTTCACACCGAGGTCGAGCACCGCGACCGAACCGACCCGCTCGCTCTCGGCGGGCAGCGTGTAGGACTCGGTGGTCGAGACGGCGCCCGACAGGTTCGCGCCGGTCATGGCGGCGCCGCCCTGCACGAGGTCGAGCTGCTCCCCCGGTGTCAGCAGCGCGTCGTCGCCCGAGAAGACTCCGGCGCGCATGGCACCGGCGGAGCGGAGGTGCCGGGTGAGCGCTCGAGTGTCGATGCCGCTGATGCCGACGACGCCCGCGGCCGTGAGATCGTCGTCGAGACTCCGCTGCGAGCGGAAGTTCGACACCACCCGTGATGGATCGCGCACGATGAACCCCGCCACCCAGATGCGGGCGGATTCCATATCTTCGTCGTTCATGCCCGTGTTGCCGATGTGCGGCGCGGTCATCATGACGATCTGACCTGCGTACGACGGGTCGGTGAGCGTCTCTTGGTAGCCGGTCATGCCGGTGGCGAAGACCGCTTCGCCGAGCGTACGGCCGCGTGCGCCGTAGGCGCGCCCGTCGTAGCGGCGTCCGTCTTCGAGGACGAGCACGGCGGTGTCGCTCGTGCTTGCTGGGGTCTCAGTCATTCGAGGCCTCACTCTCTTGCTCTGGCTGCGGCGCGGCCGGCGCTGCAGCGATGTCCTCTGGCTGCGGCGCGGCCGGCGCCGCAGCGATGTTGTTGACGACCTGGATGATCCTGGCCGGGTCGCCCGGATACCGGGCGCGCACGTAACTGTCGACGCGAGTCTCAGTCTGCTCGGCCGCGCCTCGTTCCTGGGCGATCCAGGTGAGGGCGATGAGACCATCGGGCTCGACGCCGCGATCGATCGCATAGCTCGCGAGCTCGGCACCGACCAGCTTGTCGGCCGGGACGAAGGTCGTCGACTCCCCCGCGATGCGGAGGATGATGCCCTCGGGGAGCACTTCGATGCGCGCCGAGCCGCGGAACGCGAGACCATGCACGGCGAGGCGCTCGAGCGGCTCACCGAGCGGAGTCGTCGCGACGTAGAGCACCTCGGTCTCGAGCAGGGGCGTTCCGCGCGTCGACGGCTCGGGATAGGACCCGAGGGTCTCGTCGCGCACGGTGCGGCGCTTCCAGGAGCGGTACATCAGCCAGCCGGCGACACCGACGATGACGACCGCGACCACGATTCCCATCCATTTATCCATGGTCGCCCCCCGATGCTGCCGCGAGCCGGGCGACCTCGTCGTGCGGGCGCACCTCGCCGTCGAGGAAGGTCGGGTAGCCGCCGTGGAAGGTCGCGACGACGCGGCCGGGCAGGCTCCGCCCGAGGTACGGCGAGTTCGCGCTGCGGCCGGCGAGGCGGTCGAGGTCGAACTCGGATGCCGCGGCGGGGTCGTACAGCGTCAGCTCAGGTGCGGCGCCGACTGCGATCGACTCGCCGTGACCGCGGAGTCGGCCGATTCGGGCAGGGGCGGCCGACATGACGCGCGCGACGTCCGACCAGCCCATGAGCTCCGTCTCGACGACGGCGGCGTGCACGACCGCGAGCGCCGACTCGAGCCCCACCATGCCGTTGGCTGCCGCCTGCCACTCGCTCTCTTTCGCCTCGACCGGATGCGGAGCATGGTCGGTCGCGACGATGTCGATCGTGCCGTCGGCCAGTGCCGCGCGCAGCGCCTCGACGTCTTCAGCGCGGCGCAACGGCGGGTTGACCTTGAAGCGGGGGTCGTAGCCGGCGATGAGATCCTCGGTGAGCAGGAGGTGGTGGGGAGTCACCTCGGCCGTCACGTCGATGCCGCGGGCCTTCGCCCAGCGGATCACCTCGACGGAACCGGCGGTCGAGACGTGGCAGACGTGCAGCCGCGACCCGACGTGCTCGGCGAGGAGCACATCGCGGGCGATGATCGACTCCTCGGCGACGGCCGGCCAGCCGGTGAGGCCGAGTTCGCCCGACAGTGCACCCTCGTTCATCTGCGCGCCTTCGGTCAGGCGCGGTTCCTGAGCATGTTGGGCGATGACGCCGTCGAACGCCTTGACGTACTCGAGCGCGCGGCGCATGAGCAGCGGGTCGGAGACGCAGAAGCCGTCGTCGGAGAAGACCCGCACGTTCGCGCGCGAGCGGGCCATCGCCCCGAGCTCGGCGAGCTGTTCGCCCTTGAGCCCCACCGTCACGGCTCCGATCGGTTGCACGGTGGCGTACCCGGCGGCGCGGCCGAGACTGGCCTCCTGCTCGACGACACCGGCGGTGTCGGCCACGGGGAATGTGTTCGCCATCGCGAACACCGCGGTGTAGCCGCCGGCGGCGGCCGCCTGGGTACCCGTGAGCACGGTCTCGCTCTGCTCGTAGCCCGGCTCGCGCAGGTGCGTGTGCAGGTCGACGAGACCCGGCAGGGCGATGAGCCCGTCGGCGTCGATCACCGTTGCGCCAGCGGCATCCGCAACCCGACCGGCCTCGGCGATGATGCCACCGTCGAGGAGGATGTCAGCGCGTTCGCCGTCGGGAAGGCTGGCGCCCGTGATCAGGAAACGCTCGTTCATCAGGCTTCCCCCCGATCGCCGGACAGCAACAGGTACAGGGCGGCCATTCTCACTGAAACTCCGTTCGCAACCTGCTCGCGCACCGTCGACTGCGGGGAGTCGGCTGCACGAGCGGCGATCTCCAGCCCGCGATTCATCGGGCCGGGATGCATGACCATCGTACTGGGGGGCAGTGCGTCGAACCTGGCGTCGTCGAGACCCCAGGTGCGCGCGTACTCGCGACTGTTCGGGAAGAACGCCGCATGCATGCGCTCCGCCTGGATGCGCAGCATCATGACGACGTCGGGCGTTCCGCGCAACGCCGCGTCGAGGTCGTACCCGACACGCGCAGGCCACGCCGTCGTATCGACCGGCACGAGTGTCGGCGGGGCGACGAGCTCGACCTCGGCGCCGAGGGTTGCGAGGAGCCACACGTTCGATCGCGCGACTCGCGAATGCAGGATGTCGCCCACGATGACGACGTGGACTCCGTCGAGTGCCCGTCCGCGCGAACCCTTGCCATGCAGGCGCCGACGAATCGTGAATGCGTCGAGCAGTGCCTGCGTCGGATGCTCGTGGGTGCCGTCGCCGGCGTTCACGACTCCGGCGTCGATCCAGCCGCTCGTCGCGAGCGTGTACGGCGCACCCGAGGCGTGGTGGCGGATCACGACACCGTCGGCGCCCATCGCCTGCAGGGTCTGCGCCGTGTCCTTCAGGCTCTCGCCCTTCGAGACGCTCGAGCCTTTCGCACTGAAGTTGATGACGTCGGCCGAGAGGCGCTTGGCGGCCGCTTCGAACGAGATGCGAGTGCGTGTGGAGTCTTCGAAGAAGAGGTTCACGACCGTCTTGCCGCGAAGCGTCGGCAGCTTCTTGACCTCACGGTGCTGCACTGCGGCCATGTCTTCGGCGATGTCGAGCAGCTCGATCGCCTGCTCGCGCGACAGCTCGCGGGTGCTCAGCAGGTGTCGCATCACTCCTCGCCCTCGTCGATCGTCACGCCGTCTTCGCCGTCGATCTCGCTGAGACGCACGTTGATGCGCTCGCGAGTCGAGCTCGGGAGGTTCTTGCCGACGAAGTCGGCACGGATCGGGAACTCGCGGTGGCCGCGGTCGACGAGCACCGCGAGCCGCACGGCGCGGGCACGGCCGAGGTCGCTCAGCGCGTCGAACGCGGCTCGGATCGTGCGCCCCGAGTACAGCACGTCGTCGACGAGCACGACCGTCTTGCCATCGATGCCGCCAGGGGGCAGTTCGGTCGGCTGCGGTGTGCGGGTGCGCGTGCGCGTGAGGTCGTCACGGTACATCGTGACGTCGAGTGCACCGGCGAGGGCCGGAGGCGCGTCGGGCTCGATGCGGGCGATCGTCTCGGCGATGCGACGGGCGAGGATCACGCCCCTGGTCGGGATGCCGAGGATGACGAGATCGGAGCTTCCGCGATTGGACTCGAGGATCTCGTGCGAAATGCGGGTCAGCGCCCGCGAGATGTCAGCTTGACTCAGCACAGCACGTGCCATCAAACGACTCCCTTCTCCGCCTCACAGGACGGCCTTAAAGGTTGTCAACTTCGACAAGCCTATCCTGTCTCAGGCGCGTGTGGTCTCGTCGTTCCCGTCGGTCTCGGGGTGCCTGCCGCTCGGACGACCCCCGCCGCAATCGGCAGGGGTCGTCGGTGGACACCGATCGCAAGGTCCTCCGGTCACCCGATTCGGCGGGTGAATGCTCTCGACGCGACGACCATCGCGGCGGCGACGAGCACGACATCCTTCAGGATGTACTGCGCGGTCAACGTCGGACCGGTCGCGGTGAAGAGTTCGCCGGCGAAGAACGCCACGGGCGAGAACACCCCGACGAAGGTCACCGCCAATGCCAGGAGCCCGATTCGGTGCAGCACACCGGTCACGAGCGTGATCCCGACGAAGACCTCGAGCGTCGCCGTCAGTGCAAGAGCGGCGTAGCCGTCGACGACGCCGAATGAGAGCACGTTCCACGTGCGGATCACGAGGTCTTCGACCGGGCTCATGCCCGGCAGAAACTTCAGCGCACCGAAGACGAGGAAGACGAGGCCGAGCGAGATCCGCAGCGCAGGCGCCCCGGCCCGTGCGAGGAAGCGTTGGACGACCGCCTGCGCCGCGTTCGCGCGATCGAGGATCGAATCGTGGCCGGCCGCCGTCGAATCGCGACCCGTGCCGATGATGGTGCTGGACATGGTGCCCCTTCCGAGAGCAACGAGGGTGATGCCGGCCGGAAATCGGCGGCTCGCTCATCACACCGTCATCGCGCCGACCCGTCGTCGGGATTGCCGCTGATCTTCGCTCGGTGGCCGCACGGAATCCGGCCTCAGGGCAACGAGCCGCGGACCCCCTGTCTGCGGGACATCGCGCACGCGCCCCACATGGTGGGATGGGCCTGAGCCTCGGCGCTCATCTCGTCGCGACGCACACGGGAACGCCGTGGGTGACGGTGAGCATCGTGCCACTCGCGATGCCGACGCCCGAGCTGCCACCGCCGGCGCTCGGCTTGTCGCCCGCCCGCTACTCCCCCGACCTCGTCTGCGCGAGCGGGGTCGCCGAACTCGAGTATCCACGGCGCGAGTGGCAGAGTCGGGTGGTCTTCGTCGGCGCACTCGCCTGGCCCGCGGGCCGCCCCATGTCCGGCGCAACCCCGCCGCCCGTACCCGAACGAGCAGCCTGGTGGCCTGACGTGGGCGATGGCAAGGAGCCGATCGTGCACGTCACTCAGGGCACTCTGAACGTCGACCCCGACGACCTGATCCGGCCGGCATTCTCCGCACCGGCCGCCCACGTCCGCGGGCCATTCTCGCGGCGTGGCGCCGGGTCTCGACGGACGCCGCCTTCCGCACGAACGCCGAACGCATCGGTTCGAGTCTTCGCAGCCACGATGGTCCGACCGAGGTCGTCGCTCACACGCTCGAACTCGTCGAGTCGAGCCGCTCGACCTGACCGCGCACCCCGCAGGGTGCCGCGGGGTCAGGCCTTCGAGTGCGAGATGGCCGCGAGCAGCCCGTTGACGAAACCGGCCGAGTCATCGGTCGAGAGCACGGTGGCCGCCTCGACGGCTTCGGAGATCGCCACGGCGTCGGGCACGGCGTCGTTGTGGGTGATCTCCCACACGCCGATGCGCAGGATCGCCCGGTCGACGGCGGGCATGCGCTCGATCGTCCAGCCGTGCGAGTTCGTCTCGATGAGCTCGTCGATCTCGGCGCGGTGGTCGACGATGCCGTCGACGATCTCGCGGGCGTACAGCCACGAAGCTGCTCGTTCAGGTTCCCCGACGGCTTTCTCCGCCTCGACGACCAGCATCTCCTCGACCGGCACTTGGCGCATATCGGCGGAGTACAACATGTCGAGCGCGCGTTTGCGTGCTTTGGTTCGAGCGCTCACTAGTCGTTCACGCGGCCGAGGTAGTCGCCCGTGCGGGTGTCGACCTTGACCTTCGTGCCGGTCTCGAGGAAGAGCGGCACCTGGATCTCGTAGCCGGTCTCCACGGTGGCAGGCTTCGTGCCGCCCGTCGAGCGGTCGCCCTGCAGGCCCGGCTCGGTGTACGTGATCTCGAGCACGACCGATGCGGGCAGGTCGACGTACAGCGGGTTGCCGTTGTTCAGCGCGATCGTGACCGCCTGGTTCTCGAGCATGAAGTTCGCGGCGTCGCCGACGACCGTGCCGGGCACGGTGATCTGGTCGTAGTCGCTCGTGTCCATGAACACGAATCCGTCGCCATCGGCGTACAGGTACGTGAAATCGCGGCGGTCGACGTTCTCGATCTCGATCTTCGCGCCCGCGTTGTAGGTGCGATCGACGGTCTTGCCGGTGACGACGTTCTTGAGCTTCGTACGCACGAACGCACCGCCCTTGCCGGGCTTGACGTGCTGGAACTCGATGACGTTCCAGAGCTGGCCGTCGATGGAGAGGACGACGCCGTTCTTGATGTCAGCGGTGCTTGCCATGCGTGTGTGTTCCATTCGGTAGCGAAGAGGCTCGGCCTGAGGCGGCCGCAGAAGTACAGTCGGTCGAGTTTAGTCGCTCGGTTCCAGCTGCGCCAATGCGAGCGGATGTCGCCCAGCAGGTGAGTGCGCGTCAGGCGTGACGCAGTACCCAGTCGACCGCGAGGCGATACGAATCGCCGCCGAAACCGGCGATGACGCCCGTCGCCACGCCCGAGATGACGCTCGTGTGGCGGAACGTCTCGCGCGTGTGCGGGTTCGACAGGTGCACCTCGACGAGCGGGATACCGGCCTGCTTCAGCTGCGCGGCGGCGTCGCGGAGTGCGTAACTGTAGTGCGTGAACGCGGCCGGGTTCAACACGACGGGAAGCCGCCGATCAACGGCCTCGTGGATCCAGCCGATGAGTTCGGCCTCGTCGTCGCTCTGGCGCAAGTCGATCTCGACGTCGTCTGGTACGAAGCCGGCGAGCGAGGCACGGATGTCGACGAGGCTCTCGCTGCCGTAGACCTCGGGTTCGCGGGTGCCGAGCCGGCCGAGGTTCGGGCCGTTGAGCACGAGGATCGTCGTCATGCGAAAAGCCTAGCGTCGAGGTATCCGTCGCCCTGTTCGTTCAGGAGGCGATCTCCTGGTAGGCGGCGAAGAGGAGCGACTGGTCGGGCGCGAGCATCACGGTCGGTTTCGCGAGGTCGTCGAGCACGATGAACCGCAACTGGCCGGCGCGCGCCTTCTTGTCGCGCTGCATGGTGGCGAGCAACGTGTTCCACCGCCCGGCGGGATAGGAGGTCGGCAGGCTCAACAGGTCGAGCACCCGCTTGTGCCGGTCGGCGACCTCGTCGGAAAGGCGGCCGGAGAGGCGGCCGAGCTCGGCCGCGAACGACATGCCGACCGCGACGGCTGCGCCGTGCCGCCATTGGTACCGCTCGGCGTGCTCGACCGCGTGGCCGAGGGTGTGCCCGTAATTCAGGATCTCGCGCAGCCCCTGCTCGGTGAAGTCCTCGGAGACGACGTCGGCCTTCATCTGGATCGCGAGCTCGATGACGCGCCGGAACTCGGGGGTCGCCGGGTCGGTCGCGACCTCGGGGTCGGCCTCGATGATGTCGAGGATCTCGGGGTAGCGGAGGAAGCCCGCCTTCACGATCTCGGCGAAGCCGGCGAGGATCTCGTTCTTCGGCAGCGTGTCGAGCACGTCGAGGTCGCAGATCACCGCGGCGGGAGCGTGGAAGGCCCCGACGAGGTTCTTGCCCTCGTTGGTGTTGATGCCGGTCTTGCCGCCGACGGCCGCATCGACCATGCCGAGCACTGTGGTCGGCACCTGCACGACGCGCACTCCGCGAAGCCACGTCGCCGCGACGAACCCCGCGAGATCGGTGACCGCTCCCCCGCCGAAGCCGACGATCGCGTCGGTTCGAGTGAAGTCGGCCTGCCCGAGCACCTGCCAGCAGAACGCGGCGACCTCGACGCGCTTGCCGGTTTCGGCGTCGGGCACCTCGGCGAGCAGCACCTGGTACCGGTCGGAGAGCGCTTCGCGCAGCTCGGCGGCGCGGGCCCCGAGCGTCGCGGGGTGCACGATGAGCACTTTCGTCGGTGCCGTGCCGAGCGCCTCGCCGAGCTCGGCGATCACGCCCCGGCCCACGACCACGTCGTAACCCGATTCGCCGCCGACGCGGATGCTCGTTCGTGCCTCGTCTACCGTCATCGTGTTCCTCCGAAGTGCTCGGTGATGTCCTCGACGATCCGTGCGACCGAGCGGCGCGAGGTGTCGATGCCGAGATCGGCCAGTGCTGCGTAAATGGGGCGGCGCGCCTCGAGAATCGCCGTCCAGCGTTCGAGCCCGCCGTCGGCGAGAAGGGGACGATTGCCGCCGGCGAGTCTGGGGGCGACTGCCGCTGCCGAAACCTGGAGCCAGACTACGGGCAGGCCGGTCAGGTCGTCGCGAGTGTCGGCGTGCAGCACGGCGCCGCCGCCGACCGAGATGACCGCCTCCTCACGGAGCGCCTCGGCGACGACCTCGCGCTCGACGATGCGGAAGTACTCCTCACCCTCGCGTTCGAAGATCTCCTCGATCGGTCCGTAGCGCTCGACGATGCGCAGATCGGTATCGATGAACGGTGCACCGACGGATGCCGCGAGCCGCTGTCCGACCCGGGACTTGCCCGCGCCCATCGGGCCGACGAGCACGATCGGCAGGGCGAGGCGGCTCGTCTCAGACACCGTCTGCCGCGGCATCCGCCGACGCGACCGCCGTACGGAGGGTTTCGGGAATCGCCGCGAGGTAGGACTCGAGGTTGCGGCGCGTCTCGGCGACCGAGTCGCCGCCGAACTTCTCGAGCACCGCGTTCGCGAGCGTGAGGGCCACCATGGCCTCGGCGACGACGCCGGCAGCCGGAACGGCGACGACGTCGGAGCGCTGGTGGTGCGCTGCGGCGGCCTCCCCGGTTGCGACGTCGACGGTCGGCAGTGCGTGCGGGATGGTCGCGATCGGCTTCATGCCGGCTCGCACGCGCAACACGGTGCCGGTGGACATGCCGCCCTCGGTCCCGCCCGCGCGATCACTCGAACGCGAGATGCGCCCGTCTGCGACGTGCAGCTCGTCGTGGGCCGCAGAGCCGCGTCGTGTCGTCGTGAGGAAGCCGTCTCCGACCTCCACGCCCTTGATGGCCTGGATGCCCATGAGCGCAGCGGCGAGCTGAGAATCGAGCCGGCGGTCCCAGTGCACGTGGGAACCGAGGCCGGGCGGCACACCATAGGCGAGCACCTCGACCACGCCGCCGAGGGTGTCGCCCTCTTTGTGGGCGAGATCGACCTCGGCGACCATGGCGGCCGAGGTCTCAGGGTCGAAACAGCGCAACGGATCGCCGTCGAGCCGGTCGACGTCGTCTGGCGTGGGCAGCGGCCGCCCCTCGGGCACTCGCACCGGCCCGATCGCGAGGGTATGCGCGACGAGTCGGATGCCGAGTTCTCCGAGGAACGAGCGGGCGACGGCACCGAGCGCGACACGGGCGGCGGTCTCACGGGCGCTCGCCCGCTCGAGCACCGGCCTGGCCTCGTCGAAGCCGTACTTCTGCATGCCGACGAGGTCGGCGTGCCCCGGCCTCGGGCGAGTCAGCGGCGCTCCGCGACCGCGCCCGAGCTTGGCAGGGTCGATCGGCTCTGGGCTCATGACCTCTTGCCACTTCGGCCACTCCGTGTTGCCGATGCGCAGCGCGATCGGACTGCCGAGGCTCAGGCCGTGCCGCACGCCACCCGAGATCGCGAGTTCGTCTTGCTCGAACTTCATGCGAGCGCCCCGCCCGTAACCGAGTTTGCGGCGCGCGAGGTCGGCGCGAATATCGTCGAGCGAAACGGGGATACCGGCGGGAAGACCCTCGAGGATCGCGACGAGCTCAGGGCCGTGCGACTCTCCGGCAGTGAGCCAACGGAGCATGCTCCCATCCTTCCACAGGCTCACGCACGAGACTTGCGCATGACGTACGCGCGGGGACGTACTCGATCAGCTGACGGCGTCGCGCATGACGGCGAGCACGCGCTCTTCATCGTCGAGGGCGATGCTCGGGTCGCCATGCACGAAGATGCGCACCTGGAGCAGCGCCTGGTGCAGGAGCATCCCCAGGCCGTGCACGACCGTGCCACCGCCGGCGAGCCAGCTTGAAGCCAGCGGCGTCGGCCACGGATCGTAAGCGACGTCGAGCAGGGCGGCGTTCGAGATGAGCGCAGCGGATGCCGCGACACCGAGGTCGGAGGCGCCGGGAATCGTGCTCACCACCACCTCGCCTGCTTCGACCGCCGCGAGATCGGAGATCGCGCCTTCGATGACCTCGACGCCGAGCTGCGACCCGAGCTTCACGAGTGCCGCCGCCGCACCCGGCCGCCGCACGAGCACCTGCACGCGGCGCGCCCCGAGCTGCGCCATGGCGACGAGCGCCGATGCTGCGGTGGCGCCGCCACCGAGTAGCAGTCCGTCGGTGATCTCGTTCACGCCCACGTCGCGCAGGGTGCGCACGATGCCGCCCACGTCGGTGTTGAACCCTCGCCTGACTCCCTCATCGAAGAGCACAGTGTTCGCTGCTCCCGTGAGCGCCGCGACCTCATCGACGGTGTCGAGCAGCGGCAGCACCTCCTGCTTCAGCGGCATGGTCAGCGAGAGACCGCGCCACTCGCCCTCGCGGCTCGCGATGAAGTCACGCAGACCGGCCCCATGCATCTCGATCGCGCTGTACTGCCAGGGAAGACCGAGCAGTTCATAGGCGGCTCGGTGCAACGCCGGGCTCTTGGAGTGCGAGATCGGCGAGCCCAGCACGGCAAGCCGGCGGGGCTCATTCACAGTACGAGGCGTTCTCGTCTTGCGCGCACCATTCCTGCAGGCGTGCCACGGCGGCCTCGTGCTCGTCGACGGTTGTCGAGAAGACCGTCTCACCAGATTCGAGGTTCACCGGCACGAAGAACAGCCAACTGCCGTCCGCCGGGTGGATCG
The DNA here is from genome assembly GCF_059445405.1 of Agromyces sp. Y782. NCBI lineage: Bacteria > Bacillati > Actinomycetota > Actinomycetes > Micrococcales > Microbacteriaceae > Agromyces > Agromyces sp. Y782. The sequence goes on along the minus strand of NZ_JCAIUG010000002.1, from coordinate 631,751 downwards.
CGGCGTTGATGGCGACGTCGCCCGGGTTGCCGATCGGGCCGACCGGTAGACCGGGGTTCGCATACGTGTTGTACAGGTTCGAGGCGTCGGCCCGTTCCGCGTCGGTGGTCCAGACCGTGTGCGTGTTGCCGGTACCGTATGCCACGGTCGCGTCGGATTCGAGATTGATCCCCTGGTCGAGTCGGTTCTGGAATACACGCGCGACCTTCGGGAAGTCGGCGACGTTCGATCCCGCTTCGCGCTGCACGATCGAGGCGAGCACGATGGTGCGCCAGCGCTGATCGGCTGGCACCCCGGCCGTGTCGAGTGCTTCGAACTGACGATTCACGAGCGTCTGCAGCACGGTGTGCGCGTCGAGCCCCGGCTCGAGGGTGTACGTCGCCGGGAAGAGGAAGCCCTCGAGCGTCGTCGCTTCGGCCGGCAGCCCGTAGCTCGCGGGCGGCTCGGCCGCCGCCGCCTGCAGCTCTTCGATGGGCACGCCGGAGCCTTCGGAGATCGCGACGAGCGCGTCGGGCAGAGCCGTGCCCTCTGGAATCACGAAGGTGTTCTCGAGTTTGTTCGCAGGATCGACCAGGGCGTCGAGTGCTGCCTGCGCACTCATCCGCTCGGCGAGCTGATAGGCGCCGGGGTGGAACTCCGGCTCGGGGGTCTGCTCAAGCAGCAGATCGTAGAACGCGTCGTACGAGGCGGTGACGCCCTCATCGACGAGGTTCTCGGCGATGCTCGATCCGGTGTCGCCGTCGTGGATCATGAACACGAGCTCGCCGGTTCCCGTGCCGGAGTAGTCGGCGGCCGGGGAGAAGCGCTCGATGAGCGCGTTGATCGGCCCCTGCAGGAAGAAGAATGCACCGGCGCCGAGCGCGATGACAACGATCAGGGCGACGAGGCATCCCCATGCACCGCGTTTCTTGGGCTTCTCGGGTTCGTAGGGGTCGGATGTCACGGCGCGGCGCTCCGCCCGCGACGGTCGCGCCGGCCCTGGTTCCTCGGGCGCCGGCATCTCGGGCGCCGGCGTCTCGGGCGCCGGCGTCTCGGGCGCCGGCGTCTCGGGCACTGCCGCAGCCCAGTCGTGCGTCGGTACCGGGCGTTCCGGTGGTGCTGCAGCCCAGTCCGGCATCGGTACCGGGCGTTCCGCCGTCGCGGCTTCCGCTTCGGCTGCGCGCCGTTGCTCCGCCTCGCGGGCCTCGCGCCGGGTCATCGGGCGGTCGTTTGCGCCGCCCTGGGGCGGCCCGGCGGAAGCGACGCCTGGTGCGGGCGCGGCATCCCTGCGACCCGGTGGCGACGTCGGCGGCTTGCCCGCGAGCATCGCGTGCCAGTCGGTTGCGGCGCGGGCGGCTGCGTCGTCGTTGTGCTCTGGGGGGAGCTGGGTCACAGGGGGGATGGCCCTTCGTCAGTGTCGATCGTGCGGCCGGGCGGGCGGCCAGAGGTGCGTTCAGCATCGATGGCGTGTTGCAAAATGATAACGGCTGCAACTTGGTCGACGATGGGACGCTGCTTGCGCGTCGACTTTCCCGCCGCACGAAGGGCCTGCTGTGCGCTCACGGTCGAAAGGCGTTCGTCGACCAGCCGCACGGCGGCTCCGCCGCTGGCGAGCCGCTCGGCGAAGGCCACCGCGTCGTCGGTCGACGGGGTCGCGGCACCCGAGAGCGACAGGGGGTTGCCGACGACGACCTCGATCACGTCGAGTTCGCGCGCGATGTCGAGGATTCGACTCACGTCGGCGTCACCGTCGGCTGCGCGGGGAACCGTTTCGATGGGGGTCGCGAGCAACGCCCCGGCGTCGCAGCGTGCCACACCGATGCGCGCTCTGCCGACGTCGACGCCGAGTCTCACCCCGAGTCGCACGAGCGCTACCCGCGAAGCGCCGAGCGCGCCGCATCGAGCGCCGCGGGGATCGCCGCGAGATCGCTGCCGCCACCCTGAGCGAGGTCGGGCTTGCCGCCGCCACCGCCCCCGAGCACTCCGGCCATGGTTTTCGCGAGCGCACCGGCGTTCGCACCGGCATCGCGAGCGGCCGGCGAAGTCGCCACGATTGCCACTGGCTTGCCGCCGACCTCGGCGGTCAGCGCAACGACGGATGCCGCGTCGCCGAGCTGCGCCCGCACGGCGAGCGCAAGCGCGCGCAACTCGTCACCGGAGCCGAGCGCTCCGACGTTTTCGGCGACGAGCAGCACCTCTCCGGTGCGCACGGCCTTGGCTGCCAGAGCCGGCACACGGTCGTTCAGTGCCCGAGCCTCGAACGTCTGGATGCGCTTCTCGGCTGCTTTGAGGCTCGACACGAGCTCGCCGACACGGTCGACGAGCTGCTCCGGCCGGGTCTTCAACGTCGAGGTGAGTTCGGAGACGAGCGCGCGCTCCGATGCGAACCGCCTGAACGCGTCGAGGCCGACGAGCGACTCAACGCGGCGATTCGAGGCGCCGACGGATGACTCGCTGACGATGTTGATGATGCCGACTTCGGAGCTCGTCGCCACGTGCGTGCCGGCGCAGAGCTCACGCGACCACGGGCCGCCGATGTCGACGACGCGCACGACATCGCCGTACTTCTCCCCGAACAACGCCATCGCACCGAGGGACTTCGCCTCATCGAGGGGCATCTCACGGGTGACGACCTGGAGATTGTCGCGGATCGCGGCATTCGAGATCTCCTCGATCTCGCTGCGGGTCTCTGCAGACAGGGCTGAATTCCAGCCGTAGTCGAGCCGGAGGTAGCCGGCTTTGTTGAACGAGCCTGACTGGTGGGCGTTCGGGCCGAGCACCTGCCGGAGCGCCGCGTGCACGAGGTGCGTGCCCGAATGCGCCTGAGTGGCGCCGCGACGGTACTGCTCGTCGACGAGCGTGGTCGCCGGCACGCCGACGCCGACTTCGCCGGAGGTCACCTTGACGGTGTGGCTGATGAGGCCCTTGATGGGCTTCTGCACATCGAGCACCTCGAGCTCGAAGCCGTCGCCGACGATGCGGCCCTGATCGGGCGCCTGTCCGCCCGACTCGGCGTAGAGCGAGGTCTCGGCGAGGATCACCTCTGCGGTCTGCCCGGCGGTCGCGAAGGGAACGGGCCGGCCGTCGACCAACAGGCCGAGAACCGTCGAGCCCGTGGCGAGCTCGGTGTAGCCGGTGAAGATGGTCTCGCCCTTGGCACGGAAGTCGGCGTAGACAGAGAGGTCGGCGAGCACCTTCTTCTTCGACTTCGCATCGGCCTTCGCGCGGGAGCGCTGCTCGGTCATGAGGGTGTCGAACGCGGCGCGATCGACGGCGAGGCCGGCTTCATCGGCCATCTCGAGGGTGAGCTCGATCGGGAAACCGTAGGTGTCGTGCAGGAGGAACGCGGTGTCTCCCGCGAGTTCGGCCCGCCCCGAACCCTTCGTCTTCGCGACGGCGAGGTCGAGGATCGACGTTCCCGCCGTAAGGGTGCGGAGAAAGGTCTCCTCCTCACCGATCGCGAGCTGTTCGATGTGCGCGTAGTCGGTCGCGACCTCGGGGTAGGCGGACTTCATCGCGTCACGGGACGCGGCGAAGAGTTCGCGGAACGTCGGGCCCTCGACGCCGAGGAGTCGCATGGCTCGGATGCTGCGGCGCAGGAGACGACGCAGGATGTAACCGCGTCCCTCGTTCGACGGGCTCACACCGTCGCTCATGAGCATGAGTGCCGAGCGCACGTGATCGGCGATGACGCGCATGCGCACGTCGTCGTCGTGGTTCGCGCCGTAACGGCGACCCGAGATCTCGGCCGCCCGATCGAGCACGGGACGCACCTGGTCGATCTCGTACATGTTGTCGACGCCCTGCTTGATGAACGCGACGCGCTCGAGGCCCATGCCAGTGTCGATGTTCTTCTTCGGCAGCTCTTTCACGATGCGGAAGTCGGTCTTCGACGTCACGTCATCGATGAGGTACTGCATGAACACGAGGTTCCAGATCTCGACGTACCGGTCGTCATCGGTCGCCGGGCCGCCGTCGATGCCGTACTCGGGGCCGCGGTCGAAGAAGATCTCCGAGCACGGGCCGGCCGGGCCGGGCTGGCCCGTATGCCAATAGTTCGTGTCTTTGCCGAGGCGCTGGATGCGCTCTTCGGGAAGACCCGCGATCGACTTCCAGAGCTGGATCGCCTCATCGTCGTCTTCGTAGACGGTCACCCACAGGTCGTTCGGGTCGAAGCCGTAGCCGCCGGCATCCTCTCCGGTCGTGAGCAGCTCCCACGCCATGCGGATCGCGCCCTCTTTGAAGTAGTCGCCGAAAGAGAAGTTGCCGCTCATCTGGAAGAAGGTGCCGTGACGCGGCGTCTTGCCGACCTCTTCGATGTCGTTCGTGCGGATGCACTTCTGCACGCTCGTCGCCCGCGGGTACGGCGCGGGTACGAGCCCTGTGAGGTACGGCACGAAGGGCACCATGCCGGCGACCGTGAAGAGCAACGTCGGGTCATCGGACACGAGCGACGCCGAGGGCACGACGGTGTGTCCGCGCTCGGCGAAGAAGTCCAGCCAGCGCTGGCGGATGTCGGCAGTCTGCATGTTTCCGTTCTCAGTCTTGCCCGGGGCAGCCGGGCCATCAGATTCGCGTGCGGCTGAGGTCGCGTCGGCTCAGAGCGACGCGGGCGTTTCGCCCTGCTCGGCGCGGATCTCCGCGTCACGTGCGTGATAGCCCTCGGCGATCGCGTGACCGAAGGCGCGGGCCTTCGCATCCACTGTGGAGAAGAAGTCCCGCCCCTGCTTGGTCTGGTTGACCTGGTGCGCGACGGCGAATCCGGCCGCGACGCCGACGGTGAACCACAGAATGCTCTTCACGAGGTGTTCCTGCTCCCTGATCGATTTATCGCCGACGCGGTGCGCTCGGCACGCCTCGGACCAGTCTAGTGGCCGGGCACGAGCCCTCGCCGAGTACGCGACAGGGGCCGCGGGAAACCCCGCGACCCCTGTCGGAACTGCTCTGCGTCAGCGAGCGGCGTAGTACTCCACGACCAGCTGCACGTCACAGGTCACGGGGACCTCGACGCGCTTCGGACGACGGAGCAGCTTCACCTGGAGCTTGTCGAGCTCGACCTCGAGGTAGCCCGGGAGCTTGGGCAGCACGTCGACGTGACCGCCGGCGGCGGCGACCTGGAAGGGCTCGGTGCCCTCGCTGCGTGCCTTCACGTGCACGAGCTGGCCCGGCTTCACGCGGAACGAGGGGCGGTCGACGAGCTGACCGTCGACGAGGATGTGACGGTGCACGACGAACTGGCGGGCCTGCGAGATGGTGCGGGCGAAGCCGGCGCGCAGCACGATGGCGTCGAGACGCATCTCGAGCAGCTCGACCAGGTTCTCACCGGTCAGGCCGTCGGTGCGACGGGCCTCGTTGAAGGCGATGCGCAGCTGCTTCTCGCGAATGCCGTACTGGGCGCGCAGGCGCTGCTTCTCGCGCAGACGCACCGCGTAGTCGCTGTCCTGCTTGCGCTTGGTGCGGCCGTGCTCGCCCGGGGCGTACGGACGCTTCTCCATGTAGCGGGCGGCCTTCGGGGTGAGGGCGACGCCGAGCGCACGGGAGAGGCGGGTCTTGCTACGTGACTGGTTCGACACGAATGTCCTTTCGGAAGAATCTCAAGTGAATTTCACGGCGCGATCATGCGCCGAAAATCTGTGTCAGAGGGATTCGCCAAGGGTGCATCGGCTACAGATCGCACCCATTCGCCGGTGATCCTCTCGCAGCCGCGCTCGAGAATCAGGCTTCAGGCCAACGGAAATGATACCACGGGGCCCGGTCGCGACCCAACAGACCGCGAGCGTGCGATCGACATCAGCCCTCGCCCCGCACGATGCGACGCAGCTTCGCGAGTCGCGCCGACACCGCGCGCTCGTTGCCGTGCTCGGTCGGCTCGTAGTAGACGGCGCCGCGCAGCGAGTCGGGCAGATACTGCTGCTCGACCACACCGATCTCGTCGTTGTGCGGGTAGCGGTAGCCCTTGCCGTGCCCGAGCCGTTTGGCACCCGGGTAGTGCGCGTCGCGCAGGTGCTTCGGCACCCGGCCCGCCTTGCCCTCGCGCACATCGGCGATCGCCTGGTTGATGCCGAGGTAGGCGGCGTTCGACTTCGGCGCGGTCGCGAGATGTACCACGGCCTGTGCGAGGGGGATGCGCCCCTCGGGCATGCCGATGAGCTGCACGGCGTCTGCAGCGGCCACCGCGACGCCGAGCGCGCTCGGGTCGGCGAGCCCGATGTCTTCCGAGGCGAGCACGATGATGCGTCGGGCGATGAACCGTGGATCTTCGCCGGCCTCGATCATGCGGGCGAGATAGTGCAGCGAGGCGTCGACGTCGCTGCCTCTCACCGACTTGATGAACGCGCTGATGACGTCGTAGTGCTCGTCGCCGTTGCGGTCGTACCGCAGCAATGCGCGATCGACGGCGCGCGCCACGATATCGGTGGTGATCACGGGCGTGACGGATGCCGCGGCACGCGCTTCACCGTCGCTCTCGTCGGCGTCGGCGCCCGCGGCTTCGCCCTCGTCATCGGCATCGCCTTCACCATCGGCGGGTTCGGCGGTCGCGGTCTCTGCGGCCGGAACCGACTGCGTCGCTGCGACCGCTGCCGCCTCGAGCGCCGTGAGGGCCCGCCGCGCATCGCCCGATGCGAGCCGGATGATGGCTGCGCGCGCCTCGGCGTCGAGCATCACTCGACCGCCCAGCCCGCGCGGATCGGCGACCGCGCGGTCGACGAGCACCCCGAGGTCGTCGTCGGTGAGGAGTTCGAGTGTCAGCAGGAGCGACCGCGACAGGAGCGGGGAGATCACCGAGAACGACGGGTTCTCGGTCGTCGCGGCGACGAGGATGACCCAGCCGTTCTCGACTCCCGGCAGCAGGGCGTCTTGTTGCGCCTTCGTGAAGCGGTGGATCTCGTCGAGGAAGAGCACCGTCGACAGCCCGTAGAGGTCACGGCTGGCACGTGCCTCTTCCATCACCTGGCGCACGTCGCGCACCCCGGCACTGACCGCGGAGAGTTCGACGAACTTGCGGCCGGAAGATCGCGCGATCGCCTGCGCGAGCGTCGTCTTGCCCGTGCCGGGCGGCCCCCAGAGGATCACGGAGACCGAGCCCGACTCCCCCGTGCGGTCGCCCGCGAGCGCCACGAGCGGAGAGCCGGGGGTCAGCAGATGCTTCTGCCCCGCGACCTCGTCGAGACTCGTGGGGCGCATGCGCACCGCGAGGGGGGTCGCGCCGGAGCGCAGCCCCGGGCCGGAATCCACCATGCGATCCAGCGTAGTCGCGGCATCCGACACCGGAACCGGACCAGGACCACGCCGCAGGCACCCCGCGACGTCCCCCGCGACGGCCGGGATCGCTACCTCGAACGGAGCGGCGATTGGTATGCGCACCGGCGCTTGCGTAGAGTCGGCTCGCAGGAGTCCCGAGAAGGAGCATGCGTGGCATCGAACGACCGGCTGGCGCGCGAAGAGCGAGCGCGCCTTCGCACCTACCAGGCACGCCAGGAAGTCCACACGCGAAAGCAGCGCCGGCGTACGCGCGACAACGTCATCGCGGTGCTCGCACTCGTGGTCGTGCTGGCCCTCGCGACGGGCGCCCAGCTCTTCTACTTCAGTGGCGGTCCGGGCACTCCCGAGCCCGTCGCGTCCGAGACGCCGACCCCGACCGCCACGCCGTCGGCCGACGAGAACCAGGGCGACGTGCCCTCGGCCGACCTCGCCGAAGGCCGCACGTGGACCGGCACGCTCACCCTCAACGAGATCCCCCTTGGCATCGAGCTCGATGGTGCGGCCGCTCCACAGGCCGTCTCGAGCGAGATCAGCCTCATCCAGACGGGCTTCTACACCGGCACGAGCTGCCACCGCCTCACGACGGAAGGCCTCTGGGTGCTGCAGTGCGGTGACCCGGCCGGTGACGGCAGCGGCGGCCCGGGCTACAGCTACGGTCCGGTCGAGAACGCGCCGGCCGATGCGCTCTACCCGGCCGGCACGATCGCGATGGCTCGCCAAACCGGCGCGGGCTACAGCCACGGAAGCCAGTTCTTCATCGTCTACGAGGACACGACACTCGATGCCGACGCGGCCGGCGGTTACACGATCATCGGTCACGTCACGAGCGGCCTCGACGAACTCCGGGCCGGCATCATCGACGCCGGCATCAGCGAGGCCGGTCAAACGGACGGCACCCCAGCGGTGCCGACCACGATCACCTCGTTCACCATCCAGTGACGGCCGGCCCCGCCATTCGGCGGTGCAATAGGCTTGATGCCGTCATCGCCGCCTGCGGGCGGCATCCGACCTATGACAGGGTGAGGCCGTGACCGATTCAGAGCAGCAACCGTGGGGCCGCGTCGACGAGACGGGTACCGTCTTCGTGCGCACGAGCGACGGCGAACGAGCCGTCGGGCAGTATCCCGACGGCTCGGCTGAAGAGGCACTGGCCTACTTCGAGCGCAAATACGCCGATCTCGCCGGGCAGGTGGGCCTGCTCGAGCAGCGCGTTCGGCGCGGTGCACCGGCAGCGGACGTCGCGAAAGCCGTCACCACGCTCCGATCCTCGGTCTCCACTGCCAACGCGGTCGGCGACCTCGAATCGCTCGCCCGTCGTCTCGAGGCGCTGTCTGGCACGACCAAAGAGCTGACCGAGCAGCAGCAGGCCGAGACGAAGGCCGCAGTCGCCGAGGCGGTCGCAGAACGCACCGCGATCGTCGAAGCCGCCGAGGCGCTCGCCGCCGGCGACCCGGCGAAGACGCAGTGGAAGCAAGCGACCGCAGAGCTCGACGAGCTGTTCGCCCGCTGGCAGAGCCACCAGCAAGACGGCCCCCGCCTGCCCAAGACCGAGGCCAACGAGCTGTGGAAGCGGTTCCGTGCTGCGCGATCGACGATCGAGACGCACCGCAAGGCGTTCTTCGCCGAACTCGACGCCGCGCACCGCGACGTGCGCACCCGCAAGCAGGCGCTCATCGAACGCGCCGAGGCACTCGCGCCTCGCGGCGCCGACGCAGTGGGCGACTACCGCAACCTGCTCGACGAGTGGAAGCTGGCCGGCCGCGCCGGCAAGAAGCTCGACGACGCGCTGTGGGCGAAGTTCAAGGGGGCGGGCGACGTGCTCTTCAACGCCAAGGCTGAGATCGACGCGCAGGAGGATGAGAGCTACCGCGCCAACCTCGACGAGAAGCTCGTGCTGCTGACCGAGGCCGAGACGCTCCTCACCGAGAAGGACCCGAAGCAGGCACGCGCCGCGCTGAACAAGCTGCAGCGCAAGTGGGATGACCTCGGCAAGGTGCCCCGTGATCAGGTGCGTGTCGTCGAAGATCGTCTGCGCAAGGTCGAGAACCACGTGAAGTCGCTCGAGGAGGAGCGCTGGCAGCGTGAAGACCCCGAGAAGAAGGCGCGGTCCGAGGGCATGCTCGGGCAGCTGCACGACGCCATCGAGAAGCTCGAGGCCGAGCTCGCCGTAGCAGAGGCTTCGGGCGACGCACAGGCCGAGGCATCCGCTCGCGAGGCGCTCGAGGCACGGCGCGCTTGGCTGAAGGCCGTCGGCGGCTGAGATCGGCAGGCGGCGGCGCAGGCGCCGCTACCGACTCGTGCGACCGATTCGCCCTCGATCGACTCGCCCTCGACCGTCGGCTGCACTCGCCGTTCTCCACAGATCGCGCACGGCCGAGCGATTCGCGGTACGGATGCTGCAGCATGAGGTCATGGCCAAGCTTCCGACGGTGCTCAGCACCGACGATCTCCCGCTCGCCGAGCTCTACGCTGCACGCATCGACGGTGAGCTGATCGCGATCGACGAGGTGTGGGCGCCTGTCGACGAGCCCGATCTACCATCGCTTCGCGCTTCTGCCGTGGCGCTGCGTGCGCCGCGTGCCCTCGTGATCGAGCGCTACTCAGCGGCCTGGGTGCACGGTGCGTTGCCCGCTCCCCCGGCGCTCGCACAGTTCTGCGTGCCGCGCACCTCGCGCATCGCGGTGATCTCGGCTCGACGCCTCGTCGTGCGAGAGGTGGTGCTGGCCGAGGCCGACATCGTGGACTTCCCGCATGCGCGATGCACCTCGGTCGTCCGCACGGCGTTCGATCTGTTGCGGGAACCTGGCCGCGACGACCTCCGGCCGGAGCAGGTCGTCGCCGAGCTCTGTGCTACCCGCGCCTGGCTGGTCGGCGAGCTCCGCGGCAGGTTCTCCGCAGCGAACCGGCTGCCCCATCGCGCGCTCGCGCTCGAACGGCTCGATCGCATCGGCATGAAGTTTCGCGCCATGGGCGACGACGCCGGTCTCACCGCCGCTTCACCCGTCAGCCGTCGCTGACGCGATAGACGTCGTACACCGCGTCGATGCGACGTACCGCGTTCAGTACGCGGTCGAGGTGGGTCGTGTCGCCCATCTCGAATACGAAGCGGCTGAGCGCAAGCCGATCGGTGGAGGTCGACACGTTCGCCGAGAGAATATTGACGTGATGCTCCGAGAGCACTCTGGTCACGTCGGAGAGCAGTCCGGCCCGATCGAGAGCCTCGATCTGAATCTGCACGAGGAAGACGCTCTTCGAGCTCGGCGCCCACTCGACCTCGATCATTCGCTCGGGCTCTTGCATGAGCGATTGCACGTTGTGGCAGCTCGCCTGGTGCACCGAGACGCCCGCGCCGCGGGTGACGAACCCGACGATCTCGTCGCCCGGTACCGGCGTGCAGCATCGCGCGAGCTTGACGAGGATGTCTGGCGCACCCCGCACGAGCACCCCCGAATCCGATTGCCGCGGCAACGGCCGCGACCGCACGGGCATCGGCAGATCGGGCTCGTCGCCTTCGTCGACATCGCGCACGAGCGCGACAACCTTCTCGAGCACCGACTGGGTCGAGACGTGGCCCTCACCGACTGCTGCGTACAGCGATGACACGTCGTCGTAGCGCAGCTGGGCGGCGACCTCGGCGAAGGACTCCTGGCTCATGAGCTTCTGCAGCGGCAGGTTCTGCTTGCGCATCGCACGTGCGATCGAATCGCGACCCTGTTCGATGGCCTCATCGCGGCGCTCTTTGGTGAACCACTGCCGGATCTTGTTGCGTGCGCGCGGGCTCTTGACGAAACCGAGCCAGTCTTTGCTGGGGCCCGAATCGGGGTTCTTCGAGGTGAACACCTCAACCACGTCGCCGCTCGACAACTCGCTCTCGAGCGGTACGAGCCGCCCATTGACCTTGGCGCCCATCGTGCGGTGGCCGACCTCGGTGTGAACGGCGTACGCGAAGTCGACCGGGGTCGCTCCAGCGGGCAGCCCGATCACTCGCCCCTTCGGGGTGAAGACGTAGACCTCTTTCGCCCCGATCTCGAATCGAAGGGAGTCGAGGAACTCGCCTGGATCGGCGGTCTCCGCCTGCCAATCGGAGATGTGCGCGAGCCAGGCCATGTCGGTCTCGTTCTGACCGGGCTTCTCCGCTGCACGACTCCCCGCCATGCGCTCCTTGTACTTCCAGTGCGCGGCGACGCCGTACTCCGCGCGCTGGTGCATGTCGTGGGTACGGATCTGGATCTCGACCGCGCGGCCCTTCGGACCGATGACGGTCGTGTGCAGCGACTGGTAGAGGTTGAACTTGGGGGTGGCGATGTAGTCCTTGAACCGGCCGGGCAGCGGGGTCCACCGGGCATGGATGGCACCGAGCACCGCGTAACAGTCACGCACGGAGTTCACGAGCACCCGAATGCCGACGAGGTCGTAGATCTCGTCGAAGTCGCGGCCACGCACGATCATCTTCTGATAGATCGAGTAGTACTGCTTCGGTCGGCCGACGACCTTGCCGCGGATCTTGCCCGTCTTCAGATCATCGGTGACGAGATCGATGACGTTCTGCACGAACTCTTCACGCTGCGGCGTGCGCTGCTTGACGAGACTCTCGATCTCGGCATAGAGCTTCGGATAGAGCACGGCGAAGGAGAGGTCTTCGAGCTCCCACTTGATCGCCTGGATACCGAGTCGGTGCGCGAGCGGTGCGTAGATCTCGAGCGTCTCGGTCGCCTTGCGTGCAGCCGATGCGGCCGGGACGAAGCCCCAGGTGCGTGCGTTGTGCAGCCTGTCGGCGAGTTTGATGATGAGCACCCGGATGTCTTTCGACATCGCGACGATCATCTTGCGAACGGTCTCGGCCTGCGTCGAGTCGCCGTACTTGACCTTGTCGAGCTTCGTGACCCCGTCGACGAGCATCGCGATCTCGTCGCCGAAGTCGGCCCGCACCTGGTCGAGGGTGTACGCGGTGTCTTCGACGGTGTCGTGCAGCAGGGCTGCGGCGACGGTCTTCGAACCGATGCCGAGGTCGGCGAGGATCTGCGCGACCGCGATCGGGTGTGTGATGTACGGCTCACCGCTTTTGCGCTTCTGACCTTCGTGCGCGCGTTCAGCGACCGTGTACGCGCGCTCGATGAGTGAGAGGTCGGCCTTCGGGTGGTGCATGCGCACCGTGCGCATGAGCGTGTCGACGGCACCGGAAGGCTGAGCCTTCGAGAAGATGCGGGGTACCAGACGGCGCAGCGATGCCGTCGAGTTGACACCCGTCTCCGTCATCGATCACCTCCGAAACTCAATTATCGCCGCTCCGGAGGCCTCGACATGCCATATGGCGCACGCCGAACGCGAACATCATGCGGTGGGCAGCGCCTCGGCCCCATTCGAAACGGATGTCGCGCGCTCGCGCTCCTTCAGCACCTTCTGGTCGTGACGGCTGATCGCCGGCTCCCCCTCGCGGAGCTGCGAATACAGCGGAGCCGCGACGAAGACCGTCGACCACGTGCCGACGAGGATGCCGATCAGAAGTGCGAGCGAGATGTCGCGCAGTGTGTCAGCACCTAGGACGCCCGCACCGATGAAGAGGATCGCCGCGACCGGGAGCGCAGCCACGACGCTCGTGTTGATCGAGCGCACAAGAGTCTGGTTGACCGCGAGGTTCACGGACTCCGCGAACGTACGGCGGGACTCCTGACCGTCTTCGGCGGTGTTCTCGCGGACCTTGTCGAAGACCACGACGGTGTCGTAGAGGGAGTAGCTGAGGATCGTCAGGATGCCGATCGTCGCTGCCGGGCTGATCTCGAAGCCGACCGCGGCGTAGATGCCCACGGTCACGACGAGGTCGCCGATCAGCGCGAGGATCGCCGCGAGCGACATCTTCCAGGTGCGGAAGTACAGCGCCATGATGATGCCCGCGAGCAGGAGGAAGGCGACGAGGCCGACGAGCGCCTGCCGGGTGACGTCCGCACCCCAGCTGGGTCCGATGAACGAGGAGGTGACCTCGGACTCGGGAACGTCGTAGGCCTCGGCGAGAGCACCGGTCACGTCCTGCGAATCAGATTGGTCGAGCTGGTCGGTCTGCACACGCACACCGGTGCCGCCGACGATCGCGACATGCACCTCGGCGTCGGGAACGACGGAGTGCACCGCCTCGATGGCGGGCTCAGCCGTGGCGTTCTCGACCTCAGCGATCTGGAACTGGGATCCGCCGCGGAACTCGATGCTGAAGTTGATGCCGGTGAGGAGCGGCACGACGATCGACAGCAGGATCAGGATGCCCGCGATCGTGTACCACTTCTTGCGGCCTCCGACGAAGTTGAAGGAGCGCTTGCCGGTGTAGAGGTCGTTGCCGAAGGTCGTGAGACGGTTCGCCATCAGGACTCCTTCCCTTCGTCGGACGAATCGGAGGCGCCGACTGCTGCAGATGCCTTCCGTTCGGCGATCGTCTGACGGCGCTGCGCTTCTTTGGCGCTTGCCGCGGTCTTCTTCGCCGGCTGTCCGACGGGCTTGCGGAACTCGGCACGACCGCGGTACACGGCTCCAAGTGCGTTCGGGTCGAGGCCCGACCAGGAGTTGCCGCTGGAGAAGAAGCGGGTCTGCGCGAGCAGCTGCAGCATCGGATGCGTGAACAGGATGACCACGACGACGTCGATGATCGTGGTGAGTCCGAGTGTGTACGCGAAGCCCTTGACGCTGCCGACGGCGAGCACGAAGAGCACGACGGCCGCGAGCAGGTTGGTGGCCTTCGACGCGAGCACGGTTCGGAATGCGCGCTTCCAACCGGCCTCGACCGCACCGACGAGTGGCCTGCCGTCGCGGAGTTCGTCTCGAACGCGTTCGAAGTAGATGATGAACGAGTCGGCGGTGAAGCCGATGGAGACGATGAGGCCGGCGATGCCGGCAAGCGACAGGCGGTATCCCTCACGCCACGACAGGATCGTGATCATCAGGTAGGTGATGATGCCCACGATCACGAGCGAAGCGATGGTAACCGACGCGAGAGCGCGGTACTGGAAGATCGTGTAGATCACCACGAGGATGAGGCCGATGAGGCCGGCGATCAGGCCGGACTGCAACTGCGAGGTGCCGAGGGTCGGCGAGATCGTGTCGGAGGACTGCACCGTGAAGCTGAGAGGCAGCGCGCCGAACTTCAACTGGTCGGCGAGCGACTTCGAGGACGCCTGGTCGAAGTCGCCGGTGATCTGCGGCTTGCCGTCGGTGATCGCGCCGTTCATCGAGGGTGCAGTGAGCACAGCGCCGTCGAGCACGAACGCGAACTGGTCGCGCGGCGTCTGGCCCTGAAGGCCGTACAGGCGGGTGCTGACCGCGGCGAAGTCTTCGGTGCCCTGTTCGTCGAAGACGATGTTCACGGCCCACTGGCCGGTCGTCGCGCCGGTCGAGGTCTGCACCATGCCGTTGGTGGCGTCGACGATGTTCTCGCCGCTCGCCTCCACAGGGCCGAGCAGGTACTTCGCCGTACGATTCACATCGCAGGTGACCAGCGGTTCATCGGCAGGTGCGACGTTCGTCGACGCCTCGTCGAGCTGCGAGCAGTCGAAGTCGTCGAACTGCTGCTGCAGCGCCGGCGTGATCCACGAGGGGTCGCTGCCATCTGTCGGCACTGCAGTCGGCGTCGACTCGAGCTCTTCGGCGGGCGCTTCAGTCGGCGACGGGCTCGCGCTGGGATCGGCCGAGGTCGTGGTCGCCGCGTCGGCGAGCAGCACAGCTCGGAGCTCGAGCTTCGCTGAGGCCTGGATACGGGCACGGGTCTGGTCGTCGAGTTCGCCCGGAATGCGGACGACGACGTTGTCACCCTCGGTGTTGATCTCCGCCTCGGCCACACCGGACGCGTCGACGCGCTGACGGATGATGGAGACGGCCTGATCGAGCTGCTCCTGCGAGACGTCCGCCCCGGTCTCGACCTTCGGCGCCAGTATGATCTGCGTGCCGCCCTCGAGGTCGAGCGCGAGCTTCGGTGCCCACGACCCGTCGCCCCAGATGACACCGGCTGCGTTGATGCCGAAGAGCAGAGCGATGATGATGCCCAGCCAGGTGAGTGATCTCCATGCCTTGCGCACAGGGGTCGGCCGGGATGACCGCTTCGATGGTGCAGCCACGTGCTCCGCTTTCTCTGCAGGAGCCCGCGCGACAGCGCGCGGGCCCAGCCTCGGGGTGAGTCTTAGTCGTCCGACTTCTTGGTGTCGGGCGTCTCGTCGGTCGTGTCGCCGGGAGTCGCATCGGGCGCGGAGTCGGCAAGGCGCTCTCCGAACTCGGGCTCGCCGTCGACGGATGCCACGGTCGCATCGACATCGTCGACCTTGGGCTCGACGACGCGGGCGATCGTCTGACGGTGCACGGTGAGGATCGTGCCCGGCGAGGTCTCGAGCAGCACCTGGTTCTCTTCTTCGTCCATCGAGAGGATGGTGCCGAAGACGCCGAAGTTGGTCATCACCTTCGCGCCCGGCTGCACCTTCGACTGCAGCTGCTCGGCGTCAGCCTTGCGCTTACGCGAGTTGCGGAACATGAAGAAGATGAGCACCGCCAAGACGGCGAGCATGATGATGGTGAACGGATCGAACGTCATGAGGGGGAGGTACCTTCCGGGGTGCGGCGCGCGCACGAAGTCATCGGTGCTGAGTGGTCAGCCTCAATGGATTATAGGTCATCGATCGGAAGAGCCGTTGCCGAGTCGGGTGCATTCGCGGCGAGACCGAAGTGCCGCCACGCCTCGGGGGTCGCCACTCGGCCCCTCGGGGTGCGGGTGATGAGCCCGATGCGCACGAGGAACGGCTCGACCACCGCTTCGATGGTCTCCGCCTCTTCGCCGACCGACACGGCGAGCGTGTTCAGCCCGACGGGGCCTCCGCCGAACCGCGTGAGGATCATCTCCATGACAGCCCGGTCGAGCCGATCGAGCCCCAGCGGGTCGACGTCGTAGAGCTCGAGCGCCGCGCGCACCGCCGTGATGTCCGCCTTGATCGCCCGCCCAGAGTCTGCCGAAGGATGCACGAGCGCGTAGTCGCGCACGCGCCGCAGCAGGCGGTTCGCGATGCGCGGCGTGCCCCGGCAACGGCCCGCGATCTCGGCGAGTGCCTCACGGTCGACGTCGAGTCCGAGCATCGTGCCCGCACGCGCGAGCACCTGTTCGAGTTCGGCCTCGTCGTAGAACTCGAGGTGCGCGGTGAAGCCGAACCGGTCACGGAGCGGGTTCGGCAGCAGGCCGGCGCGAGTGGTGGCGCCCACGAGCGTGAACGGTGACAGGTCGAGCGGCACGGACGTCGCTCCGGCCCCCTTGCCCACCATGATGTCGATGCGGAAGTCCTCCATCGCGAGATAGAGCATCTCTTCAGCCGAACGCGCCATGCGGTGGATCTCGTCGATGAAGAGCACCTCACCGGGCACGAGCGAGCTGAGGATGGCGGCGAGGTCGCCGGCGTGCTGGATCGCCGGCCCGCTCGACATGCGCAACGGCCGGCCGCCCTCGTACGCCACGATCATCGCGAGCGTCGTCTTGCCGAGTCCTGGAGGGCCGGCGAGCAGGATGTGGTCGGGTGTGCGCTGCTGCAGGGTCGCGGCAGTGAGCAGCAATTGCAGCTGACCGCGCACCCGCGTCTGCCCGACGAACTCGCCGAGGCTCTTCGGACGCAGCGCGCCCTCGAACGCGAGCTCGGCCTCGGAGGCGAGCACCGGGTCGGTGAGGTCGAGCTCACCGCCGCCGTCGAGATCGTTCTGGCTCATCGCGAACGACCCGCCTGGTGCGCCGGCCCCAACCGGGCGAGCGTCAGCCGCAGCAGCGTGGGCACGGACGTCGCTTCGAGGTCGGATGCCGCGGCGACCGTCTCGTCGACGGCCTCGGCCGCGACCCGCTCCGACCAGCCGAGGCCAGTGAGCGCTGCGAGGACGCTGTCGCCGGCGCTGCCTGCCACGATCGTGGTCTGCGGCGTCGCCGTCACTGCAGCGATGAGCTTGCCGGCGAGCGAGACGGTGATGAGTTTCGCCGTTTTCGGACCGATGCCGCTGACCTTGCGGAAGACGGCGTCGTCGTCGCGCTGCACGGCCTCGGCGATCTGGCCGGGCGAGAGCGACGACAACACACCGAGCGCCGATTTCGGTCCGACACCGGTGACGCCGATCAGCAGGTCGAAGACCTCGAGCTCGTCTCGGGTCGCGAAGCCGAAGAGGGTCAGCGAGTCTTCACGCACGATGAGCGTGGTGTGCACGGATGCCTCGTGGCCCTCGCGCACCGAGAGGGCGAACGCAGGGGTCGTGTTGACGTGGAAGCCGACCCCGCCGACCTCGATCACGACCGAACCACCGGCTGCTGCGAGCACGCGGCCACGAAGAGAAGAGATCACCGCTTCAGCCTACGGGCCGCCCCCGACACGGCGGCGGAGCGTTCAGCGGCGAGCCACGCTCGCTGCGCCGGCGTGAGCGCCGAGTCGTCGACGGACGCGTCGGCGCTGTCGCGCACGGCGGCCCCGGCGACTCCCCCGGTGCGCCAGGCGTGACAGATCGCGAGGGCGAGCGCGTCCGCGGCATCCGCTGGTTTCGGCACCTCGGCGAGGCCGAGGATGCGCGCCACCATGGCCCCGACCTGCTTCTTGTCGGCTCGACCGTAGCCCGTGATCGCGGCCTTGACCTCGCTCGGGGTGTGCAGAGCGACCGGGAGCGCCCGGCGAGCGGCGATCAGCATCGCGACGCCCGAGATCTGGGCGGTGCCCATGATCGTCGAGACGTCGCTGCGCGCGAAGACCCGCTCGAGTGCGACGGCCTGCGGCCGATGCTCCTCGATGATCGCTTCGAGTCCCTCGGCGATGCGCGCGAGCCGGCGTGGCGTGTCGAGGTCGGCGGGCGACCGCAGCACCACGACGTCGACGAGGCGCGCCGTGCGGTTCGGATCGACGTCGACCACACCCACGCCGCATCGCGTGAGGCCGGGGTCGATGCCGAGCACGCGCACGGCGATCGGCTACTCCGCCTCGAGCTCGGCCTGCACCTCGGGGGTGAGGTCGAGGTTGCTGTAGATGTTCTGCACGTCGTCGCTGTCTTCGAGCGCATCGATGAGCCGGAACACCTTGCGGGCGGTCTCGGCATCGACCTCGACCTTGATCGACGGCACGAACGCGGCATCCGCCGAGTCGTAGTCGATGCCGGCCTCTTGCAACGCACTGCGCGCCGCGACCATGTCGGACGCCTCGGTGATGACCTCGAAGGTGTCCCCCTCGTCGGTGACCTCTTCAGCACCGGCATCGAGCACCGCGCCGAGCACGTCGTCTTCGGTGAGGCCGTCGGTCTTGCCGACGACGATGAGGCCCTTGCGTGCGAAGTTGTAGGCGACCGAACCCGGGTCGGCCATCGTGCCGCCGTTGCGGGTCATCAACGTGCGCACTTCTGCGGCCGCACGGTTCTTGTTGTCGGTGAGGCACTCGATGAGCAGAGCCACGCCGTGGGGGCCGTACCCCTCGTACATGATCGTCGTGTACTCGATCGACTCACCAGTGAGCCCGGCGCCCCGCTTGACGGCGCGATCGATGTTGTCGTTCGGAACAGAGGTCTTCTTCGCCTTCTGCACGGCGTCGACGAGGGTCGGGTTGCCGGAGAGGTCGGCGCCGCCCATCTTCGCGGCGACCTCGATGTTCTTGATGAGCTTCGCGAACGACTTCGCACGGCGCGAGTCGATGATCGCCTTCTTGTGCTTGGTCGTCGCCCACTTGGAATGCCCGGACATGCGTCTCCTGAATCGAATCCTCGCGCGGCCGGGTCGCGGCTCGCGCGCCACCATTCTAAGTCAGCGACAGCCGCTTCCTGAGCTTGGCGAAGGATCAGGCAAGCAGCTTCACGAGAGTGCGCAGATTGCGGTTCGTCGTCGTGGGCTTGAAGCGCGTCTTCGCCGTGAGCTTCGCGAACGCGCTGTCGACGCCGCGCTCACGGCGGTTGTGCCAGTAGATCACGCCGTCTCCTGGCGCGATCACGTCGTCGGCGGCATCGAGGTCACCGGCGGCTGCGATGAGCTGGGCGAGGTGCTCGGCATCCGAGCCGAAGAGCACGTACGGATGCCACCCCTCGCGCGTCGCATCGAAGGGGAACGCCGCGACGATCCGCTCGAGTTGCTCCCGGCTGATGAGCACGATCCAGGCTTCGTACCCGAAACGCTCGCCGAGCGCCTGCTCGATCTGCCTCTTCAGGGCATCGGATGTCGCGGCATCCGTCGTCTCGAATGCGATGTTGCCACTCGCGAGAACTGTGCGCACTCCCCCGAAGCCGAGACGCTCGAAGAGTTCGTGCAACGCCGCCGACTTCACCGTGATGCCGCCGACGTTCACTCCGCGGAGGAGCGCGATGTACCCGGTCATTCCCCTAACCTACGAGCCGTGACCTTGCCGAGGAAGTACTCGTGGAAGCGGTACTCCCCCGCGATCTCCGGGTGGAAGCTCGTGCCGAGCAGATTGCCCTGTTCGACGGCGACCACGCGGCCGTCGGCGAGCGTGGCGAGCGGAGTCGCCGCATCGCCGACCGATTCGACGACAGGCCCGCGGATGAAGACCGCGTGCACCGGCTCCTCGCCGAGCGCGGGGACGTCGAGGTCGGTCTCGAACGACTGGTTCTGCGATCCGAAGGCATTGCGGCGCACGACGACATCGAGCCCGCCGAGCGACTCCTGCCCGGCGATCGCATCGAGCACCGTGTCGGCGAGGATGATGAGGCCCGCGCAGGTTCCGTAGACGGGCAGTCCAGACGCGAT
Source organism: Agromyces sp. Y782 (assembly GCF_059445405.1). NCBI lineage: Bacteria > Bacillati > Actinomycetota > Actinomycetes > Micrococcales > Microbacteriaceae > Agromyces > Agromyces sp. Y782. The sequence continues at coordinate 611,791 of NZ_JCAIUG010000002.1, read as the reverse complement.
CGCCGCCCGCAGCGGCGCTTGCAGACCGAACATGCGCGCGAGTTTGTCCATGACGCTCGACTCGCCGCCGGGGATCACGAGGCCGTCGATCGCGTCGATCTCCTCTGGGCGCCGCACGAGGGAGACCTCGGCGCCGAGCTTGGCGAGCACGTGCGCATGCTCGCGGAAGTCACCCTGGAGGGCGAGCACTCCGACGCGGGGCCCGGCCGAAGCCGGCCGCCGCGCGTCGAGGGAATCGCTCCGAAGGTTGCTCGTCACCACCCGCGCTCGGCCAGACGGTGCGGGGCGGCGAGGTCGGCGACGTTGATGCCCACCATGGCTTCGCCGAGTCCGCGTGAGACCTCGGCGATGACCGAGGGGTCGTCGGAGAAGGTGGTCGCCTTGACGACGGCAGCAGCACGCGCCTCGGGGTTGCCCGATTTGAAGATGCCAGAGCCCACGAAGACGCCGTCGGCGCCGAGCTGCATCATCATCGCGGCATCCGCCGGGGTGGCCACGCCGCCCGCGACGAAGAGCACGACCGGGAGCTTGCCGGTCTCGGCGACCTCGAGCACGAGTTCGTAAGGCGCCTGCAATTCTTTCGCAGCGACGTAGAGCTCGTCGCGCGACATCGACTTCAGCTGGTTGATCTCGGAGGAGATCTTGCGAATGTGCTTGGTCGCCTCCGAGACGTCGCCGGTGCCGGCCTCGCCCTTCGAGCGGATCATCGCGGCGCCCTCGTTGATGCGGCGCAACGCCTCGCCGAGGTTCGTCGCCCCGCAGACGAAGGGGGTGTTGAACGCCCACTTGTCGATGTGGTTGACGTAGTCGGCCGGCGAGAGCACCTCGGACTCGTCGATGTAGTCGACGTCGAGCGCCTGCAGCACCTGCGCCTCGACGAAGTGGCCGATGCGGGCCTTCGCCATGACGGGGATCGACACCTCGGCGATGATGGCGTCGATCAGGTCGGGGTCGCTCATGCGGGCGACGCCGCCCTGAGAACGGATGTCGGCGGGCACGCGCTCGAGCGCCATGACGGCGACGGCGCCGGCATCCTCGGCGATGCGCGCCTGCTCGGCCGTGACGACGTCCATGATGACGCCGCCCTTCAGCATCTCGGCGAGGCCGCGCTTCACGCGGCTCGAACCCGTTTCGGATACGGTCACAGGGAATCCTTTCGGACGAGCGCGCGCTCTCGTCGCGCATCAGAACAGATCAACAGAACTATTGTCCTAGGCCAAAAGATAGCATGATCGAAGACACGAGGAAGGGCGGTTCGTGACCATCGACATCGAGGGTCGTTCTGCGGCCGAGATCGCCGACAGCCTGCGCGGGCTCATCGAGCGCGGCGCACTCAGACCGGGTGACGCGCTTCCGCCGGTGAGAGCGCTGGCCGACCACCTCGGCGTCAATCGGAACACCGCCGTCTCCGCCTACCGACAGTTGACGAACGCCGGCGTCGTCATCACCCTGGGCCGAGGTGGAACCCGCGTGGCGGCCGCATCCGCCGTCGCTCAAGAGGGGTTCGCCGCTGACACGGCGCTCCGCGACATCGGCACGGGCAATCCGGATCCCGCGCGCATCCCCGACCTCTCCCACGCGCTGGCGAGCACAGCCCGGCGCCCGGTGCTGTACGGCGAGCCCGTCATCGATCCCGAGCTGGCACGATGGGCGCACACGTGGATGAGCGCCGATCTCCCCGCCGAGACGCCGATGCGCATCACGGTGACGAGCGGAGCCGCCGATGCTGTCGAGCGCCTGCTCGCCCAGGCACTCACCCGCGACGACGCCGTCGCCCTCGAAGACCCGTGCTTCCTCACGAGCATCCATACGGTCCGCCTCGCCGGCTACCGTCCGGTTCCGGTTCCCGTCGACGACGAGGGGATGACGGTCGCCGGTCTTCGGGCCGCACTCGATCAGGGGGTCCGAGCCCTGATCTGCACGCCGCGCGCGCAGAACCCGACCGGGGCGAGCCTTTCCGAGCGACGCGCGTCCGAACTGCGCGCGGTGCTCCGCGATCATCCGTACGTGCTCGTCATCGAGGACGACCACTACTCGCTGCTCTCGCAGGTGCCCTTCCACTCGCTCATCGGCGCCGAGCACCGGCGCTGGGCGCTCGTGCGTTCGGTGTCGAAGTTCCTCGGGCCCGACATGTGCCTCGCAGTCACAGCGTCCGATCCCGAGACCGCCGACCGGCTCGCGATGCGGCTGACACCTGGAACCACCTGGGTGAGTCACCTGCTGCAGCGGCTCGTGCACGCGCTCGCGACCGACCCGGGCGTCGAGGCGGGCATTCGAGCCGCAGGCGAGCACTACGCAGCCCGCAACGCCGCGTTCGCCGAACTGCTCACCGCGCAGGGAATCCACACCCGCCCCGGTGATGGCCTCAACGTCTGGGTCCCACTCGGCGCACCGGCGCGCGCCGTGTCCGAGCAGTTGATGCGACGCGGATGGCTCGCCCGGCCGGGCGACGAATTCGCACTCGGTGACACCGCACCATCCGAATGCCTGCGCCTGACCGTCCACGATCTCGAAGATGCCGAGCTGCGGAGGCTCGCGGCCGACCTCGGCGCCTCCGTGCGCAGAGTGAGCGAGCAGGCGGGCAACGGCGGGCGGAGTGCGCACGCCGGAGATGCGATGATCGATCGGTGAAGATTCTCTCGATCCAGTCCGCGGTCGCTTACGGTCATGTCGGCAACTCCGCCGCCGTCTTCCCCCTGCAGCGCATCGGCGTCGAGGTGCTGCCGGTCAACACGGTCAACTTCTCGAACCACACCGGCTACGGCGCCTGGCGCGGGCCGATGATCAGCCCCGACGACGTGCGCGAGGTCATCACCGGCATCGAGGAGCGCGGCGCGTTCCCGCAGATCGACGTGGTGCTCTCGGGTTATCAGGGCGGCGAGGGCATCGCCGATGTCATCCTCGACGCGGTCGCCCGGGTCAAGGCCGTCAATCCCGACGCCGTCTACGCGTGCGACCCGGTCATGGGCAATGCGAAATCCGGATGCTTCGTGGCCCCCGCTATCCCGATCCTGCTGCGCGACCGCGTCGTGCCCGCCGCCGACATCATCACGCCGAACCAGTTCGAGTTGGGCTTCCTCACGGAGACCGAGCCCGACACGCTCGAGTCGACCCTGGCCTCGGTCGACCTCGTGCGCGCCACCGGACCCCGCACGGTGCTCGTGACGAGCGTCGAGCGCCCCGATCGCGAAGACGGCACGATCGAGATGCTCGCGGTCGACGACTCCGGCGCCTGGATCGTGCAGACCCCGCTCCTGCCGATGAAGGCGAACGGCTCCGGGGATGTCACTGCGGCGCTGTTCACGGCGCACTACCGAGGTTCGGGCGACGCAGCGGACGCGCTCGCGCGCGCCACCTCGAGCGTCTTCGACCTGCTCTCGCTCACGCACACCTCGGGCGAGCGCGAACTGCAGCTCGTCGAGGCGCAAGAGGCCTACGCGAACCCGCGCATGCAGTTCGCCGTTCGCCAGGTGCGCTGACCCTCCAACGCCGGTCGAGTAGCGCCGTCACGAGGTCTCGATACGGCGCCGGCGCGCCTACTCGACCAACGGAGTGCCCGCCGGTCGAGTTGCGACGAAGGAGCGTATCGAGACCCCCAGACCGCACCTACACCACCGACGCCGGCCATGCCTCCGCGATCTCCTGACGCACCTCGCCGAGGAGTCGGGGCAGCGCCTTGGTGCCCGCGATGATCGGGAAGAAGTTCGAGTCGAGGGCCCAGCGCGGCACGATGTGCTGGTGCAGGTGCTCTGCGATGCCGGCACCGGCGATGCGGCCCTGGTTCATGCCGATGTTGAACCCGTCGCACTTCGACACCTGCTTCACGACCCGCATCGCAATCTGCGTCAGTTCGCCGATCTCGGCGACCTCTTCGGGCGTCGCCGCGTCGTACGTCGCAACATGCCGATAGGGGCAGACCAGCAGGTGTCCGCTGTTGTACGGGTAGAGGTTCAGCAGCACGTAAGCGTGCGTGCCGCGTGCGACGATGAGCGACTGCTCGTCGCTCATCTCGGGCGCGCGGCAGAACGGACAGGCGTGCTCGTCGGGCTGTTGACCGTGCTGGATGTACACGAGACGATGCGGCGTCCAGAGCCGTTGGAACGCGTCGGGTACGCCGGCGAGGTCTGCCGCGTCATCCGTCGGCACGCCTTCGAACTCGTCGGGCTGGTACGCAGTCATGAGAACAGGTCGTCGCGGGTGATCACCTGACGACGCTCCTCGATCACCTGCTGGATGCGCGCGACCGCCTCGGCGATCGCGACACCGTTCTCCTGGGTGCCGTCGCGGAAGCGGAAGCTCACAGTCTCGGCTGAGCGATCGTTCTCACCCGCGATGAGCTGGAACGGCACCTTCTGGGTCGTGTGCGTGCGGATCTTCTTCTGCATGCGGTCGTCGCTCACGTCGAGCTCGGCGCGTACGCCGGCACCCTTCAGCTGCTCGATGATCGCGCCGAGATATGGCACGTACTCGTCGGCGACGGGAATGCCGACGACCTGCACGGGCGCGAGCCACACCGGGAACGCCCCGGCGTAGTGCTCGAGGAGGATGGCGAAGAAGCGCTCGATCGAGCCGAACAGCGCCCGGTGGATCATGATGGGGCGCTTCTTCTGCCCGTCGCGGTCGGTGAACTCGAGCTCGAAGCGTTCGGGCAGGTTCGGATCGACCTGCACGGTCGAGAGCTGCCAGGTGCGGCCGATCGCATCTCGCGTCTTGAGGTCGATCTTCGGCCCGTAGAACGCGGCTTCACCGGGCATCTCGGTGAGCTTGAGTCCGCTCGCGCGGGCGACGTTGCGCAGCGCGTTCGTGGAGTACTCCCAGAACTCGTCTGAGCCGATCCACTTGTCTTTGTGGTCGTCCCGCATCGACAGCTCGAGCTCGAAATCATCGAGCCCGAAGTCGCGCAGCATCGAGATGACGAATGCGATGACCTTGGTGGTCTCCTCCTCGAGCTGGTCGGGGGTGACGAAGAGGTGCGAGTCGTCTTGCGTGAAGCCGCGCACCCGGGTGAGACCGTGCAGTGCCCCCGACAGCTCGTTCCGGTACACGGTGCCGTTCTCGGCGAGCCGCATCGGCAGGTCGCGGTAGCTGCGCCCGCGCTCCTTGTAGATGAGGATGTGCATCGGGCAGTTCATGGGCTTCAGGTAGTAGTCCTGGCCCTGCTTCGTGACGTTGCCCTCGGCGTCGCGCTCCTCGTCCATGCGGATGGGAGGGAACATGCCCTCCTTGTAGGTGACGAGGTGGTTCGACTGCAGGAAGAGGTCTTCCTTCGAGATGTGCGGGGTGTACACGTAGGTGTAGCCGCCCTCCACGTGGCGACGGCGTGCGTGCTGCTCCATCTCCATGCGCACGACACCGCCCCGGGGGTGCCACACCGAGAGGCCAGACCCGATCTCTTCGGGAAAGCTGAACAGGTCGAGTTCGCGCCCCAGCTTGCGGTGGTCGCGGCGTGCGGCTTCCTCGAGTCGGTGCTGGTACGCCCGCAGTTCGTCTTTCGTCGCCCACGCGGTGCCGTAGATGCGCTGCAGTTGCGGGTTCTTCTCGGAGCCTCGCCAGTACGCCGCAGCAAGGCGCGTGAGCGCCCAGCCGTTGCCGATCATGCGGGTGTTCGGCAGGTGGGGTCCGCGGCAGAGGTCCTTCCAGATGGTCTCGCCGGTCTTCGGGTCGACGTTGTCGTAGATCGTGAGCTCGCCGCCACCGACTTCGACGGACTCGTGGTCGTCGCCCGTCGACTCGCCGTGTCCGGCCCCGCCCTTCAGGCCGATGAGCTCGAGCTTGTATGGCTCGTCGGCGAGCTCGGCGCGGGCTTCGTCGTCGGTCACGACGCGGCGCATGAAGCGCTGGCCGGCACGGATGATGCGCGACATCTCTTTGTCGAGCGATTTGAGGTCTTCGGGCGTGAACGCCTCGGCGACGTCGAAGTCGTAGTAGAAACCGTCGCTGATGGGGGGGCCGATGCCGAGCTTGGCCTCGGGGTTCACGGCCTGCACCGCTTGGGCGAGTACGTGGGCGGCCGAGTGCCGCAGAATACTGAGCCCGTCAGGCGAGTCGATCGTGACAGGTTCGACCGCATCCGTGTCGGTGACCGTCGTGGCGAGGTCCTTGAGCTCGCCGTTGACGCGCATCGCGACAACGGATCGGTCGGTGAAGAGCTCGAAGCCGTCGGCCACCTGGTCCACTCCTTGCAGTAGGAAAACGAATCCTTCAACTGTAGTCGGCGCATCGTGGCCGCTCGGCACCTCGATGGTGGCCCTGAACCGTTGTCGGGGCGACGATTTCACGCTCTTGCGCGATCCACGCAAGTACGTGTCAAGAGCCGCCTGAACTTCCACCTTCTTTCGACCATTTCCGCAAGAACTCGACTTTTCCGTGATGTTCCCTCACGTTCCCTTGTGACGGGATGCGATCGCGCCGTACAGTCGGCACACTCGGCGAGCGCGGATCGCCCACCGAGGTGTCCGATGGCGTGCAACCACCATAAGGAGACGAGTCGACGATGACGCGTATGACGAGCCCTACTCCACTGCCACGACGTGCGCCACGACCGGCCCGCGTCGCAGCGCTCGCCGCAGCCGGGGCGTTGGCGCTCGGCGCGATCGCGGGCGCTCCGCTTTCCGCGGGTGCGGCACCCGGCACGGCGCCGCCTCCCGTCGTCACTCGTGCTGCACTCGACCCCGCCCTCGTCGAGGGGCGAGGGGCATCCGTCGCGTTCCTCGAGCAGGAGGCCGAGTTCTCGGTGCATACCGGCACCGTCATCGCCCCCGACCGAAGTGCGTACACGCTGTCCGCCGAGGCCTCGGGCCGGAGCGCGGTACAGCTCGCGCCGGGCCAGTACGTCGAGTTCACGCTCCCGGCGGCAGCGAACGCCCTCACCGTGCGCTACAGCATCCCGGATGCGCCGAACGGCGGCGGCATCGAGGCTCCCCTCGACATCACCGTCAACGGCAAGCACAAGCGCACCATGACGCTCACATCCGAGTTCGCCTGGCTCTACAACCAGTACCCGTTCACGAATGACCCGAATGCCGGCCTCCTCCACCCCGACTGGTGGATCACCGAGTGCGCTTGCGTTCCCGGTGACGGGTACGAGGTCGCGAAGCCGTTCCGCCCGATGCACTTCTACGATGAGCAGCGGATGCTCCTCGGCAAGTCCTCCCGCGCGGGCGACGTCATCCGGCTCACCGCGCCGGCGGGCACGAATGCCGCTTCGACCACGATCGACCTCATCGACACCGAGCAGGTCGATCGGCCGCATGTCCGGCTGAAGGCCGCGAACGTACTCCTGTTCGGTGCAGACCCGTTCGGTCGTCGCGATTCGGCGAAGGCGTTCGATCGTGCGATCGCATTCGCGCAGCGGCACGACCTGCCCGTCTACGTGCCGCCGGGTAAATTCCGGGTCGATCGGCACATCATCGTCGACGACGTGACGATCGAGGGCGCGGGCAGTTGGTACACGACCATCACGGGCGAGCAGGTGGCCCTCGACGAGCCCTCACCTGATGGCTCCGTGCACACCGGCGTCGGCTTCTACGGCAAGGATGCCTCGGCGGGTGGCAGCTCCAATGTGCACCTCTCGGGCTTCACGATCGAAGGCGATGTGCGCGAACGCATCGACACCGACCAGGTGAACGGCATCGGCGGCGCGATGAGCGACTCGACGATCGAAGGGCTGTACATCCGGCACACGAAGGTCGGCATTTGGCTCGACGGTCCGATGGACGCCCTGACCGTGAAGGACAACATCATCGTCGACCAGATCGCCGACGCCCTGAACTTCCACGGCGGTGTGACGAACTCGACCGTCTCGAACAACTTCATCCGCAACACGGGGGACGACGGGCTCGCGATGTGGTCGGAGCACACCGCGAACGCGAACAACACGTTCGACCGGAACACGGTGCAGACCCCGACCCTCGCCAACGGCATCGCGATCTACGGCGGCACCGACAACACCGTGTCGAGCAACCTCATCGCCGATCCGATCCGGGAGGGCAGCGGCATCCACGTCGGGTCCAGATTCGGTGCCGAGGCATTCACCGATCACCTCTGGATCACCGACAACACCACGGTTCGCGCGGGCACCTACGAGTTGAACTGGAACATCGGGCTCGGTTCCATTTGGCTCTACGCGCTCGATCAGTCGATCGACGCCGACATCCAGGTCGTCGGCAATCACTTCCTCGACAGCACGTACAACGCGATCATGCTCGTGGCCGACTGGCCGGTGAAAGACCTCTACGGCATCACCGATGTCCATTTCGCCGACACGCTGGTCGACGGCACCGGAACATCGGTGCTGAGTGCACGTGTCGCAGGTTCCGCCAGCTTCGAGAACGTCGATGCGCGCAACGTGGGGGCGGTCGGGGTGAACAATTGCGGTTCGTTCAACTTCCCGCCCACAGGCTCCGAGTTCTCGATCGTCGACCTCGGCGGCAACGACTCGAGCGGCGTGAACACCACCGGGCCATGGCTCGCCCCGTGGGAGCTGCCCAACACCATCACGTGTGATGATCGCCCTGCGGTGGTCGCGCCGCCGGCACCGTCGCCGTGGTGGTGAGTGCACCTGATCGCCGATCGGGTCGCTTCGGTGTTCGCACTGAGGCGCACACTTCGATGGCGATACTAGAGTTTTGCTCATGTTCAATGACGACAAGGAATCCCCCGGCGGCGGCTTCGACGACCGGGTCATCCACCTCTCCGAATTCGAGGCGGATATCACGCCCGCCGACTGGATGGAGAAGCACCGTCTCGACAGCCTCTTCCCCGGGCCGGTCTTCTGGGCGCCGATCGAGACCCTCACCCCCACGCGCACGGTCGGCAGCGGACGAACGAACCTCACACTGATCCGACCCACGATCATGCAGACGGATGCCGCGACCCCCCACGCCGGATTCGACCTGCGCGAGACCCCGAACCGGAACCCCGCGGTCTCGGTGCATTTCGCCCCCGGGGCGTACGGCATCACCGGAGTGGGCACTTACGTGTTCACCTTCGCCGTCGACGCACCGACGCGGGCCGCGTTCAGCCCGACCGGCTTCGCCGGAGGCGGAACCGTCGACGCGCCTGGATCGATCCGGTTCAGCGGGAGCCGCGTGATCACGATCATCCTGAGGAACGTGCCACCGACGGCCGAGGTGTGGGCAGCGATCGAACAGACCAGTGGCGAGACCTGGTCGTGGTTCAGCACTCGGATCGGGCACCCGCCGCTCGTGCTCGAGGTGCTGCAGCCCTGAGGAACAACCGGAGCGCAGCCCTCGAGAGCACGTTGGTACACCCTGAGTTTGTCGGACCGGCCTGCTGCCCCAAATGGCGAGTTGCAATACTGCCCGAGTATTGCCCACGCGATCCAGACAAGAAAAAACCCCCGGTAAACCGGGGGCCTCGTGGTGGGCGATACTGGGATCGAACCAGTGACCTCTTCCGTGTCAGGGAAGCGCGCTACCGCTGCGCCAATCGCCCAAGTCAGAGAATGGAAGTTCTCAGCTTGGAGGTGGATACGGGATTCGAACCCGTGTATACGGCTTTGCAGGCCGCTGCCTCGCCTCTCGGCCAATCCACCGTGTCTGGGTTCACCACCAAAAGAGCAGGAATCGGGCTTTCGCCCGATCCTGATCAGAGCGGATGACGAGATTCGAACTCGCGACCCTCACCTTGGCAAGGTGATGCGCTACCACTGCGCCACATCCGCAACGCCCGCATTTCTGCGTGCAGAGAGACTCTAACCGATTCTCTGAACGATTCACAAACCGAGCGGATCGAGTGGCCCGTTCGCGCCGGTCACGACGGGATTCCATGCCCGCTTCCCGGGCGTGTCGAGGCCATTCGTCTCGCAACCGCGGAGCTAGCGCTTCGTGCGCCTCCGCCTGCTCGATGTGCATTCGCCCTACCCTGTCGGCTAGTATCGAGTCCGCAGTCACCACGCGTGACCGTGAATGACATGGGCGATTGGCGCAGCTGGTAGCGCGCTTCCTTCACACGGAAGAGGTCATCGGTTCGAGTCCGGTATCGCCCACGAAAGCCCCCACTCCACTGGGGGCTTTCTTCATTCCTCGCGCGCCTCGAACGCGCCCTCCCATTCGGCCCTCGTGTTGTGGCTGCTGCGGCCGCCCACTACGGTGTGCCGTGAACACGCATCGATACGAGGGGGAACCATGTCGGGCGAAGTGTCGTTCATCGAGTTCGGGGCAGCGGATGCCACGACTGCACGCAGCTTCTACGGGAAGCTCTTCGGCTGGTCGTTCGAGTCAGGGCCGGGCGGCAACGGCTACGCGGTCGACGGTGCGGGCGTGCCCGCCGGTGTGCACGGCGGCGATCCGGGCGCCGCACCGTATGTGTTCTTCAGGGTCGATGACCTCGACGCCGCTGTCGCCTCGGTCGAACGCCTCGGCGGTACCGTCGAATCGCTTCCCGGTGCCGATGACGAGGAGACCGTCGCCATCTTCGGTCAGTTCCGGCTGTGCCGTGACGATCAGGGCTCCCCGTTCGGGCTCCACCATCCGCCGCGGGCGTGAGGCTCACCGCCAGCCGTAGCGCGCGCCCAGTGCAGCCGCCACGAGCCGGTAGCGCGCCGCATCGAGCGACGCCGCCTCGCGCCGCATGCCGCCCGCCCGCACCCGGAACACCCGATCGATGCTCGCCCAGCTCGGGCGCCCCGCGGCGTCCCACGCGCCATCGCCGAGCGCGACGAAGTCGCGATCGGCCTCGTGCGCCTTGCTGGTCAACTGCACGGCCAGGTAGTCGCCTGCACCGGATGCCGCGATGATCACGACCGGCCTGTCTTTGCCACGCCCGTCGTTCTCTTCGTATGGCACCCAGGTCCAGACGACCTCACCGGGGTCGGGCTCGCCGTCGCGTGCTGGCGCGTAGCCGAGCCTGACACCCCGCAGCTTCCGCGGATCCACCTCGACGGTGGCCGACGGCCCCGCCTGCCCCGGTGAGAGCGTGTCGGTCGCCGTGGCCGCCCGCGACGGGGCATCCGAAGACCGCGTCGACCCACTGCCGACGAGCGATCTGAATACGCGAGTAAGGGCGGTGAGGAAGCGGCTGGTGTCTGACACACCGGCACACTACCCCACCGCCCACGCGGACCGACGGGCCCGCTCACTGCGGGCCCGCCAGGATCAGACGCTCTCGAGCTTGTAGCCCTCTTCGCCGTGCACGACGGTGTCGATGCCCGCGATCTCGTCTTCGTTCTTCACACGGAAGCCGATCGTCTTCTCGATCGCGAAGCCGAGCACGAAGGCGACGATGAACGAGTAGAGCATCACTGCGAGTGCGGCGATGGTCTGCACTGCGAGCTGGCCGAGGTCGCCGCCGGTGAAGAGGCCGGTGTCGATGGCGAAGAAGCCGAGGTACAGGGTTCCGATGAGGCCGCCGACGAGGTGGATGCCCACGACATCGAGCGAGTCGTCGAAGCCGAGCTTGAACTTCAGCTCGATCGCGAGCGCGCAGACCGCACCGGCCACAGCACCGAGGAGCAGTGCCCAACCGGGCTCGAGGTTCGCACAGGCCGGGGTGATCGCGACGAGACCGGCGACGGCACCGGAGCCGGCGCCGACCGAGGTGGGCTTGCCGTCCTTGAACTTTTCGACGAGCATCCAGCCGATGATTGCAGCTGCGGTTGCACCCAGCGTGTTCACGACGATGAGTCCGACGTTGGCGAGTCCGTTCAGCCACTCGGCACCGGCGTTGAAGCCGAACCAGCCGAACCAGAGGATTGCGGCGCCCAGGAGAACGAGCGGCACGTTGTGCGGCTTGTCCATGCCCTTCTGGAACCCGACGCGCTTGCCGAGCACGAGCGCGAGCGCCAGGGCCGCAGCACCCGCATTGATGTGCACGGCGGTACCACCGGCATAGTCGATGACGCCGGGCAGGCCGAGCGTCTCGCCGAGGTTCAGGATCCAGCCGCCACCCCACACCCATGCCGCGACCGGGAAGTAGACGAGCGTCGCCCAGATGCCGGCGAAGATGAGCCACGAGCCGAACTTGGCGCGGTCGGCGATGGCACCGGAGATGAGCGCGACCGTGATGATGGCGAAGGTGGCACCGTACGCGACACCGATGAGGTCGGTGTTCGCCGTCTCACCCGTTGCGAGCGAGCCGAGCCCGAAGTCCGAGAACGGGTTGCCCGCGAAGTCCCAGACGCCGCCCACGGCGCTCATGTTGAAGCCGTACAGCAACCAGAGCACGCTGACGAGCCCGAGTGCACCGAAGCTCATCATCATCATGCTGACGACGCTCTTGGCCTTGACGAGGCCGCCGTAGAAGAAGGCGACACCCGGCGTCATGAACAGCACGAGCGCTGTAGCCGTGACGGCCCACGCAATGCTTCCCGTATCCATTGGAATTCCTTACACCTCGGTGAATCTGCAGGGGACATACCGCGAGGGGTGACGGGGCGTCGGTCTCGGGTACTGCGATCAGAATGGTGTGGTGAGGTTTCGGCGACGCTGCAGGGTTCGTTTCGCGTCGGTTACGAACGAGCGCCCTGTGTAACGAGCATGTTTCCGGATGCCGGGAGGCCGCCGACAGATCGACGGAAACGGGGTGCCGCAGTTGCGGGCGACACCGTCGATGCGACATCCGTTCGGCGGCCGCCGAGCGACGGGCCAGACCAGCGGATGCCGCGTAGCGGGCGTCAGCCGTGCGGCGGCAGCTCACCCGTGGTGAGCGCGATCATGCGCGACATGGCTCGCAAGTACTTCTTGCGGTAGCCACCGGCCATCATATCGGAGGCGAAGACCTCGTCGAGCGGCAGGCCGCTCGCGATGATCGGCACCTCGGCGTCGTAGACGCGGTCGATGAACGCGACGAGGCGCAGTGCAGCGTTCTGGTCGGTGAGCTCGTGCACGCCCTCGAGCGCGATGAACTCGAGTCCGGCGACGAGCTTGACGTACTTCGAAGGGTGCACGGTCGCCAAGTGCTCGACGAGTTCGTCGAAGCCGTCGAGCGAGACGCGATGGCCGCGAGCTGCGAGCGCGGCCGCCGTGCGAGCGACGTCGGCGTCGCCCGCGAGGGATTCGGCGTGACCCTCGGTGTCGCGGCGCCGATAGTCGAGCCCGTCGATGCGCAGCGTCTCGAAGTTCGACGAGAGTGCGTGGATCTCACGGAGGAAGTCGGATGCGGCGAACCGCCCTTCGCCGAGCGCGTTCGGCGGGGTGTTCGAGGTCGCGGCCACGCGGGTGCCGCCGGCCATGAGTTCGCCGAGGAACCGCGTCATCAGCATCGTGTCGCCCGGGTCGTCGAGCTCGAACTCGTCGATGCAGACGAGTTTCGCGCCCCGCAGCAGCTCGACCGCCGGCTGGTAGCCGAGAGCGCCGACGAGGGCCGTGTACTCGATGAAGGTGCCGAAGTACTTCGGGCCGTGCGCCACGTGCCACAGCGCGGCCAGCAGGTGCGTCTTGCCGACGCCGAACCCGCCGTCGAGATAGACACCGGGCAGCTCGATGCGCGCAGGACGCTTGCGAGAGAAGAACCCGCCCGGACGCTGCGCCGCGCGCCAGGCACCTGCGAACTCCTTCAACCGCTCGAGCGCGGCCTGCTGCGACGGGAAGTCGGGGTCGGGGCGATACGACTCGAACGATGCGTGCTCGAACTGCGGCGGCGGCGAGAGCTCCGAGGCGATCTCGGCGCCCGAGATCGATGGGCTCCGCTCGACGAGACGGATGAGGGCATGGCTCGATGCCGTGGTCATGCTGGAGGAGCTCCCGTATTGCATCGGATGACGGCCGCACTGACTTCGCCCCGTGCGCCGCGTAGATTCGTGGTGGACAGGTGATCAGCCTAGTCCGCTCCCCCAAACGCCCCGCCCGACCGGGCACCCCAGGAGGCTCCCATGTCCGCCGAATTCGACTCCGCTGCGAAGCTCGCCGAGTACGCCCACCCCGAGCGTCTCGTCACCACCGAATGGCTCGCCGAGCACCTCGGTGAACCCGGCCTCGTCGTCGTCGAATCCGACGAAGACGTGCTGCTCTACGAGACCGGGCACATTCCCGGCGCGGTGAAGATCGACTGGCACACCGAACTGAACGATCCAGTGGTGCGCGACTACATCGACGGCGAGCAGTTCGCTGCCCTCCTCGGTTCGAAGGGCATCGCCCGCGACAGCACGGTCGTGATCTACGGTGACAAGAACAACTGGTGGGCCGCCTACGCGCTCTGGGTGTTCACGCTCTTCGGCCACGAAGACGTGCGCCTCCTCGACGGTGGCCGCGACCTCTGGATCGCCGAGGGTCGCGAGATCACGACGGATGCCCCCGAGGTCACGCCGGTCGAGTACCCCGTGGTCGAGCGCGACGACAGCGTCGTGCGCGCCTACAAAGAGGACGTGCTCGCCCACCTCGGCAATCCGCTCGTCGACGTGCGCTCGCCCGAGGAGTACAGCGGCGAACGCACGACCGCGCCTGCGTATCCCGAAGAGGGCGCCCTGCGTGCCGGGCACATTCCCACCGCGGCATCCGTGCCCTGGGCCCGTGCCGCGGCCTCCGACGGCACCTTCAAGTCCCGCGAAGAGCTCGACGCCATCTACCGAGGCGAAGTCGGCCTCGAAGACGGCGACGACATCATCGCCTACTGCCGCATCGGCGAGCGTTCGAGCCACACCTGGTTCGTGCTGAACCACCTCCTCGGCTTCGAGAAGGTACGCAACTACGACGGTTCGTGGACCGAGTGGGGCAGCGCGGTGCGGGTTCCGATCGTGACCGGCGAAGCGCGCGGAGAACTCCCCGCCCGCTGAGATGGCCGACGGGCGGGGTCGCTCGCCACCATGGGAGAATGAGATCGATGGACGCGCCGACCCTGCCTGCCCGACTCGCCGAGATACGAGACGATTTCCTCGCACTCGAGGTGCGCGATCGTCTGCAACTGCTGCTCGAGTTCTCGAACGAGCTGCCCGAACTGCCTGCCCGCTACGCCGAGCACCCCGATCTCTTCGAGCGGGTCGAAGAGTGCCAGTCGCCCGTGTTCATCTTCGTCGAGGTCGATGAGGGCCGGGTGCATCTCTACGCGACCGCGCCGGCGGAGTCACCGACCACCCGCGGGTTCGCCTCGATCCTTGTGCAGGGCCTCCATGGTCTGACGGTGCAAGAGGTCTTCGACGTGCCCGCCGACTTCCCGCAATCGCTGGGCCTCGCAGCGGCCGTCTCCCCGCTGCGCGTTCGCGGCATGACTGGCATGCTGGCCCGCACCAAGCGGCAGCTGCGCGATCGCATCGCCGCCTGACCGGCGATCGGAGTACTCGCAACGACCAGGCGGTCAGCCCACGATCTGCGCCTCGTCGCCGAGTCGAGCGACGCTCTCACCGCGTCGGGTGAGCCAGTCGTGCACGAGCCCCGTCCATCGTTCGGGATCGTGATTCCAGAGCTTCGTGTGCCGCGCACCCTCGAACTCCTCGAACTCGATGAGGTCAGGCCTGGCCGCGGCGAAGCGGCGTGATCCGTCGATCGGTACGAAGCCGTCGTCGACACTGTGCATCAGCAGCATCGGCACGTCGAACTCGTCGGCCCGAGCGATGGGGTCGAGCTCCTCGACGTCGATCGGCGCCGCGATGCCGGTGAGCCCGGCCCCGAGCGGCCCGCCGAGCACCCGCACCACGAGGTCGCCGAGCTCTGGCGGGAGGCCCTGCAACCGGCCCTGGAATCGGAGGATGTCGGTCCAGTCGATGGCGGGCGAGTCCAGCATGACGCCCACGAGATGTTCGCGCACCTCCGCAGAGCGCAACACCGCCTGGAGCGTGATCGCACCGCCCATCGACCAGCCCATGAGCACGATCTGCTCGGCACCGTGCTCGACGGCGAATCGCGTCGCAGCGACCACGTCCGCCCACTCGGTGCCGCCGAGCCCGTACTTGCGGTCTTCGCTCTCGGGCGCCTCGCTGTCGTTGCGGTAGGAGATGAGCAACGAGTTCCAGCCGGCGGCACGCACCGGCGGCACGGCGCGGAGACCCTCTGGTCGTTTCGACCCCCGGCCGTGCACCTGGATCACCCAGCGCGCCGAAGCATCCGCAGCCCTGATGAGCCATGCCGGGGCCGGGCCCAGCTCCGTCTCGATGACCACGTTCTCGTACGGCGCATCGAGTTCCCACGGCCCGAGGTGGTACCAGCCGTTGATGCGGCCGCGCCGCGCCCGGTCGAGTCGGCCGAAATCGACGGATTCGATGCCGCGACGCACCTCGCGTTCACCGTCGTCGATGACGTCGCCGAGTCGGGCGTGCCCCGCGTCGTGATCGAACCACAGCCCGTACCGGCCCCGCATGCGGGTCTCGTCGGAGCCGACGAGCGTGATCTCGCCCGCCGCGAGGTCGACTCGGGCGACGCGTACGTCTTCTTCGTGCTTTTCGGGCGGAGTGACGACCTTCCGTGCGAAGTACACGGCGAGGGCGGCGGTCGCCGCGCCGATCGTCACCGCGATGAGCCCCACGGCGGCAGCCGCGATCCCGATTGCAGAACTCGTACCGTGCGTTCGACGCATCCGTTCCTCCCGAACCAGCCACCGTGTGCAGAGTGATGCGGCGTGCCGCCGACGTCCCCCGCACCCGAGACTCTAGTCTGCACACGTGCCCGACTCCGCGCCTCCGCTTCCTCCCGAGTTCGAGGCCGCGCTCGACTCGTTGCGTGCGGCCGCTCCGCGGTCCGAGCTGCGCGTCAGCGAAATCCCGGCTCCGGGCTCGCTCGCACCGAACGCGGTCGCCCTCTCGGCCGACGTCACGCCGAGTCGTCACGACGATTCCGAACTCGGCACCGGCCGGTTCGTGCTGCTGCACGACCCGAGCGAACCGGAGGCTTGGGGCGGCCGATTCCGGGTCGTCTGCTTCGCGCAGGCACCTCTCGAGACCGACATCGGCCTCGACCCCTTCCTCGCGGATGTCGCGTGGTCGTGGTTGGTCGACGCACTCGACGCACGTGGTGCCCGTTACATCGCGGCGTCGGGCACAGCAACGAAGATCCTCTCCACCGGATTCGGTGAGCTGGCCCGGCAGGGCGACGGCGCCCAGATCGAGTTGCGCGCCTCGTGGACCCCCCTCGACTCGACCATCGGCCCGCATGTGGAAGGCTGGGGAGAGTTGTTGTGCATGCTCGCAGGACTCCCACCCCGATCGGAAGGGGTGACCGCACTGCCACGTCGGAGGTCGAACCGTGGATGAATTCCGGGTGATCGATACGCCCGCCGCCTACGATGAGGCGGTGCGGCGGCTCCTCGATGGCGAGGGGCCGATCGCCGTCGATGCCGAGCGTGCGAGCGGATTCCGCTACTCCCAGCGGGCCTACCTGATCCAGATGTACCGGCGCGGTGCGGGCACCTTCCTCTTCGATCCGCCCCAGATTCCCGACTTCTCCGAGCTCCAGGCCGGTATCCGCAGCGAAGAGTGGGTGCTGCACGCAGCCAGTCAAGATCTCGCGTGCCTTCGCGAGGTCGGGCTCGATCCCGACCGCATCTTCGACACCGAACTCGCGGCGCGGTTGCTCGGCATGCCGCGCGTCGGCCTGGCATCGGTGGTGGAAGAGCTCCTCGACATCCGTCTCGCCAAAGAGCATTCGGCGTCCGACTGGTCGACGCGGCCTCTGCCGCAATCGTGGCTGAAGTACGCCGCTCTCGATGTCGAGCTCCTCGTCGATGTTCGCGAACGCCTCGGCGTCGCCCTCATCGACGCCGGCAAAGCAGAGTTGGCTGACGAGGAGTTCGGTGCCGTGCTGCATCGTGCGGCCAAGCCGCCGGCTGCCGAGCCGTGGCGCCGTCTCTCCGGCATCCACGCGATGCGGGGGCCCCGAAACCTCGCGGTCGCCCGCGAGCTCTGGCTTTCACGCGACGAACTCGCGACCGAGACCGACGTCGCACCCGGTCGTCTGGTTCCGGATGCCTCGCTCCTCGCGGTCGCGCGCTCGTTGCCGTCGACCCGGCGCGCGCTCGCCGACCTTCGCGAGTTCAACGGTCGCGCGAGCCGCACCGAACTCGATCGTTGGTGGGGCGCTGTGGAACGCGGCCTCACGACGTCCGAGCTGCCGGCCGTGCGGGTTCCCGGCGATGCGCCTCCCCCGCCGCGCGCGTGGGCGGCGCGCAATCCCGAAGCCGATGCCCGGCTGCGCATCGCGAAGGTGGCGGTCGCCGAGATCGCGGAGCAGATCGACATGCCGATAGAGAATCTGTTGACGCCCGACCATCTGCGCCGGGTGGCATGGACCCCGCCGTCTGAACCGACTGCGGAGGCGATCGGCGATGCCCTGCTCGCGCTCGGCGCGCGCCACTGGCAGGTTGCGGCAACCTCACAGACAATCGCCGATGCATTTGTCGAGGCAGCACAATCGGTTGAAGACGCCACCTCCGACGCTTCGTAGGTTCCGTCAAGCGATTCAGCGGCTCCTCGGCGGCCTTCGTAGGATCGAAGCAACTGATCGAAAGTGAGCTGCAGCGTGGCTGATCAAGCTGAAGTCGTGTTCGTCGACGGGGTCCGCACCCCGTTCGGCAAGGCCGGCGACAAGGGCATGTACTGGAACACCCGAGCCGACGACCTCGTCGTGAAGGCGATCGTCGGACTCCTCGAACGAAACCCGAACGTCCCGAAAGACCGCATCGACGATGTCGCCATCGCCGCGACGACTCAGACCGGAGACCAGGGGCTCACTCTCGGACGAACGGCCGCGATCCTCGCAGGCCTCCCGAAGACGGTCCCGGGCTTCTCGATCGACCGCATGTGCGCGGGCGCCATGACGGCCGCCGCGATGATGTCGGGCTCGATCGGCTTCGGCATGTACGACCTCGCGATCGCCGGCGGTGTGGAGCACATGGGCCACCACCCGATGGGGTCGGGCGTCGACCCGAACCCGCGCTTCCTCAGCGAGAAGCTCGTCGGCGAAGACGCCCTCGTCATGGGCGCGACCGCCGAGCGCATCCACGACCGGTTCCCGCAGCTCACGAAGGAGCGCAGCGACCGCTACGCCCTCGCCAGTCAGCAGAAGACGGCCGCGGCCTACGCCGCAGGCAAGATCCAGCAAGACCTCATCCCGGTCGCGATCCGCACCGAAGAAGGCTGGGGACTCGCCACTCGTGACGAGGTCATGCGTCCTGAGACCACCCTCGAGGGCCTCGCTGCGCTGAAGACCCCGTTCCGCCCGCACGGCCGCATCACCGCCGGCAACGCATCCGGGCTGAACGACGGCGCGACCGCGGCGATCCTGGCTTCCGGTGCTACCGCCAAAGAGCTCGGTCTCTCGCCGAAGATGAAGCTCGTCAGCTACGCTTTCGCCGGCGTCGATCCCGAGATCATGGGCATCGGCCCTATTCCCGCGACCGAGAAGGCCCTCCGAAAGGCCGGCCTCACGATCGCCGACATCGGCCTCTTCGAGATGAACGAGGCGTTCGCGGTGCAGGTGCTCTCCTTCCTCGACCACTACGGCATCGCCGACGACGACCCCCGCGTGAACCCGTGGGGCGGTGCGATCGCGGTCGGCCACCCGCTCGCCTCCTCTGGGGTGCGCCTCATGAACCAGCTCGCGAGCCAGTTCACCGAGCGGCCCGACGTGCGCTACGGCATCACGAGCATGTGCGTCGGCCTCGGCCAGGGCGGCACCATGGTCTGGGAGAACCCGAACTACGACAAGAAGGCGAAGAAGGCCTGATGACCGACTACAGCACGATCGACTTCGGTTCGCTGCTCGCCCTCGCGGGCGACGACGAGGTCGTCACGCACTCGTACGTGCGCGACATCCCTCTGGCTTCGGGCAAGACGCTCGCACTCATCACTCTCGACAACGGACGCGACCACACGCGCCCGAACACGCTCGGTGCGGCGACACTGCTCGAGTATGCGAAGACGCTCGATGAGCTGAAGGCGCGCGCCGCCGCCGGTGAAATCGACGCGGTCGCCGTCACGGGCAAGCCGTTCATCCTCGCTGCCGGCGCCGACCTCTCGAAGGTCGCCGACATCCCCGACAAGGAGACCGCGAAGAAGTTCGTGCAGCTCGGCCACTTCGCGCTCGCGAAGATCGGCGAGGTCGGCGTGCCGTCATTCGTGTTCTACAACGGCCTCGCACTCGGCGGGGGCCTCGAGATCGGGTTGCATGCCGACTACCGCACGGTGGATGCCTCGGCGCCGGCCCTCGCGCTGCCCGAGGTCTTCCTGGGCCTGATCCCCGGCTGGGGCGGCGCGACGATCCTGCCGAACCTCATCGGCATCGAGAACGCGCTCAAGGTCGTCATCGAGAACCCGCTGAAGCAGAACCGCACACTCAAAGGCCAGGATGCATACGACCTCGGCATCGCCGACGCGATCTTCCCGTCGGTGAGCTATCTCGAGGACTCCATTCGCTGGGCCGACGACGTCATTTCCGGACGGGTCAAGGTCAAGCGGTCGAACGAACCCGGCAAGGTGGAACGCCTCGTCAAGTGGGATGCCGCTATCGGCATCGCCACCAAGATGCTGAAGAGCCGCATCGGTTCGATTCCGCAGTCGCCGTACGTCGCGCTCGACCTGATGAAGGCAGCGAAGAGCGGCACGCGTGCCGAGGGATTCCAGCGTGAAGACGAGGTGCTCGCCGACCTCATCGCGGGCGACCAGCTTCACGCATCCATCTACGCCTTCAACCTCGTGCAGAAGCGGGCCAAGCACCCGGCGGGCGCTCCCGACAAGGCACTCGCGAAGAAGGTCACCAAGGTCGGCGTGCTCGGCGCCGGCTACATGGCGAGCCAGCTCGCCCTGCTCTTCGTGCGCCGCCTGCGGGTACCGGTGGTCATCACCGACATCGACCAGGCACGCGTCGACAAGGGTGTGGCCTACATCGCGGAGGAGATCGACAAGCTTCTCGAGAAAGGTCGCATCTCCCCCGATGAGGCGAACCGGTTGAAGGCCCTCGTCACGGGCACGACCGACAAGGCCGACTTCGCCGACTGCGACTGGGTCATCGAGGCCGTCTTCGAAGAGCTCGAGATCAAGCAGAACGTCTTCGCCGAGGTGGAGCAGTTCATCTCGCCCGAGGCCGTGCTCGCCACGAACACCTCCTCGCTGTCAGTCGAGCAGATCGGCGCGAAGCTCGCACACCCCGAGCGCCTGGTGGGCTTCCACTTCTTCACTCCCGTCGCGGTCATGCCGCTGATCGAGGTCGTGAAGACGCCGCACACGGATGAGGCGACACTGTCGACCGCCATGGTGACCGCGAAGAATCTGCGCAAGAACGCCGTCATCACGGCCGACACACCCGGATTCGTCGTCAACCGAGTCCTTGCCGTGCTGCTCGGCGAGGCGATGCGCGCGGTCGACGAGGGAACCTCGTTCCAGACCGTCGACGAGGCCATCGCGCCGCTCGGTCTACCCATGGCGCCGTCGGCACTGCTCGACCTCGTTGGCCTGAAGGTCGGAGCGCACGTGCTCGACACGCATCATTCGGCGTTCCCCGACAGGTTCTACCGCAGCGAGAACCTGCACAAGCTCGCCGACTACGGCAAGCTGCTCGACAAAGACGACAAGGGCAAGGTCAAGGGCTTCGACAAGGGTGCCCTGAAGATCGTCGCCGGCGGCAAGAACCCGCGCTCGGCCGACGAGATCCTCGTCGCCCTGCAAGACGGCCTCGCGCGCGAGGTGCGACTGATGCTCGACGGCGACGTCGTCGCGGCGGCCGAAGACATCGACCTCTGCATGTTGCTCGGTGCCGGATTCCCGTTCCAGATGGGCGGTCTGACACCGTATCTCGACCGTGTCGGCGCGTCGGAACGCGCCTTCGGAGACACCTTCCACCACCCGACGATCACGGGTGTCGGAGCGTAACGTCCGGCTCGAGACGAACGGCCTTCGGCGTCACGCCGAGGGCCGTTTGGCCGTACCGATAGTGCCGCGGCCCCGAGGCATCCGATTCGCGGCCTCGACGCCGAGTCAGACGCGCGGCTGCGGTCTCGTGTCGGTCGGGACGTCTGCATCGACCCCGGCACCGCGCGCGTGCGGCAGCTTCGAACCGAGCACCATCGCGGTGACGTCTCGGGCAATGTGCTGGGGGGTCAGGCCGACCCGTTCGAGGATGTCGGCTCGCGAACCGTGATCGAGGAACTCGTCGGGCAATCCGAGTTCGGTCACCGCGGTGTCGACGCCGGCCTTGCGCAGGTCCTGCCTGATGCGGGTGCCGATGCCGCCCACACGGATACCGTCTTCGATGCTCACGACGATGCGATGCTCGGCCGCGAGGTCGATGACGCTGCGGGGCACCGGCACGACCCAGCGCGGATCCACGACGGTGGCCCCGATGCCCTGCGCCTCGAGGCGCTCAGCCACCTGGAGGCCGGTGTCGGCCATCGGCCCGACCGTGACGATGAGCACGTCTTTACGCTCGGACTCGACGAGGACGTCGACCCCGTCGGCTGTGCGCCGCACGGCATCGAAGTCGACGCCGACCGTGCCCTTCGGGAAACGGATGACCGTGGGCCCGTCGTCGACGACCACGGCCTCCCCCAGCTCTTCGGTGAGTCGCACCGAGTCTCGCGGGGCAGCGATGCGGATGCCGGGAACCACCTGCAGAATCGAGAGATCCCACACGCCGTGGTGGCTCGGCCCGTCGGGTCCGGTGACACCGGCCCGGTCGAGCACGAAGGTGACGCCCGCCTTGTGCAACGCGACATCCATCAGCACCTGGTCGAAGGCCCGGCTGATGAAGGTCGCATAGACCGCGACGACGGGGTGGAGTCCGCCGAACGCGAGGCCCGCCGCGGCGGTGGCCGCGTGCTGCTCGGCGATGCCGACATCGAAGACCCGGTTCGGGAACCGTTCGGCCATGCGGTGCAGGCCCGTGGGACGCAGCATCGCTGCAGTGATGCCGACGAGTCGTTCGTTGCTCTCGGCGAGGTGCACCATCTCGTCGGCGAAGACGCCGGTCCACGACGGCGCCGAGGCGGTACCGAGGGACTCGCCCGTCTCGGGGTCGATCTGCCCGACGGAGTGGAACTGGTCAGCGGCATCGCGCAGCGCCGGCTCGTACCCGCGCCCCTTTTCGGTGATCGCGTGCACGATCACCGGCGCGCCGTAGTCTTTCGCCTGGCGGAGCGCCGCCTCCAGGGCGTGCTCGTCGTGACCGTCGATCGGACCGATGTACTTGATGTCGAGGTTGGAATACAACGCCTCGTTGCCGGTGAACCGGCTGAGGAAGCCGTGGAGTCCGCCGCGCACGCCCCGATAGAGCGCGCGTGCCGGCGCGCCCATGTTGTCGAACGCGCGGCGACTCGAGAGGTGCAGGTTGCGGTAGCTCTGCTTCGTGCGAACGGTGTTCAGGAACCGCGCCATGCCGCCGATCGTCGGCGCATAGGAACGGCCGTTGTCATTGACGACGACGACGAGCTTGCGCGTGTTGTCGTCGGAGATGTTGTTCAGCGCCTCCCACGTCATGCCACCCGTGAGGGCACCGTCGCCGACGACGGCCACGACGTGTCGACCGGTCTGTCCGGTCATCTCGAACGCCTTGGAGATGCCATCCGCCCACGACAGTGAGCTGGAGGCGTGCGAGCTCTCGACGATGTCGTGTTCGGATTCGGACCGTTGCGGGTAGCCCGCGAGCCCGCCGGTCTGGCGGATGGTCGAGAGGTCTTTCCGCCCGGTCAAGAGCTTGTGGACGTACGACTGATGCCCGGTGTCGAAGACGACTGCGTCGCGCGGCGACTCGAAGACCCGATGGATCGCGATCGTGAGCTCGACGACGCCGAGGTTCGGTCCGAGGTGGCCGCCGGTCTTGGAGACCGACTCGACGAGATACTCACGGATCTCGCCGGCGAGCTGATCGAGCTGATCGGGACTCATCGCATCGAGATCGCGAGGTCCCGAAATCGTCTCGAGCAGGGTCATTCGTCTAGCCTCCGGAGATTCACTGGCGCTGCCGCCGAACGGAACGATTCTACGCCGGGCTCGCTGGGAAGCCGGGCAGAGATCGGGGCGATCGGCGAAAAGCCGACCGCCCCGATTCTCCTGTGGTTCGCTCAGACGAGTGAACGCAGAACGTACTGCAGGATGCCGCCGTTGCGGTAGTAGTCGGCTTCACCCGGAGTGTCGATGCGCACGACCGCATCGAACTCGACCGTCTGCTTTCCGGCCGGCGAGTGCTCGGTCGGCTCGGCGATCACGTGCACCGTCTTGGGCGTGGTGCCCTCGTTCAACTGCTCGATGCCCGTGATCGAAACGACCTCGGTGCCGTCGAGCCCGAGCGATGCCCAGCTCTCCCCTGCGGGGAACTGGAGCGGCACGACACCCATGCCGATGAGGTTCGAGCGGTGGATGCGCTCGAAGCTCTCGGTGATGACCGCCTTCACGCCGAGGAGACTCGTGCCCTTGGCCGCCCAGTCGCGCGACGAACCCGAGCCGTACTCCTTGCCGCC
The DNA here is from genome assembly GCF_059445405.1 of Agromyces sp. Y782. NCBI lineage: Bacteria > Bacillati > Actinomycetota > Actinomycetes > Micrococcales > Microbacteriaceae > Agromyces > Agromyces sp. Y782. The sequence continues at coordinate 587,461 of NZ_JCAIUG010000002.1, read as the reverse complement.
GAAGATGACGAGGGGGGTGTCCTGCGCCTGGTAGTTCTGGCTCGCGTCGTAGATGAACGACTGCGGGGCGCCGGCCTGCGTGAAGTCACGCGTGTAGCCGCCCTCGACATCGTCGAGGAGCTGGTTCTTCAGGCGGATGTTGGCGAAGGTGCCGCGAATCATGATCTCGTGGTTACCGCGACGCGAGCCGTAGGAGTTGAAGTCCTTGCGGTCGACGCCGTGCTCGGTCAGGTACCGACCGGCGGGGCTGTCGGCCTTGATCGAACCGGCGGGGCTGATGTGGTCGGTCGTGACCGAGTCACCGAGCTTGGCGAGCACGCGCGCGCCGACGATGTCGGTGACGGGCGTGGTCTCCATGGTCATGCCGTCGAAGTACGGGGGCTTGCGCACATAGGTCGATTCGGCGTCCCACTCGAAGGTGGCGCCCGTGGGCGTCTCGAGGTTGCGCCAGCGCTCGTCGCCCTCGAACACGCTCGCGTACTGGTGCGTGAACATCTCGGTGTTGATCGAGGTGTCGATCGTGTGCTGCACCTCGGCCGCGTCAGGCCAGATGTCTTTCAGGAACACGTCGTTGCCGTCGGTGTCGGCGCCGAGCGCGTCGACCTCGAAGTCGAAGTTCATCGACCCGGCGAGGGCGTACGCGATGACGAGCGGCGGGCTCGCGAGGTAGTTCATCTTCACGTCGGGGTTGATGCGCCCCTCGAAGTTGCGGTTGCCCGAGAGCACCGCGGTGACCGCGAGGTCCTGCTCGTTGACCGCGGTCGAGATCTCGTCGATCAGCGGGCCCGAGTTGCCGATGCAGGTCGTGCAGCCGTAGCCGACGGTGTAGAAGCCGAGGTCTTCGAGGTAGCTCGTGAGACCAGCCTTCTCGTAGTAGTCGGTGACGACCTTCGAGCCCGGCGCGAGGGTGGTCTTCACCCACGGCTTGGCCTTCAGGCCCTTCTTCGCCGCATTGCGGGCGAGGAGGCCCGCGGCGAGCATCACCGAGGGGTTCGAGGTGTTCGTGCACGAGGTGATCGCGGCGATGGCGACGGCGCCGTGATCGAGCGTGAACTGCTGGCCGTCTTCGAGCCGCACCGGCGTCGGGTTCGACGCGGTCGCAGGCGCGTGGCTGCGGTGATGGTGCTCGTGGTGGCTGTGCTCGTCTTCGGGAGTGTTTCCGGGCGGGTCGGAGGCCGGGAAGGACTCGGCGCCCTCGAGGTCGACGAGATCGTGGTCGACCCGAGCGTAGCTCAGCAGGTCTCTCTCGAATGCGCTCTTCGAATCGGTGAGCTCGATGCGGTCTTGCGGGCGCTTCGGCCCGGCGATCGAGGGCACGACCGTCGAGAGGTCGAGCTCGATGTACTCGCTGAAAGCCGGCTCGCTGTCGGCGTCGTGCCAGAGCTTCTGCACCTTGGAGTACGCCTCGACGAGCGCGATCTGCTCGGCGCTGCGGCCGGTGAGCCGCAGGTAGTCGTGGGTGACGTCGTCGATGGGGAACATCGCGGCCGTCGAGCCGAACTCGGGGCTCATGTTGCCGATGGTGGCGCGGTTGGCGAGCGGCACGGATGCCACGCCCGAGCCGTAGAACTCGACGAACTTGCCGACCACGCCGTGCTTGCGGAGCATGTCGGTGATCGTCAGCACGACGTCGGTCGCGGTCACACCCGTGGGGATCGCACCGGAGAGCTTGAAGCCGACGACCTTCGGGATGAGCATCGACACTGGCTGGCCCAGCATGGCCGCCTCGGCCTCGATGCCGCCGACGCCCCAGCCGAGCACGCCGAGGCCGTTGACCATCGTGGTGTGCGAGTCGGTGCCGACGCAGGTGTCGGGGTAGGCGCGCAGCACACCGTCGACCACGCGCGTGAAGGTGACCTTCGCGAGGTGCTCGATGTTGACCTGGTGCACGATGCCGGTGCCCGGCGGCACGACCTTGAAGTCGTCGAACGCCGTCTGGCCCCAGCGGAGGAACTGGTACCGCTCGCCGTTTCGCTCGTACTCGATCTCGACGTTGCGCTCGAGTGCGTTCTCGGTACCGAAGAGGTCGGCGATCACGGAGTGGTCGATGACCATCTCGGCGGGCGCGAGTGGGTTGATCTTGTTGGGGTCTCCGCCGAGGCCGACGACCGCTTCGCGCATCGTGGCGAGGTCGACGATGCAGGGGACGCCCGTGAAGTCCTGCATGACGACACGAGCCGGCGTGAACTGGATCTCGGTGTCGGGCTCGGCCGTCGGCACCCACGACCCGAGGGCCTCGATCTGCTCCCTGGTGACGTTCTTGCCGTCTTCGGTGCGCAGCAGGTTCTCGAGCAGCACCTTGAGGCTGAACGGCAGCTTCTCATGGCCCGGCACGCTGTCGATCCGGAAGATCTCGTAGGACTCATCACCGACGTGGAGCGTGTCCTTCGCCCCGAAACTGTTCACTGCAGACACGATGTCCTCTCCTTCGTGGATGCCGCCGAACACGCGGGCGACGCTCCATCTTCTCCGTCAGACATGGGGCTGTTCCAGCAAGGGTAACCTAAGCCACTCGCCCGCCGACAGGCCTCGCACGGTGTGCGGATTTATCTTGACGTCGAGATAACTCTATCACTCGGCAGAGCGAGCCGAAGACGGATAGATCGCCCGAACCACGAGCCAGGAGAAGACCAGCACGAGCGCGTAGAGCGGCACGCCCATGAGGAGGCGAGTGGCCCCGAGCGCCTCGACGTTGTCGACGAGGTAGAACGGCACCTGCACCGCAAGGCGCGCGACGAACAGCCCGATCCAGACGAGCGTGAGGAACTGCGCCGCGCGGTACTTGCGCTTGTCGTGCTTCCAGGCGACGCCGTCGCCCATGAGGAATCCGACGATGAGGCCGAGCGCCGGCCAACGAACGAGCAGCGATACGATCAGCGCGAGCGCGTACCCCGCATTCGTGAAGAACCCGAGCACGTAGTTGTCGCGCGCATTGCCCGACCAGAGGGCGAGCGCCGCCGAAGCGAGCACGCCGATGAGCCCCGCGATCGCCTGGGTCGGCTGCCCCTTGGTGGCGAGCCGCACGACCGTGAACACCACTGCGAGACCGACGGATGCCGTGAGTGCGGGCACGAGCGCGGCCTGCGCGTCTTGGCCTGCGAAGCTCGTGAGCCCGCTGTAGACCACCAGGAACACGAGTCCGGGCAACAGGGCCTCGAGGATGCCTCGAACGCCGCCGACCGCGGTCAGCAGGTCACGGCCGCTCAGCTTCTCGTCACGCGCGAGGGCGCCGAGGCCGCTCTTCTCGGCGGCGGCGGCGAACTGCCTTCCGAACTCGCCGCCCTCTGCGGGCTCACCCTCGGATGCGGCATCCGTTCGGCCGCTCTCATCGGGACGCGACGGCCCAGAGGCATCCGTCATCTCGGTCACGCCGTGGGTGCGCCTGCGGAGGACGCGGGCATGCGCAGCGGAATCAGGTCGCGCGGCGGCATCGGCGTGGTGCCGCGCACCACGACGATCGAACGGAAGAGGTCTTCGACCTTGGCAGCCGCGGCCGGGTCGACCGCGGCTTCACCGGCGATCACACCGCGCAGGAACCATCGGGGTCCGTCGACCCCGACGAAGCGCGCGAGTCGCATCTGACCCTGCTGCCCCTCGCCCGCGGCGACGGGGATCTGGGCGAGCAGTTCAGGCCCGAAGGTGCCCTCGCGCACGGTGGTCGTGCCGCCCTGGCGGGCGATCTGCTCAGCGATCTGCGCGCGGATCTCGTGCCAGAGACCACTCGAACGCGGCGCGGCGAACGGCTGCACCTGCAGCGTCGAATTCGCGTAGTCGAGGCCGATGGCGACGACCCGTTTGGTGCCCTCTTCTACTTCGAGGCGAAGGTGGAGACCCTCACGCGGCAGCACCTTCACACCGCCGAGGTCGACATAGGGACGAACCGGGTTCGCCTCGGCCTCATCGAAGGGGCCCGCGCTCGCGCGGTCTTCGGGGGCCGACTTTGGCTGATCGGCGGAGATCTCGCCGGTGTTCTCGATGTCGCTCACGCGTTCACTCCTGACTTGTGCGCCCCGGTACCGGTGGAGCCGAATCCGCCCTCGCCGCGCACACTGCCGGGCAGTCGCTCGACCTCGACGAACCGTGCGCGGAGCACGGGCATCACGACGAGCTGGGCGATACGGTCGCCGGCCTCGATCGTGTACGGCTCGATCGCGTCGGTGTTCAGCAGGGCGACCTTGATCTCGCCGCGGTAGCCCGCATCGACGGTGCCTGGCGCATTGACGATCGTGATGCCGTGCTTGAAGGCCAGACCCGAGCGGGGCACGACGAAGGCGACGTACCCGTCTGGCAGCGCGATCGCGACGCCTGTGCCGACGGTGGCGCGCTCTCCGGGCTCGAGGATGACCGACTCGGCGGCATGGAGATCGGCGCCCGCATCGCCCGGATGGGCGTACGACGGAACGTGCTCGGCCGTGATCAGCACATCGATGGAATCGGTCACTGTTCGAGGGTAGTGCAGAAGTCTGGTCGAATAGAGCCATGCCCGACTACCGCGAAAGACTCTGGCCGACGCCGTGGATCTACCTCGCCTCACTGCTCTTCATCCCCGCCAGCATCCTCGTGCTTGCGCCGGTCTCCTTGCCCGCCGGCATCGCGACCGGGATCATCCTCTACGGCGCGGTGGTCATCTCACTCAGCCTCACGGCACCGGTCATCGAGGTCGCCGACGGGCGGCTCAGTGCGGGTCGTGCGTCGATACCGCTCGCCGACACCGGAACAGCGGTGGGGGCGACGGATGCCGCTGCGCGCGTCGAACGCGGAACGGGTCTCGATGCCCGCGCGTTCCTCGTGATCCGCGGATGGGTGCAATCCGTCGTGCGGGTTCCCGTCACCGACGAGTCGGACCCCACGCCCTACTGGCTGATCTCGACGCGTCATCCGAAAGAACTGGCCGCCGCGATCAATGGATCACGACGGCCCTGAGCGTACTGAGCCGAGCGTCTAGGACGCGCACTCCAAGCAGATCGGCCCGAGCTTCGTCTCGTGGTCGATCTGTGAACGATGCTTCACCAGGAAGCAGTTCACACAGGTGAACTCGTCAGCTTGCGGCGGAAGCACCACCACGTCGAGTTCGACGTCGGAGAGATCGGCACCAGCGAGGTCGAACCCGCCGGGGTTATCGGCGTCTTCGACATCCACTACGCCCGACATCTTGTCGGGGACGCGCTCCTTGAGGGCCTCGATCGACTCAGAGTCGTCTTCGGTCTTCCTCGGTGCGTCGTAATCCGTTGCCATTCCCATCCATTTCCTCATCGCCGAAGATTCGGCGGCCATAGTCTGCATCAAATCGGTTGCGTTAGCAAACCACTTGTGTGGGTTTTCCCAGGTCCTTCGTGCTCAACTTCCGCCGCGCCCGGGGTATTCCCACGAGCACACATCCCGACGTGGCATCCTTGGGCGGAGACGAAGGCACGGAAGGGCTTGTCGCGATGCAGGAACTCAAGGTAATCGGAGTCGAGAACGGCGCATTGCTCGCCGCATCCGACGATGGCGCGCGCTTCCGGATCGAGATCGACGAAGTACTGCAATCTCGTATCCGGCAGGCGCAACCCGAACAGCACACCGGGCCCAAACCTTCGCCGCGCGAAGTGCAGGCCCACATCAGGTCGGGCATGTCGGCCGAAGAGGTCGCTCAGGTCACCGGCGCATCCCTCGACTACATCCGCCGCTTCGAAGGCCCCGTGCTCGCCGAGCGCGAACACATGGTCACCTCGGCACTCGCGGTGCCGGTGCACGTCTCGATCGAGGTCGACCCGGCCGACGAGCCGCCGTCGTTCGGCGGAGTCATCCGTGACCGACTCGCCCAGCTCAGCGCCCATGGTGAACGCTGGGCGAGCTGGAAAGACGAGGAGCGCGGCTGGATCATCAAGCTCGAGTTCACTGCCGAGACGATCGACCACGACGCACGCTGGGGCTTCGAGCCCCGCAAGCAATCGCTGCAACCGCTGAACTCCGAAGCGATCACACTCTCGCAGCAGGGCGAGATGAAGGGCGGGCTGATCCCGCGCCTGCGCGTCGTCGCTGCCGACTCCGACGAGTCGCGCTTCGACAGCGGCGCCTTCACCTTCGAAGAGCCCGAGCACGGCGAATTCGACACCGCCCCGCATCTCGAACCGCTCCCGTACTCGCGCTCGCCGCAGACGTCGAGCCCTGCAGCGTCGCGTGCTGCGATCAAACGAGCGGATGAACCGAAGCAGACGCTCGGCGAGACAGCAGACCTGCTCGAGGCGCTCCGGCGACGGCGCGGCGAGCGGGAGGCTGCCGGAAACGGGCAAGAGCAGCCGCCGACACCGGTCACCCCGGCTGTGATGCAGGAACCAGTACCCCCGCCCGAGCAACCGGTCGAAGAGAAGCCCGGCACGGCCGCTCGGAGCATTTGGGGCGGCAAAGCCTCCACCGGCCCGGCCGGCGCACGGGGCGCTTCCAAGAAGGGGCGTGCTTCGATGCCGAGCTGGGATGAGATCGTCTTCGGCGCGCGCACCGACGACGATCTCGCCTGATCGCCGACTGAGCTGAGGAACGCCGCCGGGCAGATGCTCGGCGGCGTTTCGTGCGCTCGAGCGCGGTGCTACCATCGAACATACATTCGATTCGGTGAGGTGCCCATGTCGCTCGTTCACGAGTTCGTCGAGGTATGGACGAACGACGACGGCCGCCCCGAGCGACTCGTGTGGCGCTCACGTCGCTTCCGCGTGACGGACACTCCGACGACGCTCGTGGGCCCGTGCGACTGGTGGTCACCCGTCGCGGCACACGATGTCTCACCAGGCAGACCGCCGCTGCAGATCGCAGGCTGGCGTTTCCAGGCCACTGCCGACGACGGCGAGACCCACGTCTTCGATGTACGCCGCCACGAGCGCCGCTGGGAGCTCGTGCGCGTGTTCGATTGAGCACCGCGTGGCATAGCCGCCTTCAGGGCGTCAGAACCCCCACCGGGCTGTTCAGCGGGCTTCGCTGGCCTTCGCGCTCCGGTCGCGGACGCGCGGACGCAACCAGAGCATGAGGATTCCACCCACCACGAGGCCCCAGAAAGCCGAGCCGATCCCGACGACCGCAACGCCCGACGCCGTCACCAGGAATGTGCCGATCGCGGTGATGCGCTGCCCCGGAGCTTCGAGCGCGCCCGTGACGGACGTGACCAGGGCGCCGAGCAGCGCGAGTCCGGCAACCGCCGTGATGATGATCGGCGGTGAGGCCTGCACGACCGCGGCAGCGAGCCCCGCCCCTGCTCCGAACACGAGGTAAACGACCCCCGAAGTGAGCGTGGCGACCCAGCGGCGCCCGGCGTCGGGATTCGACTCGGGGCTCGCCATGATCGCAGCGGTGATCGCCGCGAGGTTGATCGCGTGGCCGCCCGCGAAGGCCGCGGCCACGGATGCGGCGCCTGAGGTGACGAGAACCTGCCTGGGAGCGAGGCGATAGCCGAACGTCGACATCACCGCGAACCCCGGCACGTTCTGGCCCGCCATGGTCACGATGAAGAGGGGCAGGCCGAGACTCACGATGACGAATGGGTCGAAGACCGGTGCGACGAACTCGAGCTGCGGCCGCACGGCTTCACTGCCGAGCACGGCCGGACCCGCGATCACTGCGATGCCGATCACCGCCACGAGCATCGCCGCCGGAACGGCCCAGCGAGGCGCGAGGCGAGCGAGCAGCAACCAGACGAGGATCATCGGAAGGGCGATCGCCGGCTGCTCGACGGCCGCGAACACCGGCGCGACGCAGATCGGAAAGAGGATGCCGGCGAGCATCGCGCTCGCGATCGGCTTCGGGATGCTCGTGATCGCGCGCCCGAGCGCAGGCCACAGGCCCGAGAGCACGATGAGCACACCGCAGACGATGAAGGCACCGATCGCCGCCGCGAATTGCTGGGTGGTCGCGGCCGCCGCGACGAGCAGCGCCGCACCGGGTGTCGACCACGCGAACGAGACCGGCATCCGGGTGATGACCGGCAGAAGGATGCACGTGACGCCGGTCGCAATGCACAGCGCGAACAGGCCTGAAGCTGCCTGCGTCTCGCTCGCGCCGACGGCGAGGAGTCCTGCGATCACCAGGGCGAAGGAGCTCGCGAACCCGGTGATGGCCGCGATGACGCCCGCGACGACGGTTTGGAAGATGTCCGGTGCTCGCTCTCGAACGAGTTCTACGCCGACTTCTCAGCGCGACGCGGCTTGTGCTGCACGATCGTGGGGGCGGCATTGTCGAGCACCGCGGCCTTGGTGACGACGACCCGGGCGACACCTGTCGAAGAGGGCACCTCGAACATGATCGGTCCGAGCACCTCCTCCATGATCGCGCGAAGGCCGCGTGCACCGGTCTGTCGAAGCACGGCGAGGTCGGCGATCGCCTGCAACGCCTCCTCTTCGAAGTCGAGTTCGACGCCGTCGAGCTCGAACATGCGCTGGTACTGCCGCACGAGCGCGTTCTTCGGCACCGTGAGGATCTGCATGAGCGCCTCGCGGTCGAGCGGCGTGACGGTCGCCACGACCGGGAGCCGGCCGATGAACTCGGGGATCAGGCCGAACTTGTGGAGATCTTCGGGCAGCACCTCGCTGAAGATGTCGGCTTCGTCTTCTTTGTTGTGCAACGGGGCACCGAACCCGATGCCGCGCTTGCCCGCCCGCGAGGAGATGATGTCTTCGAGGCCCGCGAACGCTCCGGCCACGATGAAGAGCACGTTCGTCGTGTCGATCTGGATGAACTCCTGGTGCGGGTGCTTGCGCCCGCCCTGCGGCGGCACCGATGCGACGGTGCCCTCGAGGATCTTCAGGAGCGCCTGCTGCACGCCCTCACCCGAGACGTCCCTCGTGATCGACGGGTTCTCGGCCTTTCGCGCGATCTTGTCGACCTCGTCGATGTAGATGATGCCGGTCTCAGCGCGCTTCACATCGAAGTCGGCGGCCTGGATGAGCTTCAGCAGGATGTTCTCGACGTCTTCACCGACGTACCCCGCCTCGGTGAGCGCGGTGGCGTCGGCCACGGCGAACGGCACGTTCAGCTGCTTGGCCAAGGTCTGCGCGAGGTAGGTCTTTCCGCAGCCCGTCGGGCCGATCAGCAGGATGTTGGACTTCGCCAGCTCCACGTCGTCGCGCGCATCTGCCGACGTCAGCGTCGTGCGTGCGCGAACGCGCTTGTAGTGGTTGTAGACCGCAACGGCGAGCGCCTTCTTCGCGGCCTCTTGACCGATGACGTACTCCTCGAGGAATCCGAAGATCTCTTTGGGCTTCGGCAGCTCGAACTCGCCCGCCTCGGTCTCGCCGGCTTCGGCGAGCCGCTCCTCGATGATTTCGTTGCAGAGCTCCACGCACTCGTCGCAGATGTAGACGCCGGGTCCGGCGATGAGCTGCTGCACCTGCTTCTGGCTCTTTCCGCAGAAGGAACACTTGAGCAGGTCGGCGCTCTCTCCGATGCGTGCCATCGAAACCTCCCTGTCGACGAGTCTGTTCCGAGCCTAGCCCGAGATCGGGCCGATCGAGGGTAGCCGGTCGGATTCGACACGCCCAGCAGTTCGCCGGTCGCGAACTGCGGCCATCAGTCGAGCAGGTGACGCAGATACCGCTTCGGGTCATCGAGGTACAGACGCCAGTGCGAGACGAGCTCGAGTTCCTCCCAGGTGGTCTCACGGATGCCCCACTCCCCCAGTTCGAGGATCGTGGCGCCCGGCACCGAGGCGAGGATCGGCGAATGGGTGGCGCAGATGACTTGCGTGCCGCGCGACACCATGCGGTCGAGGCCGGCGATCCAGCTGAGGATGGAGGCGAACGAGAGGGCCGCCTCTGGCTCGTCGAGGCAGACGAGGCCGGCCAGGTACTGCGAGTGGTTCAGCTTGTTGTCGAGTAGGTCGTTGAACGACTCGCCGTGGCTCATCGAATGCAGATGCTGGTCGGGGCTGCCGGGCAGCGCCTCGAGGTAGCTGTAGTAGCCGTGCATCGTCTCTGCCCGCAGGAAGAAGCCCCATCGCGGCGCCGACGGACTGCGTTCGATTCGCAGCCAGTCGCCGAGCGGCGATTCGCTCGGTCTGGTGGATCGCCCGCCGTTGTTGCTGCCGCCCTCTGGTGGGAGCCCGTAGGCCGTCGCGATGCCCTCGAGCAGCGTCGACTTGCCGCTGCCGTTCTCGCCGACGAGGAAGGTCAGCCCGGGCGCGAACTCGATGCCGCCATCCCGGATGAGCTGGGCGACCGCGGGAATCGTCGCCGGCCAGGAACCGCGGTCGATCGCGGCATCCGAATACAGCGAAACGCGACGGATGGCGCGGCTGTCGTTCAGCCAGTCATCCGCCGCGTTCACCACGCTGCGAGGTTATCGCGTGATCGCCGGGAGGCTCTTGCGCGAGGTGAGCACCTGGTCGATGAGACCGTACTCGAGGGCTTCGGCCGCGGAGAGGATCTTGTCGCGGTCGATGTCGGTGTTGACCTGCTCCTGCGTGCGGTTCGAGTGACGCGAGAGCGTCTCTTCGAGCCATCCGCGCATGCGCAGGATCTCGGCCGCCTGGATCTCGATGTCGGATGCCTGGCCGTGCCCGGCCTCGCCCATCGCCGGCTGGTGGATCAGGATGCGCGCATTCGGCAGTGCCAGGCGCTTGCCGGGCGTGCCTGCAGCGGCGATGACCGCCGCTGCCGACGCAGCCTGGCCGAGTACGACCGTCTGGATGTGCGGACGGATGTACTGCATCGTGTCGTAGATCGCCGTCATCGCAGTGAAGGAGCCACCGGGCGAGTTGATGTAGAGGATGATGTCGCGGTCGGGATCCATCGACTCGAGCACGAGGAGCTGCGCCATGATGTCGTCGGCGGATGCGTCGTCGACCTGCACGCCGAGGAAGATGATGCGGTCCTCGAAGAGCTTGGCGTAGGGGTCTTGGCGCTTGTAGCCGTAGGCAGTGCGCTCCTCGAAGCTCGGCAGGATGTAGCGCGAGCCCGGTGCTTGGACGCCGTTGAAGGCGGTGCCACCGAAAGCGGGTATGTTCATTCGCTCGTTCTCTCTTCTCTCGAGTGCCTACGCCTGGGTTCCGCCGCCGCCGGCGACATCGAGTGCCGACTCGCGGATGTGGTCGACGAAGCCGTACTCGAGTGCCTGCTGTGCGTTGAACCAACGGTCGCGGTCGCCGTCGGCGTTGATCTGCTCGACGGTCTTGCCGGTCTGCGCCGCGGTGATCTCGGCGAGGCGCTTCTTCATGTCGAGGATGAGCTGCGCCTGCGTCTGGATGTCGCTCGAAGTGCCGCCGAAGCCGCCGTGCGGCTGGTGCAGGAGCACGCGCGCGTTGGGGGTGATGTACCGCTTGCCCTTGGTGCCGGCGGTGAGGAGCAGCTGCCCCATCGAGGCGGCCATGCCGATGCCGACCGTGACGATGTCGTTCGGCACGAACTGCATCGTGTCGTAGATCGCCATGCCGGCCGTGATGGACCCGCCCGGTGAATTGACGTAGAGGAAGATGTCTTTCTTGGCATCTTCGGCGGCGAGCAGCAGCAGCTTCGCCGCGATCTCGTTGGCGTTGTCGTCGCGCACCTCGGAGCCAAGCCAGATGATGCGGTCCTTCAGCAGTCGATCGAAAACACCGGTGCCTGGTGTCGGTTCGGCCATGTTTCGCTCCGTTTCCGTTGTCGCGTTCACTCGAATCTATCCGGTGCAACGCACGCGAACGGGGCTGTTCGCCCTAGGCGGATGCCGCGAGCTCCGCGGCGTATGCGGCGACCGAGACGCGGTAGCGCGGCAGGTGCGGCGCGAGAGCCGAGAGAGCGTCTGATGCCGCCCGGGCGGGCAAGCCCGCATCGACGAGGGCGAGCGCCCTGAACGCGACGACCGCGTCGTGCAGCTCACCGGCGTCGGGCTCGATCGCATCGAGGAGGGCGATCGCTTCGAGCGGCCGCCCGAGGTTGCGGATCGTGGAGGCGAGCTGGACATGGGCCTGCACGCGTTCAGAACCGGCGAGGCCGTTCGCGAGGGCGTCGCGGTACAGCACTTCGGCGTCGACTTCGAGGCCCGCGGAGTCACGTGAACCCGCACGTTCGAAGAGCGCGAGCGGATCATCTGCCGGACGCTCGGCGGCGATGGCGTCGATACGGCGGACCACCTCGTCGTCACCGAGTTCGTCTGCTGCCGCCCAGACGGCGTCGACCCGCTGCTGCCAGTCGCTCATGCTGTGCTCCTCTTCGACGAACAAGCGGGGCCGGGCGATTCGCCCGGCCCCGCTCACTGAAATCGACGCTCGACTATTCGGCGTCTGCCTTCTTCGTTGCACGCTTCTTGGGCGCGGGCTTCTCAGCAGCGTCGTCGGCAGCGGCGGCCTTCTTCGGCGCACGCTTCTTCGGCGCGGGCTTCTCGACGGCTTCGGCCTCTTCGACGATCTCTTCAGCCTCGTCGACGGTCTCGGCCTCTGCTTCTGCTTCGGCTTCGTTTTCGGCGACGGCGGTGAACTCGGAGAGATCGACGGGCTTGCCCGCGGCATCCGACACCTTCGCCTTGCCGAGCGCGAGCGCGAGCGCCTTGTTGCGGGCGACTTCGCCGACCATGGCGGGAATCTGGCTGTTCTGGCTGAGCGCCTGAACGAACTCGTTCGGCTCCATGCCGTACTGGGCCGCGCCCTGCACGAGGTACTGGGTGAGCTCGTCTTGGCTGACCTGCACGCCTTCGGCTTCGGCGATCGAGTCGAGCAGGATCTGCGTCTTGAACGCCTTCACGCTCGACTCGGCGACCTCAGCGCGGTGCTCGTCGTCTTCGAGGCGGTTCTCGTTCTCGAGGTGACGGTGCACCTCGTCGTCGATGACGGCCTGCGCGACCGGCACCTCGACGAGCTCGAGGAGCCTGTCGACGAGAAGGTCGCGGGCCTGGTTGCCCTGGCCGAACGACTTGTTGCGTGCGACTTGCTCTTTGAGGCTGTCGGTCAGCTCGGCGAGCGTGTCGAACTCGCTCGCGATCTGCGCGAAGTCGTCGTCGGCCTCGGGCAGCTCGCGCTCTTTCACGGCGGTGACGGTGACGGTGATCTCGGCGGTCTCGCCCTCGTGGTCGCCGCCCAGGAGCTTCGATGCGAAGGTCGTGGTCTCGCCTGCCGAGAGCGTGTCGAGCGCCTCGTCGATGCCCTCGAGCAGCTCACCCGAGCCGAGCTCGTACGAGATGCCGCTCGCCGTGTCGACCTCGGTCTCTTCGATCATGGCGACGAGATCGAGAGTCACGAAGTCACCGGTCTTGGCAGGCCGGTCGACGGTGATGAGCGTACCGAAGCGGCTGCGCAGGCGCTCGAGTTCTTCGCTGACCTCGTCGTCGCCGACCTCGACGGAGTCGACCGTGAGCTCGAGTCCCTCGTAGGCGGGCAGCTCGATCTCGGGGCGAACGTCGACCTCGATCGCGAGCAACAGCTCGCCAGAGAAGTCTTTGTCGCTGGGCCACTCGACGATGTCGGCCTCGGGCCGGCCGAGGGGGCGCAGTTCGTGCTCGGCGACGGCAGCGCGGTAGAAGCCGTCGAGGCCCTCGTTGACGGCGTGCTCGAGCACGGCGCCCTTGCCGACGCGCTGGTCGACGATGGGCGGCGGCACCTTGCCTTTGCGGAACCCGGGCACATTGATCTGCTCGGCGATGTGCTCGTAGGCGTGGGTGATGCTGGGCTTCAGCTCCTCAGGCGTCACCGAGATGGTGAGCTTGGCGCGTGTCGGGCTCAGCTTCTCAACCGAAGTGGTCGGCATGTGGAAGATCTCCTGTTGTGTGGAAGTTCGTGTCGAGTCGTAGAACTCGTCGGGGCGACAGGATTCGAACCTGCGACCTCCCGCTCCCAAAGCGGGCGCTCTACCAAGCTGAGCTACGCCCCGAGTCGCGACTCAACTCGTCGATTCAGCCGCACGGACATGCCGAAGCATGCGTCAGACGGATGGACCCCGGAAAGTCTACTGCACAGCGCTTGCGCTCGTTGTGCACTTGCCTCCCGGCTGCCGACGCGCTGCTGTGGATGAATCGTCACCGGGACTGCGCACCGTGGCAGAGTGTGCGCATGCCCGACCACGATTCCGTCGTCCGACGCGACCTCCGACGCTGGCCGTCCAGCCCGGCGCAGCTGGTCGACACGACCCTCTGCCCGTCGTGCTTCAGCACGCTGACCTCGGCGGTGTGCGGCACCTGCGGCCTCGATCTGTCGGTTCCCGCAGCGAGTCAGCTGCTGGCGGCGGGTCGACGGCTGCATGACGACGAGCTGGGTCGACAGTCGCTGATCTCGGCCATGCGCGAGGCGCAATCGGCACGGGCTCGCGATGCGGCTGCGATGGACGGCACGGTGCGGGTCGCCGTGCCGATCGCCGCAGGAGTGCCGTCGGTGGCCAGCGCAGCGACAGCAGCGGATGCCGCGATCGCCGTTCGCGCACCGCTCGCCTCGGTTGCGGGTCCCGTTGCAGCACCCGTCTCGCCGGACGCGCCTGCCCCGGCTCCCGTCGCCGCCGCGATGGCGCCTTCCGCTCCGACGGCATCCGATTCGACCCGTTCCGGTCGTTCCGGCGTACAGGTGCTGCTCCTCACACTCGGCGTCGTGTTGATCTCGATTACAGCCGTCGTGTTCCTCTTCGTCGCCTACCTCGTGGCGAGCCTCGAGGTGCGCTCGGTGATCATCGCGATTGCGAGCGTGCTGGTGCTCGGCGTCGCATGGCTGTTGCGGGCGCGAGGCCTTCCGGGCACCGCCGAGGGCGTGGCATCCGTCGCTATCGTGCTGCTGTTGCTCGACGTGTGGATCGTGCGGGCCAACGGGCTGTTCGGCACCGATTCCCTCGGCGCCGCCGGGTACACGGGCGGCGCGCTGCTGATCGTCGCGGCCGTGCTCTTGGGCGTACGTGCGGTCAGTGGCATCCGCGTGGCCGGCTTCGCCGCGGCAGCGCTCGCGCCCGTCGGTGTCTTCCTGCTCACGTTCGAGCTTGCGCCCGACGACCTCCCGGGCACTGGCTGGTGGCTCGGCCTCCTCAGCGCCTCGCTGCTCGGGTCGGTTGCAGTACTGCTGCCGCGCACCGCCGAGCGCGCGATCGTGCTCGGCGCTGGATTCGTCGCCGGTGCGTTCGCGCTGATCCCTGCGTTCTGGGCGCTGGTCGACATCCAGTGGAACCAGCTGTGGAGTTACCTCGCAGTCGCGGCGGCGTGGTTGATCGCACTGATCGCGGTGCGTCTTCGAAGCAACGACGTGTCTCAGATCTGGGCTCGCATCGCCGCGCCCGCGTTCGGGCTGAGCCTCGCGCTCGCGCCGACGGTGTCGATCGTCTCCGAACTCGACACGGATCTCGCGATCTGGCTCGCGCCCGCCGCGGCGGGCGTCGTGGCCGCCGTGCTCGGGGCCGGCGTGCGTCTGACCGGGCCGGCGTCGCGCGACTCGCTCTGGGCTTGCGTGGCTGCGGTGGGCGTCGCCGTCTCCGCTGCGATACCCGGGGCGTTCCTCGGCCTCGGCGCGATCGCCGCCAGGCTCGTGGCGAGCGTGCCGCCGTGGAACCTCGCCGTCGACGAACCATCCGTGACCTTGCCAGTGGAGCACGATCTCGCGGTCGTCCTCGTGCCGTTCGTCGCCGCGGTCGGTGCACTCGTCATCACGACGCTGGTGCGCCGGGTGCGCATGCTCGTGGCCATCCCCATCGGCGCAGGGCTTGCGGGTGTCCTCGTGGCCGGTGCCATCGCTCCGAACCTCGTCGTGTCCGCTGTCGTGCTGATCACCCTCGGGGGCGGCGCGCTGGCGCTCGCGGCGGCACTTCGACGCTTCATGTTGCCGGGCCTCCTCGTGACGCTCATCGTCATCGGAAGCTGCGGCGGCGCGCTCGGCTGGCAGGTGGGCTACTCGAGCTCGGTGCTGTGGCCGTGGGTCGCTGCCCTCGTGATCGCCATCATCGTGGTCGGGCGGGTGCTTGCGCGTCGCGTCTGGGCGGCGCACGTCAGCGCGCCGATCGGCTCGGCGCACCTTGCGATCGCGACGACGCTCTTCGCCGGCGCCGTCTTCTCGATCGCTCCCTGGCTCGATGCGGCCGGATGGCGACTCCTCGAATCGTGGAACTCGCCGTGGATGTGGCTCGCAACGGTGAGCGCCGCCCTGCTCGCCATCGCCGCACTCGTGCGGAACGGCAGCACGGGCGATCGGCTGGCCGCCACCGTTCCGCTGCTCGCGGCATCCGTCGTCGCGCTGTGGGCGCTCGCTTTCGAAACGGATGCCGCCGCTCGCTGGCTGCCCGCGGTCGTCTTCGTGGTCGCGGGTGTGCTGTGGCTTCGCCTCGGCAAACCGGTGGTGTTGCGCACGGCCTTCGCCGCAACGACCCCGCTCTCCCTCGCGTTCGCGTCTGCCGTCGTCGTCGACGTCGTCTTCGGGGCCGAGTTCGTCGCCATCGGCCTCGCCGGGGCCACCCTGCTCACAGCCGCCCTTGCACACCTGGTGCCGCCGCGTACCGGGAGTTCTCGGCTCGCATGGGGCATCGCGGTCGGGGTCATGGGCCTCACGACTCTCGTCTCGGGCTTCACCGGCGCCTTCGCGACGGACACGTCGTGGCTGGTACTGCTTTTGCTCACTCCTGTGCCGATCGTGATGGCCGCGCTCGACGGCGACCCGATCGCCGGCCAGAAGCCGACCCGACACGTCGCCTGGCTGAGCCTCGGGCTCGGCGTATCCACGGTGTGGGCCTGGCTCGCGGGTGACGGCGTCGAGAACGTCGAGGCCTATACGCTTCCACTCGCCGCTGCGTTGGCCGTCACCGGCGGTCTCATCACCTGGCGGCGGATCACCGCCGACTCACGCGCCACGGGCCGCACGGCCCTCTTCGGCGCTGCCGCGGCGGTCGCTGTGCTGCCCAGTGTCGCGTCGAGCGGCGACTCCGAGTTGCGCACACTGCTGCTCGTTTCGATCGGCATCGTCGTGTCGATCGCCGCGATCTTCCTGCCCGAGGCGGCACGCGGAGTGCCCATTCGCCTCCTTGGAGTGAGCGCCGGTTGGGTGGCCGTCACCGGCGCGGCGCTCGTGCGCGGTTCTGCCGCCGCGACCGGCGCAGCCGACAGCGTGCTCGTCGTCGAATTCTGGCCGGTCGTCGCGCTCATCGCCGGTGCGGTGATCGCGGTGATGTGGGCCCGCACCGAGTCGAAACCCGAGTGGCTCGGCGAGGTGATGCTCGCGGCATCCGTCGCCCTCGCGTCGGTGCCGACCGTGCTCGCGATCGTCGGCGGTGACGAGCCCACCGTGCGCGCTGCCGTGCTGTTCCCGCTGCTCGCGTTGGTGCACATCGCCACTTCGGCGACGACCGCGAAGCCGGTCGCCGGGCCGATGCTCGGCTGGACCAGCCTCGGCGCGCTCGTCGTCGGCGGCCTCATCGCGCTCGTGCCCGGCGAAGTCGAGCCGTTCGACCTCATCACGGCGTCGGTTGGCGTCGCGCTCATCGGCGCGGGCGCATTCCGTATGCGCCGCTCCCCCGAACTCGGCAGCTGGCCGGCACTCGGGCCTGGCCTCGCGGTGCTGCTCATCCCGGCGCTCATCGCCGACTTCGCCGATCCCGAACTGTGGCGCAACGTCACCCTCGGCGTGGTGGCGGTCACCGTCGTGGTCATCGGCGCCGTACGGCGCCTGCAGGCGCCACTCCTCCTCGGCGGAGCCGTGCTGCTCGTTCACGCCATCGTGCAGCTCTGGCCGTGGATCACCGCGCTCTACGAGGCCGTCTGGTGGTGGCTGTGGCTCGGCATCGCGGGCGTTCTGCTCGTTGCGCTCGCCGCGACCTACGAGCGCCAGATGCGTCTCGCGCGCGGCACGATCCACTCGATCGCGTCGCTGCGGTAGTCGGCGCGCGCGGTTTCTGCGGCGCGCGTCACAGCGACGGATGCATCGTGTACTACGATGATCCAGTGCCCGCGAGCGGGCGCGCGGGGATGTAGCTCAATGGTAGAGCCTCAGTCTTCCAAACTGATCACGCGGGTTCGATTCCCGTCATCCCCTCTCCATAACCGCCTTCTCATCAGGCATTTTCCCGCCGCTCCATGCTGTTGCCCAGTGGTTCTCAGAGAACGAGTCAGGCCGGAATCCGTCTCGCGGCGAGTTAAGTGCGGTCGTTCTGGAGATAGGTCAGGACCGCCCTGACCCGGCGGTTTTCATCGACTGGGTTGAGTCCGAGCTTGATGAAGATGTTGCCGATGTGTTTGCTGACTGATGCGTCGGTGAGGACGAGTGTGGCGGCTATATCGGCATTCGACTGTCCGTCTGCCATGAGGCCGAGCACTTGGCGCTCTCGTGCCGTGAGAGTTTCGAGCGGTCCCGGCTGGGTAGTGCTGAGGAGGTGCTGCACCACGTCGGGGTCGATGACGGTGCCGCCGGACGCAACTGTTTCGAGTGCGTCGTCGAAGTCGCGGACTCGATTCACGCGGTCCTTGAGGAGGTAGCCGATCGCACCTTCGCGGAGTGTGAGCAGTTCGCGGGCGTAGTTGTCTGCGATGTATTGCGACAGCACGATGATGGGCTGGGTCGGATGCGCGGCCCGAATCTCGAGTGCGGCGCGAAGCCCATCGTCGCTGTTGTTGGGCGGCATCCGGACATCGGTGAGAACGAGATCTGGTCGCTCGTCGATATCGGCGAGGCGCGCGAACTTCGCGAGGAGATCAGGTGCGGTCTCCGCTGTGGCGGCGACGGTGTGGCCGAGTCGTTCCAAGAGGGCAGTCAGCGCTTCGCGCAGCAGCGCGGAGTCCTCAGCGAGCAGCAGACGCATCGCGCTCCGAAATCGCCGCAATGATCGGCAGGGCCATGTACAAGGTCGTTGGTCCCCCGTCTGGGCTGATGATGGTGAACTGCCCGCCGAGCGTCTCAGCTCGCTCGCGGAGTCCGCGCAGCCCGGTTCCAACGTTCTCGTCGGCCCCGCCATGCCCGTTGTCGGTGACGGCCACAGCGAGCATGTCGGCTTCGATGCCGACTCGGACGGTCAGGCGTGTGGCGGTGGTGTGCTTGACGGTATTGCTCATCGCCTCGGTGACGAGATAGTACGCGACCGTCTCGACCGCGCTCGGGAGCCGACCGAACTCGGCCGCGTCGAGGACGATCGGGACCGGGGTGCGGTCCGCCAGCTCGTTGAGCGCGGCACGGAGTCCGTAGTCAGTGAGGACAGCGGGGTGGATACCGCGGACAGTATTGCGCAGCGTCGCCATCGCATGCTCGGCCTGGCCCTGAGCAACATCGAGCGCGCCGCGCGCCAACCCTGTGTCGCTCCCCTGTGCGGCGAGATCATCGAGTTCGAGGCTGACCATTCCAAGTCGGGCAGCGAGAGTCACGAGTTCCTGCTGTACTCCGTCGTGCAGGTCGCGCTCGATGCGTTGCCGTTCGCTCTCGAACGCCTCGACCAGCGCGGCACGCGACTGGATGAGCCGTTCGACGTTCCGGGCGAGCTCACGTGGGCGAGGTCCGCAGAGCATTCGCAGTAGCGACGATTGGCCCGCCGCGACGAAGGCATTGACGTAGGCAAACAGGCAGATCGCGACCAGGCCGATCGGGATGGCCAGCCACCAGTTGTCCGGTCCCGCGATGATCCGGACGTCTGCGAAAAGGTTGACTTGCGCGAGGCCACGGGCGCCGGAGAAACCGATGAAGACGAACACGACGAGGCAGAGCCCTTGAGCGAACAGGACGGCCAGCGCGACCCAGCCGAGCACGAGGTCGAGAAGCAGTGCCGCGGTCTCCCGCCAGGTCGCGCCCTCGTTCATCCGCACACCCAACCAGATATGCCGTTGCGCACGAGTGAGGGGCACGTGCCCGGAGGCTTGACGGGGAAAGCCGAGGATGTGGGTGCGACGGCGCTCGATCGCGCCGATGACGATGCCCCACAGTGGCAGGAGCAGAAGCGTGACGATCACGACCGGCAACAACACGAGCCCGAGCGCGGAGCTCACCAGCAGGTAGATGAGCGTGCGCCAAGGCCATCGGCTGAGCAGGAACCGCCACGGCGGCTGCATCAGCGCCTGCCATACGGTTGCCGGCCTCATACCCCAACCCTACGGAGGCGACGGCCACGGGGCTGGGGCCTTTGCGAAGAGTAGAGCCAGCTCTAGCCCGACTCTCCACCTCGCCCCCTCGCGCCCGTCCCGGCCGTCGCATCCAATAGGGAGTGTGACCGAACCGCTCATTCGCGCCGAGAACCTGCACAAGACCTTCCCCGGAGTCGGGCCGAAGGAACCCCGCGTGCCGGTGCTGCGCGGGATCTCCCTCGACGTTCATCCCGGCGAGATGGTCAGCATCGTCGGACCCTCCGGCTCCGGCAAGTCCACCCTGCTCTACTGCCTCTCCGGGCTCGAACCCTACGACTCCGGCTCCGTTCAACTCACCGGGCGCGAACTGCGCACGCTCCGGCGCGGTGGACTCGCCACTCTTCGTCGCAAGCATGTCGGTTTCGTGTTCCAGTCCTACAACCTCATCCCTTCCCTCACCGCCCGGGAGAACATCGCCTTGCCTGCGCGACTCGCCCGCCGGGGGGTGAACCGGGCGAGCATCGATCGCGTGCTGGCCGAAGTCGGGCTGACTGACCGGGGCCGCCACAGGCCTGGGCAGCTCTCGGGCGGGCAACAGCAGCGTGTCGCGATCGCCCGCGTGCTCGCCATGCGCCCCGACCTCGTGTTCGCCGACGAGCCCACAGGATCCCTCGATACCGCAACCGGCGCCGACGTGCTCCGGCTCCTACGTGGCGCAGCCGGTGACCACCGCTCGGTCATCGTCGTCACGCACGACCTCGAAGCTGCCGCCCTCGCCGACCGCGTGCTGGTACTGCGAGACGGCCTCATCCACAGCGAACTCCGCCATCCGGCTCCCGAACAGGTACTCGAGGCAATCACTCTCGCCGGGGTCGCCGCGTGATCCGGCTCATCTTGTCCGATCTGGCCGCTCACGGCCGGGTGTGGCTCGGCATCGTCGCCGTAACCGTCGCCACCGGCTTCGTCTCCGCGATTGCCGCCGGACTCATCGAGACCGGCGCGGTCCATGGCGGCCGCATACAGGAAGGGCTTGCCAGCACCAGCGCCGCCGTCATCATGTTCACCACCGTCGCCGCGCTCATCGTGCTCAGCTCGACCGCGAACCTCACCGTCGCCCTGCAACAGCGCAGCTATGCCCTGTGGCAACTCGTCGGTATCCGACCTGTCCTTGTCGCGCTGGTGGTGCTCGCTCAGCTCGCCATCGTCGGCATCATCGGCGCGCTGATCGGATGCATAGTGGCGATCCCGACATTCGGCCCGCTGTTCACGTGGGCGTTCAGTGATTGGGAGCAGATGCAGGGCATCACTCTTCACCTGGGACTTGTCAGTGTGCTCGTGGTGACCGCTGGGATCACCACGGTCGTGCTCCTCGGCGGGCTCCGCGGCGCACGCCGGGCCAGTCGCACCCCTCCTATCGAGGCGCTGCGCGACGCGGACCCGCCCCAGATCAAGATGGGGCGGGTCCGTATCGTCCTCACTGCAGCGATCTTCGCCGGCACCACCGCGCTGGCGATGAACCTCGACGGAAGCGCGTCGATGTCCGCGCTTTCCGGCCAAGCCATCCTGTTCACGCCACTCATCGCGGCGGCGCTCGCCGCAGCGGGACCCGTCGTGTTCCCGATCGTCCTTCGAGCATGGACGTCGCTGCTGCCGGCGAGGGCATCGGCGTCGTGGTTTCTCGCACGCAACACCGCCAGCCACCGACTCGGCCAGTCCAGCGCCGCGATCGGCCCGCTCATGGTCGCCATCGCCCTTGCCGGCGGCCTGTACACCACCGGCGCGACACTTGCCGCAGGCCAAGCCACGCGAACCGGCACCAACGAGGGATTCGATCTTGCGCCAGAAGGCGTCGTGATCCTCCTCGGCGGCCCGCTCCTGCTCTCCGCCGTTGCCGCTGCCGCGACCGTGTTCATGTCCGGCCACGCACGCGAACGCGAGTTCGCACTCGTCCAGGCGGCTGGCTCAACGCACACCGGAATCATCCTCACCGCGATCTGGGAGGCCGTCATCTTCACCGTCACTGCGGCCATCCTCGGCGCACTCGCCACCGTCATCGGCGGTCTCATCGTCGCCGCCGCGCTCGCACTGCCGTTCCCCGTAGTGTCGTTCGGAACCATCGCATTGATCGCCGGTGGCGGCCTAGCGCTCACCCTCGCGGCGACCGTCGCACCGACCACCGCGGCTCTCCGGCATGAGATACCCCGAACGCTCGCCGTTGAGTAGCACTGTCCCAGTCAGTGAATGACGCCTTGTCAACCCCTCCTCAGCCGAGCCTTCCCTTCCTTGAAATACGCAGGCATCCGCGTAGCGTTGAGGAAGACATACGCTCCAGGGAAGGTGGACCACATGACCGATACCAAGATCGCTCCCAAGACCCCGAAGACCGGCGCGAACGCCGACGTCGCCTCGGGGGTCGCCCAGTTCCTCACGCCCGTCGTGCAGGAGCTCATCGCGCTCGCCGTCAACGGCAAGCAGGCGCACTGGCACGTACGCGGGGTGAACTTCATCGCCGTGCACGAACTGCTCGACGAGGTCGTGGCGCACGCGCAGGACTGGGCCGACCTCGCCGCTGAGCGGGTGGTCGCCCTCGGCTTGCCCGTCGACGGCCGCCTGAAGTCCGTCTCCGACAAGAGCGGAGCTGTGAACCCGAAGCTCGGCTTCCAGCCTTACGACGAGGCGATCGCCGACGTCGTCGCGCAGATCGACCTCGCAGCCGAGAAGGTCGCCGAAGCGATCGAGGGCCTCGACGAGCTCGACCCGGTGAGTCAAGACGTCGTGATCGAGATCCGCCGCGGGCTCGACAAGGACCGCTGGTTCCTCTTCTCGCACGTCGCCGTGAAGTAAACGCGCGATGGCGGCCTGACGGGCCCGGGTGCAGAATGCCGATATGACGGCGGATGCACCCGGGCCCGACTCGTCTCACGGCTGCGACGACCAGCGGTGATCAGCGCTGCAGCCAGGTGAGCACCGCGAGCACGCGGCGGTGGTCGGTGCCGGAGTCTTCGAGGCCGAGCTTCTGGAAGATCGAGGTGACGTTCTTCTCCACGGCTCCGACGCCGATGAACAGCTGCTTGGCGATGCCGGCATTGGTGCGGCCCTCGGCCATGAGGGTCATCACCTCGCGCTCGCGTGGGGTCAGCGACTCGAGTGGGTCGCTGCGACGCGCAAGCAGCTCTCGCACGACCTGCGGGTCGAGCACGGTGCCGCCCTGGCTGACGCGTTCGACCGCGTCTTCGAGCTCGTCGAGAGAGGCCACGCGATCTTTCAAGAGGTACCCCATGCCACCCTCGCCCGATGAGAGCAGCTCGTGCGCGTAAGTGCCCTCGACGTACTGGCTGAGCAGCAGCACCCCGACCTTCGGCATGCGTCGACGCAGTTCGAGAGCCGCGCGCACTCCCTCGTCGCGGAATGTCGGCGGCATGCGCACATCGAGCACGGCGAGGTCGGGCCGGGTTTCGTCGATCGCTGCGAGCAGGGAATCGGCTTCGCCGTACGCGGCGACCGTCTCGAAGCCGGCCTCATCGAAGAGACGCACCAGGCCTTCCCGCAAGAGCACCGAGTCTTCGGCGAGCACGATTCGAAGCGGCGTGCGGTCGGTCATTCCCCCAACATTAGCGGCGGCATCGGCGGTCGAGTGCAGGGGTCCGAGATCGGGTTGCGGGGTCTCGATACGGCCCTGGCGGGCCTACTCGACCAACTATCACACTGGGCTACTCGACCGACGAAGTTGCGAGGTCTCGATACGGCCCTGGCGGGCCTACTCGACCGACGAAGATGCGGCCTACTCGACCGACGAAGGTGGCGACTCGAGCGGCACGTACGGGATGTGCGCGCCGATCGTCGTCGGTCCGCCGACGGGGCTGTCGACGACGAACATGCCGCGCAGGCCCTGCACCCGATCTTGCAGTCCGGCGAGCCCGTGGCCCGTGGCCAGCGTTGCGCCGCCGCGCCCGTTGTCAGTCACCCAGAGGTCGATCCAGTGGCCCGTCGGCCCGGTGTCGCGTGTCGAGACGGAGAGACGGATTCCGGTGGCCTCCGCGTGCTTCACGGCATTCGTCAGCAGCTCGGCGGCGACGAAGTAGACGTTGCGTTCGATCGGCGCCGGCAGCGCGGCATCCGTCGGCAGAGCGATCTCGATCGTCACCGGAATGGGGCTCCGCGCTCCGAGCGACTGAAGTGCGACGGCGAGACCGCGGTCCTGCAGGATCGGCGGTGCGAAGCCGCGCGAGAGAGCTCGCAGCTCGTCGAGCGTCTCGCGAGCCTGCTCGCGGGCCTCGCCGAGGAGTTCACGCGCCGAGTCCGGGTCGCGCTCGAGCTTGCGCTCGATGGCGGCGAGATCCATCTGCAGTCGCACGAGCCGCTGCTGCGGGCCATCGTGGATGTCGCGCTCGAGGCGGCGAAGCGAGGCGTCTTCGGCCTGCACGGCCGCGCCGCGGGAGGCGGAGAGCTGTGCAACCTCGCGCTCCAGAGCCTCGGAGCGCCATGCGCCGAGCACGCCGCGCGCGATGACGTCGTGCAGCAGGGTGAGGCCGCGGAAGACGAACGGCAGCGTGGCGAGGAAGATGAGGCCGATGACGAATTCGAAGATCGCTTCACCCACTCGCGGATCGACGCTCATCGTGTTGCCGGGGAAGAGCCAGTCGACGACGACGTCGTAGAGCCAGAAGTCTTGATCGCCACGGCCCACGGGAATGTACCGCTGCCAGATCCAGCCGGTTGTGCCGCCGAGTGCGACGGAGGTCCATGCGACGGTGACGCTCCACGTGACGACGCTCACGATCGGGTTGATCACCATGCCGTGCAGGAGGTACAGCCAGTAATGGCCTTCGATGAACGGTGCGAATATCGTGCGCCAGAAGCCCCGGTCGCGGTCGGCCCGCTCCCATGGCGGTCGGGCGATCGGGTGCCGCCCCGCCCCGCGAAGGCGCGTGAGTTCGAGAGTGCCGAAGCCGCGTGCCATGAACAACGACGCGACGAGGATGAAGACGCCGAAGACGAGGACGATGAGCCCGAGCCCGGTGAAGAAGGTCGTCGACAGCAGCACGAGGCCCGCGATCGCGATGGGCATCGTGAGGATGAGGAAGCCGAACTCCCGTGGCGCCGTGGCCCACAGCGACCAGTAGCTGCGGCGCATCGCCGCGGCATCCGTGGGGCCGGCCGCGGGCGCGGGGGGAGTGATGGTTTCAGTGCTCATGGTGGGTTCCTTCAGTCATCGTCGCACGCTGGCCCGGTTCGACGACGGCGAACTGGCCCATCATGCCCTGGTCTTCGTGCCACAGCAGGTGGCAGTGGTACATGTACGGCGTATCGGGGTCGGTGTAGTCCTCGAAGCGCATCAGGAGTTCGTACTCGGTGTTCGGCTCGGTGAAGATCGTGTCCTTCCAGCCCGCGAGCTCGGGCGGTGGTGCAGCGCCGTCGATCGATGCGATGCGGAACTGCACGTCGTGCACGTGGAAACTGTGCGGCAGATTGGTCGCATTCTCGACCACCCACCGCTCGAGCGTGTCGACCGTCACGGTCGCGTCGATTCGGCCCATGTCCATCGAGTCGCCGTTGATCTCGAAACTGTCGTTCAGTTCGAAGGTTCGTGTGGTCGCAACCTCGGCCTCGTCGAACTCGGGAATCGTATTCAGCCGTTCGGGCACGGCGGGGGCCGGGTCGAGTGCGTCGGCGGCGCGCAACTCGAGCACGTCATACGAGTCCGTGCCGCCGTTCGTCGCAGCGATCGGCGCCACGAGCGCGGCGATCTCAGGGGTCATACGCGACTGCAGAACCAGGCGTTCGCCAGGAGTCACGCGCACGAGCACCTCGGCGCGCTCCCCCGGCGACAGACGCACATGATCGAGTTCGACGGATGCCTCCAGCAGCCCGCCGTCAGTCGCGATGAGTTCCACCGGCCGCTCATCACTCCACGTGAACGCATAGCTGCGGGCGGTGGAGGCGTTCAGGAGCCGGAGCCGGACGAGCTCGTCGTTCACGTCGAGATACGGGCCTCTGGTGCCGTTGACGATGAGCTCGTCGCCGAGTCCCCCGGCGTATCCGTAGGGGTTCGGTTCCTTCCGCCCCTCCGCCGAGAAACCGGTGTCCTGCACGATCACGGGAACGTCGTCGACGCCGTACTCGCGCGGGAGGCCGAGAGCGGCCTCGGCGTCGTCCTGCACGATGAACATTCCCGCGAGGCCACGTGAGACGTGGTCTTCGGTCTCGCCGTGCGGGTGCGGGTGGTACCAGAGGGTGGCCGCCTGCTGGTCGATGTCCCACTCGGGCGACCATGTGCCACCCGGGTCGACCATCTGGTGCGGCCCGCCGTCCATCTCCGCAGGCAGGTGCATGCCGTGCCAGTGCACGGTCGTCGGTTCCTCGAGCGAGTTCGTGACGTCGACGCGTACGTGCTCGCCGCGCTTGGCGACGATCGTCGGGCCGAGATGGCTGCCGTTGAAACCCCAGGTGTTGCTGGGCCGGCCCGGCTCGAACTCGGTTTCGCCCGCTTGCGCGTCGAGCGCGAAGACGCGAGTGCCGTCGGCGTCGACGGTCGCCTCGGCGAGCGGAGGGATCGCGAGCGGCTTGTCGAACTCGACCTCGCCCACCGTCGAGACCTGACCCGGACCGGCGTTGCTGCACCCGGCGAAGGCCACCGCGATGAGCCCGCCGGCCGCGACTGCGGCGAGCGCGGATCCGAGCGCGGCACGGGGTCTGCGGAGGCGTGTCTGAAGCATGACTCCAGCCTCGCGATGTCGAGGCCGGCAACCCAGCCGGTGCACGCCCCGATCGCATCGGGGGTTTTCCCCCGCTCGCCCAGCGATGGCGCGCGGGGGATCGCGGGTGATCGCGCGCTGCGGCCTCAGTAGATCGACGAGAACGTGAAGCGGCCGGCGAGGAGGGTGCCTGCCACCGGCATCCGGCGCAATTCGTCGACGGATGCCTCGAACGGGTCGATCTCGACGATGGCGAGATCGGCCGCCCCACCGACCTGCACCGCCGTGCCGTGGCCGCCGGTCGATGCCGCGAGCGCGGCTCGTGCCTCGATCGCCTGCTCGGGATGCCAGGGCTCGCGACCATCACGGGCCCGACCGACCGCGGCCGAGATCGCGACCCACGGGTCGAGTGGTGCGACCGGCGCATCGGAACCGAGCGCGAGCTCGACGCCCGCCGCCGCGAGCTCCGCGAGCACGAACGCCCGATCGGTGCGACCCGCCCAGTGCCAGTCGGCGACGTCGCGGTCGTCCATCGCGTGCTCGGGTTGCACGCTCGCGACGACACCGAGGCGTGCGAAGCGTGCGATGTCGTCGCGACACAGGAGTTGGGCATGCTCGATCGATCCGGTGCATCCCACCTCGTCGAAGGCGTCGAGCACGCGTGCGTTGGCGTGGTCGCCGATGGCGTGCACGGCCGGGGTGAGACCCGATTCGTGTGCTCGGCGCATGTGTCGCACCAAGTCGTCGTACGTCACCGTCGCGAGCCCGTAGGGGTGGTCGGACGGCCCGACACCGGGGTACTGGTCAAAGCACCAGGCGGTTCGCGTGTTGAGCGAGCCGTCGGTGATGACCTTGTACCCGCCGACGGTGACGAGACCCGCGGTGGCCGGCACGATGTCGCCGGTGCGGAGGCCCTCATCGATCGCGCGGTCGAGGTGCTGCGTGTACACGCCGAACGAGACACGCAACTCGTCGGCCCCTGCACCGACGCGTCGGGCCCAGTCGTCGCGGTTCCACCGCATCTCGTAGTCGGTGATGCCGACCACACCGCGAGCCGCGGCCTCTCGCGCGGCCTCGGCGACCCACTCGTCGAGCACCTCGTCGGCGATGTCGTCGAGCTGCCGCACGACGCGGAAGCAGTCGTCTTCGCGGACCACTCCGCTCTGCCCGGCGAGCGACTCGACTCCGTGCCGCCGCAGCGCAGCGGTGTTCAGCCAGCACGAGTGCAGGTCGGCCGCGACGAGCACGACCGGCACGTCACCCGAGACGGCGTCGAGCGCATCGCGGGTGGGCGCATCGGCCCAGAGTCCGTCGCGATAGCCGAATCCGATCACCTCATGTGCACCTCGGGCGACGGATGCCGCCACCAGGCGTGCGACGGCGGCAGCCGACTCGGCCCCGGCGAGATCGAGGCGGCGCGACACCATCGCCCACTGGGAGAAGTGCACGTGCCGGTCGTGCAGGCCGGGCAGCACGAAGCGGCCGTCGAGGTCGAGACGACGGATGCCACGTGGCGCGGGGGCCCCGGCAGGGATCACCGCGGCGACGCGGCCTCCGTCGAGGTGGAGATCGACGAGCCCGTCGGTGCCGGGCAACCGGGCTCCGGTGAGCAGCAGCGACTCGGCGACATCCGCGGCGCCCGTCGTGACCGGAGCACTCACGCCCGAGCCGCCCGAAGGGTCTCGTGTGTACGGCGCATCTCTGCGGCGAGCGCGGGGCTCGCATACGGGCCGTCGCCCTCGAGCTCGTCGATGATGCGATCGACGGTCTCTGCAGGCTTGTTCTGGCTCATCTTGTTCTTCGCGACAAACCGCGTGATGGGAATGCGGAGGCCGACGGTGCCCGCGGAGATGCGATCGGCGTAGGCCGAGTTCTCGGCGGTGCCGCGCATGCGCCGCGGCTCGGGCATCGGGTCTTCGAAGTGGTCGACGAGTGCTTCGAGCACCCGGAGGTTCTCGTCGGCGGAGAGCAGCTCGGGCGTGCCGTAGAGATGCGCGGTGACGAAGTTCCACGTCGGCACCGCGGGATTCGCGTCGTACCAACCGGGCGAGATGTAGCCGTGCGGCCCCTGCACGATGACCATCGTCTCGTGGCGTCCGAGCTCGTGGACGACCTCGTCGGGCCGGCCGACATGCGTGAGCAGCACGATGCCGGAGGCGGTCTCATCGAGGAGCACCGGGTAGTGGGATGCGACGAGCCCCGCGGCATCCGTCTGGCTCACGATCGTCATCCACGGGTGCTCGCGGATGAGGCGCTTCACGCCGTCCTCGCTCGCGAGGGTGAAGCTGGGGTTCTGTCTCATGTGCTTCCTCGGTCTCGATACGCTTCGCTACTCGACGAGCGAACGGCTGCGGTACTCGACGAGCGAACGATGGTCAGGCTTGGCAGTACGGGCACCAGTAGAGCTTGCGGGCGCCCATCTCTTCGAGCACGATGTTCGTGCCGCAGACCCGGCACGGCAGGCCCTCGCGCTTGTAGACCCAGTGCCGGTCTGCGCGGTTCGCCATCGCGGCGCGGTAGGCCTCGGGGTCGAGATCGTCCATCGTCATCATCTGTCCGGTCTCGACACCGATGCGCAGCAGTTTCGCCCAGTCGCGCCATAAGTGGCGCACGTGCTCTTCGGGCACGAGCTTGCCCGGCGTATGCGGGTTCTGCTTGGCGCGGAACAGCAGCTCGGCGCGGTAGACGTTGCCGATGCCTGCGACGACGTTCTGGTCCATGAGCAGCAGGCCGATCGGGGTGGCCTTCTTCAGGATCGTGCGCGTGAAGCGTTCTTCGACCTCAGGCCCCGAGTCGAGCAGCGGGTCGGGGCCGAGCTTGCCGACGACGGCCTCGACCTGGGCGGGGTCGAGCACTTCGCACGCGGTGGGCCCGCGCAGGTCGGCGCAGATCGTGTCGGTGAGCAGGCGCACCCGCACCTGGCCGACAGGCTCCGGGGGAAACGTCGTGAGCTCGTTCCCCTCCTTCTCGGACTCCGACATGCGCAAGCGGGTCTTGCGAGGCGCGCCGATGGACTGCAGCGAGTTCTCACCCGCAGTGTCGAACACGACTGCATCGGGGTTCGACCCATCGAGGAACGTCCCCTGCTGGTTCGTCTGGCCCATGCGACCGTTCGCCGACGCGATCGTCGCATCCATCAGAATGTCGCCCGCGAAGTCCCACGCACCGTACATGCCGAGGTGCACGCGCAGCCACACATCGCCCTCGAAGCCGAGGAACATCTGCTTGCCCACGGCACGGGCATCCGTCATCCGTCGCCCGTCGATCTCGGCCGCCCCGACGGCGAACCGGCCCTGCGGACTCGACGCGTGCACGACGTGCCCGACGAAGTTGCGTTCGAACTGCCGGGTGATGCGGTGTACGGAGTGACCCTCGGGCACGGTGCTTTCCTACTCCGCAGTGGCCGCTGAGTCCGTCGAAACGTCGACGCCCTTGCCCGCGATGTCACCCGTCGTCTCGTACTCGGCGACCTGCGCGATGCGTCGCACGTGCCGCTCATCACCCGAGAACGGCTCGGCGAGGAACGCGTCGATGTAGCGGATGGCCTCTTCGACCGTGTGCTGGCGGGCGCCGATCGAGATGACGTTGGCGTCGTTGTGCTCGCGCGCGAGGATCGCGGTGTCCATGCTCCAGACGAGGGCGGCACGGATGCCCCGCACCTTGTTGGCCGCGATCTGCTCGCCGTTGCCCGAACCGCCGAAGACCACGCCGAGCGCACGTACTCCCGCGGCCTGGTCGCGCGCGACGCCGAGCGCCGCGTTGATGCAGAACGCCGGGTAGTCGTCGAGGGCGTCGTATTCGGCCGGGCCATGGTCGACGACCTCGTGACCGCCGTTGGTCAGGTGATCGACGAGCGTGCGGCTGAACTCGAGGCCGGCGTGGTCGGTCGCGATGTGGATGCGCATGCGCCAATCCTATTGACAGGAGAGACCGGCGAACCCATCGAACTGCACTCAGGAGAACAGATCGTGTGACGCGGGAATACATGCGCAGTCATGTTGTTGTGACTGACAAGACACACCGCGGAAAGGCGGACACCATGCAGTTCGGAATCTTCACCGTCGGGGACATCGCCCCCGACCCGACCACCGGGTACACGCAGAGTGAGGCGGAGCGCATCGCCAACATGGTGCGAGTCGCACAACGGGCCGACGAGGTCGGGCTCGACGTGTTCGCACTCGGAGAGCACCACAATCCCCCGTTCGTGCCATCCTCACCGCCGACCCTGCTGGCGCACATCGCTGCGCTGACGAAGAACATCGTGCTGAGCACCTCCGTCACGCTGATGACCACGAACGACCCGGTGAAGATCGCCGAGGACTACGCCATGCTGCAGCACGTGGCGAAGGGGCGCCTCGACCTCATGGTCGGGCGCGGCAACACCGTGCCGGTCTATCCGTGGTTCGGCAAGGACATCCGCCAGGGCGTCGCTCTCGCGCTGGAGAACTACAACCTGCTGCACCGACTCTGGCGCGAGGATGTCGTCGACTGGGAGGGGAAGTTCCGCACGGCGTTGCAGGGCTTCACCTCCACCCCGCGTCCCCTCGATGATGTGCCGCCGTTCGTCTGGCACGGATCCATCCGCACGCCCGAGATCGCCGAGCAGGCCGCGTTCTACGGCAACGGATTCTTCGCCAATCACATCCTTGCGCCGAAC
Organism: Agromyces sp. Y782; assembly: GCF_059445405.1. Classification (NCBI taxonomy): domain Bacteria; kingdom Bacillati; phylum Actinomycetota; class Actinomycetes; order Micrococcales; family Microbacteriaceae; genus Agromyces; species Agromyces sp. Y782. Next base: position 556,183 of record NZ_JCAIUG010000002.1, on the reverse strand, counting down.
CTGCACTTCAAGCCGCTCGTCGACTTCTACCGGGAGCGATTCGAGCACTACGGGCACGGCACGAAGGAACAGGCGATCGTCGGTCTCGGCGGTCAGGCCTTCATCGCGAAACGTTCCCAGGATGCCGTGAGGGCCTTCCGCCCCTACTTCGAGGAGTACCCCATGTTCCGGGGAAGCTCGCTCGACGACTTCATGACGCGAACGCCGCTGAGCGTCGGCAGTCCGCAAGAGGTCATCGACAAGACCCTCACCTTTCAGGAGGGTTTCGGCGACTACCAGCGCCAGCTGTTCACGGTCGACAGCATGGCACTCCCGGTCGAGATGGCGCTCGAGCAAGTCGAACTGCTCGGCACCGAGGTCGTACCGGTGCTCCGACGGGAGATGGCCGCGCGGCGCGCGCCGAGCGCTCCGGATGCCCCGACCCACGCGAGCCTGATCGCCGAGAAGTACGGCGATGCGAAGCCGCGCCAGCCGCGACCGAATCCGAACCGCGGCGACAACCTCTCGGGCGCCTCGCCGTACCAGGACAGCGACCCGGCCGTCGAGGCACGATTCCCGATGGTGGCGTGAAGATGATCAGCGATGTCCGGCTCGCGAACGAGGCCTGGGAGGCGTACTACCGCGCACAGGCGACGATCGCCCGCGAGCTCTCCGACGCCGACATCTGGGACGGCCTGCTGGTGAAGGAGTACGCCGTCCTCCACGCACTCTCGGCCGAGCCCGACGGCTTGCGCATCACCGAGCTGGGTGACGATGTACTGCTCACCCAACCCGGGATGAGCCGGCTGATCACTCGTCTCGAGGCCCGTGGTCTCGTCGAACGCGGTGACGACGTCGACGACGCCCGCGCGCATCGCATCCGGCTCACTCCCGAAGGCGCGCAATGTCAGCGGCGGGTCGGTGCCCATGTGGCCCTGAACGTCGCCCGGGTGATGTCCCGCGCACTGAACGCCGAGCAACTCGGCACGCTCCGTGAGCTCAGCCTCGTGCTCCTCGCCGGCGCCATCGGCCCGAAAGCGGGAGTGCAGCAGAACGCCGTCGAAAGGTTCACGTCATGACCGGTCAGTCGTCTGGACCGCACATTCCGATCGATTCGGATGCTCCGAACGCCCCCGTGCGACTCGTCATCGTGAGCGCCGGGGTGAGCGAGCCATCCTCGACCAGATTGCTGGCCGAGCGGGCCGCGCAGAAGAGCATCGACCTGCTCCGTGAGGCCGGCAGGCCGGCATCCGTCGGCGTCATCGAACTCGGTCCACTGGCGGTCGAGATCGCTCAAGCCATCGTGTCGGGAATTCCCGGCGAGCGCCTGCAGGCGGCGATCGAACGCCTCGCGGCCGCCGACGCCGTCATCGCCAGTACCCCGGTGTACAAGGCCGGGATCAGCGGCCTGTTCAAGTCCTTCGTCGACGTGCTCGACAACGACCTGCTCATCGCGAAGCCGGTCCTGCTCGCCGCGACCGCCGGCACGGCGCGGCATGCAATGGTCGTTGACGAGCAGCTCAGGCCCCTGTTCGCGTTCCTCCGCGCACTCCCCCTGCCGACGTCGCTGTACGCCGCGCCCGAGGATTGGGGATCCACGACGCTCGGCGACCGCATCGAACGTGCAGCGACCGAATTGGCGCTGTTCGTGCGAAGCGGCGTCGGCCCGTCGATAGCCGAGAGCGCCTGGGGCGGCTATCAGCACCAGTTCGCGGGCAACGCGACTCGCGCCGAGCAGAGCACTGCGGATGTCGACTTCACGACCGATCTCATGCGGCTCGCCGCGGGCGGAGGCGGGTGAGTGCGATCTCGGTGACACGTCGCGGCAGCGGAGGCCGTGTGTTCAGCGCTGCGCCGTCACAGCGAACCGCTTCCCTCGGGACTGGCGACCCAACGGAGAGCACGGCCGTGGGGCTGCACCCACGCTTGTTGTTCGCCGTCGAGGGCGAGCACGAATTCCGTTCCGTCGCCGACCTCGTCGTGCACGACGATGTCTGGAACGATCGAGCGACCCTCGGCGGAGATCCAGTGGCCGGGCAAGTCGCGCACGGTCTCGACGAATTGCTCACGCGCCGCGTGCTCGAGATAGGCGATCACCGCGGTGTGGAACACGACGAGCGTCGCGTCGGCCGGCGCATCGGCGGCGAGCGAGCGGAGTCGTTCGTTGAGGTCACCGGAGACGATGCGGGGCGGATCGGCAGCAGCGATGCGCGCTGCGGCACGGAGCCGCGCCCGCCGGTCGTCGTGCTCGGGCCAGATCAGGGCTTCGAGCCAAGCGAGATCCTCGGCTCGAGTCACGTCGAGCGGGTTGAGGTCGATTCCTGCGCGCCACACCACGTCTGGCAGTCGCGCGGGCACCGGCACTTCTCCCTCGCCCTCGATCGCGCAGTCGAGCACGACCTCGCTCGGGCCGTCGAGGGGGTCGAGCTGCGGATGCCCCGTGTAGCGATAGCTGTAGCGGTCGGGGTAGAGGCAGAGCCCGGCCGAGGCACCGACCTCGAGCAGAGCGAGCGGGCCGGGCAACCCGGCGAGCACGGGAAGGTGCAGTGCACACCGCGCGGCCTCGTTCGTCTGCGTCGCGTGATCGAGCGCGGTCGCCCGCACCTCGGCCCAATGCTCGTGCAGCCAGTCGCGGAAGAGCCCGTACCCCCCGCCGACCGGCGCGCCCGTGAACCGGGCGGCGCCGAACACGAGATTCGGTTGGCGCTTGGCGGGCGGCAGCTCGTCGATGAGCCGGATCGTCGCCGGATCATTCGCCACGCCGAGAGCCCACTCCTCGTACGTCGCCGACATGCCCCTGGACTCGACCTCGGCGAAGGCCCGATACCGCTCGGCCGTCGGAGCGTGGGAGTCGACACTCGTATGCATGCGGTCACGCTACTCCGACGACGCGGCACCGGCCGACTCGACCGCACACAGGAGATCGTGGGCCAGCGACCCGTAGAGTTTCCGCATGCCCTCCGACGACTCTCCCATCTTCAGCGCGCCCACGATCGACGCGCGGGATCTCGAGACGACGCTGCGGGTTCTCGCCGCGCTCAGCGAGCTCGATGAGCACGACCCCGACTTCGAGACCGTGCGCCATGCGACCGCGAAGATGTTCAAGGCGGTCAAGGTCGCACGCCGACTCGAGAAGCGCAAGGTCGTGCAAGATGCCGACCGCGCCGTGATCGCCGCGACGGCGACCGGCGCGCCCACCCGCATCGACGACGAGACGCGCGGCGCAGACCTGGTCAGTGGCACCGATGCCCGCACCGCCGGCGAGCTGCGCGTGGCTCGGCCCTGCTACATCTGCAAGCAGCGCTACACGCTCGTCGACGCGTTCTACCACCAGCTCTGCCCGGGTTGCGCCGCCATGAGCCACGCCAAGCGCGATGCGCGCACCGACCTCACCGGCAAGCGTGCGCTGCTCACGGGCGGTCGCGCGAAGATCGGCATGTACATCGCCCTCCGCCTGCTGCGCGACGGCGCGCACACCACGATCACGACGCGGTTCCCGCGAGATGCCGCCCGACGGTTCGCCGCGATGCCCGATTCCGGCGAGTGGCTCGACCGCCTGCGAATCGTCGGCATCGACCTGCGCGACCCGGCGCAGGTCATCGCGCTCGCCGATGACGTGGCGGCGCAGGGGCCGCTCGACATCCTCATCAACAACGCGGCGCAGACCGTGCGTCGTTCCCCCGGTTCGTACTCGCCCCTCGTCGAGGCCGAGTCCTCGCCGCTCCCCGACGGACCGATGCCCGAACTCGTGAGCTTCGGCCACACGAACGATGCGCATCCGCTCGCCCTCGCGGACTCGGTGTCGAGCCACCCGGTGCTCTCGTCGGGTCTCTTCGCGGGCACCATGACGGCCGACGATCTCACGGCGCTCGCGCTCGCACCGGGCTCGAGCTCGCTCGCGAGACTCGCCGATCGCACCGCGATCGACGCCGGCGGCCTCGTGCCCGACCTCCACCACGAGAACAGCTGGAGCGCGGCCGTGCAGGATGTCGACCCACTCGAGATGCTCGAGGTGCAGCTCTGCAATACGACGGCCCCGTTCATCCTCGTGAGCCGCCTGCGGGCGTCGCTGGCGGCGACATCCGCTCGCCGCAGCTACATCGTGAACGTGTCGGCCATGGAAGGCGTGTTCAGTCGTGGCTACAAGGGACCGGGGCATCCGCACACGAACATGGCGAAGGCGGCGGTGAACATGCTCACCCGCACGAGCGCGAAGGAGATGCTCGCCGACGGCATCCTGATGACGAGCGTCGACACGGGGTGGATCACCGACGAACGCCCCCACCCGACGAAGGTGCGGCTCGCCGAGGAGGGATTCCACGCGCCCCTCGACCTCGTCGACGGCGCAGCGCGGGTCTACGACCCGATCGTTCGCGGAGAGGCCGGCGAAGACGTCACCGGGGTGTTCCTGAAGGACTACGCACGCGCCGACTGGTGAGGTCGCAGTGACGGTCACGGCGGCGGTCTCGATCGCGGCGCGCTGAGCCGCAGCATCCGCTCGCACTGCGACCTTCGAATCTTCGTGACCGCGGCCCGCCCGAGAGCTAGGCTGGTGCACGTTGCCTGCGGCCACGAGCCGCGTCGATGACTGGCGAAGGAGCGCACGTGCCCGGAGAGAACCTCACCCGAATCGAAGCTGAGGAGCGCGCAGCGCTCGTCTCGGTGCATGACTACGACGTCGTGCTCGATGTCACCACGGGGCCGGAGGTGTTCCGAGCCACGACGACCGTGCGCTTCACCGCATCGACCCCCGGCGCATCGACCTTCATCGACGCGATCACGGCGGCCGTGCACTCGGTGACGCTCAACGGCGTCGAGCTCGACCCGGCCGCGGTGAGCGACGGCGTCCGCATCCAACTGCCGAACCTCGCGGCCGAGAACGAGCTCACCGTCGTCGCCGACGGCCGCTACATGAACACGGGCGAGGGCCTGCACCGCTTCGTCGACCCGGTCGACGGCGAGGTCTACCTCTACACCCAGTTCGAGGTGCCCGACTCGCGGCGCATGTTCGCCGTGTTCGAGCAGCCCGATCTGAAGGCCGCGTTCACGTTCACCCTCACGGCGCCCGCACACTGGGAGATCGTCTCGAACTCGCCGACGCCCGAACCGGTCGACGCCCACGACGGCGCCAAGACCTGGGTGTTCACGCCCACCCCGCGTATCTCGAGCTACATCACGGCGATCGTGGCCGGGCCGTACCACGTGGTGCGCGACGAGCTCACGAGCAGCGACGGCCGCACCATTCCGCTCGGCGTGTTCAGCCGCAAGAGCCTGTCGCAGTATCTCGACGCCGACTACATCTTCGAGAAGACGAAGCAGGGCTTCGCGTACTACGAGGCGAAGTTCGACGTGCCGTACCCGTTCGAGAAGTACGACCAGATGTTCGTGCCCGAGTACAACGCGGGTGCGATGGAGAATGCGGGGGCGGTGACCTTCACCGAGGTCTACGTCTTCCGATCCAAGGTCACCGATGCCGTGCGCGAACGTCGCGTCGTGACGATCCTGCACGAGCTCGCCCACATGTGGTTCGGCGACCTCGTCACCATGAAGTGGTGGAACGACCTGTGGCTGAACGAGTCGTTCGCCGAGTGGGCATCCACTATCGCCACCGCCGAGGCGACCGAGTGGCACGAGGCCTGGACGACGTTCAACTCCATGGAGAAGAGCTGGGCCTACCGCCAAGACCAGCTTCCGTCGACGCATCCGGTGGTCGCGACCATCAACGACCTCGAAGACGTGCAGGTGAACTTCGACGGCATCACCTACGCCAAGGGCGGCTCGGTGCTGAAGCAGCTCGCTGCGTGGGTGGGTGTCGAGGCCTTCTTCCAGGGCGTTTCGGCGTACTTCAAGAAGCACCAGTGGGGCAACACGACCCTCGCCGATCTGCTCGCCGAGCTCGAGACCGCGAGCGGCCGCGATCTGTCGGGCTGGTCGGAGCTCTGGCTCGAAACGGCAGGCGTCAACACCTTGCGTCCTGAGATCGCGACGACTGAGCCGATCGGAACTGGATCAGGCACGATCACAGCGTTCACGGTGCTGCAGTCCGCACCGGCCGACTACCCGACGATCCGCCCGCACCGCCTGGCGATCGGCTTCTACAACCTCACGGGCGGCAAGCTCGTTCGCGACCACAGGGTCGAGCTCGACGTCGACGGCGAGCGAACGGATGTCGCGGAGCTCGTCGGTCTCGCCCGCCCCGACCTCGTGCTGCTGAATGACGACGACCTCGCCTACGCGAAGATCCGTCTCGATGACGCCTCGCAGCAGGTCGCGCTCGCGAATCTCTCCGAGATCGAGGACCCGCTCGCGCGAGCCCTCGTGTGGAGCTCGGTGTGGGATGCCACGCGCGACGCCGAGACGAGTGTCAGCGCCTACCTCGCCCTCGTGCTCGGCAACATCGCGAGCGAGACCGAATCGACGACGCTGCGCATCGTGCTCGCCAACGCGGGGCTCTCGGCGAGCGCGTACACCGCAGCCGAGCACCGCACCGAAGCGCGCCGCAAGCTCGCCGACGGGTTCTGGAAGCTCGCCGAGGAGGCCGCGCCCGGCAGTGACGCGCAGTTCCAGTTCGTGATGAACTTCGCGGCCATCGCCGAAGCCGGATCGCACGTCGACGAGCTCGCCGCTCTCGCCGACGGCTCGCTGACCCTCGAAGGGCTCGAGATCGACACCGACCTCGGCTGGGAGTTGCTCATCGCACTCGTGGCTGCAGGCCGGGCGGGCGACGCCGAGATCGATGCGCGCCTCGCCTCCGACAACACCGCGACGGGTCAGCAGTCGGCCGCGCACGCGCGTGCCGCGATTCAGACCCTCGAGGGCAAAGAGCGTGCATGGGCCTCGCTCATCGACGTCGACACCGCGACCAACACGGTCGTGCGCGAAACGGCTGAGGGCTTCCTCCGTGCGGGCGATCCCGCGCTGCTCGAGGCGTTCGTCGAGCGGTACTTCGCGATGCTCGAAGAGATCTGGGAGGCGCGCAGCTACGCGATCGCCGACAAGCTCATCGACGGCCTCTACCCGTCGCCGCTCGCGAGCCAGGCGCTCGCCGACGCGAGCCGCGCCTGGCTCGAGACGCACCCCGATGTGCCGGCACTCCGCCGGCTCGTCGTCGAGCGTCTCGCGGGCATCGACCGGGCTCTCGCCGTGCAGGCGCGCGACGCACAGAAGTAGCCGCCCGCCGGTCGAGTAGCGAAGCGTAGCGAGACCCTTCGCGAGGTCTCGATACGCTCCTGCGTCGCTACTCGACCGGCGCACGGCCGGTCGAGTGGTACCGCGGTACTACCTGACCAGCCCTGAACCATTCCCCAGACGGATGCCCCGGCCGCGACTGATCCGTAGCGTTGAAGCATGATCACGGCAGAAGGGCTCGTCAAGCGCTACGGCGCGAAGACCGCCGTCAACGACATCAGTTTCACCGTCCGTCCTGGGCAGGTCACCGGATTCCTCGGTCCGAACGGCGCAGGCAAATCCACCACGATGCGCATGATCGTCGGCCTCGACCGGCCGAGCGCCGGCAGCGTCATCGTCAACGGCAAGCCGTTTGCCTCGCATCGCGCGCCGCTGCACGAGGTCGGCGCACTGCTCGACGCCAAGGCGGTGCACACCGGCCGGAGCGCGTACAACCACCTGCTCGCGATGGCGGCCACGCACGGCATCGGCGCGAGCCGGGTGCGCGAGGTCATCGAGCTCACCGGGCTCGAGTCCGTCGCACGCAAGCGCGTCGGCGGGTTCTCGCTCGGCATGGGCCAGCGACTCGGCATCGCCGCGGCGATGCTCGGCGACCCCGCCACGCTGATCCTCGACGAGCCCGTCAACGGCCTCGACCCCGAGGGCGTGTTGTGGGTGCGCCAGTTCGTGCGCCACCTCGCCTCCGAAGGCCGCACGATCTTCCTCTCCTCGCATCTCATGAGCGAGATGGCCGTCACCGCCGATCACTTGATCGTGCTCGGCCGAGGCGAGATCATCGCCGATGCGCCCGTCGCCGACATCATCGCCGGCGGCACGCGCCCCCGAGTCCTGGTGCGCTCACCGCATTCCTCCCAGCTCGCCGACCTGCTCGCCGCGCCCGACGTCGCCGTGGTGCGCTCCGAGGCGGGGGTGCTCGAGATCACGGGCGTCGAGGCATCCGGCATCGGGGACCTCGCCGCCCAGCACGGGCTGGCGATCCACGAACTCACCCCGCTCAGCGCGTCGCTGGAAGAGGCCTACATGGCCCTGACCGCCGACGCCGTCGAATACCGTACGGAGGCAGTCCGATGACCACGATCAGCCCCACTGCGACGCACCCGTCGCAGCGCACTCGTTCCACCTCGCTGAGCTTCGGTGGTGTGCTGCGCTCCGAGTGGATCAAGCTCCGGAGCCTCCGTTCGACCGTGTGGTCGTACCTCATCGTCATCGCGCTCTCGCTCGGCATGGCGCTCATCATGTCGTTCAGCATGGTGAGCGGTATGAGCGGCGGCGCGGATGCCTCGGGCGCACCGGCCGAGCAACAGCTTGCGCTCATCGGGCAGTCCTCAGTGTTCGGCGTCTACTTCGGCCAGCTCGTCGTCGGCGTGCTCGGCGTGCTCGTCATCAGCGGCGAGTACACCACGGGCATGATCCGCTCGACCCTCACGGCTGTTCCGAAGCGGCTGCCGGCCCTCGCTGCCAAGGCCATGGTGCTGTTCGCGGCGACGTTCCTCGTCGGTCTGATCAGTACGTTCGGCGCCTACCTCGCCTCGTCGCTCGTCTTCGCGGGCGACGGCGTCTCGGCGAGCATCACCGAGCCGGGCGTGTACCTCACCCTGCTCGGCGGCGCACTCTACCTCGCCCTCGTCGCGGTCTTCGCGCTTGGCGTGGGCACGATGCTGCGCTCGAGCGCCGGTGGTATCGCCGCAGTGCTCGGCCTGCTGCTCCTCCTCCCGAGCGTGCTGCAGATGATCCCCGCTGACTGGGCCCAGGACATGGTCCCCTACCTGCTCTCCAACGCCGGACTCGACCTGTTCTCCGATGCGATCTCGGGTGGCGCCACTGGCGACGGGCTGAATGTTTGGCAGAACCTCCTGGTCGTGCTGGCCTGGGTGGCGGCATCCATCGCCGGCGCTGCGGTGCTCCTGAAGCGACGGGACGCGTAGAGTCCTGTCCATGGCGGAAGCACCGTTCTCCCCCGGCTACCCGGCTTCGGTAGCCGGGGGAGAACTTCGTCTGCCGAAACCGCCCGGGGTGATCAGGCAGTTCTGGGCGAGGCATCCCAGGCTGACCGACGCACTCATCGCGGGCGCCTACTTCGTGCCGACCTTCATCGGCACGTTTATCGTCGCAGGATTCGGCGACCCGGCTCCTCCGCTCTGGTCGAGCGTGCTGCATCTGGTGGGCATCGTTGCCGCCGGCGCGGCGCTGCTGTTCTTCCGCCGGTCGCAACCGTGGTGGGTGCTCGGCGCGGCCTGGGCGGTCTGCCTGCTCGTCTACCCGTTCGGCACGACCGACGTGCTGCCGATGCTGTTCGCCCTCTATGGGCTCGGCGTCTACCGCTCGACGAGGGTGGCCTGGATCGGGTTCGCGGGGTCGGTCGCCGTGGTCTCGGCATCGGCGTACATCGCGGAGTGGCTCTCGACGAACGCGCTCGTCGCCCGACTCAACATCTCCGAGGGCGGCCCCTTGGCATCGGCGTCGCAGTATGCCGTCGTCATGCTCGTCGCGACGCTCATCGGCGTCACCGTCGGCAACCGCCGTCGATACCTGAACGCGCTCATCGCGCGGGCCCACGACCTCGCACGCGAACGCGACCAGCAGGCGCGACTCGCCGCGGTGGCCGAACGGGCGCGCATCGCCCGTGAGATGCACGACATCGTCTCGCACGGTCTGACCGTCATGATCACGCTCGCGGACGGATCGGCGGCGACTGCCGAGCGAGATCCGGCCCGCGCCGCCGACGCGATGCGCAATGTCGCCGACACCGGGCGCGGCGCGCTCGACGAGATGCGACGCATGCTCGGCGTGCTGCGGGATCCCGCCGACGAAGGGGCCGACCTCGCACCGCAACCCGATGTGGCGGCGATCCCCCGCCTCGTCGACGGGTTCCGCGAGGCTGGGCTGCCGGTGCACCTCACCACCGTCGGCGCTCCGATCGTCGAATCGACCCTGCAACTGGCGGTGTACCGGGTCGCGCAAGAGGGCCTCACCAACGCCCTGCGCCATGCGGCACGCGCCCACCGCGTCGACGTGCTCATCGAGCACCGCGACGACGAGGTCGAGATCTCGGTCGACGATGACGCGCCCGTGGCGGCCGACCAGATCATGCACGGCGCCGGCCGCGGCCTCGCAGGGATTCGTGAGCGCGTCGCCCTCTACGGCGGCACCCTCGAGGCCGGCGCGCTGCCCAATCGCGGCTGGCGACTGCGTGCGGTGCTGCCGACGCGACGCGACGCCGACGTGCGCGACGGCGAGGGCGACCACGAAGGCGACGGCGAGGAGCCACGATGACCGACGAGCACGCACCGATCCGAGTCGCGATCGTCGACGACCAGGCGCTCGTGCGCACGGGATTCCACATGGTGCTCGACGCCGAGCCCGGCATCGAGGTCGTGGGCGAGGCCGCTGACGGCCACGCCGCCGTCGCGCTCGTGCGCGACGTACCGGTCGATGTCGTGCTCATGGACGTGCGAATGCCCCGACTCGACGGCATCGCCGCGACCGAGGCCGTGACATCGGGCCCCACTCCCCCGCGCGTGATCGTGCTGACCACCTTCGACCTCGACGAGTACGCCTTCGCCGCGATCCGTGCGGGCGCGAGTGGGTTCCTGCTGAAGGACGTGCGCCCCGCCGAGCTGGCGTCGGCGATCCGCACAGTCCACTCCGGCGAAGCCGCGCTCTCGCCTCGCGTCACCCGACGCATGATCGAACTGTTCGCAGGCGAGCTGCCTGCCCTGATCGATGGTCGCGACGGCGAGCGCGGCGGCGTGACGGGCGTGCCCGACAGGTCCGTCGGAGTGCTCGAATTGCTCACCCCACGCGAGCGAGAGATCCTCATGGCGATCGCGGAAGGGTTGAGCAACAGCGAACTCGCCGCGCGGTTCTTCGTCTCGGAGTCGACGGTGAAGACCCACGTCGGCCGTGTGCTCGCGAAGCTCGACGCCCGCGATCGGGTGCACCTCGTGATCATCGCCTATGAGCAGGGGCTGCTGCCCGCGTCCGGCTCCGGCGCAGGCTGAGTCGGAGGCATCGAGTTCGGCCCTGCAGGGCTCGGCGGCGTCGAATCAGTAGGCTGGCGAGTCAACGACCACACGGAGGCCCCGCACATGCCCGCTGTCGATCTCACCCGAACCGAAGCCGAGGAACGCGCCCTGGTCGTGCGCACCCCGCGCTACGACGTTCACCTCGATCTGACGGCGGCGGGCGAGACGTTCCGCAGCGAGACGCGCGTGAACTTCCTGGGTGCCTCGGGAGCATCGACCTTCATCGAGGCGTGCACCAGCGAAGTGCACGAGATCACCCTCAACGGCCGGCCACTCGACCCTGCCGTCGTGAGCGACGGCACTCGCATCCGACTCGATGGGCTCGACGAAGACAACGACCTCCACATCGTGGCAACGGCCTCGTACACGAACACCGGCGAGGGCCTGCACCGGTTCGTCGATCCCGTCGACGGCGAGACGTACCTCTACACCGAGTTCGCCGTCGCCGAGGCGAACCGCGTCTTCGCGGTGTTCGACCAGCCCGATCTGAAGGCCTCGTTCACGTTCACCATCACGGCTCCCGCCGCGTGGACGGTGCTGAGCAACGCGGGCGCTTCGAAGAGCCTCCCTTCGACAGGCTCAGGGAGCACGAGCGCCACCTGGTCGTTCGAACCGGGTCCGGTCATCTCCAGCTACATCGTCGCGATCATCGCCGGCCCCTACGCCGCATGGCACGGCAGCGCGCACAGCGTCGACGGTCGCGACATCCCGCTCGGCCTCTTCACGCGCGCTTCGCTCGGCGAGTATGCCGAGCCTGACGTCATGTTCGAACTCGTGCAGGCCGGCCTGGGCTTCTACGAGACGGCGTTCGGCGTGCCGTACCCGTACGGCAAGTACGATCAGATCTTCGTGCCCGAGTACAACTGGGGTGCCATGGAGAACGTCGGCGCCGTCACGTTCAACGAGTCGTACCTGTTCCGCTCGCGGGTGTCCGACGCGCGACGCGAGCAGCGCGCGATCGTCGTGCTGCACGAGCTCTCGCACATGTGGTTCGGCAATTCGGTCACGATGCGGTGGTGGAACGACCTGTGGCTGAACGAGTCGTTCGCCACGTGGGCGTCGACGCTCGCGACGGCCGCGGTCACGGAGTTCACCGGGGTCTGGGCGACGTTCGCGAGCGACGAGAAGACGCACGCGGCCGAACAAGATCAACTCCCGTCGACGCATCCGATCGTCGCCGAGATCGCGAGTCTCGCCGATGTCGAGGTCAACTTCGATGCGATCACGTACGACAAGGGCGCCTCGGTGCTGAAGCAGCTCGTGGCCTGGGTCGGACTCGACGCCTTTCAGCGGGGCGTCGGCGCCTATCTCACGTCGTACGCCAGTGGCAACGCCACCCTCCGCGACCTGCTCGACGAGCTCGAGACCGCGAGCGGCCGCGATCTCACCCGATGGTCGGCGCTCTGGCTCGAGACGGCGGGCGTCAACACCCTTCGAACGGTGACGGAGACGGATGCCTCGGGTACGATCACGGCGGCACGCGTCGAGCAGTCAGCGGCACCGGGGCATCCGACCCTCCGCCCTCACCGACTCGCGCTCGGCTGCTACGTGCTCGGCGTCGACGGGTTGAAACGCACTCATCGCTTCGAGCTCGACATCGACGGTGCCGCCACCGAGGTGCCCGAGCTCGTCGGGCTGGCCCGCCCCGACCTGCTGCTCGTGAACGACGACGACCTCACCTACGCGAAGGTGCGGCTCGACCCCGCTTCGTTCGAGACTGCGATCGCGCACCTCCCCGACATCGTCGACCCGGTCGCACGCGCCGTCATCCTCGGCTCGGCGTGGGACGCCGTGCGCGACGCGGAGGTGCCGACGATCGATTTCGTGCGACTCGTCATCGGCAGCATCGGTCACGAGACGCAGTCGGCCGCGCGGGGGCTGGCGCTGACGCGCCTCGAACTCGCGATCGGTCGCTACCTCGCTGAAGAGCACCGCACGCAGCTCGCCGCCGAGGCGGGCGATGCCGTGTGGGCGCTCGCCGAGCTCTGCGAGGCCGGCTCAGACGCCCAGCTGCAGTTCGTCAAAGGCTTCACCCGTCTCGCCGCCACTGCGGCGCACGCCGACGTGCTCGGCAGCCTCCTCGACGGCTCGATCAAGCTCGCCGGTCTCGAGATCGACCTCGACTTGCGCTGGGAGCTGGTGATCGCCCGGGCCACCCTCGGCGCGGCCTCCGACGAGGAGATCGCCGATGCACTCGCCCGCGATAACACGGCGAAGGGCCGCCTGCTCGCCGAGACGGCGCGCGCGGCACGGCCCGATCAGGCGACGAAGGATGCCGCGTGGCGGCGCGTGGCGACGGACGCCACGCTCTCGAACGATCTCGCGCGCGCGATCGCCGATGGCTGGCGGCGCACCGCGCAACCCGAGCTCCTCGCCGGCACTACCGCGGAGTACTTCGCCTCGCTGCAATCGGTGTGGGAGCGCCGCAGCTTCACGATGGCCTCGCTCGTCGTGAATCGACTGTTCCCTGCGCCATTCGTCTCGGCCGAGCTCGCGACGATGGCCCGCGATTGGCTCGAGGCGAATCCGACGCCGGCGCCGCTCCACCGCCTGGTCTCCGAGCAACTCGACGAACTCGAACGTGCACTCGCCGCTCAGGCCCGCGATGCCAGCGAGCTCTCGGACACGGCTCAGTAGACTTTCACAACATGTTCGTTTTCGGTACGCCCGCCACTGACGAGAACCCGGTGTCCGTCGACTTCTGGGCGCGCATCGTCGAATACTGGGTCGAGAACTGGGACGTCGTGCTCGGCAAACTGATCTCGATCATCTTCATCATCGTCATCGCGCTCCTGGTGCGTTGGGTGCTGCACTTCGTTATCGAGCGAGTCGTCACGCAGATCGTCTCGGGCGTCAAGAAGAAGCAGGATGTCACCGACACCCAGGCGCTGCAGGCATCGCCGCTCGCGGCTGTTCGTCTCGTGCAGCGCACGAGAACCCTCGGCTCGGTGCTCACGAACATCGTGAATGTGACGCTCTTCATCATCGTCACGCTCCTCGTCGTGACCACCATCAACGAGACGATTCTGAGCTCGTTCGCCCTGCTCACTGCGGCACTGGGCGCCGGTCTCGGCTTCGGCGCCCAGAACATCGTGAAAGACGCGCTCAACGGCATCTTCATGGTCGTCGAAGACCAGCTCGGCGTCGGCGATGTCGTCGACCTCGGCCCGGCAACCGGCATCGTCGAAGAGGTGCGCATCCGGGTCACGAAGATCCGCGACGTGAACGGCACGCTCTGGTTCGTGCGCAACGGTGAGATCCTCCGGGTCGGCAACATGTCGCAGGGCTGGGCGCGGGTGATCGTCGATCTCGCCGTACCGTACGACGTCGACGTCGACGAGGTCGAGGCGACGCTGTTGCGTACCGCGACCGAGATGGCCCAGTCGACCAAGTGGCGTTCGCGCGTGCTCGAGAAGCCCGAGGTCTGGGGGATGGAATCGATCACGGCAGATGCGCTCGTCACCCGCGTCGTCATGAAGGTGCGGTCCTCGGCGAAAGACGACGTCGCAAGCGAGCTGCGCATGCGCTTGAAGCGAGCGCTCGACGAGCTGGGCGTCAAGCTGCCGAGCCTCACCAGCGTCGTGCTGGCCGGGTTCGACGGCGCGACCCGGGTGAAGGGTGCGAGGCCGCCCAAGACCTCGCCGAGCGCCGTCGTCGACGGTGACACGGGCGCCGCAGCGGCGCGGGCCGCGGTGAAGAAGCCGCGCGCGCCGCGTGCCCCCAAACTGCCGAAGCTGCCGAAACCGCCGACCGGAGAATCATCGTGAGTGAGCAACTGCCGATCGAGGCATCCGGCCCCCCGCAGCCTGCGAACGTGCCGCTGCGTGCCTCGGAACACGGCGAGGGGCTCGGGCCCTCGTTCTACGAGACGGTGGGCGGCCGCCAGACCTTCGAGCGGCTCGTCGCGGAGTTCTACCGGGGCGTCGCAAGCGACCCCGTGCTGAAGCCCATGTATCCCGAGGAGGACCTCGGACCTGCTGCCGAGCGGCTCACGATGTTCCTCGAGCAGTACTGGGGCGGCCCCGGCACCTACAGCGAGCAGCGCGGGCACCCGCGCCTGCGCATGCGCCATCAGCCGTTCAAGGTGAACCCCGACGCCCGTGATCGCTGGCTCGCGCACATGCGGGTCGCCGTCGATTCGCTCGCACTGCCGCCGCTCGCCGAAGAGACCCTGTGGGACTATCTCCAACGGGCCGCATACGCGATGGTGAACACCTTCGACGAATAACCGCACGCCCCACTCGATCACCACCCGCAATCCCATCACCACCCGCAATCCCATCACCACCCGAGACGAAGGAGTCCTTGTGGCCGCCTCCCCCGCACCCGCCGCGACCGATCGCACCCCGAAGCCCGCCGACGCGATCGTCGTCGGCGCCGGACTCTCGGGCCTCGTCGCCGCGGCCGAGCTCGTCGATGCCGGCAAGCGCGTCGTGATCGTCGACCAAGAGCCCGAAGCGAGTCTCGGCGGCCAGGCGCACTGGTCGTTCGGCGGACTCTTCCTCGTCGATTCCCCCGAACAGCGCCGCATGGGCGTCAAGGATTCGGTCGCGCTCGCGCACCAGGACTGGGCGGGCACCGCGGGCTTCGACCGGGACGAAGACGACTGGGGCCGGCGCTGGGCCGAGGCGTACGTCGAGTTCGCGGCCGGCGAGAAACGAGCATGGCTCCACCAGAAGGGCGTGCGCTTCTTCCCCGTCGTCGGCTGGGCCGAGCGCGGCGGGTACAACGCCATCGGGCACGGCAACTCGGTACCGCGATTCCACATCGTGTGGGGCACCGGCCCCGGCGTGCTCGCCCCGTTCATCGCCAAGGTGAAGGCGGGCGAGGCCGCGGGTCTCGTCGAACTGCGCCATCGGCACCGCGTCGATGAGCTCATCGTCGAAGGCGGCGCGGTCGTCGGCATCCGTGGCGCCGTGCTCGCACGCGACACCGCTTCCCGCGGCGAATCGTCCAATCGCGACGAGGTCGCCGAGTTCGAGCTGCGCGCACCGGCGGTCGTCGTCGCCTCGGGGGGCATCGGCGGCAACCACGACCTCGTGCGCGCAGCATGGCCTGAACGTCTCGGCCAGGCGCCGGCGAACCTGCTCTCGGGCGTGCCGGCGCACGTCGACGGTCGCATGCTCGGCATCGCCGAGGTATCCGGTGCCCGCCTCGTCAACGGCGACCGCATGTGGCACTACACCGAAGGCATCACGAACTGGGATCCGGTCTGGCCGAAGCACGGCATCCGCATCCTTCCCGGCCCGTCGTCGCTCTGGTTCGACGCCAATGGCAAGCGACTTCCGGTGCCGCTGTTCCCCGGGTTCGACACCCTCGGCACGCTCGAGCACATCGCCTCGACCGGTCACGACCACTCCTGGTTCGTGCTCACCCAGAAGATCATCGAGAAGGAGTTCGCCCTCTCGGGCAGCGAGCAGAACCCCGATCTCACCGGCAAAGACGTGAAGCTGCTCGCCGAGCGCCTCGGCTCCGGCGCGCCTGGCCCTGTCGAGGCGTTCAAGCAGCACGGCGTCGACTTCGTGGTCGCCGACACCCTGCCCGAGCTGCTCGAGGGCATGCGCGGCCTCTCGACAGAAGCCGAGCTCGACACCGAGAACATCGAACGCGAGATCATCGCCCGCGACCGCGAACTCGACAACGAGTTCTCCAAAGACCTCCAGCTCACGGCGGTGCGCGGTGCGCGGAAGTACCGCGGCGACAAGCTCATCCGCGTCGCGACACCGCACAAGATCCTCGACCCGAAGGCCGGCCCGCTCATCGCGGTGAAGCTGCACATCCTCACCCGCAAGAGCCTCGGCGGCATCCAGACCGACCTCGATTCACGAGCGCTCGGAAGCGACGGCGCCCCGGTTCCGGGTCTCTACGCGGTCGGCGAAGCGTCGGGGTTCGGCGGCGGCGGCGTGCATGGGTACCGTGCGCTCGAGGGCACCTTCCTCGGCGGATGCCTCTTCACCGGGCGGGCCGCAGGGCGCGCGATCGCGGCACTCCCGCCGGTCGAGTAGCGCCCACGCCCTGCGACAGGCTCGGGGAGCTTCGACAGGCTCAGGGAGCAGGGCGCGTATCGCGTCCCACTACGCCTTCAGGGTCCAAGGCTTGCGGCGCACGAGCACGTGGCCTCGCCGCGAGGAGAGACGGGTCCACGGACCAGTCTCGAAGAGCTTCACCTCGTCGTCGCCGAGGAACCCGAGGCTGAAGGCCGCGAATGCCGCACCGGTCGGCACGTACTCGACACCCTCGACACCACGCCCCCAGACCTCTGATCGCACGCGCTGCACGAGCTGCTCCCCGGTGCCGGCCGGAATCGCCTCGGCCACCTCGTCGATGCCCGCACGCGCCGCAGTCTCGAGCGTCGCGGCATCCGTCACACCGAGTGGTCGCCACCCGCCTCTGGGCGGTGAGATGCCCGCCCAGGTGACGGTGTTGACCTCTGGAGGTCGTGACATCGAGACCGGGCGCGAGTCGTCGTCTTCGCCGAGTTCGCCCCTGGCCCGCACGATGCGTTCGACGAGCGAACGCATCGGCACGACCGAATCGAACTCCTCGTCGTCGGCGAGCGCGAAGGTGCGCAGCCCGAGCACGGTCGGGCTCTCATCGAGGATGCCTCGTGGATACAGGATCGCGGTGTACACGGCGAGGATGCCCGAACCGGCGATGAGGCGCACCGAACCGTCTTCGACGCGGCCTGCTCGTTGCAGGTAGGTATGCAGGTCTCCGAGCGACAAGCTGTCGGCGAGCGTGAGTTGTTGAACCATCTCCTGTCTAAACTACCAAGTGAGCGCCGCCGCCCCGGCGGCCTCGCGCTCCGCGGGTGCCGGGCGGTCACCGACCACCGACACGGAGGAACGATGAACGGTCCGATCGACGGCCTGCTGAGCAGCCTGCACCTCACCGACACCGGGGCCCGCACCACCGAAGACATCTTCACCGGGCCTTCTCAATGGATGCCGCTCGGGCGTGTCTTCGGCGGTCAGGTGCTCGCGCAGTCGCTCATCGCCGCGATGCACACCGTGCCCGACGACCGCACGATCCATTCGATGCACGGCTACTTCCTCCGCCCCGGCGATGTCGCGCACCCCATCACCTTCTCCGTCGATCGACTGCACGACGGGCGATCGTTCTCGACGCGCCGCACCCACGCATACCAGAACGGCGAACCGATCCTCTCGCTCATCGCTTCGTTCCAGACTCCCGACGAGGGTGTCGAGCATCAGGTCGACATGCCGACCGACCTCCCCGACCCTGAGAGCCTGCCGTCGACCGCCGACGTGCTCGGCGCGTTCGATCACGACGTCGCCCGATACTGGGCGAACGAACGCGCCTTCGACATGCGACATGTGCCGTCGCCCGTCTACCTCACGGTCGAGGGCGAGCGGGTGCCTCGACAGGCGGTGTGGATGAAAGCGTTCGGCAAGCTGCCCGACGACCCGAAGCAGCATCGTGCCGCTCTCGCCTACGCGAGCGACTATTCGATCCTCGAGCCGATCCTCCGCGCACACGGTGTGGCGTGGGCCACGCCCGGTCTCAAGGTCGCGAGTCTCGACCACGCGATGTGGTGGCACCGCGACGCCCGGGTCGACGAGTGGTTGCTGTACACGCAGGAGTCGCCGTCGGCGAGTGGGGGTCGCGGTCTCTCGCTCGGCCGCATCTATACTCGCGAGGGCGTGCTGGTGGCGAGCGTTGCACAAGAGGGCATGGTACGCGTGCCCGAAACCGGCGGGATGCATTCGCCTGAATAGATCCTGTGGAATCCGGCGACGACACCGCGTCGTGGCACACAATGGGCAAACGGGCGCACGTGTGACGCGAGCGACGCGGACGAAGGAGCTCAGGCGATGACCGATCCCACCGATCTCACACGACGCACCATCCTCACGCTCGGCTCCGCCGGAGTCGTCGGCGGTGCGCTCGCATTGGCCGGCTGCGCAGCGGATGCCCCGACCGACACCGCTTCGCCTTCGGTGACTCCCGATCCCTCGATCACCGACGAACCGCCGACCGAGCCGAGCACCGCACCCGATGCTCCGCCGGCCGGTGAAGACATCGCCGCGGTCGCCGACGTGCCCGTCGGCGGCAGCATCGACGCGAAGATCAACGGTGCGCCTGCACTCATCGCCCAGCCGACGGCCGGGCAGGTCGTGGCGTTCAGCGCGATCTGCACGCACCAGCAGTGCGTCGTCGCGGCAGCGGCATCCGAGTTCCACTGCCCCTGCCATGGCTCGATGTTCGATGCCGCGACGGGCGACGTGATCCAGGGACCCGCACTCGAGCCCCTCACGGCCATCCCGGTCGCGATTTCGGGCGACCGCATCGTCGCGGCGTCCTGACATGGACGGAGTCGACTACACGTTCGCAGGACTCCCATTGCACGTGTTGCTCGTGCACGCCGTCGTCGTGCTGACGCCGTTGCTCGGCCTGGTACTCATCGTGGTCGCGGTGTGGCCTGCCGCCAGGCGAGTGCTGTGGTTGCCGGCACTCATCGGCGCGGTGCTGCTGCTCCCCCTCGGTCTCGTCACGGTCGAAGCCGGCAAGTGGCTGGAACAGCGAGTGCCGTCGGCGCCGCTCATCCAGGAGCACACCGCCCAAGGCGAGGGAATCGTGCCGTGGCTGATCGCCCTGCTCGTGCTCGCATTCGTCGTCGCGGCGTGGGCGGTCGTCGAGCGCCGCTCGGCTCGTCGCAGCGCTGCAGAGCAGGGAGCCGGCATCGGCCGCGGCATCCGCCTCATCGTCGGAATCGCGCTGACCATCGCGGCGCTCGTCATCGCGGCAGGCTCCACCTGGACGCTCGTGCAGATCGCAGAGGCGGGTAGTCGAGCCGTCTGGGAGGGCTCGTTCAGCGACGAACCGCTCGACGACTGAGTCAGCGGCGGCGGAAGCCGATCGGGTCGCCGACGTACGGCTCCCAAGCCGCACGCTCGGCATTGCTGATGCGCCGCGGTCGCTCGGATGCTGCGTCGACGAGTACGACCGTCGTAACGGCGCGGGTGTACAGCGTGCGGGGCTCGACGCCGGTCGGCGAGTACACCTCGTAGCAGACGTCGAGGCTCGCCCCGCCCATATTGCCGATCCAGAGTTCGATGTCGACGGGTTGGCGCTGATAGGGGATCGGCTCGAGGTACTCCACCTCCTGCCGTGCGATGAGCGTGATCGTGTTGGAACCGGGCGTGGCGTCGAGCACCGCCGTCGACGCGCCGACCGCGTGCTCGGGTGTGTCGTCGTTCACCCAGAAGGCCTGGATGCGAGCCTCTTCGAGCAAACCCAGCATTCGGGCGTTGTTCACGTGCCCGTAGGCGTCGAGATCACTCCAGCGCAACGGGGTCGGCACGTGCAGGCGCATGTCAGTCTCGTGTGAGCTTGCGGTACGCCGAGCGGTGCGGCTTGGCCGCGTCGGGGCCGAGCCGCTCGATCTTGTTCTGCTCGTACGATTCGAAGTTGCCCTCGAACCAGTACCAGTTCGCCGGGTCGTCTTCGGTGCCCTCGTACGAGAGGATGTGGGTCGCGATGCGGTCGAGGAACCAACGGTCGTGGGTGATCACCACCGCGCAGCCGGGGAACTCGAGGAGGGCGTTCTCGAGGCTCGACAGCGTTTCGACGTCGAGGTCGTTGGTCGGTTCGTCGAGAAGCAGGAGGTTTCCGCCCTGCTTCAGGGTGAGTGCCAGGTTCAGTCGGTTGCGCTCACCACCGGAGAGCACCCCCGCCTTCTTCTGCTGGTCGGGGCCCTTGAATCCGAATTGCGAGACGTAAGCCCGCGACGGGATCTCGGTCTTGCCCACGATGATGTAGTCGAGCCCGTCTGAGACGACCTCCCACAGGTTCTTGTTCGGGTCGATTCCGCCTCGGCTCTGGTCGACGTAGGAGATGTCGACGGTCTCGCCGATCTTCAGTTCGCCACCGTCGAGCGGCTCGAGTCCGACGATGGTCTTGAACAGCGTCGTCTTGCCGACACCGTTCGGACCGATGATGCCGACGATGCCGTTGCGCGGCAGGCTGAAGCTCAGGTTGTCGATCAGGATGCGTTCTCCGAAGCCCTTGCGGAGCTTCTTCGCCTCGATCACCTGCGCGCCGAGACGCGGACCGACGGGGATCACGATCTCTTCGAAGTCGAGTTTGCGAGTGCGCTCGGCCTCGGTCGCCATCTCTTCGTAGCGGGCAAGACGTGCCTTCGACTTCGCCTGGCGGCCCTTCGCGTTGGAACGAACCCATTCGAGCTCTTCGGAGAGGCGCTTGGCGAGCTTCTGGTCTTTCTTGCCCTGCACCTGCAGGCGTTCCTGCTTCTTCTCGAGGTAGACCGAGTAGTTGCCCTCGTAGGCGTAAAGGCGACCGCGGTCGACCTCGCAGATCCACTCGGCGACGTGGTCGAGGAAGTACCGGTCGTGGGTGACGGCGAGCACAGCGCCGGGGTACTTCGCGAGGTGCTGCTCGAGCCAGAGCACGCTCTCGGCATCGAGGTGGTTCGTGGGCTCGTCGAGGAGCAACAGGTCCGGCTTCTGCAGCAACAGCTTGCAGAGCGCGACACGGCGCTTCTCACCGCCCGAGAGCACGGAGACCTGCTCGTCGCCCGGTGGGCAACGAAGGGCATCCATGGCCTGCTCGAGCTGCGAGTCGAGGTCCCACGCATCGGCGGCGTCGATGGCCTCTTGGAGGGTGCCCATCTCGGCGAGGAGCGCGTCGAAGTCGGCGTCGGGGTCTGCCATCGCGAGCGAGATCTCGTTGAAGCGGTCGAGCTTCGCCTTGATCGGGCCGACTCCCTCTTGCACGTTCTCGAGCACCGTCTTGGTCTCATCGAGCACCGGCTCCTGCATGAGGATGCCGACGGAGTAACCCGGGCTCAGCCGCGCCTCGCCGTTCGAGGGCTGGTCGAGGCCCGCCATGATCTTCAGGATCGTGGACTTACCGGCGCCGTTCGGGCCGACCACGCCGATCTTCGCCCCGGGCAGGAATGCCATCGTCACGTCGTCGAGGATGAGCTTGTCGCCGACCGCTTTGCGGGCGCGAACCATCGAGTAAATGTATTCAGCCATATCGCCTACCAGTCTATGGGGCGGGTCTGGCCGACGAGACAGCCGCCGGCGCCGAGCGGCGGGCGCACCGCGCCGTGGTATCCGCCCGATGCCGGGCCGTACTGCCCGACGAGGCATTCGCCCTGGAACAGCACCGAGAACTGCACCGAGTCGGTTGGCTTTCCTTCGGTTGTCACGTCGCTCGTGACTTGCATCTGCGCCTTGTCGAATCCGGCCGCGGCGAGCGCGTCGATGAAGTCACGGCCACCAGCGGCACCGTTCGCGGCGACGACGCCCGCGTTCACCCAGTCGAAGAACCCCAGGTTCTCAGCGGCCGACAGTTCTGGCCGGAACTCGGGTGCCGTCGGCGTCGGCGCACTGGACTCCGAGGGTGTCGGCCGAGCCGTCGAGGGGGCCGTGGGCTGCGGATCTCCGGTCGTGCAACCGGCGGTGCCTGCGATGATCGCGACAGCCGCGAGCGCCACAGCCGCGGATGTGCCGAAGCGCCGTCTCATCGTTCCCCTCACCGGCGGTGCCGACCGCCCGAGCAGAGTCTATGCGTTCGCGTTCGACCGTTGCCCGGGCGGCCCGCCGTGCGGCGTCCGCTCGATCGATCAGACGGTGGCCATCGCTTCGTCGAGTTCAGCAGGTTCAGCGACGTCGTCGCTCGCGTCGTCGTGGCCCTCATCGGACGTTGCAACGTCGGGCCACGCCGATACGGCGTGCTCGACGTCTTCCGCCGCACCGAACGCGTCGGCCGCATCGGCACCACCCGACGAAGCGTCGTCGGCCGCGGCATCCGCTGGGCGCACGGAGCGCACCTTCGCGTAGGACGTGACGCACCAGGCGAGGTCGTGTCCGATCGAATCCGCCTCGATCTCGACCGCGGTGCCCGACCTCTCGCCGGTTTCCCATGCACGCAGCCGGAGCCGCCCGCGCACGATCAGCCGTTCCCCTTTGCGGATCGACAGCTTCGCATTCGCTGCGAGCTGCCGGAACGCCGAGACGGTGTACCAGTTCGTCTCGCCGTCTTCCCACGTGCCCTTCGCACGGTCGAAGACTCGCCTGGTCGATGCCAGACGGAAGGACGTGATGGCGAGGCCCCCGTTGGTGACGGTGTGTTTGGGATCGGTTCCCACGACGCCGGTCACGGTGATGATGTCGGTCATGTGCTGCACTCCTCAGTCGGATGCCGCCGCGAGTCGACGGCACGCGGCTCCGAGGTGCGCTCGTGCCGGGATCGTCACCCCGGAGCCGCGAGCACCAGCATCACGCCCCTGCCGAAGCATCCGATGCCCTCATCGACGACCGGTGCAGAAGCAGCGGGTACCGGCGGTTGTGGAGGACGAGTGACCCCGGATGACGATGTCGGGCGGCACCGGCAGGACCAGCGCGGCGCATCGCCATAGAGTTGCAGCATGAGCTATGTCGCCCTCCCCGAACGCTATGAACGGATGCAGTACAACCGCGTCGGCCGCAGTGGCCTGAAACTGCCTGCCCTCTCACTCGGCCTCTGGCACAACTTCGGTCATGAGCGCCCCTACGACACGCAGCGCGCAATCGTGCGACGCGCGTTCGACCTCGGCGTCACGCACTTCGACCTCGCGAACAACTACGGGCCGCCCGCTGGGAGCGCCGAGGAGAACTTCGGGCGCATTCTCGCCGACGATCTCGCCCCCTACCGCGACGAGCTCATCATCTCGTCGAAGGCGGGGTACGACATGTGGCCCGGTCCGTACGGTGATTTCGGTTCGCGCAAGTATCTGCTCGCCTCGCTCGACCAGAGCCTCGGGCGACTCGGCCTCGATTACGTCGACATCTTCTACTCGCACCGCCCCGACCCCGAGACTCCCATCGAGGAGACGATGGGCGCCCTCGCCTCGGCCGTGCGCCAGGGCAAGGCGCTCTACGCGGGCATCTCGAACTACGACCCCGCTCAGACTCGTGCGGCCGCCGCCGCTCTGGCCGCCGAAGGCGTACCACTGCTCATCCACCAGCCGCGCTACTCGATGTTCGACCGACACATCGAAGACGGTCTCTTCCCGGCGCTCGAAGAGGTCGGCGCCGCGAGCATCGTCTTCTCACCGCTCGCGCAAGGGCTGCTCACCGATCGTTACCTGAACGGTGACGTGCCCGCGGATTCGCGGGCCGCAACCAGCCGATTCCTCTCCGCCGATCGCATCAGCTCCGACTACCTCGAGCGCGCGCGCG
Source organism: Agromyces sp. Y782 (assembly GCF_059445405.1). Lineage (NCBI taxonomy): Bacteria > Bacillati > Actinomycetota > Actinomycetes > Micrococcales > Microbacteriaceae > Agromyces > Agromyces sp. Y782. The sequence goes on along the minus strand of NZ_JCAIUG010000002.1, from coordinate 531,780 downwards.
CGCTCGACGCGATCGCGAAAGACCGCGGCCAGACCCTCGCCCAACTCGCGCTCTCATGGGTACTCCGCCAGCCGCTCGTGGCAAGCGCGCTGATCGGCGCCTCGAGCGTCGCCCAGCTCGAACAGAACGTGGCAGCGCTCGATGCCGCGCCGCTCACCGATGAGGAGATCGAGCGCATCGAGCCGCTCGCGGCCCACGGCACCGCGCTCGGCTGAGCCGGCAGCACCGATCGGATGTCGGTGGCCCTCCGTACTCTCGTGACATACACCAGCAGGGCCGGCTGCGTCACGAGAGGAACGACATGTCCGCCATCGCCATGAACGCCGCGCGCACGCGCGAACCGTTCCCCATCGATGTACCCGGCCTGCTCATCTCGCCGGCCGCTCCGGGCCTGTGGCGCGTCACTCGCCCGCACGGCCCGGTGCTCGGTCACATCGAGCAGCGCGGTGCGGGCACCGAGACGCGCTTCGGGGCGAAGCGGTCGGTTGCCGGCGGCATCCGCTCGATCGACCTCGGCGAGTTCTGGTCGTCGCGAGACGCTGCCGAGCTGTTCCGGTGACCGGGCCGCGAGTGAATTCGGGCACGCCGCCCGTGCTCGCCCGGCACGACAGCAACGCGCGGTAGCCTGCCGCCATGCAGTGGTGGAATGATCTCGTCTCCTGGCTCGGCTCGGCAGCGGCACGACCCGCGGTCTTCTCGGCCGCCGTGCTGTTCCTGGCGGTGCTCGCCGCCGGACTCCTCGCGGTGTGGATCGCCAGTATCGCGATCAAGCGGCTCGTCACGCAGCGCGACCGTGAGGCCAAGGCGACCGCGATCGCCGCGCTCGTCGACGCCGCGACCGAGGCCTCCGTCTGGAACTCGCTCACTCCTCAAGAACAGGTGCTCGTCGATCGCGCCGTCGGCCAGGCCGACATCATCGTGCGCCTGCTCCCGATCCGCGGGTCGGATGTCGCAGCGAACTGGGCTTCCCACCAATTGCATGAGCTCAAGCGCGCATCGGCGACGTTCGGTTACCAACTCGATCCCGCTGTAGTGGAGTTCCGCGATCGACTGCTCGAATGGCAGCGTCACCCGTCGCGCACGCGCCGGCAGTTCCAGAACGACCTCGCACGGTGGCGCACGCAGCGTCAAGATCCAGATCAAGCCGCTGTCGAGCAGCAAGACGCGTGGGTGGCCGAACAGCACCAGCAGCGCTACCAGGGCAGCGTCAATCTCGCCGAGCCGAGTTCGCCCACCGCCACGGCGAACACCGCGCCCACACCGACGCTGCAGACCGAGCCACTGCGCTGATCTAGTGCTCAGCTGAGTCGCGGCTCCGGCCGATTCGGCTCAGCTCGAGTGACTGATCAACGCCACCAGTCATCGAACATCGACACGGGCACCGTGCGCTTGTGCCGGGTCTGCAAGAATCTGGCCTCGATGCGTTCGGCGATCGCCTCGTCGATGTCGTGGCCTTCGAGGAACGCGTCGATGTCGATGTAGCTCAGCCCGAGGTTCGCTTCGTCGGACTGCCCCGGGTTCGCATCGAGCAGGTCGGCGGTCGGCGCCTTCAGATACAGACGCTCGGGCGCGCCGAGATGCTCGAGCAGCGCACGGCCCTGCCGCTTCGTGAGCCCGGTCAACGGCAGGATGTCGGCGCCACCGTCGCCGAACTTCGTGAAGAAACCGGTGACGGCCTCCGCAGCATGGTCGGTGCCGACCACGAGAAGCCTGTGCTCTCCCGCCAGCGCGTATTGCGCCACCATCCGCAGTCGAGCCTTGACGTTGCCCTTGCCGAAGTCGCTGAGGGGCGCCTGCGTCGCCGCCTCGTAGTCTGATGCGAGTCCGTCGACACCACCCTTGATGTTGAACACCACGGCCTCTTGCGGGTCGATGAACTCGAGCGCGAGTTGCGCATCGTCTTCATCTCGCTGCACACCGTAGGGCAATCGCGCCGCGACGAAGCGTGCAGGAGTCCCCTCGGAGACGAGTTCATCGACGGCCAGGCGGCACAGCCGGCCTGCCAGTGTCGAATCCTGTCCCCCGCTGATGCCGAGGATGAAGCCGCCTGCGCCGGTCGAGCGCAGGTAGGACTTCAGGAAGTCGATGCGCGCACGCACCTGCTCTGCCGGTTCGATGACCGGGACGACGTTGAGTTCGGCGATGATTCGCGACTGCAGCTCTCGCATTCCACGACGATACCGCTGAGATGTTTCCTGGATGCAAACAGGCGCGGCCGCGTCATCGCGCGGATGCCACCGGGCCTCCGCTAACATCGCGGCAAGTGCAACGCTGCCGGCCTTGACGAAGTTGCGGACTGACGGGAGTTCGGATGGATATCTCGATCGGAACCATGGTGCTCGTGCCGGCGATCGCCGTTGCCGCACCACTGCTCGTGCGGGTGATCGGACGCTGGGTCGTGATCCCGCTCGTCGTCTTCGAGATCCTGCTCGGACTCGCACTCGGACCTGCAGTCCTCGGCTGGGTGGTGCCCGATGCGTTCATCGGCCAGCTCGCCGACTTCGGCCTCGCGATGCTGTTCTTCCTCGCGGGCAATGAGGTCGACTTCCGTTCGATCCGCGGACGCCCCCTGAGCCGTGCCGCCATCGGCTGGATCATCTCACTCGCCGCGGGCATCGGGATCGCCGCGGTGCTGGTGGCCGAGCTCCCCGCGGCAGCCTTCATCGGCATCGCCCTGACCTCGACGGCGCTCGGCACGATCATGCCGGTGCTTCGTGATTCGGGCGATCTCGGCACCCCGTTCGGCATCGGGGTCATCGCGCTCGGCGCAGTGGGTGAGTTCGGGCCGCTGCTCGCGATCTCGATCTTCCTCAGCGGGCGCACTCCGTTGCTCGCCACGATCGTGCTCCTCACCTTCGCGGTCATCGCCGGCATCGCCATCTGGCTGGCCGCGAAGGGTGTGGGCAAGCGGATGCATCGGGTGATCACCGCGACGCTCCACACGAGCGGGCAGTTCGCGGTGCGGCTCGTCATCTTCGTGTTGCTCGCGCTCGTGGCGCTCAGCATCGTGCTCGACCTCGACATGCTCCTCGGCGCATTCACCGCCGGCGTGATCTACCGCTTGCTCATGACCGGCGCGCCCGAGCGCGACGCAGAGATCGTCGAGACGAAGCTCGAAGCCGTCGGCTACGGCTTCCTCGTGCCCGTGTTCTTCATCAACACGGGCGTGACGTTCGACCTCGAGGCGCTCTTCGCCGACGTCCGCACGACGGCACTTCTCCCCATCTTCCTGGTGCTGATGCTGATCGTGCGCGGACTGCCCTCGCTTCTCGCCGCACCGAAGGGCTCGAGTCGGCGCGACCTCGCGGCGACCGCACTCTTCGGCGCCACCGGTCTGCCGATCATCGTCGCGGTCACGGCCATCGGAGTCGACAACGGCGACCTGCCGAGCGGTACCGCCGCGGCCCTCGTGGGGGCGGGGATGGCGTCGGTGCTGCTGTTCCCGCTCATCGCACTCACGATTCGCAAGGGCCGGACTGATGCCGCCGCGAAGCAGCCGGACGACGATCCGTACTTGCCCGTCGAGGGGTGACCCGGCCTGCCCCGGTATGCTTGACACCGTCGCCCCCGTAGCTCAGCGGATAGAGCAGGAGCCTTCTAATCTCTTGGTCGCAGGTTCAATTCCTGCCGGGGGCACTGAATCCGGGCCCTGGAGCCGTAACTGCGTCGACGGGTCGTCCATCTCGGCTTCCGTCGCCGCCAGAGGCGCTGACCGTCAGCGTCGGAGCGCCCCGGTAGACTCACCGCATGGCTTCCTCGAGTGACCGATTGGTCTGGATCGACTGTGAAATGACCGGACTCGACCTCGAGGTCGACGAACTCGTCGAAATCGCCGTCGTCATCACCGATTACGAACTGAACCCCGTCGATGCGGGGCTCAGCATCGTCATCAAGCCCGATCCGAGCGCGCTCGAGTCGATGGGCGAGTTCGTCCGAACCATGCACACTCAATCCGGACTCATCGAAGAGATCCCGAACGGCGTGAGCGTCGCAGAGGCGGAGTACGAAGTACTCGAGTACGTGCTGAAGCATGTACCCGAAGAACAGAAAGCACCCCTCGCGGGCAACTCGATCGGCACCGACCGCGCTTTCCTCCTGAAGTTCATGCCTCGCCTCGATGCGCACCTGCACTACCGCAGTGTCGACGTCTCCTCGATCAAGGAACTCGCCAAGCGCTGGTTCCCCCGCGCGTACTTCAACTCACCACAGAAACACGGCGGACACCGGGCGCTCGCCGACATCCTCGAATCGATCCGCGAACTGCATTACTACCGGCGCGCGGTCTTCGTCGCCGAACCCGGCCCATCGACCCAAGAACTCCAGACCCTTGCGGCGACCGTCGTGGACGAGTTCGACGCCAAGGTGTAGTAGTCTCTTTGAGTTGCCAGATCGCTTCGGCGGTCGACACATGGTGGGTATAGCTCAGTTGGCAGAGCGCCTGGTTGTGGTCCAGGAGGTCGCGGGTTCAAGCCCCGTTACTCACCCCATGTGCTCCTGGTAGTGGTGAGAGATGCCAGGAGCAGGTCGCGGGTTCAAGCCCCGTTACTCACCCCATGTGCTCCTGGTAGTCATGAGATGCCAGGTGCCTTCACCCGCTCCGAACGGAGTTGCTCGTGGAACTCGATGCCGAGGCGTTCGAAGCTCTCGTCGTCGATGAGCTCGACCAATTGCCCGACGACATGGTCGACGGCCTCGAGAACGTCGTCTTCGTCGTCGAAGACCGCCCCGAAGACGGCTCGCTCGACCTGCTCGGCCTCTACGACGGGTGGGCGCTGACCGAACGCGACCGGTACGGATTCGGTGAGATGCCCGACCGCATCATCCTCTACCGCGAGCCGTTGCTTTCGATCTCAGACGACGAAGATGAACTCCGTGAAGAGATCCACGTCACGCTCGTACACGAGATCGCCCACTTCTACGGCATCGACGACGCTCGCCTGCACGAACTCGGCTGGGCCTGAGTCCGACGCGTCGCTCCACCGGCCGCCCCGGCCGCTCGGGGGCATCGAAGCGGCGCTCAGGGCGCTGACGGGCCACCCGGGGCATTGACGCGCCGCTCGACTGGCCGCTACTGTATCGACTGATCACTTCTGAATCGTTTCATCACCAGATTCACTCCACACGTTGAGCACATCAAAGATGATTGGCCCGCATTGATCAACGCGCTTTCGGCACGCACGCCCGTCCGCCTCCTCACTCTCGCAACCCTGACCGGGGCACTCGTCCTCACCCCCATCGCTCCCGCGCCGGCCGCCGAGACGACCGCACCCACTTCGTGCGACGCGGCCGCCACGGCCGACGGCCAGGCGCCGGTACTGCAACTCGAACTCCCTGCCAACGCTTCATGGCCGGGCGCCGTGCCCGACTACACGTTCAATGCACTTCAATCCGCCGAACACGGCTTCGACCGCGTGGGGTATTGCCTCGAGACGACGAGCGGCACCGGCACGCAGTGGGCCTGGTCCGGTATGGACGCCTTCACCGCAGATCCTTCGCTGCTCGGCCTTCATACGATCCCGGGCCAGATGACGCAGCAGCGCGTGAACGACTTGGATGTCGCCTCGAACGTCGCCGGCGTCGCGACGGGTGAAGGTATGACGGGGTGGATCGAACACTGGCCGAACACCTACGAGCGTTACCGCAGCGGGCAAGTACAGGGCGCGACGAACGGCGCGTACGACGCCGACGACCAGCCGACCGTCGGGTGGTACGGCTCGTTCCAGATCCACCGAGTGAACACCGAACCGGGCGATGCCCAGACCCCGAGCACCGTGATGGCGCTCAACGGGTTCACCTCGCCGGGAACGCTGGACATCGGGTTCGGAGACGCACCCCGAGGCGGCACGGCGGAGTCGGATTGGACCTTCGCCCGCAATGCGGATTCGTTCACGAGCCGAACGCTCACGGTCTACACACGCTCAGCGGTCGTCGAGCTCAGCAACGCTCCGCAAGATCGGCAGCTCTTCCCGCGCGATGCCGACAACGGTGCGAACGTGATCGTCGCCGGTACCTCGGATGCCGCGGTCGAGAACGTCCGTCTCTCGGTCACGAGTGCCGGAGAGACGACGACGCAGGCGAGTTCGGACTCGTCGTTCTCGTTCGACACGCGCATCACGGCGGGCCTCCACGATTACGAATTCCACTTGGAGACCCAGATCGACGGCATCTGGCGCACCAGCGGCCGGTGGACCCATGTCGTCGCCGGCGACGTCTTCGTGATTCAAGGACAATCCAACTCGGAGTCCGCCGCGTGGCAGGACGGATCGGATTCGAGCACCGGCAATCAGTCGCCATGGGTGCGGACTTACGGCACGACGTCATGGCACCCCGACACCTCACGAGGCAGCCGTGCATGGCAATACGCCTACGGTGACATGACCTCCGTGAACAAGAACCAGGTCACCAATGTCGGCATGGTCGGCCAGTGGGGCATGCGCATGGGTGGCCTGCTCTCGCAAGAGCTTCAGGTTCCGGTTGCGATCATCAATGGCGCACACGGCGGGCAGCCGATCCACGTGTTCCAGCGCAACGATTCCGACCCGGATGACATCGGAACGAACTACGGCCGTTTACGGCAGCGCCTGGAAGCAGCTGGGGTCCTCGATGACGTCAAGGCGGTGCTCTGGTACCAGGGCGAGTCGGACAACGGCGATACGGCTCGTCATATCGACGGCTTCACGAATCTGCTCGAAGACTGGCGAAGCGAGTTCGGCTCCAACATCCGCGGCGGCGCGCACTACTACGCCTACCAGCTCCGAACATCGTGCAACGGCGCGGGAAACGCGGCCCGCGGCGACGACATCGCCCTGCGCGAAGCGCAACGGAACCTTTCGCGGACGCATGGCGTGACCGTGCTCTCCACGACGGGGGCACCCGTCCATGACGGTTGCCACTTCGGATACGAAGGTGGCTACCAGATGTTCGGCGAGCAGGCGGCGGCCGTGCTCCTCCGCGACCTCTACGGCGGGCCGAGCGCCGGCGTTGCGGCACCGAACCCGATCGCCGCAGCAGCAACGGCAGCGTCGAGCACGGAGTTCACCATCCAGCTCGACTCCGCCACCGATCCGTTGACCATCGACGCGAACATCACCTCGACAGGTGACTTCGTGGTGAACGGCTCATCGGCCAAGGTGACGAACGTGAGCTACCACGAGGGAGGAAAGCTGCTCGTGACACTGACCGGTGCCATCGGCGCGAATGCGACGGTGAGCTATCTGTCGCACTACGGCGCCGGCCCGATGATTCGCACCTCGAACGATGTCGGGCTGCTGGCGTTCGACCGACTCCCGGTCGCGGTCGGGAAAGCTGCGCCCGAGCTCGTGACGTCGATTCCGAATGCGGTGGCCGGGGTCGAGCACTCGGTTCGACTCGGCGCCACCGGCTCCGAGTCCGCGCGATACACGGTGACGGAGGGCTCTCTCCCAGCGGGGTTCGTGCTCGACACCACGAGCGGCGAGCTCGCGGGCGAATCCGAGGTCGCCACCACGGCAACCTTCACGGTTCGGATGGATTCCGCGACGGGCTCGAGCAGCCGAGCGCTCACGTTCGAGATCGCTCCGGGTCCGATCACCGAGATCACCCTCTCAGCGGTCTCACTCTCGGCCACGGTGGGCGACTCCGTGGAGATCACCGTCTCGGGTGAGGACGCGTTCGGGAATCACGACGATGTGACATCCGAGGTGATCTTGACGAGTGATCAACCAGGCGACGTCATCTCGGGCAACCGAGTGACATTCACCCATGCGAGCGCGCACACGATCACCGCGACCGTGGGTGCGGTGTCGGCATCGGTCACGATCGAAGTCTCGCCGGCGACCACCGGCGGCAACGGAGGAGGAAACACGCCCGGCGACACGGAGGGTGGCGGCGGCGCGCCGAACGATCCCGACTCCGCGGGCGGGCTCGCCGCCACCGGCGTCGATCCAGGGATCGGCATCGTCCTGGTGATGTTCCTCACCGTGCTCGGCGCACTCGCCGTGTTTCGTGGTCGGCGTACGCAGCGCCGCACCGAGTAGTCGGGTCGTCCTGGGCATGAACGCGGCCGGGTTACGCTGATTCCATGAGCATCACCCCCGGCCGCATCGTGGGCATCGCCGTCGGCGCGATCGCGATCCTCGGCATCGGGGTCTACGGTCCGGCGATGCTCCTCGGTCCGCTCCCGGCCGTGAGTGTCACGGTCGATGACACCACTGCAGCGGCATCCGCTGTGGGCTCGCCCACCGCGATCTCGCTTCCCGCCGCGGGCGCGAGCGCGATCGCCGTCCTCGCTGACGACGGCGCGCCGACGACGCTCGCCGTCGCAGGCGACACGGCCGCGGTTCCGATCGGCAGCGCCGCAAAACTCATCGCCGTGCTCGCGACCCTCGACTCCCTACCGCTGCCCGCAGACGGCGGTGCCGGCCCGGCCATCAACATCGGACCCGAGGACTACACCGACTACCTCCGCTACGTCGCGGAGGACTCGCGCACTCTGCAGGTCTCGCCCGGCGAGAGCTGGACGGAGCGAGACGTCGTGCGTGCAGTGCTGCTCGCATCGAGCAACAACCACGCCGACACGCTCGTGCGCTGGGCGTTCGGCGGCGTCAACCCCTATGTCAAGGCGGCCAATGCCTGGCTCGCCGAGCAAGGCTTCACCGAGACCCGGGTCGCCGACGCGACGGGCCTGTCGGGCGACAATGTCGGCACCGCCGAAGAACTCACCCGGCTCACGGCGCTGGCACTGGCCGACCCGGCGCTCGCGGCGATGTACGACACGGTGGAGTCCCCAGCGGTCGCCGGGGCGCGAAACGTGCCAGACGTGGTCGCCCACCTCGGCGACACGGGAGTGCGCGCCCTCGCCCGCAGCTACACCGACCAGGCGGGCCTGACCTTCCTCTTCGCAACCGAGATCCCGGGCGCAGAAGGCGAACCCCCACATCGCCTCGTCGGAGCGATGTCGCTCATGCCCGACTACGAGACGCTCGACGCAGCCGTCCGTACGGCGGTTGAATCGAGCGCGCTCACCGCGCAGCCCGTCGAAGTCATCACCGCCGGCACGCCCTACGCGAGTGTCGAAGCGGCCTGGGGAGACCGAGCCGAGCTCATCGCCACCGTGAGCCAGACGGATGTCTCGTGGGGCAACCCGGGCGGCGAGGCATCCGTCGCCGTCGAAGCCTTCACGACCGCGTCGGCGGGCCGTGACGTCGGCAGAGTGGTCGTGGCCGCTGCCAGCGGGGATCTCGGCTCGCCGCTCGAGTTGACGAGCGACATCGGCGATCCGGGTCCGCTCTGGCGACTCATGAATCCGGCTGCGCTCATCGGGGCGTTCTTCGCCGATCAGCAGGGCTGAACCGAGGACCGAGACGAAGGCTGAACGGGTGGGCGCGCAGCCTCCCGCGTGCGGTACGTTCAGTCGTTCTCGTCGTCGGACTCGACCGGGTCGGAGTCATCCGCATCGAAGCGGAACTGCACTCGCACCTGTCCGTTGACCTCGCGCTCGTCGACCGCGTCGTACCAGAACAGCGACTCGAGACCGTCGACGGCGGCGACCATGCCGACGCGCTGTTCGGGCTTGCCGCCCACGAGGATGCGCTGCTCGAACTCGCCCTCGAGTGGACCGTCGAGGAACTCCGCGACATATTGGGCGCCTGTCGTGTCTGTGCTCATGTGACTACCGTAGCGCTCGGTCGCACCAAGGGGCAGGGCGCCGCGCGAGGGCGCCGGCTCAGACGTCGACGACGCGAACCCGGAGATCGGCACGACGCGCGGGTCCTGTACGCGCGACGTATCGGCGCCACTGCCGTTCCCAGAGTTCCCAATACGGATCGAATGCACCGTCGTCTCGTGCCAGCGCCCTGCGTTTGCGCACTCGTGCAGAGGCCTCCACCCAGACATGCACCGCGTCGACCCGCGCAACGGCCGCGAACGCGCCGCACCCCTCGATGACCAGCGTGTTGCCGGGATCGCTCGACTCGATCGGACCCGGACGATCCGTCGCCCAGTCCCATTGCCGCCACTGCCCCACCATGCCTCTCCCCCGGCGGGCGATGAGGGTGTGCGACAACTCGGTGCCGGCCCGTTCGAGCCCGGTCCAGCCGCGGTAGGCGTCGTCGAGACGAACGAGGTCGGGCGTTCGACCGGGCCAGGCCCGCAGGATCGCGTCGGCGAGCGTGCTCTTGCCGGAGCCGCTGGGTCCGTCGATCGCGATGATCTGCGATCGCCCCGTGCGTACCCGAGTGAGCACGGCCCGAACGGCGGATGCCGCGGGGCCGACCTCGACACTCGGGCGATCGGTCACGACCACACCGGGTGAAAAGTACCGGCCCAGATGGCCGCGCCGATCGCGAGCGCGGCGATGCCGACGGAGAGTGCGAGGAGCGCCGCGTCCGACCAACCGACACGGGAGACGCGCGCCCAGGTGCGCGGTCGGTCGGACCCGAAGCCGCGTGCCTCCATCGCGGTCGCGAGTTTGCTTCCCCGCCGAATGGCGAGCACGAGCAGCGCGAAGGCCATGGTCGCGAACCGGCGGATGGCCCCATGATCGCCGATGCCGCGCGCGCGGCGCGACAACGCCATCGCCCGCCAATCCTCGATGAACAGGCCGACGAGGCGTGCTCCCGCGAGCGCGCCCAGCACGAACCTGCTCGGCAGGCGAGCGATCTGCGCGAGCCCGTCGGCGAGCTCGGTCGGGTCGACATTCATGAACAGCAGCACCGCCGGCAATCCGATCGCGAGTACGCGCACGGTGACGGCGATGGCGAGTTCGATGGAGCCGTCGGTGACCCGCGCCAGCCAGAACGACCAGTACTCGGTGCCCTCGGGCCGCCCGTACAACAGCATGCTGAGACCGGCGATCGGTGCCGCGATGAGGATCGGCCACGTGCGGGCCACGAGCACTTTCGGGGTCACACCGGCCATGGCGAACAGTGCGAGCTGCACGACGAGCGCGACCGCGGCGCTCACCCAATCGACGGTGAGGAGCAGTGGTGTGGTGAGGAGCATCGCCGCGGCGAGGCGGCTGACGGGGTTGACGCGATCGACGAGACGCAGTCGAGGTGCCGCGATCATGCCGCTGCCTCCACCCGAAGGGACTCCCGGCTGAGATCGAGATGCTGATCGCCGAGCGCCGCGAGATATGCCGCATCATGACTGATCGAGAGCAGGGTCACCCCGTCGTCGACCAGCCCCCTGAGCAGGCCGACGAGTTCGATCCAGGTGAGACGGTCTTGGCCGAAGGTCGGCTCGTCGAGGATGATGACGCGGGGCTGCGCGACGAGCGCGCACGCGACCGTGAGCCGACGTTGCTCACCGCCGGAGAGCGTGAACGGGTTCGCCTCGGCGAGCCGGTCGAGCCCCAAGCGTTCGAGCACCTCGCGAGTGCGCAGACGGGTCGTCGCCGCGTCGAGACCCAGCGCCCGCGGGGCGACCTCGAGTTCGCGCTGCACGGTGGAGGCGACGAACTGGTGCTCCGGCTCTTGAAACACGGTTCCGATGCGGGTGAGCAACTCGCGCGAGCGCCATCGGATCGGCTCACTGCGCAGCCCGCTCGCGAGTTCCGCTGACGCGCGCACGTGACCGGCGATCGGTGCCAGGAGTCCGCCCATCGTGAGGGCGAGGGTCGACTTTCCGGCGCCGTTCGGCCCCGTGAGCACCGTCGACGAGGCTCTCGGCAATGACAACTCGAGCCCCGCTCGCACGACCGCATCGCTCCGGCGGCCGATCGCGAGGTCGATACCGGCGAGATCGAGAACGGATGCCGCAGCGGCGGGCCGCGCCGACGTCACCGTCGGCGGCGAGCCGGGCACCCATACCCCGGCGGCGAGGAGGGCCTCGCGCTGCGTGTCGATGACGTGTCGGGGGTCGCCGTCGGCGATGATACGACCGTTCCTGCCGAGCGCCACCACTCGGGTCACGAGGTCGATCCAGACATCGACACGATGCTCGACCACGACGAAGGTCGCTCCGGTGCGCTCGAGCGTGCGGTCGACCGCGAGGCGTACCTCGCTCACCCCGTCGGGGTCGAGGTTCGCGGTCGGTTCGTCGAGGAGCAAGAGCCCTGGACGCATCGCGAGGGCACTGGCAAGCGCGAGGCGCTGCTTCTGCCCGCCGGAGAGCGAGCTGGTCGGGTGATCGAGTGGAAGGTCGAGCCCGACGTCGTCGAGCGCGCGACGCACACGCGGCCAGATCTCGTCTCGCGGCACCCCGAGGTTCTCGCAGCCGAAGGCGACGTCGTCACCGACGCGAGCGAGGATCACTTGCGAGTCGGGATCCTGCAGCACGAGGCTCGCGCGGCCCCGCACCGATGCCGGCCACTCGCCGTCGATGCGCAGCGAACCGGTCTCCTCGCCCTCCTCGGCTCCGCCGTGAACTCCGGCAAGGGCGTGAAGGAGCGTCGATTTGCCCGAACCCGACGGCCCGAGCAGCAGCACCCGCTCCCCCGGTTCGATACGAAGGTCGATGCCATCGAGCGCTGCGTCGCGCCTGCCGGCGTGGCGCCACCCCCACCCGCGCGCCTCCACGCGCGCGGGCCGGATGGCTTCGGAGTCGTGACCCACGTCAGACCCGCTGAGTCACGTCTTGACCCGCGGCGAAACGGCTGAGCGCCCCGGTGGTTGCGAGGCCCCGCACGATGAGCCAGCCGAGCAGCCCGGCCAGGACCGCGCCCGACACGACCACCGTCGCGAAATAGAGCCCCAGGAACTCGGCGGACTTCTGCAGATTGCCGGAGGTGAAGAGCTCGAGGCTCCAGGCCGCCGCGCCGGCCGCCGCACCGGCGAGCATGGCGGGCAACACACCGAACCGGCGGTAGGCGAGGATCGCGAACACCAGTTCGGCGCCGAGCCCCTGCGCCACGCCCGAGTAAATCGTCTCGATGCCCCACTGGTTGCCGATCAGGGCTGACACGACCGCGGCGAGCAGCTCGACGAAGAGGGCCGCACCCGGCTTGCGGATGATGAGTCCGCCGAGCACGCCGCCGATGAGCCAGATGCCCACGGCGATACCGCCGAGGCCCGGCGTGAGCGCATCGGCCGCACTGAACCATGCGTAACCGATGTTGTTCCAGAAGAGGAAAAGAAGCCCCGTCGCGACGCCGATCACGCTGGCGACGACGATGTCGACGACCCGCCAACGCAGATTGCGCGGCTTCGGAGCGGCCGGAGATGTGCTGGTTTCAGTTGCTGCAGTGTGCACTGTCGTGCCCTTTCGATTCGTGGAAAGAGGCACGGGAATTGAGATGTGATTGCCCTCCCTGCGCTGGCATTACCCAGATCAGGTTCGACGGTCGAAGGTTGAGAACCTTCCTCTCAGCCCGGCTCACCGGACTCCCGTGTTCGCTGACGAGTATACGCCGACGAGCACGGTGAGGGTCGACCGCCGCGACGGTGGGCGTCTCAGCGCTTGAGCGCTCTGATCACCATGCGCAGCGCCTTGCCGGTGACCCACACGAGCGGGGTGGCGACGAGCAGCAGGCCGATGAGGTTCGGTTCGAAGCGAACGCCGCCATCGCGACCGACGTATGCGCCGAGCGGAATGGAGAGGCCACCGCCGCCACCGCCGCCCGCCTCGTCGCCCTTCTCGTCGGAGCCGCTGCCGGCACCGAAGCCGTAGTATCCGAGCGCCACCGGCACGAGGGTGGTGCCGTCGATCTCGACGACGTCGCCGTAGGAGGTCTTCACGCCGACGCCGGCGACGCTCTCAGCCAGTTCCAGTACGAGTTCAGCCATGCCTGCAACGCTACCCGCGGATGCGCCGCTCAGCCACCCCTCTCACGATTCGCCCTCGAACGGGTTCATCGCAACGCACTCACTCACCGCCCGCATCCTTGCGTCGTGACGACTCGACACGATCGACCGCCGGGCGCACGAGCGAAGCCGGCCGCACTGCGCCTCGACCGAAACGAGCGGTCACCTCATCGATGGTGCGCTCGGCCTCGCGCCACTCCTCGTCGGGGTCCCACAACATCGCACCGGTACCCGACGGCCGTAGCTGTTCGGCTCGAACACCGATGAGACGGATTCGCGCACCATCGCCGGCGAGTTCACCGAGGGCCGCGGATGCCTCGTCGTAGATGCGGCGCGCGACATCCGTGGGCTCGCCCAGCGTGCGCGACCTGGTGACCGTGCGAAAGTCGCCGTAGCGGAGCTTCAACACGACCGTGCGGCCGAGCAGCCCCGCCTTGCGCAGCCGCACGGCGACGTCGTCGGAGAGCCGGAGGAGCTCACGCCTCAATTGCTCGAGATCGGTGAGGTCGTAGCCGAACGTGACCTCGTGGCCGATGCTCTTCTCTTCACGGCCCGTGACGACGTCGCGCGCGTCGACGCCCATCGCGAGATGGCTGAGTTTGGCCGCGAGGGCCGGCCCGAGCGCACGTTCGAGCGCATCGACCGGCATGGCGGCGACATCGCCGACCGTGCGCAGGCCGATGCGCGTGAGCGACTCCTCGGTGACTCGCCCGACCCCCCAGAGCGCCGAGACCGGCAGCGGGTGCAGGAACTCGAGCGTGCGCTCGGCCGGCACCACGAGCATGCCGTCGGGCTTCGCCCTGCTCGACGCCACTTTCGCCACGAACTTCGTCGCCGCCACGCCGACCGAGCAGGTCAACCCGGTCTCGCGGTGCACCCGCTGCCGCAGGGTCCACGCGATCTCGGCCGGGCTGCCGTGCAGGCGTCGCGCGCCCGACACATCGAGGAACGCCTCATCGATCGAGAGCTGCTCGACGAGCGGGGTGACCTCTTCGAAGATGGTCATCACCCGACGCGAGTACTCGGTGTAGCTCGCATAATCGCCCCGCAACACGATCGCGTTCGGGCAGCGCTGCAATGCGAGCGACATCGGCATCGCCGAGTTCACGCCGTACTTTCGGGCCTCGTAGCTCGCCGCAGAAACAACCCCACGCCCGGCGGTACCGCCGACCAGCACCGGCTTGCCGCGCAGATCGGGCCGCTTCAACAACTCGACCGACACGAAGAACGCATCCATGTCGACGTGCAGGATGGGTGTCGCCGAATCGTCGACCGGGCCGGTGGTGACCTGCCGCGACGAGCCGTCCTGCTTGCTCATGCTCCGAACCTAGCCCGTGCCACTGTCATCGGAAGCTCAGGGCCAGCGATGGAGCATCAGAAACCGAAGTCGCCACCACCACCGAAATCGCCACCGCCGAAGTCTCCGAAGCCGCCCTGGTCGGAACCAGAAGCGTCATAGCCACCGGCATCGGCGCCCGTGCCAGCACCGTTCTCGCCGCCCGAGTCGCCCCCGGTGTCCCCGCCGTCGGCGCCCGCCTCGAACGAGGCGGGGTCGGGCAGGAACGCCTGCGCGATCGCCGAACCGACCACCACACCCGCGATGGAGCCGAGCAGCGAGCCTGCGAACATACCGCCGAACGACGGCCCGCCCTGCTGGGTGCGGCCACCCGCGGCATCCGCCCGGTTGAAGGCACGTTCTACGCTGCCGGGAGCTCGAAGCTCGGCACGGGTCGCCGCCCGAGCCAGTGCGCCGGGCTCGTCGGAGACGAGTCGTTCACCGGCCGGTGCCTCTTCGGAGAGCGAGGCGAAGACCGCCGCTCGCTGCTCGGGAGTGAGCTTGGCGAATGCCTCGGCGTGCACCGTCTCGACCGACTCGGGCGGCGCCGTGCGCAGCAGGTAGCGGTATCGCTCGACGGCGAGCTCGTCGTCACTCAGTCGGCGTGCAGAAGGAACCGGGCGCGCCGCAGGTTCGTCGGGGACGGTGCCGAACAGTCGGTCCAGGAATCCCATGTCGTGCTCCTCAATCGTTCAAAGGACGACCACTGTACGGCCGTCAGTATCGTGCGGGCTGTGAGTCGGTCTCGATACGCTCGCTGCGCTCGCTACTCGACCAGCGGTACGAGAACGCTCGCTACTCGACCAGCGGTACGAGAACGCTCGCTACTCGACCAGCGGTACGAGAACGCTCGCTACTCGACCGGCGGTATGAGAACGCTCGCTGCACGCGCTACTCGGCCACCGGAGTCGCGGCCCGCTCGAGCACGAGCTCGCGCACACGCGCCGCATCGGCCTTGCCCTGCATCGCCTTCATGACGGCGCCGATCACGGCACCGGCCGCCTGCACCTTGCCATCGCGGATCTTCGCGAGCACGTCAGGCTGCGAGGCGAGTGCCGCATCGATCGCCGCGATCAGCGCGCCATCATCGGAGACGACGGCGAGACCGCGCGCGTCGATGACCTGTTGCGGCGAGCCCTCGCCGGCGATGACGCCCTCGAGCACCTGGCGGGCCAGGCGATCGGTGAGCGTGCCGGAATCGACGAGCTGCGCGAGCTCGGCGACGTGCTCGGGCGACACGAGGCCCGTGGCATCCCGGTCGGCGGCGTTCGCGAGACGCGCGATCTCACCCGTCCACCACTTGCGCGCGGCAGCCGGGGTTGCGCCGGCGGCGACGGTCGCGGCGAGCTCGTTGAGCATGCCCGAGTTCGCCACGATCTGGAACTCGTCGTCGGTGAAGCCCCACTCGGCCTTCAGACGCCGGCGGCGCGCGGCGGGCGCCTCGGGCAGCGCGGCGCGCAATTCCTCGATCAGCTCGGCCGAGGGCACGACCGGCAGCAGGTCGGGCTCGGGGAAGTACCGGTAGTCGTCGGCGTCGGACTTGGGCCGTCCGGCGCTCGTCGCACCGGTGTCTTCGTGCCAGTGACGCGTCTCTTGAGTGATCGTGCCGCCACCGGCGAGGATTGCGGCCTGACGCTGGATCTCGTAGCGCACTGCACGCTCGACCGACCGCATCGAGTTGACGTTCTTCGTCTCGGTGCGCGTGCCGAGCTTCTCCTGCCCGCGGGGGCGGAGCGAGACGTTCGCGTCGCAACGGAGGTTGCCGCGCTCCATGCGCGCCTCGGAGATGCCGAGCGAGAGCACGATGTCGCGGATCGTCGACACGTACGCCTTCGCGAGCGCAGGAGTGTCGGCTTCGCCGCCGAAGATCGGGCGCGTGACGATCTCGACGAGCGGCACACCGGCACGGTTGTAGTCGACGAGCGAGTACTCGGCGCCTTGGATGCGACCGGTCGAACCGCCGACGTGCGTGAGCTTGCCGGCGTCTTCCTCCATGTGCGCGCGCTCGATCGGCACCGTGAAGGTGCGCCCGTTCTCGAGCTCGACCTCGACCTCGCCGTCGAACGCGATCGGCTCGTCGTACTGCGAGATCTGGTAGTTCTTCGCGAGGTCGGGGTAGAAGTAGTTCTTGCGGGCGAACCGGCTCGACGGGGCGATCGAGCAGCCGAGCGCGAGCCCCAGACTGATCGAGTACTTCACGGCCTCGCCGTTGACGACGGGCAGCGAACCGGGCAGGCCGAGGCAGACGGGCGTGATGAGCGTGTTCGGCTCCGCGCCGTGGAACTGCGAGTTCGCGGGGTTCGGCGCCGACGAGAACATCTTCGTCGTGGTGTTCAGCTCGACGTGCACCTCGAGGCCGATGACCGGCTCGAAGAGTTCGAGGGCCTTATCGAAGTCCATCAGTTCAGCGCGGGCCATCAGAGTGCGCCTTCCTCGGTCGCGGTGAGCTCATGGGCGGAGAGGTCGGGCGCCTGCGCGAGGAGCGGGCCGCCCCAACGTGCCTCGAGCAACTGCTCGAGCGCAGCGCCGACGTTGTAGAGACGTGCGTCCTCGCGCGCCGGCGCGAGGAACTGGATGCCGACGGGCAGCCCGTCTTCGGGGGCGAGCCCCGACGGCAGCGAGATGCCCGGCACACCGGCGAGGTTCGCGGGAATCGTCGCGATGTCGTTCAGGTACA
The DNA here is from genome assembly GCF_059445405.1 of Agromyces sp. Y782. Lineage (NCBI taxonomy): Bacteria > Bacillati > Actinomycetota > Actinomycetes > Micrococcales > Microbacteriaceae > Agromyces > Agromyces sp. Y782. The sequence goes on along the minus strand of NZ_JCAIUG010000002.1, from coordinate 514,046 downwards.
TCGACACGGGGTCGGCGAGCTTCTCGCCGAACTTGAACGCGGTCGTCGGTGCGGTCGGCGAGGCGAGCACGTCGACGTTCGCGAAGGCCGCACCGAAGTCGCGCTGTACGAGCGTGCGTACCTTCTGCGCGCTGCCGTAGTAGGCGTCGTAGTAGCCCGCCGAGAGTGCATAGGTGCCGAGGATGATGCGTCGCTTGACCTCGGGGCCGAAACCGGCCTCGCGGGTCGCAGCCATGACCTGCTCGACCGTGCCAGCGCCCTCGGGCGTGACACGGAGGCCGAAGCGCACCGAGTCGAACTTCGCGAGGTTCGACGACGCTTCTGCGGGCAGGATCAGGTAGTACGCCGCGATCGCGTACTCGAAGTGCGGTGCGGAGACCTCCACGATCTCGGCGCCCTGCTGTTCGAGCAGTTCGAGCGACTCGTGGAAACGCTGCCGAACACCGGCCTGGAAGCCCTCGCCGTCGAGCTCCTTGATGACGCCGATACGGAGGCCCGAGACATCCGCTCGCCGCACGGCGTCGGCCATCGATGGCCATGCCTCGGGGATGGAGGTCGAGTCGAGCGGATCGTGCCCGGCGATGACGTCGTGCAGCAGCGCCGCGTCGAGCACGGTGCGCGTGACCGGGCCGATCTGGTCGAGCGACGACGCGAGGGCGATCGAGCCGTAGCGGCTGACCGCGCCGTAGGTCGGCTTCACACCGACGGTGCCGGTGACGTGCGCCGGCTGGCGGATCGAGCCGCCGGTGTCGGAGCCGAGCGCCAGGGGCGCCTCGAAGGCGGCGACGGATGCCGCCGAGCCGCCGCCCGACCCGCCGGGGATGCGTTCGAGATCCCACGGGTTATGGGTGGGGCCGTATGCCGAGTGCTCGGTCGACGAACCCATGGCGAACTCGTCCATGTTCGTCTTGCCGAGCGGGATCATGCCCGCTTCGCGCACCTTGGTGACCGGAGTCGCGTCGTACGGCGGAACCCAGCCTTCGAGGATGCGCGATCCGGCGGTCGACGGCATGCCCTTGGTGACGAGCACGTCTTTGATCGCGATCGGCACGCCGGCGAGCGGGCCGAGCGGGGCACCTGCTGCACGCTGCCGGTCGACCTCGGCGGCCGTCTCGATGGCGCGATCGCCCTCGATGTGGAGGAACGCGTGCACGGCTCCGTCGACGGCGGCGATGCGGTCGAGGTGCGCGCGGGTCGCCTCGACCGACGAGACCTCGCCCGAGGCGAGCTTCTCGCCGAGCGCGGCGGCTGACAGGCGGATGAGTTCGTCGCTCACTGCTCTTCTCCCAGGATCGCGGAGACCTTGAACCGCGCGTCGTCGGACTCGGGGGCGCCCGCGAGCGCCTCATCTGCCGTGAGCACGGTGTCGCCCACGACATCGTCTCGGTACACGTTGTGCATCGGGATCGGGTGACTCGTCGGCGGCACGTCGGACGTGGCCACCTCGCTCACCTGCTCGACCGCGTGCATGATCTGGCCGAGCTCCGTCGTGAGGTGCTCGATCTCTTCATCGGTGAGCGCGATGCGGGCGAGGTTCGCGAGATGCGCGACCTGCTCCGCAGTGATTTCGGACATGCTGCTCCGTCGTCTCGGGATGGGGATGGATCGATTCTATCGGGGCACGCCGAACAGCCCGTCGCCGTAGCGGTGCAGCAGTTCGTAGGCCTCGGCATACGTCTCGGGCTGCGGTTCGCCCGGCTTGCCGTACTTCGCGAGCAGCAGGCCGAGCAGTCCTTGACCGGGCGGACTCAGCGGCCGCGTCGACGCGCTATCCGTTTCGTCAGGCGGGCGCTCCTCGTCGTTCGGCGGCACGTACTGCGGGGTCGGCGACGGCCAGGTCGACGGATGCCTCGGCGCGGTGAGGTTGAGCGCCGCACTGAGATCACGGGCGCCGGCGTCGCGATCGGTCAACCTGTCGAGATCGTACGTGTTCGCCAGCGTTGCGATGACAGCGGCGTGGTGGAATTCGTCGCTGATGATCGTGCCGGCCCCGGTGTAGGCCGAGATGGCGATCGCCGGCACGCGGCATCCGAGACGATCGAACCCGAACCCCATCTCGCCTTCGCCGTCGTCGTTCGGGGGCTTCGCCGAGGGCGGGGGCACGTGGTCGTAGGTGCCGCCGTGCTCATCGAAGGTGATGAGCAGCATCGTGTTGAGGGCGTTGGAACCCGACTCCGATGCCGCCCCGCGCACGGCCTGATAGACGCGGCCGACCAGCGCATCACCCGCACGCACGTCGGAAACGGCGCTGTCGACGATGGGCTCTCCGTCGAACTCTCCTTCGCGGAGCTTGCCGAACGGCGGGTGGAAGTCGTTGTGGTCGTAGACCATGCGCGGTTCGATGAACGCGTACGCGGGCAGCGTGCCCTCCGCGGCGTCACTCTCGAAATCCTCCATCGTGGCGAAGTGCTCCGTGCGCCAGAAGCGTTCGAGTACCGGTGCGTGCAGGAATCCGGTGAAGGAGATCAACTGGCGCTCGTCGAAGTAGATGCGCCAGCTCACGCCCCGCTCTTCGAGGCGGTTGAAGATCGTCGGCGAATCAGGGGCGTCGAGCCATTTGCGGTAGCCGCCGTTCAGCACGTTCGTGACGAAGCCGTGCGACGTGGAGGCGTGGAAGAACGACCGGTTGCAGAACGTCTGCGACGGCACACCGCAATACCAGTGGTCGAAGACCGCGAACTCGCGAGCCAACGTCGACAGCACCGGCAGCATGACGGGGTCGAACCCGCCCATGATCTGGCGAACCTCGTCGGCCTCAGGCGCGCGTCCGCGGCGGAGCGCGCGGAGATTCGACTCGTAGTCGCGCACGAAGCCCGACATGTCGGGCTGCGAGGCGTCGCTCGGCGCGTTGTACGGCGCGGTCATCTCCGCAGTCTCACGACCTTCGTTGTGCTCGGGGTCGATCGTGCCGAACAGTTGGGTGTTGACGTGCGGGTACTCCTCGCCGGGGTCAGGATCGGGCTGCTCCATGATCCGGTCGGTCGCACCCGTGTAGACGTGCGCGGACACCGTGCTGCCATCGGACGCGACATTCGAGTACTCGCCGAAGTCGAGCCCGTCGAAGCTCGCACCCTCGGGCAACGACTCCGTCGTGTACAGCCGGCCGAGGAGATTGTCGAACGAGCGGTTCTCTCCCATCAGCACGACGAGGTGTTCGATCGGCGTTGCGCCCTCAGGCACGGCCATCGCACTCGGCGATGGCGCGGTCGCGGTCGCGTTCGATGCTCCCCCGGCGAGCGCGGCACCGACCGCCCCACCGGCCGCGCCGCCGACGACGACTCCGGCCGCCGCCGCACCGCCGACCCTGAGGAACTCGCGGCGCGAGGGGCCGCGCGGAGCCTGTTTCGACGAAGCATCCGCCGATGCCGCTGCGTCGTCCTCTGGTGCCGACATACTCCCCCTGATTCCCGGCTAGTCGCCTTCAGCTGCCTCGATCGCCGGCAACGCAGCCGGACCTTCGCTCACGAGCACCGCGAACTGGGCGGCGTCGAGCACGCGGATGCCGAGCTCTTCGGCTTTCGCGAGCTTGGAACCGGCTCCCGGCCCGGCAGCGACGAAGTCGGTCTTCTTCGAGACGCTCGACGCGGCTTTGCCGCCCGCGGCGATGATCGCCTCGAGCGCGCCGTCACGTGTGAAGCCATCGAGCGATCCGGTCGCGACGATCGTGAGCCCCGTGAGTACTCCCCCGGCTTCGGCTGCGGCGCCCGGCCCCGGATGCCCCGGCGTCGCCCATTGGACGCCTGCGGCGGTCCACCGGTCGATGATCTCGAGATGCCAGTCGACACCGAACCAGTCGATGAGCGAGTCCGCGATGATGCCGCCGACGCCGTCGACTTCGGCGAGCTCTTCCCTGGATGCACCGCGGATCGCCTCGAGCGAGCCGAAGTGGTCGGCGAGCGCTCGCGCCGCGACCGGCCCGACGTGGCGGATGTTGAGTGAGACGAGCAGGCGAGAGAGTGGTTTCGTCTTGGCCTTGCCGAGTTCGGAAAGCAGTTTCGTCGCCGCCTCGGACGGCCCGACCTCGCGGAAGTTCTTCTTCACGCCTGCTGCTCGGCGTTCGGTCGGCTTCATGGTCTCGGTGCCTGGCGGATAGCTCGCGGGCCCGAGCTTCTGGAATGGCGCTCGCTTCACCGGCTCGCCGGTCTCGTCGTCGACCTTCGGTTCGCCCGTCTCGGCGTCGCGCACGACGACTTCGATCGGCACGAGCTCGTCGATCGTGAGATCGAAGAGGCGGGCCTCGGTGGGCAGCGGCGGCTGCGTCGGGAAGGACGGCTGGGTGAGCGCGGCCGCGGTCACCTCGCCGAGCGCCTCGATGTCGAGGCCGCCCCGTGAGCCGATGTGCTCGACCCGCCCGCGCACTTGGGCGGGGCAGGATTTCGCATTGGGGCAACGCAGATCGATGTCGCCCTCTTTCATGGCGCGCAGCGGCGTGCCGCACTCGGGACAGCGCTCGGGCATGTGCCACTCCCGTTCGCTGCCGTCGCGCAATTGTTCGACCGCACCGAGGATCTCGGGGATGACTTCGCCCGCCTTGCGCAGCACCACGGTGTCGCCGATGAGCACGCCCTTCGCCTTCACAACCTGCTGGTTGTGCAGTGTCGCCTGCCGCACGGTGCTGCCGGCGACCTTCACGGGTTCCATGACGGCGTAGGGCGTCGCGCGGCCGGTGCGGCCGACGCCGACGACGATGTCGAGGAGCTTCGTGTGCACTTCTTCGGGCGGGTACTTGTACGCGATCGCCCAACGCGGCGCGCGACTGGTCGCTCCGAGCTCGTCGTGCAGTGCGAGCTCGTCGACCTTGACGACGATGCCGTCGATCTCGTGTTCGACGTCGTGGCGATGCTCGCCGCGTTCGACGATGTACCCGGCGACGTCGTCGACCGAGTCGAATACGCGGGAGTGCGGCGAGACCGGCAGACCCCACCCGGCGAGGAGCGAGTAGATGTCGGACTGGTTCGCCACATCGGGCCCAGCCGGTGAGGCACTGCGCCAAGCGCCGATGCCGTGGAGATACAGGGCGAGTCGGCCGAGCCGCTCGCGCATGAGCGAGAGCTCGAACGTGCTCTTCTTCTCGCGGCGCTGGCGCAGGCTGCCTGCCGCAGTATTGCGTGCGTTGGCGAACTCGGGATACTTCGTGGGGATCTGCTCGATCGCACGACCCTTTGCGATCTGCTCGGCCTCGAAAGCGGCCTGCAATTCGTGCTGTCGCTCGTTCAGCGCCTCGAAGTCGCTCGTGCGCAGGAACACCTCGCCGCGCACCTCGAAGAACGCGGGGTACCCGTCGCCCTCGAGCCGCGGCGGGATGGCGGGGATCAGGTCGACGTTCTCGGTGATGTCTTCACCGACGCGGCCGTCGCCTCGCGTCGTCGCGGTCTCGAGCACACCGTCGCGGTAGGCCAGGCTGATCGCCAGTCCGTCGATCTTCAACTCGGAGAGCCAGCGCACGGGCCGCCCTGCCGCAGCGGCGGTCTTCGTCGCCCAGTCGCGGAACTCGTCGATCGAGAAGACGTTGTCGAGGCTGAGCATGCGTTCGGCGTGCTCGTGCTCGGGGAAACCCGCCGAGACGATGGCCGCGCCGACCTGCTGGGTCGGGCTGTCTTGGCCCGCGAGCTCGGGGAACGCCCGCTCGAGCGCCTCGAGCCGGTGGAAGTCGGCGTCGTACTCGGCGTCGGAGAACGGCGAGTCGCCATCGCCGTAGTAGGCGAGCCGCGCATCCTCGATGCGGTCGGCGAGCACCGCGGCTTCGGCACGGGCTGCTTCGAACTCGGTGGGGATGTCGCTCACACGCCCATAGTACGAGGCGGCACCGACGCCCGCCGGGCGTTCGGGCCCCTGTCTGCTACCGATCGAACCCGACGAGATCGACGCGACGGTGGTAGCGCACCCCGACGACGCCGCCGAGGATGGCACCGCCGATGCTCACGAGGGCCGCAACGACCGCGGCGGTGATGACGGCGATCGTCAGGGCGCTCTCGGGCACGGGGACGCGCGGGAACGCGTCGAGGTAGCCGAGGATGTCGTCCTGGCGACCCAGCACCACGCTGAGCACCGCCGCCAGGATCGCGATCACGAGCGCCCAGAGCCACACGGCGAGACCCTGCAGGACGCCGCTGAAGCGCGCCATGCGGCCGGTGACGTAGCCGCCGCAATAGAACGCCGCCAATACGATCACGAGCAGTGCGCTGACCCCGACCCATCCGACGGTGTCAGCATCGAGCAGCGCGTCGCCGGTCGACGACGCCGCACCGCGCGCCGCACCGCGACCGAGCGCAATGCCGATGGCTACGAGCAGCCCGGTGAGGATGGCCGTGACCCCTGCCGCAGTGAGCCACCCGAAGAGGGCCGAGCCGATCTTCATGCCGCCGAACACCTGCCGCTGGCGTTCGATGACCTCCTCGGCGGTGATGGGGGCGATCTCCACGATCGGTTCCCATCCGTCGGCGGGCGGGGCGACGATCGCGATGCGGCCCGTCGTGGGCGCCGGGTCGAGGTTTCGGAACGGGTCGGCCAGGTCGCGGTTCGGATCAGCGGGACTTTGCGGGTAGGACACAACGACTCCTCGTCATTGACGCGGCGCCGGGGGTAGCGCCAGCGCGAATCTACGCGATGCTGGCCGTCGAGGCGAGCCTGTCCGGGGCTACGCGTCGACCGGCACGGCGCTCACCGTGCGGTCGATCGTGAACTGGCCGAGCACCCGCGTACCGACGTAGATCACCGCGGTCTGGCCGGGCGCCACTCCATCGAGCGGATGCCCCGGCGTCACCACGAACTCGCCGTCGAAGAGCTCGGCGACCGCCGGCACGGGGTCGGCGTGCGCGCGGATCTGCACCTCGCACTCGAACGGGGTCGACAGGTCGGCGGGCGCGAGCCCGGCCCATGAGAACCGCGACCCGGCGATGAGCCCGATCGCGAGTGCCGCTTTCGGTCCGACCACGACGGTGTTCTCTTTCGGGCGCACCTCGAGCACGAAGCGCGGCTTGCCGTCGGCGGCCGGGGTGCCGAGTCGCATGCCGCGGCGCTGGCCGACGGTGAACGCGTGCGCGCCCTCGTGCGACCCCACCACGGCGCCGGTGCGGTCGACGATGTCGCCCGTCTCGGTGCCGACGCGCTCGGCGAGCCAGCCCTTCGTGTCTCCGTCGGGGATGAAGCAGATGTCGTAGGAGTCGGGCTTCTGCGCGACCGAGAGACCGCGTTCGGCGGCCTCGGCGCGCACGAGCGTCTTCGACGGCGTATCGCCGAGCGGGAAATACGCGTGCGCGAGCTGCTCGGCGGTGAGCACCCCGAGCACATAGCTCTGGTCTTTCGCCTCGGCACTCGCACGGTGGAGCTCACGGTTGCCCGCGGCATCCGTCACGATCTTGGCGTAGTGGCCGGTGGCCACCGCGTCGAAGCCGAGCGCGAGCGCCTTCTCGAGCAGCGCCGCGAACTTGATGCGCTCGTTGCAGCGCATGCAGGGGTTCGGGGTGCGACCCGCGGAGTACTCGGCGATGAAGTCGTCGACGACGTCGGCCTTGAACCGCTCGGAGAAGTCCCAGACGTAATACGGGATGCCGAGCACGTTGGCCGCCCGCTGCGCGTCCATCGAGTCTTCGATCGTGCAGCAGCCGCGGCTGCCGGTGCGCAGGGTGCCGGGCATGCGGCTGAGCGCGAGATGCACGCCGACGACCTCGTGGCCGGCCTCGACGGCGCGCGCAGCGGCAACGGCGCTGTCAACGCCGCCGCTCATCGCTGCGAGTACCTTCACGCGTTCCAGTCTAAGCATGACTGCCTGACCGGATGCCTCGCACCCCGGCCGCTCGATGGGTCAGCGGTCGAAGGAGGTGGCACGCGCGGCGAGACCGGCGCGAACCGCTTGGACGTGCGCGGCCGGCAGTGCCGCAAGGAACGCATCGACGTCGGCGTCGGTCGAAGCGTGGCCGATCGTGATGCGGAGGGCCCCGCGCGCGTCGGACTCGGAGCGACCCATGGCCATCAGCACGTGGGAGGGTTCGGGCACGCCTGCCTGGCACGCCGAGCCCGTCGAGACGGCGACCCCGGCCGCATCGAGGAGGAACAGGAGCGAGTCGCCCTCGCAGCCGGGGAACGAGAAGTGCGCGTTGCCGGGCAGGCGGCCGTGAGCGGCGGCATCCCCGGAGAGTCGCGCTTCGGGCACCGTGTCGAGCGTGCTCGCGATCAGTCGGTCGCGGAGCGTGGCCATGCGCGCCGCATCGGCGTCGAGATGAGAGGCCACGACGGATGCCGCCGCTGCGAACGAAGCTGCTGCAGCGACGTCTTGCGTGCCCGAGCGCACCTTGCGCTGCTGCCCGCCGCCGTGGATGAGCGGCTCGACGGCCGCGGAGCGGTCGAGCACGAGCGCGCCGATGCCGGCGGGGCCGCCGATCTTGTGCGCCGAGACGCTGAGCGCGACGAGCCCGGCGCCCCGCGGGGCATCCGTCGACCGCCTGATGTCGTGGAAGTCGATCGGCACCTGCCCGTAGGCCGAGATCGCGTCGACGTGCAGTGGCACGCCGGCTCGCGCGGTCAGACGTGCGACCTCCTCGACGGGCTGGATGGTGCCGACCTCGTTGTTGGCCCAGAGCATCGTCACGAGTGCCACGGATGAGGCACCCCGCGACAGCTCGGCGGCGAGCACGTCGAGGCGCACCCTGCCCACCTCGTCGAGCGGGATCTCGACCACATCGGCATCTTCGTGGGTCGCGAGCCATTCCACCGTGTCGACGGTGGCGTGGTGCTCGCCCGCCGGCACCAGGATGCGCGTGCGTGCCGCTACCGCCCCCGCATTCGTTCGCCGTTGCCACCAGATGCCCTTGATCGCCAAATTGACGGCCTCGGTGCCGTTGCCCGTGAAGACCACTTCGATGCCGTCGGCGCCGAGCGTCGCCGCAACGCGTTCGCGCGACTCCTCGAGGAGTCGTTTGGCCCGCTGGCCGGCGCTGTGGATCGACGAGGGGTTGCCGACCACGGCGAGCGCGGCGGTCAGCGCCTCGATGGCCTCGGGCAGCATCGGGGTCGTCGCTGCGTGGTCGAGATAGACCATGCGACCTCCAACCCTGATGATTGCCTTGATGACCGAGTGCGTGCGAACACGCGCACGTACACGCTTGCAGGCGTGTCGCCTCCACGAACTACTGTAGAACGCATGCCTGAGCGCGATCCCCTGCACGACCTCGGTGTTCGGGCAGATGCCGACGGCGGGGTCGCCCGAGTGTGGTCGCAGCACGCGACATCCGTCGATCTCGTCGTCTTCGACGCCGACGACCTCGACTGGGCGGTCGCACGGACTCCGCTCACGCGCGACGCGCACGGCGTCTGGCAGGGTGAGTCGACCGCTCTGCGAGCCGGAGCGCGCTACGGGCTCCGCGTCGACGGACCCGCCGGCATCGATCACGCGTTCAACCCGGTGCACACGCTGCTCGACCCCTACGCCCGCGGACTCGCCCGCGCCGACGACGGCTCATGGCGCGGCGTCGCCCTCGATTCGCTCACGGCGACGGGTTTCGAGTGGGGCGACTCGGCGAAGCCCCGAGTGCCGCTCGACCGCACCGTCGTCTACGAGGCCCACGTGCGAGGGTTCTCCAAGCTCAACCCGGCGATTCCCGAGGCGCTGCGCGGCACCTACGCAGGGCTCGCGCACGACGCATCGCTCGAGTACCTCACGGGGCTCGGCGTCACGACGGTCGAGCTCCTGCCCGCGCAGGCCTTCGTCACCGAACAACGGCTCGTGCGCCAGGGCAAGCTCAACTACTGGGGCTACAACACGCTTGCGTTCTTCGCGACGCACGCGCCCTATGCGAGTGCTGCGGCACAGGCCGAGGGGGCCGTCGCCGTGCGGCGGGAGTTCGCCGGCATGGTTCGGCGCCTGCACGAGGCCGGCCTCGAAGTCGTGCTCGACGTCGTCTACAACCACACGGCCGAAGAGGGGCGCGAGGGGCCGACCTACTCGTTCCGCGGCATCGACAACGCCGCCTACTACCGCCACGACGCCCACGGGCGCTACGTCGACACGACCGGATGCGGCAACAGCCTCGACTTCGGGGCCGATGCACCGCAGCGCCTCGTGCTCGACTCGATGCGGTACTTCGCCGAGGAGTTGCAGGTCGACGGGTTCCGGCTCGACCTCGCCGCGACGCTCGGTCGTGACGACCACGAGGCGTTCACACCCGAGCACCCGCTGCTGCGCGCGATGCTCGACGACCCGGTGCTCGGCAGCACGAAGCTCATCGCCGAGCCGTGGGATGTCGGACCCGGCGGCTGGCAGACCGGAAACTTCCCGGCGGGCTTCTCCGAATGGAACGACCGCTATCGCGACTGGATGCGCGACTTCTGGCTCGGCGACCTGCGTCGTGAGCGCGAGACCGGTTCGACCGGCAGCGGCATCGGCCGCTTCGCGACGCGGCTCGCGGGCTCGTCGAACACCTTCTCGGCCGATCGGGGGCCGCTCGCGAGCCTGAATTTCGTGACCTCGCACGACGGATTCACGCTCGCCGACCTCACCGCCTACGACACGAAGCACAATCAGGGCAACGGCGAGGGCAACCGCGACGGCACCGACTCGAACAACTCCTACAACCACGGGGTCGAGGGTGAGGCGGCCGACCCCGCCATTCGGGCGGCACGCCGGCGCAGCATCCGGAACCTGCTCGGTACCCTGCTGCTCTCGGCGGGCGTGCCGATGATCACCGCGGGCGACGAGTTCGGCCGCAGCCAGCGCGGCAACAACAACGCCTACTGTCACGACTCGCCGCTCACCTGGCTCGCCTGGGATCCGGCCGAGCGGGCTCCGTTCGGCCCAGAACTCCTCGCGACGGCGCGCCACCTCATCCGGATCCGCGCCGCGAACCCCGCGCTTCGACCGGTGCGGTTCGGTCGCCTCGGCGAGCGAACACCGAGCGCCACCCGCATGGACTGGTTCAACGCCGACGGCGAGTCGATGGACATCGAAGACTGGAACTCCCCCGCAGAGCGCACCCTGCAGTACCTCGCCGCCTCGACGCCCGAGACCGAGGCGTTCAACCAGATCCTCCTCGTCGTGCACGCGCACGAGTCGACCGCCGTCGTCGTGCTGCCCGAACACGAGGGCGTCAGCGGCTACGCCCTGCTCTGGGACTCGGCAGACGAAGCGCCACCGGCCGCCGGCACGCCGACAGTCGCGCCAGGCGGCCGCGTCGACGTCGATGCCCAATCGATGCGCCTCTACCGTGCCGAGGGCCGCGAGTGATGGCCAAACGAGCGGATGCCTCGGCGAGCACGCCCGCCACACTCGCTCTCACCCGGGCAGGCGTCACCTTCACTGCGCACGCATACGACCACGATCCCCGTGCCGGCGCCTACGGCCTCGAAGCAGCCGAGAAACTCGGCCTCGATCCCGACCGGGTGTTCAAAACCCTGCTCGCGAACGTGGATGGCGCCTTGGCCGTCGGCATCGTTCCCGTCGCCATGCAACTCGACCTGAAGACGTTCGCCGCTGCGCTCGGTGGCAAGCGTGCAGAGATGGCGGACCCCGCCCTCGCCGAACGGAAGACCGGGTACGTCGTCGGCGGCATCAGCCCCATCGGGCAGAAGACTGCGCTCGCGACCGTGCTCGACGAATCGGCGATGCTCTGCGAGACGATCTACGTCTCGGGCGGGCGGCGCGGCCTCGACCTCGAACTCGCCCCCGACGACCTGCTCGCCGCCACCCATGGCCGCGCCGCGCCCATCGCCCGCGCTCGCTGAGCTTCAGCTCGCAACGACCGGGCTCAGCTCGCGACGGCCACGAGGCCGAGTTCCGCCGTCGACAAGAGCAGTGGATGCCGCGGCACCACGCGTACCGTGTACCCGAACGCCCCCGGCCGGTCGAGCACGACGGTGCCCGTGTACAGGTGCTGGCCCGGCGAGACCGTGGCCGCCGAGGCATCCGTCGCCGGATCGAGCGCGGCCCACTGTACGGCGTCGATCGTGTCGTCGGCACGGCTGCGACCGTAGACGACCTCGACGGTGACGTCGTCGGGCGAGAGCTCGCCGAGTGCGATGTAGGCGCGCAAGTGCAGCTCGTCGCCGACGTGCGGCGCATCGACACCGCCCGACTCGACGTGCGCGACCTGCACACCGGCCCACGCCGCTCGCACTCTCGCGCTCCACGCCGAGAGCTCTCGTGCACCGCGTGCGCCCTCGGCGGAGACGTGGGCGAAGTGCTCGGCCGCCGGCCGGTACAGACGCTCGACGTACTCGCGCACCATGCGATCGGCGCCGAGTTCGGGAGCGAGGGTCGCGAGGGTGGTGCGCACCCGGCGCACCCACTCGACCGGTACCGCGTCGACGTCGCGCTCGTAGTACCTCGTCGCGACCCGGTGTTCGAGGAGGTCGTAGAGGGCGGCCGCCTCGAGCGCGTCGCGCTCACCCGCGTCGCCCGCGGAATCGGCCGACGGGATCACCCAACCGGAGTCCTCGCTCGCGAATTCGGCCCACCAACCGTCGAGGATCGACAAGTTGAGCGCGCCGTTCATGGCCGCCTTCATACCCGAGGTACCGCACGCCTCGAGGGGGCGCAAGGGATTGTTCAGCCAGACATCGCACCCCGGGTAGAGGATCTCGGCCATGCCCATGTCGTAATCGGGCAGGAATACGATGCGCCCACGCAACTCGGGCTGCTGCGCGAACTGCACGAGCTGCTGGATGAGCCGTTTGCCCTCATCGTCGGCCGGGTGCGACTTGCCGGCGATCACGAACTGCACGGGCCGCTCGGGGTTCGTGAGGATCGACTTCAGTCGCTCGGGGTCGGCGAGCATGAGCGTGAGTCGCTTGTAGGTCGGCACTCGGCGGGCGAAGCCGACCGTGAGCGTGTCAGGGTCGAGCACCTGGAACACCCACTTCGGCGGCTCGGCACCCGAGTGCTGTTCCCGCCACGCCGCCGCGAGACGCCTGCGCGCATCGTCGACGAGCTGTTGACGCATCCTTCGCTTGACCGCCCAGAACTCGCCGTCGGTGAGCGCGGGGCTTCGCCAGTCGGCGTGCTCGGTGTCGCCCGTGCCGAGCGTCGTCTCGGCGAGGTCGAGCAGTGCAGGGTCCGTCCACGTCGGCGCATGCACGCCGTTCGTGATCGACGTGATCGGCACCTCGTCGGAGTCGAAGCCGGGCCACAGCTCGCCGAACATGCGCCGGCTCACCTCGCCGTGCAGTTTCGAGACGCCGTTCGCATGCTGGGCGAGCCGCAGACCCATGACGGCCATGTTGAACGCACTCGTCTCCGGATCGGCACCGGGTTCGACGCCGAGGGCGAGCGCATCGGCGGGGTCGACACCGGGCAGCAGCGAACTCGAGAGGTACCGTTCGACGAGCGCCCGGTCGAAGCGGTCGATGCCGGCGGGCACGGGCGTGTGCGTCGTGAAGACCGTACCGGCACGCACGAGTTGCAGCGCCTCGGCGAATGTGAGCCCCTCACCGATGTAGGTGGCGATGCGCTCGAGCCCCAGGAACCCAGCATGTCCCTCGTTCATATGGAACACGTCGGGAGCGGGGCGTCCGCTGAGCTCAGTCCACGCCCGCACCGCACGGGCGCCGCCGATGCCGAGCAACAGCTCCTGCAGCAGTCGGTGCTCGCCACCGCCGCCGTAGAGCCGATCGGTGACCGAACGCAGCTCGTCGGCATTGGCCGGGATGTCGGTGTCCAGCAGCAGGAGCGGAATGCGGCCGACGTCGGCCTTCCACACGCGCGCGTACAGCGAACGGTCGTCGGGAAGCGCGAGCGTCACCTGCACCGGTGCGCCGTCTGCGCCGCGCAGCACCGAGAGCGGCAGGCCATCGGGGTCGAGCACCGGGTAACGCTCCTGTTGCCAGCCATCGGGCGAGATCGACTGCGAGAAGTACCCCGCCTTGTAGAAGAGCCCGACGCCGACGAGGGGCACGCCGAGGTCGGATGCCGCCTTCAGATGGTCGCCCGCGAGGATACCGAGACCGCCCGAGTACTGGGGCAACGCCGCGGTGATGCCGAACTCGGGCGAGAGATACGCGATCGTTCGCGGCGCCTCGGCGCCGAGCGACTGGAACCATCGCGGCTCCGCGAGGTACTCGCGAAGGCCCGCCCGCTCGCGTTCGGCCCACTCGACGTAACCGCCGTCGACGGCCAACTCGTCGAGACGCGCCGGGTCGACCTCGCCGAGAAACGCGACCGGATCGCGCTCGGAGGTGCGCCACAGCTCGGGGTCGATGTGCTGGAACAGGCGACGAGTGGGCTCGTGCCACGACCAGCGCAGATTGGCGGCGAGCTCTTCGAGCGAAGAGAGCGAGCCGGGAACGACGGCGCGAACGGTGAACTTGCGAATCGGCTTCACGGCTCAACCCTAGGTCGAGAGCATGTCGAGCGTGTGAACGGCGGCACGCGCGCAGGCGCACGTTTCGACCGGCTCGATCAGCGCAAACGCGCTACGGTCGAACCGTGACGTCCAGCCCTGTGCTCGCCGGCCGGATCCCAGTGACCCGGCTCACCCCAGCCGTGCCCGACGAACGGTGGCGACCGCGCGCCTTCGAGGGCGAAGTCGTGCCGTTCCGTGCGACGGTGTTTCGCGAGGGGCACGACCAGGTGGGCGCGATGCTCGTCATCACGAGCCCGTCGGGCCAGACGCACAGCGAGCGGATGTCTCCGCTGGCGGCCGGCACCGACCGGTGGGAGGCCGAAGTCCTCCTCGACACGATCGGCGAGTGGCGCTGGCGCGTCACGGGATTCGACGACGAGATCTCGACCTGGCGCCACGATGCCGCGCTCAAGGTCGACGCCGGCGTCGACACCGAGCTGATGTTCGAGATCGGAGCGCGCCTCGTCGATCGGGCGGTCGCCGAGAAGACCCGGCCGCTCGCGGCTCGCCGGCGCCTCACGACCCTGGCCGCCGGGTTGCGCGACCGCGAGGCATCCGTCGCCGAACGTCGAGCCCTCATCGACGACCCCGCATTCGACGAGTTCGACGCCCACCCGCTCGCGCGGCTCTCGACCGATTCCCCCGAGCGCACGATCCTCGTCGAGCGTCGCCGCGCCGGCGTCGGCTCCTGGTACGAGTTCTTCCCGAGGTCGGAGGGGGCGAAGCAGCTGAAGGACGGCAGCTGGAAGTCGGGCACGTTCCGCTCTGCGGCCAAGCGCCTCGACGGCGTCGCCGCGATGGGCTTCGACGTCGTCTACCTGCCGCCGATCCATCCGATCGGCGTCACCAACCGCAAGGGACGCAACAACACCCTCGCCGCCGGGCCGCACGACCCCGGCTCGCCGTGGGCGATCGGCGGGCCACTCGCCGACGGCACCCCGGGCGGCCACGACGCGATCCACCCCGACCTCGGCACGCTCGCCGACTTCCGGGCCTTCGTGCGCCGCGCGGCCGCACTCGGCATCGAGGTCGCGCTCGACCTCGCCCTGCAGGCCTCACCCGACCATCCGTGGGTGAGCGCGCATCCCGAGTGGTTCACGCAGCTGCCCGACGGCACGATCCGGTACGCGGAGAACCCGCCGAAGAAGTACCAGGACATCTACCCCGTGAACTTCGACGACGACCCGGCACGGCTCTTCGACGAGGTGCTGCGCGTCGTTCGGCACTGGATGAAACAGGGCGTGCGCATCTTCCGGGTCGACAACCCGCACACGAAGCCGCTCGCCTTCTGGGAGCGGCTGCTCGGCGCAGTGAACGCCGATGACCCAGGCGTGATCTTCCTCGCCGAGGCGTTCACTCGACCCGCGATGATGCAGGCCCTCGCGATGGTCGGCTTCCAGCAGTCGTACTCGTACTTCACCTGGCGCAACACGAAGGCCGAACTCGAGGAGTTCCTCGCCTCGGTGTCGCAGGAGACGGCCGATTTCATGCGCCCGAACCTCTTCGTGAACACCCCCGACATCCTCACCGAGTACCTGCAGTTCGGCGGTCCGGCCGCATTCACGGTGCGCGCGACGATCGCCGCAACGGCCGCGCCGCTCTGGGGCGTCTACGCGGGGTTCGAGCATTTCGAGTCGGTGGCGCGACCCGGCGCCGAAGAGGCCATCGACAACGAGAAGTACGAGTACAAGCCGCGCGACTTCGCCGCCGCCGAGCGGGAGGGCCGCTCGCTGGCGCTCTACCTCGGCATCCTCAACCGCATTCGGGCGGAGCATCCTGCGCTCGGCCAGCTCCGCAACATCAGCTTCCATGCCAGCGACGACGATTCGGTGCTCGTCTACTCGAAGCACCTCGAGGCACGATTCACCGGCAGCGGGGCACGGCACGGCACCGATGACACGATCATCGTCGTCGCGAACGTCGACCCGCACTCGGTGCGGGAGACCACCGTGCACCTCGATCTCGAAGCACTGGGCCTCGAAGCCGGCAGCACATTCGAGGTCGAAGAACTCGTGACCGGCGAACGATGGCGCTGGGGCGCATCCAACTACGTGCGACTCGACGCCTTCACGCGACCCGCGCACATTCTGTACGTGAGAAGGGGCACGGATGCCTGAACCACTCACCGCACCCGTCATCGCCGACGAGGTGCTCGCGGCCGTCGCCGAGGGGCGGCACCCCGATCCGCACTCGGTGCTCGGACAGCATGGATTCGACGAATCGCAGCTCGAGGGGCCGCTCACGGTGATCCGCACCCGACGCCCGCTCGCCGAATCTGTCGAAGCCCTGCTCGACGGCGGCGAGGTGCTCACCCTCGCGCACGTCGGCCACGGCATCTGGGTCGGCGCCGGAGCATTCGGACCGATCGACTATCGCATCCACGCCCGCTACACGGAAGATGCGGAGTGGACGAGCGACGACCCGTACCGCTTCGCGCCCACCATCGGCGAGCTCGACCTGCACCTGATCGACGAGGGGCGGCACGAACAGCTCTGGCATGTGCTCGGCGCGCACCATCGCGACCATTGGGGCGTCGCAGGCAGCGTTCATGGCACCGCCTTCACCGTGTGGGCGCCGCGCGCCCGCGCTGCGCGGGTCGTCGGAGTGTTCAACCGTTGGGACGGGTCGGGACATGCCATGCGCAGCATGGGCGCGACCGGCATCTGGGAACTCTTCATCCCCGACGTCGAGCCCGGCGCGATCTACAAGTTCGAGCTGCTCACGGCCTCGGGCGACTGGGTCATGAAGGCCGACCCGATGGCACGAGAGGCGGAGGTCGCTCCCGCGACCGCTTCCGTGGTGTCGGTGAGCGATCACGACTGGGGCGACGACGACTGGATGTCGCGGCGCGCCCGCACCGACCTCCATTCGCTGCCCATGAGCATCTACGAACTGCACCTCGGCTCCTGGCGCCCCGGCAAGGGATACCGCGACGTCGCCGACGAGCTCATCGAGTACCTCGATTGGCTGGGTTACACGCACGTCGAGTTCATGCCCCTCGCGGAGCATCCGTTCGGCGGTTCGTGGGGCTATCAGGTGACCGGATACTACGCGGTGACCAGCCGGTTCGGCTCCCCCGACGATCTCAAGTACCTCATCGACCGACTGCACGGTGCCGGCGTCGGCGTCATCATGGACTGGGTGCCCGGGCACTTCCCGAAAGACGAGTGGGCACTCGCCCGCTTCGACGGCGAGCCGCTCTACGAACACGCCGACCCCCGCCGCGGCGAGCAGCTCGACTGGGGCACCTACGTGTTCGACTACGGCAACCCGCGGGTGCGCAATTTCCTCGTCGCGAACGCCCTCTTCTGGTTCGAGGAGATGCATGTCGACGGGTTGCGTGTCGACGCCGTCGCCTCGATGCTCTACCTCGACTACTCGCGCGAAGAGGGCGGCTGGCTGCCGAACATCCACGGTGGCCGCGAGCACCTCGAGGCGATCGCCTTTCTGCAGGAGGCGACCGCGACCGCGTACAAGCGCAATCCAGGCATCGTCATGATCGCCGAGGAGTCGACGAGTTGGCCCGGAGTCACCGCGCCGACCTCGACCGGTGGGCTCGGCTTCGGCTACAAGTGGAACATGGGCTGGATGCACGATTCGCTGCAGTACATCCAGAACGACCCGATGTACCGCTCGCATCACCACCACGACCTTACCTTCTCGTTCCTCTACGCGTTCAGCGAGCACTTCGTGCTGCCGATCAGCCACGACGAGGTCGTGCACGGCAAGGGCTCGCTCGTTCGCAAGATGCCGGGCGACCACTGGCAGCAGCTCGCGAACGTGCGCGCCTACCTCGCCTTCATGTGGGCGCACCCCGGCAAGCAACTGCTCTTCATGGGGCAGGAGTTCGGCCAGCTCTCCGAGTGGAGCGAGGAGCGTGGCCTCGATTGGTGGATCCTCGACCAGCCGAGCCACCGACAGCTCGCCGAGTTCGTCGGAGCGCTGAACCGCGGCTATCGCGCGACCCCGGCGCTGTGGCAACTCGATGACGACGACGCCGGATTCGAGTGGGTCGAGGGCGGGGCCGCCGCCGAGAATGTCATCGCGTTTCTCCGCTACGACCGCGAGCGTTGTCCGCTGCTCTGCGTCGTGAACTTCGCAGGAGTGCCGCACGAGGGTTTCCGGCTGGGACTGCCGACTGCCGGCCGCTGGCGCGAACTCCTGAACTCGGATGCCGCGGAGTTCGGCGGCTCGGGCGTGGGCAACCTCGGCGGGGTCGATGCAACCGCGACGCCGTGGGCGGGGCGACCGGCCTCGGCGTCATTCGCACTGCCACCGCTGGGAGCGGTCTGGTTCACGCTCGACCATACGTTGATCGAGTAGCGAGCGCCGGCGGGCGACACATCATTGATCGAGTAGTGAGCGCAAGCGAACGTATCGAGATCCGCCCGCCCGCGCCCGCCTCAGTACAAGAGGTTCGTGAACCGTCGCCGCGCGGCGACGACTCTCGGGTCGTCGGTGCCGACGACCTCGAACAGCTCGACGAGCCGCTCGCGCACGAGCTTCTTGCCGTCGGCATCGAGGTTCGGGAACACCGTCAGCAACCGGTCGAACGCATCGTCGATGTGCCCGCCCGACAGATCGAGGTCGGCGACGTCGAGCTGGGCACCGAGATCGTCCGGTGATGCTGCCGCAGCATTTCGGATCTCGTCGAGGGTCTTGCCTCGCAACCGACCGAGCAGGTTCGCCTGAGCGAGCCCCGCCACGGCCAGGGTGTCACGGGGGTCCTGCGCGATCGCCGTGCGATAGGCGGATGCCGCGGCATCGAAGTCGCCCCGCTCGATCGCGTCGTACGCCTCTTGATGCAATGGAGGCAACGGCTCCTCGACCGGCTCAGCGGGTGCAGCGTCACCGGTCTCGCCCTGCTCGATGCTGCCGGTCACGCCGTGTTGACCGGCGAGCTCGAGCAACTGATCGAACACCTGGTCGATGACCTCGTCGGGCTGCTCCCCTGCGAAGAGCGGCACCGGCTGGCCGGCGACCACCGCGACAACCGTCGGGATGGACTGCGCCTGGAACGCCTGCACGAGCTGGGCGCTGCGATCGGCGTCGGCCGCAGCGAGCACCAGGCGTCCGCCCCGCGCACGAACGAGGCGTTCGAGCGTGGCGAGCAGCGCCTTCGACGGCTCACTCCAGGTCGCCCAGAGCGCGACCACGACCGGCACGGTGCGCGAGAGTTCGAGCGTGGCGCCGAACGCCGCGTCATCCGTCTCGAAGACGATCTGATCGGTCGGGCCGGATGCCGCGTGCGCACCTTGCTCGCCCTGACCGGCCGGCGGCTGCCGTTGCACGAGGGCCGACAGGTCGACCGCGCCGCGAAGCGCTGCGCCTGAGGGGGGAATCGGGTTGGTCACGGTATCTCCGATGCTCCGATGAGGCTTTCCGACCAGCCGAGCAGTCGGATCTGGTCGTCGGCGTCGTTGCCGACGCCTGGGACGTAGAAGAGCAGTTGGATGCCGATGACGCGCTGCACACCCTTCGCGCTCTTGTCGGCAAAGCCGGACAATGCGGCGGCAGGCCCCGGCTCGTATCCGATCGTGCCGCCGTCGTTGGGAACGACCTTCTCGGTCTGCTCGATCGAGACGGTCACGAGCGCGCCGGCGTCGTTCGTGGCAAGCGCAATCGTCGGACTGCCTCCGACCGCGTTCGAGTAGGTCGCGTCGGCTGTTGCGGGCAACTGGTCGTTCGTCGCCTGTTGCCCGGTCACCCCGAGTTGCTCCCTGAGCGCATCGCCCTCGGGGTCGAACATCGGCGCGAACTCGGAGGCGTCGCCCTTGAGCAGGATGTCGGCATATGCCGCTGCGACCTGGCCCGTCGGCATCACGAGACCCTTGAACTCCGGAGAGATGGGCGGAGCACCGATGGACGCCGGTGCGACCTCGGGAACATCGGCATCGGGCGCGAGCGCCATCGCGTAGAGGATCTGGTAGTTCTCGCGCGGCGTCTGCTGCACGAGCACGAGTGCCGTCGGTGCGATGGTCGGATCATCGGCGTTCTTCGCGATGGTGAGCACCGTGCGCGGCCAGCCGGTGGCCTGCTGCGGCAGCGTCAATGTGAGCGGCGACGCCGGGATGGGCGAGGGTGCGGGATGCTCGGCCAGAGTGCCACGGATCGCATAATTGGCGGTGCGCGCCGCGAGCGCCGGCCCCGTGAATCGTTGCGCAGCAGCCGCCGCGTCGCCCGAGGCATCGACTTCGTTGGCGAACACCGCGACGCGACGCATGATGCGCTCCATCTGCGGAACCGTCACCGCCGGCTGCGCCTCGGCCTCTGCGTCGCCCGTGCCTTCGTCCGCCGGCGTGGTCGCGAGATCCGTGGCTGGAGCCGTCGTCTCGACGGCGCCCTGGTCGAAGCTCGGCCAGTAGTCGGACGAACACGCGCTGAGTGCGAGTGCCGGTATCACGAGGAACGGCACGATCGCGACACGCCTGGCGCGGCCGATGGCGCGACGACCGCCGCCGCCACCGATCTGGGTACGGCCCGGTTTCGGGGCGCTCGGAAGCTTGCCTCGCGACCCCTTCGACAGGTTGCGGCGAGGACCTCGCGAACGGCGGTGGTTCACGAACCCCGAGATAAGCAGCGCGATGCCCAGCAAGAAGACGAGTGCGCCGCCGACGATGAGCGGACCCGCCCACGGCGTGGCGTTGTCGAGCGGCCAGTCGATCTTCACGCGCGAGGGAAGGGTGTCGCCGCCGCCGGCCGTGATCAGCACCGAGATGCCATCGGGCACGTCGATCGTCGTGGTGAGCACCATGCTGTCGCTGAATTCGTCGAGCCAGAGGTCGGAGCCGACAGGTGAGGGAACGACGGCCGTCTCATCGACCGTCTCGGGCGGAGTCGTGGTGGCCGGTGGCGTGGCCGTCTCCGAGTCGTCGACGGGGTCGGCCACGACGATCTCGTTGGTCAGCTCGCCGGCGGCTGCGTCATACCCCACGGCCACGTACTGCGTCTCGCCGAGCCAGGCCTCCACATCAGAGCTTCGCCCGTAAGAGAGGTACGCCTTCGGAGAGCCCGACACGGTGATCGTCTGCTTGCCGTCATGAGCTGCCAACGCCTCTGGACCGAGCACGACGAAGTCGGCCTCGCCGCCTGAGAGCTGGGCGGACATCGAGACGCGGTCGGGCTCGAGGAACACCGTGCGCTGTGCGATGCCGAGCCCGATCATCACGGCCGCGGCGATGAACGCCACGATTGCGAAGACGAAGCGCACGAACTGACCTCCACTGTCACCAACGGCGACATCTGACAAAGACATTCCACACTATCGGCGGAGTCTGGGAGACTCCTAACTGCTCGCTGGACGAGCGGTGTTCTACGCGTCAACCCCGCGACCCGTAGAATCGGACGCACATCCCGCATGCGCCCCCACGAACGCGGGAACGAGCCCGGAGGAAGAATGGCCGTCGAAGAGACCGAGTTCACGCAAGTGTTCCGCGGATACGACAAAGACGAGGTCGACAAGGCGATCAATGGACTTCGCCGCGACATCATCGCAGCGAACAACCAGGGCACCGACAGCGTCAAGGAGAACAAGCGTCTCCTCGCCCGTATTGAAGAACTCACCGCTGAACTCGAAGAGGTCGGAAGCCCAACCTTCTCCGGACTCGGCACCAAGCTCGAGAACACGCTCCGCGTCGCCGAAGAACAGTCGACCCGCCTCATCGCCCAGGCCGATATCGACGCAGAGAAGCTCCGTCGTTCTGCAGAAGACGAGGCGCACCTCATGCGCTCCGACGCGCACGAGCTCGCCGAGCGCACCCTCACCGAGGCGCGTGCGCAGGCCAACCGCATCCTCGAGAACGCCAGGGCCGAAGCCGACGACATGGTCTCCCGCTCGCACGAGTCGAGTGAGCAGCTCCGGCAAGACGCCGCCCGTGACGCTGCGGCGATCCGTGGCGCCGTCGCGACCGAGACCGCCGAGATCCGCACGAGTGCGAAGCGCGAGTCCGCCGCGATGACTGCCGCGGCCGAACGCAAGGCATCCGAGATCCTGGTCGCCGCGAACGCCGAGGCCGCTGACGCCCGTTCGACTGCTGCCGGCCTCACCCAGGAGACCGAGCAGACCCGCGCCGAAGTGGCCATCGAGCTCGACCGCGCACGCGCCGACCTGGCCCGTGAGACCGATCAGGCTCGCATCGACCTCGCCGCGGAGACCGAGCAGGCACGCCTCGACCTCGAGCGCGAATCCGCCGAAGCGCGTGCCGCGATCGATGCGGAGATCGCCGAGCGCCGCGCCGACCTCGTGCACGAACTCGAGCAGGCACGCTCCGACCTCGACCGCGAGCTCGAAGGCATCCGCGCCGAACTCCTGCAGCAGCGCGAGCAGGCCAAGACCGACCTCGAGCGTGAGGCCGAGGCCGCCCGCCTGAAGCTGCAGCACGAACTCGAGCGCATCCGTGCCAAGCACGCGGCCGACCTCGACCAGATGCGTGCAGACCTTGCCCTCGAGCAGGAGCAGGCGCGCGCCGACTTCGACGCCGAGTCCGAACAGGGCCGCATCGACCTCGACAACCAGCTCACGGCGATGCGCAAGAAGACCACTCACGAGGTCAACCGCATGCGACGCGAGATCGAGAAGGCGCACCTCGACCTGGAGTCCGAGATCTCCACCAAGCGCGACGAGGCCGAGCAGGAGCTGCTCACCGCCCACCAAGAGGCGGTCTCGCAGACGCAGAAGTTCCTCGAAGATGCCAACGCCGAACTCGCCGAAGCCGTCTCCCGCACCTCCGAGAGCCGCGCCGAAGCCGACCGACTCGAGACCGCGGTGCGCTCCGAGATCGCGGTCGTCCGCGACAAGGCCGACGACGACGCACGCGACCGCATCGCGGCCGCGCACGAGCAGGCACGCAAGCTCATCGCCGATGCCGAGGAGCGCACCCGTGCCCTCGTCGCCGATGCGGAAGACCGCCTCTCGCAGATCAGGATCGAACGCGACGCGGTCGCCGGCTACTTCGAAAGCCTGCGCGGCGTGCTCACACAGGCCGAACAGATCGCGGCCAAGACCAAATAGTCGGTTCGAAGAGAGGGCGCGGGCCGTTCCATGAAGATCCAGAACGCGTTCCGCATCGGGCTGGTCGGCACCCTCGGCGTCGGTGTCGGCCTCCTCATCCTCACCTCGGTCGTCACGCTCTCGACGATCATCACCTACATCGGCGCGGCCCTCTTCCTGGCCCTCGGCCTCGACCCGGCGATCAGCTGGGTCGAGCGCCGAGGGCTTCCGCGTTGGGCCGCCATCCTGATCGTCATGACCGGGGTCGGGCTCCTCGTCGCCGCTCTCGTGCTCGCGGTCGTACCGATCATCGTCGACCAGGTCAGCCAGCTCGTCGAGGAGATCCCGCGGATCGTCGATCGGATCGACTCCCAGGAGTGGATCGAAAATCTGAAGGACCAGTTCCCCCAGGTTCCGGTCGACGAGATCAACCACCAGGTGACCACCGGCCTCACCGATTTCTTCACCAATCCCGACAAGCTCAGCGAACTCGCCGGCGGCGTGTTGCAGGTCGCCGTGGCGATCGGCGTCGGCGTCTTCGGCGTCGTCATCGTCTTCATCCTCACGCTCTACTTCGCTGCGTCGCTGAACACAATGAAGCGCGCCGCCTACCAGTTGGTTCCCGCATCGAAGCGCGCCCGCTTCGCCGACCTCACCGAGCAGATCACGCAGTCGGTCGGCCGGTACGTACTGGGGCAGGTCTCACTCGCGGCGGTCAACGGAGTCGCGAGCTTCATCTTCCTCTCGATCATCCAGGCACCGTTCCCGGCAGTCCTCGCATTCCTCGCGTTCCTCTTCTCACTGGTGCCGCTCGTCGGCACCCTGAGCGGCTCGGTAGTGATCGTGCTCGTCTGCCTGATCCCCGGCCTCGGCTCCCCGCTCACCGCGCTCGTCGCAGCGATCTACTACATCGTCTACATGCAGGTCGAGGCGTACGTGCTGAGCCCCCGCATCATGAACCGTGCGGTGAAGGTGCCCGGCGCGGTCGTCGTGATCGCGGCACTCGCCGGCGGCTCACTCGGCGGTGTGCTCGGCGCGCTCGTCGCGATCCCGGTCGCGGCAGCCACCCTCTTGATCATCAAGCAAGTCGTCATCCCCCACCAGAACGAGCGGTGAGCTCCCGCAGCCCGGCTCCGTCTCACGCCGCAGGCGGTGGCCAGACGGTGGGTAGCGGCGCGGCCGCCGGGTTGACGACCGCAACGATCTCGTCGAGCACACGCCGGGTCTGGGCCTCGCCGACCCACAAGTGCTTGCCGCCCGCGACATCGATGCGCGTGAGCTTCGGCAGTCCCGCGAAACGCTCGGCGGCTTCGGTCGGTCGCAGGTAGTCGTCGTGCTCGGGAATCAGGGCGACGAGCGCCGGCGACGCGTCCTTCCACCGGGCGAGCTCATCATCGCTCGTGCGATGCAGTGGCGGCGACAGCAGGATCGCGCCGTCGATGCCGTGCTCGAGCCCGTACTTCAGGGCGAGCTCCGTGCCGAACGACCAACCGACGAGCCATGGGTGCGGCAGTGCCCGCTCCTCGACGAACGCCATCGCCGCCGCGACATCCGCTCGCTCGCCGACACCATGGCCGAACGAGCCCTCGCTCGTGCCGCGCGGTGAAGCGGTGCCGCGCGTGTTGAAGCGCAGCACTGCGAGATCGGCGAGGGCCGGAAGCCGAGCGGCAGCCTTGCGGATGATGTGCGAGTCCATGAACCCACCGGCGGTGGGCAACGGATGCAGCGTGACGAGTGTGGCGACCGGTGCTCGCTCGATCGGGGTCGCAAGCTCGCCGACGAGCGTCAGCCCGTCGCTCGTGTGCAGCTGGATCTCTTCGCGTCTGGCCGGCAATTCGACGCCCGCGCGGATTTCGATGGGGCCATCGCTCATGGGGTGCCGATCCTCCAACAGTGGATATGCCAGTGCCGACGGGAGGCGAGATCCGCGGCGTCGCCGAGCACGCCGTCGGCGCGCCACGCCACGAGGTGCGCCACGCCGGGTGCGACGTCGAGCCCGCATCCGGGGCAGAGGTAGGCCTTCACGGCCTGCGTCTCTGACACCGGTTGCACGTTCCATTCGCGGCCGCCGCGCGATTCGCTGCGCTTCCAGCCCGAGGTGAGACGCTCGACGTCGAGCTCGGGATGACCCTCACGGGCACGAGCCGCCCGACTCCGGGATCGGTTCGAGCGGGCCATGTCTCAAGTCTAAGCGAGGCCGCAAGGTCGCCTCACACGGCGATGGCCGACTCAGTACCAGCCGGAGTCTTGTGAATGAGCCCACGCCCCGCAGGGCGTGCCATAACGACCGGACACGTAGCCGAGGCCCCACTCGACCTGCGTCGCCGGGTTCGTCTCCCAGTCGGCACCGGCCGTGGCCATCTTCGACCCGGGCAGCGCCTGAGGAATGCCGTACGCGCCGCTCGACGCGTTGTACGCGTTCACCCGCCAGCCCGACTCCTTGCTCCAGAGCGCGACGAGACAGTCGAACTCACTCGACGGCCAGCCGCGGGCGGCGACTGCGCCGGCCGCGTACGCCTGCGCTGAACCCGGATCGGGCGTGATCGCGGGCGGAGCCCAACCGCTTTCGGCGCTCGTCGAAGCAGGCGCGAGCTTCACTTCTTCGGGCTTCTTCTCGACGACGTAGCTCTCTTGGCCGACGTCGATCGAATAATCACCGTCGATCTCGATCGCCTGCACGGCGGCGCCACCGAAGCGGTCGCGGTCACTCGCGAAATTCGAGGAGGCGGTCGCTCCCGAGAACGGATCGACGATGTTCACGAGGAGGAAGCTCACGGATGCCGCGAAGGCGAACACGACGGTGGCGGCCTGCTTGACCCGACCGGTTCGCGCTGGCGCGACTGCGACGCGTGGGCTGTCGGGCGTCAATCGACGGGACTGGTCCGTCTCGTCACTGTCTCTATGCCTACCCACGATGGCACGAGTGTATCGGAGGTCGGCCCGCCGTCGCGAGCGCGACTCGCGCGCGCTCACCGCACCGCCAGCATCACGTCGACGACCGCGTCGAGCAGGAGGTCGACCTGAGCCTCACGATATCCGCCGCGCTGAGTCTTGAACACGACCGTGCGCACGTTGTCGATCGAAATCGGCCAACCGTCACTGAAGTAGCGGGTGAGCTTGTCTGCGAGTCGGTCGACGTCGCGCGTGCTGTATCCGCGAACAAGCGGATTGACGCGATCGAACCGCCGGCCCTCCGGCCGCGCGAGCCGGTTGGAGACGACCTGTGCCGTCGTGCGCGCTTCGCGCAACCACGCCTCGCCACCGTGCAGACGGGCGGCGACCTGTCGCTCCTGCGCCGCGAACGCGTCTTCGAGTCGTTCCAGCGCCTGATCGACATGGGTCGTGGAGTAGCCGCCCTTCTGCATGCCGAAGGCGGTGAGCCGAATGCGATCGGATGTCAGCGGCTCGTCACCGGGTCTGACGGTGCCGTCGTAGGCGCGCCTGGCGAGCTGGAGGAACTCCTCGACCTGGGAGGTGTTGTACCCGAGCTTGGGCTTTCGTACGCGAGGGAAGGTGGCATCCACCGCTCCATTATTGCGGAGGCACAGCGCGCAGGCTCACCCGAAGATCCGGAAGGCGACGAATGCGACCGCGGCCGACGGAAGGATCGAGTCGAGTCGATCGAGGAATCCGCCGTGCCCCGGCAACCAGGAACTCATGTCCTTGATGCCGATGTCGCGCTTGATCAACGACTCGACCAGGTCGCCGAGAGTCGCGCTCAAGAAGATCGCCGTGCCGAAGATGAGTCCGAACCACCAGGTGTTGCCGAGCATCAGCGTCGAGAGCAGCACACCTGCCAGAAGGCTCACGGCCGCTCCCCCGGCGAACCCTTCCCAGGTCTTCTTCGGACTGATGATCGGCGCCATCTTGTGCTTGCCGAACATGAGTCCGAAGGCGTAGGCGCCCGTGTCGGCCGCAACGGCGACGGCGATGAAGGCGAGTGTCCAGAGTTCGCCCCCCTCGGCCGCCGTCAGCACCACCGCGAAGGTCGCGAGGAAGGTGACGTATCCCTGCA
Source organism: Agromyces sp. Y782 (assembly GCF_059445405.1). Classification (NCBI taxonomy): domain Bacteria; kingdom Bacillati; phylum Actinomycetota; class Actinomycetes; order Micrococcales; family Microbacteriaceae; genus Agromyces; species Agromyces sp. Y782. The sequence goes on along the minus strand of NZ_JCAIUG010000002.1, from coordinate 486,712 downwards.
CGAAGGCACCCCCGACGAGATCGCGGGTGAGCGCTCGAGCCGACGAGCGCCGCAGCGACGGCACCATCTGTTCGCCGATCCGCCAGAGCGTGACGATCAGGATGCCGCCGAGCACGGCGATCAGTTGTCCGACGGCACCGCCGTAGTACGAGAGCGGCACCGCAGCCACGGCGACCACGACGGTCGGGATGCGGGGAACGTGATAGTCGGCCTTGCGCAACGCCTGCGCGAGTTCGTAACTCGCGAATGCGGCGATGAAGACGGCGAAGAGCAGGAACAACTCTTTGATCCACAGGAGGCTGAGCAGTAGTACGGCGCCGAATGCGAGTCCGATGAGAATCGCGAGGATCAGGTTGCGACCCGTGCGGGCTTTGATCTTCTCCTGAGTCTGATCGAACTGTGCTCTGCCCACCTCGAACTGACGCTCGAGATCGGCTTTGCGTGCGTGCACCTGCGCGCGGAACTCGTCGCGCGAGGTTCGTTCAGGCCCCCCGTCACCCGACTGATCCTCTTCTGGGCCGCCCGACATCTCTTGCCTCAGACCTCGAGGAGTTCGGCTTCCTTGCGCTTCAAGGCCTCGTCGATGGCATCCACGTTGGACTTCGTGATCTGCTCGAGTTCCTTCTCTGCGCGCGAAACCTCGTCGTCACCCACCTCGCCCTTGAGGGCGTCGAGGTCGTCTTTCGCCTTGCGACGGATGTTGCGCGCCGACACGCGCGCGTCTTCCGCCTTGGCGCGAACGATCTTCACGAACTCGCGGCGGCGCTCTTCGGTGAGCTCGGGCAGCGTCACCCGGATGATGTTGCCGTCGTTCGACGGGTTCGCACCGAGGTTCGGAGTGTCGCGTATGGCCTGCTCGATGTCTTTCAGCGCGCCCTTGTCGTAGGGTGTCACGACGAGCGTGCGGGCCTCGGGGTTCGCGAGCGAGGCGAGCTGCGCGAGCGGCGTGGGCGTGCCGTAGTAGCTCACCAGGATCTTCTGGAAGAGCTGTGGGTTGGCCCGGCCCGTGCGAACGGTCGCGAAGTCGTCTTTGGCGACCTCTACGGCCTTCTGCATGCGTGCGGTGGCATCGGAAAGTACGTCCGCGATCACGGGGGCTCCTTCTGGTTCGCTACTGCGGACAGTCTATCGACTGGTGGCGGGCACGCCGTTGCTGACGATGGTGCCGAGGTCGGCGCCGAGGATCGCCGCCGTCACGTTGCCGTGCGGCGTCATGCCGAACACCTGCATCGGCATGCCGTTATCCATGCACAGGCTGAACGCCGTCGAGTCGACGACCTTGAGCCCCCGCTGCAACGCCTCCTGGTAGCTGATGCGGTCGATCTTGTGCGCATCGGGATTCGTACGCGGATCGTCCGAGTAGACGCCGTCGACACCGTTCTTCGCGACGAGCACGACCTCGGCACCGATCTCGAGCGCCCGCTGCGCGGCGACGGTGTCGGTCGAGAAGTACGGCAAGCCGGCGCCGGCGCCGAAGATGACGACCCGGCCCTTCTCGAGGTGGCGCTCCGCACGGCGAGGGATGTACGGCTCCGCGACCTGCGTCATGGAGATCGCCGACTGCACGCGGGTCTCGGCGCCGGCCTGCTCGAGGAAGTCCTGCAGGGCGAGCGCGTTCATCACGGTGCCGAGCATGCCCATGTAATCGGCCCGGCCGCGGTCCATACCGCGCTGGGAGAGCTCAGCACCGCGGAAGAAGTTGCCGCCGCCGACGACGATCGCGATCTCGACCGTTCGTGCCGCATCGGCGATCTCGCGCGCGAGTGCACTGATCACGTCGGGATTGACGCCGAGCGACCCCGCCCCGAACGCCTCACCCGAGAGTTTCAACAGGACCCTGCGCTTGTGTTCCGTCATCCCGACCGATCCTTCCCCTGTGGGTGTAAAACTACTGGTTCGCCGACCCCGGCGCAGCGTCGATTGTCGTGCGTGTTCGACGAGTGTGGCGTGACGGGCATCCGAATTCCCTCCGGACACAGCAAAGGAGTCCGGATCGCGAACGATCCGGACTCCCGTGGTGCACCTAGGCGCCGACCTTGTAGCGAGCGAAGTCGCTCACCGTGAGGCCTGCGTCGGAAAGGACCTTCGCGACGGACAGCTTGTTGTCTTTCGCGTAGTCCTGCTCGAGCAGTGCGACCTGCTTGAAGAAGGCACCGAGTCGGCCTTCGATGATCTTCGGAAGGGCGGCCTCAGGCTTGCCCTCCTCGCGCGAGATCTGCTCGACGATGCCGCGCTCCTTCTCGACCGCGTCGGCCGGAACGTCCTCGCGGGCGAGGTACTCCGGGTTCGCGAACGAGATGTGCTGGGCCACCGAGCGAGCGGTCTCCGCGTCGTCACCGGAGTACCCGAGTACGACGCCCACCTGCGGCGGGAGGTCTTTCGACGTCTTGTGCAGGTAGATCGAGAAGTGCTCGCCCTTGACGAGACGGATGCGACGAAGCTCGACCTTCTCGCCGAGGATCGCAGCTTCTTCGTCGATCACGGTCGCGACGGTCTTGCCGTCGGCCGGCGCGGCCAGGGCGGCCTCGACGGTCTCGGCACGAGCCGCGGCGACGGCCGCGAGAACCCGGTCGGCGAGGCCGACGAACTTGTCGCCCTTGGCGACGAAGTCGGTCTCGCAGGCGAGCTCGATGATCGTGGCGGTGCCGTCGCCGTTGTCGACGGCGGCGACGAGGCCCTCAGCTGTGGAGCGGTCGGCACGCTTCGCGTTACCCTTCGCACCCTTCAAGCGGAGGATCTCGACGGCCTTCTCGAGGTCACCGTCGGCCTCCACGAGTGCGTTCTTCGTGTCGACCATGCCGGTGCCGAGGCGCTCGCGCAGGTTCTTGACGTCTTCGAGAGTGAAGTTGGCCATATCTGTAAGTCTCCTGGACTCGTGGTCTTACTTGGACTCGGCGGCGGGCTCGGCCTCGACGACTGCTTCAGCCTCGACGACCGGCTCAGCCTCGACGACTGCTTCAGCCTCGACGACCGGCTCAGCCTCGACGGCTGCTTCGGCCTCGACGACCGGCTCAGCCTCGACTGCTGCTTCAGCGTCGTCGGCCGACTCGGTCGCGGCTTCCGCGGTGGCATCCGCTGAAACGACCTCGACGATCTCGGCAACCTCTTCGGCCTCGGCCGCTGCGCCGTCGACCTTGTCGGTCTCGGGCGAGGACTGCTCGGGCGTACCCGCCTGGAGAAGCTCCTTCTCCCACTCGGCGAGCGGCTCGACGGCGGAGACGTTCCCCTCGGCCTCGGGCTTCTGGTGGCGCTCGATGAGGCCCTCGGCTGCGGCGTCGGCGACGATGCGGGTGAGCAGGCTCACCGAACGGATCGCGTCGTCGTTGCCCGGAATCGGGTACTGGACCTCGTCGGGGTCGCAGTTGGTGTCGAGGATGCCGATGACGGGGATGCCGAGCTTCTTGGCCTCGTCGATCGCGAGGTGCTCTTTCTTGGTGTCGACCACCCAGAGCGCCGAAGGCGTCTTCGTCAGGTTGCGGATGCCGCCGAGCGACTTGTGCAACTTGTCGAGCTCGCGCTTCTTGATGAGCAGCTCTTTCTTGGTGAAGCCGCTCGTGGTGCCCTCGAAGTCGAGCTCCTCGAGCTCCTTCATGCGCGCGAGGCGCTTGGAGACCGTCTGGAAGTTGGTGAGGAGGCCACCGAGCCAGCGCTGGTTCACGTAGGGCTGGCCGACGCGAGTCGCCTGCTCGGCGATCGCGTTCTGCGCCTGCTTCTTGGTGCCGACGAAGAGGATGGTGCCACCGTGGGCGACCGTCTCGCGCACGAAGTCGTACGTCTTGTCGATGTAGGCGAGCGACTGCTGCAGGTCGATGATGTAGCTGCCCGAACGCTCCGTGAGGATGAAGCGCTTCATCTTCGGGTTCCAACGGCGGGTCTGGTGCCCGAAGTGCACGCCGCTGTCGAGCAGCTGGCGGATGGTGACGACGGCCATGAGCCGTACTCCTTTGTTCTCAGTTGTCGCTCCAGCCGGCGGCTGGAGCCCTGGCGCCCGGCACGGCTCCGCCTGCTCCGGCTGCGGAACAGCGTGGAGCGGGACTGAGTGGAGTCGTCGGCCGAAATGGCGCGCGTAGTCACCCCGGAAGACCGGAGTGCTCCCGATACTCTATCATCGGCACTCCCCCTCCCCAACCGCGTCCGGATCGCCGGCGTACACATCTGAGCGATCGAGACGAACGGATGCCGCGTGGCGCCCGAGCATCGAAGCATGAACGCAGCTCTCCCCCCGCCGGCATCCTCACCGATCGCATGCCGACGGGGGCGCCGCTGGTCCGCTGCAGCGGCATCCGCCCTGGCCTCGTCGATGCTGCTCGCCCTGGCTACGACCGCCCCCTTGGCCTCCGCGCTGGGGATCGGCGACGGCGGTCCGGCATCGCGCGAGTACCGAGCCGTCGCCGAGTATGCCGAGCAGTGGCGCTGGCCCGTCGCCGCGCCCATCCGCGTCGTCTCGCCATTCCGCGCCCCTCCTTCGCCATACAAGGCCGGTCACCGCGGCATCGATGTGGCGACCGAGGTCGGCGCATCCGTGGTTGCACCGGCCGCCGGCGTCGTCAGTTACGCCGGCATGGTCGCCGGGCGGCCCGTCGTCGCGATCGACCATGGTGGCGGCGTCGTGAGCGCGATCGAACCCGTTGCCGCGCTCGTCGAGACCGGAGCTTCCGTCGCCGCAGGCGACCCCATCGGCACCGTGTCGACGGGCGGGCACTGTGCGTCGGGCTGCGTGCACTTCGGCGTGCGAGTCGACGGTGAGTACGTCTCACCGTTCCTCTTCCTCGGCGGCCTGCCGCGCGCCGTGCTGCTGCCGTCGAACTGATCGCTCAGCTCACGCGCGAGGGTGCGCGGTGCGGTAGCTCTGCTTCAGCCGTTCCGTCGACACGTGCGTGTAGATCTGAGTGGTGCCGAGACTTGCATGCCCGAGAAACTCCTGCACTGCACGCAAGTCCGCGCCCCCGTCGAGCAGGTGCGTGGCGGCGCTGTGGCGGAAGGCGTGCGGGCCGCTCGGCCCGGTGCCGGGTATCTCCGCGAGCAGCGCTGCGACGAGTCGATAGACGCTGCGCACGCCCATGCGACCGCCGCGGGCGCCCAGGAACACGGCGCGCGTGCGTCCGGACGTCACGCCGACCGCTCGACCGGGTGCGTCCGTGGCTGTCGCAGCGGTCTCGACGGCCGCCACCATCGCGGGCCGCGCCTCATCGAGGTATCGGTCGATCGCGCGTGCTGCCGGCGCTCCGTAGGGCACCATTCGCTCCTTCGCGCCTTTGCCGAGCACCCGCACGAGACGGCGGCGGCGGTCGATGTCCTCCAGGTCGAGCCCGACGAGCTCGGAGACCCGCAGGGCCGAGGCGTACAGCAACTCGATGATCGCGGCATCCCGGATCTCGGCGGGTTCACCGGTGGCGGCTCGAGCGTCGAGCCCGGCGAGCGTCTCGGCGACCGCCTGCTCGGTGACGACGCGGGGCAGGGTGCGCTGGGCGCGTGGCGCCTTGAGTCTCGCCCCGGGGTCGGTCGCGAGGGTGCCGCGACGCGTGAGCCAGGCGGTGAACCCGCGAACGGATGCCGCGCGGCGGGCGATGCTCGTTCGGGCGAGGCCTCGTTCCGTTGCCGCCCAGAGCCAGTCGCGCAGCAGCGGCAGGTCGAGTGCTGCGGCTTCTGCCGGACCCCGCTCTTCGGCGAATGAGATGAGTTCGAGGAGGTCGCTCCGGTATGCGGCGACTGTGTGCTGTGAGTATCCGCGCTCGACGGCGACGTGCGACAGATAGTCGTCGAGGAGGAGGTCGAGGCTCACGACTCCAGCTTGCTCCCCCGGTGCCCGTCGCGCGGTCCGACGCGCCCGCGGCGCGCCGTGGCCGCACTCACTCCGCGGGGCGCTTGCGGGAGAACCGCTCGAGGCGCTCATCGGGCGTCAGCGCCTCGATCTCGGCGAGGAACGTCTCGCTGAAGCTCGTGACCGGCGGGAACGGACCCACCGGCACCACCGAGGTCACCAGGCCGTCGTCGGCGAGATGCACGAGCGTGAACGAGCGGCCCCCGTCGATGCCGACGAGCTCGCGCGGCGGGGCCGAGAGATCCATCGTGTACGAGGTCGCACCTGCGACGGAGACAGGGATGCCTGCGAAACTGCCGTTGGTCGCGTAGTGCAGGTGACCGCCGAGGATGAGTCGCACGTCGCGGTCGCGGACGACCTCGGCGAGCCGTTCCTGCCCACGCAGCTCGAGCAGGTCCATCAGCGCGAGCGGCGTAGCGATGGGCGCGTGGTGCATCGCGATGACGGTGCCGTTCGCCGAGGGTTCGGCGAGCGCGGCATCGAGCCAGTCGAGCGACGCATCATCGAGTTCGCCGTGGTGGAAGCCCGGCACGGTCGAGTCGAGGGCGATGATGCGCAACCCGTCGACCTCGATGATGCGATGCACGGGAGAATCATCGGCGCGCTCGCCGAGCAGGCCGGCGCGGAACGCGGCTCGTTCGTCGTGGTTTCCCATGACCCAGACGAGGCGGGCACCCGTGCGCTCGGCGAGCGGCTCGAGGGAGCCGCGAGCGAGCCTGTAGGCGTCGGGCTCCCCGAGATCGGCCACGTCGCCGGTGACGACGATCGCGTCGATCGAGGAGCCGAGTCGGTCGAGTTGCGCGATCACCTGGGAGAGCGCGGCGACCGTGTCGGCGACGCCGCCGAGCGGTGCGCCCTCGCGCAGCAGGTGCGTGTCGCTGATGTGGGCGATGACGTGCCGGGCGGCCGGATACCGGCCGAGTTGCGGATGCTGCACAGAACCCCCTCTTTCCGCCGCCAGCCTAGGGCCTGCCGCCGACGCGCAGGCCTGCCACTGCTGCGCGCTCTACCTGCGACCCGTACTGTTGAACGGATGAGCACCAACGCTTCAGCAGTTCGAGAAACCGTGGTCTTCGACGTTCTCGGCACCTTGGTCGATCAACGAGGGAGTCTGTTGGGGCAGTTGAACTCGGTGATCGTGGCGGACGAAGACGCTGCGAACCTCGCTCTCTGCGCTTGGCTCGCACACGTCGAGGCGCAGCAGGACGAGATCGTCTCGGGGCGACGCGCGTTCGCTCCGAGCGATGCTCTCGACCGCGAGGCGCTCGATGAACTCGCCAGGCAGTGGCGATTCAGGCCCGGGCGAAGTGTCGCCGACCTCTACGCCGCCGGCGAGCAGCTGACCCCATGGCACGACACGATCGACGGAGTGACCCGATTGGCCCGAGACGCGACCGTCATGGGTCTCTCCAATGCGAGTCGGAGCACGCTGACCGGGCTCAGCTCGCGCTCGGGACTGCGGTGGCATCAGGTGATCTCGGGCGAAGACGTGCAGAGCTATAAGCCGGCAGCGCGAATCTACGAGGCGGCCATCGCAAGCGCCCCTTCTTCTTCTTCTTCTGGGACCCCGATCATGGTTGCAGCGCACGCCTGGGACCTCCGCGCTGCAGCAGAGGCGGGCATGAGGACGGCGTATCTTCCCCGACCGAATGGCGAAGCGCCGACAGCAGAGGACGATTTCACCTTCTTCGCCGAGAGCATTCACGACCTTCACCTGCAGCTTCAGGCCGCAGCGCCTTCGGCCGGGTACAGCTAGCCGTAGACCTGGCCGGCTCCGCGGCCGGCCCGACGTGCTCATTTCCGCTTCGCCCGCAACCAGCCCTGCGGATGCCTCGCGGCCAGTGCGGCGGCCTCGAGTCCGCCGAGCACACTCATCACCGCGATCGGCGCCATACCGCACCGGCGTGCCACGTCGACGAGCTCTCGAGGGCTACGGGAGCTGAGCGCGTCGAGCACCCGCACCGCCTCGGGCGTCGACTCGATTCCCCATCGTCGGGCCGGAGCCTCGTGCGCCGCGCCGGCGGAGGCGCCGCCCTGTTCGGGTGCACCGTGCTGCGTCGCGATGACGCGCCCCCGCTGACCACCGGCGAGCTCGGCCATCTGATCGGCATCCACGACGCACACCGCGTCGAACTCTCGCAGGAGTCGGTGGCAGCCGGCCGACGCCGGGCTCGTCACCGGACCGGGAACCGCGCCCAACGGGCGGCCGAGGGTGGCCGCGTGTCCGGCAGTGTTCAAGGACCCCGAGCGAAGTCCGGCCTCGAGCACCACGGTCGCATCGCTCGCGGCGGCGATGAGTCGATTGCGTTGCAGGAACCGCCATTTCGTCGGCGCAGCGCCGCAAGGAAGCTCGGAGATGACGGCACCGGTTTCGACGATGCGGGTCAGCAGTGTCTCGTGCCCCATCGGATAGAACCGGTCGACGCCTCCGGCGAGGAACGCGACGGTCGTGCCGCTGCTCGCGAGCGCGGCCCGGTGCGCCATGCCGTCGATGCCGTACGCGCCCCCGGAGACCACGGCGAAGCCTCGATCGACGAGCCCCGCCGATGCCTCCATCGTCACGTGCTCGCCGTAGCCGGTCGCTGCTCGCGCACCCACGAGCGAGATCGAAGCGCTCGCGCTCGCGAGTGCGGCTGCCCGGCCGCGCACCCACAGGCCGATCGGCGCATGCACGCCGAGTTCATCGACGCCTCGCGGCCAGACCGCGTCGGATGGGAGCACCAGGCGGGCTCCCACGCGCGCCGCCTGCCTCAGCGATCGCACGAACGCGTCGTGATCGAGGCGGGGCAGCCAACGCTCGAGCCCGGTGGTCGCCTCACGTTCGTCGATCGCTCCCCCGGCTTGCGCGACCTCGTCGATGAAGCGAGCTGGGCTTGCCCCGCCGAGCAGCAGCTCGGCCGTCGGCGCAGCACCGAGCACTTCGATCGCGCGCCCGAGCACGCCATCGCCGGGTTCGGCCAAGGTGCCGAGCAACGCCCTGGCGAAGACATCGTCGAGCGCAGTCGCGTCGTCTGGCGCGACGGACCGCACGGCGGAGAGTTCGATGCGCAGCTGCGTGGCCGAGCGGCGGACGATGCTCATTGTGGGAGCCCCTTTCGGAGGAAGAGCGCCCGCCCGACATGTTCGAGTCCGGGCGAGTCTGCGCCGTCGAGGTCGGCGAGCGTCCACGCGACCTTGAGGATGCGGTCGTAGCCGCGCATCGTGATTCCGCCGAGCTCGAGCGAGCGGTCGAGATCGGCCGTCGCGCGGCCGCCTGGGTGCAGCCCGCCGGCGCCCCGGAGCCACGGGCCGGGCATCTGCGCGTTGGTACGCCATGGTGTGTTGCGCAATCGCCTGGCGGCCCGCCCACGAGCTTCGAGAACCCGCTCACGCGCCACGGCCGTCGATACTCCCGGCTGCTCGGCCGCGATTCGCAGCCCGGCGGCCGTGATGCGCGGTACGAAGAGCTGCAGGTCGAGCCGATCGCGGAGCGGCCCCGACACGCGGGCCATGTAGCGCCGACGGGCCGCAGGCGGGCAGATGCAGTCGCCGACCTTGGAGCCGTGGTTGCCGCAGGGGCAGGGGTTGGCCGCCAGCACAAGTTGGAAGCGGCCGGGAAACGACGCGACGGCGTTCGCACGATGGATCGCGATGGTGCCGGACTCGAGCGGTTGGCGGAGCACGTCGAGCACCGCCGACGGGAACTCCGGCGCCTCGTCGAGGAAGAGCACCCCGTGCGAAGCGCGGGCTGCAGCACCCGGTCGGATCAGCCGGCTGCCGCCACCGACCATCGCCGCCGCCGTAGCCGTGTGGTGGGGTGCCTCGAATGGCGGTCGTAGCGAGAGCCCGGCATTGAGGGGTTGTCCGGCAAGGGATCTGAGGGAGGCGACCTCGAGCGCCTCTTCGGCCTCGAGGTCGGGGAGGAGGCCCGGCAACCGCGAGGCGAGCATCGTCTTGCCCGCCCCCGGCGGCCCGAGGAGGAACATGTGGTGCCCTCCGGCCGCGGCGGCGATGAGAGCGTCGACCGCGCCATCGTTGCCTGCGATGTCGGCGAGATCGCCGGGCGACTCGTCGGCCTGCTCAGCGCGTTCGGGAGCCGGGACTGGCTCGAACACCCGCTCGTCGAATGCTCCGCCGTGCGAGATCGCCGCATCGATGAGCGAAGCGACCCCGATGACCGTGACCCCGGGCACGAGGCTCGCTTCACCCGCATTCGCGGCCGGCACCATGACCGTGTCGTACCCGGCCCGCACCGCGGCGAGAACGGCGGGCAGGATGCCGTCGATCGGGCGGAGCCGACCGTCGAGGCCGAGCTCGCCGAGGTGCACGACATGCTCGATCGACTCGGGCGAGATCTCGCCCGACGCGGCGAGACAGGCGATCGCGATCGCGAGATCGAAGCCCGAGCCGTGCTTCGGCAGCGCCGCCGGCGACAGGTTCACCGTGAGCCGCCGCTGCGGAAGGGGGCAGCCGGCGTTGACGGCAGCGGCGCGCACCCGATCGCGTGCCTCGCCGAGCGCCGCATCGGGCAGCCCGATGATGATGAATGCCGGCAGCTGCGACGAGAGATCGGCCTCGACCTCGACGATCGAGCCCGTCAATCCGAGCAGCGCAACCGAGCGCGTGCGAGCGACGGGCATCAGTTGATCCCCTCGAGGTGCTCGATGAGCGCGGGCGCCTCGGTCGGGGCGAGCACCGCGACGGCGTCGATGCGAATGCGCGAGACCGGGGCATCCGTCGCCTCGCACCAAGCGATCGCAAGCCGCCTCATGCGCGCGAGCTTCAGGGGCGTGATCGCCTCGAACGGATGCCCGTAGTCACCCGACGTTCGTGTCTTGACCTCGACGAATACCGTGTCTCGGCCGTCGCGCGCCACGATGTCGATCTCGCCGATGCGGCAGCGCCAGTTGCGCTCGAGCACCTCCATACCGCGCGCCTCGAGATGCTCCACCGCGAGCTGTTCGCCGTGCCTGCCGAGTTCTGCGTTGTGCGCCATCCGCACCACCTCCGCGTCCAGCGTGGCGGTCGGCCGCACCTGCGGAGGCCGGGAACGGCGAAGTCACGAAGGTCGATCGAGAAGCGCAGCTGTGGAGGAACAGTGCTATTCGTCGAGTGCGAGTTCTTTCGGCAGCTCGAACTCGCGCGAGGCGAGCTCTTCGACGTTGACGTCTTTGAAGGTGAGCACGCGCACCGACTTCACGAATCGGTCGGCGCGGTAGACGTCCCAGACCCAGACGTCTTTCATCGTCAGCTCGAAGTAGAAGTCGTGCTCGGTGTCGCGGCGCACGAGTTCGACCTCGTTGGCGAGGTAGAACCGTCGCTCGGTCTCGACCACGTATTTGAACTGCGACACGATGTCGCGGTACTCCCGATACAGGGCCAGCTCGACCTCGCGGTCGTAGTCTTCGAACTCGTCCTCATCCATCGCACTCATCCTACGCCGAGGTCGAACAGAGTCGGTGCCGCCGCCACCCGATCGTGCAGCCAGGTCGTGCGGTGCAGCTCGCTCGGCCCGTGCTCGTCGATCGCCGCGAAGTGCGCCCGGCTCGAATACCCCTTGTTCTCGTCCCAGGCGTAGAGCGGCCGCTCGTCGTGCGCACGGCGCATGCCACGGTCGCGATGCACCTTCGCGATGACGGATGCCGCGGCCACCGAGGCGCAGTCGCGGTCGGCCTTGATTCGGGTGACGACGCGTGCCCGATGCTCGATCGAGACGCTGAGCCAGTCGTGGTTGCCGTCGAGGAGCAGCGGCACCTCGACGGCAAGCTCGTTGGCCGCCGACAGTTCGGCGAACGCCCGCGCACCGGCGAGCCCCAGGCAGGCCATGATGCCGAGCTCGTCGATCTCGGCGGCGCTCGCCTCGCCGACGGCGGATGCCCGCACCCAGGTGGATGCCTTCGGCGCCATCGCCTCGCGGCGCGGTTCGCTCAGCAGCTTCGAGTCGCGCAGGCCCGCCGGCATGCGTCGCACGCCCGAGTCGATCAGCACCAAGCCGACGGAGACCGGGCCGGCGAGCGCACCGCGACCGACCTCGTCGCAAGCGAGCAGCATGGGCGCACCGGCGAGGAACTCGCGTTCGGTTCGCAGGGTCGGCACGGCGACGGGCGTCATGTCAGTGATCCGCTTCGCCGACGCCGTCGAAGACCTGCGGGTAGTTGTCGAGCCACGCCCAGTGATCGATGGGCCAGCTGACCACGAATGCACGCCCGACGACGTTGTCGATCGGCACGAAGCCCTTCAGCGGAGTGTCGCCGTTGTAGCGCGAGTCTTTCGAGTTGTAGCGATTGTCACCCATGACCCACAGCGAGCCATCGGGTACCACAACGTCGAAGTCGTCGCGGGAGACCTTCGTCTCGCCCGGGGGCAGGGCGACGTACGGTTCGTCGAGCGGAACGTCGTTGACGCTCATCTGGCCGAGCGCGTTGCAGCACACGACATGATCGCCGGGCAGGCCGATCAGGCGCTTGACGAGGTGGTCGTTCGAGTCGGGCGCCGAGAGCCCGACGAATGCGAGGAACCAATCGACGGCGGCCACGAGGGGCGGCTGCTCGGTCTCGACGCGAGCCGGCAGCCATCCGCCCGGATCTTTGAACACGACGACGTCGCCGCGGGTGAGCGGTGTGACCTCGGGAACCAGCTCGTTCACGATGATGCGGTCGTCTTTGACGAGCGTCTCCTCCATCGACTGCGACGGGATGAAGAACGATCGGATGAGGAACGTCTTGATGAGGAATGAGACGAGCACCGCCACCACGAAGATGATGAGCAGATCCCGTAGGAACAGCAGGACGCTGCGTCTTCTGCTCGGCGATGCCGAATCCACGCGATCTGATCGCGTGTCTATGTCTTCTGTCATTTAACCGCCCGAGCTCCCCACCCAGTCTAGGGGTGAGGAGCTCGTGGAAGAGTTCGCGTGGCACGCGATCCGCAGAGCGGATCAGGCGTCGCGCTTCTCCTTGATCTTCGCCTTCTTGCCGCGGAGCTTGCGCAGGTAGTACAGCTTCGCGCGACGCACGTCACCGCGGGTGACGACCTCGATGTGGTCGATCACGGGCGAGTGCACCGGGAACTTGCGCTCGACCCCGACCTGGAAGCTCACCTTGCGGACCGTGAAGGTCTCGCGCACGCCTTCGCCCTGGCGGCCGATGACGACGCCCTGGAAGACCTGGACACGCGCACGCGTGCCTTCGATGATGTTGACGTGCACCTTGACGGTGTCGCCGGGGCGGAAGTCGGGGATATCCGACCTCAGGCTCGCGGCGTCGACATGGTCGAGGATGTGCATGATGGTTCGCTCTCTGCGCCCGCAACCGGTCGAACGCTGATCATTGAATGGAAGTGTCTGGTGCCGCCTCGCACGATCACTCGTGCGTGCGCGCTCCCCGGAGGCAGAGTCCTACGGCGGCACAATCCTCTATTGTGCCATGCCGGTGGGCAGTGGGCAAAAGCGGGCGACGGATGCCCCGTGCCGGCACGCTGCCCGCAGCCGCCTGCGTTACTCGTGCACCTCGTGGATGATGATCACGTCGTCGCCGCCGTCGTCGAAGGGCGGACGTCGTGCACCCGGTGCGGCCGATCGGGGCGGGCCGCTCTGGGCACCGCCTTGCTGCTCGGCCGCGAGCCGTTCGAACTCGGCCATCGAGGCCTTCACCCGGCTGGCGCCGTCGGTGATCAGTTGCCATACGGCGAGCCAGAAGGCGGCGATGGCGAGCAAGATGGCGAGGACGCCGAAGAGCGTCGCCGACGCACCGTAGAACCCGGTCGCGATGATCGCGAGGTGCCATGCGGTGAGCACGCCGAAGTCGGTCCACGAGACGGCTTGCTGCTGGCGCACGGTCGGGCGAACGCTCGTGAGGAGTGCGACGATGCCGAGCACGACGAATGCGACGGGGACGACGACGACCAACCCGAGCGTGCCCCAGCCACCGCCACCGAAGATCGCCCAGCCGACTGCGAGCCAGACGGGCAGCACGACGAACGCGATCATCTGCCATCGATAGAACACGCGCCGCAGGAGCATGTTCTCAGCGTAATCCGCCGATGCTGCGCGCGCGCCGGGTGTTCACTCAGGGCGGAGCCGCCAGAATGGACGCGGAGAGGATGAGCGTGATTGAACTTCGAACCCCTGCCGAGATCGAGGAGATGCGGCCCGCCGGCCGTTTCGTGGCGAGTGTGCTGGAGGCGACCTCGGCTGCAGCAGCCGTCGGTGTGAACCTGCTCGAACTCGATGCCCTCGCCCACGAGATGATCCGTGCGGCCGGCGCTGAGAGCTGCTATATCGACTATCACCCGTCGTTCGGCGCGAGTCCGTTCGGCAAGGTCATCTGCACCTCTGTCAACGACGCGGTGCTGCACGGACTCCCCCACGACTTCCGACTCCGCGACGGCGACCTGCTGAGTCTCGACTTCGCAGCGTCGGTGAACGGATGGGTCGCTGATTCCGCCATCTCGATCGTCGTCGGCACGCCCCGCGCCGAAGACCTGCGCCTCATCGACACGACCTCTCGCGCGCTCGACGCCGGCATCGCTGCTGCGCGCACCGGCAATCGCATCGGCGACATCTCACGAGCCATCGCGGATGTCGCGAAGGCCGAGGGCTACTCGATCAACACCGACTTCGGCGGCCACGGCGTCGGCCGCACCATGCACGGTGACCCGCACATCCCGAACAACGGCCGCCCAGGCCGTGGACTGCCGTTGAAGCCGGGCCTCGTGGTCGCGATCGAACCGTGGTTCCTCGCGACGACCGATCGGATCTTCACCGATCCCGACGGCTGGACCCTGCGCAGCGCCGACGGTTCGCGTGGCGCGCACTCGGAACACACGATCGCGGTCACCGAGGGCGACCCGATCGTCTTCACGCAGCGCGACTGAGCGCCGAGGCGCCCTTCTCGGTCAGCGCTTGAGCTCGACCTCGATCATTCCGCCGACGATGCGGGTGCGGTAGGTGCGCAGCGCGAGGGCGGCGTCGGTGAAGCACTCGCCCGTGCCGAGGTCGTAGACCTCCTTGTGCAGGGGCGAGGCGATCGTCGGGCGATCGCCGCGCGAGCCGACGATGCCCCTCGCCATCACGGGGGCGCCTGTATGCGGGTCGTGGTGGTCCACGGCGTACACCTCTTCCTCGTCGAGCCGAACGAGCGCGACCTGGCGTTGCCCGATGAGGGCGACCTCGCCCCAGCCCGGTTCGAGTTCGGCGACCTCGCACGTGCGCACCCAGGTCGTGGTCTGCTCCATCGTCAGCGACATGCCGGCTCCTCTCAAGTGCTTCGAAGTTACGTTCGGGGTGTTTCCCCTCTGGCCCCCGCGTGTTTCGAGAGCGTGAAAGTGTCCTCACAACGGAGGAGACGGATCGTGCGGCAGAGGACGGTTGCGGTTACCCGCACGAAACAGGGCGGAAACCGGTCGGTCGTACGCTCGCCTCATTCGAGTCCCGGAGGCAGCCATGACCCTGACCACTCATGCCGAAGGCGTGCGCGACGTCGTGATCGTCGGCGGAGGGCCGGCAGCGCACCGACTTGCCGACAGCCTGCACGCTCGCGATGCCGAGCGCACCCTGCGCGTGACCGTCGTCGGCGAGGAGATCCACGAGCCCTACGATCGCGTCGCGCTCAGCACGAGACTCGCGGATGCCGCGGCCGACCTCACCCTCGAGCCCTCTTCGATGTGGGACGACGGTCACATCCGCCTCATCACCGGCGAGCGCGTCGTCACCATCGACCCCGCCGCGCACACCGCGACGACCTCGGGAGGCCAGGCGCTGCACTGGGACGAGCTCGTGCTCGCCACCG
Source organism: Agromyces sp. Y782 (assembly GCF_059445405.1). NCBI lineage: Bacteria > Bacillati > Actinomycetota > Actinomycetes > Micrococcales > Microbacteriaceae > Agromyces > Agromyces sp. Y782. The sequence continues at coordinate 471,124 of NZ_JCAIUG010000002.1, read as the reverse complement.
GTTCGAGCGCGCCCGTCCCCGAGATCCCCGGCCGCGAGCACGGTCGTGTCTACCGCACGATCGACGATGTCGACGCGCTCGTCGCCGAGACCCGTGAACTCGCCGAACGGCACGGTCGCCCCGCGCAGGTCGTCGTCGCCGGAGGCGGTCTCCTCGGCCTCGAGGCGGCGGGCGGGCTGGCGAAGCTCGGTGCCCACACCGCGGTCGTGCACTCGGGCGGCTGGCTCATGTCGGCGCAACTCGACGAGGGCGCAGGACGCGCCCTCGGTCGCATCATCACGGGGCAGGGCATCGGCCTGCACCTCGGCACTCGCCCCGCCGCGGTACTGACAGGGCACGACACACGCACCGAGCGCGAGGCGGTCGTGGGCGTCGAGCTCGCGAACGGCCGCCGCATCGACGCCGACCTCGTCGTCTTCGCAATCGGAATCAGCCCTCGCGACGAGCTCGCACGGGCGCTCGAACTCGAGCTCGGCCCGCGCGGCGGCGTGGCGATCGGCACGAGCTGCGGGGCATCCGCCGACCATATCTGGGCGATCGGCGAGGTGGCGAGCTTCGAGGGCCGCTGCACCGGTCTCGTCGCCCCGGCCAATGCCATGGCCGAAGTGGTGGCCGATCGACTGCTCGGCGGTGCAGCCGAGTTCACGAGCGTCGACGACGCCACCAAGCTGAAGCTCTCGGGCGTCGACGTCGCGAGCTTCGGCGACGCACTCGCCCGAACCGAGCAGGCGCTCGAGATCGTCTACGCCGACCCGGCACGCGGGCTTTACCAGAAGCTCGTCGTGACCTCCGACGCGAAAACCCTCCTCGGTGGAATCTTCGTCGGCGACGCCTCGCCGTACGCCTCACTTCGCCCGCTGCTCGGCACGCAACTGTCGAGCGAGCCCGCGGCATACCTCTCGGCTTCGGGCATGGAGGCGCCAGCCGGTGACGAGCTGCCGGCCGGCGCACTCGTCTGCGCGTGCAACAACGTCAGCGCCGGCACGATCCGCGACGCGGTCGCAGGCGGGCACGCCGACCATGCAGAGGGCTGCACCGAGCTCGGCGCGCTGAAGGCCTGCACCCGCGCCGGCACCCAATGCGGCTCGTGCGTGCCGCTCGTGAAGAAACTGCTCGAGGCCGAGCTGACGAAGTCGGGCATCACCCCCTCGCGGGCGTTGTGCGAGCACTTCGAACTCTCGCGGCAGGAGCTCTTCGAATCGGTGCGCGTGCTCGAGCTCACCTCGTTCGACGCGATCATCGCCCGCCTCGGCACCGGCCGCGGCTGCGACGTGTGCAAGCCCGTGATCGGTTCGATCCTCGCGACGCAGCACGGCTCGTACATCCTCGACGGCGGCCGCGGCGGCCTGCAGGACACGAACGACCGAGCCATGGCGAACATGCAGAAGGACGGCACCTACTCGGTCGTGCCCCGCATCCCCGCGGGCGAGATCACACCGGCCAAACTCGCCGTGATCGCGCAGGTCGCGACCGACTACGGGCTCTACACGAAGATCACGGGCGGCCAGCGCATCGACCTGTTCGGCGCGCGTCTCGACCAGCTCCCCGAGATCTGGAAGCGACTGGTCGACGCCGGATTCGAGTCCGGACAGGCCTACGGCAAGGCCCTTCGCAACGTGAAGAGCTGCGTCGGCTCGACCTGGTGCCGCTTCGGCGTGCAGGACTCGGTCTCGATGGCCGTGCAGCTCGAGCTGCGCTACCGCGGCCTCCGCTCGCCGCACAAGTTGAAGTTCGGCGTCTCGGGGTGCGCCCGCGAGTGCGCAGAGGCGCGCGCGAAGGACGTCGGCGTGATCGCCACCGAGCAGGGCTGGAACATGTACGTCGGCGGCAACGGTGGATTCCAGCCCGCGCACGCCCAGTTGCTCGCGAGCGACCTCGACGACGAGACGCTCTTGCGCTACATCGACCGCTACATCATGTACTACGTCCGAACCGCCGACCGCCTGCAGCGCACGGCCCGCTGGATCGAGGACATCGAGGGCGGCCTCGACCATGTGCGCGACGTCGTCGTGCACGACTCCCTCGGCCTCGCCGAGGAGCTCGAGCAGGCCATGGCCACGCACGTCGACACCTACGAAGACGAGTGGGCCGCGACGCTCGCCGACCCCGAGCGGCTCCGGCGCTTCCGCTCCTTCGTGAACGCACCGAATGTTGCCGACCCCTCGATCGCCCGGGTGCCCGAGCGCGAGCAGTTCCGGCCGGCGACCGCCGAAGAACGCGAACGGGGCGAGGCCGTGCTCGTCTCCGGCCCCACCATCCCGGTGCGCGGAGCCGACGCATGATCGGCCGCGTCACGCTCGTCGGTGGCGGGCCGGGCCGCGAAGACCTCCTGACCCTCGCGGCTGTTCGCGCGCTCGGCGAGGCCGATGTCGTGCTCTACGACCGCCTCGCACCGCACGAGGGGCTTCCCGCGCTCGCCCCGAACGCCGAGCTCGTCGACGTCGGCAAACGGCCGGGCCACCACGCCGTGCCGCAGTCCGAGATCGAGGCGCTCCTCGTCGAGCACGCGCGCGCCGGCCGTCACGTCGTGCGCCTGAAGGGCGGCGACCCGTACGTGCTCGGGCGCGGCAGCGAAGAAGTGCTCGCCTGCCACGCTGCCGGCGTGCACGTCGAGGTGATCCCCGGGGTCACGAGCGCGGTCGCGGTGCCCGGCGCTGCCGGCATCCCCCTCACTCATCGTGGTGTCAGCCACCTCTTCACCGTCGTTTCGGGTCACGCACCGCTCACCGACGCCGAGCTCGTGCACTTGGCCGGCCTCGGCGGCACGATCGTCGTACTCATGGGCGTGAACTCGCTGCCCTCGCTCACCGCCGGGCTCGCGCGTCACGGCATGTCCGCGCAGATGCCCGTCGCGATCATCGAGCGCGGATTCGGCGCCGAGCAGCGCACGACGATCGCCGACCTCGACGGAATCGTGCTCGCCGCAGGCCGCGCACACGTCACCTCCCCGGCGGTCGTCGTGGTCGGCGAGGTGGTGCGGCTGGCGCACGACGGCGACGCGAGCGCTGCCGAGCTCATGACGCGCGCGGCGGTCGTCGGGGCGGTGAGCTGATGACGGATGCCTCGGAGCTGCCACCCGGCTTCCGGCCGGATCAGCTCGAGGGCTTCCGCATCGGCGTGACGAGTGATCGCCGCTCAGCCGACCTGATCGACGCCCTCGCGCGTCGCGGCGCGCAGGTGCTGCACGCGCCGACGCTGCGCATGGCCAACGCGGTCTCCGACGATCCCGTCATCGACGACACCCGCGCGATCATCGCCGCCCGGCCCGACGTGCTGCTCGCCACGACGGCATACGGGGTGCGCCGCTGGTTCGAGGTCGCCGATTCCGCAGGGCTCGGTGAAGACCTCGTCGACGCGCTCTCCGGCACGGCGATCCTCGTTCGCGGGCCGAAGGCACGCGGAGGCATCCGTGCCGCGGGGCTCAACGACGTCGGCATGAGTGCCGAGGAGACCACCGAGTCGCTCATCGACGAGGTGCTCAGAGGCATGCCCGGCGGCCTCACGGTGGCGGTGCAACTGCACGGATTCCTGAACCATTCGCAACTGGATCGACTGCGAGACGCGCACGACCGGGTGCTCACGGTCGAGCCGTACCGATGGATCGAACCCGACGAGGGCGATGAACGGGTCGACCGGCTCATCGAGGCGGCCTGCACGGGCGGTCTCGACGCCATCACCTTCACGAGTGCCCCCGCGGCGCACGCGCTCTTCGCCGCCGCCGAGGTGCGCGGGCGATACGACGACCTCGTCGATGCGATGTGCGGCCCCGTCGTGGCCGCGGTCGTGGGCCCGGTGACCGCTGCTCCCCTGATCGCCGCCGGGATCACTCCGATCCAGCCCGAACGCTTCCGCATGGGCGCGCTCATCCGGCTCGTCTGCGAGCACCTCGAATCGACGCGCGTGCTGCGCCTCGATACCCGGCACGGCCCGCTCGAACTTCGAGGCGCCGTCGTCGACGTCGATGCGCGTCGCGTCGCGCTCGCCCCCGTCGCTCTCATGATCCTTCGCGCGCTCGTGCTCGCGCGCGGTTCCGTCGTCGGCCGCGAACGCCTCGCGGCGGGGCTGCCCGGAACGAACGACGAGCACGCCCTCGAGGTCGCGCTCAGCCGGTTGCGCCAGACGATCGGCGTCCCCGGTCTCATCGCGACCGTCGTCAAGCGCGGGTACCGGATCGATGTCTGATGCGACCTCACACGCGCTGCCGCGGCGGGTGAGCAGGTGGAGACGCAGGGTTTACGACCGGCACGTTCCGCGGAAACACGTCGCGAATAGCGTCGGGTGGACCAGCTCGACCCCGTGATCGACACCCCGGAGGCACCGATGACCGATACCGTGAGCGCCGCTCCCCCGCACGTCGCAGCACCCGCCGGCACCGAGACTTCGGCCGCGCCGCCGCTCACCACGAGGCCCGGCCGATGGATCGAAAACTGGAACCCCGAAGACGACGACCAGTGGGAGACCGAGGGCCGGGCGATCGCCCGGCGCAATTTGAAGTGGTCGATCTTCGCCGAATTCCTCGGCTTCATCGTCTGGCAGCTCTGGTCGATCGTCGCCGTGACCCTCCCGGCCGCGGGCTTCGACCTCGACACCGGCGAGGTCTTCTGGCTCATCTCGATCCCGAGCCTCGTGGGCGCGACGCTCCGCATCCCGTACTCCTTCCTCGTGCCGAAGTTCGGCGGCCGCAACTGGACGATCATCTCGGCCGGCCTGCTGCTCATCCCTGCGATCACGCTCGCAGTGTGCGTCTCGAACCCCGAGACGCCGTTCGGCGTGCTGCTCTTCGCCGCGGCGCTCGCGGGCTTCGGCGGCGGCAACTTCGCCAGCTCCATGTCGAACATCACGTTCTTCTACCCGCAGCGGGAGAAGGGCTGGGCATTGGGCCTCAATGCCGCCGGCGGCAACCTCGGGGCATCCGTCGCGCAGTTCGTCGTGCCGATCGTCATCACGATCGGGGCCGGCGCCACGTTGAACCTCCCGCTCGCCGGCTGGATCTGGGTTCCGTTCATCCTGCTCGCGATGTTCGGCGCGTTCCGCTACATGGACAACATCTCGAGCGCGAAGGCCGACTTCGCGGGCTCCGCCGCCGCGCTGCGCGAGCCGCACCTCTGGGTGCTGTCGCTGCTCTACATCGGCACGTTCGGCTCGTTCATCGGGTTCGCGAGCGTCTTCCCGAAGCTCATCGCCGATCAGTTCCCCGAGTTCTCCGCCATCGCGATCGGCGGCGCCTCGATCTCGCTCGCGTTCCTCGGAGCGCTCGTGGGTTCGCTCGCCCGCCCGTACGGAGGCCGACTGTCCGACCGCTTCGGTGGGGCGCGCATCACGATGCTCGCCTTCGCCGCGATGGGCGCGATCACCCTCGGGGTGCTGTTCACCCTGCCGCTCGGCAACTTCTGGCTGTTCCTCGGCCTGTTCCTGCTGCTGTTCGCGGCGGCGGGCATCGGCAACGGTTCGACCTACCGCATGGTCCCGGTCGTCTTCGCCGTGCGTGCCGGAACCGAGGCCGGCGACGTCTCGACGCAGCGCAAGTCGGCCGCGGCGCTCGGCCTGATCTCGGCGATCGGCGCGTACGGCGGGTTCCTCATCCCGCAAGTGCTGAACCTGTCGTTCCAGTCGACCGGCGGGTACGCGGGCGCATTCCTCGGCTTCGTCGGCGGTTACGCCGCCCTCCTCGTGCTCACCTACGTCGTGTACGTGCGCTCGGGCCGCCTCGGCGAACACAAGATCTGAATCATGCTCACCGATGCCGTCGACGTGCGCTCGGGCCGTCTCGGCGAACACAAGATCTGAATCATGCTCACCGATGCCGTCGACGTGCGCTCGGGCCGTCTCGGCGAACACAAGATCTGAATCGAGACCAGATGAGTCGCTCCGCCGCCACGCATTGCCCGTACTGCGCTCTGCAGTGCGCGATGACCCTCACCCCGATACCGGCTCCGGATGCCGCGGCCACACCGGTGGCCGTCACCAAACGTGACTTCCCGACGAATCGCGGCGGGCTCTGCAAGAAGGGCTGGACGTCTGCGGAGCTCCTCCGCGCGCCGTCACGCCTCGGCGCTCCGCTGCTGCGGGGCGCCGACGGGGCGTTGCACGAGGTGAGTTGGCAGGAAGCGCTCGATCACGTGGCGACGTCGCTGCGCGGCATCCGTTCGACCCAGGGCGCCGACGCCGTCGGCGTGTTCGGCGGCGGGGGCCTCACGAACGAGAAGGCGTACCTGCTGGGCAAGTTCGCGAGGCTCGCGCTCGGCACCAGCCGAATCGACTACAACGGGCGGTACTGCATGTCGTCGGCCGCGGCTGCCGGCAACCGCGCCTTCGGCCTCGATCGCGGCCTCCCGTTCCCGCTGGAGGATCTCGACGAGGCGGCAACGGTCCTCCTGCTCGGCACGAATGTCGCCGAGACGATGCCGCCGTTCATCGGTCATCTGACGGGCGCGCAGGCCGCGGGCGGGCTCGTCGTCGTCGACCCGCGGCGTACCGCGACCGCCCGGCTCACCGAGGAAGGCCGCGGCCTGCACGTGCAGCCGATGCCCGGCACCGACCTCGCGCTGCTCCTCGGGCTCATCCACATCGTGATCGCCGAGCGGCTCGTCGATCTCGACTACATCGCGGCGCGAACCGTCGGATTCGAGTCGGTCCGGCGCAGCGTCGCAGCCTGGTGGCCGGAACGCGTGGCGTCGGTCACGGGCGTCGCCGCCCTCACCCTGCGCCGCCTCGCCCGCCGGCTCGCCTCGGGCGGCAACACCTACATCCTCACGGGCCGCGGCGTCGAACAGCACGTCGACGGCACCGACACCGCCACCGCGGCGATCAACCTCGCCCTGCTGCTGGGACTGCCCGGGCGGCCCGGCAGCGGCTACGGCACCCTCACCGGGCAGGGCAATGGCCAGGGCGGCCGTGAGCACGGCCAGAAGTGCGACCAACTGCCCGGCTATCGCAAGATCACCGATCCCGATGCTCGAGCGTACGTCGCCCGCGTGTGGGGTGTCTCGCTGTCCGAGATCCCCGGTCCGGGCATCCCCGCCGTCGAACTGCTCCAGTCGCTCGGCGAACCGGGTGGCGTGCGCGCACTGCTCGTGCACGGATCGAACCTCGTCGTCTCCTCGCCGAACGTCACTGCGGTGCGCGAGCGACTGGCCGCGCTCGACCTGCTCGTCGTGTGCGACTTCTTCCTCTCCGAGACGGCGGCACTCGCCGACGTCGTGCTGCCGGTCACGCAATGGGCCGAGGAGGAGGGCACGATGACGTCGCTCGAGGGCCGCGTCCTCCGTCGCCGCCGCGCGATCACCCCGCCCGACGGCGTGCGCGACGAGCTCTGGATCCTCGCCGAACTCGCCCGGCGACTCGAGTGCACCGCGACGTTCGACACCGACCCCGAGCTCGTCTTCGAGGAGTTGCGGCTCGCCTCCGAAGGCGGCATCGCCGACTATTCGGGCATCGACTACGCCCTGCTCGACCGTGGCGAGGCCGCGTTCTGGCCGTACCCGCGTGGAAGCGAGGGCACACCGAGACTCTTCGCCGAACGATTCGCCCACCCCGACGGGCTCGCGCGACTCGTGGCCGTGTCGGTGCGGGAGTCCGCGCATCCGAACCCGCAGCCAGGCGAGCTGACGCTCGTCACGGGCCGGCTCCTCGAGCACTACCAGAGCGGCGCGCAGACTCGTCGAGTGCCCGAGCTCGACGAGGCGCAACCCGAGGCGCTCGCCTCGATGCATCCGTCGACCGCCGATCGTCTGGGGGTCGCCGACGGCGATGTCGTCGAAGTCTCGAACGCGCGGGGCCGGGTGCGTTGCCGGGCGCGGCTGACCGCCGACATCCGTCCCGATGCGGTGTTCCTGCCGTTCCACTACGGCGACGAACAGGCGGCCAACCTGCTGACCGGAGGCGCCGTCGACCCCATCTCGTCGATGCCCGAGTTCAAGACCAACATCGTGCGCGTCGAACGCCTCGTCGAGGCCGGGGCCCTCGCATGAACGCCGACCCGAACGCGCGCATGAACGTGCTCAGGGTCGTCCTCGTCGGCTACGGACCGGTCGGCGCCCGCTTCGTCGAAGAACTGCTGCCCGCCGTGCAGAGTGGGTCGGTCGAGCTGACCGTCATCGCCGGTGAAGACGTCGAGGCGTACAACCGCGTGCTCGTCGCCGAATATGCGGTCGGCAACACCGAGCTCGACTCGATGATCGTCGGTGACCGCGCGGCTGCAGAAGCTGCGGGTGCGCGAGTGCTCCTCGGCGTCGCGGCGACCTCGATCGACCGTGCGGCCCGACTCGTGCACCTCAGCACCGGCGAGGAACTCGGGTACGACCGGCTCGTGCTCGCGACCGGCTCCCGAGCGAACGTGCCGACCCTCGACGGCGTGGAGCGGAATCGCCGCGACCTCGCCTCGCTCGAGAAGTACTCGCAGCAGCTCGTCGCCAGAGACGATGAGCTGCCCGAGGGCATCACCGCGCTCCGCGATCTCGCCGACGCCGAACGCGTGCACGGGGCGGTTCGCGATCGCAAGCGCATCGTCGTGCTCGGCGCCGGCGTGCTGGGGCTCGAGCTCGCACTCGCCGCCGCCCATGCAGGCGCCCAGGTGTGCGTCGTGCACCACGGCCCGCACCCGATGCCGCGCAATCTCGATCGCGGCGGCGGGCAGGTGCTGCGAGCCGCCCTGCGCCGCACGGGCATCACGGTCATCGCACACAGCCGGGCCGAGGCCGTCGCGTTCCGCACCGACGCCGACGGCACGCGCCGGTTCGACATGCTCGTCACAGCCGACGGCAAGCAACTGCGGGGCGACCTGCTCGTGCTCTCGTGCGGGGTGAGCCCGCGCAACGAGCTCGCGACGCTCGCGGGTCTCCGCACGGCCGTCGGCGTCGTCGTGCACCCGGGTCTCGCGAGCTGGACGGACCCGCAGGTCTACGCCATCGGCGACTGCGCCCAGGTCGTCGAGCGCACCGACGAGCTCGCGGGCCAGCGAGTGCTGCCGGGCGCCCCTTCTGGTCTCGTCGGGCCGGGCTGGCGTCAGGCGTCGTGGCTGGCCGCCGCGTTCACGACCGAGGCCGAAGGTGCGGTGACGGATGCCGCGGCCCCCGCCGAACGCGACGCCATCGTGATGCTGAAGGCCGAGCACATCGATGTCGTGGCGGTCGGCGAGATCGCCGCCGATCCGTGGGACGACGACGCCGTGCACCCCCGGCGACGGGTGTCGCAGTGGGCCGACCCCGAGCACCTCCGGTACGTCAAGATGGTGACCGAAGACGGCGCGTTGACCGGGTTCGTCAGCGTCGGGATGCCGCGCACCGCTGCTGAACTCACGCTGCTGTTCGAGCGACGCGGTGAACTGCCGGCCGACCGGTCGTTACTGCTGCGTTTCGATGGGCCCGACTACGACCCGAGCGCCGACGCCGACGCATTCGCCCCGGGCTCGACCGTGTGCTGGTGCAACGGGGTGACCGTCGGGCGCATCGAGGAGTCGGCCGCGTGCGGGATCACGACCGTCGAGGGTGTGGGGCGAGACACTCGCGCCGGCACCGGCTGCGGCGGCTGCAAGGGGCGGATCGCCGAGATCCTCGCCCGGGCCGCTGAGGCCGACGGGACGCCGACTCTCACCACGTGAGGTGCCTCACCACGGGAACCGCAGTACCCGTGCGGCGCCCTCGCCGATCGGGGAGACGAGCAGGCCATCGGCGCCGGCGAGTCCTCGCAGCATCGCCGAACCACGCCAGCGGCTCGGCTCCGGCACGCCGTCGTGCCACTCGAACGGTGTCAGCAGGCGCTCCCGGGTGCGACGCGGGGACACGGGAGCCGCGACCTCCTCGAGCGCGGCCAGGGGGCGGCCCGACGCCCCATCGAGCCAGGGCGGGAAGAAGCTGAGCAGGCAGGTGAATGCCGCGAGCGGATTGCCCGGCAGGCCGAGCACCGGCACCCCCGCGCTCGTACGGGCGAACAGCACCGGATGACCCGGGCGCATCGCGACGCCGGCGAACTCGACGGTGCCGCCCTCCGCGACGATCGCGCGCCGCAGGAGGTCGCCGCGGCCTCCGGCCGTGCCGCCGGTCGTGACGAAGACATCGGGACGACCGTCGGCGAGCACTTCGACGAATGGCCCGAGCTGATCGGGGATGCGTCGCGTCGCAGCATCCGCCCCCAATCGATCGAACAGCGCCGGCAACGACGGCCCGAACGCGTCGCGGACGGTTCCGGGTGCCGGGAGTCCGGCCGACGTCACTTCGTCGCCGGTCACGACGAGGTCGACCCGCGGCTTCGCGAGCACCTCGAGGGTGTCGTGGCCCGCCGCCGCAGCGAGGGCCAGCTTCGGCGGCGTCAGGCGCACGCCCGCGCGGACGAGGGGATCCCCCCTGCGCAATTCTTCGCCGCGCCGGCGGATGTCCCGGCCCTCGTCGAGCGGTCGTTGCGAGACGGTTCGCAGCAGCTCGGGATCGCCGGGGAGCGGCACGCCGTGTTCGGCCCGCAGCACGCCGAGCGTTCCAGGGGGCACGGCTGCCCCCGTCGTGATGACTCGCGCGGTGCCGGCACGCAAGAGCTCAGTCGGCGGCGCGCCCATCGTGACGGAGCCGTCGAGCCGCCACGGCCCGTTGCCCGCCACCGCCCAGCCGTCCATCGCGCTGACATCGGCGGTCGGCAGGTCGACGAGGGCGTGCACCGCCGCGGCGAGCCGGCGTCCGTCGGCATGTTCGACGCGAACCGCCTCGACAGCGAGCGGCCGGGCGGCACCGGCCATCCAGGCGACACGGCGCGCTTCGTCCCAGCGGGTTGCGCTCACCCGTCGTCCCCGGCGAGGCGGCGTTCGACGTCGGCGACGATGTCAGCGAGCGGGATGCCTCGAGCGACCGCGTACCCCGCGATGAAGGTCGTCAACGGAGCCGCCGGGCGCGCGACGCCATGCGCGGCGATGCGTGCCAGGTCGAGCACTGCGGCCACGTCGGGCTCGAAATCAAGACCGAGCGCTGCAGCGAGCTCGCGAGACCAACTCTCGACGTCACGCGACGCGGACACGGCGCACCTCCCCGATCGGCAACACGATGCCGTGTCGGGCGGCATCGGCCGGGGTGTCGACGTCGGCGCACCAGGTCCGGCGAAGCGCCAGCCCGCGCACGTCGAGCCGTTCGAGTACCGCGCGCATCGACGCCCCTCGTCCGCGCGGCTCACGTCGCGCAGCCTCGATCGCGGCATTGACGGCGCTCGTGAGCGAGGATGTGCGGTAGACGGCGAGCAGTGGTTGGTTGACGCCGTCGGGGTCGACCCCGACGAGGCCGTCGTGGGCGTCCGTCACTCGGGCGAGCAGCGCGGCGACGGCCGGCGCCGCATTGACAAGATCACCGGCGAGCACGACGGTGAACGGCTGCGGGTCGTCGGCGAGGCCATCGAGACCGGCGGCGATCGCCGCGACCGGACCGCTCCAGCGCGGCTCTTCGGCGGCGACCCGGATGCGCCGATCTGCGTCGACCCATCGCGGAGCGGCCGCATGCGAGACATAGGCGACCGCGCGGGCGCCAGCCGCAGCCCGAATCGTGAGCGAGGCGAGGCTCACCCCGTCGATCGTGAGCGTCGTCTTGTCGACGCCGCCGAGCCGCGAGCCGCGGCCACCCGCAAGCACGATCGCATCGTGCGCGACGACCGGTACAGCACTCGTCACGGCCGATGCACGCGTCACGGCCGTCACGACCGCTCCAGGCGAGCCACGTCGACATCGCCGTATCGCTCGAGCACGAGTTCGACGAGGGTACCGGGCGCGGCTTCGTCGGGAAGCAGCAGCGGCTCGGCGATGGCATCCGCGCCGGCCGCGGCCGCTGCGTCGTAGAACGCTCCGGGCGCAAGAAGGTACGTGCCGACGACGACCCGCGCTCCGGGATGCACCTCGCGCACCATCTCGATCGCGTCGGGCAGGCGCGGGATCCCAGCGGCGATGAATCCGACCGTCACCGATCGGCCGAGGCGTTGCCCGAGCCGACGGGCGGTCTCGAAGCACTCCCTCACGGCCCGCGGATCGTTGGATCCGGCCGCGGCGAGCAGTACCGCATCGCCTTCGGCCAGCAGCGGGTCGAGCCGCGTCGCGAGCACGTCGACGATCCGATCGTCGGGTCCGAGCTCCGCTGCCAGGCGTGCGCCTCCGCCGAGATGTTCCAGCCCGAGCGAGAGACCGGTGCGCACGTGGAACCCGGCGGAGAGCACGAGCGGCACGATGATCGCATCCTCTTCGGCATCCGAAGCGAGTGCGGCCGTAACCTCCGACCGACTCGCATCGACGAAGCTGATCGTCACGTCGAGGTCGGGCCGGGCCGAAGCCACACCGTCGACGAGGCGGATCACCGCCTCGCGGTTCGCGCTCGACGGCGCTCCGTGCGTGACTGCGACGAGGCGGAGCGGATGCGCCACGATGTCTTCCGCCGAGGTGCCGGCACCTCTGGACCCGACCATCTGCAGACCCGCGCTTTCCGGCGGAATCCGGTCTCACCCGCCGGTTCGACGCTAGGCAGAGCGTGTTTCGCGCACCGCACCCGCGTGTTTCCGGCAGGTGAAGAACGGCTCACGCCCCGAGATCTGGGTGCGGCGCGGGCCGGCTACTCGCCGAGCAGTTCGGGTCGGACGCGCCGGGTGCGCTCCAGCTGCTGCTCACGGCGCCACGCGGCGATCGCCCCGTGGTTGCCCGAAAGCAGCACCGGCGGCACCTCGAGTCCGCGCCACGCGGCGGGCTTGGTGTAGCTCGGATACTCGAGCAGGCCGTCTTCGTGGGACTCTTCGACGAGGCTCTCGGGGTTGCCGACGACCCCGGGCACGAGGCGTGCGGCGGCCTCGATCATGGCCATGACGGCGACCTCGCCGCCGTTCAGCACGTAGTCGCCGAGGCTGATGAGTCGTACACGCATACGCGTCTCGTAGTGGTCGACCACGCGCTGGTCGATGCCCTCGTAGCGACCGCAGGCGAACACGAGGTGCTCTTCAGCGGCGAGCTCACGGGCGATCTGCTGGGTGAAGGGCTCGCCTGCGGGCGACGGCACGATGAGCAGGGCATCGGATGTCCCGGTGCCCACGATGCCGTCGAGCGCTTCACCCCATGGCTCGGGCTTCATGACCATGCCCGCCCCGCCGCCGTAGGGGGTGTCGTCCACCGTGCGGTGCCGGTCGTGCGTGGCGTCGCGGAGGTCGTGCGCCGTCACCTCGATGAGTCCGGACTGGCGGGCCTTGCCGAGGAGTGACAGATCGAGCACCGAGAAGAACTCGGGGAAGATCGTGACGATGTCGACGCGCATCGGCCGACTACTCGTCGCGGTCGGCCTCGGCGGGTGCCGCGGCATCCGCTTCGGCAGCTTCGACCGGCGACTCGGATGCGACCTCGGCCGTCTCGGCCACCTCGACCTCGGCCACCTCGACCTCGGCCACCTCGACCTCGGCCACCTCCTCGAAGAGTCCGGGAGGCGGCGTCACCGTCAGTGTGCCGGACGCGAGGTCGACTTCGGGCACGATCGCGGACACGAACGGCACCATGACCTCGCCGCCCGGCGTCTTGACGATGAGCAGGTCTTGCGCGGGGAAGTGGTCGACATGTGCGACCTCGCCGACATGTTCGCCGTCACGGATCACCGCGAGGCCGATGAGCTGGTGGTCGTACCAGGCGTCGTCTTCGGGCGCCTCTTCTTCGACGTGCGTGACCCAGAGGATCGCCTTGGCGAGGCCCTCGGCTGCGGTGCGGTCGTCGACGCCGTCGAAGAACCCGACCGCGTGCCCGTTGTACCAGCGGAGTTCACGGAGCGTAAGGTTCTTGCCGTGCCACGGCGACGTGTCGGGCACCTGCAGCGAGAACTCCGCCCCCGGCACGAAGCGCCGGTCGGGGTCGTCGGTGTAGAGCTCGACCTTGATGGCGCCTTTGAGGCCGTGCGCCTTCAGCAGGCGACCGACCCGAAGCTGCGTGCCTGCGGTGTCGGCCACGTCAGTCGTCGGTGTCGACGACGTCGACGCGAACGCGTCGACCATCGGCGAGCGCGGTGACGAGGGTGCGCAGCGCCTTCGCGGTGCGGCCGGCGCGACCGATCACGCGACCGAGGTCCTCGGGGTTCACATGAACCTCGAGGACCTCGCCGCGTGCGCTCGACGCGGAAACGACCTTGACCTCGTCAGGGTGATCGACGATCCCTTTGACGAGGTGTTCGAGCGCGGACTGGAGCAAGGTTTACGCCTCGTCCGTCGCGGTTTCGGCGGGAGCCTCTTCGACCTTCGGCGCGGGCTTGTCGGCCTTGGGCTTCAGCACCGGCTTCTTCTTCTCGTCGGCGACGAAGGCGGCCTTCGGCTCGGCGACCTGAACGGTCGAGACGGCATTCTTGTCGCCCTTGAACTTGCCCCAGTCGCCCGTGAGCTTGAGGATCGCGGCGACCTGCTCGGTCGGCTGGGCGCCGACGGAGAGCCAGTACTGCGCGCGGTCCGAGTCGACCTCGATGAACGAGGGGTTCTGGGTGGGGTGGTACTTGCCGATCTCCTCGATCACACGACCATCGCGCTTGGTGCGCGAGTCGGCGACGACGATGCGGTAGTACGGCGCACGGATCTTGCCGAGGCGCTTGAGACGGATCTTGACAGCCACAATTCTCCTGAAATGTTGTGAGTTGGCGAACTGACAGCCGTGAGCGTGGGGTGCACACTCGGCGGAAGCTCAATAGGTTCTGCGCGTCGGATAGAGGGTCGGACGATACAGAACTCGACTGACCATTCTTGCAGATCTCACGTCGCAACGGTAATCGCCCGGATGTCGGCGTCATCGATTGCACCATCGCCTGCGACATCGGATGACGCGGCGACCTCACCGACCGCGGCCATCATGTCATGATGTCTCCACGCCGGCGCACGCGCCGCAGGAACGGGGGCGCTCACATGGACATCGCATTCGCGGACTCGCCGCGGTCGAGCGTGGGCCTCGAGTGGGAGATCGCGATCGTCGATCGGGTCACCGGTGAACTCGCCTCGGTCGCCGACCGGGTGCTCGAGGTGCTCGACTCGTCGAGCGAGGGCCCGGCACATCCGTTCATCACCTCGGAGCTCCTCACGAACACCGTCGAGCTCGTGAGCGGCCCGCACGCGCGGGTCGCCGACGCCGTCGCCGACCTCGAGACCCAGCTCGACGAGGTGCGCGGCGTCATCGACGGCCTCGGCGACTACGAGCTGGTCTGCGCGGGCTCCCATCCGTTCAGCCAGTGGTACGACCAGCACCTCACCGACAAGCCGAGGTACCACAAGCTCATCGAACGCACCCGTTGGTGGGGCCGCAACATGATGATCTGGGGCGTGCACGTGCACGTCGGCATCGAGGAGCGCGACAAGGCGCTGCCGATCCTCGACGGCCTGCTCGCCTACCTCCCCCACCTGCAGGCGCTCTCGGCGTCGAGCCCGTTCTGGGCCGGCGTCGATACCGGGTACGCCTCGAACCGTGCCCTCATGTTCCAGCAGTTGCCGACGGCAGGACTCCCCTATCCCCTCGCCGATTGGCCGGCTTACGAGCGCTACGTCGACGACCTCGTTCGCACGGGCGTCATCGAGGATCACAGCGAGGTGCGCTGGGACATCCGCCCCTCGCCGAAATGGGGCACGGTCGAGGTGCGGGTTTGCGACGGCCTCTCGACGGCAGCCGAGATCGCCGCGATCGGTGCGCTCGTGCAGTGCCTCGTCGAGTGGATGAGCACGACGCTCGACGAGGGCGGCACACTGACGGTGCTGCAGCCCTGGTACGTGCGCGAGAACAAGTGGCGGGCGGCGCGATACGGGCTCGCGGCCGAGGTGATCACGGATGTCGCGGGCACCGAGCGCCCCGTCGCCGACGACCTTCGTGCACTCATCACGACGCTCGTGCCGATCGCGGAGCGCCTCGGCTGCTCTGTCGAGCTGCAGGGTGTGCGCGGCATGCTCGACTCAGGAGCGAGCTACGCCCGCCAGCTGCGTGTCGCCGAGGCCGCCGGCGGCGACCTCAGGGCTGTGGTGGCACACCTCGCCCGCGAATTGCGCGACGGCATCGAGAGCGGGCTGCCTGCGGCATCCGCTGGGCCCTGAACCTGCCGGTTGCGCGACCCACCGCCCGCTACCCGGGGATGCGCCTCGTGCGGATCAGCTCCGCATACCAGTGCGCGCTGTCTTTCAGCAGGCGCTCGAACGAGTCGTAGTCGACCCGCACGATGCCGAAGCGCTTGGAGTAGCCGTAGCCCCATTCGAAGTTGTCCATGAGCGACCACACCTGATAGCCGCGCAGGTCGACGCCGCGCTCGATCGCCCGGTGCGCGGCCGTGAAGTGGCGGCGCAAGTAGTCGATGCGGTCGACGTCGTGCACGGCGGGGCCGTCGGGCTCCTGCACGAGCACGTCGTCGAACGCTGCCCCGTTCTCGGTGACCATGAGCGGGAGATCGGGGTAGCGCTCGCTCAGCGAGACGAGCAGGTCTTCGAGGCCCGAGGGGTCGATGTTCCACCCCATCGCCGTGTACGGCCCCGGCTGCTCGAGGAACTCGACATGCTCGGAACCCGGCCACGGCGTGCCGCCCATGTCTTTGTGGCCGTCGGCGTTGGAGCGTGGCGAGACGCCGTCCCACATGTCGACGGTCACGGTCGAGTAGTAGTTCACGCCGAGCAGGTCGATCGGCTGGGCGATCAGCTCGGTGTCGCCCGGCAGCAGGAACGACCAGTCGGTGACGGCCGCCGTATCGGCGATCACGTCGCCCGGGTAGCCATCGCCGAGCAGCGGCCCGAGGAAGACGCGGTTCGCGAGCCCGTCGATGCGCCGAGCCGCTTCGGCACCGCCCTCGCCAGAGGGTCTGATCACGTGCAGATTCAGGGTGATCGAGTAGCCCGGGTCGTTGGTCACGACCTCGCGCAGGGCGGCGACCGCAAACCCGTGCGCGAGATTCAGGTGGTGCACCGCGGCGAGCGCCTTCGCGCCGTCCATGAGCCCTGGGGCGTGAGCGCCGGAGCCGTAGCCGAGGTACGCGCTGCACCACGGCTCGTTGAGCGTCGTCCACACTGCGACGCGGTCGCCGAGCCGCTCGCCGACGAGGCGCGCGTAGTCGGCGAAGGCGAACGCCGTCTCGCGGTTCGTCCAGCCGCCCTCGTCTTCGAGCGCCTGCGGCAGATCCCAGTGGTAGAGCGTCGCAATGGGCCGGATGCCGCGGGCGATGAGCCCGTCGACGAGACGCTCGTAGAACGCGAGCCCGGCCTCGTTGGCTGCGCCCCGCCCGGTCGGCTGGATGCGCGGCCAGGCGATCGAGAACCGGTACGCCTCGAGACCAAGCCGGGCCATGAGGTCGAGGTCTTCGTCGAGGCGGTGGTAGTGATCGCACGCGGTGTCGCCGGTGTCGCCGTTCCACACCTTGCCCGGGGTGTGGCTGAAGGTGTCCCAGATCGACGGGCCGCGACCGTCTTCGTGCACCGCACCCTCGATCTGGTACGAGGCCGTGGCCGAACCGAAGAGGAAGTCATCACCGAATTCGAGGCCGCTGTCGCGGTAGTCGGGGGTGCCGATCGTCATCTTCAGTGCTCCAAGTCGTCTCGCGCGTTTGCCGCCGAATCACTGTATCGCGGTCGCTGAACCGTTCACTGACCGCTCGGTGAGCGACCCGCGGGTCCGCGCGACCGGATCGCCTAGGGTCGAGGGATGGACACGTCGCCGACACTCGAGACCGCCGCGTTCAGGGCCGAGCTCCAGCCCGACCGCGGCTCGAACGGCGGCTACTCGCTCGTCATCGACGACGTCACGCAATCGCACGTGAACCCCGACGACCCCCGTGACCTGCAGCTTCCGTACGTGCGCCGCATCGCCGCCGTGCTCGCGACGCTTCCGGGCGAGTCGCCGCCGGTGCTGCACCTCGGCGCGGGAGCCCTCACGCTCCCCCGCTACGTGCACGCCCTGCACCCGTCGAGCCGTCAGCGCGTCGTCGAGCTGTATCCCGAGCTGCTCGAGTTCGTCACGCAGCACGTGCCGCTGCCCCCCGACGCACCGATCGAACTCGCGATCGGCGATGCCCGTGCCGAGGTGCAGCGGCTCACGGGCGACGGCGACGACCAGTGGGACCTCGTGCTCGTCGACGTCTTCTCGGGCGGCGCCGTGCCGCGCCACGTCACGACGATCGAGTTCTTCACCGAGCTCGTCTCGCTCCTGTCGCCGGGCGGCGTGCTCATCGTCAACTGCCTGAACGGCGCCGAGCCGCAGGTGACGGGCGACACCCTCGCCGCGGTGCTCGAACTCCTGCCCGACGTGCTCGTGATCGGCTCCGAGGCCGTGCTCAGGCGGGTGGCGCCCGGCAACACGATCATCGTGGCGTCGCGGCATCCGCTCGACCCGGAATCGGTCGCGCAGTGGCTCTCGACCGACCCGCTCTCGGTCGCGACCGGCGCGACGGTCGTCGACGGGCCAGCCCTCGAAGAGCTCTCGGGAACGGTGCGTCACGACGCTCGGTAGGAACCCGGAGAGTAGCAGCAAGCAGCCATCAGCGGAGTGGGCGCCTCGACCGATCCTCGCGGAGCACGGCTGCGAGCTTGATCCGGTAGACCGCGAGCACTGCGAAGAAAGCGCTCAGATCGACCTTCTCGGAGTTCGGATCCTCGAGCTCCTTGAGCCGGATCGGACGGATCTTCGCGACCTCGGCGACCTGCTTGTGCGTCGCATCACCGCGGCTCTTGACGAGGAAGTCCGCGAGCGCCGCCCGGTCGCCGAGGACGCGATGCGTCTCGGTCGCGAGGTCGATGCGACTGTGGCCGATGTGGAGGTGGCCGCAGTGCTGGCAGGTGTACCAACTCGTCGACGGGTCCTCACGGAGCTTGCCCGGAATCTCGATCTCGCTCCGATACCGGCGCTTGAACTCCCACCGTCCGCCCCGCTCGGTCTTGCACTCGCGGGGCGCGTTCGCAGCATCGAGCACCAGCTCTGCCATTCCTGCGCACCGAGGCGTGCAGTACAGCCCCTGGTAGACCGGAACCCCGGGTCCGCCGAGCTTCTGCGCGCACTTCCTGCAGCGCTGCCGCTCGGGGAAGAGCTTCTCCTGGACCATGGCCCTCCTTGGATCTCGCCGCCGGGCATGGGACCTACCGGTGCGGCCGGCCCATCGTCGGACAGCACCCGCTCGACGGCGACGGGTCTCGCCCCACGTCGGTTCGGATAGGACACCCGGAAGGAATCGGCGGAGGACGAGATCGACCAGCCCCATCCAGGATCTGACGGGCGAGCCGACGCTAGCGGCGCAGCATCTTCTGCAGGGCCGCGAGCTCTTCCTCGCTCGGTGCGGCCTTCGCCCCGCCACCGCCCAGGCCGAAGCCCGAGCCCGCAGGTGCGGTCGACTCGCTCGGCGTCGCCCCTGACGCGATCGCCGCGTTCTCTGCGGCGCGCTTGGCCGGGTTGCCCGAGCGCGACGAAGTGGACTTCTTGCCCTTGCCCGCCTGTCGCTTGCCGCCGCCGTGGCCGCCGCCACCGGGGATCGGCCCCATGCCGGGGATCTGCGGCATTCCGCCACGAGCCACCGTCTTCATCATCTTCGCCGCCTGTTCGAAGCGGGAGACGAGTTGATTCACGTCGGTGACGGTCATGCCGGAGCCCTTCGCGATGCGGACCCGCCGCGATCCGTTCAGAAGCTTCGTGTTCTCGCGCTCGGCGGGCGTCATCGACTGGATGATCGCCTCGGTGCGCACGATCTCGCGCTCGTCGAAGTTCTCGAGCTGCTGCTTCATGCCGCCCGCACCCGGCAGCATGCCGAGCATCTTCTTGATCGAACCGGCACCGCGCAACTGCTGCATCTGCCCGAGGAAGTCGTTGAGGGTGAACTGGTCGGTCGCGAACTTCTCGGCGACCTTCATCGCCTCGTCTTCGTCGAAGGCCGACTGCGCCTGCTCGATGAGGGTGAGGATGTCACCGAGGTCGAGGATGCGGCTCGCCATGCGGTCGGGGTGGAAGGGCTCGAAGTCGTCGAGCCCTTCACCCGTGGAGGCGAAGATGATGGGGCGACCGGTGATGGATGCCACGCTGAGCGCCGCGCCGCCTCGCGCGTCGCCGTCGAGCTTGGTGAGCACGACGCCCGTGAAGTCGACGCCGTCTTGGAAGGCCTTCGCGGTCGTGACCGCGTCTTGGCCGATCATGGCGTCGATGACGAAGAGCACCTCGTCGGGGTTTGTCGCGTTGCGGATGTTCGACGCCTGCTTCATGAGCTCGGCGTCGACGCCGAGCCGGCCGGCGGTGTCGATGATGACGACGTCGTGCTGGGCTCGCTCGGCTTGCTTCACGGCGTCTCTCGCGACCTTGACCGGGTCGCCGGTGCCGTTGCCCGGCTCGGGGGCGTAGACCGGCACACCGGCCTGCGCACCGACGACCTGCAGCTGGTTCACGGCGTTCGGGCGCTGGAGGTCGGCCGCGACGAGGAGCGGGGTGTGCCCGTCTTTCACGAGCCACTTCGCGAGCTTGCCGGCGAGCGTCGTCTTACCGGCGCCCTGGAGGCCGGCCAGCATGATGACCGTCGGCGGGTTCTTCGCGAACTGCAGGCGCCGCTGCTCGCCGCCGAGGATCGCGATGAGCTCGTCGTTGACGATCTGCACGACCTGCTGCGCCGGGTTCAGCGCCTTGTTGACCTCGTCGCCCAGCGCGCGCTCGCGCACGTGCGCGGTGAACTGCTTGACGACGTCGAGGGCGACGTCGGCGTCGAGCAGCGCGCGACGGATCTCACGAACGGTGCCGTCGACGTCGGACGCCGAAAGCTTGCCCTTGGTGCGGAGACTCTTGAAGGTCTCGGCGAGGCGGTCAGACAGGTTTCCGAAGGTAGCCATGGTGCCTTCGATTCTAAGCGATGCCGGATGCCTCGGCCCGCGCGCTTGCGAACGCTACAGCGGTCGCGATGACCGTGAACGTCGTCGGCCGATGCAGGAGATCTCTGGAGCAGAGACTCGTTGTCACCCGACCGGGCCGACCGGGCCGACCGGGCTGACCACGATCGTCCAGGTGACGATGAATGCGACCACGACGGTCACGGCACCCAGTCCGCCCATCGCGATGCGACCGAACGACTTGGACGAGTGGCGACCGATCGCCTGACCGGCGAAGGCGATTCCCACCAGCAGGGCCGCGATCACGAGTCCCGAGAGCAGCGCGCCCAGTGGGTTCCCGCCGGTGCACTCGGTGGATTCTGGACCGCAGGAACGGAACGGCCCGCTCTGGCCGCTCGAATCGTAGTTCCTCAGGCTGGTGCTCAACATGAAGGCGGCGAGCCCGAAGGCCGGTAACGCGAGCACCGAGAGTACGAGCGTCGCAACACTCGCCCAGACGGGATGCCTCCATCCGTCAAGTTCTGCCTCGCTCGCCACGCTCACGCGGTCGGTTCGCTTTCCGCCGATGGCAGGTACGCGGTGATGTCGATCGACGTGAGCGGCACAGAGATGTCGGCCGGGTCCACGCGCGGCCGATCCTCGTCGGGAACTCGGGGGTCGTGATGGTTCACGTCGCCTCATCTCAGATCAAGTGCCAGAAGGGAGTACAGGCAACGTATGTCGCAGCCGGTGTGGGTGGCGATACGACCTTCGGGGCATTCTCGTGCGTCTCACTGCTGTGCTGGCGGATTCCGCCGCGAACACGCCCCGGTGGCCCTCCGCGCGCGACCCCTCCAGGCCGCTCGCTCATGCGCGCGGCGCTTCGATCTCGCCGAGCCGTGTCGCGTTCCGCACGGCGCCGGTGCGAGACGTCGCTCCGAGCTTGGCGAAGATGTTGGTGTTGTGGCGTTTGACTGTGCCGACCGAGATCGACAGCGCCCGACCGATCTCATCGTTGGACAGACCCTCGGCGATCAACGCCATCACCTCCTTCTCGCGCAGCGACAGGATCGATGCGACGAGCTCCGGTCGGCCACGACCGTCGTGCGCCTCGATCGCTGAATGGATCGCTTCGACGAGCTCGCTCGCCGGAGCCGACTTCGACACGAACCCGGCGGCGCCGGCCGCCAGCAGGTGATTCGCGAGAATCCGGTCGCGGTGCATCGTGACGACGAGGATCCGCGTGCTCGGGGCCTCAGCTCGGACCCGGCTGATCGTCGACAATATTGGAATCCCAGGCATTTCGACATCGAGCAGCAGTACATCTGGTCTCGTCGCGATCGCCTGCTCGTACGCCTCGTCGTGCGTCGCGGCCTCGCCGACCACCCGCACCCGCCCGGAGGCGATGAGCATTGCCCGCAGACCGTCCCTGAAGAGCTCGTGGTCGTCCGCGATGACGACGGTGACGGATGTCGCGATCGTCATGTCATGGCCCGCCGATGAACGGCAGCGTCACCCGGATACCGACGGCACCAGGGGTCCTGAGGAACTCAACGGTTGCTCGGATCACCCCGGCTCGCTCCGCAATGCCTCGCAGCCCGAGCGAGGTCAGACCTCGCTCGGCGTCGTCGTAGCCCTGTCCGTCGTCGGTGACTGTGACCTGCAACTCGGTCAGCGACCACTCCAGCCGCACTTCCACCGCGGTCGGGTGCCGTGCATGGGTGCGTGCGTTCCTGGTCGCTTCGGTGACGATCGTGAACAGCTCCTCCCGGGCGAGGTCGCTCAAGGGCCTCACCGCCCCGACCTGCACGACATGGACGGGGAGCGTGTCTCGTCCACCCGTCGCGTAGGCGTACTCCTCGAGGGCTTCTGCCAGTTCGCTGTCCCCGACCTGTGC
This sequence comes from Agromyces sp. Y782, assembly GCF_059445405.1. Lineage (NCBI taxonomy): Bacteria > Bacillati > Actinomycetota > Actinomycetes > Micrococcales > Microbacteriaceae > Agromyces > Agromyces sp. Y782. The sequence continues at coordinate 448,476 of NZ_JCAIUG010000002.1, read as the reverse complement.
CCTGAGGTCAACGGCGATGTCTTGCGTATCGCGGAGCGAATCACGCAGAATCGCGATCGCCCTGGCGACCTCCTCATCCGGTCGACGAATCTGGGCCGCCTCCAACCGCTGCACGCTGGCAGCGATGCCGTGCGCGATCCGATCGTGCAGCTCACGTGCGAGCCCCAGCCGCACCTCACGGTCGGACGACCGGAGCTGATCCCGGAGCACCGCCACATAGGCCAAGGCGCCGGGCGGGAATCGCCGCCAGATCGCATGATGCAACGCCCGTGCGACGTCAAGATCCCGCCGTCGATCCCCTGCCTCGGCGACCGCATCGGCAACGATCGGCAACGCCACGTCGAACAGCACCTCCGCCGCCATCAGCGGTTCCGATGGATCGATGTCCATCGCTGCGGCACGCTGCCCGTGCGCCATCAGCATCTCGGGGTCGCCATATTCGACCTCGACGAGTCGCGAATCGAAGGTATCACCGCCCAATTGCGAGATGGTCTCGGCGAGGATGGACCGGGCCTGGATCTCCAATCCACCGTCGAGCGCTTCGGCGGTCGCCAACGCACTGCCGCGCTGCACCAGCCGCGCGTGCAGCTCGCCGACCACCGCGCCGGCCACCGCGGACCCTTCACTGCGCATATCGGTTCCCCACTTGCCGTTCTCCTGCATCGGCCTTCGAGATGCAGCGCTCTCAGAGCGCCTCGGCGGCTCACTCGATCGGCTGCACGTGACGCGCGGGATCGCGCACCTCTGGACGGTACCCCGAACTCGAGCACGAATCGATACGACTTCGGGCACATTCCACGCCCGATCCCCTCAACGATCGGAAGGCCCTGCCCGGCTCCGTGCGGAGTGCTCAGGCGTCGAAGCGGAGGTCGACGACGTCGCGGCCGATGTCGATGGACGCGACGAGCCGCGTGTCGATGTCTTCGGGTGCGAGCCCGTATTCGAACTCGGCGAACGTCTCGCCGTCGCCGTCGGCGTCAGGCCTCAAGTCGACGCGCACGAGGCTCAGTGAGCGGAGCGCATCGATGTGCCGGTCGCCCGAGTCGCGAGTGATCGCCTCGCTCGCGGCCTCTGCATCGTCACCATCGAGCACCGCGACGAGGAACTGCGAGACGACGCTGCTGCCCGAATCGAGCTGGCCGACGAAGACGCCGCGGATCTCATCGTCGATGAGCTCGAGCTCGCCGACCATCGTTGCCGCCGCGTCGAGCGACGGGGTGGAGACCTCGTCGGCGTCGGCATCGAGCACGACCTCGACATCTTGGTCGCCGTATTCCTTTCGCTCGGCCCAGTAGTCGCCGATGAGTCCGAAGTAGTCGTGTTCGATCGCCATGTCGTTCTCCTTCTCAGCCGACGAGCTTCTGCGCGAAGACGTGCGGCGTGAATCCTGTGAGGTCGCCAATGGCCTCGCCTTGGCCGATGAGTTTGATGGGCAGCCCGGTCTTCTCCTGCACGGCGAGCACGAAACCGCCCTTGGCACTGCCGTCGAGCTTCGTGAGCACGAGGCCGGTCACCCCGCCGTGCTCGATGAACGCCTCGGCCTGCGCGAGCCCGTTCTGGCCGGTCGTCGCGTCGAGCACGAGCAGCACCTCGCTGATCGGTGCGAGTTTCTCGACGACACGCTTGATCTTGCCGAGCTCGTCCATGAGCCCGCCTTTGGTGTGCAGGCGCCCGGCCGTGTCGATGATGACGATCTCGGTGCCGTCGCGCTTGGCCTGCTCGACCGTCTGGAACGCGACGGAGGCAGGGTCTTGCCCCTCGCGCTCGGGCCGCACGATGCCCACGCCCGCGCGTTCGGCCCATGTCGCGAGTTGGTCGACAGCTGCCGCGCGGAACGTGTCGGCTGCGCCGACGACGACGCTGCGGTCGTAGCTGCGCAGAAATCTCGCGAACTTGCCGATCGTCGTGGTCTTACCGACGCCGTTCACCCCGACGACGAGCACGACCGCGGGGCGCTCGGTGAGCTTCAGGGTCGGGTCGTACTTCGCGAGCCGCTCCTCGACGATCTCACGGAGCATCCGCTGCACGTCTTTCGGGTCGGTGGTCTTGTACCGTTCGACCTGCGCCCTGATCTGCGCGACGATCTCCTCGGTCACCGAGGGGCCGAAGTCCGCACGGATGAGCGCCGACTCGAGATCGTCCCATGTGTCGTCGTCGATCGTCTTCGCGCCGAAGACCCCGCGAAGGGCCGCGCCGAGGGACCACGATGCACGTTCTGCCATGCATCCAGCCTACGGCGCGCGAGTACAACCGATCTGCGCGGCGCCTGCAAGGGGTTGCCGCCGAGCCAGCTCCGGGGCACGGTCGAAGAGTTGGAAGGAGCACAGGTGACGATCGTGGGATTCCACGCCTCGCACGAACAACTCCCACCGAGCCGCTTGCTCGAGGCGGTCAAGCATGCGGAGCGGGCCGGCTTCGACGCCGCGATGTGCAGCGACCACTTCGAGCCGTGGAGCGTGCGCCAGGGCCATTCGGGATACGCATGGAGCTGGCTCGCCGCCGCGCTCGAGGCCACCCGGTTCTCGCTCGGTGTCGTCACGGCGCCAGGTCAGCGCTACCACCCGGCGATCGCCGCACAGAAGATCGCGACCCTCGCCGAGATGTACCCGCGGCGATTCTGGGCGGCGATCGGCAGCGGCGAAGCGATCAACGAGCACGTGACCGGAGACCCGTGGCCCGAGAAGGACGAACGAGACGCACGGCTCGCTGCGACCGTCGACGTCATCCGTCGGCTGCTCGATGGCGACGAGGTCTCGACCGATGGACTGATCCGAGTCGACCGGGCGCGCGTGTGGAGTCTTCCAGCGACTCCCCCGCCGCTGTTCGCCGCCGCCGTGAGCACCGAGACGGCGCGCGAGGTCGCGACGTGGGCCGACGGCGTGATCACGATCGATCGACCCGACGACGCGCTCCGCGAGTTCATCGACGCCTACCGCGATGCCGGTGGTCGCGGGCCGGTCGCCGTGCAGGTCCATCTGAGCTGGGCAACGACGGATGCGGAGGCTCTCGCGATCGCGCACGACCAGTGGCGCCAGAGCCTCGTGCCGGCGAATGTCGCGTGGGAGCTCGACCGGCCGCAAGACTTCGACGAACGGACCGCCGACGTCACACCGGGACAGGTGTCCGAGACCCTGCTGTGCTCCGCCGACCTCGCCCGCCACCTCGCGCACCTCGCCGCCATCGCCGCGCTCGGTGTCGATCGTATCTACCTCCACCACGTCGGCACAGAACAGGACGCCTTCATCGACACATTCGGCGAGCACGTGCTGCCGGCCCTGAAGGAGGTGGGCAGATGAGGATCACCGACCGGAGCGACCTCTGGTGGAAGACCGCCGTCGTCTACTGCCTCGATGTCGAGACGTACATGGACTGGAACGACGACGGCTCGGGCGACTTCGAAGGCCTCGCGCACCGGCTCGACCACCTCGCCGAGCTCGGCGTGACGTGCATCTGGCTCATGCCGTTCCAGCCGACTCCCGACCGCGATGACGGGTACGACATCACCGACTTCACCGGCGTCGATTCCCGGCTCGGCTCGCTCGGCGACGTGGCCGAGTTCACCCGCACCGCCCGCGATCGCGGCATGCGGGTGATCATCGACTTCGTCATGAACCACACCTCCGACCGGCACCCTTGGTTCACGGCTGCGCGCCGGAGCCGCAACTCGCCGTACCGCGACTACTACGTCTGGCGTGACGAGCCGCCGAAGAAGCAGGCGAAGACGGTCTTCCCCGGCGAGGAGGACAGCGTCTGGGAGCTCGACGAGCGCAGCGGCCAGTACTACCTGCACAGCTTCTACCGCCACCAGCCCGACCTCAACATCGCCAACCCGGCCGTGCGCGACGAGATCGCGAAGACCGTCGGCTACTGGCTGGAGCTCGGCATCTCGGGGTTCCGGGTCGACGCGGTGCCGTTCCTGATCGAGCCGCCGGAAGGGGTCGACATCGGCGACCCGCACGAGTTCCTCCGAGACATCCGCCGCTTCCTGCAGCGCCGCTCGAGCGAGGCCGTGCTGCTCGGCGAGGTGAACCTCCCGTACGACCAGCAGGTCGAGTTCTTCGGCCGGCCCGGCAATCCGCCCGAGCTCACGATGCAGTTCGACTTCCTCGGCATGCAGGCGCTCTACCTCTCACTTGCGAGGGAGGACGCCCGGCCCTTCGCCGCGTCTCTCGCGAAACGGCCCCAGCTCGAACCCGAGGCCCAGTGGGCGAACTTCGTGCGCAACCACGACGAGCTCACGCTCGACAAGCTGAGCGACGCCGAACGCGAAGAGGTCTTCGACGCCTTCGCCCCCGAGGAGTGGATGCGCGTCTACGATCGCGGCATCGCGCGGCGGCTGCCGACCATGCTCGACGGCGACCCGCGCCGAATCCGAATGGTGTACAGCCTGCTCTTCTCGCTGCCGGGAACCCCAGTGCTCTTCTACGGCGAGGAGATCGGCATGGGCGAGAACCGCGATGAGGGCGGCCGGATGACCGTTCGCACCCCCATGCAGTGGACCGGCGGAAAGAACGGCGGCTTCTCGCGCGCCGCCGCGGGCCGGCTTCCCGCGGCACCGCCCGGCGACGGGTACGCCCCTGAACATGTCAACGTCGAGGCGCAGATGCACGACCCCGATTCGCTGCTCAGTGTCATCCGAAGCTTCGCGGTGCGCTACCGCAGCTCGCCCGAGATCGGCTGGGGCCGCCACGAGGTGCTGTCGAGCGGGCAGGACGCCGTGCTCGCACACCGCATCACCGCGGATGTCGGCCGGTTCGTCGCGGTGCACAACTTCGCCCCCACCCCGACGGTCGTCTCGCTCGAACTCGGCCCTGTCGCAGCCGGCTCGGTGCTCTCCGACCTGTTCGCGCCCGACACGTTCGACCTCGACGAGCGCGGGCGCATCGACGTGCACCTCGACGCGTACGGCTACCGTTGGTTCCGCATCGTCGAGCCCGACGATCGTCGGCTCACCTGAACGACACGGCGCCGACGACGAGCGGATGCCGCGGCATCCGTCAGCTCGCCTTCGCCTCGCGCTCCTCGCGCACGCGCTGTCCGACGACCGCTGAGACGCCGTCTTGCCGCATCGAGACGCCGTAGAGCGCGTCGGCGATCTCCATGGTGCGTTTCTGGTGCGTGATGACGATGAGCTGCGAGTCTTCGCGCAGCGACTCGAGCGTCGTGAGCAGTCGACCGAGGTTCGCGTCGTCGAGCGCCGCCTCGACCTCGTCCATGATGTAGAACGGGCTGGGCCGGGCCTTGAAGATCGCGATCAGCAGCGCGACTGCTGCGAGTGAACGCTCACCGCCCGAGAGCAGCGAGAGGCGCTCGATCTTCTTGCCCGCGGGCTTCACGCTCACCTCGATGCCCGTGGTGAGCATGTTCTCGGGGTCGGTGAGCGTGATGTTTCCTGCGCCACCCGGGAAGAGCACCGGGAAGACCTCGGCGAACGCCGCCTTGGTGTCTTCGAAGGCGCTGCGGAAGATGGACTCCATCTTGCCGTCGATCTCTTCGATGATCGTCAGCAGGTCTTTCCGCGTGTTCGCGAGATCGGTCAGCTGCTCGGTGAGGAACTGGTGGCGCTGCTCGAGCGCCGCGAACTCCTCGAGCGCGAGCGGATTCACCCGGCCGAGCTGGGCGATCTTGCGTTCGGCTTGCGCGAGCCGACGCTGCTGCTCCTCGCGCCGGTACGGGCGGGGCTCGCCGTCTTCGTCTTCAGCGGGGATCTCCTGGTCGGGGCCGTACTCGTCGACGAGCACCGCTTCGGTCAGGCCGAGCTCGGACTCGGCGCGCTCGACGAGCCCGCCGACGTGAAGCTTCTTCTCGTAGATGCGCAGTTCGAGCCCGTGCACGTCTTCGGTGACCGAGTGCAGGCGCTCACGCACGGCGGCCTCGTCGCGGCGCACCGCCTGCAGCTCTTCGTTGCGGCTCGCCCGCTCGGCTTCGGCACGTCCGAGTGCGACACGCGCCTCGGCGACCGAGGCGTCGACCGAGGCGAGTGCCGCGGGGAGCACGTCGGCGACCCTGGTGGCCGCTTCGAGCTGGGCACGACGGATCACGGCCCGCCGCGCGGCATCCGCTGCGGCCTGCCGTTCAGCTTCGAACTGCGCTTCCATGGCGCGGATGCGGGCTTCTTCGGCACGCACGCGTTCTTTCGCCGTCTCGAGGCGCAGCTTCGCCTCGACCTCGGCTTCGCGTGCCGACTCGAGCGCGGCGAGCGCCCCATCGCGCGCGCTCGTCTCGAGCACCGGTCGCGCCTCGGCACGTGCTGCCTCGAGCGCCGTCTTCGCCGCGGCGGCGAACTGCTCGGCCTCGACCACGCGCTCTTCGGCGTTCGCTGCGGCCTGCCGCAAGCGTTCGCTCTCTGCGTCGGCGGCTTCGGCCTGCACGCGTGCACGGTTCAAGCGCTCGGTGCGCTGGGCGAGCTGGGCGTCGAACTCGCGCAGCGCGGCGAGCGCACGCTTCGCCTGGTCTTTGGACTGCTCGACGATCTGCCGCTGCTCGGTGAGCTCGAACCGCGCCCGCTCGATCTCGGCGCGCACCTCGTCGAGTCGAGCAGCAGCCCGATCGCGTTCGGCGATGAGTTCGATGCGGCTCTGCTTGCGGCCGGAGCCCCCACGCAGCACGAATCGGCCGACGACGGTGCCGTCTTTCGTGATGACGGTGGCCGGTGTCGCCCGCTTCGCGAGGGCGGATTCGGCGGCGCGCACGGCGTCGAGGTCGTCGGCGATCAGCACGTCGGCGAGCAAGCCGAGCACGCCGGCGGGTGCGGTGACGATGTCGGATGCCGCGGTGAGCCCCGCGATCGACGATGAGGCCGGGGGCGTGACACCGGCGTCGGCGAGCGTGAGCGCGACCCGGCCGAGTTCGCCGCGCTCGGCATGCTCGAGGGCGCGGAACGCCGCGTCGCGGTCGTCGACGAGCACCGCGTCGCTCAGCGAGCCGAGGGCGGCGGCGATGGCCGGCTCGTAGCCGGGCTCGACCTGGAGGGCCTCGGCGAGGAGACCGCGCACGCCGCGCACGCCAGCGGCGACGAGTGCCGCCGAGCCGTCCTTCTGGTCGAGTGCGAGCGAGAGCGCCTGGGTGCGGGCGCCGAGTGCGCCGTGTTCGCGTTCGCGTCCGTGCAGCTCTTCACGGATGCGCTCGATCTCGGCCTCGGCCTCGAACACCGCCGCCTGAGCAAGCTCGTACGCCTCGTCGAGGTCGGTCTCCGCGGTCTCGCCGCTGTCGGCGTCGGCTTCGGCCGACGCGAGCGCGGTGGCGGCGGCGGCACGGCGTTCAGCCGATGCCTCGAGCGCATTCGCGTGGCGCAGCACCTCGCCGCGCGCGCCTGCGAGCTTCGACGCGGCGGTGTCGGCCTGGCCGGTGAGCTTGGAGAGCTCGAGGTCGTACGCGGAGACCAACGCGCTCTGGCGCGCGATGCCCTCGTCGACGGTGTCGAGCTCGGTCCGCCGTCGCATCGTGGTCTCGTGAGCGTCGTCGAGTGCGGATGCCGCGGCGCCGACGCCGTCGCGAATGCCAGTGAGCTCGGCCACGGCCTCGTCGATCATCGCGCGGGTCACGCTCGGCGAGGCATCCGTCTGCTCTGCTGCACTGCCGAGCAGGGCGATGCGCTGGCTGGCGAGCGAATCGAGGGAGCGAAGGCCGCTCTGGGCCTGCTCGAGGGCGAAAGTCGTCGACCTGGCCCGGTCGACGGCGTCGCCGATCTGCGCCTGCTCGAGCCGGGTCATCTTCGCCTGGTGCTGTTCGAGCTGGTCTTGCAGCACGAGACGCTCGGCGTGGCGCTCGTGCTCGCTCTTGCCGTGCTCGTCGAGCGCCCTGCGGAGGCCGACGACCTCGTCGGCGAGAAGTCTCGCCTTGGCATCGCGTACGACGGCGGCGATGGTCGCGGCCTCGCGCGCGACCTCGGCCTGACGACCGAGCGGTTTCAGCTGTCGACGGATCTCGCCCGCGAGGTCGGAGAGACGCGTGAGGTTCGCCTGCATGGCATCGAGCTTGCGCAGCGTCTTCTCTTTGCGCCGACGGTGCTTCAGGATGCCGGCGGCCTCCTCGATGAAGCCGCGCCGATCTTCGGGGGTCGCGCGCAGCACCTGGTCGAGCTGGCCCTGCCCGACGATGACGTGCATCTCACGGCCGAGCCCCGAGTCGCTGAGGAGCTCCTGCACGTCGAGCAGCCGGCAGTTCTCACCGTTGATCGCGTATTCGCTCGCGCCGTTGCGGAAGAGCGTGCGCGAGATCGTGACCTCGCTGTACTCGATCGGCAGTGCGCCGTCGCTGTTGTCGATCGTGAGACTGACCTCTGCACGGCCGAGCGGACCTCGCGTCGAGGTTCCCGCGAAGATGACGTCTTCCATCTTGCCGCCGCGAAGCGTCTTCGCCCCCTGCTCGCCCATCACCCAGGCGAGCGCGTCGACGACGTTGGACTTGCCGGAGCCGTTGGGACCGACAATGCAGGTCACGCCGGGCTCGAACGCGAACGTCGTCGGCTGCGCGAAGGACTTGAAGCCCTTGAGCGTCAGGCTCTTCAGGTACATGGCCCCCCGTGCGGCTCAATGGTGCGGATACCTCGGAAAGCGTACCCGAGCGGATGCCCCGCGCCGTGTCGCCCTCGCCGCCGATGGGCGATCGCGGTTGCGGCCGAAACAGCGCACCGATAGCCTGATCGGCTGCCCGCGCGGATGCGGGCCGGAAAGTGCAGTTCTTCAGATGAACGTCGAGATCCGTCAGATCCCCGTGCCCGAGGCCCTCGGGACCCCTGAATCAGCCGACTTCGAGGCATTCGCAGCGTTCGCCGAGACGTTGGTGGTCGAGGTGCACGACACCGATGACCTCAGCTACGGCGCCGATGAGTTGCTCGTGTTCTCCAGCGACGGACAGTACACCCGACGGCGCGCGTTCGGCGCGTGGGACGGCGACCGTCTGATCGGTGCGGCGAACGTGATGTGGGAAGTGGATCCCGACGCGACCACTGCATTCTCGACGGTGCTCGGGGTCTCGCCGGAGCAGCGCCGCAGTGGTCTCGGCAGCCGGTTGCTCGCCGAACTCGAGCAGACTGCTCGCGATGCAGGCCGGCCCACGCTCGTGCTGCGCGCGACCCATCGCTTCGGCGATGAGCACGAGGGCGAACGGCTGCGTGCACCGCAAGGCGATACGAGTATCGCGGCAGACGAGCCGGCCGCTCGCTTCGCGCTCGCTCACGGCTACGAGCTCGGCCAACTCGACCGGATGAGCGCGATGCCGGTGACCGGGAGAGCAACGGAGTTCCGCGAGCGGCTGGCACGCCACGAGACGTCGTCTCCCGACTACCGGCTCGTGAGCTGGCACGATCGCACTCCCGAAGAACTCGTCGAGGCCATGGCCCACGCGCGCGAACGGATGTCGGTCGACGCACCGAGCGGCGAGATCGACTACGAGCAGGAGACCTGGGACGCCGACCGGGTCCGATCCGAGGAGCAGCGCACGCTCGACGCCGGACGACGCACGATCTTCACGGCCGCGCTCACCGATGACGGCGCAGTGGCGGGCTACACGCAGTTCGTGCTCGCACCGCGGAAGCACGTCGCCTACCAGGACGACACGCTCGTGCTCGCCGACCACCGCGGCCACGGGCTCGGCATGCGCATGAAACTCGCGAACCTGATCGAGCTCGGTGATGCCGCCCCCGAGCGTGAGCGCGTGATCACCTGGAACGCCGACGAGAACGCGCACATGCTCGCGATCAACATCGCCCTCGGATTCGAGCCGGACGCGGTCGATTCGGTGTGGCAGAACGGCTGAGCGAGGAGCAGGATGATGGCCGTGGACATCCGCCCGGTGCTCGTGCCGAGTGTGCGCGGCACGGTCGAATCGGTCGAGTTCGAGGCGTACGCCGAGCTCGGCTTCCGACTCGAGCGGGCGAACTGGGGTCACGATCATTTCGCGGAGACCGCGTCGATGCTGCTCGGGCAGCACCGGAACGATGCTCATCGCGGACATGCGCTCTTCGGCGCCTGGGACGGCGAGACGATGGTGGGCGGGGCGGGTCTCGGTTGGGAGCGGCATGCACGAGCGGCGACGATCGAGCTCACCCTCGGCGTGCTCCCCTCGCACCGCCGACGACGCATCGGGTCGCGGCTCCTCGCCACTGCCGAGGACGCGGCTCGCGACCTCGGACGCTCCACGGTGGTCGCGTACTCCGACCATCCGGATGCGCCGGCACCTCCCGCCGACGAGCGGATGCTGCACGCCCCCGACGGAGACGCCGGGCTCTCGGCATCCACCCCTGCCGCCGGGTTCGCCTCGGCCCACGGCTACTCGCTCGAACAACTCGAACGGGTGAGCAGCCTCACCGTGGCCGGCCGCGCCGACGAGTTCCATCGTGAGCTCGAGTCGCGTGCGGCTCGTGCGATTGCCCGCGGCTACCGGGTCGCGTGCTGGACCGATCGCACCCCGGCCGAGCTCGTCGACGCCTACGCGGCCGCTCGAGAGCGCATGGTGCTCGACGTGCCCGCGGGCGGCGTCATCATCGATGAGGAGCGATGGGATGCGGCTCGAGTGCGCGATCGCGAGACCGAGTCGCTGGGCGGCGGCACGAGCCTGCTCGTGGCGGCGGCCGTGACCGGCGACGGCGACGTCGCGGGCTACACGGAGCTCGAACTCCCGATCGGGCGCGAGTTCGCCTACCAGTACGACACCCTCGTCGTCGGTGCACATCGCGGCAACGGGCTCGGCATGCTCGTGAAGCTCGCGAACCTGGTGCGGCTCGCCGAGACCGCACCCGAGCGCACCGTCGTCTACACGTGGAACGCCGACGAGAACGAGCACATGCTCGCGATCAACATCGCCCTCGGTTTCCAGCGGTGCGGCCTCGAGGCGATCTGGCAGCGCGAGCTCCGATAGGGCGTCAGGCCACGCCGTACCGTGCGACGATCGTCTGCACGGCTTCGTCCACCACGTTGCGCGTCTCGTCCTCGCTGAGCGACCAACCGCCATGGATGAGGCGGGGCCAGAAGACGACGGTGGAGATCATGCCGAGAAACTGGGCTGCCGCGGCATCCGGATCATCGATGTGTGCGGATCCAGCGGCGTCCTCCGCGCGGAGGTACCGTCCCAGTGCCGCGAACACGGGCAATGTGCCGAAATCGAACGTGCGCTCACGCAGCTCGGGGAACCTCTGGGACTCGCCGATCAAGGTGCGGAGCAACTGCTCCATGCGGGGGCGGTTCAGCAGCTCCACGTACGCGCTGCCCAAAGCGGTCAGGCCCGCGCTGAAGTTCCCGGTCGGCGGGTCGACGACCTCTCCGGCAGGTGCATCGCCTGCCGCGAGCACCATGGCCTCGAAGAGCTCGGCCTTCGTCGGGAACTGTTTGAACAGGGTCGCCTTGGAGACCCCGGCGCGCTCGGCCACGCGCGTGAGCGATGTGCGGTCGTAGCCGTGTTCGAGGAACAGGCCTGTGGCCGCGTCGACGATGGCCGCACGGTTCGCTGCGGCGATCCGGCGGTGATACGCGGAGAGTTCGCGGGGCATGCGCCCAGTATGCCAGAGAGGTGAGTCGCTTGACTCATGACTTGGTTTGGATTACTTTGCTAGTGGTGAGCCGCTTGACTCACCTCAAGCAAAGGAGCTGAAATGGGCAAGCTCATCTACTCGATGCTCACCTCGCTCGACGGGTACGCCAAGGCGGCCGAGGGCGACCTCGGCAAGGGAGCCGAAGACGAAGCGGTGCACACCTTCATCGGGGAGACCTTTCGCAACGTCGGCACCTTCCTCTACGGCCGGCGTATGTACGAGACGATGGTCTTCTGGGAGACCGCCGACGCATTGCCCGACGTCCCGCCGTACATTCTGCAGTACGCCGAGGAATGGAAGGCCGCGGAGAAGGTCGTGTACTCCACGACGCTCGAGGCGGTGTCGAGCGCGAAGACCAGAATCGAGCGCACGTTCGACCCCGACGCGATTCGCAGGCTCAAAGCCGAATCCGACCACGACCTCAGCGTCGACGGCCCGAACCTCGCGGCCCAGGCGATCGCCGCCGGGCTCGTCGACGAGTATCACCTCTTCATCACCACGAGCGTGGTCGGCGGCGGCACCCGATTCTTCCCCGACGGCGTGCGTCTCGATCTTGAGCTGGTCGCGGAGCGGGTGTTCGACAACGGACTGATCTATGCGGGCTACCGCGCCCGGTGAGCCCGCCCCACCCGCTGGCACTTCGGGCAGAAATGCGACCCCCGGTTCATGAACTGCTCGTCCAGCCTGCCCGGCTTCGCACCGATATGGCGTTCGCGAGCCACCGTAGCGATAGCCGACTCTCTCCGTGCCAGCTCGACCGCATGCCGGTCGGCGACCCGTTGGTCCTCCAGGTTGTGCAGATCGGACTGAATCCGAGCGGACTACTCGACCCAGCGGCGCTCGACCTCGATCGCTCGCGAGAGTTCTCTCAAGCGTTCTTGCGCCTGTCGCCGCTTCGTGAGGAGCGCGTCGACTCATTGCTCAGTGCGTGCAAAGTCGTTGCGCGCGTCGTGCCGGCCCTTGTGCGGCGCGCTGCCGTCGCCCCACTGAGCGAGACGGGGTCTTCATGCGCGGCGGGTCTCACGACATCGGTGACAGTTCTGTATCAGGACATCGGTGACAGTTCGGGGGCTGTTGGCCGTCGGCGCTTCGGGCAGAAGCGTCCGCGGCCTGCGAGTTCGACAATCTCAAAGGGATGATCGGTCGTCTTCCTCGGGCACGACGGCGTCGAAGAGGATCCATCCATCGACTTCGCGCTCTCCCTCGGCCGGGAACATTTCGCGGAGCAGCGCCTGATCGAGGAGCGATCGCACGACTCCGGGCGCGTGAAGGTTCAGATAGGCGCGATCCGGCAATCGGATCACGCCACCGGACTCGTAGACACCATCAGAAACGACTCGATCGTTCGCCGGCGAGAAGACCATCCGCAACCTCGCTGCACGGTCGGAGCGTCGCACGGCCACTTCGCTTGGGCCGCCATCGCTGCGCCCTTCGTCATATCGGTGCCTGAAGGTCCAGAAATAGACGGTTTCACCAACCGTAAGTTGACGGAGCCTGCGACGCGTCATTTCCAGATCCTCACTCCCGAGCCACAGGGCCTCGCCGGCGGACGGGTGGCCCCGACCTCACCGCCGCCGCTGGCACCGCGGGCAGAAGTGCGACCCGCGGTTCATGAACTGCTCGCGCACCATGGCGCTGCCGCAGCGCAGGCACGGCAGTCCGGTGCGCCCGTACGCGTTCAACGAGTGCTCGAAGTATCCGGATGCCCCGTTGACGTTGACGTACTGGGCGTCGAAGCTCGTGCCGCCCTCGGCGAGCGCCTTGCCGAGCACGTCTCGCACCGCGCCGAGGAGCTCGCGGGCGCGAGGCCGGCTGAGCGACGACGCCGGTTGCTCGCCGTGCAGGCGCACGGCCCAGAGTGATTCGTCGGCATAGATGTTGCCGATTCCACTGACGACGCCCTGGTCGAGCAGCACGCGCTTGATGGCCGTGTCGCGTTTCGCGAGTGCCGCGAAGAAGGCGCGCTCGGAGAACGCAGGGTCGAGCGGGTCGCGCGCAATGTGAGCGACCTGGGCGGGTACCTGCCGCGCCCACTCCCCCGACACTCCGTCGGAGAACCCGCCGACCTCGCCGTCGATGGTCGGTACGAGCCGATCGACGGCGAGCGAGCCGAAGATGCGCTGGTCGACGAAATCGACCCGCAGCTCGCCGAGTTCGGGATGCTCGAGATGCAAACGCACTCGGGCGTGGGCGTCGTCGCCGGGGTGGTCTGGCGTGCGCAGCAGCATCTGCCCGCTCATGCCGAGGTGCCCGACGATGGCGCGTCCGTCACGTAGACCATCGCCGGCGAGCGGCAGCCAGAGGAACTTGCCCCGGCGCACGGCCGCCTCGATGCGAGCTCCGGTGACGAGCGCTTCGAAATTGCCGGATGCCGCGTCGTGCCGTCTCAGCGATCGAGGCTCGAGCACCTCGATCGCCGAGACGACGGCGCCGGTCACGGCCGGAGCGAGTCCGGCCCGCACGACCTCGACTTCGGGCAGTTCAGGCATCCCTCGAGACTACTGCGGCCAGCTCCTCCGGCCGCCGTGATCAGCCGCGCGCGAACCGGAGCGTCACGAGCTGGAAGGGGCGGAGTCGGAGCTCGGCGCTCGCGCCGCGGGCCTCGGCCAGCGCCGACGGCTCGGCGATCGCCCGCTCGAGCAGGTCGGCCTCCACGATGCCTTCGACGGCGCACTCGGCCGTCACCATTCCCTGTGCTCGAGCGCCACGCGCCTCGTAGAGTCGCACGATGAGGTCGCCTGAACGATCTTCAGCCAGCTTGACCGATTCGATGACGATGCTCGGCGAATCGCTGCGCACGAGCGCGGGCACCGCGTGCGCGCCGTCGATGGTTCGGAGCGGAAGGTTCAGCCGATACCCCTCCTCCGCCGCGTCGAGCACATCCGTGCCGATCGCAACCGAAGTGCGCAGCCGGTGGCGCCCCTGGTCGCTCTGAGGGTCGGGGAAGAGCGGGGCGCGCAACAGCGACTGGCGAACGAGGGTCGTCGTGCCGCCACGCGGCCCGACGATGCGCGTGATGTCGTGACCGTAGATGGAGTCGTTGGCGACCGTCACGCCGAAGCCCGGCTCGGCGACGTGCACCCAGCGATGCGCGCACGTCTCGAAACGGGCCGCATCCCAGGAGGTGTTGACATGAGTCGGCCGGTGCACGTGACCGAACTGCACCTCCGACGCCGCGCGTTCGGCGTGCACATCGAGCGGGAACGCGAGTTTCAGCAGTTTCTGCTTCTCGTGCCAATCGACCGTCGTCTCGATCTCGAGCGCCGTGGCGTCTCCGGTCAGCGTGAGCAGTTGCGACACCGTCGAGGCACCGAAGCGACGCTCGACTCGCACGGCCGCCCGCTCCAGGGCATCCGTCACCAGTTCGACCGACTCCGCTTCACGCAACTCGGTGCCGGATCGCTGGTAGTGCTCGTCGATGTCCCAAGCGTCCCACTGGGTCGGAGTGTCCCGGAACAACTGCAGGAGGTTGCCGGGCTGCCCGGCCGGGATCGCGTCGCGGCCCGTCGCGACGTCGACGACCGAGGTGAGCAGACCATCGGCGTCGATGACGACGCGTACGCGAGCGTTCTCGAGCACGAAGCCGTCGAGTGTCCGCTCAGCACGCACCGCCTGCGACGAGTCGACCGGCCCGGCAGACAATGCCGCGATGCCGGATACGGCGAACGGCGAGGCGTTGAATGCAACCCTGCCGCCGTCGACGGACTCGGCGCTGGCATCATCGCCGCCGAGCGCCGCGATCGCTGCGCCGATGATCTCTTCGAGCTCGGCCGCGACGCGCGCGTAGCTCGCCTCTGCCTCACGATGCACCCAGGCGATCGAACTGCCGGGCAGGATGTCGTGGAACTGCAGCAGCAGCACCGTGTGCCAGAGCTCGGTGAGTCGCTCGTACGGATACTCGGCACCCGTACGCACCGCCGCGGTCGCCGACCAGAGTTCGGCCTCGCGCAGCAGATGCTCGCTGCGCCGATTGCCCGACTTCGTCCTGGCCTGCGAGGTGTAGGTGCCGCGGTGGAACTCGAGGTAGAGCTCGCCCGACCAGACCGGCGGGTTCGGATAGTCCCGCTCGGCTTCCTCGAAGAACGCGAGCGGCGAGGCGACGCGCACCGTGGGCGAGCCCTCGAGCGATGCGGTCCGCGCAGCGGCCGCGAGCATCTCGCGCGTCGGCCCGCCACCGCCGTCGCCGAAGCCGAACGGCACGAGCGACACGTTCGATGCGCCCTTCTCCGCGTACTGCCGTTGCGCCCTGGCCAACTCCTCCCCCGAGAGCAACGAGTTGTACGTGTCGACCGGCGGGAAGTGAGTGAAGATGCGCGAACCGTCGATGCCCTCCCACGAGAACGTGTGATGCGGCATCGTGTTGGTCTCGTTCCAACTCGTCTTCTGGGTGAGGAAATAACGGGAGCCTGCGGCGGCCGCGATCTGCGGCAAAGCGGCAGAGTAGCCGAATGAATCGGGCAGCCAGACCTCGAGCGGCTCGATGCCGAACTCGCGCATGAAGAACGCCTTGCCCGCGAGGAACTGTCGCACGAGCGCTTCACCGCCCGGCATGTTCGTGTCCGACTCGACCCACATGCCGCCGACGGGCACGAACCGGCCTTCGACTGCGCGCACCCGGATTCGTTCGAACAGGTCGGGGTAGAACGCCTTCATCCACGCGTACTGCTGGGCCGAGGAGGCGGCGAAGACGAAGCCCGGGTCCCGATCCATCAGGTCGAGCACGTTCGAGAAGGTGCGGGCGCACTTGCGGATGGTCTCCCGCACGGGCCACAGCCACGCCGAGTCGATGTGGGCGTGACCGACCGCGACCACCCGGTGCGCACTCGCGTACGCGGGTTGCGCGAGCACCGGGGCGAGAAGAGCCCGGCCGAGCGGTGCGGTTCCCGCCACGTCGTCGGGGTCCATCCGGTCGACGACCGACTCGAGCGCCCGCAAGATGTCGGCGGTGCGCGGCAGGTCGCTGCTGAGCTCATTCATGAGGCCCGTCAGCGTCCAGATGTCCATCTGGAGTTCCCACACCTCCGTGTCGCGCAGGGCGACATCAACCCGTCGAAGCCGATAGATCGGCTCGATGCCTGCCGTGGCCTTGTCGCCGACCGGGGTCGGCCGGAAGCTCCAGTCACTACCGACATCCGGATTCGACGCCGCCTCGATGTAGACGTCGATGCGACCGCCCGGCTGGGCCTCGACCGGCACGTGATCGTTGAGCGGCTCGATCGCCTTGACGATGTGCCCCGCGGGATCGAACACGAGCCCCTCTGCCTGGAATCCGGCCTGGCCCGAGAGGAAGCCGAGATCGACGACGAGTTCGATGGCGCCGGCGCGCCCGGCCCACTCGACGGGAACCTCACCCGTGACGTGGAACCAGGTCGTGCCCCACGGCTTGCCCCACGGCGAGCCGACGTCGAACGGTTCGAAGGTCTGCGCCACGGCCTCCGCGAACGGCACCGGCTCGTCGGGCACCTCCCATGCGGTGAGCGTGAGTGGAGTGCTCGCGGCGTGGATGGCGGGCTTCACACGTTCTTCCACGAACCGGGTGATCCTGGCGCGGACGAGGGTGGAGTTGTCGTGCATGGAGCGTGTTTCCTATCGAATCGGTGCGGTCAGCCTTTGACGGCGCCCGCGAGTGCGGACGAGCCGCCCAGCACTCGAGAGACGAGCACGTACAGGGTGATCACGGGAACGGAATAGAGCAGAGAGAACGCGGCGAGCTGGCCATAGGCGACCGACCCGTACTGGCCGAAGAACGCGAAGATGCTCACTGCGGCGGGCAGCTTGTCGGGCGAGAGCAGCAGCACGAACGGCACGAAGAAGTTGCCCCACGCTCCGATGAACACGAAGATGAACACCACCGCGAGGCCGGGCCGCATGAGCGGCACGACGATGCGGGTGAGTGTCGTCATCATCGAGGCGCCGTCCATCCAGGCCGCCTCCTCGAGCGTGACGGGCACGCTGTCCATGAAGCTCTTCGTCATGTAGATCGCCATCGGCAGACTCGTCGCGGCGAGGAAGAGGATGGTGCCGCCCATCGAGTCGATCAGGTTGAACGCGACGAAGAGGCTGTAGACGGGCACCATCATCGCGGTGATCGGCAGGCAGGTGCCGAAGAGCACCCCGTAGAGGAACGGCTTGTTGATGCGCATGCGGTACCGCGACAACGGGTACGCCGCGAGCACTGCGACCACGACGGTGATGATCGCGCAGCCGGCAGAGAGGATCAGGCTGTTCAGGAGCGGGATGAAGGCTTTCTCGGGCGTCATCACGTCGACGAAGTTCTGCAGCGAGAGTGCGTCGGGCAGCTTGATCGACAGGGTCGCACGTTCGTCGACCGACGCGAGCACGAGCCAGACGAGCGGCAGGGCGAACGCGATGCCGACGAGCAGCAGCACGCCGTTGGACACCGTGCGGAGGCTGCGCCGGCTGGGAGAGGTCAGGCCCATCTCAGTCCACCTCCGGCTTGAGTGCGCGCAGGTACACGATCGAGAACAACGCCCCGACGAGCAGCAGGATCGTGGCGATCGCCGTGCCGAACCCGAGTTTGCCGAACTGGAACGCCTCCTGGTATGCCAGCACGGGCAGCGTCGAGCTGTCGGTGCCGGGTCCGCCGCCGGTCATGACGAAGATCAGCGTGAACACCGAAAGCGTCTGCAGGGTCGTCAGCATGAGGTTGGTCGAAATGCTGCGACGGATCATCGGCACGGTGATGAACGCGAGCCGCTGCCAACCGCGTGCCCCGTCGACCTCGGCCGATTCCGTGATCTCGGGCGGCACATCCTGCAGTGCCGCCGAGTAGACGAGCATCGAGAAGGCCGTGCCCCGCCAGATGTTCGCCAGGATCACCGCGAGCATCGGCGTCGCATACAGCCAGTTCGTGCCCTCGAGCCCGATGGAGGCGAGCAGGGTGTTCAAGGTACCGGTGTCGTTGAAGAAGGCGTACGCGGCGAACGCGGCCACGATCTCGGGAAGCACCCACGCACTGACCACGAAGGTACCGACGACTCCTCGGGCGAACCCGTTGGACGATCGCATCAGGATCGCAAGACCGAGGCCGATGACGTTCTGGCCCACGATGGCCGACGCGACCAGGAACAGCAGCGTCAGCATCACCGATTTCGGGAAGTCCGGGTCGGCGAACAACGCCACGTAGTTGTCGAAGCCGACGAAGGACGAACCCCGAGCGGCCGACCCCGTGAGGGATGCATCGGTGAACGATCCGTAGAACGAACTGATCACCGGCCCCAGCAGGAAGATCGCGAGGAGCACGATCGCGGGCACCAGTGGGATGCTGCGCACCAACGACCTGCGGGCGCCGACCTTCGACCGGCCGGGCCGGGGAGCAGGTCCCCGGCCCGGCGGGGCGTCCGGTCGCACTTGGGCGAGCGTGGCCATCGGCTACTTCGCGCTCGTCGTGTTCTCTTCGCCCACGATGGCGACGACCGCCTCGTCATAGGCGGCCGCGGCGTCGGCCGGACTCTGCTGTCCGGTCATGACCGCCTCCATCGCGATCGTGATCTCGCTCGAGATCTGGCCGTAGTCGCTCGTGGCCGGACGGAAGTTGGTGACGGATACGATCTCCGAGAAGAAGCCGAAGCTCGGATTCGCGGCCTGGTAGTCGGCGTCTTCCGACACGTCGCCGCGCACCGCGATCTGGCTGGCGGCGATGTCGTAGGACTGCGAGTTGTCCTTGTCGAGGGCGAGCGCGATGAACTCCCACGCGGCATCCTTGTTCTGCGACTTCGAGCCCATGGCGAGGGTCCAACCGCCCGACATGCTCGTCGCGCCGGGCTCGTCACCGTTCTGCGTCGGCATCGGCGCCTGCGCCATGACGTCGCTCCACTCGGGCCACGGCGCGGTGCCGGTCTCGAGCCAGGTGCCGCTCAGCCACGAGCCGTCGAGGCCGATCGCGAGGGTGCCCTGCGGGAACCACTCGGCCGCGACGAGGTTGCTGACATTCTTGTCGAGTGCCTGTTCGGGAGTCGGGCCGAGGCCGCCCTGGTAGAGGTCCTCGATGAAGGTCAGCGAGTCTTCGAAGCCCTGCGAGCCCGTCACCCACTTCTTCTCGTCGGTGTCGTAGAGGGTGTCGCCGGTGCCGTAGAGCAGCATCTCGAACCCCTGCATCGCGGCTGCTTCGCCCTGGGCCTTGCCCGAGTAGACGTTCAGCGGCACCACGTCGGGCAGCTCAGCCTCGACGGTCGCGGCCGCATCGAGCACGTCTGCCCAGGTCGTCGGCTCCCACGGCACGGGGATGCCCGCCTGCTCGAACACCTCGGTGTTGTACCAGAGCGCCCGGGTGTCGGTGCCCATGGGGATGCCGTAGGTCTTGCCGTCGCCGCCGAGACCGGCGCTCTTCGCGTTGTCGTAGAACGCATCCCAGTCCTCCCACGACTCGGTGTACTCGTCGAGCGGGGCGAGATACCCGGCGTCGGCGTCGGATTCCACCATGAACGTGTCTTCGTACATCACGTCGGGCGCCGTCGATGCCGACTGGTTCATGAGCGCGAGCTTGGTGAAGTAGTCGTTCTGCTGCGCCTCGATCGGCACGAGCTCGACCGTCAGACCCTCGTTCTCCGCCTCGAATGCGGCCTTGACCGCCTTCATGTGGTCGTCGAGCTGGGTGAAGGTGCCGAACTTCTGGTACGCCACCTTGATCGTGTCGGACGATCCGCCGTCGTCGGCCGAGCATCCTGAGAACGCCAGTACGCCCGCCGCGGCGAGCGCGACGGCTGCTGTGAATGTGTGCTTCATCGAATCTCCTTGTGATTCCTCTGGGCTCGCCGCGGCTTCGGTGCCGCGGCGCGCTCCCGAACAGTCGACTGAATGGTCGAACGGATGCCGGTGGCATCTGCTGCCCTAGTACAGGTCGCTCCACTGGCTCGGCGTCCAGCTGAGCACCGCGAAGATCTGCGTCATTGCGGCTTGCTCGAGCAGCTGGGTGTGCCCGTTGAAGACGAACAGCCCGGTTTCGGCGTCTCGGTTGTCGGCCCAGACCTGGTCGGCGTAGTCCTGCATCGCGTCGCGATACTTCGAACCACGGGTCTCCGACTCGAGGAGGAGCAGGTTCTTGAAGAAGATCGAGTTGAAGAAGGCGGGCTGGTCGGCCAGTCTTCCTTCGGTGACGTAGTACCGGTAGGCGGCGTCGGCGATCCGCTTCGCCTCAGCGAGGTAGCGACGATCGTGCGTCTCCTGATAGAGGAGCACGTTCACGCCGACCGGCACGCCCTGGTTGTACGACCAGACCGTCGGCTCGATGGTACCGGCGAGGTCCACGTGGTCGGAGTACAGGCCGTCGGGTCGCCGCAGGTTCTCGTTGGTCCACTCGTACATGCGCAGCGCCCAGTCGAGGTACGCCTGCTCTCCGGTGATCTGGTGCAGCCGCAGCCCCAGTTGGGCTCCGGGCATGTTCGAGACGGTGTTCCGGTCGCTGCTCCACGGCGCTTGCGTCCAGAAGACGCCGCCGGGGTTCGGATGGCTCTGGTCGGTGTCCCACCCCGAGACGACGAGGTCGAAGATCTGCTCTGCGCGTTCGAGCGCCGCCTCGTCACCGTCGGTCAGGTAACGCTGCACGTCGAGGAGGCCGACCCATTCGTTGTCGTCGTAGAAGTAGTCGCCGCCTTCGCCGTACTCCCCGACCGGGTACGAGGCGTAGCCGGGCAGTCCGGTCGTTCCGCCATCGGCATCCCAGTAGTGCTCTTGCGCGGCGGCAGCGCTCGCCAGGGCTTCGTCGTACCGACGGCCGTTCGATCCGTGCTGGTTGGCGAGGTCTGCGATGGCGATGTGCGCCTGGGAGAACGGCCACTCGAACGCAGAGGGGCGATCGCCGTCTTCCACCGGGTACTGCTCGCGGAAGAGGCCGCTGCCGTCGTCGACGGCGAAGTGCTCCTGCAGCGCCAGGAACGATGAGTGCGCACGTGCGGAATTCTGGTGACGGGTGGCCGGGTGGTGCCGCTCATCGGAGTGGCCGGGGGGTTCGGACGTGGCCGCCAGGGCGGGCGCGGATGCCGAAAGCAGGAGTGCCGACGTCGCCGCGACGGCGAGCGCTGCAGCAAGTGTGCTCTTCATGGATCTCCTTTGATTCCAAGTTTCTCCCACTGCGGCGTCGATGCCGAGGGAGCCCATCTCGTATAACTAAAAAGCATGGACTAATTCTTGTCAACCGTTCGGGGGTCACTGAGCTTCGACGATCGCCGGCGCTTCGGCCCCGCGGGGTGACCCCCTCAGCCCGAGATCAGCAGCGCCGACGGGCGGGGCGACAGCACGTCGTCCAGCACGAGGCATGCGGCGCCGACGGCCGCGACGTCATCGCCCGTCTTCGAGACGGTCATCGCGATCGGATGCGTCGTGACGAGCGCGCTCGACGAATTGACGAGCTCGGAGACCCGCAGCAGCAGCAACGGCGAGACACGATTCCAGTACGGCCCCCCGAACACCACGGTGTCGAGGTCGAGCAGGTTCGCGACCGTCATGACGGCGACGGCGATGCGGTCGGCCATCACCTCGAGCAATTCGGATGCCGCTGCGTCGCCGCCACCCGCAAGTGCCGCGATCTGCGCGAGACCGGCATCGACCTCCCGACCACCCAGGCGGTCACCGGGCGCGACGATCAGGCCGGACGCGATGGCCGAGCCGACGACAGCTCGCGGCATGATCGCGTCGCCGAGGCATCCGCGACGCCCGCAGCTGCAGAGCGGACCGTCGGGATCGACGATGATGTGGCCGGCGTCGCCCGCGTTGTTCGTCGCACCCCGCACTGCTTCGTGCGCGATTGCGAGGCCGACACCGACCCCGGTGCCGTAGTAGAAGAACATGAAGTCATCGCGCTCCTGCGCTGAACTCATCCAGAGTTCGGCCACCGTCGCCGCGGTCACGTCCTTCTCGAGCAGCACCGTCAACCCCGTCGACTCCGCGAGGGCGTCCCGGAGCGCGACCCCGTGCCACCCTTCGAGCAGCGGTGGGTCGAGGACCACGCCGCGTTCGAGGTCGAGCGGCCCCGGGGCTGCGATGCCGACGCCGAGAATGCGAGCACGATCGACGCCGGCCTCAGCGATGATCGCCTCGATCGAGTCGTGCATGCCGGCGATCACCCGATCGGGCGCCACGTCGGACGGTGTTCTCGTCGCGGAGTGGGCGACCACCCGGCCGTCCAGGTCGAGCACGACATAGGTGATCACGGCCGGGTCGAGGTGGACGCCGATCGCGTAGCCCCCCGCGGGATCCAGCTCGAGGATGATGCGCGGCTTGCCGACACCGAGGATGCGCTGCCCCGCCTCGCGGATGATGCCCTCATCGAGCAGGCGGCGCGAGACGTTCGACACGGTCTGCGCACTCAGCCCCGTCTGCTCGGCGATCTCCACTCGGCTCAATCCGTCGCGAGTGCGCCGGATCGTGTCGAGGATCACGATCTGGTTGAACCCTCCGAGCGCATGGACGTTCGTGCCTCGTCGCATGCATACCCCCTCGAGCCGTCTCTGCCACCAGTATGCCGTTCGGCGTTCGGGCAGCGCCTGGTCGAGCAGGAGCGGCTCGCCGGGGTCAGCGCGTGTTCAGGCGGGTCCACGCCTCGAGCGCGGCGGCCATCTCGGCCTGCTTCTTGCTCGACCCCTCGCCCTTCGCCTCGACGAGGTCGCCGACGACGACGGTCGCGATGAAGTGCTTGTTGTGATCGGGACCGCTCTCGGCGACCCGGTACACCGGGGCAGCGGCACCCCGCCGGGCTGCGATCTCCTGCAGGCTCGTCTTCGGATCCATGGCCGCGCCGAAGCGGGTGGGGTCTTGCATGAGCGGAGCGACGAACTGCAGCACGAGCTCCGTTGCGGCGTCGCCGCCGGCATCGAGGTAAACGGCACCGATGATCGCCTCGACGGTGTCGGCGAGGATCGAGGGCTTGTCGGCACCGCCGGTCATCGTCTCGCCGCGACCCAATCGCACGTACGGCCCGATGCCGATCGCACGGCCGACCTCGGCCAGCGCGACGCTCGAAACGAGGCTCGCACGCCGTTTGGCGAGCTCGCCCTCGTCGAGGTCGGGGTGGTCGCGGAAGAGCTTGACCGTCACGGCCTGCCCGAGAATCGAGTCGCCCAGGAATTCCAGGCGCTCATTGGTCGGGATTCCGCCGTTCTCGTACGCGAAAGACCGGTGCGTGAGCGCGAGGCCGAGCAGGGCCGGATCGATCGAGATCTGCAATCGCTGCTGCAGCGCCTCGAGTGTTCGATCCTCTGCCCCGGTGAGCTCCGTTCGCGTCACGACCGGTCGTTCGGGAGTCTGGGGCCGACTAGACGTCGGCGACCTTGCGGCCCTTGTACTCGAGGAACAGCGGGGTGCCCGCAGCATCCTCGACGACCTTCGCGCGGTGCGGAAGGCTGTAGGTGACCTTGCCGTTCTCGACGGTCTTGACGAGCGTGGGGACCTCGGCCTTCCACTGCGCACGGCGCATGTGGGTTCGGGCGCGTGACTTCTTCCGCTTGGGAACAGCCATGACTATCTCTCTTCTCTCTGCTGGTCGGCGCCGGATGCGGCATCCGAGCCGTTGTCTTCGGAAGCCTCGAACCCCGAGAGCGCGGCCCAACGTAGGTCGCTGTGCTCAGGGGTGACGAGTTCCGGATGATCGGCCAGTCGGAGCCCTGTCTCGGGGTCGAGACCCGGGCAATCCGGTCGGCACACCGGCTGGAACGGCAGTGCCAGCACTACCGCATCGCGGATGAGTGGTTCAAGATCCACGTGGTCGTCTTGAACCTCATACTCGATGGCTTCCCCAGAATGATACCCGAAGAGCTCCTGGAACTCGACTTCGACCGGAAGGGCGATGTCGATGAGGCATCGACCGCACTCCCCCTCGGCGACGGCGTCGATCTCGGCTGAGACGAGGATGCCCTCGTGCACCGACTCGAGGCGCACCTCGAGATCGAGCTCCGAGCCGGGGCGTACCGCCACGAGTCCCTCGCCCATCTGCTCGTCGACGGCGACGATGAAGGGGTGCTCGCGCATCTCGCCGGGACGGTTGACGAGGTCGCGCACGTTGACGCGATAGGGGGAATACTTGATGGCCACGATCGACGATTCTACGCGTCGGCGGATGGGCGTTCGCCGAACGCGCGCCGCGCCCCCTCGAAGAGCGACCTCGGTGCGAGCACAGCCCGCACACGCGCGCCCGGTGTCGAGTCGGTCACGAGTGCCGCGCGAACGAGCGAGAGGTCGTCGAGCAGCGTGCTGCCGGATTCCGCGGTCTCGCCGCCAGGCCCGTATCTCTCGCGTTCGACCGCGTCGCGCAGCGCGACGAGTGCGGCCGCGGATCGGGGATCGGCGAACCCGTCACGCTCGGCGAGCGCCGCCGTGAAGGCTCGTGGCGTCTCGGCGGTGTCACCTCCGACGCGGAGATCACGCGCGGTGGCGATCACCTCGTCCCACGCGGCATCCGCCGGTCGCTCACCATTGGCCACGCGACGGCGTCGGCTCCAGCGCTGGCCGAGCCTCAGCGCCGCGGGCAGGAGCAGCACGAGCGCCACGACGAGCGCGACCGGCACGCCGCGCTGCCACCATGAGTTCGCAGCGAGCGCGTCGCCACCCTGCCCGGCCAGATCGCGGTCGGGGTCGAGTTCGGGACGACCGCTCGCGCCCGGGGTGGACGGTGCGACACTCGGCGCCGTCGCGCCCGATTCTTCACCCGCGCCCGGCCGCGAGTACTCAGGCACGCTGCCTCGCCCCGGCGTCGGCTCGAAGGGCACCCAACCGACACCCTCGAAGTACAGTTCGGGCCAGGAATGCAGGTCGTGGGAGTCGACTTCGACTCGCTGCACACCGTCGACCCGCTCCTGCATGGGCGTGCCCTGGGTGTAACCGAGGGAGATGCGCGAGGGGATGCCGACCTCGCGAGCAAGCACCGCCATGGTCGAGGCGAAGTGCACGCAGTAGCCCGCCTTCGTCTCGAGGAATTCGGCGATGACGTCGAACCCGCCGCCGTCGTACCCGTCGGCCACCGGCGCCTCGGTCGAATAGTCGAACTGGCTCGACCGCAGGTAGGCCTGGATCGCCACTGCCGCGTCATAGGGCGAGGCCGCGTTCGACGCGACCACGGCCGCGGTCTCGGCGATCACCGACGGAATCTCATCGGGCAGCTCGAGATACCGGTCGATCTCGGGCGGCAGCTCCCGCTCCGCATTGCGCAGCTGATCGACCGTGGGGTCGACCTCGAGTCTCGTGACCCGGTAGCGCTGGCCGCCGGTGTTCGCGTCGACGCTGCGTACAGCGAGGCTGTCGGCGTCCCAGAACCACGAGCCGCTCAATCCCTCGATGCGAGCTGAAGGATACGGCACCGGCAACCACGTGGTGCGCACCTCGTCGACGACCACCTCGATCGGATGCTCCGAGGTCGCCACGTCATCGGAGAGACCGTCTGGGCGCGGCATCGCGTCGACGGTGTTGTCGCCGTCGACGGCCGCATCGGTCGCGCCCCATACCTCGCCCTCGAAGCGATCGAGGGTGAGAAGGGTGAAGTACGGGCGGTCTGCGTCGCGTGCGAAGTAGTGGAACGCCGGCCGCGACTCTGGGCGCCGGAGGTCTCGCCCGAGGTCGATGAACGGGCTCACCCCGCGGGCGAAGAGGGTGCCCTGGCTCGGCGAGCCGAGCAGCAGGCTCGTCGACACACTCGGGGTCGACGCGGCCAGCACCGAGGCGGCGAGCAGGCCGACGGCCGCGAGTCCGAGGGAGACACCGAACGTCGAGACGATCGGCACGCGCTTCGGCGGCACGATCGTTGCGACGTTCTCGCCCTCGTCGACCGTCATCAATCGAGCCCGGCGCCGCACCCGCACATCGACGCGGAGGAGGAACAGGTATGCGGCCGCCGTGAGCACGAGCGTCGGTGCCTCGGCGCCCGCCTCGATGATGAAGCCCGGAACGAGGATCGGTACGAGCACGGGCGCCGCGGCGAGCGCCGGCATGCGGAGTGTCTGCACGAGCACGTCGGTGAGTACCGCCAACCCTCCGACGCCGAGCGCCAGTGCGAAGAGCAGCGGGGGCACGGGAACGGCGGGCACCGACTGCTGTTCGATGGTTCGCTGCGCGCCTGACAGGAGC
The DNA here is from genome assembly GCF_059445405.1 of Agromyces sp. Y782. NCBI lineage: Bacteria > Bacillati > Actinomycetota > Actinomycetes > Micrococcales > Microbacteriaceae > Agromyces > Agromyces sp. Y782. Next base: position 421,877 of record NZ_JCAIUG010000002.1, on the reverse strand, counting down.
CCTCCGAAGGTCTCGAAGGTGCCCTGCGTCGGAACGATGAGCGCGATGCTCGTGGATCCGCCGAAGACGAGCGTGAGCAGCAGCAGGAGCACCACGAGCTCGAGTACCGGCACGAGCGAGGCAGGGGTGCGCACTGCGCGGAGCGCGGTGCCGGAGAAGAGCGTGCCCGCCGCGATGAACGCGCAGAGCCACCACCAGCCGCTGCCGGCGATCAGCGGACCGAGCGCCATCGCGGCGATCGCGAGCAGCAGGAACGATGCTGCGGTCAGCGCGAGCTGCTGCGCCCGCGACAGGGGAACGGGGTCAGGGCGCATCGTTCACCCCCAACCCTTCACCGTCGCGCCGCGATGCCGATCGGCTCGGGCCGGACCGCGCCGGGAGCGTCGTGCCCGACCATGCTGCACCGATGTCGGCGGCCCGTCGCACCCGTACAACGCGCCAGTCGGCCTTCTCCAACGCATCGGTGATGCCGGCGCCGACACCCTCGGTGACGAACACGACGGCCGGCTCGAATGTCGTTCGGAGTGCCACGAGGGTACGCGCATCATGCTCGTCGGGGTCGACGAGCACCGCGAAGCCCGGCATGCGCGCGTCACGGCCCCGCGGCCCCGACTCCGACGACGACGACTGCGCCGCCTCGCGTGCGTTCGTATGCCTGGGCGGACCGTCGAGACGCGCCAAGTCTTCGAGCAGCATGCGATCGCCGCCCGGCATCCGGTACCCGGCCCCGGATTCCTCGGAGAGCAGGCTGCGCTCGGGGTCGTCGACGCGATCGCAGCGCACCCGGAACCCGCGCTCCAACAGATGCATCCCGATCGAGGCGGCGATCTCGACGCCGAGCTCGAATCCGAAGTGCGGGCCGACGTCGCCGTCGCGCCGGAGTACCGACGTCTTCGGCCGCCCGGCGAGCGTCGTATCGAGGATGATGCGCGCTTCGGGATCACCGCGCTGCTCCTCTTCGCGCACCATGAGCTCGCCGCGGCGTGCGGTCGCAGCCCAGTTCACCCGGCGAAGCGGATCGCCGTACCGGTACTCGCGGGCGATGAGCTCGTCGGAGTTGGGGTGAGTGCGTCGCTGCAGGCCGTTGAGCACGCCGTCGACGCTCGCCGCCGAACCGAGCGCGGCGTCGAGCGGGGTGACCCGCGGCGTCACGGCCACCTCGTGACCGTTTCCCACGTCTCGGTCGATGCGCGCGAGGCCGAACGGGTCGGCGATGACGACCCGCAACGGGCCGATCTGGTACACGCCCCGCCGCGGCATCCGGAGCCGGTATTCGAGACGAACCGTGTCGTCCCCGGCCGGCAGCATCGACTCATGCGGCCCGATCGCCGGGAGGATCGCCTCGGCCGGTGCGGTCAGCATCGCGGGCACACCGTCGCGCCAGTGGGCACCGTCGAACGTGCGGCGCGAGCGGTTCTTCACGACGAGCGACACCAGCGTCGACCCCCCTGCGGCCACGACTGGCGGCGTGAATCGCCGGGTGACGGCGAGTCGGGGCTTTCGCATCGTGACGAAGAGGGCCGCGACGACCGGCATCGCGATGCCGACGAAGGCGAGCACGAGGATGTCGCGCAGGTCGAACCACAGGGACACGGCGAGCAGCAGCACCCCGACGATCACGAGCGTGGCGCCCCGCGGAGTGAGTCGCGGCCAGGTCGCGACTCGAACGGAGCGGGGGCGCCACATGTCAGTTCCTTCGCGCGCTGCCGACCGGAACCGGCGTCTCCCCCACGATGCGGCGCACGATGGCGTCGATGAGCGGCCCGCTGTCACGGTCGTGCGCCCCGATCGCGCGGCTCGTCGGCACGAGACGGTGGGCGAGCACGGGCACCGCGAGCGCGTCGACGTCGTCGGGCAACACGAAGTCGCGACCGTGCATCGCGGCGTGCGCCTTCGCGGCGCGGATGAGTTGCAACGTGGCCCGCGGGCTCGCGCCGAGCCTCAGCTGACGGTCGTCGCGCGTGGCTCGCGCGAGATCGACGGCGTATTCCTTGACCGGCTGCGAGGTGAACACGTGCTGCACTGCCTCGATCATGCCGCGGAGCTCTACGAGCGTCACGACCGGCTCGAGGTCGTCGAGCGGACTCGACGTCTCGCGGGTCGAGAGCATGGCGAGTTCATCGGCCGACGACGGATACCCCATGGAGATCCGGGCCATGAACCGGTCGCGCTGGGCCTCGGGCAGCGGATAGGTGCCCTCCATCTCGACGGGGTTCTGCGTCGCGACGACGGTGAACGGCGGTTCGAGAAGGTAGGTCGTGCCGTCGGCGGTGACCTGGCGCTCCTCCATGCACTCGAGAAGTGCAGACTGCGTCTTCGGACTCGCCCGGTTGATCTCGTCGCCGATCACGATGTTGGCGAACACGGGCCCGTGCTTGAACTCGAACCGCCGGCTCGCCTGATCGAACACCGAGACGCCGGTGACATCGCTCGGCAGCAGATCGGGGGTGAATTGGATGCGGCTGACGGTCGCGTCGACCGAGCGGGCGAGGGTCTTCGCAAGCATCGTCTTGCCGACACCCGGAACGTCTTCGATGAGCAGATGCCCCTCGGCGAGCAGCACGGTCAGCGAACTGGTCACGGCGTCGCGCTTGCCGGCGATGACCGTCTCGACGTTCTGCACGATCGTGGCGGCGCGCGCGCCGACCTCGTCGATGCCCATCTTCGCCGCGACGGCGGTGGTTTCGGTCATGGTGTCGTCGCCGCCTGCAGGTAGTCGGCGACGACGGCCGGCACATAGGGTGCGACGTCGCCGCCGAGGGCCGACACCTGTCGCACGAGCGAACTCGACACGTGCGCGTTCGCGGGGTCGGGCAAGAGGAAGACCGTCTCGACCCCGGCGAGATGCCGGTTGACGATCGCCATGGGCGTCTCGTACCCGACGTCGAGTTGCGATCGCACGCCCTTCACGAGCACCGATGCGCCCACGTCGGTGCAGTAGTCGACGAGGAGACCCATGCTCCACGACGCCACGACGATGCGGCCCTCGATGCCGGCCTCGGTGATCGAGCTCTCGATGAGCGCGACCCTCTGCGCGATCGGCAGCAGCGCCGTCTTGTCGGGGTTGTGCACGACGACGACGTGCAACTCGTCGTAGAGCCCAGCCGCTCGCCCGATGACGTCGAGATGGCCGAGCGTGACGGGGTCGAACGATCCTGGGACGACGGCGATCCGCTGCATACGCAACAGCGTACTGCCCGGATGCCACTGCGTGAGGGGCTGTGGAGAGTCTCAGCCCTTGCTCAGGTAGCCGCTCGCCTCCTCGTCGAGACGTCGGCGAACGGCGGCGGCGAGCGCAGGATGGTCAGCGAGTCCGTCGCTGCTCGCCAGCAGCTCCTGCGCGAGTTCTCGCGCCTCGGCGATGAGGTCGCCGTCGCGGGCGACCCTGAGCAGCTTCAGCGACGAACGGCCACCCGATTGCGTGGCGCCCAGCACGTCGCCCTCCTGCCGCAGTTCGAGGTCTGCCTGGGCGAGCTCGAAACCGTCGAGGGTCGCCGCGACCGCCTCGACACGCTGCAGTGCGAGGGACCCCGGCACGGCCGACGTCACGAGCAGGCACAGCCCGGGCACGCTGCCACGGCCGACCCGGCCGCGCAGCTGGTGCAACTGCGAGACGCCGAAGCGGTCGGCGTCGACCACCACCATCGCGCTCGCGTTCGGCACGTCGACGCCGACCTCGATGACCGTCGTCGCGACGAGCACGTCGAGCTCGCCCGCTGCGAATGCACGCATCGTGGTGTCTTTCTCCTCGGCCGACATGCGACCGTGCAGGGGTGCGATGCGAACGTCGGCGAACCGGGGGTCGGCGCGCAGCTCTGCGAGCACCGCGGTGACGGATGCGACGGGCCCCGCGGCATCCGCAGAGCCCTCGTCGCCCGGCCCCTCGGCACCGGCGCCCGCCTCTTCGACGACCTTCGCCTCGATCGCGGGGCACACGACGAAGGCCTGGCGCCCCTGACCGATCTCTTCGGCGAGCCGTTCCCAGATGCGCGGGCGCCAGGTCGGCCGGATCGCGAGCGGCACGACCTGCGAGGTGATGCCTGCGCGCCCGGCCGGCAGCTCGCGGATCGTCGACACGTCGAGGTCGCCGAACACCGTCATCGCGACGGTGCGCGGAATCGGCGTCGCCGTGAGCACGAGCACGTGCGGCGGGTTTCGGCCCTTCAGGCGCAACGCCTCACGCTGCTCGACGCCGAAACGGTGCTGCTCGTCGACCACCACGAGGCCGAGATCGGCGAACGAGACGTTGTCTCCGAGCAGGGCGTGCGTGCCCACGACGACGCGCGACTGCCCTGCCGCGGCGCGGAGCATGGCCTTCTTGCGCTCCGCGACCGGCAGTTGGCCGGTGAGCAGGGTCGGCACGAGTTCGGCGGCGAGGTCTGGGCCGAGCATCTTCGCGATCGAACGCAAGTGCTGGCCGGCGAGCACCTCGGTCGGTGCGAGCAGAGCCGACTGCCCACCGGAATCGGCGACGGCGAGCATCGCCCGCAAGGCGACGACGGTCTTGCCCGAGCCCACCTCGCCCTGCACCAACCGGTTCATCGGCACCGGTTCGCCGAGGTCGTGCGCGATCTCGGCGCCGACCTCGTTCTGGTCGCCGGTGAGAGTGAACGGCAGCGCGGCGTCGAAGCGCTCGAGCAGCCCGCCGGGCACCGGATGCCGGGCTGCCGTCGTGTGCGTCCGGAGCTCTGCACGCCGCTCGAGCAGCGCCGTCTGCAAGACGAACGCCTCGGTGAAGCGCAGGGTGCGCCGTGCGTTCTTCCAGTCGCCGTCGCGTTCGGGTCGATGCACCGATTCGAGTGCGTCACGATGACCGAGCAGCGACTTCGCCTGCCGCACGCTCGACGGGAGCGGGTCGTCGAGCGGTGCGAGTCCGTCGAGCACGAGCGCGACGGCCTTCGCGATCTGCCAGCTGGCGATGGTGCCCGTCGCAGGGTAGATCGGGATCGGCGCCTCAGCCCATCGCTTGGCCGCGGCGTCGCCCGCTTCGACCGGCGTGGCGTCGTCGAACAACTCGTAGTCGGGGTGCGCGAGCTGACGCTGGCCCTTGTAGTCGCTCACCTTGCCGGCGAAGATGCCCCGCCGCCCGGGGCGCAGGTCGGCGGCCCGCCAGCGCTGGTTGAAGAACGTGAGGGTCAACACACCCGTGCCGTCGGTGATCTTCGCCTCGACGATCGAACCGCGCCGTGCGCGCATCGAACGCTCGCCGACCTCGATCACCTCGGCGATGATCGTGATGTTCTCGTCGAGCGGCAGCGACTCGAGCGCGGTCAGCTCGCCGCGCATCGCATACCGACGCGGGTAGTGGGCGAGGAGGTCGCCGACCGTGCGGTGGCCGAAGCCGCGCTCGAACGCCTGCGCCGTGCGACCGCCGAGCGCTCCCGAGAGCTTGGAGTCGAGGGTGAACGCGCCCGGGGCGGCCTCGCCGCCCCCGGTCACAGCTGCACCATCGGTCATGCCTCGATCGTAGGCTCCGCCTCCGTCAGCGCGGCGAGCTCGGCCTGCACGTACGGGTCGGCGGGGCGGGCCGCCCCGAGTTCGCGCTGCATCGCGAGTGCTTCGTCGGTGCGACCGACGCTGCGCAGGCACCGCGCGACCGACCAACGGGCGACATGGCGCTGCTCGGCCGTGCCGTAGCGATCCGCCGCCTCGACGGCCTGCTCGAAGTGCGAGAGCGCCGCCTCGGCGCGTCCGCCGTCGTGCAGGGTCCAGCCGAGGTTGTTGTGCAGTGCGACCCCCCAACGGCGCACTCGGGCGTCCCGCACACCGGCGAGCACGTCGAATCCCTCGGCTGCCCACTCCTCCTCGTGCCCGACATCGTTGAGGGCGAGCATGTGCAGCGCGTCGAGCACGAGGAACGGCGAGCCCGCGAGCGCGGCCTCGCGAACGCCACGGGTGAGCTCGGGCACAGCGTCGGCAGGGCGGGCATCCGATGCCGCGAGCCGGCCTCGCTCGATGGCCACCCGCGCCCGCAACTCCGCGGCATCCGCCTCGGCATCGTCGGAGGGGAGACCGGACGCGACCGTGTCGAGCACGGCGAGCGCGTCGGCGAGCCGCCCTTGGATGCCGAGCGCCCGCGCAAGCTGGGTCGTCATCACGGCGCGCACGTGCGCGGAATTCCCCTCGTCGTCGTCGGCGGCCTCCCGGAACCGCTCTTCACTGGCCACTGGGTCGCTGAAATCCCAGAGTCGGTCGATCATCTGCTGTTCGGCGCCCCGGTGTCGGGACGGTTCGGCGGGCACCTGGTCGGTCGAGTCATCCACCCTCCCATCATGGCAGCGCAATGGGGCGCCCGTTATGCTGCCGAGAGCATGACCCGCATCATCGCCGGATTCGCCGGCTCCCTGACCCTCCGGGTGCCGCGTTCCGGCACCCGTCCGACGAGCGACCGGGTGCGCGAGGCGATCTTCTCCGCCCTCGAGGCACGAGACGCCCTCGAGGGCGCACGAGTGCTCGACCTGTACGCCGGATCCGGTGCGCTCGGGCTCGAGTCGGCGAGCCGCGGCGCAACAGACGTCGTGCTCGTCGAACGCGCCAAACCCGCCGCCGACGTCTGCCGCGCCAACGCCGAAGCACTCCTGAAGGCGACGCGCGGCCACCACGCCCCGCACATCCGGGTCGTCATGCGCGCGGTGGCCGCCTATCTCGACGGCGCGCCGGCGGGCGTCGACATCGCGTTCATCGACCCGCCCTACGAGCTCGACGAAGCCGCGCTCGCTCGAGATCTCGAGCTGCTCGCGCCCCTGCTCGCCCCGGACGCGATCGTGATGCTCGAGCGCAGCTCCCGCTCGCCCGAGCCTCGGTGGCCGACGGGCGTCGCCCCTGAACGCCGACGCGACTACGGCGAGACCACCCTCTGGTGGGCGAGCACGGCTGACCCGGCTGACCCGGCTGACCCGGCTGACCCGGCGAACGGAGCAGGTGCCGGTCAGCCCGATCGGCCATCCCAGCCGGAATAGGGATCCCACCCGGCTGCGTCGATCGCGACTCCGTCGACGAAGAGTTCCCCGGCGGCAGCTGTGACCCGGCCGATGCGCTCGAACGGCTCGGGCAGCGCCGCGTCGGGCGAGAACGTCGCGAGGAGCCCGTGGTCTTCCCCGCCCGCGAGCGCGAGCCGCACGTCCGGCCCGAGGGCGGCCGCCGAGAAGTCGAACCCGACGCCGCTCGCCACGGCGATGCGCCGGGCATCGCGAGCGAGCCCGTCGGAGACGTCGAGCATCGCCGTGGCCCCCGCCTCGGCTGCGACGATCCCGGCCGCGACCGGCGGGGAGGGCGCGAGCTGCGCGCCGATGAGCTCTGGATACCGGGCGCGGAGCGACTCGGCCAGCTCGGCATCGGGCGCGCCCGCGGCATCCGTCGCCTCGGCGAAGAGCAGCGCGAGCCCGCGGGCGGCGTCGCCGCGCGCGCCTGCGTGCGCCACGACGTCGCCGGGGCGGGCGCCGCTGCGGGTCACGGGTGCACGACCCTCGAGGTCGCCGAAAGCGGTCACCGCGATCGTCAGCACCGCCGAGGCCGACAGGTCGCCGCCGACGACGCCCGCACCCGGCGCGAGCACCGCGAGCGCCTCGCGGAGGCCATCCGCGATGCCCTCGAGCACCGACGCCTCCGTCGACGGCGGAGCGGCGATCGCCACGACGAGCGCGGTCGGCCGGGCACCCATCGCCGCGACATCCGTGAGGTTCGTGGCCGCCGCCTTCCACCCGAGCTCGAACGGGGTCGACCACGCGAGACGGAAGTCGGGCCCGTGCACCATGAGGTCGGTGGTCACGACGAACCGCCCGTCGGCCGCAGCAACGACCGCTGCGTCATCGCCGGCGCCGAGGAGTGCGGCGTCGCCCGCCCGCAGTCGCGGCAGGATCAACCCGAGCACCGCGTCTTCGCCGAGCGCGCCGACGGTTCGAGAGTGCGCCGCGGCGTCCGCTGGCTGAGGCTCGTGCATGCTCCTCACGGTAGCGTGCGCGCCGTCAGCAGTTGGGTCGGCAGGCCCGCTGCGAGAGTGCGTCGGTGAGCACCACGCTCAGGTCTTCGGGGCGGGCGGCGGAGTAAGCGGCACCGCCGGTGGCCTCGGCGATCCTGCGCATCGCATCGATATCGGTGTCGGGGCCGATGCCGATGAGCACCACGGGCACCGGCTTGTCAGGGTCGTTCAGGGCTGCGAGTTCGGCGAGCAGTTGTTCGCCCGTGATGCCGACCTCGTCTTCGTTGCGCCCGTCGGTGAGCAGCAGCACCGAATTGACCTTCGCGGGGTCGTACGTCTCGAGCACGCTCTTCACCGCCGCGAGCGTGGTGTCGTAGAGCCCCGTCGCACCGCCCAATCGTGCCGGCAGTGAGGCGATGACCTCGTTCATGTGCTGCTTGTGGGCGTCGTTGGAGAGGCGATCGATCGGCGCGAGCTCTTCCCAGTCCTGCTCGCCGACTCGAAGTGTGGAGAACCCCCACATGCCGAGGTCGACCTGCTCCGAGAATTGGTCGATGGTGGTCGCTGCTGCCTGCTGGAGCACATCGATGCGACGCTGACCGGACACGGTCGGCTCCTCCATCGACCCCGAGAGGTCGACCACGGCGAGGATGCGCGACCGCACGCTCACGACGCCCCAGGTGCGCAGAATCGCGACCTGAGCGGATGCCGCGGCCGAGTTCACCTCGATCGGCGTCTCGATCACGCCGTCCTGCTCGAGTTTTCCGCCGCCGCTGCCGTCGCGGAAGCCGTCGGTCGCGAATTGCGTGCTCGCCTCCCAGAGGGCGATCTTCAGTGCACCGAGCTCGCGGGCACGGAGCTCGAGCGCGAGGCTGTCGGCATCGGGTTCGGCGCGTGCCTCACCCTCGGCGGGCAGGTTCTTGGCGAGCTCGCTCTCGTCGAGGAGCCGAAGGAACGGGTAGCTGAGTGCGAGGCTTCCATCGCTCGGGTAGAGCGCGACGAGCGGCTCGGCGCCCTCCTTGCGGTTGTGCAGGGCCACTTGCTGCTCGCTGGCGATCGCCACGGTGCCGGGCTTGCTCACAGTGAGCGCCGCGAACGCCGCGTCGGCGTTCGCGGGAACTTCCCCGTTGAGCCTGAACATCGCGTCCTGGAACTGCCGCGGCTGGGTGATGTCCACCTCTCCCTGAAGCGACTGCAGCGCGCTCAGGCTGGCCGACGATGCCTCGGGATCGGGCAGCAATGCGTCGAACTGGTCGATCAGCAGCCCTTTCCAGCTGAGGTCGACGCCGGTGAACTCCTCGGCGCGGCTCACGGGAGCGGCGAAGATCACCGGGCTCGTCGCGATCGAGCGTTCGAGCGCGATGTCGGGCACGGGGCGACCGAGGGAGCGCGCCATGCTCGACATGCGCACGAGCCAGACCGGCGAGTCCGGAATCCACGCGTCGACCGCGGACGCGTTGCCGGAGGCGAGCACGGCAGCAGTGTCGGCCGACGCCTGCGCCTGCACCTCGGTGTGCGAGCACGCCGCCTCACTCGCGTCGTACTCGGCCGCGACGGCTTGCACCGTTGCCGCGATCGCCGGGTCGGCCACGACGGTCAGTTCGGCCGGCTCGGTGCACTCGACGACCGGATCGAGCCAGGCACCGAGTCCGCCGGTGGCCCACGCGGTGCCGACGGCCCCGACGCCGCCGACGAGTGCGATGGTCGCGACCGCCGCGACGATGACGGTGTTCGTGCGTCGCCGCCGCTTCCTATTCTGCTCTCGCTCGCTTCGACGACTCACTCGTGCTCCATTGCTCGTCGGTGAGTAGTTTCGGTCACCGCGCTCGGGATCACCGCGATCGTTCAGGGGGTCCAACGGGGTGGGGCATCGCGGCGTGCTGGTAAGCATCATGACATTCGATCGCCCGAAACGCATCTTCCGCGTCTGTCTGGAGCTGGGCGGCACCCGGTTTCCGGCCGGCTCAGTCGCGATATCCTGAGCAGGATGTCTCTGTCAGCCCAGTCCGCCCGACCGCACCTGCGGCTCCGAGTACTCGCCTCGGCGGCCCTCACCGCGGCCTCGGTGCTCGTGCTCGCCGCGTGCAGCCAGACAGTACCGGTCGAGACCGCACTCGAGGCGAGTGATGCCGACTGCGCCGCCGTCGTGGTTCGACTGCCCGACTCGCTCGCCGAGGGCACGGATGCCGAGCAGGTGCAGCGCGAGACGAACGCCCAGGGCACCGGAGCCTGGGGCACGCCCGCTTCGGTGGTGCTGCGCTGCGGGGCGGAGGCACCCGGCCCGACCACCGACCGCTGCGTCAGCGTCGACGGCGTCGACTGGGTCATCGACGAGTCGGAGGCCCCGCAGTACCTGTTCACGACCTACGGGCGAACGCCCGCCGTCGAAGTGCTCGTCGACAACGACGTCGTCTCGGGCACGACGGTGATCACCGAGCTCGCCGCAGCGGTCTCCGTGATCCCGTCCGATGGCGCGTGCACGACCCTCGACGATCCCGTCGACTGACGTCTGCGGGTTGACCCTGCCGAAACTGAGGTCTGCGGGTTACCGGCTTCCGCGCGCGTGGCCCCCATCGATCAGTTCGGCGATCAGATCGGTGTAGCTGAGTCCCGACTGCTGCCAGCACGTCGGGAACATCGAGATCGGAGTGAAGCCCGGCATCGTATTGATCTCGTTGACCACGTACCCCTCACCGGTGAGGAAGACGTCGACACGTGCGAGTCCCTCGGCGCCGATCGCCTCGAACGCCCGCCGCGCGATGCGCTGCAATTCGAAGAGCTCGCCGTCGCCGAGATCTGCCGGGCAGATCAGCTCGACGCCCGGGGCGTCGAGGTACTTCGCGTCGAAGTCGTAGAACTCGCGGCCGCTGACGACGACCTCGCCGGCGACGCTCACACGAACGGATGCTCCGCCGGCGCCGCCGAGCACACCGCACTCGATCTCGCGGCCGACCACGGCAGCCTCGACGAGCACGGTGCCGTCTTCGGCGAAGGCGACCTCGAGCGCGTCGTCGAGGCCCGCCCAGTCGCTCACCTTGGTGACGCCGACGGATGAGCCCGCACGGGCGGGCTTGACGAACACGGGCAGGCCGAGCGCCTTGGTGCGACGCTCCCAGAGCTCACGGTCCTCGTTCCATGCCGGCCGGGTCGCCGTGACCCACGGCGCCACGGCGATGCCTGCGCCCTCGAGTACGGTCTTCGTGAAGTGCTTGTCCATGCCGATCGCCGAGGCGAGCACGCCGTTGCCGACATAGGGTAGACCGAGCAGCTCGAGCAGCCCCTGGATCGTGCCGTCTTCGCCGAACCGCCCGTGCAGGATGGGGAAGACCACGTCGACGTCGCCGAGAGAGCGTTCGCGTGAAGAGGCGGCTCCACTGAGCCCCGTCGAAGTGTCCGTCACCCGCAACTCCCTCGACGATGCGCTCTCGGGCCAATGCACGCGGCTGCCGTTGTCGGCGACCTCTGGCAAGTGCGCCGGGTCGAGCGCGAAGCGATCGGGGTCGTCGGACTCCAGTACGAACGCCCCGTCACGGGTGATGCCGACCGGGATCACCTCGTAGCGACTACGGTCGATCGCCCGAAGCACTCCGCCCGCCGTGGCGCAGCTGATCGAGTGCTCGCTGGAACGCCCGCCGAACAGGAGAACCACCCTGAGCTTGTCCATCGATCGTCCTTTCGCCTTGCGGCTCGTCATCGGTCGTGAGGTGGGGCGCGATGTCCTTCGGGTCGAGGGTGCCCGCGAGCACCTGTCGCACCTGTTCGACGATGGGCATGTCGACGCCCATCGCCCGCGCCAGTTCGAGGATCGGCCCGACGGATGCGAGCCCCTCTGTGGTCTGCTGCATCTGATTGACGACGTCGTTCAGGTGATAGCCCTGGCCGAGCAGACGGCCCGCCGTGTTGTTTCGCGAGAGCGGCGACTGGCTCGTCGCGATGAGGTCGCCGAGCCCCGCGAGCCCCGACAGCGTCTCGGGGTGGGCGCCGTACGCGACCGCGAAGTCGGTCATCTCGACGAGACCTCGAGTGATGATCGACGCCTTCGTGTTCTCGCCGTAGCCGACGCCGTCGACGATGCCGATAGCGACGGCGATGAGGTTCTTCAGCACCCCGCCGAACTCCGTGCCGATCACGTCGGTGTTCACGAACGAGCGGAAGTAGCGGTTCGTCGCGACGGATGCCACGGCCTGCGCCGTCTCGAGGCTGCTCGATGAGACGACCGCCGCCGTCGGCTGCTCCTTCGCGATCTCGAGTGCGAGGTTCGGCCCCGAGATCACGGCGATCTGCGAGGGTTCGATGCGCAGCACCTCGGCGATGACCTCGCTCATGCGCTTGCCCGTCGACTTCTCGACGCCCTTCATGAGCGAAACGACCGTGGATGCCGCGTGCAAGTGCGGCTCCATCGTGGTGAGGTTCTCGCGCAGCGACTGGCTCGGCACCGAGATGTAGACCTGCTCGGCACCGGCGAGTGCGAGGTCGAGACGGCTCGTCGCCCGCAGGCCGAGCGGCAGGTTCACCCCCGGGAGGTAGTCGCTGTTGCGCTTGGCCTCTTGGATCTCCCGCGCGAGTTCCGGGCGCCGGGCCCAGATGACGACGTCGGCGCCGCCATCGGCGAGGATCTTCGCGAAGGTGGTGCCCCAACTGCCCGCGCCGAGTACGGCGACGCGCTTGCCTGCGGTCTTCCGGGCGGGAGTTCTAGTCTTCAATGCGACCCGTCTCCTTCTGGCCGTGTGCCGTCGGGTCCCAGCGCTGCGCGGGAGCGGGTTCATCACGCACCTCCGAGAGGAGCATCGCAATGGCGTTCATAAGCTGCTCGGTCGCCGCGAGCAGCGTGCGCTGATCGAGCGGCTTGCCGCGGTACGCACTGAGGTCGAGCGGTTCGCCGATGATGACGTCGATGGTCTTGCGGGGGAAGACGCTGATCTTCTTGCTGTACCGCGGCATGAGCCGCTGAGTGCCCCAGTGCGCCGCGGGGATGATCGGGATGTCGCGTTCGAGTGCGATACGCACCGCGCCGGTCTTGCCCCGCATCGGCCACAGCTCGGGGTCGCGAGTCAGCGAACCCTCAGGGTAGACGACGACCAGCCGCCCCTTCTCGACGAGCTCTTCGGCCGCGCGCAGCGCCGTGTGGCTCTTGCTGCCCGCGCGCTCCACGGGGATCTGCCCTGAGGTGCGCAGCAGCCAGCCGAGCACCGGGTTCTTGAACAGCGACGCCTTCGCGAGGAAGCGCGGCGCGCGGCCGAGCTTCCATGCCGCGGCACCCATCACGAGCGGGTCGATCTCGCTGTAGTGGTTGGGCGCCAGCACGAAGGCGCCGGACTGCGGCATCCGCTCGGGGTGATGGAACCGGAAGCGGGTCGCGAGGTTCAGCGGCGGCAGCGCGATACCGGCGAGGAGCCAGAAGAACGAGGGGCGGCGGGTCTCCGAACGTGCCTTCACCGAGGTGTTCGAAGACGGGTCGTCGTGTGGCACTCCCCCATTATCCTTCGAGTTCGAAATCCGCCCCGAGCAACTCGAGCTTCGTGATGAAGTCCTCGTAGCCGCGCGCGATGATTCCGACGTTCGACACGGTCGACCGGCCTTCGGCGGTGAGCGCCGCGATGAGGTGGCTGAAGCCGCCGCGCAGGTCGGGCACCTCGATGTCAGCTCCGGTGAGCTTAGTGGGGCCCGAGATGACTGCGGAGTGCTTGAAGTTGCGCTGACCGAATCGGCACGGGCGACCGCCGAGGCACTCTTTGTGCACCTCGATCGATGCGCCCATCTCGACGAGCGCGTCGACGAAGCCGAAGCGCTGCTCGTAGACCGTCTCGTGCACGATCGAGACGCCCTTCGCCTTCGTGAGGGCGATCACGAGCGGCTGCTGCCAGTCGGTCATGAACCCGGGGTGCACGTCGGTCTCGATGATGACGGGCGAGAGCTCGCCGCCGGGGTGGAAGAAGCGGATGCCGTCGTCTTGGATTTCGAAGTCGCCTCCGACCTTGCGGAAGACGTTCAGGAAGGTGAGCATCTCGGCCTGGCGCGCACCGCCGACGAAGATGTCGCCGTCGGTCGCGAGGGCTGCAGCGGCCCAGCTCGCGGCCTCGTTGCGGTCGAAGAGCGCGCGGTGCGTGTAGCCGTCGAGCTTCTCGACTCCCTCGATGCGGATGACGCGGTCGGTGTCGACCGTGATGATCGCACCCATCTTCTGCAGGATGTTGATGAGATCCATGATCTCGGGCTCGATGGCCGCGCCCGAGAGTTCGGTGATGCCGTCGGCGAGCACCGCAGTGAGCAGCACCTGCTCGGTCGCACCGACGCTCGGGTACGGCAGCGACACCTTCGCCCCGTGCAGTCCGCCGGGGGCGGACATGCGGATGCCGCTCGGCAGCTTCTCGACGATGGCGCCGAAGTTGCGCAGCACCTCGAGGTGGAAGTCGATCGGACGGTCGCCGATGCGGCAGCCTCCGAGGTCGGGGATGAACGCCTCACCGAGCCGGTGCAGCAGCGGGCCGCAGAACAGGATCGGGATGCGCGATGAACCCGCGTGCGCGTCGATGTCGGCCATGTGCGCCGTCTCGACCGCCGACGGGTCGAGGATGAGCTCGCCTTCGACGGGGCCGTCGGTGACGGTCACGCCGTGCACCTCGAGGAGGCCTCGTACGATGCGCACATCACTGATGTTCGGAACGTCTTTCAACACGCTGGGGGTGTCGCCGAGGATCGCTGCGACCATCGCCTTGGTGACGAGGTTCTTCGCGCCCTTCAACTCGATGCGTCCGCGAAGCGGTTTGCCTCCGTTGATCGTGATCTTGTCGACGTTCAACCCGACTGCCGTTCCATGGTTCTTTGCATCCTGCCCGATCGTGTTCACAGACTCCCTGATTCCGCCGGCTCCCGGATGGGGAGCGTTTTCGGCCGCCACGATTCTCGATGAGACTCGAATTCGGCGATTGCTGGTTCATCTCTGAGGGTGAGCCCGATGTCATCGAGCCCCTCGAGCAGCCTCCACCGAGTGTAGTCGTCGAGGTCGAACGGCACTCTGAGCGACCCTACGGCCACAGTTCGCTCAACGAGATCGACCGTCACGGCTATTCCCGGATCGGCCTCGACGACCTCCCAGAGCCGTTCGACGTCTTCGTAGGCGACTTGCGCTGCGAGGAGGCCCTGCTTGCCCGAGTTGCCACGGAAGATGTCGCCGAATCGCGAGCTGATGACGACGTCGAAGCCGAAGTCGCGCAGCGCCCACACGGCGTGCTCGCGGCTCGAGCCCGTGCCGAAGTCGGGGCCCGCGATGAGCACCCTCGCTCCCTGGAACTCGGGGCGGTTCAGCACGAACTCGGGGTCTTGACGCCAGGCGTGGAAGAGCGCGTCTTCGAAGCCGGTCTTCGTGACGCGCTTCAGGAACACCGCGGGGATGATCTGGTCGGTGTCGACGTTCGAACGGCGCAGCGGGGCTGCAGTGCCCGTGACGGTGGTGATCTTCTCCATGGTCAGCGCTCCTCCCCTGCGGTCTGCAGATCCCATGGGCTCGAGAGTGTTCCCCGGATCGCCGTGGCCGCGGCGACGAGCGGTGACACGAGGTGGGTGCGACCGCCCTTGCCCTGGCGGCCCTCGAAGTTGCGATTCGAGGTCGATGCGCAACGCTCGCCGGGAGCGAGCTGGTCGGGGTTCATGCCGAGGCACATCGAACAGCCCGCGAAGCGCCATTCCGCCCCGAACTCGGTGATGATCTTGTCGAGGCCCTCTGCCTCGGCCTCGAGGCGTACGCGGGCCGAACCCGGCACGACCATGACGCGCACGCCGTCGGCCTTCTGCTTGCCCTGGATGATCGAGGCGAACGCACGCAGGTCTTCGATACGGCTGTTGGTGCACGAACCCATGAAGACCGCGTCGACCTTGATTTCTTTGAGCGGCGTGCCCGGCGCGAGCGCCATGTACTCGAGCGCACGCTCGGCTGCGGCACGTTCGTGCTGGTCGGCGATCGCCGCGGGGTCGGGAACCGCTTCTGAGAGCGAGACGCCCTGGCCGGGGTTCGTGCCCCACGTGACGAACGGCTCCAGCGCGTCGGCGTCGATGAAGACCTCGGCGTCGAACTGCGCACCCTCGTCGGTCGCGAGGGTCTCCCAGTACTCGACGGCCTCGTGCCAATCCGCACCCTCGGGCGCGTGAGCGCGGCCCTCGAGGTACTCGTAGGTCGTGGCATCGGGTGCGACCATGCCGGCGCGTGCGCCCGCCTCGATCGACATGTTGCAGATCGTCATGCGCCCGTCCATCGAGAGGGCGCGGATCGCGCGTCCCCGATACTCGAGCACGTACCCCTGCCCGCCGCCGGTGCCGATCTTCGCGATGACCGCGAGAATGATGTCTTTCGCGGTGACGCCCGGGCGCAGCGTGCCCTCGACGTTGATGGCCATCGTCTTGAACGGCTTCAAGGGGAGGGTCTGGGTGGCGAGCACATGCTCGACCTCGCTCGTGCCGATGCCGAACGCCATCGCGCCGAATGCGCCGTGCGTCGAGGTGTGGGAATCGCCGCACACGACCGTGATGCCGGGCTGCGTGAGACCGAGCTGCGGCCCCACGACGTGGACGATGCCCTGCTCCTTGTCGCCGAGCGAGTGCAGCCGGATGCCGAACTCGGCCGCGTTGCGTCGCAGGGTCTCGATCTGCGTACGGCTCGTGAGGTCGGCGATCGGCTTGTCGATCTCGAGGGTGGGCGTGTTGTGGTCTTCTGTCGCGATCGTGAGATCGGGCCGGCGCACCGGGCGACCGGCAACGCGCAGGCCGTCGAAGGCCTGGGGACTCGTGACCTCGTGCACGAGGTGCAGGTCGATGTAGATGAGATCGGGAGTGCCGTCTTCGCCCTGCTTGACGAGGTGGGCGTTCCAGACCTTCTCGGCCAGGGTGCGCGGGCGCTCGCCCGTCGCGACGGCACTGTTCGAGCGTGCTGCATTCATGCGATCTTCTTCCTCAGTTCAAAGGTCAGCCGACGACGAACTCCGCGACGGGGAAGGCCTTAGAACGAGGCCCCGTCGCGGCACCGAAGGAGAAGAAGTCGTCGTGCGCGCACCACTTCAGGCTAACACTTCGGAATCGGCGGGCTCGCCACGCACCACCCCGGTCATGCCCGGTCGACCACCACCGCGAACGACCCGAGATCGACGCGGGCACCCGGCGCCAGCACGACGCGTTCGCCGGGAGCGAGGTCGTGTTCGACACCATGCGGGTCGGTGACGAGTACGCCGTTCGTCGAGTGCAGGTCGGTGATCGAGAGTTCGGCACCCTCGAGGTCGACGATCGCGTGCGTCTTGGAAACCGACTTCGCGGGATCGACGACGGGCACGAGCGCAGCGTGCGGCCGCACCGCGACGGGCGACGGGTCACGGCCCAAGACGAGCGATCCACCGACCTGGAACCGTTGCCCGTCGGCGAGGCTGAGCACCCACGGCCCGTGCGGAGTCGCCTCGGCGGCGGGCACGACCGGGTCGGGACGCGCTGCCGGGGCGCCGGCCGGGACGAACACGGGGAACTTCGCCGACCGCACGGTCTGGGCAGGATCGGGCGCAACCTCGACCGGGGCGGGTATCAGACCGGGAGGCGGAACGATGAACCCCTCGTGTTCCACGACACCACTCTAAGCGAGCGTGTCAAGCCTCCCGGCGAGCATTTCAGCCTGTTGCGGGCGCAGCGGGCGGTGGCGTCGCGGGTTTCGCCGCCCTCGCACCGTCCGCGGGCTTCGCGCCAGAGATGTCGACTTTGGACCAGTCTCGCTTCGAGCGGATGCGGAACCGGCTGAAGAACCGACGTAACCGGCCGGATGCCGCGCGCGCGAGTCCGACCGATTCGAGCGCCTCGTTCCAGCTCTGCTCCACGACGGCCTCGTCGACGACCTGACCGCCGAAGACGGCGCGATCGGTGGCGTCGGCCAACGGCGTGACCCGGATGCTGCTCGCCGGTGAATCCGCCCGCACCACACGCACCGGACCCGTGTCCGTGTGTGCTGCACGCGCATCGCCGAGGCCCTGCTCTCGCAATTGCAGTTCGATCGAAGCAGCGACCTGCCGGCGACTGCCGATGCGCGGCACCTCGAAACCGAGCTCGGCGAACTCATCGGTCAGTTCGTCCCACGCACCGGCGGCGCGCCGGTCACCCGGCCCGCGAGTGCGACGACGGCGACGACGGCGTGCTTTGATCGCCGCGATGACGAACATCGTTCCGAAGAAGAGAAGGAGCGGGATGCCGACGGCGCCGGCGGTGACCCACGCCCACGCCGGGATCACGAAGCCCTGGTCCTTCTTCTCGTCGTCGCTGTCGTCGATCTCCACGGCCGTCAGCAGGTCTTCATCCTCGTTGTCGCTGCGCGGGGGCTGGCGCACCTGCGGCTGCGGCTCGGACTTCGGCTTGGGCGTCTGATCCTGCGGAATGTCGGTCTCATCGGGCGTCGGGTGGAATGCCACCCAGCCGGTCTCATCGAAGGCGACCTCGACCCAGGCGGTGACGTCGTCGCCGACGACCTCGACCGATTCGGCGTCTTCGCCGACCTCGGGGGCGAACCCCATCACCACGCGCGACGGGTATCCGAGATACCGCGCCATGAGCGCCATCGCCGAGGCGTACTGCTCTTCGTCGCCGACCATCTGCGATCGGGTGAAGAGTTCGATCATGCGGTCGGCGCCATGGCCGGCGCGCGACGGCACCGAGTCCGATGCGAGGCCGTGGCTGAGGAATCCCTGCGTCTTCAGGGCGGTCTCGATGGCACGGAGCTGCTCGATCGGCGTCTCGGCCGTGCCGGCGAACTCCTGGGCCTTCGCGACGACGACGTCGGGCGTGTTCTCGATGGGCGGGAGGTCGATCTGCGCGGGTGGCGTGTCGATCAGGTCTTCATCGTCGATGCTCCGCTGCACGGTCGCGTCGATCGAATACCGATAGCCCTCGGTGACCCCGCTCGTGAGCACCGCCGTTCCCGTGGCCGGGTTGTACCGGAGGTCGCCGGCCCGGTCGGAACTCGTGCGATCGTCGAAGACCAGTCGGGTCGGGTACCCGACCCCCGGCAGCCAGACGTCGTCGTAGGAGCTGACCTCGACTTCTGCCCGACGTTCGCCACCCGCCCGCATGAGCCCCGGCAACGGGATGCTCTCGCCGACGAGCGAGAATCCACCATCGCTCGCGGCCATGTCGTCGGGTCCGGCGACGTTCCAGAGCTTGCCGTCGTAAGAGTCCATGCTCGCGAGTCGGATGACATCACCGGGTTCGAGACCGGTCACCGTGAAGAGCGGCGTGTCGGCGAGGTCCTTCGTGTACGCACGGAAGCCCGCGAGCGGGCTCGGGAAGGCCAGCGGGTCGAACGGGGGCGTGATCTCCTCCCTGAGCACGAAGCGGTCAGGCTGCGTCGGCGCGAGCGCCGTGCCGGCGAGTGCTCCGACGAGCACGGCGCCCGTGACGAGGATTCCCGTTCCCATGACCTTGCGCCGGCGAAGCCGGGCGGCACCCTCTTCGCTCGCCGAAGGTGCGGCCTGCCGCCGCCATCCGAGCCAGATGAGTGCGATCACCGCGAACGCGACACCGCGAACGCCCGCGAAGTACGCCTCGTCGGTGCCGAGCAGGATGCCCGACAGGAAGAGCAGCGCCGGGCCGATGAGCAGCACGCTCGCCCGAAGCGGCGTGCGCCGCACGACGAGCCAGCGGCTCGCGAGCATCGTGCCGACCAGCGCGACGAGCCAGGTCGCGAAGTAGGGCACGACCGGAATGTAATAGGGCGCCTCGACCGGTGTCTGCAGGGTGACGATGTCGGCCCAGCCCCAGACCGCGCCGAGCGCGAGACCCGCGAGGCTCTCGACGCTCGGTACGAAGCCGATGATCGATTGGCCAGGCATCGTGAGCACACTGCCGAACAGGAAGTAGCCGAGCAGCGCCGCGAGTACGTTCGTGACGACTCCGAGTCGCAGCATGTAGCCGAGCACGCCGAACGCGGTGCCGACGACGAGTCCGCCGATGCCTGCGACGAGGAAGTTGTGGTCGCCGAACGACGTCTCGTAGCCGATGACACCGAGGAGCGAGAGGATCGAGAGGATCGCGACGTCCGGCCAGGCACGCACCGGGAACGCACGGGTCGCCTGCTCGGTCGAGGGCGCCGGCGAGGGTGCGACGGGTGCGGGCGACGGCGGGGTGAGGGTCTCGGTCACGGCCGTACCCTCCGCAGCACCCGAGGCAGATCGCCGATCTGTCCGATCGTGACGACCGTGAGCCCCGACACCTTCGCGATGCGCGACGGTGCGCCGAACTCGGCACGGAACCCGATGGTCTGCGTGTCGAGTCCGAAGACGGTCTCCGCCGCGCGGAAATCGGCCAGCGGCACCGCAGAGCCCCCCACGATCATCACGACGCTCGGCGCAGGCAGTCGCTTCGTCGAGTCGCGCGCGAAGTCGCGGAGGTTCGGGTGGTCGCCGGATGTCTCGGTCAGTCGTGACGAGTCGTCGAGCAGTGCCATCGGGGTGGCGGTGGAGAGAGGCATCCGTTCGCTCACGATGCTCATGTTCGTGCCGTCGCGCACCACCTGCACGCCGATCGACGCGGTGATCGAGATGGCGAGCTCGAATTCGTCTTCGGAGGCGTACGCCGCGCGATCGGTCGTGTGCACGATCGTGAGCTGCGAGCGGCGCGTCTCTTCGAACTGACGCACCATGAGTTGACCGGTGCGCGCCGAGGTGCGCCAGTGCACGTTGCGCAACGCGTCTCCGGGCTCGTAGGAGCGCAGCGCGTGGAAGGAGATGTCGTCATTCGTGATGGTCTTCGTGATCTCACCTTCGAGGTCGCGCACGAGGCCCGACGCGCTGGGGGCGAGGCGCGCGGTCACGGGGTGAACGAAGAGCTCGACTTCATCGGTCCAGCGCACGGTTCGGCGCAGCAGCCCGAGCTGGTCGCCGCGAACGGTGATCGCCGGTCCGGCGACGATGACGGCGCGCCGGTGCGTCGGCACGGCGAAGAGCTCGTCGTGCTCGGCGTTCGGGGCGAGCACCGGGATGACGAACTCGGCGGTCGCGCCGCCGACCGGCAGTTCCATGCGCGAGGGGATGGACGGTTTCGCGGCCACATTGGTCACGACCATTCGGCCGAGTGCCCGCTCCCCCGCGACCACGCGGTGCGGGTTCAGCTCGATGCGCACCCCGAAGTTGGTGCGGCCGAAGACGAAGACGACCGCCACGAGGAGCGCGGCGATGAGCGTCGCGCCGACGTAGCCGAACTCGACCCAACCGAAGATGCGGCTGAGAGCGAATGCCACCACCGCGCCCGCGAACACCAGCCAGCCGGTCGGTGAGACCACTCGGGTGACGGGCGCGGCGAACCCGAAGACGCGCGTAAGCGCCTGCCCCGCGAGGCGAAGGGCGTTGCGCGTTCCCCCGACGACGGCGCGCCACAGACCCCGCACCGCGATGGCGGTCTGCGAGGGCGTGCGCGGAGTGGCGTCCGGGCGTTCGGCGGCGGTCGTACGGCTCATGCCGCGCGGTACGCCGGGGGCTCGATGTCGACGAGCACGCGGCTCACGATGTCTTCGGCGGTCACCCCGGCGAAGTCGGACTCGGGATCGACGATGATGCGGTGCGAGAGCACGGGCACCGCGAGCTCGCGTACGTCGTCGGGAGTCACGTAGGTGCGCCCCTGCGAGAGCGCCCAGGTCTTCACTGCACGTGCGAGGGCGAGGGCACCTCGCATGCTGACGCCGAGGGTGGAGTCTTTATGGCTCCGCGTCGCGGTCACGATGTGGTTCAGGTAGTCGAGCACGGATGCATCGACGAACACCTCGGAGGCGAGTTGCGCCATCGCCGCCACTGAACCGGGCGCGATGATCGGCGACACCTTCGACGCGCGGGCGCGGTTCGAGGAGTCGAGGAGCAGGGCGACGGCGGTGTTGTGATCGGGATAGCCGAGCGAGGTCTTGATCAGGAAGCGGTCGAGCTGGGCTTCGGGCAGCGTGTACGTGCCGGCCTGCTCGACGGGGTTCTGCGTCGCGATGACCATGAAGGGGCGGCCGACCTCGTGGCTCACGCCGTCGACGGTCACTCGAGCCTCCTCCATGACTTCGAGGAGCGCCGACTGCGTCTTCGGGCTCGCCCGGTTGATCTCGTCGGCGAGCACGATGGAAGCGAAGATCGGTCCCTTGTGGAACTCGAAGACGCCCTTGCCCTGGTCGTAGATCGTCACACCCGTGACATCGGAGGGCAGCAGGTCGGGGGTGAACTGGATGCGCGAGTTCGTGCTGTCGAGCGTGTTCGCGAGTGCCTTGGCGAGCACGGTCTTTCCGGTGCCCGGCACATCCTCGAGCAGCACGTGGCCGTCGCTGAGGAGTGCCATCACGACGAGCCGGATGACCTCGCGCTTGCCGAGGATCGCCTGGTCGACGTTGTCGACGAGCTTCGCGAAGGCGTCGGAGAACCAGTCTGCCTGTTCCTGTGTCACTGCCATCGGGTCATCTCTCTGTATAGGGGTATCAGGGGTTGCCGCCGCGAACGGGAAGCCCGTCCCAGTTGCTCGTGCTGTCGGAGTACTTCGTCGCGCCGCCGCCGACAGGGCTGAATCGGACGCGGATCGAATCGCTGTTGCGTTGGCCGAGCCCGTTCTCGAGCACGAGCGAGCCCGAGCTGCCGAGGTTGTAGCGGCCGATGTAGAAGCTGCCGTCGCTGCCGTTCACCTCGGTGACGACGTCGTAGGTGCCCGCGGTCAGATTCGAGAAGTCGACGCCGACGTAGTGGCACCCGGAGCAGTACGGCGCCGAGCCGGCCTTGAACACGTCCGCCGAGAACTGCGGCGGTGGCTTGCTCTCAACACCGAACGTCGTACTTGCAACTGGGCCCGTGTTGCCGCTGCCGTTGTTCTTCGCCTGCACTTCGACGGTGTGATTGCCTGCAGCGAGACTGCTGAAGGTCTTCGATTCACCGCTCTGGTAGCCCGACCAGCCGCCACCGTCGAGATTGGTCCGGTACACCACCGCGCCACCGCCCGTGTCGGACGGCGCATTCCAAGTGACGCTGACGTCGGCCGGCGCATAGCCGATCGAACCGTGACCGACGCTGCGCGGCGCGGTCGGTTTGCCATACGGCGTCTCGCTCTTCGAGCTCGACGCATCGGATGTGCCCTTCTCGTTCACTGCTCGCACCGTGAAGCTGTACGCGGTGCCGTTCGTGAGCCCATCGATGGTCTGAGCGGTGCCCGCGGCACCTTCACCGAAGTTCCACGGTCCGCCTGCCGCCGGCGAAGCCGACACGATGTACCCGGTGATTGGTGAGTTGTTCGTGGCGTTGGCCTTCCACGCCAATCTCACGGAGCCGTCGCCGCTCGAGATGCTCGTGATGCTCGGCGCGTCGGGCCGGTCGCGAACGATCACCGTGACCCTGCCCGTCACCTCGCGCAACGGGTCTTTCGTTCCGTCTTGCACACGGTAGACGACGCTCAACTCGCCCGTGAAGCTCGGGCCGGTCTTCACGGTGATGCCCGTCGACGTGAAGGTCACATTCGCCGTCGAACCCACCGACTCTTGGTCGATCTGCGCGTCGATGACCCGCAACGGCGTGCCCTCGGCCTCGAACGGGTTGATGTCGTTGGCGAGCACATCGATCAGCTTCGACTTCACGGGCTCCATCTCGAACGGACCGTCGGCGCGAGCCTGCGCCTTCGGCCGCGACGAGCTCACGACCTCGACGTCGATCGAACCGGGCACCGAGAACTCCTTGTAGTCCACCGTGAACGTCAGGGTCGTCTTCGTACCGGGTTGCACGCCGAGCGGCGAACCCACCGTCAACGTCGAACCGCCGATACCGGCGTTGAAGTCGGCGCTCTGCCCCTGCAGCCCGTTGTACGAGAGCTCCTGCAGCACCTTGTCGCTCGGGTGGCCGCTCGATTGACGCAGATCGATCTCTTGCGCGGCCTCGCCGGCCTCGACCTTCACCGTGCGCGGAGTGAAGGTCGGCGGCACGTCTTCGAAGTTCGGATCGCCGACCGTGACCGGAATCGTCAGGAACGCCTTCCTGTCCTTCGGGTCGTTGGCGTTCTCTCCGTCGGTGACCTCGAACGTCACTGCGGATTGTCCGCGGAAGTCCTTCGCCGGGGTATACGTCAGCGTCGAAGCATCCGTCATCGGGGACGACCCGTCGCCGTTGGTCGAGGTCGCCGAGAGGATGCGGGCGGGCTTGCCAGACGGCACGATCACGATGTCGCCCACGCTCCACGAGATCGTGCCGTTCATGCGCACGATCTGCGGGCCGAGCTCGGCGAGGTAGGGCGGCGGGAAGGCCTCCTCCTCGGCCTTCTCGTCGTCGTCGGGGTCGGTGCTCGGGGGAACGATGATGAAGGCCATCGCCGAGAGTTCGTCGATTTCGTTCGTGAGACGGTAGGCGATCGCCTGGCGCTTCGAGGTCGGCGTGACCTTGACGGTGCCGTCGGTCTTGACCTCGGCATTCCCGGCATTCGGCCCCTCGAGGCTCACCACGAGATCTTCGACGAGCCCGCCGGGGTTCTGCGCGTCGCCCAAGGGGTCGACGGTCACGGTGGCCTTGTCGACGACCTGTTTCGGCTCGACGACCTGATCGCGCGCGGTCGGCGGTTCGATCTTCGCATCTTCGGTCACGAGCACCTGGATGAACGCACCATCGGCACCGCCGTGGCCGTTCGTGATCTCGTAGCGCACCGAGTTGCCGCCCTCGGCGTCGGGTGCCTCGACCAGCACTCGGTTGTTCTTCACGCTCGCGGTGAGGCCCGCACCGACCTCGGGCAGCTTCTTCTGCACCTTGATCGGGTAGCCGCTCGGATCGGAGTCGTTCGCGAGCACGTCGATCGCCGCTCGCCGACCCGGACGAAGCTCGACGACATCATCGACGGCGTTGGGCGGAAGCGTCTCCGTCGGTCGCGGGATCACGCCGATGCGGATCGTACCCGTCGCCGATTTGCCGCCCGTGTCGGCGACCTCGTATGTGAACGACTCGGTGCCCGCCGAACCGGCATACGCCTCGTAGCTGATGTGGGTGCTGCCGATGTCGACGATCTTGCCGAGCGACGGGGGCGTCGTGATGCCGACGAGCGAGACGGAATCGCCGTCGGGGTCGAGTCCGTCGAGCGGGATGTCGATCTTCACCGCTGCGCCCTCGAAGGTGCGCGAGGTCAGCGGGAGCGGGAGAGGCGCGCGGTTGTTCTTCGCGTCGGGAGCCACGACCGTGAAGCGCACCGCGGCAGTCGCCGACTGCTCGTAGTCATCGGTGACGCGGTAGGAGACGGAGTACACGCCGGGTTCGTCGGGCGCCTGGTAGCGCACCGTGTCATCGGCGGTGAAGGCGAGGCCACCGGCGCCGCTGACCTCGACGAGCTCGGGATCGAGGGTGAGCGGAGCGGCGTCGGGGTGGTAGTCGTTGTCGAGAACCGGCACGGTCACGATGTCACCGGCGCGCACCGTGACCGCGTCTTCGGTGGCGACGGGCGGTTGGTGCTTGACGAGCGGCGGCACGGGCACGACCGTCACGGTCGTCGTCGAACTCGCGATGCCGTCGGAGACGGTGTACCCGAACTGGAGCTGCTCGGTGAGCGCCTCTGACGCCGTGATGCGGGCGACCGAGTTGTTCAGCACCTCGACCGAGAGCAGATCACCGGATGCCTCGGTGTCGACTGTTTGCACGGCGAGCACTCGCCCGCTCGGCGACACGTCGTTGGTCAGCATCGCGAGCGTCGTCGGCTCGCCCGGGCGAAGGTACGCGGTGTCTTTCACGGCGATCGGCGGCGGCGATTCCTGCGGCACCTCTTTCACGTCGACCCGTACGAGACCGACGCTCGTCGCGGCCCCGGCACCCAGGTTGTAGATGAAGATGTGGCTCCCGACCTGGTCGGAGGAGAAGGCGATGGCACCGCGCTCGAGGTTCGGCGTGACCGATGCCCCCGTCGGCGTCTGCTCGATGCCGAGCAGCGCCAATGGTTCGCCGGAAGGGCTGAGGTCGTTGACGAGCGGCTCGATCATCACCGCCTCACCGGCGAACACCTCGGCGAAGTCCGGTGTGCCGACCGGGTTCAACGCACCCGTCTCTTTGACATCGACCGTCAGTACCCCGGCAGACGTCACTATGCCGTCCGAGACGACGAACTGCACCTCTTTCGTGCCGAGTTCGCCGGTCTTGTGCTCGAAGGTGACGAAGCCGTCGGGCGCGAAGCGCACCGAGTCGCCGCTCGTCGGTGACGCACTGACGAGGTACACGTCGTCGCCGTCAGGGTCGAGCCAGTCGCTGAGCACGTTGTAGCCCATCGACTTGCCCTGCTCGACACTGATCGCACCCGCACGCAGCGCAACCGGGGCATTGTTCTCGACGGTCGGCCGGATCGTGACGTCGACATGTGCCTGCGCGACGCCGAGACGGCCGTCGTCGGCCGTGTACTGGAACGACACCGTGCCCGCGGCATCCGGCGCCGGGGTGAACTGCAGTGCACGGCCACCGTCGATGACCTCGAGTCGGCCCGACTGCTCACCGATCTCACTCACGTTCGTCACGGTCAGCACGTCACCGTCGGGGTCGGTATCGTTCTCGAGCACCTCGAGCAGGGTGGTGCGACCGGGCCGCACTCCGAAGGTGTCATCGCGCGCCGTCGGCGGACGATTGGTCTCGCTGCGTTCGGCGAGCGTGTCTTCGAAGGTCTGCTGCGAGGCCTTCTCTTCGCCCTCTTCGGTCTCGGTCTCATCGGGCGGAGTCACCTCGTCCCAATTGTCGACGAGACGCATGTTCGAGTCGACGAGCCAGACGTTGCCGTTCGACAGGTTGTTCAGGGCGATCACGTTGCGGTTCACCCGGAACTCGAGATGCGAACCCTTGGTGGCTTGCTCGATCGACTGGGCCGACGGCTCGCCGTCGTCGCACGCGTTCACGTACTGGCCCGCCCCTGCCCACGCGCCGTGGGCGCATCCGTCGAGCCAGACGGGACTCGACACCTCATCAGGGGAACTGATGGGCACGTCGATGTCGGCCGGGATGAACTCAGGGTCGCCGCCAGCGAATGGCACCTGCAACAGCCCGGCACCCGTGGCGAGCAAGACGGAGTCGTTCTCGGCGCCGACCTGCTGGAGTCTCAGCGCGTTCTCGGTGAGTTCTCGCGGCGAACCGTCGACGATCAGCCGGTTCTGGTCGAGATCGAGCACGACGGGTTCGTCGCCGACGACCGAGAGTTGGTGCTCGTCGATCGAAGGGAGGTCGCTCAGCTCGGGTTTCGCACCGGGCGACGCGATGCGCGCGAGCTGATCCTCTTTCATCGAACTCGCGTACACGACGCCGTCTTTCGACACCGCGACGTGCGAGCCCTCACCGAGCTTCGCCGAGGGCTTGGTATCTGCCGGGTTCAACTGCAGTTCGCCGGCGGCGCCCGTGACCCAGAGCTCGCCCTTCGGCGACAGGATCGCGAGCGTGTCACCGCCGTACGCCACCTCTGAACCGGGCGGCACTGCAATGCCCTGACCGAGCGTCGTGAATGCCGGATCGATGCGCTCGATCGACCCGAGGCTCTCGTCGTAGAGGAAGACGTCATCGCCATCTTGCAACACGTCGAACGAGTTCGAGGCGGTGTTCACCGCAGCGTTCAACTCTTCGATCTGCCGGTTCAGTCGACCCGCGAGCAGCTCTTTGCCGTTGGTGACCCACACTTCACGAGCGTCGAGATCGACATCGGTGACCGGAAACCCCTGATGCAGCACCGCGAAGGTGAGCGGAATGCCGGCGAGCAGAGTGATGGCGACAGTGGATGCGGCGGCCTTGCGCGTGCGCACCCACGATGT
This sequence comes from Agromyces sp. Y782, assembly GCF_059445405.1. Lineage (NCBI taxonomy): Bacteria > Bacillati > Actinomycetota > Actinomycetes > Micrococcales > Microbacteriaceae > Agromyces > Agromyces sp. Y782. The sequence continues at coordinate 394,197 of NZ_JCAIUG010000002.1, read as the reverse complement.
GAAGGTACCCAAACCGCCACTCCCCTGATTCTGGTCGACTCATGACTGGCGCCGAGCCTGACCCCACACCGGGGTACACGGTAACACGATCGACCTGCGACGACACATGGGGAGAACTCCCCGTGACGCTCCGTGGCGTCGGGCGAAGACGTGGCGTCCTCAGGCGAAGACCGGTGGCGTCACTCGCCGGTCTGCTGCTCGGCATCGCGTCGAGCAGCATCGAGAAGAGGGAGGTCGTCGGTGGTCACGAGCCGCGTCGCGACCGCATACTCGACGAGTCGCGCGCGACGGTTGGTGGCGAGCTTGCCCCGCCCACCGCGCAGGCCGTCGACACCGATGCGGTCGAGCTTCTCGCAGACGTTGTCGAGTTTGCGGTTGAACGTCGTCATGCTCCAGCCGAGTCTCGCGGCGGCTGCAGCCGAGCTCGGCACGAGCGCACGCCCGCCGGCGGGCTGGGCCAGCACGTTCTCGGCGAGCGCGACGACGAGCAGCCGCTGACTCGAGGTGAGGGTCACGGGCAGGATCGTCGTGCCGCCGTCGGCCGCTGCAGCGGTGAGCGAGGTGTTGTAGAAGTCCTCTTCGGCATGCACCGTGAAGTCGTACGTCGTCGCGCCGGCGCTGAACATCACGTGAACCGTCTGGAAGACGAGCGGCAGCTTCGCGCCCGGGGCGAGCCACGCCTGCACGCTGCCCGTCGCGTCGGAGATCGTCGCCGAGAGGATCTGGCCGACGTTCGAGAGCCACCAGAGGCCGAACTCCGAGGAGAGCGTGAGAAAGGTCCGATGCAGGTACGGATTGTCGTCGATCGTGAGGTCGGATTCGCGCCCGATCGTGAAGGGGGCGCCCACCTCGACGGTGTACGACTCCCCGCAGTACTCGACGCGAAGCGGCCTCATGGGGTGCAGCCCGTCGTGGGGTCGGAGGTCTTGCTGCCGCGCTGCACCTGCACGTCGATGCATGTGCGTGCGCCGGCCACGACGTCTTCGACGACGATGGACGGACCATCGGCGACCTGCGGATCCCCGGACCCGTCGGACAGGGTCCAGCGGTACCTGTCGCCATCGACCGATCCGCTGTGGGAGACCTGGAAGGTCACGCTCGTGCCGTCTGCACTCGCGACACCGGTCGAGACGACCGCGGCTGGTACGGCCCCCGGGATCAGCGCATTGCCGCCACCCGGATTCGACGACTCGACAACCGGCGGAGTGTTCACCGTGCCCGACAGCGCGATCGCGATGCCGATGACCGCCGCGATCACGACGGCGGCGGCGATGCCCACGATGATCCCCAGTCGATTCCGGCGGGTCACCGCCGTGGCGGCAGGCTCGCGCGCGGCACCGGTCATTGCATCGGCCGGCCGCACGATCGTCGACTCCGCACCGCTCAGTTGACGACTCGCAGTCGAGCCCGGGGCACCGGTCGGTCGCACGATCGTCGAGTCGGGAACGACATCGCGCACGACGCCGCGCACCACGGTTCCCTCATCGGCCACGTCGCCGGCCGTACTCATCGCGGCGCCGCCCGACGGCGCCTGGGCGTTGATCCGCTGCGGCGAACGAGCGCGGGTCGCATCGTCGTCGTCGGCGGCGACGGCCGGCGCGCCGCGAACCGGAGCGGGACTGACCGGCGTCGCCGACCGCGACGCCTGCGCGTCGACCGTGCGCACCGAGCGCGCCCGCGTCGCATCGTCATCGTCATCGTCGGGTTCCGCCTCGCTCGGAGCGCTCGCGAGGTTCGGCACCTCGATCGTCGTGGCGGCGTACCCGAGTTCGAGCTCGACCCGCTGCAGCGCGCGAGCGAACTCGACGGCGCTCGGGTAGCGGTCGTCACGGCGTGTGGACATGCCCTTGGCGAGCACCGCGGCGAGACTGCGCGGCACGTCCGAGCGGTCCATCGGCGTGATCGCACCACGTTCGATGCGGCCGATGAGATCGAGTGATCCGTTCGAGCGTCCGGGGATCTCGAAGGGCGTGCGACCTGCGACGAGCGTGTGCACCGTGGCCGCGAGCGAGAACACATCGCTGCGAGTGTCGGGCCTCGGGTCGTCTTCGAACATCTCGGGTGGCGACCACGGCACGCTCATGCCCACGGCCGACTGGCCGGAGGCGGTCGACGACGACTCGGACGGAAACGTCATCGTGTGCACGGGCAGCTCGCCCTCGAGGTTCGAGGAGATGCCGAAGTCGGTCAGCGCAGGCCAGCCGTAGTCGTTGGTGAGCACGTTCGCCGGCTTGATGTCGCGGTGCAGGATGCCCGCCGCGTGCGCAGTGGCGATCGCGCCGGCCAGACGCACGCCCGTGCGCAGGGCGTCTTCGATCGAGAGCGGCTGGCGCTTGTATCGTTCGGCGAGGCTCGGCCCAGAGCAGTACTCCATGACGAAGTACGGGCGGCCGTCGCCCGAGACGTCGGCATGGAAGATGGTGACGATGAACGGATGCGCCGACAGCTGGGCCATCAGGTTCGCCTCGGCGACGAACTGCGCCTTGGTGTCGCGACCGAGGCCCTCGGCGAGCAGCACCTTGACGGCGACCTTGCGCCTCGGCAGCTTCTGTTCGAAGAGGAAGACGTCGGCGAAGCCGCCTGATCCGAGCAGGCCGAGCGGGGCGTAGCCCGGCAACTCGGGCGGCGTCGATGGGGCTCGCCGCATCAGCCGCCCACGATCTGGATGGTCCAGCCGCCGCCCAGGTCGACGACGGTGCCGGTGAGTACCGGGGTCGGTTCGCCCGAGCGCAGCTTCACGGGCGGCTTGCCCGGCGCCACGACATGGGTACCGTTGCGCGAGTGCAGGTCGGTGATCACCACGGTGTCGCCTTCGAGGGCGAGTCGCACATGGCTGCGTGAGATGTCGGGGTCGCCGAGGCCGATGGTGATGAGGCGCGGGATGCGGCCACCCGACACCTTGCTGACACTCGGCGCACGCCCGAGCACGACCTCGTGGCCGATCGATTCGAGCGTTCCGTCCGGCATCCTGATGCTCGCCTCTGCCTGTGCTGACGATGCGGCGGGGGCACCTCCAGCGGGAGTCACGACCGCCTCACGGCCCGCACGCGCCTCGCGGAGACGGCGGATGTCGATGCTCGCCACCGTCATGCCGTCGTGGTCGCCGTCGACCTCGGCGACCGGCATCACCGGGGCCGGCATCACCGGGACCGGCGTCATCGCGGCCGACATCACCGGGGCCGGCGTCATCGCGGCCGGCACAGGCGGCAGGCCTGCAGGGCGCGGGCCGGCGGGCAGGCCCTGCGCGAACGAGGACGACGCACCGGCGACGGTCTCTTCGTCGGGCACCATCGTGAGCTCGACGGGCGCGGTCACACGTGCGGGTGCTCCCGAAACAGCCGGGGCAGGCAGCGGGAGGTCGGGTTGCACTTTCGGCGCAGCACTCGTGGCGGGGCCGGGAACAGGGCCGGCTCCGGATGCCGCCGCCGGAGAGACGCTCGGCTGCTCGGGGGCGACCGGCTCGATGCCGTCGGACACCACCGATCGCACAGACACCACGGCCTCGATGACGGGCAGCGGCTCCGACGAGGCATCCGTGCCGCCCTCGACGACGACCGAGATCTCGGAAGCCCCGTCGAGAACGCGCTCGACCCAGGTGGACACTCCCGCATCGTGGATCTCGCCCGAGGCCGAGCGCACGGTGATCGGTCCGCGCACGACGACGCGTGCCGAGCCGGTCGATTCGTCTCGCACCACGAGTGCGAACGACGGGGTCGCCGCGAGTCCCTTCGCGGTGAGGCGATCGAGCACGAGCGGTGTCGGGTCGCCCGAACCGAACCCGGGCCAGAGCTCGGCGAGCTGCCCCACGGCATCGGCGGGAACGACGAGGATCACGCCGCCACGAACTGCAGCGAACCACTTGCCCGCTGGATCATGCCGGTAGGTCGCCATCTCCGCCTCCCCCGGTGCGCGGCCGCGTGTCTTCGGCCGCCCTCGAAAGCCTGCCGCGCCGGTCGCGCGTCGTCTCGTCATCGTCGTCGTCGGATCCGAGCACGGACTCGACGACGATCGCCGTCACGTTGTCACGACCGCCGTGGGCGAGGGCCGCGTCGACGAGTTCGCCTGCGAGGCCCGCCGCGTGGCCCGTGTCGCCCGCGAGGATGTGGGCGATCGACTGGTCGTCGACTTCTTTGGAGAGGCCGTCGCTGCACACGAGGAAGACCTGCCGGCCCGCCGCCGGGATCAACCACACGTCGGGGTCGACGAACTCGTCGGCTCCGAGCGCGCGCGTGATGACATTGCGTTCGGGGTGGCGTTCAGCGTCTTCAGCTTTGATGAGACCGGCATCGACTAGCTCTTGCACCGCCGAATGGTCGACGCTCAGCTGCTCGAGGGTGCGGCCGTCCCACGCGTAGACCCGCGAGTCGCCGATATTGAAGACCATCCAGTGGAACCCCGCACCGTCACCGGCGTCGACCAACGCAATGCCCGAAAGTGTCGTGCCCGCGACCGCGGTGCCCTCTTCGCCGGCCTCGCTCAACGCGCGAACCGCGTCGTTGGAACTGTGAATGGCATCGAGCACCTGCTCGGGCGACGACGGCACACCGAACTCGAGATGACGCGAGAAGGTGTCGATCACCGCACGACTCGCCGCGTCACCGCGGGCGTGGCCGCCCATGCCGTCGGCCACGAGGTAGACGGGCGCTTCGGCGAGGAACGAATCCTCGTTGACACTGCGCACGCGCCCGACATCAGTGCGCGCGCTATGCGCGATGAGCGCAGCGCCGCGCGTCAGGGCGACGACGCCCTCGCCATCACCTGGCACGGTTCTCCTCGATCGAGTGGGAAAGCGGGCGGCGGCCGCGACGAAGCATCCGGACGCCGACTCTCAACGCTAGCAACTCCCGCGCCATCGTGACGACGCCTGTGGATACCGCTCGCCCGGCTGCGGCCCGGGGCGATCGTCTCAGTGACCGTCGGGGTGCGAATCCTCGGTGAAGTGCGGCACCTCGTCCATGAGCTTGTGGCCCCGCGACTTCGCATCGACGCGGGCCTTGATGAGGCTCGCGACCGTCGCGACCGCCATCGCGGCGAGGATCACGCCGAGCGACATCCAGGTGGAGATCTCGGGTGCCCACTCGATGTGCTCACCGCCGTTGATGAACGGCAACTCGTTGACGTGCATCGCGTGCAGCACGAGCTTGACGCCGATGAAGGCGAGGATGAACGCGATGCCGTACTTGAGGTACTCGAGGCGCTCGAGCAGACCGCCAAGCAGGAAGTACAGCTGACGCAGGCCCATGAGCGCGAACACGTTCGCCGTGAATACGATGAACGGGCTCTGGGTGATGCCGAAGATCGCGGGGATCGAGTCGAGCGCGAAGAGCAGGTCGGTCGTGCCGATCGCGACGAAGACGATGAGCATCGGCGTGAAGAACCGCTTGCCGTCGATGACCGTGCGGAGCTTGACGCCGTCGTACTCGTCGGTGATCGCGACCCGCCTGCGCAGGATGCGCACGATGAAGGTGTCGCTGTCGTCGTCTTCGTGGCTGTCGCGCACCTGCTGGATCGCGGTCCAGACGAGCCACGCGCCGAAGATGTAGAAGATCCACGAGAAGTTCTCGATGAGCGAGGCACCGAGGAGGATGAAGATGCCGCGCAGCACGAGGGCGATGATGATGCCCACCATGAGCACCTCTTGCTGCAGTTTTCTCGGCACCGAGAACTTCGCCATGATGATGACGAAGACGAAGAGGTTGTCGATCGAGAGGCTGTACTCCGTCAGCCAGCCGGCGAGGAACTGGCCACCGTGCTCTGCGTCGCCGAGCACGAACATGAGCCCGGCGAAGACGAGCGCCAGCGCGACGTAGAACGCGACCCAGAGCGACGACTCCTTGACCGAGGGCACGTGGGGTCGCTTCAGCACGAGCAACAGGTCGCCGACGAGGATCAGCGTCAAGACGACCAGGGAACCGACTTCGAACCAGATGGGAAGATCGAGCACGTTGTGCCTTTCGGAATGCGGGGACAGCGGAATCCGAAAGTCTCTCCCACTGCTGCTCTCGCAGGTCCCACGCCCGGAGCGGCGACGACGGCGCTCGTACTGACGATCGTGGGTCGAGGCCGGGCCTCGCGGGATACTCCCCTTCGCTTCGGCGAGTCTAGCCGACACGAGTGCGCCGTAGACTCGAACCCCCGATCCGAGGAGAGACCTTGAGCGCCACGAAGACGCCACCGCCCGCCCGGTCCGAATACCGCATCGCCCCGTGGTCGAGAGCCGTCGGCCTGCTCATCTTCACGAGCAGATGGCTGCAAGCCCCGCTCTATCTCGGCCTCATGGTCGCACAGGCCATCTACGTCGTGGTCTTCCTCAAAGAGCTGTGGCACCTCGTCGAAGGGGTCTTCTTCGACCCGCATCCGCTGACCGAGGCCCAGATCATGCTGCTCGTGCTCGGACTCATCGATGTCGTCATGATCGCGAACCTGCTCATCATGGTCATCATCGGCGGCTACGAGACGTTCGTCTCACGTATCAAGGTCGACGGACACCCCGACCAGCCCGAGTGGCTGAGTCACGTCAACGCGAACGTGCTCAAGGTCAAGCTCGCAATGGCCATCGTCGGCATCTCGTCGATCCACCTGCTGAAGACCTTCATCGAGGTCGGCGGCATGACCGCCAGCGGAACGACCGAAGACGGCGAGAAGTACACGCCCACGGGCGTCATGTGGCAGGTCATCATCCACTGCGTCTTCATCCTGTCGGCGCTCGCCCTCGCACTCATCGACCGGATGTCATACCACCAGGTCCGCCTGCACGAGGTGCACGACGGCGTCGCTGTTCCCGAGCCAGCCCCCGAGCCCGACGCCCGTCTCGGGCTCGAAGACGACGCGGCGCCCGAGCTCGTCGGCAGCGGCATCCGCCACTGAGCAGCCGCTGCGGTGCGGCATCGAACGGATGTCGCACCGCAGCGCCGTTCGCGTGTCCGTGCCCGCGCAGACGACCCCGCGCAGCGGAACGACGCCGGAAACGCCGAATGCCCTCGCGGAAGCGAAGGCACTCGAGTGGTTGTCGCTTGTCACATGCGTGACCCCAGCGGGATTTGAACCCGCGCTGCCGCCGTGAGAGGGCGGTGTCCTAGGCCGCTAAACGATGGGGCCGAATCGACAACTTGAAGAGTATGACACAGCTTCAGGGCCGCCGCAAAATCGCGGCAGCGGCGACATCCGCGCGCTCGAGGGGGTTGTTCGCGGCTCTCTCAGGCGAAGACGGAGACCGCGCCGGGCACGATCTCGATGTCGATCGGCAACGGCCCGATGCGCTCGCCGTCGGCGTAGGCGACGATGTCGTCGGCCTCGATGCGCACGGCGCGGGCGGTGAGGAACTCGACCGCCGGATGATCGGTGTGCCGGCCCGCGAACACCTTCGGGAAGACGGCGACGAGCCCCGCCCGCGACAGCGGATGCACGATGAACACGTCGAGCAGTCCGTCGGTGAGGTCGGCGTGCGGCACGATGCGCATGCCCCCGCCGATCGAGGAGTTGTTCGCGACGGAGACGAGCATCGCGCGTTGCTCGCGGCGCACTCCGTCGACCGTGATCGCATAGCTGCGAGGGCGGAACGTCACGAGTTCGCGCACCATCGCGAGCGTGTACCGGCTCGGGCCCCTGGGCCGGACCATCCCGTTCGCCCGCTCGTTGACGACGGCGTCGAAGCCGGCCGAGACCACGCTGACGAACCAGGTGGTCAACTCGCCGTGGCGGATGACGCCGGCGTCGATCGCCCGGGGTTCCCGGCCGAGGGCGGCAACGAGCGCCTCGGTCGCCGCGGCCGGGTCGTCGACTGCGAGTCCGAGCCCGCGTGCCAGGTCATTGCCCGTGCCGGCGGCGACGATGCCGAGGGGCACGCCGGTGCCCGCGATGAGGTTCACGCCGAGCGACACCATGCCGTCGCCGCCGACCACGATCACGCCGTCGGTGCCGAGCGCGAATGCCGACTCGACCTCGCGGCGAAGCAGTTCGAAGTTGGCCTCGCGGAGCTCGGAGACCTCGTACCCCTCGCGAATCAGCCGCTGCGCGACCGCGGGCCCGACGGCGCGATTGCGACCGAACGAGGCTGCTGGATTGATCGCGACGATGAGTCGCTTGGGAGCGCTGGGCATGGAGAGATTCTGGCAGGCGCACGGCTTGCGCGCAGACCGCGCGCGGTGTTGGCTCGGAACATGCGTCTCACGAAACTCGAACATGCCGCGCTCGTCATCGAAGACTCCGGCGACAAGCTCTACGTCGACCCGGGCAAGTTCACGACGCCGATCACCGAGTCGGCCGGCACCGTCGCGGTCGTGATCACGCACCAGCACGACGATCACTGGACGCCCGAGCAACTCACGCGCATCATCGAGGCCGATCCCGAGGTGCGCATCTTCGGCCCTGCGGGCGTCGCCGCGGTGGCCGCCGACTTTCCGATCGAGGTCGTCGCTGCGGGCGACACGATCGAGGTCGGGCCGTTCCGGCTGCGGTTCTTCGGCGGGCGGCACGCGCTCATCCATGCGTCGATCCCGCTCGTCGACAACCTCGGTGTGCTCGTGAACGACGCCCTCTACTACGGCGGCGATTCGTTCACCGTGCCCGGCGTGCCCGTCGAGGTGCTCGCCGCGCCGGCCGGCGCTCCATGGATGAAGATCGGCGAGGCGATGGACTACGTCGTCGAGATCGCGCCGCGGCGGGCGTTCCCGACCCACGAGATGGTGCTCTCGCGCGCCGGCAAGGCGCTCTCGAACGCACGACTGGCCTGGGCGACCCAGCAGGGCGGCGGCGAGTACCTACCGCTCGAGCCGGGCGACACGCTCGACTTCTGATCAGGCGACGGATGCCTCGGGGTCTTCAACCCGAACGATGAATGTCTGCGCCCTGGGCGCGGCGAGCGGGGTCATCCGCACCTCGACCCTGAGCCGCCCGGTCGCGCCGGGTAGGAACCACACGAGGTGATCGGGCGAGTCGCACGTCGCACCGACGGGCGTCGTGCTCGCCTCGGTGCGCCCGCCGACAGCGGCCCAAGCAGCTTCGATCGCGGCGCGGCGCTCGTCGTAGGGCACGTCGAGCCCCACGTTCACCGCGAGCACGGCCGAGGCCGCGGCATCCGACCACTCGTTCACGAGCCGGCTCAGCGCGACGGATGCCTCGTGGGTCTCGGGCCACGGAACGGGGGCCGCCGACACGGGGCCGCTGCGCTCGGCCGCCTCGAGCACGATCGCAAGCGCGACCTCGGCACCCTGGGAGACCCTGGCGTACGTCGCGTTCTCGAATGCGACGACCCCCAGGCCGGATGCGGCGTGCCAGCGCATGTGCGCACTGAATCCCGGATAGCCGCCCGAATGCGACACGATCGCGCCGAACCGCTCATCGAGCTCGACGAAGAGCCCGAAACCGTAGCCGTACACCGTCGGCGTCGGCGCGACCTGCGTGCCCGGCATCGCCGGAGGGCCGTGACGTTTCGCGGCGACTCGCGTGAGCTGCTGCATCTCGCGCCGGCTGGCCGCGCTGAGCGGGCCGCGTTCATCGCCTTCCCAGGCCGAGGCGAGCCAGGCCGCCCACGCCGCGAGGCTCCTGGCCGAGGCGAAGAGTCCGCCGATGGCCGAGAAGACGCCCGGCCCGGTGAACGGGAGCGCGCGCCACCCCTCGCCATCGACCTTCCGGTAGCCGATCGCGACCGACGGCTCCGCACTCTCGGGCCGCTCGAATCGCACGTCGAGCCCGAGCGGGTCGATGAGTTCGCGTGCGACGAACTCGGTGAACGCGACCCCCGAGACCCGCTCGACGACCTGACCGAGCACCGCGTATCCCAGGTTCGAGTATTCGAGCGCCGTGCCGGGGATCGTGACGCAGCGGATGCCCGCGGCGAGCGTCGCACGGAACTCCTCGGGCGTCATCGACTCCTCGCGGTCGGCCCACGGGTCATCGGTCGGCAGCCCGCCCGACATCGTCATGAGCATGCGGACGGTCGGCGCGACGTCGAGACCACCCGGATTCCGGGGCGAGAACTCGGGTACGAATGCGTTCGCCGGGGTGTCGAGGTCGAGGAGTCCCCGATCGCGGAGCAGCAGCAGTCCGGCAGCGGTGAAGCTCTTGGTGCAACTCGCGATGCGGAAGAGCGTGTCTGGGCCGGATGCCTTCGTCGCCCCGGCGAGCTCCGCGGAGCCCGAAGCCCCGGCTTCGATCAGGCCATCACGATCGAACACGGCCCAGCTCGAACCTGGCGCGGTGCCGTCCGCGAGCCGCTCGGCGAAGACGGACTCGATGGCCCGCACGGTGTCGGCGGCGACGCGCATGTTGCTCCCTCGTGATCGTCCCGCCGACGCGGGGTCTCCCCCAGCGTACAAGTCGGTTTCACACGAACCGGCGAATGGCGCCGGGAGCGCACCGGCTGTCAGCCGCGACCGCGGTCGCCGCCGCGATCACCGTCGTCGCGATCACCGCGACCCGGGCCGCCGTCACCATCGTCACCGGGCCCGTCGTTCGGCGGCTCGACCGCAGGCGGCCCGTCGCTCTCGGCCGGAGCGCTCTTCTGCGGCGCAGCCGGCCCGGGCGCCGCCACCGTGAAGGCATCGCCGCCGTACTTCGCCGCCGCAACCGACATGACCATCGGCCACATCCGGTGCCGGGCAGTGGCCGCTTGGCCGCTGTCGAATGAGATCGCACGCTGGTTGGCATCACCCGTGAGGCTCACCACACCGGCGACCGTCGCGACCTTCGAACTCGCCCCCGCCATCCAAGTGTCTTTGCTGCCGTCGGTCGTGCCCGTCTTGCCGATCATCGGCACGTGGGGTTGCACCCCACCGTTCGACACGGTGGCGGTACCGCTCGTCATCACGAGCTGCATCGCATAGTGCATGGCTGCGGCGACCTCAGGTGACACGGCGGGAGTACAACTCGACGCCGGCACGGCAACCTCGTTGCCATCGCGGTCGGTGATGCGATCGATCGCGATCGGAGTGCAGGCCACACCGTTGTTCGCGATACCGGCGAAGGCGATGGCGAGGCTGAGCGGAGCCACCTCGTTCGTGCCGATCACGCTCGACGGACCCTGTTGCAGCGGATCGCCATCGGCGCGGTGCATCCCGAACGCCTCCGCGGTCTTGCGGATGCCGCAGAGGTCGAGCCTCTTCGCCATGCCGATGAACCCGGTGTTGATCGAGTTGACCGTCGACTCGAGAGCCGTGTAGTTGGCGCCGGCCTCGTTCGCATCGTTCCTCGGATTCCACGGCCCGGCATTCTGCGGGCCGAAACAACTGTCTCGGAAGGTGCCCCAGTTCGACTTCGGCTTGGAATCGACGCGCTCGGAAAGCGAGTGGCCCTCGTTGAGCCACTGCGCGAGGGTGAAGACCTTGTAGGTCGACCCGGGCTGGAACCCGCTCGAGCCGCCCTGCGTGTAGTCGGTGTTGTAGTTGATGCTCGTGTACTGCGGGCCCGTCTCGAGCACCTTGGGGTCTTGGCTGTACTGCTTGTTCTGCGCCATGGCCAGCACACGCCCGGTGCCGACCTGCACACTCGAGATCACGCTCCCGACGTCCCAACCGGGGTAGGTCTGCGGCACGTTCTGGGCGATCGCGTTCTCTGCTGCCACCTGCAAGTCGAGGTCGAGCGTCGTGTAGACGTCGTAGCCGCCGCGCCGGAAGTTCCGCATGCGCGTCTCCGCGTCATCCCCGAAGGTCGGATCGGTCTGCAGGATGTTCTTCACGTAGTCGCAGAAGTACGCCGACCCGTTCGCGGTCTGGCACCCGGTGCTCGGCTCCTTGATGGCGGGCTGCACCGGGGTGGCCACCGCCGCGTCGTACTCCTCTCGGGTGATCTTCTTCTCGTCGAGCATGTGGAAGAGGATGTAGTCGCGGCGAGCCTGGTTTCTCGCGTACCCGTTCGCTGCGCCGTTCTCCTCGTTCTCAGGCCTGTCGAGCTGGAACTCCACGGGGTTGTTGACGATCGCCATCAGCGAGGCCGCCTGAGCGAGCGTGAGGTTCGCCGCGGAGGTGCTGTAGTAGTAGTTCGCTGCCGCCTCGACACCGTACACGGTGCCGCCGAAGCCCGCGATGTTCAGGTAGCTGAGCAGTATGTCGTTCTTGGAATACCGCTTCTCGACGCCGATCGCGAGGCGCATCTCTTTCAGCTTGCGTTCGATACCGGCGTTGCCGGTGGATTCCGTCGCGGAGTCGTAGCACTCCGCCTTCTGCTCGTCGATGAGGGCACGGCGTCCGTCGATGCCGAGGGCCTCTGCCTCTTCCTCCGACATGCCCTCGAACGCCGTCACGTTCGCCTCGCCCTCGCACTCCTGCACCCGCACGTTCTTCACGTACTGCTGCGCGATCGACGACCCGCCCTGGGTCTCCCCGCCGGTCGCGGTCGTCACCGCGGCCCGGAGCGTGCCCTGCAGGTCGACGCCCCCGTGTTCGTAGAACCGCGGATCCTCACCGGCGATCGCGGCATCCTTCACGTACTGACTGACGGCGTCCCAACCGACCTCGACCCGGTTCTGGTCGTAGAACGAGGCGAGCAGCACCGGGCTGCCATCATTGGCAAGCGCGTAGATGTTGCTCTTCTCGGAGAGCTCGTCGATCTCGAGATAACCGGGGAGCTTGTCGAACATTCCGATGGTTCCGGATGCCGCGATGCCGACGGTCGCGAGTGCGGGCGTGACTCCGGCGACGACGAGCAGGGCGGCGCCGACGCTCGCCGCGATCAATCCGATGAAGCCGCCGATCACCCCGAGGGTCGTCCGCGTCTCTTGGAAGTCACGACTCCGCATGTTCCGAGAAACCATGGCCCACCAATCCCCTGTCGACGTCTCTCGATTCACCAGGGAGCCTGTATGGAGGCTCGAACGGTGCCGACAACTCAATGCAATCGCAGCGCGCCGCCGAAGTCCAGCCCACACGACGACCACTTCACGGCTCGGTATTCGGGAAAAGAAAAAGGCCCGCGTGACCGGGCCTTTTTCACAAAATATTGGCTGGGGTACCTGGACTCGAACCAAGAACAACGGTACCAGAAACCGCCGTGTTGCCAATTACACCATACCCCAATGGCCGAAACCGAAGTCCCCGGCCGACATGTAACTCTAGCCTACGAGCACACCCCCGCCAAACCGAGCTGCGCTCAGCGGGAGCCTCTCGGCTGCTCAGGCGATGAGCGCCGTGAGCCGGTCGATGCGCTCGAGCGAGTCGACCTTGCCGAGGATCTGCATCGACTCGAAGAGCGGCGGCGAGACCCGTCGACCGGAGATTGCGGTGCGGACGGCACCGAAGGCCACTCGGGGCTTCAGGGCGAGGCCGTCGACGAGGGCGGCGCGTAGTGCCTCTTCGATCTGCACGTGCGTCCACTCTTCGGCCGGCAATCGGTCGAGCGCCTCGCGGGCAGCCGCGAGCACGGTGGCTGCATCAGCGGTGAGCGCGGCGACGGCTGACTCCTCGAACTCGAGCTCTGCGGCATCCGTGAAGAGGAATCCCAGCATGCCGGGAGCCTCGCCCAGCAGGGAGATGCGCTCCTGCACGAGCGGCGCGCCCTCGGCGAGCACGGCCTCTTCGCCGGGGGTGATCGGTGTCGAAACCGCACCGGCCGCCTGCAGGTACGGCACCGTGCGGGCGGCGAAGTCGGCGACGTCGAGCTGGCGGATGTGGTCGCCGTTGATCGACTCGGCCTTCTTCAGGTCGAAGCGGGCGGGGTTGGGGTTCACGTTCTCGACATCGAAGGCCGCGACGAGCTCGTCGCGGCTGAACACGTCGCGGTCGGCGGAGTAGCCCCAGCCGAGGAGCGCCAGATAGTTCAGGAGCCCTTCGGGAATGAAGCCGCGGTCGCGATGGTGGAACAGGTTCGACTCGGGGTCGCGCTTGGAGAGCTTCTTGTTCCCCTCGCCCATGACGTAGGGCAGATGGCCGAAGCGCGGCACGAACGCGGTCACGCCGATGTCGATGAGCGCGTGGTACAGCGCGATCTGACGAGGCGTCGACGACAGCAGGTCTTCGCCGCGCAGCACGTGCGTGATGCCCATGAGCGCGTCGTCGACGGGGTTCACGAGCGTGTACAGCGGTGCGCCGTTCGGGCGAACGACGACGAAGTCGGTCGTGTTTCCGGCAGGGAAGGTGATCTCGCCGCGCACGAGGTCGTCGAAGCCGAGGTCGACCTCGGGCACCCGCAGTCGCAGCGCCGGCTCGCGACCTTCGGCGCGGAACGCCGTACGCTGCTCGTCGGTGAGATCGCGATCGAAGTTGTCGTAGCCGAGCTGTTTCGGGCGACCGGCCGCCTCGTTGCGGGCGTCGATCTCTTCAGCGTTCGAGAAGCTCTCGTAGACGTGGCCCGAGGCCTTCAGTCTTTCGATGACGTCGGCGTAGATGCCGGCGCGCTGCGACTGCCGGTAGGGCTCATGCGGGCCGCCGACGCCGACGCCTTCATCCCAGTCGAGGCCGAGCCAGGTGAGCGCATCGAGGATCTGCTCGTAGCTCTCTTCGCTGTCGCGCGCGGCATCGGTGTCTTCGATGCGGAACACGAACGTGCCGCCGGTGTGGCGCGCGTACGCCCAGTTGAAGAGGGCGGTGCGTACGAGGCCGACGTGCGGCGTGCCGGTCGGCGAAGGGCAGAAGCGCACACGGATGTCGCTGCCGGTGGCCTGGGTCGTGGGGTGAGCTGTCTCAGACATACCCCTCAATGCTATCGAGGCGCGAGGGTCGCGAGTACGGCGAGTGTCGCGGCCACGGCAGGCACGCGTTCGGCGCCGCGCGCCGTGACGAGATGGAGCGAACGCACATCGGCCCGAGCAGTGGGCCTGGCGACGACGTCGGCATGTCGCGGCGATGCGGCGAGCGCGAGCGCCGGCATCAGTGCCACCCCGAGGCGTTGCGCGACCATGCCCTCGACCGCGACGAAGTTGTCGGTTTCGAACGCGATGCGCGGCGTGAACCCGGCGGCGCCGGCGAGCTCGAGCAGGTGGCCGCGGCACCGCGGGCAGCCCGCGATCCAGGGCTCGTCGCGCAGCGTCTCGAGCGCGACGACGTCGGATGCCGCTGCGGGATGGCCGGCCGGGAGCACGAGCCGCATCGGCTCATCGCCGAAGCAGCGCACCTCGAGCCCGCGCGCGCTCGCCCGGTGCGGGTCGTCGCGGTCGCCCGGGTAGCTGAACGTGATCGCGAGGTCGGCGCCGTCGACACGCACCGCCTGAACAGCTTCGGGCGGCTCGGCCTCGACGTAGGTGACATCGATGCCGGGGTGCGCGGCGGCGAGCGCCGCGATCACGCGCGGCACGAGGGTCGCCGACGCCGAAGGGAAGGCGACGAGACGCACCCGGCCGGCTCTGAGCCCTCTGATCTCGGCGAGTTCGCCGGCCGCGGTCTCGAGCACCGTCGCGACCCCGTGCGCGTGCCGGGCGAGTACTCGACCCGATTCGGTCAGGCGGATGCCACGGCCCACGCGCTCCACGAGTGCGATGCCCGTGCGCTCTTCGAAGCGGCGCAACTGCTGGCTCACCGCGGGCTGGCTGTAGCCGAGGGACTCGGCGGCGGCCGTGAGCGAACCACGCGCGGCGATCTGCTGCACGACCCGCACGGTCTGCAGGTCGAGTGCAGCGGCGAGAGCATCGATCGCGGCATCCGGCATGCTCGAATCATAACCGAATGGCATATATATGATCGCTCACTTGATCTTGTCGAATGAATTCGTGCGGTCGAGACTGGACCGTATGCACCGCACGCACCCGACTCGTGATCGCTTCGCCGCCGGACGCGGCTATCTCGCCGCCTGCACCCTCGGCCTGCCCGCCGACGTCACTCGCGACGCGGTGCGACGCGACCTCGAGTCCTGGTCGTCGGGCACGGCGAACGGTGCCGACTACACGGCGGTGCACGAACGCGCGCGCGGCCATGCCGCTACCCTGCTCGGCCGCACAGCCGCCGACATCGCCACCGGGTCGCAGGTCTCCGTGTTCACCGGCATGGTCGCGGCATCCGCGCCCGCCGGCGCCGAGGTGATCTGCGTCGACGGCGACTTCTCTTCGGTCGTCGCACCGTTCCTCGCCCGCGGCGACCTGCGGGTGCGGCACGTTCCGCTCGCCGCGCTCGCCGACGCCGTCAGCCCGTCGACGTGGCTCGTCTCGTACTCGCTCGTGCAATCGGCCACCGGTGAGCTCGCCGACGCGGCATCCGTCACCCGCGCGGTCCGCGAGGCCGGCGCACTCAGCCTCGTCGACACCACACAGGCGACCGGGTGGATGGCCACCGACGCGCTCGAGGCCGACGTCGTCGTCTGCCATGCGTACAAATGGCTGTCGGCACCGCGCGGTGCCGCATTCGCCGCGTTCTCGCCGCGCGCCGTCGAGGAGATCACCCCGCACGCCGCCGGTTGGTACTCGGGCGCGGACCCGTGGGCCTCGTGCTACGGGCCGGGCCTGCACCTCGCCGACGACGCGCGGCGATTCGACGTCTCCCCCGCCTGGCACGCCTGGGCCGGCGCTGAGGCGGCGCTCGAATTCGCCGCCTCGCTCGACATGACGGGTGTGCGCGACCACGACGTCGGCCTCGCGAACGCGTTCCGCGAGCGTCTCGGGCTCGCGGCATCCGACAGTGCGATCGTGGCCTGGCCCGACGCCGACGGCGCCTCGCTCGCCGCGCTCGCCGCTGCGGGCATCACGGCGTCGGGGCGGGCCGGCCGAGCCAGGGTGGCGTTCCATCTCTGGAACGACGACGAGGACGTCGAGCTCGCCGCCAGTGCGCTCGACATCGGCCGCACCCGATCGCCGCTCAGCGCACGGCGCTGAGCGCAACGGGCCAGCGCCCTCGACATCGGCCGCACCCGATCGCCGCTCAGCGCACGGCACTGAGCGCAACGGGCCAGCGCCCTCGACATCGGCCGCACCCGATCGCCGCTCAGCGCACGGCGCTGAGCGCAACGAGGCACCGGTCGGGCGCGGCGAACGGCAGCAGCCGGGCTTCGACAGCCGATTCCGATGCCTCGCCCGAGAGCACTTCGCGGATGAGACTCTCATGCACGGCGCAGATGACATCGCGGTGACGTCGCGCCGCATCGCGGAACGGGCAGGCGTGGAGCGAGAGCCCTTCGGGCACCGGTTCGGGAGCGAAGCCGAGCTCGTCGAGCACCCGGACGAGTCGTTCGGTCGACGATGCCCGGGTCGACGCGATCTCGTCGGGCGAGGGTTCGACGGGCGAAACGCCCTCGTCGGGCGGGATCGACAGGCTCGAGGCCCAGCTTCGGCCCGCTTCACGAGCGAGCATCGCCCGCGTCTCGACTCCCTGCCCCTCGAGTGCGGCCGCGAGCAACTCGATCAGCCGTTCGCGGGAGCGTTCGTCTCGTGCGCGTGTCGCAACGGTGTCGACGAGCGCGTAGCGCAGGCGCGGTCGCCCTCGATGCGAGCGACGCTGGGCCGTCGTGGCGACGACGCCAGCCCCGACGAGCTGGTCGAGGTGGAAACGCGCGGTTGTGATGTGCACACCGATCGATTCGGCGAGCTCCGCGGCCTCGACGGGCTCTCCGGCCAGATGCAACGCGTCGAGCACCCGCCGCCTGGCCGGTGACGCGAGTGCGAGTGCCCAGCGGTCGGTGCCGGACTCAGCTTCCGCCGATTGCATCGATCGCCCCTTCCGCCTCGAGCCGAGCGCGCGTCGAGATTGTCTCGAACGCGCTGCCCGAACCGCCCGACAGCCGAAGGCCGATCGATCCGGCGATGCGGCGCGCCTGGATCTTCGCGCGCTCGGCCGACTCGCCGGCGAACTGCGCGTCGACGTTCGCGACCCAGAGTTCGAGCCATCGGTTGAAGTGCGCCGCGCCGAGCGGGGACTTCGCGTGAAGAGCGACGTGCATGGCGAGCGCGTTTCGACGGTAGCTGCCGGTGCGGAAGAGTACCGTCTCCCAGAAATCGCACATGATCGGCAGGTGGTGATCGAGATTCATGTGCGCGACATCGGTGAAGATCGGTCCGATGAGCGGATCGGCGAAGGCGCGACGGTAGAAGGAGTCGACGAGCCGCCTCACGTCGACACGGTCACGGATGTCGCGGAGCTCTCGCGGGTGATCGGCCATGCGCCCACGGTACCCGTCCTCCCAAATAAACCGCAATCTGTTACGTTCAATTCGACGGTCTCCGCCCAGGCGGGTGTCCGGGCGAATCGACGTCGAAGGGATCGAAATGGGTTCGGGCTATCAGATCGTCGCCGCAGACGGACACCTCCGCGACACGGGGCCGGCTCCGAGGATCGGACCGACCACCGTCGGCAACGCCCTCGGCATCGCGTTCATCGTCATCGGCGGACTCGTCGCCGCACTGACCGGGCCGCTGCAGCTGGAACGGGGCAGTTGGCTCGCGGCCTATCTCGTGCTCGTGGGCGGCGCCACCCAGTGCCTCATCGCCCGCGTGCTCGAACACGCCCCGTGGGCCACCGGCCGTGGCGGCTGGTTCACCTTCGCCGCTTGGAACCTCGGCAACCTGCTCGTCGTCGTCGGGGCGCTCGCACGGGTGCCGCTCATCGCCGACTCCGGCGGTCTGCTGGTCGCGGTGCCCCTCGTCCTGGCATTGCGGACCCCCGGCGGATCGGGGCCTGCTCGGCGTGCTGTCACGGCGCTCGCGCTCATCGTCGTGCTTGTCGGAGTGCCGGTCGGGCTCGTGCTCACCCACCTCCGTTCGGTGGGCTGACCGGGCGCGTTCGAATGCCTCGCCGCGCCGCCACGCCTCGACTCCCCGGCCGCCGGCTCAGGCGGAACGCACCGGGTTCGACAGGGTGCCGAGGCCTGAAATGGTGACTTCAACGGTGTCGCCGTCGATGATCGGGCCGACACCCGCCGGAGTGCCGGTGAGGATGACGTCGCCCGGCAGCAGGGTGAACACGCTCGATGCGTAGGCGATGATCGCGGGCACCGAGTGCACGAGGTCGGCGAGCCGGCCCTGCTGCTTGCGCACCCCGTTGACGCTCGTCTCGATCGTGCCGTTCTCGAAGTCCACTTCGGTGTCGATGACGGGGCCCAGAGGGCAGAACGAATCGAAGCCCTTCGCCCGCGCCCACTGCCCGTCGCGCTGCTGCAGGTCGCGGGCCGTGACGTCGTTGGCGATCGTGTACCCGAAGATGTACTCGTCGGCATCGGCTTCGGCGACGTTCTTCGCGATGCGGCCGATCACGACGGCGAGTTCGCCCTCGTGCTCGACGCGCTCGCTCTGCTTCGGCAGCACGATCGTGTCGTCGGGGCCGATGACCGAGGTGTTCGGCTTCAGGAACAGCAGCGGCTCGGCCGGCGCTTCGCCGCCCATCTCGGCGGCATGGTCGCGGTAGTTCTTGCCGACCGCGACGACCTTCGACCGTGGGATCACGGGCGCGAGCAGCTTGGCCTCGGTGAACTTGATGCGCTCGCCGGTCGGCTCGAAGCCCGCGAACATGGGGTCGGCCTTCAGTACGACGAGCTCGTGCTCCTCTTCGTCGACGATGCCGAACGAGATGGTGTCGTCGTGGCTGAAACGCGCAATCTTCATGCCTTCAGCCTACCGGCGGCGTGTTCGCGATCAGGAGCAGCCGGGGCATCGGGGATGAGCCGCTTGCCGAGGCTCACCGCCTCGTCGACGCCGTAGCCGAGGTGGCGGTAGAACTCGATCACCTCGGTGTTCGTCGAACGTACCTGCAGATTCAGTTTCGGGCAGCCCCGCTCGGCGAGGAGCCGTTCAGCCTCGGCCATCAGCCGCACACCGAGCCCTTCGCGGCGTCGCGACTCGTCGACGGCGAGGTAGTTCACCCAACCGCGATGCCCGTCGTACCCGACCATCGCCGTGGCGATGACCGTGGCGCCCGACTCCCCCACGAGGCCCGACGCCCCCACGAGGAAGAGGTCGGGCTGCACCGTGAGCTTGCGCTCGATGTCGAGGTACGGGTCGTTCCATGGCACGACGAGGCCGGTCGATCGCCAGAGCGCGACGACCGACTCCGTGTCGGCGATCTCGAAGGGACGGATGCGCACCTCGGCATCGCCGACGGGTGCCGCCGGCGCCGCGATCGTCGTCACGCGTCGAGGCGCGTCAACCAGCCGTGGCGGTCTTCGACGCGACCGTACTGGATGTCGGTGAGCTCCTGACGCAGCGCGAGGGCGAGGGCGGATGCCTCGGCGCCGGCGTGCACGATCTCGAAGTCTTCGCCGAGCAGGCGCCCGATGGGCACGACGACCGCAGCGGTGCCGCACGCGAAGGCCCCGACGATGTCACCGGATGCCGCGCCGGCACGCCACTCGTCGAGCGAGACGGTGCGTCGCTCGACCACGTGGCCTCGATCTGTCGCAAGCTGCAGGACGGAGTCGCGCGTGATGCCCTCGAGGATCGACTCCGACTCCGGCGTGACCAGGGTGCCGTCGCGCCGCACGAGCACGATGTTCATGCCGCCGAGCTCTTCGAGGTTGCCTTCGCTGTCGAGGAACGCGACCTGCTGGCATCCCTTCTCATATGCCTCCGCCTGAGGCAACAGGCTCGACGCGTAGTTGCCGCCGGTCTTCGCAGCGCCCGTGCCGCCCTTGCCGGCCCGCGAGTACTGGGTCGAGAGCCAGATGCTCACGGGCTCCACCCCGCCCGGGAAGTAGGCACCCGCGGGGCTCGCGATGACGTAGTAGTTGACCTTCTTTGCCGGGCGCACACCGAGGAACGCCTCTTTCGCGAACATGAACGGCCGCAGGTACAGGCTCGTCTCGGCGGCGCTCGGCACCCAGTCGGCGTCGACGGCGATGATCTGCTTCAGCGATTCGATGAAGTACTCGCTCGGCAGTTCGGGCAGCGCCATGCGATGGGCCGAGCGTTGCATGCGAGCCGCGTTCTCGTAGGGCCGGAAGGTGTGGATCGACCCGTCGGCGTGCCGGTACGCCTTCATGCCCTCGAAGATCTCTTGGGCATAGTGCAGCACGGCGGCAGCGGGGTCGAGCGCGATCGGGCCGTAGGGCGAGACGCGCGGGCGGTGCCAGCCGCCCTTCTCCGACCAGCAGATGTCGACCATGTGGTCGGTGAAGTGGGCGCCGAAACCGGGGTCGGCGAGGATCGACTCGCGTTCGGCGGGCGTCTTCGCCTGCTCGTTGCGGGTGACCTGCCAGATGAGTCCGGCTGCGGACGGGGCCTGGAGCGGGAGGTTGATCGTCATGATGTGTGTCCTTCGATGCGCTGGATCAGTCGAGTGCGCCGATACGGTCGGCGATGGCGTCGCCGACCTCGGAGGTCGTGCGCCGGCGGTCACCGCGTTCGGCCACATCGGCGACGACGGCCCGCTGCACCTTCGCCGCGGCATCCGCCCTGCCGAGGTGGCTGAGCAGCAGTGCAACGGAGAGGATCGCGGCGGTGGGGTCGGCGATGCTTTTGCCGGCGATGTCGGGTGCTGAGCCATGGACCGGCTCGAACATGCTGGGGAATCGGCCGTCGGGGTTGATGTTGCCCGAAGCCGCGAGCCCGATGCCGCCGCTGATCGCGCCGGCCAGGTCGGTGAGGATGTCGCCGAAGAGGTTGTCGGTGACCAAGACGTCGAACCGCGCGGGGTCGGTGACGAGGAAGATCGTCGCCGCATCGACGTGCAGGTAGTCGACGGCGACGTCGGGGAATTCGGCGGCGACCGCGTCGACGGTACGCTTCCACAACGAGCCGGCGAAGACGAGCACATTCGTCTTGTGCACGAGGGTGAGCTTCTTGCGCGAGCGAGCGGATGCCGCGGCGAACGCGTAGCGCACGACCCGCTCGACCCCGTAGGCGGTGTTGACGGAGACCTCGTTCGCGACCTCATGCGGTGTGCCCGCACGGATCGCGCCGCCGTTGCCGACGTACGGACCTTCTGTGCCTTCGCGCACGACGACGAAGTCGACCTCGCCGGGATCGGCGAGCGGGCTCGCGACCCCCGGGTAGAGCACCGACGGGCGCAGGTTCACGTAGTGGTCGAGTTCGAAGCGGAGCTTCAGCAGCAGGCCGCGCTCGATGTTCGCGCCCGCGAGTCGCGGGTCGCCGGGGAGCCCGCCGACGGCGCCCAGGAGGATCGCGTCGTGGCTCTTGATCGACTCGAGGTCGTCGTCGGTCAGCACGTCGCCGGACTCGAGATAGCGGGCGGCGCCCAGTGAGAACTCAGTCTGCTCGAACGAGACACCCGTGCCCTCGGTTGCGGCGGCGAGCGCTTTCAGCGCCTCGCCGACGACTTCGGGCCCGATCCCGTCACCGGGAATCACCGCGAGTTTGACCGTGTCCACCATGAATGCTCCTTCGTGCGCCAGCCCTCCCAGCGTACTGGCCGCACCGCCCGGTGACACCCGGCGCGTCACGGCGATCGGGTCAGTCGACGGCGACTGGGGCGGGGTTGCGCAGCGCGACCGCAGCGACGAGCGCGGCGGCGACCATGAGTGCGACGCCGATGAGCGAGGTCACCACGACCCCCTCGTCGAAAGCGAGCGCGGCGGATGCCGCGAGCTGATCGCCGATCGAGGCTGGCAGCTGCTCGGCGACGGTGACCGCGCCGGCGAGCGTCTCTTGCGCGGTGGAGGCCTGTTCGGTGCTGAGCACGGCGGGCAGCTCGATCGCAGCCCGGAAGTGGGCGGCGAGGATGGAACCGAGCACCGCAGTTCCGAGCACCGCGCCGAGTTCGTAGGCCGTCTCCGACACCGCCGATGCTGCGCCGACCTTCTCAGGCGGCGCACTCGAGAGGATGAGCTCGTTGGAGACCGTCTCGGCGGCGCCGATGCCGACGCCGAGCAGCACGAACGCGATCACGACGGGGGCGATCGACTCGGCGGTTGCGGTGAACGCGATGACCGCGTACCCCGACGCCGAGAGCAGGAGCGCCACGGGCACGAGCACCCGGGGTCGCACCCGGCGTGCGATCGGCACGACGACGAGGCCGGCGATGATCATCGCGACGAGCCCCGGCAGCAGGGCGAGGCCCGCAGCGACCGGAGTGAGGCCCGCGATGAGTTGCAGGTGCTGCGACACGAAGTACAGGAACCCGACGAGGGCGATGACGCTGAAGAGGTTCACGAGCACGGCGCCGCCGAACGATCCCTGCCGGAACAGTCGCACGTCGAGCATCGGAGAGCTCGCCTTCAGTTGCCGTCGCACGAACCAGACACCGCAGACGAAACCGAGGATGATCGCCTGGATGCCGAAGCCCGAGACCCCCTCGGTGGCGATGGACTTGATGCCGAAGACGACGGGCACCATCGTGGCGAGCGAGAGCAGCGTGCTCGGCGCGTCGATGCGCCCGGGCGCGGGGTCGCGGCTCTCGGGAATGAGGAGCGGCACGAGAACCAGCATCGGCACGAGCACGGGCACCGCGAGCAGGAACACAGCGCCCCAGTGGAAGTGCTCCAGCAGGATGCCGCCGACGAGCGGACCGAGGGCGCTGCCTGCGGCGAAACCCGACGCCCAGATGGCGATCGCGAGCCTGCGTTGTTCGCGATCGACGAAGACCGTGCGGAGAAGCGACAGGGTCGACGGCATGAGCATCGCGCCGAAGAAGCCGAGCGCCGCGCGAGCGGCGATGAGTGCTTCGGCGGTCGGTGCGAACGCGGCGACGATCGAGACCACGGCGAAGCCGACGGATCCGATGAGCAGCATACGGCGACGCCCGAAGCGGTCGCCGGCGCTGCCCATGGCGACGAGGAGGCCCGCGAGCACGAGCGGATACGCGTCGATGATCCAGAGTTGCCCGGCCGCGCTCGGTTCGAGATCGCGCGAGATCGCAGGCAGCGCGAAGCTCAACACGGTGTTGTCGACCGAGACGAGCAGCACGGGGAGCATGAGCACGGCGAGTGCCGCCCAGGCGCGGCGAGGCGTGCGGGTCGTGACGTGCGTGCTCGTTGGGATCTGGGCGGTGTCGTTCGTGTCAGTCATCTCTGGCTCGTTCGTCTGAGACGATTTCTATACCGTCCAGCTGGTATAGTAACAGATATGCCACGACCCTCGTCACTCATCAGCTCCTCGACCGCGCCGGCCTCATGAGCCGCCCGCCCGCCGCCCGCGTGGCGGTGCTCGACGCCTTCGAGCGCATCATCATCGCCGACGGCGAGCGCACCGCGACCCTCGACGCCACCGCTCGTGGCGCCGGCGTTTCCAAAGGCGGACTGCTCTACCACTTCGGCTCACGGCATGCGCTGATCGCCGGGCTCATCGAACGGCTGCACCGACTCGTCGACGACGACGTCGCCCGCATCCACGCCGCCCCCGAGGGCGCGATCTCCTACTTCGTGCGCTCGTCGGTCGACCTCGCGTCACCGCTCGACCACAGCTTCGTCGCCACCGTGCGGCTCGCACAGGGCGGCGACCGGCAGGCGGCGCAGGCGATCGACGCCGTGCGGTCGCGCTGGCTCGAGGTGATCGGCCGGCACGTCGACGACCCCTCGCTCGCCCTCGCGATCACGCTCATCGGCGACGGGCTCTACTACCATTCGGCGCTTCGCGCCGGGGTCGACGCGAGTGGCCCCGACGCCGCCGCCGCCGCCGACATCGGCCCCGCCGAGATGGACGGGCTCGTCGCACTGGTCGAACGCATCGCCCAGACGCCGGCCGAGTAGCGACCGGCACAGCGGATGCCCCGGCACGCGCTGCAGGGCAGCGTCACGCCGGGGCATCCCTGTGACAGTCGTTACTCCGTGATGTCGATCTCGACGAACAGGCTCGCGTCGATCGCCGACCGCACTCGCTCGAGCACCTCGGCCGGCACCGGCGAGTCGACGGTCAGCACGCTGAGCGCGTGGCCGCCGGCTTCGCGGCGTGCGATCTGCATGCCGGCGATGTTGATGCCCGCCTCGCCGAATTCCTGTCCGTAGACGGCGACGATGCCGGGGCGATCGGCGTACTCCATGACGATGTGGGTCGTCGCGATCGGCACCTCGAGTTCGTAGCCGTTGACGCCGACGAGCTTCTCGATCTGCTTCGGCCCGGTGAGCGTGCCCGACACCGACACCTGGCGGCCGTCGGCGAGCGCACCCGTGAGGGTGATGACGTTGCGGTACTCGGGCGATTCGGGCGCCGTGATGAGGCGCACGTCGAGACCGCGCTGCTCGGCGAGGAGCGGGGCGTTCACGTACGACACGGTCTCGCTGACGACGTTCGTGAAAACGCCCTTCAAGGCCGCGAGCTTCAAGGCGCTCACATCGAAGTCGGCGAGCTCGCCACGCACCTCGACATCGAGACTCGTGAGGGGGCCGTTCGCGATGCCGGCGAACAGTTGGCCGAGCTTCTCGACGAGCGGGATGCCCGGGCGAACGTAGGGATCGATGACCCCGCCTGCGACGTTGACTGCGTCGGGCACGAGCTCGCCGGCGAGCGCGAGCCGCACCGACTTCGCGACCGAGACGCCCGCCTTCTCTTGCGCCTCGTCGGTCGAGCCGCCGAGGTGCGGCGTGACGATGATGTTGTCGAGCTGCAGCAACCGCGACTCGGTGGGCGGCTCGGTGACGAAGACGTCGAGCGCCGCACCGGCGATCTCGCCGGTCGACAGCGCGTCGAAGAGCGCGTCTTCGTCGATGAGCCCGCCGCGCGCGACGTTCACGACGAAGGCCGTCGGCTTCATGCGCCGCAACTGCTCGACGCCGATCATGCCGAGCGTCTCGGGGGTACGCGGCATGTGGATCGTGATGAAGTCGGACTGCTCGATGAGGTCGTCGAGGGTCACGGTCTGCACGCCCAGCTGCTGGGCGCGAGCGGCGGTGATGTACGGGTCGTACGCGATGACGTTGGTGCCGAAGGCCTGCAGGCGAGCCGCGATGAGGGCGCCGATTCGGCCGAGGCCGATGATGCCGACCGTCTTCTCGTAGAGCTCGACGCCCGTGTACTTCGAGCGCTTCCACTCCCCCGCCCCGAGCGACGCGCGCGCCGCGGGAATGTGACGGGCGAGGCTCAGGATGTGGCCGACGGTCAGCTCGGCGGCGGAGATGATGTTCGATGTGGGCGCGTTCACCACCATGACGCCTGCGGCGGTCGCCGCCTTGACGTCGACGTTGTCGAGGCCGACGCCGGCACGGGCGATGACCTTCAGCTTCGGGGCCGCCGCGATCGCCTCTGCATCGACCTTCGTCGCCGACCGCACGAGGATCGCGTCGGCATCCGACAGCGCCGCGAGCAACGCGGGACGATCGGTTCCGTCGACGGACCTGACATTGAAGTCGGGGCCGAGGGCCTCGACAGTGGCGGGCGAGAGTTCTTCGGCGATCAGCACGATCGGCTTTGACACGAACGATTCCTTCGGGGGCGACGCGCGACGGGGCACGCTGAGGGGAGCGCCTACGCCAGTGGGGGCGCCGTTATCCCGTCAACCCTAATGGAGCAGGGCCGTCGCCTCGTGCCGTGTGACCTCACACGACGACTCCGCCGAGTCGGCCGAGCAGCACCGACAGGCTGAGGAAGAGGGCGGCCGAGACGCAGAGCCCCGTGAAGTACAGGGCGATGCCCACGAGCAGGCGGCGAGATCGGCCGAGCACGAACGCGGCCGCGAAGCAGCCCAACGGCGCGAGGAACGCGACCGCGACGACCGCCCAGCCGGCCGCGGTGAACGAGAGGCCGATGCCGAGCAACTGCACGACGCTCTCGACGACCTCCCACACGTCATAGGCGTAGAACAGGCCGAACACGACCGCGAGGGTGACGGTGAGCCACATCGGCAGCTTCGAAGTGCCAGAAGCCTCGGTGACGACGGATGCTTCGGGCTCGGTGTACTCCGCGCTCATACGGCTACCCCCAGGATGAACGGTACGGGCGCGAGCGCGACGACACCCACGATGAGCCAGACGAGACGAGAGCGCATGCCCGTCGTGGCCCGCAGCGCGAGCAGGAACCAGCACGGAGCGGCGAGCACCGCGAGCCACAGCCCCAGCGCGTACATGAAATCGCCGACGACACTGGTGCCCGGCGTGCTCGTACGCAACGCGGTGATGATCCAACCGATGGTGTAGAGCAGGTAGACCCCGCCCAGCACCCCGAGCACGACGAGCTCGACCGAGCCGGTCTGCCCTGCGGCATCCGGCGCCTCGTGCTGCTCGTCTGCCTCGCCGCCGTTCGCGTCAGAGTCGTCGTCAGCACCGGACTCGACGTCCGCCGGGCCACCGACGGCCTTCCAGCCGGGCGCGAGGGTCGGGTCGTCGTCGCCCTCCCAGCGCAGCGCATCATCGTCGGAGTCCCGGGCCATGGCTCCAGACTAGCGATCCGTCGACGGCGATCCCGTGTCGAGCAGCCGGACTCGCCGAGACGTCAGCGATGCAGGAGGTAGCGGCGTTCGACCTGGTCGGGGGCATGGGTGTCCGACCCTGAATCGGGTGCGAGTCCAGCTCTGCGCTCGGACTGGTCCCGATACGCGGGAGCGTCAGGGGCGGGCGTCTGGAGATCGCGTTCGGGAGCGAGGTCGAGCCGACGCTCGGACTGGTCCCGATACGCGGGAGCGTCAGGGATACTCGCCTGGCCGTGCGCGGCTCCATCGGACTCCACCTGGCCGGCGCATCCACCCAGTCCGACGCCGAGCGATGCGGCGAGCACGGCCGCGAGGATGATGCTTCGGGTCTTCTGTGTCGTGTTCATGACGAGAGCGTCCCGCCTGCCGGTATTGGTCCGTGGAGAGAGCGGTATGGACTCGGTATGGGCGCGGCCCACAATTCGTTGACAACGGTCATCGCCGCGCCCACACTGCAGGTGTGGAGATCCGAGTGCTCGGTGACCTCACGATCGACGGCGGGCGACTCAGTCCGAAAGAGCGTTCCCTGCTCGCCGCCCTTGTCCTCCGGGCCGGCAATGTCGTCACACCCCATGAATTGGCCGATGCGGTGTGGGGCGACGACCTGCCGACGACCTGGCCGAAACAGGTTCAGGCCTTCGTCGTCCAGATCCGACGTGCATTGGGCGCGACCTCCATCGCCACGACACGTGCCGGCTACCGACTCCGGGTCGACCCCGACTCGATCGACGCCGTCCGCTACGAACGGCTCCTCGAAAGCGCCCGCGTGCACCGCGCCAGCGGCGATGCTGCCCGTGCCGTCGACATGATCGAGCGTGCAGCATCGCTCTGGAGCGGGATGCCGTACTCCGATCTCGGCGAGTGGCCGCCTGCAGTTGCGGAGGCGGAGCGCCTCGGCGAGATCGGCAAGTCCGCAGCGGAGGACCTGCTGGCAACGCGGCTGGAGTTCGGCGAGCACCGTGTCGTCGTCCCCGACGCAGAACGCCTGGTGCGGGCCGAGCCGCTTCGCGAACGCCGTTGGGCGATCCTCGCCACAGCGCTGTATCGGAGCGGTCGGCAGGCCGATGCCCTCGCCACGCTGCGGAGCGCGCGGGATCGGCTGGCGGACGAGCTCGGCATCGAACCCGGCACGGAACTCGTTGCGCTCGAATCAGCGATCCTGCACCAAGATGCCTCGCTCGACGCACCACCGGAGCTCCAGCTGGCGAGTGCGGAGTGCCCCTATCGCGGCCTGCAGCCGTTCGGCACGGATGATGCCGAGGAGTTCTTCGGGCGTGACGCCGATATTCAGGCTGCACTGGCCCGGCTCTCCGGGTCGCCGTTCCTCGCGGTCTCCGGGGCATCCGGCTGTGGGAAGTCCTCGCTGGTGCTGGCCGGTCTCGTCCCCGCGCTCCGGGCTCGCGGTGACACCGTAGTCGTCCTCGGCTCGGGGACCACGCCGATCGCCCGGCTCCGAGACGCGATCTCCGGTCGAGGCCACGCCGACGTCGTCGTCATCGATCAGTTCGAGGAGCTGTTCCACTCCGGCCTCCCGGACGCGCACGTGGCGGAGTTCTCCGCGCTGATCGCGGGAGCCGTCGCTGCGGGACAACGAGTGATCGTCGCCGTACGCGCCGACTTCCTCAGCGCATGCGCAGCCGAGCCGAGCATCGGGCCGCTGTTCGCCGCGGGTGTCCACCTCGTCGGGCCGCTCGGTCCCGACGGGCTCCGCAAGGCCATCGAGGAACCGGCGCGCCTCGCCGGCCTCCGGATCGAGCCGGGACTCGTCGAGCTGATCCTGCGAGATGCCGCAGGCGCGCCGGGCGTGCTCCCCCATGTCTCGCACGCCCTCGTTGAGACGTGGCTGCGCCGTGAGGGCGCCACGCTGACGGTCGCCGGCTACGAGGACTCGGGCGGCATTTCGGGCGCGATCGCCAAGTCGGCCGACCAGCTCTACCTGTCGCTCGATCCCGATGCGCGGGCAACCTGTCGCGCCACGTTCCTGCGACTGGTCGAGGTCAGTGCAGACGGGGCGCCAACACGTCGACGCATCCCGATCACTCCGATGCGTCAGGACGCCGCACACGACCGAGTGCTCACAAGTCTCGCCCGCGCCCGGCTGGTGAGCACCGAGGAGGACTCGCTCATCGTTGCGCACGAGTCGCTCGCGACGGCGTGGCCGCGCCTCCGAGGCTGGCTCGAGGACGACGCCGAGGGCCTCCGCGCGATGGGTGCGCTCGCGAGTGCGGCGAACACGTGGGAGGCGGATGGTCGGCCCGATGAGGATCTGTACCGCGGAGCCCGCCTCAACGCCGTCCTCGCATGGCGCGATACCGCAGACCCCGAACTCACCGAATCGGAAGTCGCCTTCCTCGAGGCATCCGCAGCGCAGGAGCGTGCTGCCGTGGACGAGATCGAGCACCGTGCCAAGCACGACCGCAGGCAGAACCGTCGGCTGCGCGTGCTGCTGGCCGCTGCCGTCACGCTGTTCGCCGTCGCCGTCACCGCGGGCGGCTTCGTCGCAGCCGGCTCGAACGAGACCGCGCACCAGCGGGAGACGGCCCAGATCGAAGCGCTCACGAGCACGGCGCTGTCGCTTCGGGGAACGGACCGGGATGTTGCCGCCCTGCTCGCCGCAGAAGCCCACCGACGGTGGCCCGACGACTCTCGC
Source organism: Agromyces sp. Y782 (assembly GCF_059445405.1). NCBI lineage: Bacteria > Bacillati > Actinomycetota > Actinomycetes > Micrococcales > Microbacteriaceae > Agromyces > Agromyces sp. Y782. Next base: position 364,413 of record NZ_JCAIUG010000002.1, on the reverse strand, counting down.
ACGCGCTCCGCGCTCATGGGCGCGATGACGAGTTCCCACGGCCTGCTCGCGACGACGCATCTCGAGGGCGTTGACGGCATGTCGGGCACACTCATCCCCGGAACGCGGCGCGCGGTCGCGGTGACCGCCGACGGCACCGCGGTGTTCGACATCGACTCCGGTGCGCGCTTGTACACCGTCGATCTGCCCTCTGAGAGTCGCGACTTCAACAGTCGATACGGGCCGGCGGTCAGCGGAAATGGAGCGCGGGTCGCGAATGCTGAGCGGATCCTCGATGACACCGATACACCCGTGGGGATTCGGTTGTCCATCGCCGACCTTTCAACCGGCGCACTGATCCGGCCGACGATCGAACTCGACTTCCCGCTCAGTTCCATCGCGATGAACCACGAGGGCGTCTTGATCGCCGCGATCGACGAGATCGGTACGCTGCGGCTCATCGACGCGGATTCGGGCCTCATACGGCTGGTCGCCGGCACCTCATCCCACGCGGCGCAGGAGATGACGGATCGCGCCGGGGCCGTGCGCTTCACGCCCGACGGACTCCTCGCGTACGGCACCGTAGAGGGGCCACTGCACGTGGTGGACCCGGACACGGCTGCCGTGGTCACCACGTTGCCGATGCCCGCGGAGTCGACGAACGTCTCCATGACAGTCGTCTCCGACACACGCGTCATCACGACGGGCGACCAATGGATCTCGTCCGTGGATATCGCCGCGGGCCGGGTCGACTGGTCGCAGCAGTTGGTGACCACTACCGACGACCCGTGCCCGTGGGTGACGGCATCCGTCGAACTCCGGACCGTGTATTGCGGTGACCTGTTCGGTCACATCGACGAGCGGAGCCTCGACACCGGAGCGCCGACCGAGCGCTCATTCGACCCACAGCTCGGGTTCGTCGGCCTCATGTCCGTCGTGGAAAACCGTCAGGAGCTCGTGGTCGTCGGCCGCGGCACGGCGATCACGCGCTGGAAGCTCGACGGGTCTGGTGCAGTCACCCGGGTCCTCGCTCCGGGGTGGGTGCTTCGTGACGCGTACTCGCAAACCGGCTCGAGCCTCGTCGTCGCCCGCCGCATCGATGGGGTGGAGACCTGGGAGGACTACCGCGAATTCGCAGTGCTCGACACGCGAACGGAGGAGCTGCTCCTCCGCGTTCCCACGCCCTCGTATGGTGTCATGTGGGCGGGCAAGACAACCCTGGTTGGCGATTTCGGCGGCGTCGGGCCGCACCGAACGGGCTTCCTCGACACCCGCACCGCTGAGACCTTTGCGGGAGACCCGCTCCCCGACGACACGGTGGGCGTCTGGATGAACGCCGGTGGCGACCGGATGTACGTCGGCCGGCGAGACGGCGAGATCTGGACGATCGACCCGACGACCGGCCGCCGCGTCGCACCGACGATGCAGACGGACGGCGGCGATCCGGTGCTCATCACGACGAGTCCCGATGGCAGCCGCGTGCTCGTGACGAGCTGGAACATGAAGTTCATCCCCGATTCGATCCTCTTCGACGGAGAGACGGGCGAGCGGGTCCGAGCCGGACTCGTGGGAGTCGGCTTGGCGGCTCTGACGGCGCGGGGCGAGGTCGCCGGTGCGTTCGACTACCAATCCATCGTCCGCTACGACGCCGACACCTTCGAGCGGATCGGCGCCCTCCCAGGCGCCTCCGGCGGCCTCGACACCGTGAACGTGAGCGCCGACGGCCGCCTCCTCAGCACGTATTCCTTGAACAACACGGTGACCGTCTACGACCTCGTGGGCGGCGTACAGCTCGGCGACCCCATCCCCGTGATGGGCGAGTGGAATTACACCCAGGGACTGGTGTACTCGGGAGTGCTCCGCGCCGATGGAGCAGAACTCGCGGTCAACGTCCCGGCCGGCATCGCGGTGTGGGACCTACGGCCGTCAGCGCACGCGGATGCGGCCTGCGAGATGGCCGGTCGCGACCTCACGCGCGACGAGTGGATCGCCTATCTCTCCGACCTCGGTCCCTACCGATCGACGTGCGGCTTCGGGGCAGCTGGGCAAGCCGAGCCGGCCGGCTAGATATGCAGTGACCCGTTTCTTGGTGAGGGGGTTGCGGGCCGGGGCCTCGCTCACCGTTCTCGTGGGTGACCGGGCAGGGTCCACCGGCCCACCTTTCCGACAGTTGTGGGAGGCTGCTCACCACCCGAGCGACCGACGGGCTCAGGGAACGGGCAGGCAGTGCCCGTCGACACCGGGCAGCACGATGCCGAACTCGAAGTCGATCCTCGCCGAGTCGACGGCGCCCAGCGAACCGCCGCCCACCAACGGTTCGTCGTGGAGCCGTTCGATGGTTCCGAGGCCCGCCGCCTGCCAGGCTGCGACGATGCGATCGGCGGCCGCGACATTGCGCTCGGTGACCTCGCGGTCGTGTTCGTCGCTCGTCGTGTCCGTGATCACTCCCGTCGTGAACTCGCCGTTCAGGCTCAGCTGGATGCCGCCGTCGCACGCCGCCTCGACGACGGCGAGCGGTGACGCAGCCGACCAGGTCGCGGAAGGGCCGGCGGCAGCAACCGCGGCATCGGCGAGCACTGCGAACTGCCGTCGAGCCTCGTCGAGCGACGGGAGCGGGCGATCCGGCGGCGGGGATTCGCCGGCATCTGCCGCACCGATCTCGGGAACGCCACCCGGAGCGGCCGGCTCGGCGACCGACGGCGTCGGCGCTGCCGTGAGCACGGCCGCGACGATGAATACCCCGCCGAGGCATGCCGTCAGCACATACGCGCCGACCCACACCGCCGACGCTACGCCTCTGGTGCGGAACGGCCCGAGTGACACGAGCAGTCCGCCGAGACCGAATACGCCTGCGGCAACCACGAGCACGACGGCCGGCCACGACACCGGTGCGCTGGCGCGGCGAGCGAATGACGACCAGAAATCCGCGTACGTGACGAGCAGGAGCGCGAGCGTGCCGAGCGCGAACCCCACCGAGAGCAGCAGTCGCACGAGCACCGGCCGCCAGGGATCGAGCGGGCGTACGAGCTCCCACCGGTGCGCGATCACCGGCACGATGAGCGCGGTCGGCACCCACAGCCACACCGCCAAGACCGCTGCCGGCCCGAAGACGAACCCGATCGCGGCCAGGGGCGGCAACGAGAGCACGAGCCCGCCGAGCGGTACGACGAACGCCTCGAGAAGCGGTGGCCATCGCAGGGCTCGACATGTCGCCAGCACTGCCGCGGCGCCGACGCCTGCTGCTGCAGCGGCGGGCGGCAGCGCCATCCACATCGGCCCGATCAGGAAGAGCTGCTGGATCGCCAACCCGAGCACGAACGCGGCGGCCGCGGAGACGCCCCCGATCAAGACACTGCGTGCCACGAGCTGTGCGGCGGCACGAAGGATGCCGTCGGCGCTGCGGTCGGGCGGCAGCCGTACCGGTATCGGCGGCGGCGCGACGGTCATCGCATCGCCACGGTCGCGGCCGCGACTGCAGCGCGCACGAGACCCGGATCGGTCACGTCGAATCCGTCGACGCCCCCGCCTGGCCCGCTCACGCCGCCTCGGGTCGTCGTGCCACGCGCCGAGAGATGCACGGCGTCGACGCCCGCGGCCGCGATCTCGGCGATGTCGGCGATGCGCACCCCGCCGCCCGCCATGATCTCGAGCGCGCCGGATTCGGCGGCCATCAGTCGCAACGCTGCGAGACCCGTTCGGCAGTCGGATGCTCCGCCAGAGGTGAGCACTCGGCGCACGCCGAGCGCTGCGAGCGCCGTCACCGAGCCTCGGGGATCGGAGCTCGCGTCGACGGCGCGGTGCACCGTCACGTCGCCGCCGGATGCCGCATCGACGAATCGCCGAATGGCCGGCAGGTCGAGGTGACCGGTGTCGGTGAGCGCACCCACGACGACCCCGTCGGCACCGTGAGCGAAGGCCGCACGGATGTCCCGCTCGATCGTGTCGAGTTCTTCGGAGTCGTACGCGAAGCCGCCGCCGCGCGGACGCACGAGGACGTGCACGAATCCGGGCACCGAGGCGTCGAGCGACGCGGCCGCTGCGGCCTCGATCAGCCCCGCGGACGGGGTCAACCCACCGAGCCCGAGCGCCTGGCAGAGCTCGACACGGGTGGCACCCGCCGTCAGGGCGATGCGCACCCCGGCGACATCCTGGACGGCGATCTCGACGGGGAGGAATCCTGACATTCCCGATACGCTACCGGGTCGCCGTCCGCATCGGGACACTGCCTGACGAGCGCAGGCAGAGCATCTCCGGGTGCTCCATCAGGGGCCGGTCAACATGGTCGTGCCCGGCGGATGTCGCAGCCGGCGTGCCGGCAGAGACCACAGACGACTCGCAGCGGCCTGACGAAGGTCCGCCCTGATCTCCGGACGAGCCTACGTTGTCTCACACCGCCGTCATCGCGGGCCCGACGGCAGGCCGTGCAGCCCGCGCGGATCGATGTCGTTGACGGGAGAGAGATTCTTCGGTGGCGGGGTCCTCGCCTCAGCAGCCGAGAGCGCAGCGCCCGCCTTCGGGACGCCGTGCAGGCCTCGCGGGTCGGCGTCGGCGATCACCGGCATCCGCAGGTGAGCCCGTGACTGCGTGGCATCCGGCAGTGGGCCGTGCAGGCCGCGTGGGTCGATGTCGTTCGGAACCAGCCGCCTGGGCTCGATGGCAGCGCGGGGCTCTTCGACGGGCTCAACGGGTGCGCTCGCCTGGGCGGCGCATCCGGCGAGGGCGGCCGCGACGAGTGCCGCTGCCGCCGCGGAACGGGCGATTCGGGTGGTGTGCGTGGTGTCCATGTGCCGAGCGTGTCGCGCCGCGGTATCCGTCAGTCTCAGCTGCGGTATCCGTGCGGTATCCGTCCGCCCAAGTCATCGTTGACGCCTTCGATGGCGCGCGAGGACAATGACGACCATGGGTGTCGACGTCCTCGGGACACTCGTCATCGACGGGGGCCCGGTCAGCCCGCGCGAGCGTGCGGTGCTCGCCGCCCTCGCACTCGAGGTGGGGCGGCCTCTCCCGGCGCAGCAAATCGCCGATGCGATCTGGGGCGAGAAGGTACCGGCGACCTGGGCGAAGCAGGTTCAGATCGCCATCGCCCGGCTCCGCCGACACCCTGGCACGCCACCCATCACGACGACGCCGGAGGGCTACCGGCTCGACCTGGCAGCCGACGCCATCGACGCGCGACGGTTCGAGCGTCTGGTCGCGAACGGTCGCCAGCACTTGGCGGATGGCGCGCCCGACCGGGCGACCGCGGTGTTCGAGGCGGCGCTCCACCCCTGGCGTGGCGAGCCGTACGCGGACCTTCCCGATTGGGAGCCTGCCCGCGCGGAAGCCGCACGACTGCTCGACCTGCGCGCGTCCGCAGAGGAGGATCTGCTCGCCGCTCGCCTCGGGCTGGGACATGCCGCGAGCGTCGTCTCCGACGCCGAGCGTCTCGTGCGCGAACGCCCGCTCCGCGAGCACCGGTGGGCGCTGCTGGCCCGCGCGCTCTACCGCTCCGGACGCCAGGCCGACGCGCTCGCCACCCTCCGCGATGCCCGCCGGCGGCTCGACGAAGAACTCGGCATCGACCCGTCCGCCGAGCTCACCGAGCTTGAGACGGCGATCCTGCGCCATGACCCCGATCTCGATGCCCCGAGCCCTATCGCCAGGCCTGACGTCCCGTGTCCGTACCGTGGCCTCGCCGCGTTCGGCGAAGAAGACGAGGAGGAGTTCTTCGGTCGGGGTGCCGACATCCGCGCTGGGCTCGCTCGGGTGGAACGCGGACGGTTCGTGGCCTTCACCGGGCAGTCGGGATGTGGCAAGTCCTCACTCGTGCTCGCGGGAATCGTTCCGGCACTGCGCCGGGACGGGCGGTCCGTGGACGTCACGAGCCCGCGCCGCGGCCTGCTTGCCTTCGTAGCCGGAACGCACCACGATCGAGACGTCCTCGTCGTCGACCAGTTCGAGGAGCTCTTCACCGGGCCGGACACCGAAGCGACCGACGGGGCGGCCGGCGCCGTCGAGAACGTCCTCGAGTCTGGCGGCACCGTGCTCGTGACCGTGCGCAGCGACTTCCTCGACGCGTGCGCTCGTCTGCCCCGGCTCGGTGCGCTGTTCACCGACGGCGTCCAGCTGGTGCCGGCGATGGGGCCGGAAGGGCTCAGGGCGGCGATCGAGGGACCGGCGCGAGTCGCTGGGCTGCGCCTCGAACCAGGCCTCACCGAGCTCATCCTGCGGGATGCCACCGGGCGCCCCGGTGTGCTCCCCCACGTCTCACATGCCCTCGTCGAGACCTGGGCGCGTCGCGAGGGGGCGACGCTCACCGTGCACGGGTACGAGGCATCCGGCGGGCTCGCCGCTGCCATCGCACAGTCCGCCGATCGGCTCTACCTGCGGATGTCCCCCGCCGAGCGGGTCATCTGCCGTTCGACGATGTTGCGCCTCGTCGCCCTCGCACCCGATGGCACACCGGTGCGCCAGGCCATGTCGGTCAAGGGGTTGCACGACGACGGCGCACGCGATCGCGTGCTTGCGATGCTCGCGGCCGCGCGGCTCATCAGCACCGACGAGACGAGCGTGGAGGTCTCGCACGAGGCGCTCGCCGAGGCCTGGCCACGGTTGAGGAATTGGCTCGAGCACGACGCCGACGACCTGCGGACGATGCACGCGCTCACCGTCGCTGCGGAGGCGTGGGACGGGGGCGGGCGCGGCGACGAGGACCTGTATCGGGGCGCGCGGTTGCAGTCGGCGCTCGAGTGGCAGCGCGGCGGCGACCGGGATCTGACCGAGCACGAGACAGCCTTCCTCGCAGCGTCATCGGCCCGCGAGACCTCCGAGCAGGAGGCGCTCGTCGCTCAGGCCCGCCACGAACGGACGCAGAACCGGAAGCTCCGCGGTCTCCTCGTGGGCGCGGCGGTTCTGATCCTGGCCCTCGTGGGAGCCGGCGGCATCGCGGTGGTTTCGGCGGATCAGGCGGCACTGAGCCGTGCGGATGCGAAGGTCGAGGCACTCGTCAGCGCAGCGCTCGCATTGAGAACCTCGGAGCGAGACGTCGCAGCCCTGCTCGCCGCTGAGGCGTACCGGCGCTGGCCCGAAGACCCGCGTACGCGGGCCGGGATGATGGGCGTGCTCAGGGCTGCCGGCGGGTTCCTCGGCAATGCGTTCGTCGACGGCGCGCAGAGCACGATGGGTGCGGTCGTGCCGGGCACTGACCGGGCGTTGATGGTGGATGTCTCTGGAGCGGCAGCGATCCGAGACCTCGCGACGGCGGAGTCGATCGTGCACATCGACACCGGTCTCGATGGCCAGGCGTACTTCGAGACGTTCCCACTCGTCGAAGTCAGTTCCGACAGCACGACCGGAGCGATCCTGTGGCCCGCGGACGTCCCACCGGAAGTACCCGGCGCGACGCCGGACTCCTTCTTCGTGATCCCCGGCACCACGATGAACTCGAACCTCGTCGTCGTCGATCTCTCGTCGGGGGAACGACTGCTCGGGCCGCTGCGTCTGGAGATCGGTCTCGGTGCACTCGCCGTGGCGGGCGACGGCTCCAGAATCGCGATCGCGGCTGCACGGGACGGTGCCGTCTCGCTCGTGGACGTGAGGACCGGGTCGGTGACGCCGGTCACCGGGCAGGCCACCGCGCCGCTTCATTTGGCGGAGAGCGTTGCCGCAGCGCTCGCGTTCACGGAGGACGGGCGCCTTTTCGCCGGCCGGGTGGCGGGCGCGATCGAGGTGATCGATCCGGTGGCGGCGGCGGTGGCCGCACGCTATCCGGTCCCCGAGGAATCCGCTCACGTGGCGATGGAGGTGCTCGATTCCGGACTCGTGGTCGCGAGCGGGGATCGTGCGGTCATCGCGGTCGACGGCGAGACCGGCGATGTCCGATGGGTTCGTCCCCTGACCGGGTTCGGTCCTTCCGGTTGCAATTGGATCACGGCCTCCGAGGTAGTTGGACGCGTGTACTGCGCGGGTTGGTTCGGGCTCATGGAGCAGTACGATCTCGACGACGGCGGGCCGGTGGATTCCGGATTCGACGCGCTGCTCAGTACGGTCGGTCCGGTCGCGGTCGTTTCGGAGGGAACCGTGCTGGTCGCACTCGGCCAAGGGCTGCCGGCGATCTCGCGCTGGCAACTCGACGGGGGCGGCCTCATCAAACGGCTGATCGCACCCGGATCGTTCCTGGCCGGCGGCTACTCGCAGGACGGGCACGCGCTGCTCACCGCGGACGGGCAGGGCGACACCGGTTGGGCAAGTGTGCACCACGGGGTCGCGATCCGCGACGTCGTCAGCGGTGAGGTGCTGGAGGTGTTCTCAGCCCCGGTCTACGTGCCGATCTGGGTGGGATCAGACACGATCGTGGGCTGGTTCCCCGACGACGAGGCGTTGCGGCTCGTCGACACGGCAAGTGGGGAGGACATCGGGTCTGCGCTGCCCGTGCCCAGCAGTCGCGGCATGGTGTGGGAAGCCCACGCGGGCACGCGGTTGTACGTGTCGACCGAGGAGGATGGAGTCGTCCGGATCGACCCGGCGACCGGCGAGCGGACCGGCGAGCCGATCGCCGTCGACGGGAGCGTCATCTCGGTTTCCGAGTCGCCCGACGGCCGGCGTCTCGCGATCCTCTCGGTCACCGAGTTGGACAGCGCACTCCTGACCATGGTCGGGGTGGCGAGCGGGAAGATCACTCGCAGCGGAGAGCTCGAGACGGGCCCTCCCGTGCTGCTCGACGACGGCACCTTGATCGGCTCCGCGGACAACCGGATGATGCGATTCGACACGGACACGTATCAGCAGGTGGGCTCCCTGCCCGGCACGGCCGGCGGGCTCGGCGTCCCCGAGACGAGCGACGATGGGGCGACGATGCTCATGTCGGCTGGCGACGACACGCTCCTGCTCCACGACACGGCCACGGGCATCCGGTTGGCCGAGCCCTTCTTCGCGAGTTCCCCCGACTACGTCAGCGGCTACCTGCGACCCGACGGCCTCGAGCTCGCGATCTCGGACGCCGCCGGCGTCATGATCTGGGACCTCGACCCCGAGCACCAGTTCGAGGCGGTCTGCCGCATCGCAGGTCGCGACCTCACGGCGAACGAGTGGCGCAGCTACCTCGACGGACTCGGCGAGCCACGAAGCACGTGCGGACTCGGCTGACCGGAATGAGCGCCGACGCGAAACGGCGGGGCCGACCGAAGCCGACCCCGCCGTGCGGGATGAAGACAGAGCAGCTGCGCTCGCGTCAGCGAGCGACCTCGCCGTCGACGTAGTCGTCGTCGTTCGACGCGTTCCACGCGAAGAGCTTGCGCAGCTCGCGGCCGGTTGCTTCGATCGGGTGCGCCTCGCCCTTCGCGCGGAGCGCGAGGAACTCGGGGGCACCGGCATCCTGATCGGCGATGAACCGCTCGGCGAACGCGCCCGACTGGATGTCGGCGAGCACGGCCTGCATGTTCTCTTTGACGTGGGGGTCGATGACGCGCGGACCCGAGACGTAGTCACCGTACTCGGCCGTGTCGGAGACCGACCAGCGCTGCTTGGCGATGCCGCCCTCCCACATGAGGTCGACGATGAGCTTCAGCTCGTGCAGCACCTCGAAGTATGCGACCTGCGGCTGGTAGCCGGCTTCGGTGAGGGTCTCGAAGCCGTACTGCACGAGCTGGGAGACGCCGCCGCAGAGCACGGCCTGCTCGCCGAACAGGTCGGTCTCGGTCTCTTCGGTGAAGGTCGTCTTGATGCCGCCGGCACGCAGGCCGCCGATCGCCTTGGCGTACGAGAGCACGAGGGGCCACGCGTTGCCCGAGGCATCCTTCTCGACGGCGACGATCACGGGAACACCGCGACCGGCCTCGTACTCGCGACGCACCGTGTGGCCGGGGCCCTTCGGTGCGACCATGATCACGTCGACGCCCTCGGGGGCCTCGATATAGCCGAAGCGGATGTTGAAGCCGTGGCCGAAGACGAGGGTCTTGCCCTCGGCGAGGTTGTCCTTGATGGACTCCGCGTAGATGTGGCGCTGGTACTGGTCGGGCGCGAGGATGACGATGACGTCGGCGGCTGCCGCGGCATCGGCGACGCTCAGCACCTCGAAGCCGGCCTCTTCGGCCTTCGGCTTCGACTTCGAACCCTCCTTGAGTCCGATGACGACCTCGACGCCCGAGTCGCGAAGGTTCTGCGCGTGCGCGTGGCCCTGCGAACCGTAGCCGATGACGGCGACCTTCTTGCTCTGGATGAGCGCGAGGTCGGCATCCTTGTCGTAGTAGATCTCAGCCATTTGCTGTTCTTTCTCCTTGATGGTGGGTCTGGTGCAGTTCGTGAACGTGGTCAGTTCTTGAAGACGCGTTCGGTGATGGACTTGCCGCCGCGGCCGATCGCGAGGAGGCCCGACTGGGCGATCTCTTTGATGCCGTAGGGCTCGAGCACCTTGAGGAACGCGGTGGTCTTGCCGGAGTCGCCCGTGACCTCGATCACGACCGCGTCGGTCGAGACGTCGACGACGCGAGCACGGAAGAGGTTCACGGCTTCGAGCACCTGCGAGCGGGTGGTGTTGTCGACGCGCACCTTGATCAGCAGATGTTCGCGGTGCACCGACTGGTTCGGGTCGAGCTCGACGATCTTGATGACGTTGATGAGCTTGTTGAGTTGCTTGGTGACCTGCTCGAGCGGCAGTTCCTCGACGTCGACGACGACCGTGATGCGACTGAGCCCGTCGATCTCGGAGTGGCCGACGGCGAGGCTCTCGATGTTGAAGCCGCGCCGGGCGAAGAGACCCGCCACCCGGGTGAGCAGGCCCGGCTTGTCCTCCACGAGGAGGGAGAGAACGTGGGTCGACATGTCTTAGTCCTCCTCGGAGAATGCCGGCGAGTGATCACGCGCGTACTGGACGTAGCTGTTCGAGACGCCCTGCGGCACCATGGGCCAGACCATCGCGTCGGCCGACACGACGAAGTCGATGACGACGGGGCGGTCGTTGGTCTCGAGGGCCAGCTTGATCGCGTCGTCGATCTCGTCTTCTTTCGTGACCCGGATGCCGAGTGCACCGTACGCCTCGGCGAGTGCCACGAAGTCGGGGATGCGCACAGTGTCGTGGCCGGTGTTCAGGTCGGTGTTGGAGTACCGGCCGTCGTAGAAGAGCGTCTGCCACTGGCGCACCATGCCGAGCGAGGAGTTGTTGATGATCGCGACCTTGATCGGGATGTTGTTCAAGGTGCAGGTCGCGAGCTCCTGGTTCGTCATCTGGAAGCATCCGTCGCCGTCGATCGCCCAGACCACCCGGTCGGGCTCAGCCACCTTCGCACCCATCGCGGCTGGAACCGCGTAGCCCATCGTGCCGGCGCCGCCGGAGTTCAGCCAGGAGTTCGGTCGCTCGTACTTGATGAACTGCGCCGCCCACATCTGGTGCTGGCCGACGCCCGCGGCGTAGACCGCCTCGGGCCCGGTGAGCTCGCCGATGCGCTGGATGACCTGCTGGGGCGCGAGCAATCCGTCGGACGGGGTCGAGTACCCGAGCGGAAACTCCGCCCGCAGGCCGTCGAGCGTGGTCCACCATTCTCCGAGGTCGGTGGCGACGCCTCCGGTGATCTCGGCGTAGGCGGTATTGAGGTCGACGAGCACGTCTTTCGCATCGCCCACGATCGGCACGTCGGCGACCCGGATCTTCGAGATCTCGGCAGGATCGATATCGACGTGCACGACCTTCGCGTTGGGCGCGAAGAGCGCGGCCTTGCCCGTGACGCGGTCGTCGAAGCGCGCGCCGAGCGCGATGAGGAGGTCGGCTTCTTGCAGGGCGATCACCGCGGGCACCGTGCCGTGCATGCCGGGCATACCGAGCTGCTGCCGGTGGGAGTCGGGGAAGGCACCCCTCGCCATCAGCGTGGTGACGACCGGGGCGTTCGTCGCCTCGGCGAACGCGAGCAGTTCTGCAGAGGCGCCGGACCGGATGACGCCGCCGCCGACGTAGAGCACCGGTCGCTTCGCCTCGGCGAGCAGTTGGGCTGCCGCGGCGACCTGCTTGCCGTGCGCCTTCATGATCGGGCGATAGCCGGGAAGGTCGAGCTTGGGCGGCCAGCGGAACGGTGCGGTCGCCTGTTGCGCATCCTTCGTGATGTCGACGAGGACCGGGCCGGGCCGGCCTGTCGAGGCGATGTGCGCCGCCGCCGCGATGGTCGCCGGAATCTCGGCGGGGTCCTTCACGAGGAACGAGTGCTTCGTGATGGGCATCGTGATGCCGACGATGTCGGCCTCTTGGAATGCGTCCGTGCCCATGAGGGTCGAGAACACCTGTCCGGTGATCGCGAGCAGCGGCACGGAGTCCATGTGCGCGTCGGCGATGGCGGTGACGAGGTTCGTCGCCCCAGGACCGGACGTCGCGATGGTGACCCCGAGCTTGCCCGACGACGAGGCATAGCCCTCGGCCGCGTGCCCGGCACCCTGTTCGTGGCGCACGAGGATGTGGCGGAGCTTCTTGCTGTCGAGCAATGGGTCGTAGACGGGGAGGATCGCGCCGCCGGGCAGCCCGAACACGTCGGTGATGCCGAGCATCTCAAGCGAGCGCACGACGGCCTGCGCACCGGTGAGCTGTTCGGGGGCGCCGGAGGACGGCACTGCAGCGGGCGATGGCACGGGGGTGGATTCCGTGGTCATTCGGTTCCTGTTCTGGTGGACGGTGTGTGCGGGAAGCGCAGCACTCAGCCTGTCGTGGCGCCTTCGGCGGCGGAACGCACGAGCTTCGAGTACTTCGCGAGGACGCCACGGGTATAGCGCGGGGGAAGCGGAGCCCAGCCTTCACGGCGGGCAGCCAGCTCGGCATCGTCGACAAGTAGGTCGATGGAACGAGCTGCGATATCGACCCGTATGAGATCACCATCGCGCACGAAGGCGATGGGACCTGCGTCCACCGCTTCGGGTGCCAGATGGCCGATGCAGAGGCCGGTTGTGCCGCCGGAGAATCGACCGTCCGTCAAGAGTAGTACATCTTTTCCGAGGCCCGCGCCCTTGATGGCAGCGGTGATGGCGAGCATCTCGCGCATGCCGGGCCCACCCTTGGGTCCTTCGTAGCGGATCACGACGACGTCGCCGTGATTGATCGCACCCTCGGTGAGCGCATCCATCGCATCGCGTTCGCGCTCGAACACGCGCGCCGGTCCCTCGAACGTCGCCGCATCGAAGCCGGCGGTCTTGACGACCGCGCCCTCGGGGGCGAGGGAACCGTGCAGGATCGTGAGACCGCCGGTCTCGTGGATCGGGTTGTCGAGGGTGCGCAGCACCTCGCCGTCGAGCGGCTCGATGTCCATCTCGGCGAGGTTCTCGGCGAGTGTCTTGCCCGTGACGGTGAGCGCGTCGCCGTGCATGAGGCCCGCGTCGAGCAGCGCCTTCATGAGCACGGGGAGCCCGCCGCGGCGGTCGACGTCGTTCATGACGTACTTGCCGAAGGGCTTGAGGTCACCGATGTGCGGCACCTTCGCGCCGATGCGGTTGAAGTCGTCGAGCGTGAGGTCGACCTCTGCCTCGTGCGCGATGGCGAGCAGGTGCAGCACGATGTTGGTCGAGCCGCCGAGGGCCATACCGACGGCGATGGCATTCTCGAACGCCTTCTTGGTGAGGATCTGGCGGGCGGTGATGCCATGCTTCAGCAGGTTGACGACGGCTTCGCCTGAGCGGTGCGCGTAGTAGTCGCGACGGCGGTCGGCGGATGCCGGTGAAGCCGAGCCCGGCAGTGACAGCCCGAGCGCCTCGGCGACCGAGGCCATGGTGTTCGCCGTGTACATGCCGCCGCAGGCGCCCTCGCCCGGGGCGAAGGCGCACTCGATGCGCTTCGCGTCGGCCTCGCTCATCGTGCCGGCCTTGACCGCGCCGACCGCTTCGAACGAGTCGATGATCGTGATGTCTTTCTCGGTGCCGTCTGAGAGACGCACCCAGCCCGGCGCGATGGAGCCGGCGTAGAGGAAGACCGAGGCGAGGTCGAGGCGGGCGGCCGCCATGAGCATTCCGGGGATCGACTTGTCGCAGCCGGCGAGCAGCACCGAGCCGTCGAGGCGCTCGGCCTGCATGACGACCTCGACCGAATCGGCGATGACCTCGCGCGAGACGAGCGAGAAGTGCATGCCTTCGTGGCCCATCGAGATGCCATCGGAGACGGAGACCGTGCCGAACTGCAGCGGGTACCCGCCGCCGCCGTGCACTCCCTCTTTCGCGGCCTGCGCGAGGCGGCCGAGCGAGAGGTTGCAGGGGGTGATCTCGTTCCACGACGACGCGATGCCGATCTGGGGCTTGTCCCAATCGGCATCTCCCATGCCGACCGCGCGGAGCATGCCCCGGCTGGTCATGGCTTCGATGCCGTCGGTGACGGTGCGGCTACGCGGTTTGGGATCGAACTCCGACATGCATCGAGTCTATGGCCAGCGCGAAGGGCCTCCGCGCGCCGTGTCACGGGCGTCGGCGAGGTGCTCGAGCAGGTCGGCGACGTCTTCGGGACTGCGCACGCGATGGGTGGCGAGCGATCTTCCCTGACCCACTTTCACGCCGAGGTCGTCGGATTCGAGAACGGCGAACGCGTCTTCGTCGGTGATGTCGTCGCCGACGTAGACCACGGCGCTGGCGCCCGAGTGCTGACGGAGTCGGGTGAGCGCCTCTCCCTTGTCACTCGGTCGCACCGAGAATTCCAGCACCCCCTTGCCGCTGCGCACTGTCAGTTCGGGGATCTCCGACTCCACCCGCTCGCGCGCGGCGTGCTGCAGTTCGGCGGCAGTCGCCGGGGCGACCTTGCGGGTGTGCAGTGCGAGGCCGGCCGGCTTCCACTCCACCCAGGCGCCCTCCGCACCTGAAGCGACCTCTTCGAGGACGCGCGTGAGATGCTCGAGCGCCGCGAGTTCGGCATCGCGCAGGTCGATCGTCACTCCACCGGTGTCGAGTTGCAGTTCGACACCGTGCGAGCCGCTGAGCAGGGCGCCCTGCGGCGGATCCGCGACCTCGCGAAGGCTCTCGAGTGCGCGACCCGAGACGATCGCGACCCTGGTGTCGTCGATGGCGGCGAGCCGTTCGATCGCGGCGCGAGCACGATTGGTCGCTCGCGCGTCTTCGGGTCGATCAACGAGCGGGGCGAGCGTGCCGTCGAAGTCGAGCGCGACGAGCAGGCGATCGGTGGTGGCGATGCGCATGATCGCGGCGTCGAGGCTCTCGGGAACACCCGACGCGATGATGCCCGCGCCGGTCAGCGTCTTCAGGAACGTCGCCGACCACTTCGCGACGTCGTTCTCGCGCACGCGCTTTCGGAGTGCCCGCATGCGGCGGGCGCGTTCCTTTCGAGGCATCCGGGCCGCCTCGACCATCGCGTCTTTCAGGCCTTCGATGTCGTGCGGGTTCACGAGCACGGCTTGCCGCAGCTCGTCGGATGCCCCGGTGAACTCGCTCAGCACGAGCACACCGTCATCGTCGAAGCTGCAGGCGACGAACTCTTTCGCGACGAGGTTCATGCCGTCGCGGAGCGCGGTCACGAGCATGACGTCGGCGGCGAGGTAGAGAGCGACCATCTCTTCGCGCGGGTAGCCGTGGTGCAGGTAGGCGATGGCCTGGTGGCCGAGCGTCGAGTAGTCGCCGTTGAGGCGGCCGACCATGAGCTCGATCTCGTCGCGCAACTGCCGGTACGTCTCGACGCGTTCGCGCGACGGGCTCGCGACCTGCACGAGCGTGACGTCTTCGACCGAGAGGCGACCATCGCGCAGGAGCTCGCCGAATGCTTTCAGCCGGTGCCGGATGCCCTTCGTGTAGTCGAGCCGGTCGACACCCAGCATGATCGTCTCGGGGTTGCCGAGGCTCTCCCGGATCTCGTGGGCGCGCGCCTGCACCTCGGGTCGGCGTGCGATCTCTTCGAAGCCGGCCGCATCGATCGAGATCGGGAACTGACGGGCGACGACGTGACGCACATCGCCGTCGGGACCGGGCACGTCGATGACGCTGCCACGGGTGGCGTAGCCGAACAACCGGCGCACCGCACGGGTGAAGTTGCCCGCGTCGGCGGCACGCTGGAAGCCGATGACGTCGGCGCCGAGCAATCCGTCGATGACCTGGCGTCGCCAAGGCAGCTGCGAGTAGATGCCATATGCCGGAAACGGGATGTGATTGAAGAATCCGATGACGAGGTCGGGGCGCTTCTCGCGAAGCATCCGCGGCACCAATTGCAGTTGGTAGTCGTGCACCCAGACGACTGCCCCGTCGGATGCCGCGCGCGCGGCGGCCTCGGCGAAGCGACGATTGACCCGCACATAGGCGTCCCACCACTCGCGGTGGAACGACGGCGGTGCGATCACGTCGTGGTACAGCGGCCACAGGGTGTCGTTCGAGAAGCCCTCGTAATAGTCCTCGAGCTCCGACTCCGAGAGCGGCACCGGGATGATGTTGATTCCGTCGTACTCGAACGGGTCGAACTCTTGATCGGCGACGCCGGCCCAGCCGATCCACGCTCCGTCGGCGGCGCGCATGATCGGTTCGAGCGCGGTGACGAGACCGCCCGGTGAGCTCTTCCACCCGGTCTCACCATCGGGTCCGCGTTCGTAGTCGACCGGCAATCGGTTCGATACGACGATCATGTCGTAGGCGGCGTCGACGTAGAGCTCGTCGCCTGTGAGTTCAGGGGCGTGCATGGCGGGTGTCCCTCCTGGCGCTTCACTCAGGCTAACAGTCGCCCGTCTCGCGCTCAGGCGGCGATCGAGGGCTGGGGCCGGGCGCGGCGGCGCCCGGCCTGCAGATCAGCCGAGCGCGGC
Source organism: Agromyces sp. Y782 (assembly GCF_059445405.1). NCBI lineage: Bacteria > Bacillati > Actinomycetota > Actinomycetes > Micrococcales > Microbacteriaceae > Agromyces > Agromyces sp. Y782. The sequence goes on along the minus strand of NZ_JCAIUG010000002.1, from coordinate 347,713 downwards.
GGCCGCGAAGCCGATCGAGCGGATGCCGCGGCGCCGCCCCACCACGATGGCGGTGCCGATCACGCCGACGGCACCGAAGAGCGCGAGCATGCCCGCGGCCATCGCCACCGCTCCCCCGGCTGCACCGGAGACGATGAGCTGCATGCCCTGCACCGCCCAGGTCAGCGGCAGGAACGGGCTGATCGCCTGGAACGGCCCGCTCAACACCTCGATCGGATAGAGGCCGCCGGATGCGGTGAGCTGCAGCGCGACGAGCACGAGGGAGACGAGCAGGCCCGCGCGTCCGAGCCACACCGTGAGGAAGGCGTGCAGCGAGGTGAACGCGAGCGCGAGCAGGGCCGCGAACGCGAGGGTCTGCGGAAGCAGACTCCAGGCGACACCCATGGCACCGTGCAGGAGCAGCACCACGGTGACGGCCTGGACGAGTGCGAGGAGCCCGGCGCGAGCGAGCGTGCGCCAGACGAGGCCGCCAGTCGACGCCGTGCTGCGCAGCGCCTCGCGCCCGAACGGGCGGAACACGAGGAAGAGCGCCATCGCGCCGAGCCAGAGCCCGACGGGCACGAACAGCATGCCGATCACCTCTCCGATGCCCGCGATCTCGTGGTCGCGGGTGGCGTCGACCGTCACGGGTTCTGCGACGACATCGGCGGTGGCCGCGCTGTCGATGTCGGTAAGGGCCTTCGCGCTCTCGGCACCCGTGGTGAGGCCGGTTGCGAGAGTGTTCGCGCCTCCCGCGAGGTCTGTCGCTCCGGTCGCAGCATCCGCTGCACCGGTCGAGAGCTGCCCGAGGCCGACCGCGAGTTGGTCGACGCCGGTCGCCAGACCGTTCGCCCCGTCGCTGATGCCACTCGAGCCGCCGGAGAGCGCCGCGGCGCCGCCGGAGAGTTGGGAGATGCCGCCCTGAACACCGTCGATGCCGCTTCGGGTTCCGGCTGCGAGCTGCTGACCGGACGTCGCCATGGTCGTCAGACCGCCGAGCGTGCCTTGGATGCGCCCAATGGCTTCGTCGACCCGGGGCTTGAGCTCGGGCTGATCGATCGCCAACTGGGTGAGCTGGGCGATCAGCGGCGTCGTGCCCGTCTCCACCTGGGCGACTCCCGCGGCGATGCCGCCGACGTACTGGTCCCAGCCGGCGGAGAGCCCGTCGAGTTGCGCCGCCTGTCCGTCGAGTTGCGAAAGCCCACTCGCGATGCCGTCCACGCCCTCGGTGTACTGCGCGACGCCGTCGGCGTACGCGTACGCGCCATTCGCGGCATCCGTCGCCCCGGAAGCCGCCGATGCGACGCCGTTCGAGAGCGTGCCGAGCCCGCCGGCGAGGGCGCCTGCCCCCGTCGAGAGCTGGGTCGCGCCATCTGCTGCATCGCCGAGCGAGCCACCCATCTCCGCGAGGTTCGTGTAGAAGCCCTCGAGGTACTGCGCGGTGAGCGCTCGGCCGAACGTCGTCGACATGGCGTCGCCGACCGACTGGGCGACGGATCCGGCGAGGTAGCCGTGCGCATCGTCGGTGCGGATGTCGAGGTTCGCCTTCGTCGGCTTCTGACCCGAGAGGGAGGTCACCGACTCGGAGAAGTCCGCGGGAATCGTCAGCACCGCGTAGGCGTCGCCTGAAGCGAGGAGGTCGGCCGCCTCTTCGTCGTTGGAGATCTTCCACTGGAACCCGGCGGTGTCGGGGTCGGTCAGCTCGGTCACGAGCTGACGCCCGGCGAGCACGGGCTGATCGGTGCCGTCGGGCAGGGTCATCGTGACCATCTCGTCGTTGTTCACGACGACGGCGGGGATCTGCTCGAGGTTGTCGCCGGCACCGCCGAGCGCGCCGGAGACCAGCCCGGAGACGGCGAGCGGCACCGCGATGACCGCGGCCACCAGCACGCCGTAGCGCACCCGGCGCGCCGCGGGCGTCGAGCCGAAGAGTCGGGAGAGTCGAGTACTCATCGGAGTGCCTCCTGGGTCAAGACGGGTTCGAGGGTACGGATGCCGCGTGCGGCGAGTTCCGGCGAGATCGCAGGCGACACGGCCGAAGGGCCGAGACCCACGATCGTCGTGACCTGCGAGGGCACGAGCTCGGCGAGGGCGCGCCACAGCTCACCGCTGGCCGATCCGGGATCGTCGTCGAGGTCGATCACGAGGGCCTTCGGGCGCTCAGCGAGCGCGGCGGCGACCGCCACGAGGGTTCGTGCCTCCACACCGAGCCCGGCGAGCGGGGTGTCGGCGGTGAAGCGCGGACCGTCGAGACCGTGGCCGGCGGCGTCGGCCGCCCTGGCCACCCACGACTGCACGAGGGCGTTCGATGGAGCGAGCCGGTACCAGGGCCGAGTGGCGTCGAGGCGGCGGGCGATGAGTTCGCCGACAGTACCGCCTGGCGAGGCACCCGCTGCAACCTCTGCGATCGCGACGCCGCGCATGACGGTGCCGGCGTCTGAGGGCAGAGGCGAACCGAGCACGGCGAGGCGACCGGCGACGGGGTCGAGACGCCCCGCGAGCGTCGCGGCGACGACGCGCCGATCGACCGTGTCTCCGCGCACGACGAGCACGCCGCCGACGGGAACCTCGATGGAGAGCGGGCCGATGCGCCGTTCGGGCAGGCCGAACACGGCAGCGTCGGCGTTGACCGCGGCGGGCCGTGAGGCGGCCCATGCCTCCTGATCGAGGTGTGCGCGCAGGCCCTCGCCTTCGATGTCGACGTTCGGCAGCGCCTTCGCGAGCCACTTCGGCAACCACCACGCGGCTTTGCCCGCGAGGGCCATCGCGGCGGGCACGAGCGTCATTCGCACGAGGAAGGCGTCGAACGCGACACCGACGGCGAGCGCGAACGCGATGCCCTTGATCACCCCCGAGCCTTCTGGCACGAAGGCGAAGAAGACGAAGAACATGATGAGCGCGGCCGCGGTGACGACCCGGGCGGCGTGCTGGAAGCCGTGCACGACGGCCTTGCGGGCGTCCCGGTTCTTCACGAACGCTTCACGCATGCCCGACACGAGGAACACCTCGTAATCCATCGCGAGGCCGAACAACACGGCCATGAGCAGGATCGGCAGGAAGCTGAGGATCGGACCAGGCTCGACGTGCAGGAGGTCGGCGAACCACCCCCACTGGAAGATCGCCACGGTGACCCCGATGGCACCGAACGCCGAGAGCAGGAATCCGAGGGCGGCCTTGATGGGTACGAACACCGATCGGAACACCATGAGCAGCAGCACGATCGAGAGGCCGACCACGATGAGGGCGAACGGGATGAGCGCGTCGGCGAGCCGGTTCGAGATGTCGATCGCCACGGCCGTATAGCCCGTCACCGCGATGGGGGTGGCGAGGTCGGCGGTGATCGAGGGTTCGAGATCGCGGATGTTCTCGACGAGCACCTTGGTCTCCGGTGCATCCGGAGCACTCTCGGGGATCACCTGGATGATCGCGGTGTCGACTGTCTCGTTGGGCAGGCCGTCGCCGACGTAGGCGACGTCGTCGAGTTCGTCGATGCGCGCGCCGATGGCGTCGAGGTCGCCGAAGATGTCGGTCGTCTGGGTGATGTCGACGGTCACGATGAGCGGCCCGTTGTAGCCCGGGCCGAAGCCGTTCTCGATCATCTCGTAGGCTTCGCGCTGGCTGGATCCCTCGGTTCCCGATCCGTTCGGAAGGTTCAGGTCGAGGCTCGCCGCCGGGATCGCGGCAGCGCCCAGCAGTCCGACCACGAGCACCACGAACACGACGGGCGCCTTCAGCACGAGGTCGACCCAGCGGCGACCCATGGTGCGCTTGCCGCTGTCGTCGTCGGCATTCGCCCGGCGATGTGCGCGGCCGCCGGGCTTCGGGACGAGGCGGCGCCCGAGCACGCCGAGCAGCGCGGGCAGGAGCGTGACGGCGCCCGCGACCGCGATGAGCACGGCGAATGCGGCGCCGACCCCCATCACGCTGAGGAACGGGATGCCGACGACGAGCAGTCCGAGCAGCGCGATGATCACGGTGAGGCCGGCGAACACGACGGCCCCGCCCGCGGTCGCGACCGCCTCGGCGGCACTCTCTTCGGGATCCTCCCCGCGCGCGAGCTGGTTTCGATGGCGCGACAAGATGAACAGCGCGTAGTCGATGCCCACGGCGAGGCCGATCATGACGGCGAGCATCGGCGCCGTCGATGACACCGTCGCGAACGCCGCGACGATCGAGATGCCGCCGAACGCGGCACCGACGCCGACGAGTGCGGTCAGCAGCGGCATGCCGGCTGCGAGCAGCGAGCCGAAGGTGATGATGAGCACCACGGCGGCGAACAGCACGCCGAACACCTCGGTGAGCGTGAGCCCGAAGCTGGTCTCCTGGAAGACGTCGCCGCCGAAGGCGACCGTGAGCCCGGCGTCGCGGCCGAGCTCGCCCGTCGCTGTCACCTCGTCGAGCGATTCCGCCGTGACATCCGTGACCGGTCCGTCGAACTGCAGCTGGATGTAGGCGGTGCGGCCGTCGCCGGAGATCTGGTCGCCCGCATACTCGTCGAACGGACCGAGCACGCTCGCGACCCCGTCGACCTGCTCGATCTCGGCCTCCATCGCCTCGATCGCAGCGCGGAACGAGTCGGACTCGACGGATGCCCCGTCGGGCGCTTCGACGACGGTCTTCGCCGACGCACCCGCCGTCTGCGGGAAGACGGCGGCGAGCTGGTCGATCGCGGTCTGGGACTCGGTGCCGGGAATGGCGAAGGAGTCCTGCAGTTGACCGCCGAGCCCGATGCCCGCGCCGAGGAGCGCGCCGAGGGCGAGCACCCAGGCCGCGATGACGTACCAGGCGCGGCGGAAGGCGAAACGGCCGATGCGGTGCAGGAGGAGTGCCATGGGCGGGCCTATCGGATCGGGCGGCCGTCGGCCGTCAGCAAGAGTTCGGAGAGCACGGTGATGAGGGCATCGCGTACGTCTTCGTCGGCGATCTGCTGGTCTGCATCGAGGAAGGTCGCACCGGCCACGAGCGTGTAGGTGGCCCCGGCGAGCGCGACGCCGAAGCGCATCCGCTCGGCGATCGGGGCGTCGTCGTCGCAGATCGAGTTGGCGAGTCCGCGAATGGCGACGTTGGCGCGTTCGATCACGGGCAGGCCGCGCAGCGACTGCCCCTGGTTGACGAAGGTGTGCACGGCGAGCCGGTTGCCGAGCAGGAAGTCGACGAAGTCCTCGATGAAGGTCGCGTGGGCCGCCGCAGTTCGGCCGCCGGCGACGAAGTCGCGGAGGAGGGTCTCGAGCAGGTCGATGGCCGGGCCGATGGCGGCCTCGAGCAGCGCCTCTTTCGACGTGTAGTGATAGAGGACGCTCGACTTCGAGTACCCGGCATGGTCGGCGATCTGCTGCAGTGAGCTCGCGGCGAAGCCGACGGTGGCGAACTGTTCGAGGGCGACCTGGCGCAGCTCATCGCTGGCGCGCACGCGGGACGGTATGGATGCTTCGGTGGGCATGAACTCACGATATTTGACCGATCGGTCAGCTTCTGCACGATCGGTCAGATTCACGGATGTCTCCCAGCCCGGCGAAACCAGCGGTAGCGTTGCGGCATGCGCAAGTACCTCTTCAGCGGAGCCGTGATCGGCGCCATATTCAGCGGCATCGGCGTGGTGCGGGCGACCGCGTCGGGCCCCCGCGACTGGCGCCTGCTGCTCATGTGGGTGTCGTGGGCGGCGAGCCTCGCGATCGCGATCGGTACGGTCGCCGAAGAGACGAAACAGGGCGAGCTCGGCGAATAGTTTCGTCGCCCGCGCCTTGCGCGGCGTGTCACTCGCGATCCGCAACGCCGTGCCTGAAACTGGGACGAACGACCCGAAACGATCCCACCGAGAGGGGCACGATGTTCCGCCGTTGGCGCCGTGCACGGCTTGCCGCTCAGGCCTCCGCCCATGTTGCCGCCCAGACGCCGCACCCTTCCGCGGCCGATCTTCGTGGTGAGCACATCTTCGAACTCCTGAACACGAAGTTGTCCGAGTTCATCGGTCCGGGCGGCGGGTGGTCGCTCGTGCGCAAGTCCGATGGCGACACCGATCGCATCTTCCACGCGATGCTCACGCACCAGATCGCGGCGGAACTGACCCGCGCCATCCTCGACGAGCGCGATTCCGTCGCCGTCGTCGTGCCTGCCGGCGAAGAGACCCTCGCGCTCGGCTGGGAGCCCGCTCCGCTCATCGTCTGGGCTGAGCCCGTCGAGACGTCGGCACCCTCCGATGAGCTTGTCGCCGAGGCATCCGCCGACTTCGAAACTGCAGACGTCGAAGCCGCCGCCCTGCCGACCATCGGCGCCGCCACGGCACTCGAGGCCCGCGCCGCCTGAGTCGCCTCGGCCTTCGCCGTCCAAGATCGACCCGTGATTCTTGTACGGCTGAGTCGACGAACGTCATCACCTCCCTCGTAACGTGATTCCCGGGCAACCGCCCGCACGTCACGAGAGGGGAACCCGATGACCTCCGCCCACAGCACCACCCCGAGCGACACCGCCACGAACGATGCGGGCGCGCCCGCCCCGCGCCCGCGCCGCAGCACTGCACGCGACCTCGCGCAGATCGCGGTGTTCGCCGCGCTCATCGCCGCCCTCACACTGCCGGGCGCGATCCCCCTCGGCTTCGGTGTGCCGATCACCCTCCAGACCCTCGGCGTAATGCTCGCCGGCGCGATACTCGGCGCCCGCAACGGTACCCTCGCCGTCACCGTCTACGTCGTGCTCGGCCTCGCCGGCCTGCCGATCCTCGCCGGCGGTGCCGCCGGCCTCGGCACCCTCGCCGGCCCGACCGGCGGGTTCCTGATCGGCTTCATCCCCGGCGCGTTCGTCATCGGCTGGCTCGTCGAGCGCTTCGCGCCGAAGCTCCCGTTCTGGTCGCTGCTCGTCGCGAGCCTCGTCGGCGGCGTGCTCGTGGTCTACCTCGTCGGCATCCCGTGGTTCGCGGTCGTCACCGGCATGCCGGTGGGCGGCGCGATCGCGGCGATGTCCCCGTTCCTGATCGGCGACGTCGCGAAGGCCGTGGTCACGGCGATCGTCGCGGCCGGCGTGCACCGCGCCTGGCCCGGCCTGATCACCGCGCGGCGGTGGCCGTGGGCCCGCCGTGTCGCGGCTTCCGACCCCGCGGCATCCGACACCGTGGCATCCGTTGCCGAGGCCGAGGCCGCACCCGAGTCGCCCACCGCATGAGCGAGATCGTCTTCGACCACGTCACGCACCGCTACGACGGCGAGGCGGTGTTGAGCGACGTCTCGCTCCGCCTCACCGAGCGGCGCATCGGCGTGGTCGGGGCGAACGGCTCGGGCAAGTCGACGCTCGCCCGCCTGGTGAACGGACTCGTCACGCCGAGCGCCGGTCGGGTGAGCGTCGACGGACTCGATGTCGCACGCAACGGTCGCGAGGTACGGCGCAGGGTGGGCTTCGTGTTCACGAACCCCGACAATCAGATCGTCCTGCCCACGGTGCGCGAAGACGTCGCGTTCTCACTGCGGCGGCTTCGGTTGAGCGCAGCGGATGCCGCGGCCCGCGTCGACGGTGCGCTCGAACGGTTCGGACTGACCGAGCTCGCCGACCGCCCGGCGCACCGCCTCTCGGGCGGGCAGAAGCAATTGCTCGCCCTCGCCGCAGTGCTCGTGATGCGACCGGCGCTCGTCGTGGCCGACGAGCCGACGACGCTCCTCGATGCACGGAACGCAGCGCTCGTCGAACGTCACTTCGCCGAGCTCGATGAACAGCTCATCGTCGTCACGCACCGCCTCGAGGCGGTCGCCGAGTTCGACCGGGTGCTCGTCATCGAGCACGGCCGCATCGTCGCCGACGACGTGCCTGCGGTCGCCCTCGACGCGTATCGGGCGCTCATCTCATGATCGGCGCGTACTTCGCGGGCGACTCGCTGCTGCATCGCACGCCGGCGGGTGCAAAACTCGTGGGGCTCGCGGCATCCGTCATCGTGGTGGCCCTGCTCCCGGCGTCGTGGATGCTCCTCGCCGCTCTCCTCCTGGTCGTTGCCGGCTTCGCCGTCGCACGCGTCCCGGTGCGGCTCGCCGTGCGCCAGCTCGTGCCAGTGCTCTGGATCCTCGCGATCGCCGCGCCGCTGAACGCGCTCTTCTCCGGCTGGGAGTCGGCGCTCGTCATGTCGATGCGACTCGCGGCGTGCGTCGCCCTTGCGGCGCTCGTGACGCTGACGACGAAGGTCTCGGCGATCCTCGACGCCGTACAGCGTGGGCTCCGCCCCTTCGGGTCGCGCGTCGACGCCGACCGCGTCGGCATCGTGCTCGCGATGACGATCAGGGCGGTGCCGCTCATGGCCGAGATCGTGCGCGCGGTGCTCGAGGCCCGCAAGGCGCGCGGCGCCGAGGGATCGCTCCGCGCCGTTGCGGTGCCGGTCGTCGTACGGGCGCTGCAGACCGCCGATGCGATGGGCGAGGCCCTCGTCGCCCGCGGCTTCGACGACTGACTCTGCGTCGCCTGAAAGTGAAACCATGCGACGCTTGAAAGTGAAAAAGCCCCGAACCCGGCGAGAGGTTCGAGGCTTGATCGTGCACCCCCTGGGACTTGAACCCAGAACCCACTGATTAAGAGTCAGTTGCTCTGCCGATTGAGCTAGAGGTGCATGCTTTCGCATTCGCAGTTCGGACTTTTCAGTAACTCGAACCGAGGAATCACGTTATCAGGAGAACCCGCGGTTGCGCCAATCGGGGCCGGAATCGGCGCGCCGCAGTCTCGGCATGGCAAGCCGGTAGCCTGAACGACGTGACAGATGCCGACGCCAACGACCTCACCACCGACCTTGCATTCGCCCTCGAACTCGCCGAACTGGCCGATGCCGTCTCTCTCGCGAGATTCCGCGCGATCGACCTCGACGTGCAGACGAAGCCCGACCGCTCCCCCGTCACCGAGGCCGACCTCGCCGTCGAACGCGCGATTCGCGATCGCATCTCCGAGGCCCGCCCTGGCGATGGCATCCTCGGCGAGGAGTTCGGCACTGAGGGCGAGAGCACCCGGCAGTGGATCATCGACCCGATCGACGGCACCGCCAATTTCCTGCGCGGCGTGCCGGTATGGGGCACGCTCATCGCGCTGGCCGTCGATGGCGTACCGGTCGTCGGCGTCGCCTCCTCGCCCGCCATGGGCCGCCGCTGGTGGGCCGCGACGGGTCTGGGCGCATGGACGACGGGTTCGGCCGCCGAGGCCGGTGCGAGCGAGCACGGCACGGATGCCGCGTCCGGCCCCTTCCCCGGTGCCAGGCGCCTTCGGGTCTCCGGTGTCGAGACGCTCTCCGACGCCGTCTTGAGCTTCCAGAGCATCGCGCAGTGGCGCAACGCGGGCTACCTCGACCGGCTCCTCTCGCTCGCCGAACGCGTCTGGCGCGACCGGGCCTACGGCGACCTCTGGTCGTACATGCTGCTCGCCGAAGGCCTCATCGACATCACAGGAGAGTTCGACGTGAAGCCGTACGACCTCGCCGCGCTCATTCCGATCGTCGAGGAGGCGGGAGGGCGGTTCACCTCGATCACGGGCGAACCCGGACCGTGGCACGGCAGCGCCCTGGCAACCAACGGCGTGCTGCACGACACGGTGCTCGCAGCGATCGACGGACAGGCGTAGCCATGGAACTCTGCATCTTCACCGAGCCGCAGCAGGGCGCGAGCTACGACGACCAGCTCGCGCAAGCCAGTGCGGCCGAGCGACTCGGCTTCGACGGCTGGTTCCGCTCCGACCACTACCTCGCGATGGGCGAGGGCGATCCCCTGCCCGGCCCCACCGACGCCTGGGTCACCCTCGCCGGCCTGGCGCGTGAGACCAGCCGCATCCGGCTCGGCACGCTCGTCTCTTCGGCGACCTTCCGGCATCCGTCGGTGCTGGCGATCCAGGTCGCACAGGTCGACGCCATGTCGGGCGGCCGGGTCGAGCTCGGACTCGGCACGGGATGGTTCGCCGAGGAGCACGAGGCCTACGGCATCCCGTTCCCGCCGAAGCGCTTCGGCATCCTCGAAGAGCAGCTCGAGGTCGTGACGGGACTCTGGTCGACGCCGGTCGGCGAGCACTACGACTTCGCGGGCGAGCACTACCGCCTCGCTCACTCGCCCGCGCTGCCGAAACCCGCCCAGACGCCGCTGCCGATCATCGTCGGCGGCGCCGGGCCGCGGCGCACGCCGGCCATCGCCGCACGCTTCGCGAGCGAGTTCAACATCGGGTTCCGCGACGAGCGCATGATCGCCGAGACGTTCGACGGGGTGCGGCGAGCGTGCGAAGAGATCGGCCGCGACCCGGGTTCGATTCGCACCAGTGTCGCGCTGCCCGCCGTGGTCGCGACATCCGATGCCGAGTACCTGCGCCGCCTCGCCGCCATCGGTGCCGACCCCGACGACTTCGCGGAGGTCAACATCGCGGGCTCCCCGTCCGCGGCCGTGGAGAAATTGCTGCGACTGCGCGACCTCGGCGCCGACCGGGTGTACCTGCAGCTCGTCGACATGCGCGACCTCGAACACCTCGAGCTCATCGCCGCAGAGGTGGCGCCGCACGTGCGCTGAATCGGCAAGCGACGCGTTCCCGAGTCCCGCTATGCTGACAGCGAATCAACCGGATGAGGCGGGGCGCCGGTATCTGATGGCCCTCTCGCGATCATCGAACCCTACCCAACCGAGAGGCTCTACCCCGTGAACTCTGCCACGCGCCGCACGCTGACGCGCGCACTCGTCTCCCTCGCCGCCGTCGCGGTCGCGATCCCGCTGTCCGGATGCAGCATCGTTCGCGACCTCGTCGGCGGCTCTGCACCGCAACCCGAACGCGACGAGACCACGCAAGAGATCGTTGAAGAAGGCGACGCCGACGTCTTCGCCCTTCAGGTCGGCGACTGCATGAACGAAGTGACCGAAGAGCTCGTCTCCGAGGTGCCCGTCGTTCCGTGCGACCAGCCGCACGACGAAGAGGTGTACTTCGACCTCACCCTCGAGGGCGAGGAGTACCCCGGCGACGACGTCGTGGAGACGCAGTCCGACGAGGCCTGCCTCGCGCAGTTCGAGCCCTTCGTCGGCCTCGGCTACGACACCTCGACGCTCGACATGTACGCGTACCGCCCGTCGCAAGAGAGCTGGGAGAGCCTCGACGACCGCGTCGTCTCGTGCGTGATCTACGACCCGGCCGGCCAGGTCACGGGAACCCTCGCGGGCACCGCACGCTGATCAGCTGAGCCACGGATGCCGCGTGGTGCGCCTTCGGGTGCGCCACGCGGCATTTCTCATGCCTGCCGGGTCTCATGCCGGCCGGGGCTTGCGGCGGCTCCACGCGACGCCGGCGAGGCACAGCACGCCGCCGATCATCCCGAGCAGGGTCGGCAGCTCACCGAGCAGCAGCCACGAGAGCACGACGACGATCGCGGGCACGGCAAGGGTGGCCGAGGCGGTCGCACCGGCGGAGCTGCGCTTGAGCACGTACGCCCAGAGCAGGAACGCGACGGCTGTCGGGAAGACCCCGAGGTACACGACCGCCAGCACGGCCGGCGTCGGCGCGTCGGAGAGCTCGCCGATGGTCTGCGGGAGGAATGGCAGCAGCGCCACGGCGCCGACCACGCAACCGATCCAGGTCGCGCTCAGCGCGTCGGCATCTCGCAGGGCGACCTTCTGCACGAGTACCCCGGCGGCATAGAGCACTGCGGCGAGGATACCGAGCACGATGCCGAGCGGATCGCTGTGCGCACCGATGCCGCCCGTCGCGATGATCACGACACCGGTGAACGCGATGCCGATTCCGATCATGAGCGGGCGCGGGAACCCCTCCTTCAGCAGTGCGCCGGCGGCGAGCGCCACGAGGAGCGGCGCGATGTTCACGAGCATCGCGGCGGTGCCCGCGTCGAGGTGGCGCTCGGCGAGATTGAGCACGAGGGTGTAGCCCGCGAACCAGAGCAGACCGTAGACCGCGATGAGCACCAGTGCGCGGGGGCGAGGCAGCGGCGGGCGGCGCCAGATGGCGATCGCGACGAGCACGGTGGCACCGACGAGCTGGCGGCCGAGCGCGAGCGGTCCGGGCGAGATCGCATCCCCGACCCCTCGGATGGCGATGAATGCCGAGGCCCAGAGCACCAGCACGATGAGCATCGCGGTCAGCACCTTCCAGCCGATCGTGGCTGGTGGCACCGGTGATTGCAGCGCGTCGGGCGCGGTCGCTGAGGGGAGTCGCATCCGTCCAGCCTGACGTGCGAATCACCTCAGTACAAGCGAACGATTCTTCCTATTCGTTCAGTGACACTGTACGATCGCGGCATGGTAGACCCACATCGACTCCGCGTGTTCCGGGCAGTCGTGCAGACCGGCTCGATCAATCAGGCTGCGACGCGACTCGGTTACACCCCTTCGGCGGTCAGCCAGCACGTGAGCACGCTGCAGCGCGAGACCGGGCTGACGCTCATCGAGAAGCGCGGGCGCGGCATCGTGCCGACGTCGGCCGGCATCGCCGTCGCCGACCGTGCCGCTCGAGTGCTCGACCAACTCGCCGATTTCGACTCCATGGCCGACGATCTGCGCTCCGGCCGCAGCGGAACGCTGCGCATCAGTTGCTTCATGTCGTCGAACCGCGCCTGGATGCCGGCGATCGCCGCCACACTCTTGAGCGAATTCCCGACACTGCGGCTCGAGCTCAGCCTCGTCGAACTGCGCGGACAACACGCCGGTGAGCCCGACATCGAGTTGTACGTCGCCGAATCGGTTCGCGGCGACCGCGACCCGGCGGTCGCAGATGGCGCAGCCGACGGCTACGAGATCGAAGAGCTTCGCACCGAGGGCTACGTCGTCGTCGTGCCGAACGGGCATCCGCTCACGAAGCAGCACTCGGCGACGCTGCGCGAGCTCGCCGACGAACCTTGGATCGACAATGACCACGCTCACGGACCATGCCGTGAGATCGCGCTGTCGGCCTGCGCCGCCCGCGGGTTCGCACCGCAGTTCCGCATCCAGGCCCCCGACTATGCGACCGCCTTCGACTACGTCGCCCACAACGTCGGCGTCACCGTGCTGCCTCGCCTCGGCGTGCTCGACCTACCCGACGGCGTCACCGTGCTGCCAGTCGACGATGTCGACGTGCAGCGGCGCATCATGTTGCGAGTGAAGCGCTCGATGCGAACGCACCCCGCGGTTCTGCGCATCACGGCGCTGCTGCGCGAGGCAACACGCACCTGAGACACGGATGCATGATGCAGCGCTGAGCTGCTCCGACAATGTGCGACAACGGCCGATGGTGGAGATGGGGGGAATTGAACCCCCGTCCATCGCTGTGATTCCACGCCTTCTCCGGGCGCAGCCTGTGCAAGCGTTCTGCTCGGCCCCGACCTTTGCCACAGGCGCCTAGGTCGACGAGCCCAGCCTGAGTAAAGTCCCGCGTGTCGCTCAGGCGACCACACGCAGCAAGTTCCCTAGATGACGCCAGCTACCGGGGCGGGAACAGACCCGCGGGCTGACGGACTATCGAGCTCGCTTAAGCAGCGAGGGCGAAGTCAGTGCGCTTTGAATTGGCACTTATTGTTTTCCAGAGATCGTTTACGAGATAACCCTGGATCCTCGGCCCGCTTCTCGTGGGTTCGCAGACGATGTCGAAACCGATCATCCCCATGAATCGCCGTGACTGCTCGCTCAGTCGGAACTGAGACTGCAGTCTGGCGGGCCGTTGTCGCACACTGTGGAATTTTCAATGGGCAGAGCCCAACCCGGGCGCCGATCTTTGAATCGGTGAGTGCCCGGCCTTACAGTCTAGAACAGGCGCGGCCGCTCCGCCATTCCCGAGCGGATGATTCTGGAGGTCCATGTGGCTACCGTCATCGCCGTGCGCGGCAACGCCGAAGAGCGCGTCGCACCCGAGCTCGGCGCGGTGTCGCTGACGGTCGGCGCGTCGGGCGCCGAGCGCGACTCCACGTTGGCGCGCACCGCCGAGGCACGCGAAGCTCTCATCGCCGCGGTGCGCGGGCTGGAGGCATCCGGAGCCCTCGACACGTGGTCGGCGGGGCAACTGCGGATCTCATCACACCGTCCGTGGAACAGTGAGGGCAAGCAACTGCCGGTCGTGCATCAGGCGAGCGCCGACGTCGAGGTCGTCTTCACCGATCTCGACAAGCTCGGCGAATGGGTCAGCGCCGTGTCCGTCAACGGCCGGGTCTCCGTTGGCGGTATCGAGTGGCGACTGACGGATGCCACCCGCAAGCGCACCCAGGAGCTCGCACAGCGCGGCGCCGTCGCCGACGCCGTCGCGAAAGCGACCGTCTATGCCGCTGCGCTCGGACTCGGCGTTCCCGCACCCGTCGAACTCGCCGACACGGGCTTGCTCACCGCACAGCCGGTCGTGCCTGCTGCAGGCGCTGAGCGGATGTACGTGATGCACGATGCAACGGTCGACTCGTCGGGCGGCGGCCCATCGCAGTTCACGCCGGCGCAACTCGTGATCGCGGCATCCGTCGACGCCAGGTTCGCGGCCGCGCCCGCCTGAGGCGAGCCGGATCGGCTGACGTCGAGAAGCCCGCCGAGCTCAGCTCGGGTCGATCAGCAGCGTCTCGAGCGCGGAGAGTTCGGAAAGCGCCAGCCCGGCGGCGAGCAGGTACTCGCGCACGGAGCCGTGTTCACGTTCGATGGTCTCGATGACGCCGTCGATCGCGTCACGCGGGCTGCCGCCCATTAGCGTGCGCAGCTCGGGGCTGTCGGGCACGCCGTAACGCACGACGAGGCCCACCATCTCTTCGAGCCACTCCCCCGCGAGGTTCGCCTCGGTCGAGGCGTAATCGGCGACGACGGACTCACGATCGACACCGACCGCGAGCAGCGCGAGGGCGATGACGACGCCGGTGCGGTCTTTGCCCGCCGTGCAGTGCACCACCACGGCGCGGTCACCGGCCGTCGAGATCTCGCGCAGTGCGGCGACGACGACCGACGCGTGCTGGGTGACGATGCGCTCGTACAGTGCGTCGAGCGAGATGCCCGCGGCACCCTGTGACGCACCGGACCCCTCGAACACCGGCAGCCGCAGCACCTCGACGTCGAGGTCGCCCAGATCGTCGGGCATGACCCGGGACTCGTTCTCGTCGCGCAGGTCGATGACGATACCGACCCCGAGGTCGCGGAACTTCGCTTGCCCTGCCTCCCCCAATCTGTGCAGGCCGTCGGAGCGGTAGAGCACGCCCGCGCGTACCGTTCCGGTCAGTGCCGGCAGCCCGCCGACGTCACGGAAGTTGTACGTTCCGGGCACAGGGATGCGGGTCGAGGTCTCCATCGCGACGAGCCTACATCGCACGTCGCTTCGACAGGCTCAGGGAACGATCAGTCGCCGAGGTTGCGCCGGCTCGCCATGGCCCGGTCGGCCTCGCGCTTGTCTTGACGCTCGCGCAGTGCCTGCCGCTTGTCGAACTCCCGCTTGCCCTTCGCAACCGCGATCTCGACTTTCGCGCGACCGTTCGAGAAGTAGATCCGCAACGGCACCAGCGTGTAGCCGCCTTGGCTCGTGCGGTGGCTGATCTTCACGATCTCCTGCTTGTGCAGCAGCAGCTTGCGCTTGCGCCGCGGAGCGTGGTTGTTCCAGGTGCCCTCGGTGTACTCGGGAATGTGCACCGCGTCGAGCCACATCTCGCCGCCTTCGAGGAACGCGTAGCCGTCGACGAGCGACGCCCGACCCTCGCGCAGCGACTTCACCTCGGTGCCGGTCAGCACGATGCCGGCCTCGTAGGTGTCCTCGATCGTATAGTCGTGGCGCGCCTTGCGGTTGGTCGCCACGACCTTCTGACCGGTCTCCCTGGGCACGAGCGGCTCCTTGCCTCGAAACGGATGCCCCGGGGCATCCGGAGCAGCCGTTCAGTCTAACGGATGCCGCGGCATCCGTTTCGCCGGACTCGGAAGCTGCGAACTCAATAGCTGCGAACTAGACCTTCAGATACCTCGTGATCGCGATGCCAGCCGACGCGGCCGCGAGCAGCACCCCCACGAGGATGAGCAACGGCACCACGATCAGCGCATCGCCGAGGTCGACGAAGGTGAACGACAGGTTGTCGGCGAGGTAGCCCTGCACGAAGAAGTACACGATCGCGACCACCGCCCCACCCGCGAGCACGGAGCCGATGAGCCCCGCGAACACGCCCTCGAGTATGAACGGGGTCTGGATGAACCGGTTCGACGCACCCACCAGCCTCATGATGCCGAGCTCTCGCCGGCGCGAGAACGCCGAGAGCCGGATGGTCGTGGCGATGAGGAGGGCCGCAGCGACGAGCATGATCGCCGCGATCGCGATCGCCGTGTAGCTCGCGGCGTTCAAGACGTCGAAGATCTGATCGAGATACCGGCGCTGGTCGACCACCCCCTCGACGCCGGCCATGCCCGCAAGACTCTCGACGAGCACGGCAGCCTGCGATGGATCGACGAGGTTCACCCAGAACGTCTCGTTCAGCACCTCGGGCGTCACGTAGTCGGCCGCCGGGGTGCCCTTGAACTGCTCCTGGAAGTTCTCGAAGGCCTGCTCGTGATCTTCGAAGTAGAACTCGTCGATGAAGGGCATCAGCGTGTCGGAACCCAGTTGCTCCTCGATCGCGGCCTTCTGCTCTTCAGTCGCTTCGCCGTCGGTGCAGCCGGCTGTGGTCGACACGCCCGTGCAGAGGTACACGGCGACCTGGGCTCGGTCGTACCAGTAGTTCTTCATCTGGCCGATCTGCAACTGCAGCAGCGCCGCGGTGCCGACGAAGGTCAGCGAGATGAACGTCACGAGCACGACGGAGACCACCATCGAGGCGTTCCGGCGAAGGCCGTTCGCCGCCTCGGAGAGCACGAGACCGATCCTCATTTCGTCGGCCCCACTTCCTGGTCGTCGTCGCCTTCCCGGGGGCCTCCCGAGGCGCGCAGTCCCAGCCGTTCAGCGAGAGTCAGATGTTCGGATGCCGCGCTTCCGGCCCTCTTCGCCTTCGCTGCGTCACTCGAGCCGGCCCCCTCGCCGGCCACGGGCACGGCGGCAGTCGCTGCGGCGGTGATCGCCGCCGCGGCATCCGTCACCTCGTCGCGCTCTTCGGGCTCGACGTAGAGCGGCTGCGCTTCGCGCATGACCTCGGTCGTGACTTTCGGTGCTGCACTCGTGATCGGCTCGCCGGTCGGCTGGGCAACGGGACCGGTGCCGTCGCCGGCATCCGCGCCGGACTCGCGGAGCGACGCTCCGTAGCCGGCGCTGCGCTCGTCGCGCACGATGTCGCCGGCGGAGAGCTCGATCACCCGGCGCTGCATCTGGTCGACGATGCCGGCCTCGTGCGTGGCCATGACGACGGTCGTGCCACTCGAGTTGATGCGTTCGAGCAAAGTCATGATGCCGGCGCTCGTCACGGGGTCGAGGTTTCCGGTCGGCTCGTCGGCCAACAGGATCTGCGGGTTGTTCACGATGGCGCGAGCGATGGCGACCCGCTGCTGCTCACCGCCGGAGAGCTCGTGGGGCATGCGCTTGCCCTTGCCGTCGAGGCCGACGAGCTTCAGCGTCTCGGGCACGGCCGACTGCACGAAGCCGCGCGACTTGCCGATGACCCGAAGGGTGAACGCGACGTTCTCGTAGACCGACTTGTTCGGCAGCAGCCGGAAGTCCTGGAAGACGACGCCGAGGTCACGCCGGAAGTAGGGCACCTTGCGGCTCGAGATCGAGCCCAGGTCTTGCCCGAGCACATGGATCGCGCCCTTCGAGGGCTTCTCCTCTTTCAGGATCAGCCGGAGGAAACTCGACTTGCCGGAGCCCGAGGCGCCGACGAGGAAGACGAACTCACCGCGGAGGATCTCAACCCCGATGTCGTTCAGGGCGGGCCTCGCCTGGCCGGAGTAGGTCTTGGTGACGGAATCGAAGCGGATCATCGCCATCGAGCCTAAGCAGGGACGGGGTGAATCGGCGCAACGACTCGCACGTTCAGCGGGTGTTTACTCGGCGGGGCGCTTGCGCCACTTGATACCGGCCGCGATGAAGCCGTCGAGGTCGCCGTCGAAGACGTGGCTCGGGTTGCCGACCTCGTAGTCGGTGCGCAGGTCTTTGACCATCTGGTACGGCGCGAGCACGTACGAACGCATCTGGTCGCCCCAGCTCGCGGTGATGTTGCCCGCAAGTTCTTTCTTCTGCGCGGCCTCCTGCTCTTTCTGCAGCAGCAGCAGTCGCGACTGCAGCACCCGCATGGCGGCGGCGCGGTTCTGGATCTGCGACTTCTCGTTCTGCATCGACACGACCGTGCCGGTCGGCAGGTGCGTGATGCGCACCGCGGAGTCGGTCGTGTTGACCGACTGGCCGCCAGGCCCACTCGAGCGGAAGACGTCGACGCGGATGTCGTTCTCGGGGATCTCGACCGCTTGCGCCTCTTCCATGAGCGGAATGACCTCGACGGCGGCGAAGCTCGTCTGACGCTTGCCGGCCGCGCCGAACGGGCTCATGCGCACGAGGCGATGGGTGCCGGCCTCGACACTCAGGGTGCCGAACGCGTAGGGCGCGTCGATCTCGAAGGTCGCCGACTTGATGCCGGCCTCTTCTGCGTAGCTCGTGTCCATCACGGTGGCCTTGTAGCCGTGCTGCTCGGCCCATCGCAGGTACATGCGCATGAGCATCTCGGCGAAGTCCGCGGCATCGACGCCGCCGGCGCCGGCACGGATGGTGATGACCGCGGGGCGGTCGTCCCACTCGCCGTCGAGCAGAGTCTGCACCTCGAGGTCGCCGATGGCCTTCTGCAGCGACTCGAGTTCGGCGCGCGCCTCTGCAGCGCTCTCTTCGTCGCCCATCTCGTTGGCCAACTCGACGAGCACCTCTAGGTCGTCGAGCCGTGAATCGATGCTCTTCACCCGGGCGAGCTCGGTCTGACGGTGGCTGAGCTCACTCGTCACCTTCTGGGCGTTCTCGGTGTCGTCCCAGAGATCGGGAGCGCCGGCCTGCTCAGAGAGCCGCTCGATCTCCGACTCGAGGCCGTCGACGTCGACGACGGAACGGATGTCGCGGAAGGTGGATCGCAGCGCGGCGATCTCCTGTGTGAGGTCAAGATCCAACATGGCCTCCCAGCCTACGCGAGTCGCCCTTCCCGCGACTGACGCGGCATCCGCCCCCTCCCCGAAGGCGACGGCACCGGGCGGTGGCGGCACGGGTGTAGCGTCGAATCGATGACCGATTCCACGCCCCGATTCTCGTGGCGCTCGATCATCCTCCCGGTTTACCTGCCGACGCTCGTCTTCTCGCTCGGCGAGGGCGCGATGATCCCGATCATCCCGCTCGTGGCGACCGAACGTGGCGCGACCCTCGCGCTCGCGGGCCTCATCGCGGCGATGCTCATGGTCGGCGAGCTGGCCGGCGATCTGCCCGCCGGCTGGCTCGTGGCGCGCATCGGCGAGCGCAACGCGATGATCGGTGCGGCGCTGCTGGCCGTCATCGGGGTGCTCATCGCGCTCGTCTCCCCGACCGTCGCGGCGCTCGGTATCGGCGTGTTCCTGCTGGGCCTTGCGACCTCGGTGTTCGGGCTCGCCCGACATGCGTTCCTCACGAGCTACGTGCCGGTGCGCATCCGCGCGCGTGCGCTCTCGACGCTCGGCGGAGTGTTCCGCGCAGGCTGGGCGGTCGGCCCGTTCGTCGCGGCGGCCATCATCGCGGCGACGGGCTCGAGCGAGACCGTCGTCTGGGTGCTCGTCGCCGCATGTTTCGCGGTGATCGGTGTGCTCGTGCTGCTGCCCGACCCGGAGCGGGTCTTCGGTGCGGCGAGGCTCGCGCGTGCGGCATCCGCTGACGTGCTCGAGACCGCGACGGATGCCGCGGGCCGGCCGCGCACGGCCGGTGAGGCCGAGGCTGCGGCAGAGTCTTCGCCGAGCGTGTTCGGCGCGATCCGCGAGAACCGAGGCGTGCTCGCGCGCATCGGCACGGGCGTGGGCCTGCTCTCCGCGATCCGCGCGAGCCGCACGGTGGTGCTCCCCTTGTGGTCGGTCTCGATCGGCATGCCCGCCGAGCAGGCCGCGCTCGTGATCGGCATCTCGGGCACCATCGACTTCGCATTGTTCTACGTGAGCGGCCAGATCATGGACCGTTTCGGCCGGCTCTGGAGCGCGATCCCCGGCCTGCTCGGCATGGCCGTCGGCCACATCGCGCTCGCGTTCACGCACGACCTGCCCGACAACGCCCTGTGGTTCGCGATCATCGCCGCCTGGCTCGGCCTCGCGAACGGGGTCACGAGCGGCATCATCATGACGCTCGGCGCCGACCTCGCGCCGAAGCAGAACCCGGCGCCGTTCCTCGGCGCGTTCCGAATGATCGGCGACACCGGCGGGGCCGGGGCTCCGCTCATGATCGCGGCAGTGACCTCTCTCGGCTCGATCATGGCCGCGAACGTCGTGGTCGGGGCGCTCGGCCTCGTCGGCGCCGCGCTGCTCTGGCGCTGGATTCCCCGGTACGTGCCCCACCGGCGACGGCGCTGACGCAGCGTTCGAGCGGGCTTCAGCCCGTCGTCGTGAGTGACAGCACGACGAGAATGACCTGCGAGACGAACACGAAGCCTCCGACGGCGACGGCGCCGATCCAGAGCCATCCGGCGACGAGTGTCGGATCGCTCTTCACCTCACGCCGCGCACGCAGCCCGAGCACGACGGCGAGCCCCGACAGCGGCAGCGAGGCGATCGCGGGCGTGAAGAGCGCGGCCACGACGATCGCGACGGCGGCGATCGCCGTCCACGCGTAGCGTCGCCCGTCAGCTCGCGCTGTCGGGCCCCGATCCGAATTGCCGTCGCTCATGGCTCAGCGTCCGTTGACCTTCTCGATCTGCATCACGAGGATGACCCGGTCGGCCTTGTCGGCGGGCGCCTGCTGCTCGGCGTTGCCGTAACGCTGGCCGAGGTGAACATAGAACGCGCCTTCCGGGTCGGGGATGACCTCGGCGAGGGTGCCGCGCAGCTCGACGTACTTCTGCGGATTCTCGGGGTCGGTCATCTCGAGGGTCATGCGGGGGTTCGCCTGCAGGTTGCGGAACTTCGCGCGCTTCGTCGTGTGCGTGAACCGGATCGTCTGCGTTTCGGCGTCGAACTCGAACCACATGGGGTTGATCTGCACTTCGCCATTGGGGCGCACGGTGCCGAGGTGGGCGAACACCGGCGCGGTGAGGATGCGAGTGAAGTGGTCTGAGATCTCAAGGGTCATGTTCCCAGTCAATCGCACGGTGAGCCGTCAACGGAACGAGCCGTGAGCTGAATGCTCCGTCAATGGAACACGGAACGGGCCGTCGCCGTCACTTCGATCGGCACCGACAGCGGCACCAGTTCTGTGTGGATGGGTGCGTACCAGACGGCCCGCATCGTGATCGTCGCGCTCTGCCCGTCGTCGGATGCCGCGCGCACGAGTTCGACGTCGTGCAAGCCGTGCACCGCGTCGGCGAGGTAGCCGTCGGCGACCTGCTGCACCTCGACATCGTCGAGGCTGAGCGAGAGGTGGTCGCCCTCGACGTGCACGGTGTCGAGGCTCCACGCCTCGGCTGCGGCGAGCGCCGCACCGTCGGCGAGGGTGAACAGGCGTTTTCGCTCGAGGTAGAGCGAGGTCGCCGAGACGACGACGAGCACGAGCGAGAGGCCGAGGAAGCAGTAGAAGATCGTGAGCAGCAGGGTCGATCCCTGTTCGCCCCGATCGAGACGCGCCCGCACCCACCGCATCATGGGCCGGTACCGCCTGTCGTCGTGGCCGCCGCGAAGCGCGACACGGTCTGAGTTGCGCTCGCCTCGAGGGGCACGCTCGTCGCTCGGTCGAGCGACAGGAACGCGGGCACGAGCGGCAGCGCGACGGTGGCCGTGACGGAGACCCGGACTCGCTCGCCCGGGGCGAGGCAATCGCCCGAGGGCGAACATGAGACGGTGACGGATGCCGCGTCGGCATCGACCCCGTAGTCGTCGAGCGTCACCCGCACGGCGCGTTCCACCGCGGCATCCGCTGCCCCTGCATCGATCGCTTGCACGGCGACGCGCGCCGCCTGCCTCGCCGCGCCCTCGACAGCGAGCGCACCGCCCTGAATCGCCGCGACGGCGAGCACGAGGTAGACGAGCGGCACGAGCAGGATGATGCCGACCGTGAGGAACTCGAGCGAGGCCGAACCAGACTCATTCGAGAACTTCGAGCGCAGCATGCCCCGTCACCTCCAGCGCACGGTCGACGCCGAGTAGTCCCACGACGGGCAGCGGGGCGCGCACCGTCACCGACACGATGGCAACGCCGCCGACGGTCGTGATGCCCGCCTCGATGTCGTTCGCGTAGTCAGTCGAGACGGCCGCACCGATCAGTTCGCGCGTGCGGGCGATGCCGGCACCCTCGCTCGACCCGGCGAGCGCGGCATATCTGGCTCCCTCGGCGGCGGCGTCGAGTACGGTGTTCCGCACGTGCAGGGCCAGCGCCAGCTGCACCACGGCGAGCGCGAGCACCGTGAGCAGAATGCCCACGAGCGTGAACTCGGCGACGGCTGAGCCACGCTCCTGCCTCGCGAGTCGCCGCGCGAACCTCCGAAGCCGGGCGGGAAGCGCCCGGTTGATCAGACGCCGAGCACCCGGCTGATCGCCTGGTCGAAGACGCCCGACAGCGCCGGCCCGGCGAGCCCCCAGATGACGATGACCAGCCCGGCCGTCATGAGCGTTATGAGCACCCAGCCGGGCACGTCGCCGCGTTCGTCGCGAATCCGTTGCTCGATCCACCTGCGCATGGGGTTTCCTTTCGTCGGTGCACCTGACTTCTGCGCACGGGGTTGAACGGTCGTCGTCATCGATGCTGCGGTTCATCAGAATCCCGTCTGCAGCACGAGGTAGCCCGGGAACAGCGCGTACGCGACTGTGACGGGCAGAATCAAGAAGATCAGGGGCACGAGCATCGCGACCTCTTTACGCCCCGCGAGCTCGATGATCGTGCGTTTGGCTTCCTCACGGGCATCGCCGGCTTGCGATCGGAGCACGGCCGCGAGCGGGGCGCCTCGATCGAGCGCACCGAGCACCTGGTCGAGGGCGCGTGAGAGCGCCGGATGCTCCAGGTCGTCACGAAGTTGCGTCAGCGCCTGGCCGAGCGGCACCCCGGTGCCGACGGATGCCACGACTCCGGCGAACTCTCGTGGCAGTTCACCCGACCGAGAGCCGACGCTCGCGAGACGACGGATCGCATCGAGCATGCCTTCGCCCGCGGTGAGGCTGAGGGTCAGGAACTCGAGCACCGTCGGCAGCTCGGCCGAGATTCGGGCGAGGCGCCGGCGGGCGGCGCGCTGCAGCACCCAGTCGCGTGCGATCGCACCGAGCGCCGCCGCGAGGAACGGCATGGCGATGCGAACGACCGCGGGAAGCGATCCGAACGCCGGCGAGAGGAGGGCGAGCGCGGAGGCCAGGGCGAATGCGCCGGCACTCCACGCCAGTTGCTCGCCCCGGAACCGCTCGACCGTCGCCGTCGACCCCGCCTGCCGGAGGCGTCGCGCGATCGTGTCGGCTCCGCCGAGCCACTCCGAGACGAGAGTGCGCAGCGCGCGAGCGGCGGGGCTTATGAGGAACCCCAGCACCGGCGTCGGGTCGGCCGGCCGTCTCGCGAGCAATGCCCGCGCCTCGGCCGAGATGTCGGCGACATACGGAGCGACACGATCGACCAGCTTCGGGCGGCCGACACGCGGCACCGCCGAGACGACGAGCCAGAGCCCGAGGCCGAGCACTGCGCCGAAGACGAGCGCGAGCGCAGAGGCGCCGTTCAGTGGAACCATCTGCGCTCCTCTGGCAGTCGGCCGAGGGCGACCATCGCTTGGTAGGCCACGATGGTCACGACCACTCCGGCGATGATCAGGGCGGTGCCCGCGGCGGAGTCGTAGGCGACGATCGTCTCGGGTCGCGAGGCGAGCACCAGGAGCAGCAACCACGGCGCTGCGACGCCGAGGCGGGCCGCGTTGCGGATCCAGGACTGCCTGGCGACGACCTCGCCGCGAAGCGCCGCGTCTTCGCGGAGGTACCCTGCGAGTCCGCGGAGCACGGCCGTCACGTCACTGCCGCCGACCTCACGGGCCATCCGGAGGGTTTCGAAGATGCGGTCGGCGACGGGGTCGGCCAGCGAAGCCTTCAGGCGGTCGAGGCACGCTCCGAAGTTGCCCGTACGTCGGTATTCGTCATCGAAGGCCGCGAACGCCGCACGGGTGGGTGCCGGGCCGAGGTCGGCGAGTGCCCCGAGACTGTCGGGCAACGACATGCCGGCTCGCACCGACGCCACGAGGTGGTCGACGACATCGGGCCACACCGCGCGATTGGTCGCCCGCCGGCGTGCGGCTCGTGCGCGCACGAGCAGCGGGACGATGGCCGCGCCCAGCAGCGTCGCGACCATAGTGAGCACGGGCACCATGAAGACCGCCTGCGCGATCGCGCCGCCTACGACTGCGAGCACGGCAGCGACGACCACGATGACGGCGACCGGCACGCCGCCGAGCCCGGCGAGGGCGAGCTCGTCGCGGATCCTCCCGCCGTCGCCGAGGCCCTTCGTTCGCGCGACCTTGGCCGGCCACATGAGCGGAGAGAAGGCCAACAACACGCCAAGACCCAACAGCGCCCCGAGCACGAGGCTCATCGGCGGGCCGCCGCGAGCACGATGTCGGGGTCGAGCCCGACGGCATGATACTTCTCGAGTCGCGCCGGCGTCGCACCCGTGGCGATGAGTTCACCGTCGCGCGAGACGAACACAGCATCGGCGTCGACGGATGCCCCGGTGCATCCGCCCGTCGGCGCGATGATCTCGGAGACCCGACGGTGACCGTCTCGGTCGATCGCGAGGTGCACGACGAGGTCGATGCAGCTGGCAACGGTCGGCACGACGAACGAGGAGTCGATGTTGCGGCCGGCGAGGAGCGGCAGCGTGCAGAGCTTCGCGAGCGCGTCGCGCGCGGAGTTGGCGTGGATGGTGCACATGCCCGGCAGGCCCGAGTTCAGCGCGATGAGCAGGTCGCGACTCTCGGCCTCGCGCACTTCGCCGACGATGAGCCGATCGGGCCGCATGCGCAGCGCTTCTTTGATGAGCCGGCGCAGCGTGATCTCGCCGGTGCCCTCGAGGCTCGGTTGACGGCACTGCAACGCCACGAGGTCGCGCACGTCGAGATCGAGCTCGAACGTCTCTTCAACGGTGACGACCCGGTCGCTCGCGCGCGCTCCGGACATGAGGGCGTTGAGCATGGTGGTCTTGCCCGTGTGCGTCGCACCCGACACGAGCATGTTCGCACCGGCGAGCACGCTCATACGGAGGAACTCGGAGGCGTGCGGCGTGACGGAACCGAGCTCGATGAGCTGTGCGAGCGAGCGGATGCGGCGCTGGAACTTGCGGATGTTGACGGCCCAGTGCGCCCTCGCGACATCGGGGATGGCGACGTGCAGCCGCGAGCCGTCGGGCAGCGAGGCATCGACGAAGGGCGACGAGAGGTCGACGCGGCGACCCGAGTGCTGCAGCATCCGTTCGACGAGCTCTCGCACCTCGCGATCGGAGAGCACGACGGTCGTCAGCTCTGACACGCCGTGGCGGGCGATGAACACCTTGGTGGGCGCGTTGATCCAGATCTCTTCGACCTCGGGATCGTCGAAGTAGGGCTGCAACTGCCCGTAGCCGGTGATCGAGGCGACCACGTCGCGAGCCGTGCCGTGCTCGTCGCCCAGCTGGGCATGCGCGCCGGCGAGCGCACGCTCGCTGTACCGCCGCACCTCTTCATGCGCGTAGCGCGCCGCGGCGGACTCGTCACGCGTGAGATCGACCCCGTCACGGAGCACCCGTGTGCGCACCCGGTCGGCGATGGTGCGCACGGCGTCGGTCATGGCATCCATCATGCGGTGTGTCGGATGCCTCGCCCCGAAGTTATCCACAGGCGCACCGCGATGGGGCGATCATCGCCTCGCGCCCGCTCGAGGCGATGCCGTGGTTCCCGGGCACGCATGGGTGGGGCAGATCATGCCGCTCGGCGCAGCCTCGAGAGAAGCGCGGCACTGTGGTCGCTCCAAGGGCGGCGAATGCGAAACGCCTAGACTGATCGGGCACTCGCGGGAGTGGTGAAATCGGTAGACACGCAGGATTTAGGTTCCTGTGCCTTCGGGCGTGTGGGTTCGAGTCCCACCTTCCGCACGAGAGATCATGCGAGCCGACAGATACACGGATGTCGCAGCGCGCGTTGTCGCGCTACGTTCGTCTCAGGGCCGTTATTCCGACGGCGTCAGACGAGAGGAAGCTGGCCATGACTGATTTCGTCGATCCCCTTGAAGAGCCGCTCGGTCTCGACCGCGATCCCAATCGCCCGCAGGCGCAGTCGCCCGAGATCGATGACGACTGGATCGAGTACGACGCCGACGGCAACGAGATCGCGAAGGACGACTCCTCCGACTGAGCTCAGTCTCTCGGCGGCCCGGCGGCGATGCGTTCGCGAGCGTACGCTTCGATGCGCTCGGCGGGCACCGACCAATCGGACTCGAGCCACCAGGTGGCGCCCGCGTCGGCCCACGGCTGCACGACGGCAGCGTCGGCCGCGGCATCCGTACCGCTCGTCGTGCCCTCTTGGATCACGTCGAACGGCCGACCTGCGAGACCCAGCGCTTCACGCTCGGCATGTATCCACGCGATCGCTTCGGCCGTGATCTTGGGAGTGAAGAGCCGCGTCTGCTCTTCGGGGCTCGCAGGCGACGCCCCAGGCGGCGCGTAGTTCGGAATCCACCCGTCGTACGCCGCGACACGGCGCATCGACTTCATGCGCGGCCAGAGCCCGACGACCCACGTCGGAATGCGGGGCTGCTGCACGATCGCCGGCGGCAGCATCGAATCGGTGCGCGCAGCCCGATAATGCTGCCCCTCGTATTCGAACGGCTCGGCGCGCCACAACTGCTGCATGAGCTCGAGCGACTCGTCGAGCAGCTCGGCGCGATGCTTGCGGCCGGGGTCGTCTTCGAAGGTCCAGAATCGGGGCTCAGCCTCGGAGACGCCGAGCCCGGCTGAGAGGATGACGCGGCCGCCCGAGAGCCGGTCGACGGTCATGGTCTGCCCGGCGAGCTCCCACGGGCGGCGGCGGGGCACCGGCGTGAGCATCGTGCCGAGGCGGATGCGCTCGGTGACCATCGCCGCCGCCGCGAGCGTGGCCCAGGGGTCGGTGGCCCAGATGCCCTCCCACACGAAGAAACCGTGCCAGCCGGCTGCTTCGGCGAGCGGCGCGAGCTCGACCGCGAGGTTCGGATCGGTACCGGTGAAGATGAACCCGTGCTTCATGGGGGCGACGCTACCGCCGACCTCTGACAACGGCTCGCTCCAGAAGATCTCGTGGCCGCGAGAGATCGAGTCGCTCCGCGGTCGCTGAAGCTTCCCACCGAGCCGTTCGCCCCGTAGGCTGGTGAGGTAACCCTTACCTAACTCGCCTCACCCGAAGGGTCGTCATGCCGATCGCTCCCCCGACTGCGCCACGCCCCGGCACCGAACCCGTCGACGTCGCTGCACTCGTGCGCGCGGCATCCGCCGACGACCACCGTGCCGCCGAATCACGCGGATACATCGTGCAACTCATGGGCGGCGAACTCTCGCTTGCGGAGTACACGCGCTATCTCGCACAGTTCGGCTGGGTGTACCAAGCGCTCGAGGAGCGCGGCAGTCGCGACGGCGACCCCGCGGTCTTCGACCCCGAGCTCGCCCGCTCGGCCGCGATCGAGGCCGACCTCGCCGCCCTCGGCGCTGCCGACTGGCGCAGCACGCATCCGCCGCTGCCCGCAACGGCCGAGTACGCCGCCCACCTCCGCGCCATCGCCGACGACGACGTTCGCTTCCTCGCCCACCACTACACCCGCTATCTCGGCGATCTCTCGGGTGGCCAGGCCATCGCACGGCTCGTCGCACGACACTACGGCGCGACCCCCGAGCAGCTCGGTTTCTACCGGTTCGAGATCGCCGAAGACGGGGTCGTCCGCTACAAACGCGGGTACCGAGAGGCGATGAACGACCTCGCCCTCTCGCCCGAGCAGGTCGACGTGCTGATCGCCGAGGTTCGCGAGTCGTTCCGGTTCAACGGCGCGATCTTCGAGGCGCTCGCCGCCTGAGCGACGTCATCCTCCAGTCGGATGCCGCCCGCATCTGCCCTCGGTAGACTGCAACGACACCACGCCGCCTGCTCAGACGCCACCATCGTCGACGCTGCGCCGTGCCCGACGACGACAGGAGATCCCTCCCGTGATCCACACCGCGCTCATCCCGTGGCTCGACCCCGAGACGATCATCTCCGGCGCCGGCCCATGGGCACTCGTCGTGGTCTGCGCGATCGTGTTCGCCGAGACGGGCTTGCTCTTCGGGTTCCTCCTGCCGGGCGACACCCTCCTCGTGATCTCGGGTCTGCTCACCCACACCTCGCTCGTCTTCGGCGTCGACATCTGGTGGGTCTGCCTCGCGATCGGCATCGCGGCGTTCCTCGGCGGCGAAGTCGGGTATCTCATCGGCCACAAGTTCGGCCCGAGCGTCTTCGAACGCAAAGAGTCGGGCCTGTTCAGCGTGAAGAACGTCGAACGCACGAACGCGTTCTTCGAACGCTTCGGCGCGCTCGCGATCATCCTCGCCCGCTTCGTGCCGATCGTGCGCACGTTCGCTCCCGTCGCCGCGGGCGTCGGCCACATGAACTACAAGAAGTACTCGCTCTACAACCTCATCGGCGCTCTGATCTGGGGCGCGGGGCTCACCTACTTCGGCTTCCTCATCGGCTACATCCCGCCGATCGCCGACTTCGTGCAGGAGTACATCGACGTCATCCTCCTCGGTGCGGTCGTGCTCACCCTCATCCCCACGCTCTGGCACTACTTCTCTTCCGCGAGCAAGGCGCGAAAGGCCGCTGCAGCCGGCGCCGACGTCGTCACCGACCACGACGAGGCCGAGCACCTCGTGCTCGACCCCGAGGTCTTCGAGCGCGGCCCCGAAGAGCGGTAGCCACCAGAGAGCGTTCGCGACGGAACTCGGCGTCGTGCAGCAGCCGCGCACCACTCACGGATGCTGCGGCTGCTCCCGCTCGGCACGACCCGCCGGCTCGAGCTGGAACGTCGAGTGCGCGACGTCGAAGTGATCGCTGAGACATCCGCCGAGCTCATCGAGCATTTCGCCCGCGCGGCCCGAGGCGAACACCTCGGGCTCCACCTCGACGTGCGCACTGAACACGTGCGAGCCCGAGGTGATCGCCCAGACGTGCACGTCGTGCACCGCGACGACGCCCTTCGTGCGCAGGATGTGCGCCCGGATCTCGGCGACGTCGGTGTCGGCGGGGGCGGATTCGAAGAGCACGCGCGCCACGTCACGCAGCAGTGAGAGGGCCCGCGGCACGATGAGCGCCGCGATGGCCAGCGACGCGATCGGGTCGGCCGCGTCGAACCCCGTGAACACGATCACGAGCGCGGCCGCGATGACCATGACCGAGCCGATCATGTCGCCGAGCACCTCGAGATATGCGCCGCGAAGGTTGATCGAGGCCTTCGAACCGCCGCGGAGCACGAGCATCGCGGCGACGTTCGCGGCGAGGCCGATGACCGCGACGACGAGCATCGGCACACCCTGCACCTCGTGCACCTCGCCCTCAGCGCCGGTCACCAGACGACCGATCGCGCCGATCGCCACCGAGACCGCCACGACGACGAGGATCACGCCAT
Organism: Agromyces sp. Y782; assembly: GCF_059445405.1. Lineage (NCBI taxonomy): Bacteria > Bacillati > Actinomycetota > Actinomycetes > Micrococcales > Microbacteriaceae > Agromyces > Agromyces sp. Y782. The sequence continues at coordinate 318,155 of NZ_JCAIUG010000002.1, read as the reverse complement.
TCACGAGCGCGCCGAACACCTCGGCCCGACGGTATCCGTAGGTCTGCCGATCGGTCGCCGGACGGGCCGCGACCACGGCGGCCACGAGCGCGACGACGAGACCGATGAGGTCACTCGTCATGTGGCCCGCATCGGCGAGGAGTGCGAGCGAGCCGCTGATGAGCGCACCGATCACCTGCACGACGAGGAACGCGCCGATGATCGCGATCGCCACCCAGAGCCGGGTGCGATTCGCGGTGCCCGCGTGGTCGTGATCGTGTGCCATGTCATTCCAGCGTAAGCCGGGAACCGGGGACCGGGCCCAGATAGGAATGAGTCGCGTTCTCAGGCCCGCAGGCGATGCCGTCAGCCGAGTCCGCTGCGGAATCCCTCCCGCCAGCTCGGCCATGCCGGAGTCCACCCGAGCTCTCGCTTCGCCTTCGCGTTCGACGAGCCGCGCACCTTCGTCATCATCGACACGCCGTGTTCGCCGATGAGCGCCCTGGCCACCCACGAGGGCACGTGCATCGGCGGCTTCGCACCGACCGCCCGTGCGAACTCCGGCAGCCACACCGATACAGGCGCAGGTTCGTCGTCGACGATGTTGTAGATGCCCGGTGCGCCCCGTGTGACGGCCGCAGCCGCCGCGGATGCCGCGTCGTCGATGTGGCAGAACGACCATATCCCCGTGCCGCCGCCCACGACGGGCAGCTTGCGTGCCTTGACCATCTCGACGATCGAGCCGCCACGACCGATGGCGTTCCCCGGGCCGTACAGGGTGCCGTAGCGGAGCGCGAGACCCCCGGCATCCGTCGTCCGCTGCTCGACGTACCGGATCCCGGCGAGCGTCTCGCGCGACGCCTTCGTCGGGTTCGAGTCGAGCGGGTCCTCCTCGGTCTTCACCGGCCCGCCTGTGCGCTCGTTCGGCCAGCCCGCGTAGCTCTGCGCGATGAAGCGCTCGACACCTGCCTCTGCTGCGGCTGCGAGCAGGTGGTCGGTGCCCCGCGTGCGCAGGGCGTTCGTCGCCGCGAAGCCCTGATCGAAGTGCTTCATGTCGCCGACCTGCCCGCTGAGGGCGGTCAGCTGGTGGACGATCACGTCGGGCCGCGCCTCGACCACGGCGGTGCGCACGGATGCCTCGTCGAGGCCGTCCATCACGACGGCGCGTGCGCCGGCTGCCTCGATCGCCGAGAGCCGGTCGGGCTTCCTCGATGTACCGATGACCTCGTGCCCCTCAGCGACGAGCAGCGGTACCAGTCTCGATCCGATGGCGCCCGTGGCGCCGGCGATGAACACTCGCATGTCGATCTCCTTCTCTCTCACCCCCTCCGACGATCGAGTACCCGCATCTGTGACAGCCCGCATCTGTGCCATCCGGAATCTGTGCCATCCTCGAACCATGGCGGTCACCCGCGAGGCGCAGAACGCACTGCGCCCGCTCATGTTCTCCATCGCCTACCGAATGCTCGGCAGCGTGGTGGAAGCCGAAGACGTCGTGCAAGACGCGTACGTGCGATTGCAGGAACGCCAGGCGGCGGGCAAGACGATCGACAATCCCGACGCCTTCGCTGCGACGGTTGCCACACGTCTCTCGATCGACGCGCTGCGCTCGGCCCGGCGCACCCGTGAGGTCTACGTCGGCCCCTGGATACCCGAGCCGCTGCCGGATGACGATGCCGACCCCGCGCACCGGGTCGAACGCGACGAGACGCTCTCGTTCGCGTTCCTCGCGGTGCTCGAGCGGCTCGGACCGGTCGAGCGCGCCGTGTTCCTGCTGCGCGAGGTGTTCGCCTACGACTATCCGGCCGTCGCCCGCATCGTCGAGCGCGATGAGGCTGCGTGCCGCCAGATCTTCCACCGGGCGAAAGCACGCATCGCCGACGGGCGGCCTCGATTCGACGGCGCGAGCGAACGCGACGCCGCACTGACCGACGCGTTCTTCGCCGCACTCGAGGCGGGTGACGTCGACCGACTCGTCGGTGCGCTCGCCGACGACGTCGTGTTCTACGGCGACGGCGGCGGCCGGGCCCCGGCGATCCGCCAACCGCTGCACGGCGCCGTCGCCGTCGCACGGTTCCTGGCCGGACTCGCCCGCCGCGGCGAGAGCCTGGGCATACGGCTCGAACGCACGAACGTCAACGGAGCGCCGGCGTTGTGCATCACCGGGCCCGACGGCGCGATCCTCAGCGTGCTCATGGTGCACGTCGAGGGCGGCTCCGTGCACACGGTCGCCAACCAGCTGAATCCCGAGAAGCTCGGTCACCTCGGGAGGGTCGGCGACCTCACCGCCCTCATGAGTTCGAACGACGCGGAGGCGTAGCGCCGCGCTCAGGCGCCGCGCTCGGCGACGATGCGTTCGAGTCGGGGCAGCAACGCGCCGAACGCACGCGCCCGATGGCTGTGCGCGTTCTTCACCTCGGGTGCGAGCTCGGCGGCCGAGATGTCGAAGCCCTCGGGCACGAAGATCGGGTCGTAGCCGAACCCGTGCACGCCCGCGGCATCCGTTGCGATGCGACCGGGCCACTCACCGACCGCCGCGAACTCGAACGCGTTGCCGGCCGCGCCGGCAGCCTCTGGCGCGACGAGCGCGATCGTGCAGTGGAACCGGGCCCCCCGATGCGGGTCGCGGATGTCGCCGAGCTGGGCGAGCAGCAGGTCGAGATTCGCCTGCGCTCCCTTGCCGGGCCCGGCCCAGCGTGCCGAGAAGATGCCGGGTGAACCGCCCATGACGTCGACGGCGATGCCGGAGTCGTCGGCGAGCGCGATGCGCCCCGTGTGGTGGGCGGCGGCTCGCGCCTTGATGAATGCGTTCTCGGCGAAGGAGGTGCCGTCTTCGACGGGTTCGGGGCCGTCGTACGCGAGCACCGTGAGTCCCGGCATCCGCTCGCCCAAGATCTTCTGGAACTCGTCGACCTTGTGCTGGTTGTGGGTGGCGAGCACGATCTCGAGCGGCACGGCGTCACTCCCCCGCTGCGGCGGACGCCTCGGCGAGCACGAGCTGCTGGATGAGCGTGAGCTCGGTCGTGCCGGCGAGCGCGAGGTCGAGCAGCGAGTCGAGCTCTCGGCGGTCGAACGGCGCGCCCTCGGCGGTGCCCTGCACCTCGACGAAGAGGCCGCGGCCGGTCGCCACGACGTTCATGTCGGTCTCGGCGCGCACGTCTTCGACGTAGGCGAGGTCGAGCATGGGCGTGCCGTCGATGATGCCGACCGAGACCGCCGAGACCGTGTCGATGAGCGGCTTCGCGCGCTGGCCGATGAACTTCTTGTCACGCGCCCACTCGATCGCATCGGCGAGCGCGACGTAGGCGCCGGTGATCGCGGCCGTACGGGTGCCGCCGTCGGCCTGCAGCACGTCGCAGTCGATCTGGATCGTGTTCTCGCCGAGACCTTTCATGTCAACGACCGCGCGCAGGCTGCGGCCGATGAGGCGGCTGATCTCGTGCGTGCGACCACCGATGCGGCCCTTCACGGACTCGCGGTCGTTGCGGCTGTTCGTCGCCCGGGGCAGCATCGCGTACTCGGCCGTCACCCAGCCCTTGCCCTTGCCGTTCATCCAGCGCGGCACGCCGTTCGTGAACGACGCGGTGCACAGCACCTTGGTGCGGCCGAACGAGATCAGCGCGCTGCCCTCGGCGTGCTCGCTCCAGCCGCGCTCGATGGTCACCTCGCGCAACTGGTCGACGGTGCGCCCGTCGGCGCGAATCACTGCGGTTGGCTCGGATGCCTCGGTCATGCGTTCTCCTGTCGAAGCCGGCTGCGGTTGTTGGCAGATCGGTGGTCTGGGATGGTGACGGCACCGGTCTCGACGAGCTCGACGCTCGGGATCTCGGGGCCGATGAGCCTGTGGGCGAGGTCGAGGAAGGCACTCGTCGAGTGCCCCGTCGCCTCGTAACGGTAACTCGGCGGGGTCGCTGCACGGCGCTCGAGTCCGGTACTGACGAGCACGCGGTAGACGTCGTTCGCCGTCTCGACGTCGCTGGAAACGAGCGAGACCGCTTCGCCCATGACGTAGGAGATCGCGCCTTTGAGGAAGGGATAGTGCGTGCAGCCGAGCACGAGGGTGTCGACACGGGCACGCTTCAGCGGGGCCAGATATTCCTCGGCGACGGCGAGCAGTTCATCGCCGGTCGTCACCCCGGCCTCGACGAACTCGACGAAACGTGGGCATGCCTGCGAGAACAATTCGAGGTGCGGCGCCGCCGCGAACGCGTCGTCGTAGGCGCGAGAGGAGATGGTGCCGGCCGTGCCGATCACTCCGACCCGCCCGGTCTTCGTCGCGGCGACGGCGCGACGCACCGCCGGCTGGATCACCTCGACGACGGGCACCTCGTAGCGCTCGCGTGCGTCGCGGAGCATCGCTGCCGATGCCGTGTTGCAGGCGATCACGAGCATCTTCACACCCTGCGCCACGAGGTCGTCGAGCACGGCGAGCGCATACCCGCGCACGTCGGCGATCTTCTTCGGACCATAGGGCGAGTGCTCGAGATCGCCGATGTAGAGGATCGACTCATTGGGCAACTGGTCTTTCACGGCCCGGGCGACGGTGAGCCCGCCGACCCCGGAGTCGAAGATCCCGATCGGTGCATCCGTCACGACATGCAAGCGTAGCGCTCCCCGCTGGGCGCACCCTCCTCGATAGGCTTGCTCTGTGCCCGGGTCTGCTTCGCTCTTCACCGATCGATACGAGCTGACGATGGTGGATGCCGCATTACTCGACGGCACCGCCCATCGCGAGAGCCTCTTCGAAGCCTTCGCCAGGCGCCTGCCCGACGGCCGCCGATACGGCGTCGTCGCCGGCACGGGGCGCCTGCTCGAGCTCATACAGCGCTTCCGCTTCGAAGAGTCCGAGCTCGAATGGCTGCGCGAGCACGACGTGGTTCGGCCTGCGACGCTCGATTGGCTCGCCGACTACCGGTTCACCGGCGACATCTGGGGGTACCGCGAGGGCGAGGCGTATTTCCCGGGCTCGCCCCTCCTGACCATCAAGGCGAGCTTCGCCGAGGCGGTCATGCTCGAGACGGTCGTGCTCTCGACGCTCAACTACGACTCCTCGGTTGCGAGCGCCGCAGCTCGCATGGTCTCGGTCGCGCTCGGCCGGCCGATCGCCGAGATGGGTTCACGGCGCACGAGCGAGGGCGCGGCAGTCGCCGCGGCCCGTGCCGCCTACATCGCCGGCTTCGATGCGACGTCGAACCTCGAAGCGGGCCGCACCTGGGGCATTCCGACCATGGGCACCGCCGCACACGCGTTCACGCTGTTGCACGACACCGAAGAGCAGGCGTTCCGCGCGCAGGTCGATGCATTCGGCTCGAAGACGACGCTGCTCGTCGACACCTACGACATCGCGCGCGGCGTCGAGCTCGCAGTGAAGGTCGCCGGTACCGAACTCGGCGCCGTGCGCATCGACTCGGGCGACCTGCCGACCGTCGTGGCCTCTGTGCGCGAGCAACTCGACACGCTCGGCGCCGTCGACACCCGCATCACCGTCACGAGCGACCTCGACGAGTTCACGATCGCCGGGCTCTCGGGCGCCCCCGTCGACGCGTACGGGGTCGGTACCGCGGTCGTCACCGGTTCGGGCTTCCCCGCCGCCGGCATGGTGTTCAAAATCGTCGCACGACGCGACGATGCGGGCGAGTGGGTCGCGGTCGCGAAGGCGTCGACGCAGAAGGCGAGCGTCGGCGGCCGGAAGAACGCCGCACGACGCCTCGACTCCACGCTCACGGCGCGCGAAGAGCTCGTCTTCGTCGGCGACGGCCCCGAGGGCGAAGCCGAGTTCGAGGCCGGGAGCCGATTGCGCCCGCTCATGGTGCAGCTCATGTCGGGCGGCCGGGCCGACCCGGCCTTCCTCGGACAAGCCGGCACGGAAGCCGCGCGAGCACATCGCGCCGAGGTCATGCAGGAACTGCCGATCGAGGCGTTCCGGCTCGGCCGCGGCGAGCCGGTGATTCCGACGACCTACCGCTGAGGCCCGCATCGGTCGAGTAGCGAGCGTATCGAGCCCCGGAAACCTCACGTCGGTCGAATAGCGAGCGCCAGCGAGCGTATCGAGCCCCGGAAACCTCACGTCGGTCGAATAGCGAGCGCCAGCGAGCGTAACGAGACCCGGAGCCCCACCGCTGAGCCCTTTACGCCGACTTCATGCGCTCGTAGATCTCTTTGCAGCTCGGGCACACGGGGAACTTCTCGGGGTCGCGCCCCGGAGTCCACTTCTTGCCGCAGAGCGCTTTCACGGGCTTGCCCGTCATCGCCGATTCGAGGATCTTCTCTTTCTTCACGTAGTGGGAGAAGCGCTCGTGGTCACCGGGTTCGATGGCCTCGTCTTGAAGGAGCTTCTCGAGCTCATGGTCGAGAACGGAGGTGCCGCCACCCGGCGAATCGGGGTCGGCGATGCTCACGCGCACGGATGACATCATGCGTTCGATTCTACGCGCGGATCGCAGCAGCGAGGATCTCAGGACCGCGTCGATCGAACACCCGGCCGCCGACGAGCACGCCCAGCACGAGCACGAGGATGCCGAGACCGACGCCCGAGGCGAAGGATGCCGCGTGCCACGACGGATCCACGAGCAGGCCGAGCCCGGCGAACACCACAGCGGGCAGCGCGATGAGCAGTGAGCCCAGCATTGTGATCGACTGCACGAGCGTGGTGATGCCGCCCGTGGACTGCGGCTGCTGGAACGGGCTGTCGCCGGGCTTCACGGCCGGGTACGGGAAGCGGGCCGAGGTGATGGATCCGACACCGAGGCCGGCGAGCAGGAGGGCGGTGCTCACGCCGAGGAGTGACGGCAGCAGGCGCCAGTCGTTCAGCACGAACACCGTCACGGCGCTGCCGAGCCCGATCACGAGCACCCCGGTGATGAGCACGGGAACGAGACGACCGGCACGATCGGCGACGCCGCGCACGCCCGACACCACGTGCAACCAGATCGCGGTCGAGTCGTACGCGGTGTCGTTGTGCATGCTCCAGCCGAGCAGCAGGCACATGAGCGGCACCGGGATGAGGCCGAGGTACAGGTGCGGGATGCCCGCGAGGCTGAGCGGCACGACCACGAGCAGTGGCGCGATCGGCACGATCACGAGCGAGGCCCAGTAGCGCGCGTCGCGGAACCAGTAGGTGAAGCTGCGTGCGGCGACGGCACCGATCGCGCCCTGCGGCATCCGGTCGAACCAGCCGAGGCCGCGATAGCTCTTGGCGGATGCTTCGCGGCCGGGTGTCGCGAGCATCTTCGCCACGAGCGACTGCCAGGCGAACCAGATCACGACGAGGGTCGCGACCGCGATGAGGAGCTTCAAGAACGCAGTGCCCCAGTCACCGGATGCCGCGTCGCCGGGAATCGCGAAGACCGCGCCGAGCGGGGTCCAGGCGAGTACGCTCGCCAGCGCCTCCAGCACTCGGAGCCCCGTGTTCGCCCAGTCGACGGTGACCAGCACCACGATGAGCGGCGAGACCATGACGACCAGCAGGAGGCCCAGTACGCCGCTCAGTTCGCGGGCGCGTCGGGTGGACAGGAGCAGGGATGCGAGCCCCGTCGACACACGGGCGAGCAGGAGGCACGTCGCGAATGCCAGGGCCGCGGCGATGATCGCCGCGAGCGTCTCCCCGACTCCGCGCGACCACGTGACCACCGTGCCGAGGAGCACGAGCGCGAGCACGAGCGCGGGGATGCCGATGACCGCGGCGACGGCGAGGCCGACGGCGAGGGTTCGATCGGGCAGTCCGAAGAGGGCGAACCGCCGCGGGTCCATGGTGTCGTCGACGCCGAAGATCAGCGGCACGATGATGAAGCCGAGCACGGTGACCGCTCCGGCCACGACGAAGCCGTCGCGAATCAGCTCGACGTCACCGACGAATCGCAGGCCCACGAGCGTCACGAAGAGCAACGACGCGAGTCCCAGTCCGTAGATCAACCCGATGACGATGCCGACGACCTGCCATGGACTCCGCCGGAAGATGTTCCCGAGCAAGCGCAGTTTCAGTCGGAGAAACTGTGCAACCATTCCATGCCTTCCGCAGCCTTGCGTCCGCCGGCGAGTTCGACGAATCGGTCTTCGAGGGTCTGACCGGCTCGCACTTCGTCGAGCGTTCCCGCCGCGAGCACGCGCCCGGCGACGATGATCGCGGCCGAGTCGCAGACGCGTTCGATGAGGTCCATGCCGTGGCTGGAGAGCACGACCGTGCCGCCGCCGGCGACGTAACGCTCGAGGATCTCGGTGAGGTTCGCCGCCGACACCGGGTCGACCGATTCGAACGGCTCGTCGAGCACGAGCAGTCGCGGCGAGTGGATCATCGCGCACGCGAGGGCGATCTTCTTCGTCATGCCGGCCGAGTAATCGGCGACGAGACGGTCGACGGCGTCGTCGAGGCCGAACGCCGTGATGAGGTCGGCGCTGCGTTCGCGCACCGTGCGGCCGTCGAGGCCGCGGAGGATGCCCGAGTAGTACAGGAGTTGCGAGCCGGTCAGCCGGTCGAAGAGCCGGAGCCGGTCGGGCAGCACGCCGGTGGCGCGTTTGGCCGCTTGCGGGTTCGCCCATGCGTCGATGTCGTGGATGCGCACCGTGCCGCCGTCGGGGCGGAGCAGGCCGGTGACCATCGAGAGGGTCGTGGTCTTGCCGGCGCCGTTCGGGCCGACGATGCCGAAGAACGACCCGGCGCGCACGTCGAGCGTGATGCCGTCGACGGCGGTGTTCTCGCCGAACCGCTTCACGAGCCCCTCGATCGCGAGCACCTTCGGTGCGTTCGGAGCCGGAGCGGGCCGCGCCGGCCGCAGCATGCGCTTCTTGCGTGCAGCGGATTTCTTGGGCGCCGCGATGACGGCGACGGCCTGTTCAGCAGTTCCGGATGACGCGATCGTCGCCCCCGCAACAACCGCGGATGCCTCCACGACCGCGGGTGCCTCAGGCGCGACGGATGCCGCGGGGCTGACGGACGCCTCAGGGACGGCGACGACCGGCGCGGCCGGAATTTCCGCCGCCGGCGGTGCGACCGGGTCCGGCGCGGTGGCTTGAACCGCCGCCGTGGTTCGAACCGGTGCGCGCTTGGGCACCCGCTCCACGGTCTCCTCGTCGATCTCCGATCGCGGGTCCGCCGACTCGGCCGTAGCCGAAGGCTCATCGATGACGGGCGCTTCGACGACGGCGGCGGGCGGGTCTTCAGCGGCGGCCTTGCGGGTGCTGCGCTCGGCCGCGGTGGTCTCGGTCGTCAGTGCGGCTGCGACCCGCTGAGCCTGACGCTGCGACGCCGCAGAGGCCGCGGTGCTCCGGCTGCTCGCTGTACCGGCCTGGCTCTTCGCCGCCGAGGCGCGGGGGGTTCGAACCGTCTTGGCAGCGTCTCCGCGCGCAGCGGCGGCCTTCGTCGACGCCGAGCGCGATGCGGCGGTTCGCTTCGACGGCGCCGGACTCGTCACATCATCGCTGTCGGCAACGTTCCCCGAAGCATCCTTCGTCTTCGCCGCGCTCGTCTTCGCCGCAGTGCTCTTCGCGGCAGTCGTCTTCGCTCCGACGCTCTTGGCCGCAGTCGTCTTCGCGGCGGTCGTCTTCACCCCCGCGCTCTTCGCCGCGGCAGTCTTCGCTGCAGCGCTGCTCTTCGCGGCGGTCGAGGCCGCAGTCGACCGCCGCCGGGGTGCCGGCTCCGCAGTGGTCGCAGCGCTGCTGTCGACATCGTCGGCCGCGGCAGATTCAGTTGGCGCCGCCGTCGCTTTCGCGGCTGACGTGCGAGTGCTGCGTGCAGGGCGCGTCGACGCGCCTGCCGATGGAGCCGACTGAGATGCCTGCTTGTCGGAGGCCCCCGTGCCGGTGCCTTCGGCAGTTTCGTCGTCGTGTTCTGAGCGCGAAACGGAAGTCACCCAGATAACCTATCAATGAGCGCTGCCAAATCGAGCCTTGCGACGAGCGGATCCGCATTGGCAATGCTGGGTGCCACCTGAACACAACATCACGATCGCGCTACGACCTTGCCCCCAGTTGGTGGGCCACAGGCGCCCCTCGATATCCTGAAGACCGGCATAACGGCGTGTCCATATGTGAACTTCCGGATGAAAATCGGGCGAACTCTCGGCGACGAGGGCGAACGCCCGAGGCATCCGACCCACCGAAGGAGATGCAGTGACCACCCAGATCGTGATTCTCGCGGCCGGCATGGGGAGCCGGCTCGGGCGATCCCTCCCCAAGCCCCTCACCGAACTCGGCGACGGCCGCACCATCATGGGCCAGCAGTTCGACAACATCCAGCACGCGTTCGGCGCCAACGCCAACGTCACGATCGTCGTCGGCTACAAGCTCGAGCACATCATCGAGGCATTCCCGCAGGCGTCCTTCGTCTACAACGAGGAATACGACCAGACGAACACCTCGAAGAGCCTCATGCGCGCCCTCGCTGCTTCGCAGTCGGGCGGCGTGCTCTGGATGAACGGCGACGTCGTCTTCGACCCGCGCATCCTCGACCGCGCGCTGCCGTTCATCGCGCGCGACCAGTCGATGGTCACGGTCAACACCTCGAAGGTCTCCGACGAAGAGGTGAAGTACACCACGAGCGCCGAGGGCTACATCAAAGAGCTCTCGAAGACCGTCAAGGGCGGTCTCGGCGAAGCCGTCGGCATCAACTACATCTCGAGCCGCGACAAGGCGACCTTCCTCGCGCACTTGCAGCGCGTGGGCGACCAAGACTACTTCGAGCGCGGCCTCGAGCTCGCGATCGAGAAGAACGGCCTCCTCGTCGAGCCGATGGACATCTCCGACCTCTACGCGGTCGAGATCGACTTCGCCGAAGACCTCGAGCGGGCCAACCACTTCGTGTGACCTGCACCACAGCACCGGTAGTACAGCAGCACCGGTAACACGGCACTGCGAAGAACACAGCAGCAGAACAGAAGAGCGGATGCCTCGAGGCATCCGCTCTTCTCTGTCTGTGCCTTCTCTGTCTTTTGCCTTCTCCGTCTCTGCGTCTTCGCTGTCTCACCGCCTTCAGGTGGTGAGGGTACGCGCGACCCCAGCGCGAGCCAGCGATGCCGCGATCACACGACCGAGCCAGGTGAAGATGATCGGGCTGAGGGTGAAGAGCAAGAGGTAGAGCACCCAGAACCACGGGGCGTAGTGCTCGGGGCCGAGCACGATGAAGGTGCCAGCGGCGAGCAGCAGGCCGGACGCCCCGGCCGCGACGTAGTACAGCCATGGCGACCAGTTCTTGTACCGGGTGATGAAGAACGGCAACTCGAGCAGCGCGCCGACGAGCAGCCCCGTGCCGAGGAACCGGAGGATCCATTGCGGCGCGAACGCCGCGCCGACCAGGCCTGCGATGAACCCGGTGAGCAGACCCACGCCCGGACGCTTCAGCAGCGCGAGGGCGACGGCGCTCGGCAGGAAGTGCGAGCCGATGGTGATGCCGTAGAGCATCGGTGCAATGGCGGCGACGAGCCCGGCGAAGTAGCCCGCTCCGGCGGCGAAGAGCCCACCCGCGACGCCGATCGCGGCGCAACTGAGGATGACGCGGGTGCTGGTGCGGTGCACGAGACTCCTTCCGACTGGGCTCGGCACTTGCCACCCGTCTGCATTCAAATCTACCTCGCCGATACATGTCCGATGGAGGGTGGCATCTACGATGAGAGGCGTGATGAGCACCGTATCCGCTGCGTACGGCGACGCGCATCCGCTGCAGCGGACGGCGTGGGCCCGGTACCGGCATTCGCTGTGGCTGCTCACGACGCGCGACTTGAAGGTGCGCTACTCGACCTCGGCCCTCGGCTACGTCTGGTCGGTGCTCGATCCGCTCGTGATGGCGGGCATCTACTGGTTCGTCTTCACCCAGGTCTTCCACCGGCCGGTGGGCACCGAGCCGTACATCGTCTTCCTGCTCTCGGCGCTACTACCGTGGATGTGGTTCAACGGCTCGGTGTCGGACTCGACGCGGGCGTTCCTCAAAGAGGCCAAGCTCATCCGATCGACGAAGATCCCGCGCACCATCTGGGTGAACCGCATCGTGTTGTCGAAGGGCATCGAGTTCCTGCTGGCGCTTCCGGTGCTCGCGCTGTTCGTCATCGTGTTCTTCGTCATCGATCTCGGGCAATCGCTGCACTGGGAGCTCGCCTTGTTCCCGGTCGCGATCCTGCTGCAGGCGATCCTCACCGCCGGCGTCGCGCTCATCGTGGCGCCGCTCGTGGTGTTCTTCCGCGACCTCGAGCGCGCCGTGAAACTCGTGCTGCGGTTTCTGTTCTACGCCTCTCCCATCATCTACGGGGTCACCGACCTGCCCCCCGAGCTGCACTTCTGGGCGGCGTTCAACCCGCTCTCGGGAATCTTCGGGCTCTACCGTGCGGGCTTCTACCCCGACGAGCTCGACTGGTTCAACGTGGCGGTCGCCGCGGTGATGTCGGTGGGATTCCTCGTCATCGGGCTCTGGGTGTTCCGGTCGTCCGAGCGCCAGGTGCTGAAGGAGATCTGACGTGGATGCCACGACCGCCGTCGCCGCGGACACCTACGCGATTCGCACCGAGGGGCTCGGAATCCGTTTCCGCCGCAACCGCCGCGGGCGCCGCTCGTTCAAAGACCTCCTGGCCGGCCGCCGTCGCCGCACCCGACCCGGTGAGTTCTGGGCGCTTCGCGACGTCTCGATCGAGGTGCGCCCCGGCGAGGCGATCGGCGTGGTCGGTCGCAACGGGCAGGGCAAGTCGACACTGTTGAAGCTCGTGGCCGGCGTCATGATCGCCGACGAGGGAACGGTCGAGGTCACGGGCGGCGTCGCCCCGTTGATCGAGATCACGGGCGGCTTCGTCGACGACCTCACGGTGCGCGACAACGTCTACCTCACAGCCGGCCTGCACGGCATGACGAACGCGCAGATCGACGCGAAGTTCGACGAGATCATCGGGTTCGCCGACATCGGTGACTTTCTCGACACCCCGTACAAGCACCTCTCGAGCGGCATGAAGGTGCGCATCGCATTCGCTGTGATCTCGCAGCTCGAAGAGCCGATCATGCTGGTCGACGAGGTGCTGGCGGTGGGCGACAAGGTGTTCCGCGAGAAGTGCTATCGACGCATCGACGAGCTGCTCGCCGGCGGCCGCACATTGTTCTTCGTCTCGCACAACGAACGCGACCTGCGCCGGTTCTGCACGCGTGGGCTCTACCTCGACAAAGGCGCTCTCGTGCTCGACGGCCCGATCGACGACGTGCTCGACCGCTACAACGAGGAGCACGGCGGGTCGTAGCGCATCCAGAGGCCGCGGAGAGCCGCCGAGTCGAGCGACCGCGTGGAATCGAGAGCGACATTCTTCGCGACTGAAAACAGCCGGTCAACCCGCTTAATCCTGTGGAGAGATCGACGATCACGTCGCCTGTGGAGGACGAGTCGGTTGCCTCGAGTTCACCCAGCCTGCTCACGTATCATCGCCACATGTCCGACCGAGTACACAAGATCACCTCGATGAAGACGGATGCCCCCCAAGAGGAGCATTCGGTTCCCGGTGCGCAGAGCGGCGCACCGGAGCCCCGCGCGCACCGCATGGAACGCGGTATCGACCGGGTGCTCGCGATCCAGCGACCGATCGTCGTCGCCCATCTCCGCGGCATCCGTCGCCGTTCACCCGATGCCACGCCCGAGCAGATCGTGCGCATCCTCGAACGCCGGTATCTCGCAGCGGTCACGACCGGCGGCGCGGCCGTCGGCGCGACCGCCGTGATCCCGGGCGTCGGCACCGGCGTGACCCTCGCACTGTCGGGTGTCGAGACGGCCGGGTTCCTCGAGGCCACTGCGCTCTTCGCCCAGTCGGTCGCCGAAGTGCACGGCATCGTCGTCGACAACCCCGATCGCGCCCGCGCGCTCGTGATGACCCTGATGCTCGGCAACGAGGGCATCGATCTCGTGCGCCAGCTCGCCGGGCAAGCCTCGGGCACCGGCGTCGCCCGCAACGCCTATTGGGGCGAACTCATCACGAACAGCCTGCCGAAAGCCGTCATGGGCACCGTCGTCGAGCGTCTTCGCAGCGTGTTCATCAAGCAGTTCGCGGTGCGCGGGGGCGCCGGCATCATCGGCAAGGCGATTCCGTTCGGCATCGGTGCGGCGATCGGCGGCGCCGGCAATCACGTGCTCGGGCGACGAGTGTTGAAGCACTCGCGTCTGGCCTTCGGGCAGCCACCCGTGCTGCTGCCACTCGAACTCGAACCCGGCGACCGCGACTCGATGCTCCGAGCGACCGGTGCACGGATGTCGCGTGCCGGTGCCCTTGTCGGTGGCGCTGCACTCTCGGCGGGCCGCGGCATCCAGTCGGCCGGGCGCACCGCAGGGCGGGTCGCCCGGGGTGCGATCACCCGGCGATCCGGCGACGACGGCGCCGGGACCGACGCCGACGCCGACGCCGACGACCGCGCCACCACCGGCCGCGCCACGGGCGACCGCGCCGACCCCGCCTCAGACACGTCGGACGCAGCAGAAGAGCACCTCGACCCGAGCTGAGGTTCGCTATATTCAGAAGATGCTGAATTTAGATCGGACGCTCCACCGCCCGGGTGCGACACTTCGCTACACGCTGCTCGACGGTCACGCACCATCGATCGTCTTCGTGCACGGCGCAGGCATGGACCATTCCATGTTCACCGCGCAAGCGCTCGCCCTGCACGAGTCCGGTCACCGGGTGGTGAGCTTCGATCAACGAGGGCACGGCGAATCGCGGCTCGCACCCGGCGTCCGATTCGCCGCCGATGCCGCACTCGACGACCTCGCGGCACTCCTCGACCACCTCGATCTCGAGCGCCCGGTGCTCATCGGTCACTCGCTCGGCGGCAACGTCGCGCAGGCTCTCGTTCGGCGCGCGCCGAGTCGAGTCGGTGCGCTCATCGTCGTCGACTCGACCTGGAACACAGGCCCGATCTCGCGCGGTGAACGCCTCGCCCTGCGGCTCGGTGCTCCGGCGTTGTCGCTCATTCCCGCTTCCCGACTGCCCGGCATGCTCGCTCGCGCCTCGGCCGTGACGCCAGGGGCCGTCGCTGCAGCCGAGGCGGTCTTCGCGCGCATGCCGAAGCGGGTGTTCCTCGATGTCTGGCGTGCGACCGTCACCTTCGTCGAGCCCGACGCCGACTACCGGGTGCCCGTTCCACTCGGACTCATCCGCGGCGAGCTCGACCGCACCGGCAACATCGCGTCCGCGATGCCGGCCTGGGCGAAGGCCGAGGGTGTCGATGAGCGGATGATCGCGGGTGCCGGTCACGTGGTCACCCTCGATGCACCGGAAGCGGCCACCGCGGCGCTGTTCGACATCCTCGCATCGGCGTCTCATGCCTGAGCACGACGAACGGGCGGAGTTCATCGAGTCCGTCGGCGACGCGCTCGCCGGCTGGCGACTCTCCCGCGCGACCGGCCGGCTCTACGGCTACCTGCTGCTCAGCAGCGAACCGACCACGCTCGACACCATCGGCGCCGAGCTGGGCCTCAGTACCGGCAGCGTCAGCACGGCGGTTCGCGAACTCGTGTCGTGGGGGCTCGCCCGAACGATCCCCCAGCCCGGGAGCCGGCGTCTCCGCGTCGAGGCGGTCGGCGGATTCGAGCAGTTGCTCGCCGCGAGCCACGAGCGCACCCGAATCTTCATCCGCACGCTGCGCTCCGGTGAGGCGCTCACCGACGACGCGCGAGCGACCGAACGTCTCCGCGCCGTCACCGGACTCTTCGAGGGCTACGTCGACGCCGGCGACGAGATGCTGCACCGGCATCGCCGCATCGAGACCGGCTGAGCGCGACCATGTCCATAGCCGCGACGAGCGCCCCGACTACGCCTCGATCTCCTCGTCGTCTTGCTCGCGGGCACGCACGTCGCGCTCATCGATCTCGCCGTCGGCCGCGTGCAGGGCGGCGAACCGCTCCCATTCGCTCATCAGGTGATCGATGGCCGCGTGGAATCGCGCAGTGGTGACTCCCGGCGTGGTATCTCCGAAGTATCGCTCGACCCACACACCGAGCCGCTCGAGGGCGGCGTCATCGTGGGCGACCTCATCGACACGGGCGACCATCGCCGCGGCATCCGTCACCTCGAGCCATTCGCACGCCTGGAGGTAACCCGAGGTGTCGATCTGGGCCTCGGGGTTCGCAGGCCGGGTGATGAGCAAGGGCTTGCCGGCGGCGAGCCGGTCGTAGACCATCGCGGAGATGTCGACGATCGCGATGTCGGCCGCCGCGAGCTGCCAACCGAGCTTCGGCCCGCTGTCGTAGACGTGCTGTGCGCTCGGGTCGGCGGCATTCGCGGTCGAGATCGCGGCGATGATCGCGCGGTTCGCCGCGCCGTACGCGGGGTCGACGACACCCGACCGCGGATGCGGACGGTAGATCACCCGGTGCCGCCCGGTGGCGAGCAGGCCCTGCACGAGCGAGACGCCGTGCGAGGCGATCGAGCCGTAAGCGGCGGCATCGCGGTCGCCCTCCCAAGTGGGCGCGTACAACACGACCTCACGGTCGTCTTGCGGGTACGGCAGCGACGTGTCGTCGAGGTAGTGGTCGGCCTGCGGACGGCCGATCGGGATCGCCCGCTTGTCGAAGTCGTAGTCCCAGAGCACCTTCTCGAGCCGCGCCTTCGCCGCATCGCCCGCGATCAGGGCGTAGTCGTACGCCTTGAACTGGTTGGTGGTCATGTACATCTTGTCGGACTCGCCGTGGTTGATGAACACATGCCAGCGACGCCCGTAGCGCATCATCTGGAAGTTCTTGGCGTTCTGGTTCACGTAGAGGATGACGTGGAGGTCTTGCTCCTCGATGACCCGTTCGAGGTCGGCCACCCGGCGCACATAGGCGACCGGCAGCGGCGACTCGTCGAGCAGGGCGAGCGCCGCGCCCGATGCACGGCTCAGCACCAGCACGGGGTGGCGTTCGGCGAGCTCGGCGAGCGGCGCGTACCACTGCCGCAGCTGGTAGAGATTGACCTTGCCGTCGGCGAAGTACACCCCGATGCGGAAGCGGTGGGGCGGCAGCGGCTGCTGCTCGGCGAGTTTCACACCGAGCGAGCGCTGCGCACGTCTGGACCACATGATGTCCTTGGCCAGCTTGACCGCTCGACGCGCGTCTTTCCTCAATCCCACTTTCCAAGGGTAGCGAGGCCTGGCAGAGCGGATGCCTCGTGGCGGGCGCGGCGGGCGCACTGAGAGCCGATCGTTACCCCCGCGGGGTCTCGATACGCTCGCTGCGCTCGCTACTCGACCGACGGGGTCGCTGCGTCGCTACTCGACCGACGACTGCGGTCACACGACCGGCGGGCGCCCGGCGAGGGTCATGCGCCAGACCGTGCGCCACCGCATCGGCCGACGCTCCCCCGGGTATTCACGCCAGCCTGCGCGCCAGCCGCCGAACCAGGCGCGGAGGGCCGACGGGTTGCGCGCCCAGCGCAGCACCTGGATCGCGGTCCACGAGCCGACGTAGAGAGGCACGAGCACGGCGGGCAGGTTGCGGCGGGCGAGCCAGACCCGGTTCCGTGCGTTGAGACGGTAGTAGTACGCATGCCGAGCCGGGTCGATGACCGGATGAGCCGCCTCGAGGTCTCCGGCGTACCACGCGACGTGCCCGGTGTCCCACACCCGCCACGCGAGCTCGATGCCCTCGTGCGCGTAGAAGAACGGATCGGCCCAGCCGCCGGTCGCGTCGAACACCGAGCGGGGCATGAGCACCGCGCCCTCCCAGCACGAGAAGACGTTGCTCGAGTGAGCGGGGTCGCCCTTGCGGATGCGCGGGATCCAGCGGCGCGGTGAGACCTGGCCCGTCGGATCGACGACGCGTGGCTGAAGCAGCCCGATCTCTGGCCGGTCGACGAGCACGCGGCATCCGTCGGCCAGAAAGCTCTCGCTCGGCAGGAACGCGTCGTCGTCGAGGAAGAAGATCGCCTCGCCGCTCACGAGCGGCACCCCGCGGTTGCGCCCGGCCGGAATGCCGAGGTTCTCGGGCAGGTGCAGCGTCTTCACGCCCGCAGGCAGCGCCGGCGACGCGGTCGCCGGGTCCCAGCCGTTGCCGACGCAGACGACGTCGGTCACCACCTCCTGCTGGGCGAGAATGCTCCGGATGCCGCGGGCGAGGTCGTCGGGTCGGGTGCCCATCGTGAGCACCACGACGCCGACGCGGGGCAGCTCGCTCGCTGAGCCTGTCGAAGCCGGTGAGTTCCCTTCGACGGGCTCAGGGAGTTCAGGAACGGACACGGCGAGACGCCATGATCGCGGTGAAGTGCCCCACGACCGAAAGCAGAGCGAGCGGCAGCAGAGCCAAGAGCACGACGCGGTCGACGAGGGGCTGGCCGGCGAAGAGCCCGACCACCGCCGCCGCGAACACGATGAGGGTCAGCTCGACCGAGTGGTACAGGCGATGGAACGGCAGGAACCGCGCCGCCTTGCGGAGCTTGGCGACGAGTCCGCCGCGGGGCGCCGTCTCGCCATGCGTGTCGGCGAGCTTCGCGAGACCGGCGTTGGCACGAGCGACGTGCACCATGTCGTTCAGTGCTTTGTTGAGCACGATCACGAGGGCGAGGAGTGCGGCGATCGTGGTCCACAGGAAGTCGGCCGGGAACTCGAGCGGGTACGCCGCGGCACGGATTCCGAGCGCGAGCGGGATGAGTGCCTCGGTCGTGTAATGCCCCACCTTGTCGAGGAAGACACCCGCGGGCGACGACGTGCGCCGCCAACGCGCGACCTCGCCGTCGCAGCAGTCGACGAGCATCTGCAACTGCCCGAACACGACGGCGAGCAGCGCACCCCAGATGCCGGGGATGAGCAGGGCCGCGGCCGTCGACCAGCCGACGAGGATCATGAGCCCCGTCACGCCGTTCGCCGAGATCGAGGTCTTCAGCAGCATCCACGTGAGGTACGGCGAGAGCTTGCGGAGGTAGAGCGACGCCGTCCAGTGCTCGGCGTTGCGTCGACCTCTCACCTCGGGCGGCTGGGTCACCTCGCGCAACTCGGCGATGCTCGAGGGTCTCGTGGTGACCGGACCGGCTTGTGACATCGGCGTCACCTTCCCGTGTGCCTTGCGATGTTGCTCGTCAACGACAGGTATCCGAGCACGAAGCCCACTCCCCACGAGACGTGTATGCAGGGCAACACTACGAGAAACCAGGCCGCCGTGCTCGCGCCGCGCCCCCGGGCGTACACGAGCATCGCCGCTACCACGAACAGCAGGTACACGATCGGCACAGCGAAACCGAGGAGCAGCCACGGCGCGACGTCGAGTGCCGCCTGCACCAGGCCGCCGATACCGGCGATGAGGCCGATCGCGACCCCGAGCACCATGACGGGCGGTACGAAGTAGCGGATGCCGTTCGCCGACGGGAAGCGACGTGCGAGTTCGCCGCGCCAGAGCCCGGTCGAGAACATCTGCCTCGCGAGCCGGTCGAGCGAGGAGCGTGGCCGGTACGTCACGGCGAGGCGCGGGGTGAACCACACGCTGCCACCGGTTTCGCGGAGGCGCCGGTTCAGCTCCCAGTCTTGCCCGCGCTTGATGGTTTCGTCGAAGAGCCCCACCCTCAGCAGCGCGGAGCGGCGGAAGACGCCGAGGTAGACCGTTTCGGCGGGGCCCGCCGTGCCGCCGACGTGGAACGCCGAGCCGCCGAGACCGACTTTGGTGGTGTAGGCGAGAGCGACGGCGCGCTCGAACGGTGTCTCGCCCTGCGCATCCATGATGCCGCCGACGTTGTCGGCGCCGGTGCGCTCGAGCTCTTCGACCGCGATGCGGGCATAGTCGGTCGGCAGCATCGAGTGCGAGTCGACTCGCACGATCACGGGGTATTGCGCGGCCCTGATGCCGATGTTCAGCCCGGCGGGCGTCGAGCCGACCTCGTTGTCGAGCACGCGCACGCGCGCATCGCGCGCGGCGAGGTCGGCGACGAGCTCGTTGGTGCCGTCGATCGAGGGGCCGAGAGCGATGAGCACCTCGGCGGGGCCGGAATAGTCTTGCGCGAGGATCGACTCGACGGCGGCTCGAACATGCGTTGCGTCGTTCAGCACCGGCATGACGTAGGAGACGCCGAGGAGCGACGCAGGCATCGCTTCAGGGTGTTGCTCGGGCATGTTCCTCACTCGCGCTCGGGTCGATCGAGCCTAGCAGCCGGTGTCTGCGAGAACGCGGGATGGCAGACGCCGACGGCGGGCCGGATCCCTTCGGATCCGGACCCGCCGCGGGTGGTGTCGTGCGATCAGCCTTCGAACGTGCCGAGGGTGACGGTGACCGTCTTGGACGAACCGTCACGCGTGTAGGTGAGGTCGGCCTCGGCGCCACCGGGGAGGGCGCGCACCTGCGCGGTGAGGTCGGTCTGGTCGGTGATCGGCACCCCGTTGAACTCGGTGACGACGTCGCCGGCCTGCAGGCCCGCCTTCGCGGCCGCACCGTCTGCCGGCACATCGGAGATGAGCGCACCGACGGTGTCACTCGATCCCTCGGCCTCGGCCGAGGTGACCGTCGCGCCGAGCAGGCCGTGGCTGGCCGTACCGTCTTCGATGACGCCAGCGGCGATACGCTTCGCGAGGTTCGACGGCACCGCGAAGCCGACGCCGATGTTGCCGGCCGTCTCGCCCGATGCCGCGCCGCCCGTCGAGAGGATCGCGACGTTCACGCCGATGAGCTTGCCCTCGGAGTCGACGAGCGCGCCGCCCGAGTTGCCCGGGTTGATCGCGGCATCCGTCTGGATGACCGGGAGCGCGACCTGGCCGGTGGATGCGCTCGGCGGCTGGGCCTCGCCGCTGTCGGGGTCGGGCAGGTCGAAGAAGAAGTCGAACGGGCTGCCCGATCCGTCGTCGCCCTGCTCACCCTGGTCGCCGCTGCCGCCCTGCGAGTCGTCGGGCGTCGTCGGTGCTGCCGAGGATGCCACGTCGATCGAGCGGTTCAGTGCGCTCACGATGCCGTTGGTCACGGTGCCGGAGAGACCGAGCGGGGCACCGATCGCGATCGCCGTGTCGCCGACGTTGAGCTTGTCGGAGTCGGCGAACTCGAGCGGGGTGAGGTCAGATGCATCGACGAGCTTGATGACCGCGAGGTCGGAGAGCGGGTCGGTGCCGACGAGTTCGGCCTCGTAGAGGTGGCCATCGTTCGTCTTGACCTGGATCGTCGGCTCGCCGGTCGCCCCGTCGAGGGTCACGACGTGCGTGTTCGTCAGCACGTAGCCGTCGTCGGAGAGGATGATGCCCGAACCGGTGCCGCCGGACTCGCCGCCCGACACCGAGATCGTGACGACGCTCGGGCTCGCCTTGGCTGTGGCGGCCGTGATCTGGTTGACCGAGTCGGCGTCGTTCACGACGATGTTCTGCGCGGTGCCCGCGCTCTCGCTCACCGGCGTGCCGTTGTTGTTCGTGATGAGCGCGTTGATGCCCGCGCCCGACGCGCCGCCGATGAGGGCGGCAGCCACGATCGCCGCGGCGACGCCGAGGCCGACCCGACGCTGCTTGGGAGCGGCGGTTGCGCCGGCGTCGCCGCCCTGGGTCGGCAGGCCCGCGAGGGGCACGGTCGGCTGGGTCTCGTGCTGCTGGGCGGCGGTCGGTCCGCCGAAGGCAGGGGGAACCTGGCCGGGCTGGGCTGATGCCTGAGCAGGCTGCGGGGCAGCGGATGCCGCGGCAGCGGGCTGAGCCGGCTGCTTCGTGTACTGCGGGGCGGTGTACGGCTGGGGCTGCTGCCCGGGCTCGTACACGGTGCCCGTCGCGGCCGGAGCGGGAGTCGCCGTGGCCTGGGCTGCGATCGGAGCCTCAGGCGTTGACGGGCTGGCCGGGGCCGCCGGGGCGACAGCTGCCGCTTCTGCGGCGGCCGGAGCTTCGGGCGCTGGCGATGCAGCGGAAGTGGTGGGCACTGCAGGGGTGGCGCTCGCAGCGTCTGCGGTCGTGGCGGTGTCTGCGGTCGTTGCAGCGTCTGCGGTCGTGGCAGTGTCTGCGGGCGTCGGGGTGACGTCGGCCTCGCGGGGCTCCCCCGCGGCGCCGTCAGTGGTGTCGGTCATGGTGTGCTCCTTCCAAGCGATGCCAGCATCCCGCCGCAAGCTGTGTACCCGATCGGCGCAGTCTATGACTCTGCTATCCCCGAGCCGGGATTCGTCCGAATCCGGTCCGGGAGCGTCGCTGCCTGCGCCAGCGTACCGGCCTTACCCTCGCGTACGGTGAGAACGTGAGCGACTTCTCCCCCGCACGGGGCCTCGCGCCCTGGCAACGCACCGCGGCCGGCGCCGGCCTCCTCTCGCCCGAGGGCACGATCGCCGCGACGATCTTCGCCGAGATGAGTGCGTTGGCGACCCGAACCGGCGCGATCAACCTCGGACAGGGGTTCCCCGACGAAGACGGACCCGCCGAGGTGCTCGAGGCCGCTCGCCAGGCGATCGCCGACGGCGTCAACCAGTACCCGCCGGGAATGGGCATGCCGGTGTTGCGCGAGGCGGTCGCAGCCCATCAGCATCGGTTCCACGGTCTCGAGCTCGACGCGGCATCCGAAGTGCTCGTGACGGCCGGAGCGACCGAAGCGCTCGCGGCCACGCTGCTCGCGTTCGTCGACGCCGGCGACGAGGTCGTGACCTTCGAGCCGTACTACGACGCGTACGCCGCCATGATCGCCCGCGCCGGTGGCGTGCACCGCACTGTGCCGCTCAGGTTCCCCGATTGGCACGCGGACCCCGACGAACTTCGCGCAGCGGTCACCGCTCGCACGCGCATCATCCTCGTGAACTCGCCGCACAACCCGACCGGTGCGGTGCTGGACGCAGCGACACTCGCGCTCATCGTCGAGCTCGCCGAACGGCACGATGCGCTCATCGTCACCGACGAGGTCTACGAACACCTCACGTTCGGCGTCGCACACACGCCGATCGCGACACTGCCGGGGGCGCGTGAACGCACGATCTCGATCTCCTCGGGCGGCAAGACGTTCTCGACGACCGGCTGGAAGATCGGCTGGCTGACCGCGCCGGCGCCCCTCGTGACGGCCGTGCTCGCCGTCAAGCAGTACCTCACGTACGTCAACGGCGCCCCGTTCCAGCCGGCGATCGCGACCGGGCTCGGCCTGCCAGACGCATTCTTCACGGATGCCGCGGCGACCCTCTCGGCCAAGCGCGACCTGCTCGCCGCCGGTCTCGCCGCTGCCGGGTTCACGGTGTCGCTCCCCCAGGCGGGGTACTTCATCGTCGCGGATGCCGCGCCGCTCGGTGCATCGGATGCCGCGGCGTTCAGCCGCGAGTTGCCGGAGCGTGCCGGGGTCGTGGGCGTGCCGGTCACGGCATTCGTGCACGCCGATCGCCGGCCCGCGTACGCGAGCCTCGTGCGATTCGCGTTCTGCAAGCGGCGTGACGTGCTCGAAGAGGCGAGCACCCGGCTCGCCGCGCTCAACGCGGGGTGACGTCGAAGCGACGCAGTGCGAGGGCGGGGTTCACCCGGCGCACGGCATCGATGCGCTCCTTCGAGACCCAGGTGACCGCGACATCCGTAGCCTCGCCGATCGTGGCGAGCTCGACGCCCATCGGGTCGACGATCATGCTGTTTCCGGCGCCCAACGGCGGCGCATGGTCGGCCGCGGCGACGTAGATCGTGTTCTCGAGCGCGCGCGCCGTGGTGAGCACGCGCCAGTGCGCCTCTTTCAACGGACCGCGCACCCATTCGGCGGGCATGCAGACGACATCGGCACCGGCGTCGACGATGCGCCGGGTGACCTCGGGGAACCTCGCGTCGTAGCAGGTCTGCAGGCCGAAGCGGATGCCGCCGGCCTCGAAGATCTCGGGCGGTTCGATCGCGCCCGGGGCCACCGAGGCCGACTCCTGCTGCCCGAAGGCGTCGTAGAGGTGGAGCTTGCGGTAGCGGGCGACGATGCCGGCGCCGGGAGCGAGAGCGATGACCGTGTTGGAGACGCGGCGGTCGCGGTTCTCGCTCTCGCTCTCGCTCTCGCTCTCGAGCCGCTCGATCATGCCGGCCACGAGGTGCACGCCGAGACGGTCGGCAATGGCGCTGAGATGTGCCGTGAAGTCGCCGCCGAGGGGCTCTGCCGCCACCCGCCAGTCGTCACCGGGCTCGGGCGTGAAGTAGCTCGAGTACTCGGGAAAGACGATGAGTCGGGCGCCACGCGCGACCGCGAGCTCGGTGAGGCGCGCGATCTCGGTGCGATTGCGGGCGACGTCGTCGTTCGGCGCGAACTGGGCGACCGCGACGCCGAATCCCTCGGTCGTGCTCTGCATGTGCTCAGCCTATTTGCTCGAGGCGGCACGCCCGGAGCCGCGGACATCCCACGCCTTTTCCTGATTCCTCAGCCTCGCTCGCTAGAATAATCGTCTGGCCAACTCCGATGTTGGCGTGGTCGAGCCGCCGGAGGGCGCAACGATCCGGGCTGGAAACCCCGGCATTCACGCGTTCTCATTCGAAAGGCGGGCTACGCCCATGTCCAAATCCTCCTCCCGGCGCTGGTGGGTCCTCGTGATCCTCGCGCTGACGCAACTCATCGTCGTGCTCGACGGCACCATCGTCAACATCGCGCTCCCCCAAGCCCAGATCGCACTCGGGCTCAGCGACGTCGAGCGCCAGTGGGTCGTCACCGCCTACGCTCTGGCATTCGGGGCACTCCTCCTGTTCGGCGGACGCATCGCCGACTACTGGGGGCGCAAGCGCACGTTCCTCGTCGGCATGGTCGGCTTCGGCGTGGCATCCGTCATCGGCGGAATCGCCCAGACCGGAGGCGAACTGATCCTCGCCCGCGGCCTCCAGGGCGTCTTCGCCGCCCTCATGGCGCCCGCGGCGCTGGCACTCCTGACGGTCACGTTCCCCGGGGGCCGTGAGCGCAACACGGCGTTCGCCGTCTTCAGCGCGGTGGCCGGCGCGGGCGCGGGCGTCGGTCTCTTGCTCGGCGGCATCCTGACCGAGTTCGTCGACTGGCGGTGGTGCCTGCTCGTCAACGTGCCCATCGTGATCGTCGTCTTCGTGGCGGGTGCACTCCTCGTGACCGAGAGCAAGGCCGAGGGCAAGAACCGTTACGACTGGCTCGGCGTCATCACCGTCGCCCTCGGCCTCGGCTCCCTCGTCTACGGCTTCACGCTCGCCGAAGAGAGCTGGGTCTCGGTCGGAACGATCGGATTCATCGCCGCCGGCGTGGTGCTGCTCGCCCTCTTCGTCTGGATCGAATCTCGCGTCGCCCAGCCACTGCTTCCGCTCCGCATCGTGCGCGACAAGGTGCGGGGAGGTGCGTTCCTGCTGCAGGCGATCGCGGGTAGCGCCATGATCGGCGCGACCGTCTATCTCACGTTCCACCTGCAGATCGTGCTCGGGTTCTCGCCGCTGTGGGCCGGCCTCGCGAGCCTGCCGCTGGCGATCGTGATCTCGCTCGTCGCTCCGCTCGCCACCAAGTTCCTGTCGCGGTACGGTGCCCGGCCGCTCATGATCGGCGGCCCGCTGTTCGCCGCAGTCGGCCTGTTCTACCTGAGCTTCATCACCGTCGACGGCAACTACTTCGTGCAGGTGCTGCCCGCGCTCGTGCTGCTCGGCATCGGCATGGCGATGCTCTTCGTGCCGATGCAGAACCTCGCCCTCGCCGGCGTGGCCCCGCACGACGCCGGCGCTGCGAGCGCCACGGCGAACGCCGCGATGCAGATCGGCGGTTCGCTCGGTCTGTCGATCTTCACGACGGCGTACGCCGCAGCAGCCGGAGGCGTCGCGGTCACCAGCTCGGCGAGCCAGCTCGAGGCGTTCGTGAGCGGCTACTCGGCCGCCTTCGTCGCCGCGGGCGTCGCGATGCTCGTGGGCGCCGTGCTCGCGATCGTGTTGATCCGCCCGCGGACGTCCGAAGTCGAGGTCGAAGTCGAGGTCGACGTCGACACGGCCGTGACCGTCGCCGTAGGCGACTGACAGCAGGCATGAGGATGGCCCGGAACCCTGCGGTTCCGGGCCATCCTCGTTGCGCAATCGGGAAATCCGGAACGCCTTGTGTGTGCTGGGCACTTTCAGCGTCGGTGATTGAAGCGGCTCAGACCAGACCCTGCTGGCGCCGAAGCCGCGAATGTCCGGTGAGACCACACCGACCGACCCGGCATGATGTTCTCAGGCCGCAGCCGGCCGTCCCCGAACCCGACGAGGAGAACCCAGACTGTGACGCAAACGCCGCCCGACCCCGGCACCTCCTTCTTTCGACGTCCGGTGTTCTGGATCAGCGTGTCCGTGGTGGCCGTCATCGCCGTCGTCGCATCCCTCGTGTTCGTGCTGACCAAGGCTGTGACGGACGTCACTGCTGCGCCGCCTGCATCGTCGGCGCCTGAGAGCACCGCGCCACCATCGACGCCGCCGGCGACCGAACCGACACCGCCGGCCGACCCGGCCACGGTGACGCTGCCCGCCGATTGCGCCGGGATCTACACACGCGACCTGACCCCGGACTTCGGCGGGCTGGTGCTGAACCCAGACTGGGCCGTCGACGCCACCCCGAAAATGTACGGGTCGAACGACGAGGAAGCCATCGCACTGCTCAGCGACGTGTCGCAGCTCTCATGCCATTGGGGGAACCCTGTCGGCGGAAGCGACCGGAGCCTCATCACGAACGTGTCAGCGGTCACCGCCGAGCAGTCGACGGCGATGCAGGCACGGTTCGCTGAGGTCGGGCACTCCTGCTACGAAGAGTTGGACGGCGTCCGCTGCGTGACCGAATCGCCGAAAAGCAACGACGGCCAGACCGGCGAGTCCCACTTCTTCCGTGAAGGGGTGTGGATCGCAACGAAGTGGATGAACACCGGCCCTGACGGGTACACGCACGACATCATCGCGGCGATCTTCGGGTAGCGACAAGCAGCACCGAAGAAGCGGAAGAGGCCGGGACTGAATTCCTTCAGTCCCGGCCTCTTCTGAGCGATCTCATGAGAACCGGAATCCGATTCTCCAATACCGCCTTGGTTGCGGGGGCAGGATTTGAACCTACGACCTCTGGGTTATGAGCCCAGCGAGCTACCGAACTGCTCCACCCCGCGGCACCGACCGCCTTGCGGCGATCATCCTCGTATCAGCGCTGGTCAGATCGTGTTTCTCAATCGGCCTGATTGCGATGTTCCCTTGAGTTTACGTCACCGGTCGAGTCCGCTTCGACCATCATCGCTTCTGTTCTGTCATCACGTCACCCGCGATGCCGGCCGCCGTTGTGCAGAATCTGCACCGATGCGATAATCCAGAAGTGCAGCAAGCACAAGGGCAGCGTCAATACAGAAGCCCGGTGTCGCCCTGGGGAGAGGCGTCAGCGAGAGGCATCAGCGACGAGCCTGATCGCACTGTGAACGGCGTCGCCATTCTCCGTGATGGACGTCCGTCACCTTCAGCGAGAAGCGTCGGTCACCTTCGGCGAGAAGGATGAGGGACCTCCGGTTCTTCAAGAAAGGCTTCTGGGGTCTCGGTGAGACGATCCGTGTCCTTGAGTGACGAGTACTGGAGAAGGTCACATGAGTGATTTGCCCGCTTCCGCAACGCCGACTGACGCCGCCGCCGACCACAAGAAGAGCATCTTGTTGGTTTTCGCGGGACTGATGCTGACGATGCTGCTCGCGTCCCTCGATCAAACCATCTTCAGCACCGCGTTGCCGACCATCGTCGGGGATCTGGACGCTGCCGACGAGATGGGCTGGATCATCACGATCTACCTGCTCACATCGACGATCGTGCTCCCGATTTACGGAAAACTCGGTGATCTTGTCGGTCGCAAAGGCATCTTCATCACCGCGATTTCGATCTTCGTCATCGGCTCGACCATCGGCGGATTCGCTCCCGACATGACCTGGTTGATCATCGGTCGCGGTGTGCAGGGCCTCGGTGGCGGCGGGTTGATGATTCTGTCTCAAGCGATCATCGCCGACGTGGTGCCCGCCAGAGAACGCGGCCGCTATATGGGAATCATGGGCGGCGTCTTCGCGGTGTCCTCGGTAGCGGGTCCATTGCTGGGCGGCTGGTTCACCGACGTCATCGGCTGGCGGTGGTGCCTCTGGATCAACATCCCCCTGGGCATCCTCGCGATCATCGCAGCCGTGGCCTTCCTTCACCTGCCGAAGCACAGCACCACCGGGTTGCGGCTTGACGTATTCGGAGTGGCGCTCCTCGCGCTCGCCTCGACCGGACTCGTGCTGATCAGCACGTGGGGTGGGACAACCTACGATTGGGACTCCCTCATTATCATCGGTCTGATCATCGGAACAGTTCTCGCCGCGGGTGCCTTCGTCCTCGTCGAACGACGCACTGCGGAACCGATCATGCCTCTCGAACTGTTCCGGAGGCGCAACTTCAATCTGAGCACCAGCGCAGGTCTCTTGATCGGCGTCGCCATGTTCGGCACCCTCGCATACACGCCGACCTACCTGCAGATGGTGACTGGCGCCAGCGCAACACAGGCGGGACTGCTGATGGTCCCGATGATGGCTTCGTTGCTCGTCTCCTCGGTCGCTTCCGGACAGATCGTGAGCAGAACCGGCCGCTACAAGTGGGCGCCGATAGCCGGGACGCTCGTGACTGCTGTGGGCCTGTATCTGCTTTCGACGATGTCGTCGACGACGGAGGTATGGGTGACCTGCGCATATCTGAGTGTCATGGGCTTGGGCTTGGGCATGTGCATGCAGAACCTGATACTCGTCGTCCAGAACACGTTCCCGAACGCCGTTGTCGGTACGGCGACAGCGACCAACAACTACTTCCGTCAGATCGGTTCGTCGCTGGGTGCTGCCATCGTCGGCACCGTGTTCACGTCACGGCTCGCGACCCTTCTGGCGGAACGATTGCCATCAGACGAATCAGCAGCCGCCGGCTCGAGCAACGCATTCACACCTGAGTCGGTAAAAGAGTTGCCTGCGTCGATCCGCGACATCATCGTCGGTGCTTACAGCGACGCCCTCACACCCGTGTTCTTCGCCATGGTTCCACTGATGCTCGTCGCGGCCATCATTGTTTCGTTCCTCCGCGAGGACCCACTGAAAACGACGTTGGACCATGGCGACGTGATGTCAGGCAGCCTGGAGATCGACGGAGCGAGCGCCGCGGCACTGAGCACCGCATCGCTGGCGATCATCAGTCAGGAGCAGATCGACTCCCAGCGGGCGCAAAAACAGTAGCCGCCAGACGGGGACCAGCCGACTCGTTGGTTACTGGAGTTGACCGTGTTCTTCCCCCTTCACCTCGGCCCTGAAATCCGTCCCGTGCCGCCTCCGTATGGACGAAGGACCTTCCCGAGCCCACCGCGCTGTGCGAACCCTCGTCGGTTCATCGGTCATCGCTCGCAGCTCCTGACGCGTCCGAGGTCGGTGTCGGAGTCGGTACCGCTGTCGGGGGCGGTTCGGCGAGAGTGAGGCTGACTGCGATGCCGACTCTCAGCACGGCACCGGACGCGGGCCGGCTGCCCGTCACAACGGCGGCGGCCGGCGTCGCTGCAGGCGAGACGACGGTGAAGCCTGCGGATTCGAGGAGCGCGGTGGCGGTCGCGGCATCGAGCCCGGCGACGTGCGGCACTGTGTTGGTCCCGTTGGCGACGGTGACGGCCACGCCGGAGCCGGGCGGGATGGTCGACCCGGCGCCGGGGTGTTGCGACAGCACTCTGTCGGCCGCCTCTGCGGAATCGATGCGGGTAACCGGGCCGAGCGTGAGCCCAGCTTCGCGCAGCGCGCGCTCCGCCTCGACCAGTGATCCGAACAGTGTCGGCACCGGCAGGTCGACGATCGGAGCGACCACTGGCGCCGGCGAGGGCGTTGAGGTCGGCTCGGGAGCGGATGTCTCGCTGGGTAGTGCCGTTGCTGCCTGCGCAGGCGGTCGGTCGTTGTCGCCGGCCGAGCTCCGGGTCACGACGCCCCATGCGACTGAGCCGCCGATCAACACCATCGTCGCGATGGCCACGAGGAGTCCGACACCGGACGTGCGAATCGGTATCGCGGCACCAGTGGGGCCCATTTGCGGGACATCCAAGTAGTCGGTGGGTGTCGTGCCGCCGCGCGGCAGCAACAGTGTCGCGCCAGTGACCGTCTGCGGCTCGTCCGGCACCCTCGGATCGCTGGGTATGCTCGCCGCTGCCTCAATGAGGGCGACGCGGAACTCCTCGGCATTCCGGTACCGTCGCACTGGCGTTTTGTTCATCGCGGTGGTCACGACCCGGTCCAGCGCACGGGGCACGTCGGCGATCGCCGACGGCACCGGTGGTGGGGCGCTCGCCTGGGCTTGGAGCACTTGACGCGTCGTCGTGCGCGGGTATGGTGGCCGCCCGGTGAGGAGGAAGTACAGCACCGCGCCGGTCTGGTAGATGTCCCCCGCTACCCGAACCGGCTTGCCGAGAGCTTGCTCGGGCGACATGTATTGCGCGTTGCCGATGACGCCCGCTTCGTCGGTCTCGTCGGCGCCGAGGAGGACGTCACTGCCGAGCGTCGGTCGCCCGGTGACGTCGGCGAGGCCGAAGTCAACGAGACGAACCTGCGACACTGTCACGTTGTCGTCGCCCTTGTTGGCCTCGAGCAGCACGTTCGCCGGCGACACATCCCGATGCACGAGACCATCCGCGTGTGCGGCGGCCAGGGCGGCGAGGACTCCTGAGATTACGGTGACCGCGACGAGCGGATGCATCGGTCCACGCGTCGCGACCCACTCGGCCGCGCTCAGCCCGCGCACGAGATCGAACGCGATCCAACCCATTGTCACCCCGCCGGCATCGTGCAGGCCATGGTCCCGCACGGAGACGATGTTCGGGTGGGCGAGTGATTGCGCCGCTTGGGCCTCGCGGAAGAATGCTCCCCGAGTACGGTCGTCGACCGACAGGTGCGGATGAAGGATCTTCACGGCGACCGACGCCGACGCTGAGCCGCTCGGCGTCAGGTCTTCGGCCTCGAACACCGAGGCTGAGCCGCCGACACCGAGCAGCTCGCCGAGCCGGTATCGACCGCCGAGCAGCTCCCCGGGGTATCCAGGGGTTGACGTGTCGCTCATCGTTCAGCCAAACCGCCCGTTGACGTAGTCGAAGGTTCGCTCGTCCTGAGGTTCGGAGAACATCGCGTCGGTGTCGCCGTGCTCGACGATCACGCCTGGTGTGCCCTGCGATGCGAGGAAGAACGCGCATTGCTGCGATACCCGCTGCGCCTGTTGCATGTTGTGGGTGACGATCACGATCGTCACCTCCTTCTGCAGCTCCGTCATGGTCTCTTCGATCACGCGCGTCGAGGTGGGGTCGAGCGCCGAACAGGGCTCATCCATGAGCAGCACTTTCGGGGTGACCGCGAGTGATCTCGCGATGCACAAGCGCTGCTGCTGGCCACCGGAGAGGCCACCGCCCGGCTGGCGAAGCCGGTCCTTCACCTCTTTCCAGAGTCCAGCCGAGATGAGGCTGCGTTCGACGAGTTCGTCCTTCTCGTCGCGGGAGGCTTTGATGCCGGTGAGCTTGAGACCGGCGATGGTGTTGTCGTAGATCGACATCGCCGGGAACGGGTTGGGCTTCTGGAACACCATGCCGATGTGGCGTCGGGCGTCGGTGAGCTTGCGGCCGCGGTCGTAGATGTCGTCGCCGTCGAGGAGCACCTCGCCGGCGAGGGATGCGATGGGGATGAGTTCGTGCATTCGGTTCAGGATGCGCAAGAACGTGGACTTCCCGCATCCTGACGGCCCGATGAGTGCGGTCACCTGCCCGGCGGGCATGGAGAGTGAGACCCTGTCGAGCACTTTGTGGTCGCCGAACCAGGCAGACACGTCACGGGCTTCGAGGTTTGACAGCGTAGGCGCGGTTCCGGCGGGCGCCGTTCGGCGATCGACCGTCTCGAAGGATCTCTCCGGCGACTTCGGCGACGCGGTGGCGTTGTCTGCACCGCGTCCGCCGAACATGCGGCGCTTCGGCGTCTGCAGCACGCTCGTCACGTCGGGTGCGGACGCGGCAGAGACAGGCGTGTGCACGGTCGTGATGTCACCCAACTCGAAATCCGCCTTGCCGAGAGCAAGGTGCACGGTGGTGATGTCGTCGATTTCGGGCGCTGACTGGGGGTCGGTGTGCTGGGTCATGGTGTCCTCGGGGTGGGTTCAGAGCAGGTTGGGTAGGGCGTTCATCACGATGTCGGCAGTGGTCACGCCGAGTGCCAGCATGAGCGGCACGCCGACGAGCCAGGTCTGCCAGCGCCCCCACGTCTTCCACAGCCACCACAGGGTGATGCCTGCTGCGGCGAAGAAGACGAGCGAGAAGAATGCGATGAACCACGCGGTTCCGTCTTGTCCCATCGCTCGTTCCGGGGTCGGCAACGCCTGGTATGCCATCACTTTCGATGGTGTCGACTGGATGGTGGAGGTGAGTTGTGCGTCGATGTGCAGCGCCCCCGATGGAAACAGGGCGAGCCCATCGGCGGTGATCAGCTCGAGCCGCCCTTGTTTCGGCCGGAGTGGCTCTGGCATCGGGTCGCCGGCGCGGCGAAGCCCGAACACTTGATAGGTGTTCGTGCCCTGCCCGGTCGTGACGGAAATCTCATCGCCTGGCTCGAGCTGATTGAGTGATCCGAATGGTCCGCCGTATGTCGCCTGACGGCCCATGATCACGCTGGTCCCGGCCTGTCCGGGCATCACCGAGTCTCGGCGGTGCCCGGCGCCCGAGCGCAGCATCTCCGCGGTCGTGCCCTCGGCGATGACCTCGCTGATCCCGATCGCGGGGATCTGCATCAGCGCAACCGGGGTGCCGAGCGGGACCATCTGCTCATCGACGTTGAGCTGCCCGACCGGGGTTTCCGCCTTTGCGAGCGACGTGCGGAGCACTTGGTAGCCGACTTCCTGCGCCTTGTGGTGCTGGAACGTCGAGAATACAGCGACGTGTCCGACAAAGCCGAGGAACAGCAGCGACAGCGTCAAGATGACGGCGCCCACCCACCAGCGCATGTCACGTGGTGCGAGTTGCCGCGGCGCTGCCGCCGGCAACCGACCACGTGTCGGTGTGCCGCCTGGGGGTCTGGTGCCAGCTGGTGGTGAAGCCCGCTTCACGGGCCGCGGGATGCGTCGGAGCACTTCAGTGACCGCGGTCGTTGAGAATCCCGGGTTGCGGCGCGGTCGGTGGCCAGGGCGCATCTCGTCTGGCCGTCCCGGAGGGGCGAGCGCCTCGTCGGTTTCAGGGGGCCGGGTTTCGGTGGTCACGTCTGTGCTCATCAGCGTGCGCCTGCGAGCCGCGCAGGTTCAGGTTCGCGCATGACGCGGATGACCCGCCAGCCGAAGAACACGAGCCCTGCGAGCACGACGGCGCCGAGCACCCACCACGCCCACGGCGGAACGTTCTCGCCGGTGCTGCTCGCGGCACCCGCGGTCGTTCCGACGAGGATGTCGGCGATCGCGATCGCGTTACACCATCCGGTGAACTGCACTGTATGGGTGCCCGCAGTGGTCTTCTCGGCGACCGGGAACACTGCTTGCACCTGGCCGTTCGCGTCAGCGATGAATGTGCCGATCAGCGCCGGTTCGGCGAACAACACCAACTGCACCTGCTCACCTGCGCCGTACCCGGTCGCCGTCGCCGTGACCTGCTGGCCAGGAAGGTACAGGCTCTTGTCGGTCGTCGCCTTCTCGCCAGTGGTTGCCGCCTTCGTTGGAACGGCGGGCTCGGTTGGCGTGCAGTTGGCGGAGGTGGTGGCTGTGGGTGCACCGCCTTGCGTGTTCGCGGCCGGTCGGCCGGAGGATCCGTTGTTTGCGCTCCCGGAGTTCGCGCCCGGTGTCTGGGTGGTAGGCGGAGTGGGCTGTGTCGGGGGGCGGCTCGGGATCGTCACCGTGAATCCCGTCTCCTGGTCGGGGATTTCCTCGGCTGACGCGGGTGCCGTGCCGGCCGATGCGACGGTTGCGACCACGACGACCGCGATGAGGCAGCGGATGGCCCCTGCTGTTCGTGATCGCATGCTCATCGCACTGGCTCGCTTTCCTTGGCGTGGTGGTTCTCCGCGGCGAGGGTATCGGCGCGGACCTGCTCGGCGTAGACGGCCAGCTCGGCCGCGAGCCGGTGCCGCGACCGACGGCGCCACCAGACGCTCGCCCAGACCGCGCCCGCAATGACTGCGAGCAGCCCGAGCAGCGACCACGGGATCGCCCATGCGAGAGTCGAGGCGGTCACCGGTGCGGGTGCGACATCGGTAGCCGCAACGCCGTCAGCGGCCGCGGGGATCACCGTGAGGTCGGCGAAGAGGAGGAAGATGGGCGGCACGCCGGGGAACTCGGCGGTGACGTGGGTGGTGCCGCCGGGGACGAGGTTCTTGATTGGCGGCAGGGTGACGGTGCCGAGATCGATGCCGAACGGCCCGGTCAGGCGTGCGCTGGGCGTGGCGGAGAGGCGCATGTTGCCGGAGTTGGCGAGGTCGAACCCGACACGGCCGGTGCCAGCGCCGATCGGGTTCCAGGCTCCGTCGTAGCCCGACACCGTGCCCCTGATGTCGAGCGCGGGCGTCAGCGGCCCGTCGACGCGGAGGTAGATGCGCGTGCCGACGCGTTGCGACACATTCACAGTCGAGCCAGCGCCATCGACGGCGGTGGAGCGGAATGATGCGACGATGCCGCCGGCGTGGTCGCCCGGCGTAGCGTCGTGGGGAACGGTGATCGTGAACGGCAGGTCCACCCGGCTGCCGGGCTCCAACGTGATGTCGGTGCCGAGCGCCGCAGTACATGCCGCTTCGGCGTCGTCGTCGGTGTCGGCGCAGACCGATGCGCCTGAGTCGATGCTCGCCCAAGCTCCGGCGTCGACGGATGCCTCGTCGGCACCGATCAGTGTGAACGCTCCGGTTTCGTAGTCGGTCGCGGCATCCGCACCTTGCACGCGGAACGT
Organism: Agromyces sp. Y782; assembly: GCF_059445405.1. Taxonomy (NCBI): domain Bacteria; kingdom Bacillati; phylum Actinomycetota; class Actinomycetes; order Micrococcales; family Microbacteriaceae; genus Agromyces; species Agromyces sp. Y782. The sequence goes on along the minus strand of NZ_JCAIUG010000002.1, from coordinate 283,471 downwards.
CGCCGGTTGGGTCGAGAAGTTCGACACCGACACCCAGTCGCTGATCGTGGTGCCTGGCGCGACGTGAAAGTCGAATTCTGTGCGCCCGTCGGGGCCGTCGGGTGAGGAGGGTTGCACACTCCAGGTGACCTCGCTCCCTTCTTCGGCGTGTGCAGGGGCGGGGGTGAAAGCCATGGCGAGGGTCGCCAACGAGAGCGCGGCGATCATCGTGAGCCGGCCTGGTGGGAAGGCGGCGGTGCGAGCGGTCAACTTCGTGTCTTCCGTGAGTGTTGCGAATGGATCGTGACGGTAGGCCGGGGTTCCGCGGTGGATCCAGTGGAACCCCGGCTCTGCCGGTGCCGGCTCAGATCAGGGTGATCGTGAGCGTTGACGTGTAGTTGCCGGCGGCGGAGTCGGCCGGGGCCTTCAGGGTGATTCCGGCCTTGACCGTGGTGTCGGCGACGGTCGCGCCGGCAACCGCCTGCGCGAGCGACTTCTGCGACGAGAGGCCCCCGTTCGTGCCCGCAACGACCTCGGCGCCTGCCGTGCCGCCGTTCGCCGCGGCAGCGCCGATGAGCTCGGGTTTCCAGCCGAGGCTGGAGGCGGCGATCTTCTTCGTGTCGTCGGCGGTGTTCACGAACTCGCTCACCGAACCGTTCAGTGCCCACTCGGTGCGAACTTCACGGTTGTCGGACACCTTTGCTTGCTCGAGCGTGCCCGTTGCCACGTACGACGTGCCTTCGAGAGTCGCCGCGCTGAGCGCGACCGCTCCGGGGGTGATCGTGAACTTCAGCCCGGTTGCCGACGCGGGGATCGTGACCGTGATGTCGGTGTCCTGCGGCGGCTGCGGCTCGGCGACGGTGTTGACGGTCGCCACGCCCGACTCGGAGCCGTTGTGGGCGTTGTCGCCGGCGTAGACCGCCTTATAGCTGTACGTCGTACCGGCTGTGAGGCCGGTCACGGTCGTCGAAGCCGACCCGCCGGTGATGGCGCCGGTGCCGACTTCGGCGCCCGTGGCAGTGTTCACGAACGACACCGACCCGGTCGCCGCGGCCGACGAAACAGTCGCGGTGAGGGTGACGGAGCCGTCATTGCCAGCGGTCGGGGTGAGCGCGGTCGTGGTGTCGACCTTCTCGACGGGCTCCGTCTGGGCCTGGATCTTCCACGTCTCTGTCGCGGCGTCCACGGTGATCATCGTCTTGAAGTACATCGACTGATCGTTCACGCCGACACCGTTCGCGAGGCGCATGCGGTCACAGGTGACGACGAGCGGGAAGGTACCGGTGCCGGCGGCGTTGAAGAGCCCGATCGCGGCGGCTTCGCTGTGGAACGCATAAACCCCAGTGAGAGCGATCGTGGGCCCGGTCGTCTCCGGGTTCAGCCCCGTCGCCTGAGGGAAGCCGTTCTCGCGGCGTCCTGCCGCATGGAGATGGGTGCTTGCATCCTTGATGATGAATGTTCTTGAAGTGGCGTAGTAGAACTCTGGGCAGACTTGCGCCACGTTCAGCTGTGTGGGGGGCGTTTCGAACGTTCCCTCGGAAGGAGTGAAGATCGGCTCGACCGGTACGCCGTCGTTCAGGATCTGATTGCCGGGGATCAGATCGGCGGCGTGGGCCGCCGTTCCGCCGCCGACGGTGAGGATGCTCGCGAGGGTGACCGAGGCGAGCGCGGCAGCGATGAAGCGGATGCTCAATCTGGGCCGTTGGAGGGATGCAGGGGCTTGGGGAACGACGTGCATGAGGATCGGCTCTCTCTTCAGGTGGCTGAGGTCGGGTGCGTGGGCGGGCCGCGAGTGAGTGCGGTCCCGCCCACGCCGCTCATTGGGAACGAGCGATGGTGCGGTTAGGGGAAGGTGATGCTGCCACGGAGGTTCGTGGTCTGGCCGGCCTGGTACGAGACACCGTCGATGGTCTTCGCGGTGGTCAGCGAACCGAAGCCGAAGTCCTCGATCACGAGCTGGGTGCTCGCGCCGGGACGGTCAACCGTGTATGCGGTGGCCGAGACGCCCTGGAACACGTTGCTCAGTGTGGTGTTGGTCGCCAGTTCGGCGTACTTGACCACGGTGAACACGGGGCGGATCACAGGGAAGTCCGTGGTGTTGAGCTTGAGCTCGCCGCCGCCGGCGGCGAACGGCGACTTTCCGCCGATCGAGCCGAGCGCGGTCACACCATGGAGTCGGTTGCTCACCGTCACGCCGTACGCGGCACCGAGCGTTCCGGCCTTCGACTGCGCAATGTACTGCGCGATCGAGAACGGGACGATCGCCTTGTCGTTCGCAGCCAGGGCGGCTCCGTCGTGCTCCTGCACGCCGACGGTCGATCCACCCTGTACGAACGAGTCGCTCACGATCGATCCGTACGCGAGGCCGCCGAGCACCTTGGTCTGCCAGAACGACAGCGTGCCCGAACCCGCCTGCGGCTTGAACGGGACGATCTGCACGCCCGGGGTGGTGGCCGTGCCGACCAGGTACGACAAGCCACCGTGGGTGAGGGTGACCGGCGCGTTCGCCCGGTAGATCGCCTGGAGGCTCAGCTGGCCGGCGGGAGCGGTGAGCGGGATGTCGGTCGGGACGGCGCCATTCTCGTTGTAGCCGTAGCTGACGCCGTCGATGCCGAGCGGGATCCACGCGTAGTCGCCAGTGTTGTCGAGCACGCCGGGCCGGCTCGAGGAGCGCGAGAACTGGAGGTCTGCATCGGTCAGGGCGGTAGACGACGTTCCGCGTGGGCTCGTGAGAACCTGTGCGTTCTTCGCCGCGAAGAGTGCCTTGTTGCCCTCGGTGGAGCCGTTCGGGCGGGGAATCTCGACGCCGGTCGCGGAGGTCTGGATGAAGTTCCCTGCACCCGACGGGATCGTCGCGTCATATGAGGCGACGGTGCCGCCTCCGATGGCCGCGGCGATGCCGTTGTTGACGTCTTGTGTGGTGTCGGACCCGGAGCCCGAGATCACGCCGAACCCGGAAGCCGGGTCGGCGTTCGCGGCGGTGCCGGTGAAGGCGACAGCCCCAATGGTGAGTGCGGTGATCGCGGCGAGCGACCACTTGCGGTTCAGTTTCATTTCAGCTTTGCTTTCTGCTATCGTCTCCGCTTGGTTGTCCTTGTGGACTCCGGCCCCTCATCGCGCTCTTACCCTGTGATGGGGGGCTTCCCTTTGCGGTCTGGAGACGGCGACCGCACAGGTGGTCTTGGCCCGGGCCTCAGTCGGTCGGTTTTCGTCGCAGGAAGAACGGGGAAGCGGCGAGGCCGCCGAGGCCGGCGAGCAGGGCTGTGCCGAGCGCTCCCTGCATCGGCGTGATCGCCGTGGCGGTGGTCGCGGCGACGTGTCCGGCGTCGGCGTTGACGGCAGTCTGCGTCGCGCCGTTCTCAGCGGCGCCTGCTGCCTTCGGTGCGCCGTTCGCAGCGCCGGACTGGCTCGGGACGGTGGTGGTCACGGTGGGTGAGCTCGCCGGGTCGACGAGGAGCCGGTCGGCGAGGGCGGATGCCGACGCGCGTTGCTCCGCGGTCAGGGGCGCATATCCAGCGGGCAGGAGACCTCGACTCGAGCCCACGACCTGCCCGTTGTCTGCGGCGTAGCGCAGCAGATTCGCATATTCGGTGCGTGCTTCCCGGTCGGGGCCGAGGGCGTTCAGGTCGACCGCGGCGTAGATAGTGCTGGTGAGTGGGTAGGCGTCAGTTGCGAGCTTGTCGAATTGCATAGCGGTGACTCCGTCTGCTCCGGGCGTCAGCCCGGAGGTGAGCGCGGATTCCATGGCGGCGGTGGTCGGGTTCACGAACACTTCCGGCCGATTGGGCAACTGCAGTGCCGCGGTACCCAGCCCCATGCGGGCCGCGCTGGCGGCGTCGACCGGGCCGAGGGCGAGGCGAGGGATACCCTCCGGTACCGGGGGGTTCGGGGCGAACGCGCCGGGCTTTCCCCCAGTGACTTTGTGTGGATCCCAGTCGAAGGTCTGTTTCGACTCGACCCGGAACACTCGTTTCGCGACTTCACTCAGGCTCTGGGCGTACGGCAGGAGGGTCAGCGAGTCGACTTGCTTGCCGTCGTACAGATTCGCCGCAGTCTCGGCATCGGGCGAGAGGTTCTGGTCGGCGCGGGGGACGATGTCGATCGGGTCTTTCGCGAGGTCGTAGGGAAGACCGCCGCCGAGGGCTCGCGCGTCAGTCGATGGAAGGTAGTAGGGGTTGATGGTCTGCCCCCACGGGTCTGGCTCTCCTTGCAGCCAGCGGCGTGCCTCGTCGTCGGCTTGGATCCACTGCCACAGCTGACGGATTCCGTCGTCCCCGGTCGGACCCATCACGATGAGCCCGCTGTCACTCAAGTAACCGCTCATCAAGTCGAAACGCGCCGGGTTTCCGAGGGCCTGCCATTCCGGGTCGTTCGCGATGCTGAAAGGCGCCCGGTTGACGTAGTCGATATCGGGCCAGTGGTTGCCGGCATGGGGGATGTGCTGTCGATACTGCTGGGTCAGGATCTTCGCCATGAGGCGCGGAGACAGTCTCACACCGTCGGTGTACCGAGCCACCGCTCCGGAGTCATCGGTCAGGACCGAGGCGTTGTACGCGATGACGAGCCCGGAGTTCAGCATCGGTGCGTAGGCCAGGTCCGCCTGCGAGAGAGCTGCGACCGCTTCGGCTCCGACGGTCTGCTCGGTGACCGGCAGCGCGCTCAGAGCCATGCCCGCCTGACCTGTGACCAGTTGGGAGCGGGTCAAGCTGCCGGAGCCGGTCGTGAGGTTGTATCGCGCCGGGCTCTCGCCGGTGCAGAGCGCCGATTGCCAGGAGCTGAGGGCTCCGGCGGTGAGTTCGGAACCCACGACCCTTCGCTCGGGTGCGCCGGACGCGCACTCGACGTAGGCCGGAGCGAAGTCCAGCGGCACGACCACCCGGTGATCCCAGTATGAGCATTCGGGCGAGATCGGCGACCCGGCCTGGACGTCTTGGAAGGAGCCAGGCAGCGCGTCCGCCCAGGGATGGCACTGTTCGCCGGCCCGGCCGCCGAAGTGCTCTCCTCGCGGGACGACGACGAGCCAGCAACGGTCACCGGCAGCCGAGCTCGGGTCACCGCACCCGAGGTGCGGTGACGAGGCTGCGGACTGGACCTCGAACGCTGCACTGCCGGCGCCGCGTGCGTCGGCCCGCACGATCGGCAGTTCGTTGGTCGACGACGGGGTGAAGAACGTGGCCAGACCGTCTCGCGTTTCGGTGTTCCCGCCGGGCGTCGGTATCTCCACCGGTTGGGTCACTTCGCCCCACACGCTCCGAAACTGCCGGAACCCGCTCGCGTTCGTCGCGCCTCGCGTGGCGACATCGAAGCCCGCCCCGACGGTGGCCCACCGTTCTGCCGCGCTGACGAACCCTGAATAGGGCGAGTTCACTCCGAATTGGCAGGTCTCCGCGAAGTCAGCTGCTGCCGGGTCCGCACCCCAGCACTGCATGAGCTGTACGAAGTTCCGCGCCCCGAGTTGGAACGGCATCACCGTTTGCTTCAGCCCCGTGAACGAGACCTCGACAGCCTGGTCCTGCAGGTTCTCGGTCTGTGAAACGGTGACAGTGAAGTCGCGGAAGTCCTCGACGAACGCGTCGGCGAGACCGTCGCGGCTCGGTTGGTACTGCGCGGCGCGGCTGTCGTCGGCGCGCCATTTCACGGTGAGCGAGGAGTCATCCGGCGCCGCGGCGGCCTCTGATGCCGTCGCGAGCGCACCGCCGCCACCGATGGTGATCGTCAAGAAGAGTGCGAGGATCGTGCCGGCGCGGCGTGGCCGTCGCGGGAGCGTGGCGCGGTTCGTCATCGTGGTTGTGCCTGTCAGTTCGTCGGGCTCGTAGGCGGGCCGCGGGTGGGGATGGGGAGGATCGTTCGACGTCGGCGTTTGCCGAGGATCGGTGGGATGGTGGCGAGTGCGAGCATCCCGGCTCCGGCTCCGAGCATTGAGGCGGCCGGCAGCCATCCGGTGGCACCAACCGGTAGCGATTGCGGTGTCGCATTCACCAAGATCGGTGAGGCATCCGCGTCGATGGTCGAACCGTCCCCGTTGCCGGTCACCGCGTCGGTCTCACCGTCCGCCCCCGATTGCGGTCCGTCCGTGCCCACTGTTTCGTTCGCTGAAGTTCCAGACTCGGTGGGGGTGTCCTTCGCGCCACCGGTTCCGGTTGCGCACTGCGTGGGGCCTTGACGGTCGCAGTCCTGTGGGTACGGTGCTTCGTTCGCGAGCTTGTTCGATCCGTCGGGCGAGAACGTCGGGTTGTTGCAGTCGGTGATGCCCTTGATCGCGGGGTTGCCGCCGGGGATCTTCTGAATCTGCGTCTGCCCGGCCTGCACGAGGTTGATCGGCAGCGGCGAATACCCGAGGGTTTCCGCTTGCTGCTGTCCCTCGCAGAGGAAGTACGACCCGAAGTCCGCGAGGGTCAGACCCTTGTTCTCGGTGAACTGCGACTCGAGCGCGGTCGGCAGGATGATGTAGCTATAGCTCGACAGCGGGTACGTTCGCGGGTCACCGGAGGTGTAGACCCCGCTGAGGTTTTGGGTGAGGTAGTCGGGGGATGCGGTGTCTTCGTTGATGCGGGCGCTCAGGAGTCCGACGGCGACATTCTGGGCAGTGGGTTCGCTGTAGTAGCCAGCATTGTTGAGGACTTTCGCGACGGGGTAGCCGGCGTTCAGCGCATAGGAGTACTCCACGAACGTGATCGCGCCGACCGCGTGCGGCAGGGCGACATATCCGGCGACGCCGTTCGAGCCCGCCTTCGCGACGAAGCCGCTGCCAGGCACCACTGGGTAGTTGCTCGTGACGCCGCAATGCCCGTTGACGAGCGGACGACCCACAGCCGGGCAGTACGCGTCCCACACCGCCGTGTGCTGTTCTCGAAGCCAGATCGAGACCTGCGCGGTCGCGCCGGAACCGTCTGAACGCACCACGGGAACGATGGGGATCGATGGGAGCGCGAGCGCAGGGTTGTCGGCTTTGATCTGCGCGTCGTCCCATCGGGTGATGACCCCGGTGAAGATCTTCGCGACCGTGTCACCCGAGAGGCGCAGGTTGGTGACCCGTCGTCCGCCGATCTCCAGGTTGTACATGAATGCGGTTCCGCCGGCGACGATCGGCATGTACGCGAACTGGCGGGTCGGGCGGATATCGGCTTCGTTGCTGTTCGCGATCTGGTATGGGATCTCGCTGACACCGAAGTCGGCGGTGCCGTTGGCGAAGTCGTTGCGGCCCTGGGTGGAGCCCGACTCCGAGTAGTCGATCTTCCACTGGTAGTTGGACCAGACATTGCGTATCCATTGTTGAAGGGCGTTGGCCGACCAGGTCGAACCGCTCCCGACGACGGGCGCGTGCACAGTGCCCACGGCTTCGGCCCTCGGGGTTGCCCCGATCGTGAGGCTGCCGGTCGTGACGAGCACCACGCCGAGCACCGCGACGACTGTGCGGGCGACATTCCAGCGGCGGCTCATCGGGCGCCCCCGTCGATCACGGCGCCGCCGGCGGCATCCGCTGGTCTCGAATCGCTCGACCGTCGGAAGCCCATGCCGCCGTAACCGGCCGTCTCGATCGTCGAGGCGGCATCGCGCGCCGCGAACCGCGCGGCATCCCGCTTCGACGCCACCTTCGCTCGGGCGAGCCCACGCGATGACAGCACACCGGCGCCACGGCCGCCGAGGATCCGGGCGAGGAGGAACAACACGAACACGAGCACCATGAGCACCGCAGCCGCACCGAACCCACGAGCGATCTGGGTGTCTTCAGGTGACTTCACGAGCGTGAACGTCGCGAACGGCAGGCTCACCATCGGCCCCGAGAAGGGGTTGAAGTTGAAGTAGGTGGTGTAACCGGCGGTGAGCAGGATCGGGCTGGTCTCGCCGATGCCTCGCGCGGTGCCGAGGATGATCGCGGTCATCAACCCCGATTTGCTCGTCGGCAGGATGACGTGCCAGATGGTGCGCCACTGGCTCGTGCCCATCGCGAGCGACGCTTCTTTCAGGGTGCCGGGCACGAGGCGCAGCACGACGTCGGCGCTGCGGATGATGATCGGCAGGATCATGATCGTGATCGCGAGTGAGGCCGCGAAACCCGACTTGTCGAGGCCGAACATCAACACGTAGGTGGCGTAGATGAACAAGCCGCAGACGATCGAAGGCAGCGCGGTCATCGCCTCGACGACGGTGCGCACAACTCGGCTGAACGGGCCAGGGAACTCGGCGAGGAACACCGCGCAGAGCAGGCCAAGCGGAATCGAGATCGCGAGCGCGAACGCGATCATGATGAGCGTGCCGACGGCGGCGTGCAGCATGCCGCCGACCGTCAGCGGGTCGAGTGGGCCGGCGAGCGAGAGGTCCTGCACCCAGAAGTTCCAATTGAGGAACGCCTCGGAGCCGCGGGCGAGGGTGAACGCAACAACGACGGCCAGCGCGAGCAGCAGCACAACGGCGAGGGAGTGCACGAGCACCGACATGACGCGGTCCACGATCGTGACCCGGTTGTCGTCGAAGCTGATGAGCACCACGAAGTACCCGACGAACAGCAGGTAGCTGATCAGCACGAACGCCAGCGGCCCTTCGAACGGCGCGATCTGCGTGAACAGCCAAGCTGTAGTGGCGACGCCGGCGACGGCGGCACCCACGACGCGGAGGATGTCGGTGCGATGGATGCGCGAGAGGTCGCGGCGCGACTCGGACCTCGTCTGGTGCGTCTGCCGTTCGCGCACGGGTAGCTGCGTGCGGCGCTCCGTGACCGTGCCGCGCAGCCTGGTGGTGGGGTCGGTGAGTGTCATGTTCCTCGTCCTTGATGCGGCGTCAGCTTGATGCGCCCGAGCGGGACCGGGCGATGATGATGCCGGCGATGAAGTTCACGATCATCGTGATGATGAAGAGCACGAGCCCGGCTGCCATCAGCGCGGAGAGTTCGAACGGACTCGCCTCGCCGTAGCGAAGGGCGATGAGCGAGGAGATCGAGTTGGTGCCGGTCTGGAGGATGTGCGGCTGGATGACGAACACCGGCGAGATCACGAGGTACACCGCGATCGTCTCGCCGAGTGCGCGCCCGAGGCCGAGCATCGTGCCGCCGATCATGCCGCCGAGCCCGAATGGGTAGACGACTGAGCGGATCATCCCCCATTTTGTGGAGCCGAGCGCGAGGGCGCCTTCTCGCTCGCCGGCGGGCGCCTGCGCAAACACCTCGCGCATGATCGATCCTGCGATCGGGGCGACCATCATCGCCACGACGAGGCCGGCAAGGAATGCACTCGCGGTGAAGACCGTGGGTGTGGCGAGCGGGTCGCTGGGGTCGAAGCCGGTGACGGCGAAGATCGGGATCCATCCGAAGTACGTCGAGATCCACTCTGCGACGGGGAGGATTGCACCTTCCAGCCAGAACATGCCCCAGAGGCCGTACACGACCGAGGGGATTGCGGCCATCAGGTCGACGATGCCGGTGAGGAGCCGCTTCAGTGCGCCGGGCGCGTACTCGGAGATGTACGTGGCGGAGGCTACCGCGAGCGGCAGCGCGACTGTGATCGCTGTGAGGGCGATCGTCACCGTGCCGAACAACACGGCGGCGATGCCGAAGCGCCCGGAGTTCGGTTCCCACGCCTCCGTCGTCAGGAATGACGTACCGGCTGACCCGATCGCCTCGGCGCCTCGGATCAGAAGGAACAGCCCGACGAGGGTCATGATGGCGAGAACCAGTACGCCGCCCCCGTGCGCGGTCACCCGGAACAGGTTGTCCGAGAGTCCGCGTACCGCCTTGAGCGGTCGGGGCTGGTCGGTGAGCGTCATCGTGATATCGCAGCTTTCGTTCCGAGCGTCGAAGGGCCGAAGTCTCCGGTGATCCCCGGCGAAGTTTGCAGGCCCCGTGCGTGCATGTTCGAGTCTGTCGATCCGGTGCGGCTCGATGAACTGCTGAAGCCGGAACAGTCAAGGTCACTCAGTGGAGCGTTCAGTGAACTCTTCGGCGAGGGGTAAGGTCTGCGATTTCTCGAACATGGCGGGCACGGCCACGCCCGCCGATCACTCCGCTACGGGTGTCGGGGGGCGCAATCCGATGGCGGCGCAGAGGTCCCCATCGGTCTCGGCGATGCCTGGAGTGCTTCGAGGGAACGCCGCGAGCGATCGGTCTGGGCGCATGCAGAGCACGAGCTCGGGTGCCTGCTCATGCGGAGCGCCGTCGACGAGGCCGCGCTCCCACATGTCTTTGCACATCGCGAGAGCGATCGCTTCGCGATGCTCGAGCGGGTCACTGTTCGAGCGAGCAGCTCCGGCGTGCGCGGAGTCGAGGTCGGCCTCGGCGTAGCAGTCGACCCAGCGCTCCTGCACCTCGCCGGGAGCGAGCACGATCCAGGCGACCAGCCCGAGCGAGATGACGCCGGCACCGGCCACTGCCGCGATCGCCTGGGTTCGGCGGCGGCGGCGGCGGGCACGGATGTGTCCGGTCAGCCATTGCTCCATATCGGCCCGACGCCCCGGGCTCAGGCGGGGTTCACCGGTCATCGTGTTCCCCCGAAAAGGACTCGCAGGCGCTTGCGAACACGGTTGAGGCGTTTGCCGACTGAAGCGACCGAGAGTTCGAGTTGCGCGGCAACCTCGTCGTAGCTTCGACCCTCGACGATCAGGCCATGGTAGACCTGCTGATCGAGGAACGGCATCTCGGCGATCTCATCCTCCACTTTCATCAGCAGCTCACGATCGGCGGCGCGCTGCAGCGATCGTGTTTCGAGAATGCTAGCCCCGTGCTCATCGAGGCTTTCCGCGACCGGCCGCCGGCGCAGCGCCCGCCGCCGATTCGCGACCAGGTTGCGGCACGTCACCAACAGCCAGGCTTCCGCCGAACCGGAGACGAGACGCACTCGCGCCGCCTTGTCCCACGCGGTGGCGAACACTTGCTGCGCGATCTGCTGGGCCTCGTCTTGATCGGTGAATTCATCGAGCGCGGCGGCGAAGACACGCTCTGCATGCCGGTGGTAGAAGACCGCGAAGGCGCGGTCGTCGCCTCGAGACGCCCGCAGGAGCAACTCGCCGTCACTTCGATCACCCTGCTCGCTCATCAAGCGCCGAGTGTAGTGTCTGCGACGACTCCTGCAGACACTCCGAGTGACATCACGACATCGCCCTTTTGTGCCTCGATACGGATTCCTTACCCCGGCACGAGATGGCCCGAAAGAGGTCATATTCGCTACCGTTTCTTCGCCGAAGCGTCGTTCGCGAGATGTTGTCACGCCGACGCGGCGGGCGGTTGACTGTCGCCGTGAAGATCACCCGCTTCGAAATCGGTCAACTTGCCGCGCTCGCCATCGTCGCGTCAGGCACCTTGACGTTGCTTCCGACGACAGCAGCTGCGGCAACTGAGTCCAGCGAGTCGTGCTGGTACAACGTTGACACCGGCGAAATCGGCTGCTTCGACGCCTCTCTCGACCCGCACGAGCAGATCGAGCTCGCGACCGGAGCACAGCTCGTTGCAGTTCCCACCGAGCCAGACGCCGGGCGACTGAGCGAAGAGCCTTCGACCATCGCCGAGGTATACCTGCTCGTGACCGTGTGGGACACCACAAGCTACGCCGGCCAGAGCATGAGCTATTACACCTCGAACGCGAACATCTGCGCCGGTGTCGCTCACGGATTCTCGGACCTGCTCAGCTGGAACGACCGCATCGCATCACTGCAGTCCTATAACGGCTGCGTCACTTGGTTGTACGACGACTTCGGCACGTTGGGGCTCGAGTACGGCCCCGTGTCCTCGAGCACCGACCTCGGCACATTCGAATACCAGGCACGATCGATGTACATCGAGTGAGTCAACGCCCCAGGCGCAACGACGATCTGGATGCTGAGCCCAGCGATCTCACTCTTCGTGGTCAGAGCCGGCGATATCGAGCACTACCCCGGCGATTCGCACCCTGAGGATGGCCTCGCTCGACGCAAAGGCCTCCCGTGTTCGGCAGTACCCATCTGCAGTCTCCACCTGACCGGCCGCCCCTGATTTGCCAAGACAGAACACCCGCGCAGACTGACCACCGTTGTCAGGAAGGGTGTCCCACGTCCACTCGCCGCGCTCCTCTAAGTACGCGAGTCCGTGGAGGGTGAAATCGAGCGAAGGTCCGGGTGCGGAATGCTCCGTCCATGGCCCGCAAACTGCATCGGTACCCCACACCGTGCACGCACGGAGCCGCAACCGCACCGGCACACCGAACGGTCCTCCGGTGAGCTCGCGTGGCACCGCGGCACCGCTGAATGCCACGGGCCCACCAACCGACTCGCGCTCCTCATCAAGCTGTTGCAGCTCGTATCGGGCAGCGCCGCCAGCAGGCTCGATACGGTACTCGTTACGGGTGCCAACCCACGCCATGGTGCCGCCGTCATCGCTCACGGCCGACGGCACCGGATCAGGCTGCACCGTCACCGCCTCGCTCCTGGCGCAGGCGGTCGCCGTGTATCCCCAGACGACAATACGGTAGCCTCCCTCCGGCGGCGGCGCTCCCCCGAAAACGGCCGTCTGAGCGCGGCCGACATCGAGCACTTCGCCGCCGGGCGGCGTGACCGCACCCGTCGAGGCGACGTAGCACACGGCCGGCTCCTCACCGGGAGCCAGCCGCTGCGCAAAGTAGCCGAGCACGGGCGCGCCTCCGCCGAAGGCCGACCAGTCGAGTGAGATCGTTCCAGACGCCGGATCCGGCACGACTCGGACGTCACTCGGCTGCAGCGGTTCGCTCTTCGGTCCCGAGGGGAGCGCGCTCGTAGGCAGCGACCCCGGCACCGGAGCATCGCCCACAAGCGGAGCCTGCGCATCGGGCGGAGTCGTCACCCGTGGAGGCGCCTGCCGCAGCGGTGGATCGTCGGGCTCACCTGCGCTTGGCACGCCCGGCTCCACCGCAAGCGCATCATGGTTGCCGACGCCGAGTATGCCGCGCCACGTCACCGGCACGACTCCGTCTTCGGTGACGTTCCACACCTCGCCGGATGCTGGGTCGTTGAGCAGGAAGGCTCCTCCGTTCGAGCGAAACACCGGTGCCACACCGCCTGGACCGCCGTCACCCGCGTTCTCGCCAGTAGCGCGTCTCGAAACCGCCGCAACGGTGGTACCCGATCTGGCCTCACCACGCAGTCCAACGCCGGCCTCCGCGCACCGCCGCCATTCGTTCCCGTCACTCCATGCGGCGAAACCGCACCCATCGACCAGCAGTGGTTCCGCGGGATCACCGCTTCCTCGGGCGAGCACCCGAACGTCACCCGTCTCGGCGATCTCGAGGAGCTGTGAGGAGGTAGCGACGAGAACATGTCCGGCGCTTGCGGCACCGGCATCACTCCCGACCGCCACCTGCTGAAGCACGACTTCGGCATCGGAACTGACCACTCGACTGAGATCGACGACCCTATCCGGCAGAATGAGTCGCCTGGTCCCAGGGTCGAGCACAGCCCAGCCAGCGGATGTCGCGGACACCTGCACCGGCACGGAGCCAGATCCTCGAAATGGACCAAACCCGCCGACCCGTTCGGAACGAACTGCACCGACCCGGTACACCGACCCATCTCGAGGCGAGGCGACAATCAGGTCGCCCGCGGCATCGACCACCATCGCAGCACCCGCGCCGAACTCGAACGAAGGCGGTGACGATCGATCAAACGACGACAGCCCGTCAGCTGGCGTGAGCCACAACCGTCCCGTACTCGGCGCGAGCAGGGCGATCCTCTCCGTGTCGGCGCCGTGGTCACCTTCCGGAGCTGGGATCAGTGCCACTTCCGCCGCCGTCGATGGCAGCCAAACGGCATCGCCGAACTCGAGTGTCGCCGGGTCGAGCGGCATGATCGACCCGATCTCACGATCAATCACCAGCACAGAAGTCGGTGATTGCGCGACGTCGATCTTCGCAGCGTCCAACAGAACCGCCGCATCGAACTCACTTGTCAACGTATTCACGCGCCCGATCGCGCCGTCAGCATCATTTGTCGCCCACACATACACCTGGGCCGCGGTGAAACGTGCGCTCCCGGTCTCGTGAGGTGCGACCAAGGCGACACCGACGACGAGCACCACCAACGCGGCGCTCACCGCAGCCGCCACCCGATTCGCGATACGCCTACCTCGCTCCGGTGTGGCCATTCGGAACTCATCTCACTCGCCGGATCCCAGCCTGACAATCACGCCACACGAGGGGGCCGTGGTGTGCACGGCGATACTGTAGCCGACCAATGCGAACAGCAAGGGTGCTCGTGAAGAAGTGCGGATGATCGATTCACGGTCCGGCCGGCGTCGCATCCGAGCGTGAGCGTACGAGACGAGCGACTGCCGCTCGAGGAACTGATCCACCCCGGGCCCGTCGTGACTTCACAAAAAAATCCGGCGCAGCTTGGCGCTGCGCCGGATTTGTGCCGAGTCAGTCACTCTTCATTCCCTTTGTAGGGATCAAGAAATCGAATCTGACCGGGACTTGTTGGTTGCGGGGGCAGGATTTGAACCTACGACCTCTGGGTTATGAGCCCAGCGAGCTACCGAACTGCTCCACCCCGCGGCACAAGAATTGACTCTAGCACGGCGCAGAGGAGCCGTCCAATCGAGGGCGTACCCGACCCCGAATGCCTCCGGCGCATCCGATTCCCGACCGTGACGATTGCTGCTCGGCGCGCAGAAACTCGTTCGCACTTTCTTTGTTAGGACTCTTTCCAAATGCGCCGGGCGTTGGTACTGTCACCGCAACAGTTCGCATTCAGCCGTCCCGGCCATCGGGATCGGCATGGCCCGACAACGATCGATGAGGATTCACATGTCACCACGCCATCTGTTCCGTGGAGCGGCTATCACCGCCGCCGCCACCGCCCTCCTCGCCGCTTCTGCGGTCTCCCCCGCCCTCGCTCATGGAAACGGCAACGGCCACGGCCATGGCCATGGCCATGGCCACGGCCATTCCAACTCCGCCGGCCCCACCGACGTCAACGGGTACCGCTCGGTCGGCTACCTCATGTCGGACACTCCGGTCACTCGCGACTACCAGATCGAAGACCTCCTGCGCACGGGAGCCATCGAGGACGTCACCCACATCAACTACGCCTTCGGCAACGTGACGGCGAACCTCACGTGCGAGATCACCGGTGTTCCCGGCGAAGGCGACGCGCAGAACGACTACCTGCGACTCGTCTCGGCCGACGACTCGGTCGACGGCAAGAAGGACAAGTCGAACAAGCACCAGCGCCTGGCAGGCAACTTCAACCAGCTGCGGAAGCTCAAGGAGGAGAGCCCCGACACCAAGGTGCTCATCTCGCTGGGCGGCTGGACCTGGTCCGACAACTTCTCGGCCGCAGCCTCGACACCCGCGGGCCGGGCCGAACTCGTCTCCTCGTGCATCGACGTGTACCTCAAGGGAAACCTCCCGCGGGTCGGCTCGCTCGGCGGCCCCGGCGCCGCGGCGGGGATCTTCGACGGCATCGACGTCGACTGGGAATGGCCGGTCAACGGCGGCGAGACCGCGAACGCCAAGCCCGAAGACCGGGAGAACTTCCTGGCCCTCATGGAGGAGTTCCGCGCACAGCTCGACGCCTACGGCGCAGAGACCGGCGAGGAGTACCTGCTGACCGCCTTCGCCCCGGCAGGCGGCTGGAACACGAACGCCGGCGGCTGGACCGACCCCCGGCTCTTCGCCGTCATCGACTGGCTGAACGTGCAGGGCTACGACTACGCGGGCGGCTGGACCGGCACGACCGGCCATCAGGGCAATCTGCACCCAGACGGCGACCACAACTGGGGTCTCGCGATCGACAACGCCGTCGGCCTGTACACGGCCGCCGGCGCCCGACCCGACCAGCTGAATGTGGGCCTGGCCGCCTACGGCCAAGGCTGGACCGGGGTCACCGTCGGCGACTCGGCGTGGCAGGCGACCACAGGTTCCCTCGGCACGAGGCCGTACTACGAGATCCGCGACGTCGGCGAGGGCTACTTCGACCCCGCCCTCGGCGCTTCATGGCGATTCGATGCGGCCACCGGCGAGTGGTGGAGCCTCGACGACCCGAAGTCCGTCACCGCGAAGGCCGAATGGATCGCGAGCCAGGGCTTCGGCGGCGCCATGTGGTGGGATCTCTCGGGTGACTACCGCAACGAGCTCGGCGACGCGCTGGGCGACGCACTCCGCGACGCAGACGAGGGCCCGCTCGACTGAGCTCGCGACGCGGCCGGCCGCGACGGGCAGCACTCAGCTGCCGGTCGCGGCCCTGGGCGTCTGCGGCGACGCCACGATTTCGAACGACAACGGCAGCCAGCGCTCGGCAGGCCAGCCGTACATGCCCTCGCCGAGATCGATCGTCGCCGGGAACATGCGCCACGGCACGCGATAGTGCTCTTGGAAGGAGTCGATGGCGAGGCCGGCGCCGTGAACTGCGTCGAACACCTCACTGAGCGGATGCGCCCACTCCCACGTACGAGAATTGACGAGGGCTGCCTCTGGGTCGGCATAGTCGCTCGAGTCGTCGATCACGTCGGGCGCGGCCTTCTCATACGGATACGCGAACGTCGGCATGCCGCCAGGAGCGCCATCGCCTTCGAAGACGAGCGCCGCCGGGTGCCCGTCGGCGAAATAGAACCGGCCGCCCGGCTTCAGGAACCACGACACGATGCGCGCCCACTCCGCGACATCCGGAAGCCAGATGATGGTGCCCCAGGTCGTGAAGACCAGGTCGAACGACTCGGGCTCGGGCAGCATGTGACGCGCGTCGTAGACGTTCGCCTCGATGAACCGCGCACGTTCCGAGAGGCCGAGCTCTTCGGCCATTCGGCGGGCCTCCGTGATCGCCGAAGGCGAGAAATCTATGCCGACGACGGTGGCACCGAGGTTTGCGAGCGAGAGCGTGTCGGAGCCGAAATGGCACTGCAGATGCAGCACCCGCACGCCCTCGAGCCCGTCGGGGTAGAGGCGCTCGATCGCCGCTCGCGTGATCGGGTCGAGTACTCCCCCGCCGTTGCGCAGCGGCTCCTGGTCGTAGAACTCCGACGCGACGTGCACGCCGACGCGTTCATCCCAGTTCGCGAGGTTGTCGTCGAGCCATTCGCCGCCCCGCAGGTCGACCCCCATGTCACTCCTCCGAGGTCAGCACGAGCAACTGCGCGATGATCTCGGCAAGTTGGGCGTCGGCGGCGCCGTACGCCGTCCAGTCACCCTCGGCGAGCGCGGCCTGCTTGTTCTTCAGCGCCTGCGACGCCTGGTTGAGCAGTGCCTGCACTTCGTCGGTCGGCGTCACCGGCGTGGCGGGCTCATCGCCCTCGGCCGGCGGAGTCGGCTCTGCGCCGGGATCCACCTCGTTGTCGCCCGCGTCTGCGCCGGAATCGCCGCCGAAGAGCACGTCGAGCGCAAGGTCGAGCGTGTCTTGGAACGCGATCTGGTCGCCGAAGGCGACGAGCACCTTCTGCAACAGCGGATAGCTGGTGTTTCCGGTCGACTCGACGAACACGGGCTGCACGTACAGCAGGCCGCCGCCCACCGGCACCGTCAGCAGGTTGCCGTTGATCACGTTCGATTGCCCCTGCTTCAGCAGGTTCAGCGACTGGGAGACCGTGGGGTCGGAGTTGAACTTCGCCTGCACCTGGCCTGGGCCGGGCACGTTGTCGTCTTCAGGCAGGGTCAGGAGTCTCAGGTCGCCGTACCCCTCTGCGCGCTTTCCGTCGGCGTCGCCGGCATCGGCATCCACCGCAAGGTAGCCGCGAAGCACGTTCCGACTCTGGTCGCCGCGCGCCTCAGGGATGAACGTCGAGTACAGCGAGTAGCTCGGAGCGTCTTGACCCGGCATCTGCATGGTCAAGTAGTACGGCGGCTGCAGCAACGTGCTGCCGGTCTCGGCGGTCGGGTCCTTCGGCGTCGTCCAGGCGTCTTCACGCGAGTAGAACGGGATCGCCTCGGTCACGTGGTAGCGGCCGAGCACCGAGCGCTGCACCTTGAACAGGTCGGACGGGTAGCGCACGTGGCTGATGAGGTCGCCCGACATCTCGCTCATCGGCTCGATCGTCGTCGGGAAGACCTTCTGCCAGGTCTGGAGGATCGGGTCCTCGTCGTCCCACGCGTAGAGCTTGACGGTGCCGTCATAGGCGTCGACCGTCGCCTTGACGGAGTTGCGGATGTAGTTGATCTCGTCGAACGCCAGAGTGGGGGCGAGCCCCTCGCTGTCGGCGATCGCGTCGCTCATGCTGACCTTGTTGGAGTACGGATACTGGTCGGAGAGCGTGTATCCGTCGACGATCCACACGATGCGCCCATCGACGACCGAGGGGTAGACGTCGGAATCGAGCGTCAGGTACGGCGCGACCTTCTGCACCCGCTTGAGCGGCTCGCGGTCGTAGAGGATCTGCGAGTCGGTCGAGACCTGGTCGGAGAGGAAGATCTGCTCTGACTGGAACTTCAGCGCGTAGACGAGTTTCGTGAACGCGTTGTCGAGCTTCGGACCGCCGTTGCCATCGAACGTCGTCTGGGTCTGATCGGCGCCCTCGGTGCCCGACGGGTAGTCGAGCTCGATCGGCTTGGCATCCGTCGGCGCACCGACGATCGAATAGGGCGGCGAGCCCTCTCCGAAGTACACGCGCGGCTGGAAGTCGCCGAGCACGCCCGATGACGGGATGCCGGACTGCAGGAACACGGGTTGCCCGTCGACTGAGCGCTGGTTGCCTGCAGCAGCCACGAGCCCGTACCCGTGCGTGTAGACGAGGTGCGAGTTGAACCAGGTCTCTGCGTCACCGAGGCCCGAGATCTTCACGTCTCGCACGGCGACGACCGTGTCTTGCGTCGCGCCATCGATCTCGTAGCGGTCGACGTCGAGCTGTTCGGGGAACTGGTAGTACTGGCGGAACTGTTCGAGCTGCTGGAAGGCCGGCGAGATCACGAGCGGATCCATGAGGCGGATGCTCGCCGTCGTTGCGGCATCCGCACGCAGCGCGCCGGACTCGGCATCGGTCTTCGCCTCGAACGGAATCTCTTCGACGTCGGCGACGCCGTAGGCATCCCGAGTGAGGTCGATATTGCGCTGGATGTACGGCTCTTCGAGCGAGCGAGCGCTCGGGTCGACCTGGAACCGCTGCACGACCCACGGGTAGAGCGAGCCGATGAGGAGGCTGGAAACGATCAGCAGCGCGGTGCCGACGAGTGGCAGACGCCAACGGCCGATGATGGCCGTGATGAAGAACAGGATGGCGACGACGGCCGCGATGGCTGCGAGGATGCCTCGGCCGGGGATCGTCGCATTGACATCGGTATACGAGGCACCCGTGAAGAGCGAACCGGTCTCGGTGACGGTCGCGTACTGGTCGAGCCAGATGCTGACGGCCTGGAGCAGCAGATAGAGACCCGCGGTGACCGCGATCTGGATGCGGGCGGACTTCGAGATGACGACCTCGCGGCCGCTGACCCGCAGCGCACCGTAGAGGTAGTTCGTTGCGATGACGAGCAGCACCGAGAGCAGCACGACGGCCGAGGCGAAGCCCACGATCGCGCGGAAGAAGGGGAGTTCGAAGACGAAGAAGCCCACGTCGAAGCCGAATTGCGGATCGGTCGTGCCGAACGGCGTGCGGTTCAGCCACGCGAGGGTGAGTTCCCAGCGACTGGACGCCGAGACGCCCGCGAAGATGCCGAGCACCACGGGGATGCCGTACATCGCGAGCCGGCGCAGGGGCTCGAAGACCTCTTGGTAGCGGTCGAGCTGTGAATTCAGCTTCGCGTACACCGGACGCGAACGATACGCGATCTGAATGGACCCCCACACCGGCAGCGCCATGGCGAAGAAGCCGATCGCGAAGAGCACGATGCGGGCGACCCACTCGGTGGTGAGCACCGAGAGGAAGCCGAGCTGGTCGTACCAGAGCACGTCGGCGTAGACCCCGGCGAAGGCGAAGAACGCGATGACGAGAACTGCCACCACACCGATCGTGATGGCGATCGGCGCGCGACGGCGCTGAGTCCTCGGTTCGTGCGGTTGTGCTGACACTCTCGGCCTCGTGTTCGGTCGGGTTGGGATCGAGACTCCATCCTAGAGTCGCGTTCCTTGGAATCGGCTGTTCAGGCGGCCGGGCAGGCTCGGTACGAGCCCGTGACCTCTCCGTCGGCGAGGTCTTCGACGATCTGGCGGGCCTCATCGAGGGTCGTCACCGCGAACACGGTGAGTCCATCGGGAACGTGCCCGGCGACTTCGTCGCAGTTCGCCTCGGGAGCGAGGAACCAGTCGGCACCGGCCCTTTCAGCGCCCCAGAGCTTCTGACGGATGCCGCCGATGGCGCCCACGTCGCCCGACGAGTCGATCGTTCCCGTGCCCGCGACGATCTCGCCGCCCGTCATCGCATCGGGCGTCAGTTTGTCGACGATGCCGAGAGCGAACATCATGCCCGCGCTCGGTCCGCCCACGTTGTCGAGTTGCAATTCGACATCGATCGGGAACTCGTAGTGCATGCGCACACCCACGCCGAGCACTGCGACGCCGTCTCGGGAGACGGGGACCACCTCGACGGTGAGCGGGCTGCCGTCACGGACGAGCTCGATCTGCGCAGGAGCATCCGAGCCGTGCTCGCCCACCGCCGCCTGGAGCTCGCCGATCGAGTTGACCGGTGTGCCGTCGAGGGAGACGATGATGTCGCCCTCCTCGATGATGCCCTCGGCCGGCGAGCCCTCGAGGAGACCGGCGACCGTCACCTCGCGTGGGAAGTCGTAGCCGAGCTCGACGAGCGCGGCCGCGATCGCGTCTTGTTGCGAATCGACCATCGCGGCCGAGTTCTGGGCGTCGCGGTCTTCGTTGCTGACGCCCGGAGGGAAGATCGCCTCGACGGGCACGACCGAACGCGTGCGGTCGAGCCAGGCGGCGATGACCTCGAGCCAGTTCGGCGTCTGACCGGGCCGACCCACGATCGAGACGGTGAGCAGATTGAGCTCGCCGTCGGTGGGGTAGGTGGTCTCATCGGGGATCTCGATGAGCGGAACTTCTTCGTCGTCACCGTTCTCGGCCACGCCGAGGGTGTCGTAGACGGGGCCGGGCTGCTCGATCACGTACGGCGACGGCATCAGCGCGAAGACGATGCCGATCACGATCGCGATCGCGAGGGCGCTCCAGCCGATGCGTTCGGCGCGCGAACGGCGGCCGGGGCGTGCCGACGGCGAAGACGACGCCGACGGCTCGTCGGAGAAGAGGGCCATCCGATCATCCTTCCGGGGCGACGGGTCGTCGCTGTTGCACGCGCCGGGGTCGACGCTGTTCGCGAAGGGCGGACACCCGGAACGCCCAGCCTAGGCCATTTCCCAGACATGCGGCCGTGCCGCGGCGTTACGGTTGATGTAACGCGACTGGGAGGTGGCGAGAGTGGCCGATCGGCATGATGAGCCCGACGACCGGAGCCCCGAAGACGAGTTCCGAGAGATGCTCAGTGAGCTGCTCTCGGGTGCCGGCGGCATCGATCCGTCGAGCCTCGCGGGCGCCGCAGGTCTGCCCAACGACCCGGCGAGCCTCGCGGCGCTGTTCGGCCAGTTGCAGCAAGCGATGAACCGCGCCGACGACGGCATCGACTGGAGCGTCGCGATTCGCCAGGGTGAAGAGCGCGCCGCAACCGGCCAGCGTCAGATCGGCGACGAAGAGAGCGCCCGACTCGACCAGGCATTCCAAGTGGCATCCCTCTGGCTCGATGAGGCAGTCGATTTCGGCGCACTGCCCGGCACCCCCGAGCTGCTCACCCGACGTGCATGGGTCACCGCGACGATGCCCATCTGGTCGCAACTGGCCGAGCCCGTCGCGCTCTCCATCTCCGATGCGCTGACCCGCGTCATGAGCGAGCAGGCGCCCGAAGAGATGCGGCAGATGATCGAGGGCGCGAGTCGCATGATGCGCGGCATCGGCGGTGCGCTCTTCGCCATGCAGCTCGGGCAGGTCGTCGGCCAGCTCGCAACCGAGGTCGTCTCAGGCGGCGACATCGGCATTCCGCTCCTCGACGACGGACGTGCAGCGATCCTGCCGCAGAACGCGGCGGCCTTCGGCGAAGACCTCGACATTCCGACCGACCAGGTCGAGCTCTACCTCGCCGTACGCGAACTCGCGCACGCGCGGCTCTTCCGGCACGCACGGTGGTTGCGCCTCCACCTGATCACCGCGATCACGGCCTTCGCCCGCGGCATCGACATCGACACCGAGCGGCTCGAAGAGCTCGCCGAGGGGTTCGACCCCTCGAACACCGAAGAACTCCGCAACGCCGTCGTCAACGGCGCCCTCATCCGGGCGAAGAGCGAACCGCAGCAGGCCGCGCTCGCGCGGCTCGAGACGATGCTCGCCCTCGTCGAGGGCTGGGTCGACGCGGCCACGGCCGATGCGACCGGGCGACTGCCGAAGTCCGACGCGATCGCGGAGTCGATCCGTCGTCGTCGCGCCTCAGGCGGTCCGGCTGAGTCCGCGTTCGCGACGCTCGTCGGCCTCGAGCTGCGCCCCCGCCGCCTTCGCGACGCGACCGCCATGTGGCGGGCCGTCACGGATGCCGTCGGCGTCGAGGCGCGAGACGCGCTCTGGGCCCACCCCGACCTCCTGCCGACCTCGGAAGACCTCGACGACCCGGCTCGCCTCGTCGCGCGCCTCACCGGCACCGACACGGCCGAGGCCGAAGCCGACGACGAGTTCGACCAGGCGCTCGAGCAGCTCCTCCGCGGTGAGACGCCGGCGGCGCCGGGCGAAGACGGCGAGGAGCCGACCGCCTGAGTGGCAGCGGCAGGCCGTTTCGGGCCCAGCCTGTGGAGGAATTCCGCGGTGGCTCGCGCGATTCGGGCAAGCTCTCGGCATGTCACCGCGCATCGATCCGAACCTCCCCCTCGTGTGGCGCACGCCGACCGAGCTGCAGCTCGGAGCCACGCCGCGCGTGGTGCTGAGCGAGCCGGGTGAGTTCGAGATCGGACTGATCACGGCGTTGCGGCACGGCGTCTCGGTGCGCACGCTGCAGACGATCGGTGGGGGGCTCGGAGGTTCGCCGCACGACGTGCGGACGCTGCTCGACGTGCTCGCGCCGACGTTCGAGGCAGCACCCGAGACCGCGCACGAGACGACCGCAGACACCGCATCGGCTCCCGCGCCGGAACGAGCGGATGCCGCGGCATCCGCTCGCTCGTCGCGCCTGGTCGCCCTCGACGCGCCACCGGCCATCTCGCGCCTGCTCGCGGCGAACCTCGCCGCCCTCGACTACGAGACGCTGCCCGCCGACGAGGCCGCTGCCGCAGCCGACCCCGCCCCCATCGCACTCGCCGTCATCGTCGCCCCGTGGGTGATCTCCCCCGCCAGGCACCTGCCCTGGCTGCGCGGCGACGTACCCCACCTCGCCGTCGTCTTCGACGATGCGGGCACGCGCGTCGGTCCGCTCGTCGAGCCCGGCCGCGGCCCGTGCCTGCGCTGCCTCGACCTCGCACGGCGCGACCAAGACACGGCGTGGCCGGTGGTCGCAGCCCAACTCGCGGGTCGGCCGGCGGCGAGCTGCACGCCGCGGGCGGCGCACGATGCCGCCGCACTGGCGGCATCCCTCGTCGATGATCGACTCTCGCACGGGCTCGAGCGACTGCGCGACGCCTCGCTCAGGCTCGCGCAGCCCGGCGCCCGCGTGCAGCAGACGCACCACCCGGCGCATCCCGAGTGCGGGTGCCGAGCTCCTGCAGGAACCGTGACGGCTCCCGTTCGCCTCGATATCCGCCGCCCTGCCGCGGCCAGCTCAGCTCGAGGCGCTGCCGTGCCCGCGTGATGCCGACGTACAGCAACCGCCGCTCCTCGTCGATCGCCTCGAGCCCCTTCGCATATGCGATCGGGAGCATGCCTTCGGTGAGGCCGACGATGTACACCTCGTTCCACTCCAGGCCCTTGGCTGAGTGCAGGGTCGCGAGCGTCACGGCGGCGACCGTCGGCTCGTGCTGCGCCTCGGCGCGGGCGCGCAGCTCGTCGGCGAAGGTGCGGAACGTGGTGCCCGCAGGCGCGTCGTCGACGAGCCGGGCGATCGCGTTCAGCGACTCCCAGCGGGCGCGCACCGCGCCGGGCCCGTCGGGAGCCTGTGCGGTCCAGCCGAGCGCGCGCAACACATCGCTGACGGACTTGAACAGCGGCTCGCCCGCGATCGTGAGTGCCGCCGCGCGCAATGCGTGCACCGCCTCGCGCACCTCGGGCTGGTCGAAGAACCGCGCGGCGCCGCGCACCCGCGACCCGACGCCGACCTCCTCGAGCGCGCGCTCGAGGATCGCCGACTGAGAGTTCACGCGCATGAGCACCGCGATCGACTCGGGCGGGATGGCCGCATCGATACGTGCCCGAATGCGAGTCGCGACGCCACGCGCCTCGGCGAGGTCGTCGGCGTACTCGACGATCGTCGGTTCGGCGGTCGCCGCCGGCGCCAGGGCCGGGGCCGGCGCATCCGCTTCGCCGGTGACCGCCTCGAGCCGGAGGGCACCGGCACGACCGCGCATGAGCCGGTTCGCGACGTCGATGATCGCCGCCGTCGACCGGTAATTGCGCTCGAGGCGCACGACAGTCGCGCCCTCGAACCGCCGCTCGAAGTCGAGCAGGTAGTCGGCGCTCGCACCGGCGAACGAGTAGATCGTCTGGCTCGCGTCGCCCACGACGCACAGATCGCGGCGGCCTCCGAGCCAGAGGTCGAGCAACTGCTGCTGGGCAGGCGAGACGTCTTGATACTCGTCGACGATGAAGTGCCGATAGCTCTCGCGCACATGCATGGCCACGGATGCCTCGGACTCGATCATGCCCGCCGTCGCGAGCAGCACGTCTTCGAAGTCGAGCATGCGCCGCTCGTCTTTCAGTGACTCATAGGCGTCGACGACGGCGAGGAACTGCTCCGACGTGAGATCGCCGGGAGCGCCACGGGCGGCGAGCCGCGCCGTGTACGCGTCGGGTCCGACGCAGGCGACCTTGCGCCACTCGATCTCAGCCGCGACATCGCGCAGCGTCGCCGCGTCGACTCGGACTCGTGCGCGTTCGGCGGCCTGGCCGAGCAATCGGCCCTTGTACTCGAGCACCCGCGGCGCACCCCCGCCGACGACGATGGGCCAGAAGTGGTTCAACTGCGCCAGCGCAGCCGCGTGGAACGTGCGCGCCTGCACCCCGCCTGCACCGAGCGCCCGAAGCCGCGCCCGCAGCTCGGCGGCAGCTCGCGACGTGAAGGTGAGCGCCATCACGCGCGCGGGGTCGTAGGCGCCCGACGCCACCCCGTAGGCGATGCGGTGCGTGATCGCCCGCGTCTTGCCCGTGCCGGCGCCCGCGAGCACGCACACCGGGCCGAGCAGGGCCTCGGCCGCGACGCGCTGCTCGTCGTCGAGCGCATCGAGCAGCGGGTCGGATGCCGTGGTCACGATGTCGACCATGCGGGCCCGATCCCCTCGGGGTCGAGGGGGCCGCCGTACCAGCGCTCGAGCAACCATCGTGCGATCGAGGTCTCGCCCGGCAGGCCGATGTCGGCACGCGCGGCAGCGAGTTCGCCGCGCGTGAACCAGCGCAGCTCGAGGATCTCCTCGCCATCGGGCACCGCCGACGACGGGGCGACCGACGGCGCCACCCGCGCACTGAAGCCGAGCATGAGGCTCGCGGGGAACGGCCACGGCTGGGATGCGACGTACTCGACCCGATCGACCTCGATGCCGGCTTCCTCCTGGATCTCACGGATGACGGCGGCCTCGAGCGTCTCGCCGGGCTCGACGAAGCCCGCGAGCAGCGAGAACCTGTGCTGCGCCCAGAGCGCGTTCGAGCCGAGCAGCACCCGGTCGTCGTCGTCGGTCACGAGCACGATCACGGCCGGATCGGTACGCGGGAAGTGCTGGCTGCCTTCGGCGCTGCAGCGCCTGGACCAGCCCGCCTGCACGCTCTCGGTCTCCGCCCCGCATCGGGGACACCGCACGTGCCGCTCATGCCAGTTGGCGAGCGCCAGCGCCTCGACGAAGAGGCTCGCATCCCGTTCGCCGAGCACCGGCGCCGCGTCACGCAGGCCCTGCCAGCGTGCACTTTCGGGTTCGATGATGCCCGCGGCATCCTCGTCGAAGACCCGCAGCTCGAACCTGACGCCTGCCTCGCGGCCAAGATAACAGCGCAGCAGGGGCGACGGCATGCCCGTGGGGCCTGCCAGCTGCAGCGCCGGCGCCGAACCTTCGACCCGCTCGGCGATGAGGGCGCGGCCTCGGTGCACGGCGATGACGCGGGTCTCGGGGTCGGCATCGAGCGACGCCTCGAGCCCTGGATCGGCCCGCGACGCGGCATCCCGGTCGATCGTCGAACGCGCGAACACCGGCGATGTCGGTTCGGTCACATGCCACCTCTCGATGCCCGGTTCGGAGTCGGAGTCGGCCGGAAGGCGTGGCGGTCGCCCACAGCCGCGATTGCCTGCTTAAGCTGTGTGCCATGGCCAGATCTCCACTCACTCTAGCCGCGTTGGCCACGGCGGCGGTGCCCGGTCTCGAGGTGCGAGCGGTTCGTTCGCACACTCGGAAGAGTCACGGCGCGTTCGACGCCGTACTCCTCCGGAGCACCGACGATCGTCTGCTGGTGCTGCGGATTCCACGATCGCAAGCCGCCGAATCCGAGCAGTCGGCCGATCTCGTCGCGCTCCGTGCGCTCACCCACGGCATCCGCTCGCTCATGCCGTTCGGCGTTCCCGAAGTGGTCGGCCAAGCACCGATCGACGGCACCCGTGCGGTCGTCACGAGCTACGTGCCCGGAGCTGCTCGAACTGCTGACGAGCTCACCGAGCACGACGGCATCGCCACCTCGGTCGGCCTCGCCCTCGCCGCGGTGCACAACCTGCCGAGCGCGTTCATCGCCGACGCCGGCCTGCCGCGGCAGACCGCCGACGAAGCGCATGACGCCGTCGTCGACGTCATCGATCGCGCCGCTGACACCGGCCACCTGCCCGCCGCCCTGCTGCGACGCTGGGAGGAAGCGACCGACGACGCCTCCCTCTGGCGCTTCCGCCCTACCGTCATCAACGGGGCACTCGCCGCCGACTCGCTGCTCGTCGACGGCGAGACGGTGACCGGCCTCATCGGGTGGTCGGCGCTCGCCCAGGGCGACCCGGCACGCGATATGCACTGGCTGCTCACCTCGCGAGGGACCGCAGCCGAGCGCGCCCTCGACGGCTACTTCGGCGCGCGCGATGGCGGCGCCGACGCGCACCTGCCGCAGCGCGCGCTGCTCTACGGCGAGCTGGAGCTCGCGAGGTGGCTGCTGCACGGTGTCGAAGTGCGCGACGATGCCATCATCACCGACGCCGTCGCGCTGCTCGACGGGCTCGTCGAGAGCGTGCACGATCGCTCGAGCGAGCCCCTCTCGCCCGAGACCGGCCCGATCCTCACGGTCGGCGACGTCGAGCGACTCCTCGACGAAACGCCGCGGGAGACTCTGCCGCGCGAAGGCGGGGCGAGCCTCCTGACCGACAGCTACGACTTCTCAGAACTCGAACGTCGCGAGGCGGGCGAACGCGACACCGCACCGTTCGACGCCACCGCCCCGATTCCGCTCGATCTCTCGGACTGGGGTGACGCAACGCCCGAGAGTGAAGGTGGCGCAGCACCTCAGCGAGACGGCGAGGCCGCCACCGACGTCGGAGCCGCTCCGGATGCCGCGACCGACGCCCACGCGCGTCGCAACGCCGCTTCGTCGTAGATCGCATCGGGCCGGATGACCCGGTCGTCTTCGACGAAGTAGAACACGGCGTCGATCTGCCCGGGCTCGATGCCGGCCCAGTTGGCGTACGCGAGTCGGTAGAGCGCGAGCTGCGTCTGCTTCAGCTCGAGGTCGTGCGCGTCACGCGGCGCCTTGCCCGTCTTCCAGTCGACGACCTGGTAGCGGATGCCGCGACGCCCGAGTTCGCTCGAGGGCGCCACCTCGTAGACCGCGTCGAGCTTGCAGACGAAGACGTTGTCACCGATCGGCAGATGCAGCTCGATCTCGACGGCGGACGGCTTGCGGCCGCCCCACTCGGACGCCTCGAAGGTCGTCTGCAGTGTGCGCAGCCGCTCGGGTGAGGCGTCGGTGACGCCACGGTCACGGGTCGCGTCGAGCTCGGCGAAGGCATCGAGACCGTCGAGCGCATCGATCGCCGCAGTCTCGAACTCGCCCGTCGACCGCTGCTCGACCCACTGGTGGAACAGGGTGCCGATGCGGGTGGCCCGGAACGGGCGCTGCGGCATCGGCCTGCGCAGCTGCGCGGCGACGGCAACAGGGTCGTCGACGTAGTCCTTGAACCGGGATGCCGGCACGCGCACGGGCACCTCGGCGTTCGCGAGTCCCTCGGCGCGGAGGCGGCGCTCTTCGAGGAGCATCCGGATGCGATCGGCCAGAACCGGGCCGATGCCCTCGCCGCTCGGGCGTTCGGCCGCGGCGCGCACCGCGGTCGCCGCCGCGGTGACGGCGTGCCGACGAGTACCCAGCGGGTCGAGCGGCCAGCGCACGCGCTCGGTCGAGCCTGACCGCGGATTCTCATCGGACTCGGGTGCCACGGGAAACACGCTCGCCTCGAGCACGCCGGCGGTCACGAGTTCGCGAAGGAAGGGGCTGGGCTTTCGCGGCGCCTTCTGGCCCGCCCACCACGAGCCCGACACGAGGAGGTCGCTGCGCGTGCGAGTGAGCGCGACGTAGGCGAGGCGCCGCTCCTCTTCGGCATGACGCTCGCGATTCTCTGCTGCGAACGCGGTGACCGCACGGTCGAAGTCCGCCTGGCTCTGCGAGCCTCGCCACGCCAGCTCGGGCAGCTCATCGGCGTCGCCCTTGAACTCGTTGGGCAACTCGCCGAAGGCGAGCCATCCTTTCGAAGATCGAGGCTTGGACGGCAACTCGTCGTCGACCATGCGCGGTATCGCCACGACGTCCCACTCGAGGCCCTTCGATCCGTGGATCGAGAGCACCTGCACGGCGCCCGGCTCGGGTTCGTCTTGCCGGGGCGCGAGCCGGTCGCGCTGCTCGGCTTCGGTGAGCCAGCCCAGGAACGCGCCGAGTGTGGGGTGCTCCGAGACCTCCGCGAATCCGGCGAGCAGTTCGTCGAACGCCTCGAGGCTCGGTGCACCGAGGGGCTGCGCGGCATTGGCCGCGACCTCGATGTCGAGCAGCATTTCCTGCTGCACGAGGCTGACGAAGTCGATGAGGCCGAGCCCTGCGCGCCGTCTCAGCGACTGGAGCTGCGCACCGGCCCGACGCATGCGCGCAAGCCCCACGTCGCTGAACCGGGCGAGCGCGGAGTGCGAGTCGGGTGCCACGAGCAGGAAGTCGAGAGCGTCGACGATCGACGGCGACTCGTCGGGCGCGATTGAGGCGCGAAGCCCCGCTCGCACCTCGTCGCCGAGCCGTCGGGTGGCGAGGTCGCGGTCGGCGAGCCACTTCGCAAGCCCGTGCAGCGCAGCGAGATCGGCGGATCCGATGCGCCAGCGGGCACCACCGAGTACTCGCACGAGCTCTGAGCCCGCCGTCGGGTCGTTGAGTACCCGGAGCACGCAGACGAGGTCGGCGATCACGGGCTGATCGAGGAGGCCCGCCATGCCGAGCACGTGCACCGGAACCCCTTTCGCCCGCAGCGCCGCCGTGAAGACGCCGACGTTGGCGAAGGTGCGACAGAGCAGCGCCCCACTCCGGGCTCCCTCACGCGGGCCGCCGTTCGGGCCGCGCCCGAGTCGCTCGTGGAACCACGTCGCCACGAGTTCGGCCTCGTGCTCGATGGTCTCCGCCCACGCGGCATCCAGTCGCCCCGGCTGTGCGAACGGCGACGCACCCAGCGGCGCCTTCGGGATGCCGGCATCGAGCGGCTGGATGAGCGTGTTCGCCGCGTCGAGCACGACCCGCGGATTGCGCCAGCTCGTGGAGAGGTCGTACACGGCGGCGTCACCGGCGACCGCGAAGTCGGGCCCGAAGCGTGCGAGGTTCGCGGCGCTCGCCCCGCGCCATCCGTAGATCGACTGGTCGGGGTCGCCCACCGCCATCACGGCGTGCCCGCCGAACAGCGTGGCGAGCAGCCGGGTCTGAACGACACTCGTGTCTTGGTACTCGTCGAGGAGCACGGTGCGGTACCGCTCGCGATGCTCGGCGACCACCTCTGGGTGCCCCTCGCAGATCGCGAGGGCGAGCGCCACCTGGTCGGAGAACTCGACGAAGCCCTTCTGCTGCTTCGCCGCTGAGTACGCGTCGGCGAGTTCGAGCATCGGCGGCAGTGCGCCGACGACGCCGAGCGCGTCGACGAACGAGGTGAAGTCGGTGCGCTTGCGCGGAGCCTCGATGGGCAGCCCCTGCATTGCGAGGAAATCGCGGGTCATTGCGCGAACATCGCGGCTGTCGACGACGTTCTCGGCGAGCGCCCGGCTGAGTGCGAGCACCGCCGCCGTGACTTTGTCGAGCGAGGCGTCGAGTTCGACGAGTCGCGGGTCGGCCGACGCCGCGACAACCGAGCGCGCGAGCTGCCACGCGGATGCCTCGCCGAGCACGGCGGCGTCGGGTTCTCGACCGATGAGCATGGCGTGCTCGCGGTAGATCGCGCTCGCGAAGGCGTTGTACGTGCCCACCGAGGCGGACTCGAGCGGATCGAGAGACACCTCTGCAATGCCCAGCGAGACGAGTTGCGCGATGCGCTCCCGGATGCGCTCGGCGAGCTCCCCTGCCGCCTTGCGTGTAAAAGTGAGGCCGAGCACCTCGGGTACGGCGACGTGGGAATTGGCGAGGAGCCAGACCACGCGGTTCGCCATCGTCTCGGTCTTGCCGCTGCCCGCGCCGGCAACAACGATGCTCTGCCCCTGCGGATCGGCTTCGATGACCGCGCGCTGCTCGGCGGTGGGCGCGTGCAGGCCGAGACGTGCGGCGATGTCGGCGGCGTCGATCACGCCGAGACCGCCGGCACGAGGTGCACCCGGTACTGCCAGCCGCCGAAGCGCGAGCGGTAGCCCAGTTCGGCCGGTCCCTCGAACTCGCTGCCCGCCATCGTGCGCGCTACGGCCCCGAGCCGGTCTCGGAACTCCGCCTCTGCATCGTCGTCGAACGGTTGCTGCGCTCGTTCGGTGAAGGCCATGCCGCGGGTCGGCTTCGCGAGGTAGACGAGTTTCGCACCCCCGTGAGTGCCGGCGCCGGGCAGCTCCCCGGCCCGAGCGGCCAGCTGGTACGCGGCGAGCTGCGGGTGGGCTGCGGTCTCCGCCGCCGAGGGCGGCGTGCGGCCGGTCTTCAGGTCGACGATCACCGTGGTGCCGTCGGGTGACGCCTCGACCCGGTCGATGGTGCCCGAAATGCGCACGCGATCGACGATGAGCGTGAATCGGCCCTCGGCGCCCAGCAGCACCTTGCCGTCGTCGGTGAAGTTGCCGAGGTAATCGGATGCTCCTTCGGCCATGCGTCGCGCGCCGCGACGTTCGCGCTCGGCCACCCAGCCGGCCTCGAACCGCAACTCGCGCCAGCGCTCCTCGACGGCCGCCCAGAGCGTCTCGACACTCGTGTCGCCGTCGTCACGGGCACCCGCCTCTTCGACGACGGCATGCACGATCGTGCCGATCGAGGCGGCGAGCCCCGATGGCGGGGAGGCGACATGGTCGATGAACCAGCCGAGCGGCGACTCTTCAGCGCGGTCGATCTGCGACGGCGAGACGGCGACGAGCGCCTCGGGGTCGCCGTCGAGATCGACGAGTGGCGCCGTCGTCGAGGGCTCGGCGAGTCCGTACCACTCGTCGGGGTGCGCGCCGGGTACCCCCTGCTCGGCGAGGAGCGCTAGCGCCGCCGACACCTCGCCCGTTGCCGCGCCCGGCACTGCGCTCGTCGCCTCTTCGCGCAGCGCGCCGACGAGTCCGCGCAAGTGCAGGGGGCGCCGCCGGGCGGCCTTGATGCGTTCGGTCGCGTACCCCATGAGCATCGACGGCTGCTCATCGTCGTTGGCGGTGCAGCTCAGCACGAGTTGCCGGTTCGCTCGCGAAGCGGCGAGCACGAACAACCGCAGTTCGTCGCCGCGCACCGAGGCGCGCGCCTCGGCGACCGTCTCGGGTGTCGGGAGCGGAGCGCCGGCGCGCGCAGCAGCGACCACCCGCGGCACGAGCGCCGCATGGAGGAGCGTGCCCCGAGGGCGCAGGTTCGGCCACACTCCGTCTTGCAGCCCCGCGATGACGACGACGTCGAACTCCCGGCCGATGACGGCGGGCGGAGTGGTCACGAGCACGGTCTCCGCCGAGCGTTGCGGCGCGAGCGAGTCTTCGGGCAGTTCGCTCGCGAGCACCTCATCGACGAAGCGCACGGCCGGAGCATCCGGCTCGCGTTCCACGAAGCGCTGGGCGGCGGCGAACAGGGCGACGGCCGCGTCGAGCGAACGGTTGGCCTCTTCTGCCAGCACGCCCGTGCCGGCCGCCTGGGCGCCCCACTCGGTGGGCAGGCCGCTGCCCTCCCAGAGCGACCACAGCACCTCTTCGATCGTGCCGCCGCGCTGCGCGACGCCGCGAGCGGTCGAGAGGAGCTTGGCCAGGCGTGCCGCCCGTCGTGCCGGGGCCGCGTCGATCGTCTCGAAGCCGCCGGGTACCTCGAGTGCCTCGACGAGGAGTTCGTCGGCCGTGCGCGAGCCGTCGACCGCGAGCTCTTCATGCCGCAGTGCGAGCCGGAGCCGGCGGAGGCCGACGCTGTCGAGCCGGCCGAGCGGCCCCGTGAGCACGGTGACCGCGAGTTCGAGCGTGAGCGGTTCGCGATCGAGCACCAGAGACGTCGCGGCAAGCAACGCGGCAGCCGCTGGCGCGTCGCGGAGGGCCGTTCGCACGGCGCTGCCGGCGGTGGGAACATCCGCGAGCGCGAGCCCGCGCTCGAACGCCGGCACATCGCCGCCGGAGCGCAGCACCACTGCCATCGACGACCACGGCACGCCGTCGAGCAGATGACGCTCTCGCAACACGGCCGCAACGGCCTGGCACTCGGCAGCGTGCGACGACACCTCGATGCCGAGCACCGCGGCGAGCGGGTCGGGCTCGATCGCCGCGTGACGCTCGGCCGTGCGATGCGTGCCGCCGAGGGCCGTTCCGATGTGCTGGCTCACCGACTGGACGATCGCACGCAGCTCGGGTCGACCCCGGTGCACGACAGGCAACTCGACGCGGCGCACGGACTCGCCGCCGAGCACCGAGCCGAGTGAGCCGAGCAGCTCGGCCCGCCCGCCGCGGAATCCGTTGGATGCCACGTCAGGGTCTCCGAGCGCCACCACGCCGACGCCGCGGGCCGCGAACGCGCCGAGCAGCGCCGCGGTCGTCTCGGTCGCCTCCTGCGCGTCGTCGACCACGACGAGGCGTACCCGCTCGAGCGCCCCAAGGGCCGCGGCAGCGGAGGCATCCGTCATGCTGCGCCTCACGATCGCCGCCGCGAACGCACCGAGCTCTGAGGAGTCGTACTGGGTCGGCCGCAGCTGCGCCTTCACCTCGTCGTACTCGTCGAGGAAGCCAGCGGCGGCGACCCACTCGGGCCGGCCGGCACGCTCGCCGAGCGTTGCGAGTGCCGCGGCGTCGACACCGTGTTCGACCGCCCGCATGAGCAGGTCGCGCAACTCGGAACGGAATCCCCGGAGCACTCGCACCTCTGGGGTCAGCGGGTCGGGCCACTCGGGCCCGAAGCCGTCGCGGATGCCGCCGTCGATGAGCTCCCCGATGATCTGGTCGTGCTCGCCGCCCGTGAGGAGCGTGACGGATGTACCGGTGAACGCACGCACCAGCTGGAACGCGATGGAGTTCGCCGTGCGGGCGAGCGGACCTCTCGTCGTGATGCCGAGGCGCACCGCGAGCCGATCGCGCAGCGAGGTCGCGGCGACACGTGTCGCCGAGATCACGAGCACCTCGTCGGTGGCGTACCCGAGCCGCTCGACACGGTCGGCGACGAGCTCGATCGCAAAAGTCGTCTTGCCGCTGCCGGGAGCCCCGAACACCGCTGCGTGCTCGCCATCGACGATGCTCGGGAGTGGTGCTGCGGATGTCGCGGTGGCCTGCATGTGGGCAACGGTAACGGGTTCCGCCGACAGTGAACGGGCACGGGCCCGGCCAGCCGGTGTCGTAGTGTTTGAGCAACAGGAGAAAGGCGCACAGTGGACGTTCGCATCGGTATTCAGAACTCCCCCCGTGAACTCGGTTTCGAGACCTCGCAATCATCGGCCGAGGTCGAGCAGGCGGTCGCCGCCGCTCTCGCGGGTCAGTCGGCGCTGTTGAAGCTGACCGACGACAAGGGCACGCTCTACGTCGTGCCCGCAGCCGCACTCGCATATGTCGAGATCGGTTCAGAGGAGTCGCGTCGCGTCGGGTTCGTCGCCTGACATGGAACTCATCTTCGTCGTCGTGGGCGGTGCCATCCTCGGTCTGGCTGCACAGTTCGTGCTCCCGCTGCGGCACCTCCGCGGCGTCGCAGTGGGCCCCGCGATCGGAGCGGCGGTCGCTGCGGTCGTGTGGGTGGCCCTGACCTGGCTGGGCTGGGCGTGGGACGGCGGCTGGATCTGGGTCGTCTCGCTCGTCGCGGCCGCCCTCGTGCCTGCAGCGTTCCTGTACCTCATCTCCCCGCGACGTGAGCGAGCGGATGCCGCGCTCTTCGAGCGTCTCTCCCGCCCTGGCGTCGTGCGCGCCTGACGCGCAGTCGAGCTCAGGCCGTCAGACCGAGCGCGTCCATGCGACGCGTATGCGCAGCGATCAGTTCGGTGAAGACCGGTTCGACGTCGGAACCGCGAGCCGCCGAGTCCGTTGCGCGAAGCGCGGAGCGGGCGATCAGCAGGGTGTCGCCGACGAGGCTCCGACCCCAGAGCGCCAGGCGGTCGGCCAACCCGGGTTCGGCCTCGATCGCTGCGCGAAGCTCTTCGTGCAGCACAGCACCCGAAACCTCCTCGGCGAGGATCGCGCGCGCTCGCGAAGCGAGGTCTGCCGGAAGCCCCTCGGCCAGTCGCGAGAAGTAGTCATCGAGCATTCCCGAGGTGACATGGATGCCGAGCAGCAGCTCGTACCAGTCGGCCCCTGCGCTCGCCTGGCGGAACCGGTCGGCCGCGGGCGCGAACGGCGCCATCACGTCGTCGGGCTCCACATCGAGTCGACGGATCTCGGCGATGAGCGCGTGATGCTTGCGCAACGCGATGCCCGCCGCGCGACTGAGTCCCTCTTTCGACGGCAGGGTCGGCGCCGTGGCCACCGACCTCGCGAGAGACTCGAAGAACTCGAGCTGAATGTATGCGGCCTGGCCGAGGAACGGCACGGGCTCGGGCACGAGTTCGGTGAAATCGACTCGTGCGAGATCGGTCGGCGCGACCCGCGGGCGCAGCCGCGGCAGTTCGGGGCGCGGGATGCGCCGCTTCGACCAGAGGACCACGCAGACAGCCTATCCGAGGCACTCAGACAGTCTCGGATCCAGAAGACCACGCAGACAGCCCGCGCTCACAACCCATCCGAGGCACTCAGACAGTCTCGGATAGGGTAGAAGGTGCATGCGGGCGATGGATCCGCAGCCGTGCGCCTGGGGTTGAGAACAGGGCGCATCTCCGACCGCCACCTCGAGCAACACGAACAGGCAGACTTTTGACCACTTTCACCGACCTCGGCGTCGCGTCCGATATCGTCGACGCCCTCGCCGGGAAGGGCATCATCGATGCCTTCCCCATCCAGGAACAGACCATCCCCCTCGCCCTCGCCGGCCAAGACATCATCGGCCAGGCCAAGACCGGCACGGGAAAGACCTTCGGGTTCGGCCTGCCGATCATCCAGCGCCTCGGCGACGACCCCGAGGGCGGCGTTCAAGCGCTCGTCGTCGTGCCGACTCGCGAGCTGTGCGTGCAGGTCACCGAAGACCTCGAGCTCGCGACATCCAACCGCCCGACGAAGATCGTGTCGATCTACGGCGGCAAGGCGTACGAAGGTCAGATCGAACAGCTCAAAGCCGGCGCGCAGATCGTCGTGGGCACCCCCGGGCGTCTGCTCGACCTCGCCTCGCAGCGCCTGCTCTCGCTCAAGAACGTCAGCGAACTCGTGCTCGACGAGGCCGACAAGATGCTCGACCTCGGCTTCCTCGCCGACATCGAGAAGCTCGTCGCCCAGACGCCGCCGACCCGGCACACGATGTTGTTCTCCGCCACGATGCCCGGCCCGATCGTCGCGCTCGCTCGCCGGTTCATGACCCGCCCGATCCACATCCGGGCGACCGATCCCGATGAGGGCCTCACCCAGGCGAACATCAAGCACCTCGTCTACCGGGCGCACTCGCTCGACAAAGACGAGGTGATCGCCCGCATCCTCCAGTCCGAGGGCCGCGGCAAGACGATCATCTTCACACGCACGAAGCGCGCAGCGGCCAAGCTCGTCGAAGAGTTGAACGACCGCGGCTTCAACGCCGCTGCCGTGCACGGCGACCTGAACCAAGACCAGCGCGAGCGTGCGATGGCCGCGTTCAAGGCCGGCAAGAAAGACGTGCTCATCGCCACGGATGTCGCGGCTCGAGGCATCGACGTCGATGACGTGACGCACGTCATCAACCACACGATCCCCGACGACGACAAGGCGTACCTGCACCGCGTGGGCCGCACCGGCCGCGCGGGCAAGACCGGCATCGCCGTGACCTTCGTCGACTGGGACGACCTGCACAAGTGGGCGCTCATCAACCGCGCCCTCGAGTTCGGCCAGCCCGAGCCCACCGAGACGTACTCGTCGAGCCCGCACCTGTTCCACGACCTCGACATCCCGGCCGGCACCAAGGGTCGATTGAAGCCCGCCTCCGCGGTTGCCGCACCGACCCGCTCTGCGACGGCCGGTCGCAGCGAGGGTCGTTCTGAAAGCCGTTCTGAGGGGCGCGCAGAAGGCCGCTCAGAGCGGTCGGATGCCGCAGCGGAGCGCGCACCCCGGAACCGCACCCGCAGTCGCACCCGCGGCGGTAAGGCCGCCGGCGAAACCGCGGCGCCGACCGAGTCCGCAGCCGCAGCGCCCGAGGCATCCTCGGCCGAAGTCGCCGTCAAGGAGCCCGGCACGGGCACGCACGACGGCAAGGGTCACGAGCACCACGACGGCAACGCGGCTCCGCAGCGTCGTCGCCGTCGTCGCGCGCCTCGCACGGGTGGCACTGCTCCGCAGGCCTGATTGCACAGCAACCTGTCTTCGGCCGCGTCACCGGGCCCGACTCGAATTCAAGACGACCCGAAGAGCGGATGCCACGAGGCATCCGCTCTTCGTGCTCTGAGGCGCACCACGCTTTCGCCACACGCGCCGGGCGGACCTGGCCCGACAGAGGTGATCGGCCGCGGTGGTGGTCACGGCACTGCGTTACGGCAGCACGGGGGCCGAACCGCGAGCATCGGCGATGATCGCCTCGACGACGTCGGGGGCCGTGCGGCACTCGCCGAGCCGGTTGGGCTTGCCGGTGCCGTGATAGTCGCTGGAGCCCGTCACCCGGAGCCCGAACCGCGCGGCGAGTTCGCGCAGCCGGGGCTTCGCGTCGTCGCGATTCTCGGGGTGGTCGATCTCGAGCCCGAAGAGACCGGCCTCGACGAGCTGCTCGAGCCGCGCGGGCGGGATCACCCGCTCAGCGCCGCGCGTGCCGGGGTGTGCGAGCACGGGCACGCCGCCGGCGGCGCGGATGAGGCGCACCCCAGTCAGCGGATCGGGTGCGTAGTGCGGCTGGGCGTAGCCCGCGCGCGGATGCAGGATGCCGTCGAACGCCGCGGAGCGGGTGGCGACGTGACCTCGGGCCACGAGTGCGTCGGCGATGTGCGGGCGGCCGATCGTCGTGCCTGCGGCGGTCTGGGCGAGCACGTCGTCCCAGGTGAGGGCGTAGTCACGCCCGATGCTGCGTACGATCGCTTCGGCGCGCGTCATGCGCGACTCCCGGATGCGAGCTGTCTCGGCGAGCAGCGCCTCGTCGAACGGATCGATGAGGTAGGCGAGCATGTGCACGCTCGTGTAGCCCTCGCGGGTTGAGAGCTCCATGCCGGGGATGAGCGCGACGCCCGTCTCGGGCACGGCGGCCGCCGCTTCTGCCCAGCCGCTGGACGAATCGTGGTCGGTCAGTGCGATGCCCCAGAGGCCGGCGCGAGCCGCCTGCCGCATGAGCTCGGCGGGGGCTTCGGTGCCGTCGGAGACCGTCGAGTGCGTGTGCAGGTCGGCTTCGCCCGCGACGACGACGGTGGGTTCTGGCATCCTGCCATGCTATCCGTGGCCCGTCGGTGACCGGTCTCACCGGGGACTCCCAGCCGATCGGCAGCGCGTTGCCCGGCGCCGAGCATGCGCGCTCGCCTAGGGTGGATGGAATGCTCCCCCGCATCCTCGGCTGGGCCATCGTGCTCGGCACCGCCGTCGTGGCGCTCATCCTCCTCTGGCCGCAGGGCTTCGGTCTGCAGAACCAGTGGGTGGCGACACACGTCGTCGCACTTCGCGGCACGGCTGCCGCTGGTGGCGTCGTCGCACTGGTCGTGTTCCTGTTGCTCGCGCTCGCACGGCCGTTGCGCGTCTTCGCATTCGCCATGGCCGCGGTGTTCGCGCTCTTCGCCGCGGGCAACGTCGCAGTGCTGACCTCGCGCGGCTTCGGCGGTTCGAGCACCGAGTCCGGCCCCGACACGGTGACGGTGCTTTCGTGGAACACGCTCGGCGAGGTGCTCGAGGCGTCGACGATCGCCGATCTCGCGATCGAGCGCGGCGCCGATATCGTCGTGCTGCCCGAGACGACCGACCCGCTCGGCGAAGAGGTGGCGATCGAGATGCGCGAGGGCGGCAGCCCGATGTGGGTGCACACGCTCGCGTACGACGACGTCGCGAAGGCGCGCTCGACGACCATCCTGATCAGCCCCGACCTCGGCGACTACGACGTCGTCTCGGCCGATGTTCCCGGCCCGCCCGGCAACACGAACACCCTGCCGAGCGTCGTCGCCGACCCGGTGAGCGGCGACGGACCCCGCATCGTCGCCGTTCACGCCGTCGCACCGATCCGATGGGAACTGCGCAACTGGCGCAGCGACCTCGACTGGCTCGCCGAGCAGTGCGCCGGCGAGAATGTCATCATGGCGGGCGACTTCAACGCCACAGTCGATCACTTCGCCGGTCACGGTATCGACGGCGGCGACATGGGCCGGTGCTCGGATGCCGCGGTCGAGGCCGGTGCCGCGGGCATCGGCACCTGGCCCACCGCTGTACCGCCGTTCTTCGGCAGCCCGATCGACCACGTGATGGCGACCCCGAACTGGAGAGTCGAGGCGTTCGAGGTGCTCGACGGGTACGACGACGCGGGCAGCGATCACCGGCCGGTCGTCGCGACGCTCGTCGCCGCCGACTGAGCTCCTCGCTCGCTGAGCCCGTCGACATGCTCAGGGAACCGAGTTCGCGAAGTGGGAGAATGGTCGTCATGGCCAACACCAGCGACACGTCCACGACCGAGACGACGGCTCCGGCCGCGACCGAGAGCGAAAAGGGCGGCCGCGATGCGAACCGCTCGACGACGCCCGGTTCCGAGGGCTTCAAGAACTTCATCGGCAGCGGCTGGGCCGAGCGTGATGAGACGCTGCCCACTGCCCGTGAGCAGGCCGCCTTCGCCGCAGTTCGCCGCGCGAAGGTCTCGACGGCATTCACCGGACAGCGCCTGATCGTTCCCGCAGGTGACATGAAGCAGCGGGCGAACGACACCGACTACCCGTTCCGGGCGCACTCGGCGTTCGCTCACCTCACGGGTTGGGGTTCCGACTCGGAGCCCGGCGCGGTGCTCGTCTTCGAGCCGACGACCGACGGACACGAGGCGACCGTCTACTTCCGTGAGCGCGCGGGCCGCGACTCCGAGGAGTTCTATGCGAACCCCGCGATCGGCGAGTTCTGGATCGGCGCGCGTCCGTCGCTCGCGCACGTCGCCGCCGACCTGGCGATCGCGACGCGCGGCCTCGAGGAGTTCGACCGGGTGATCGACGCCGTCGACACGGCGACGCTCGTGCTGCGCGAGGCCGACGCATCCGTCACCGAGCGCGTCGACCATGCCCGCATCCGGTTCGCCGCCGAGCAGGCGCTGTCGACGAACGCGTCCGACGCCCCGTTCTCGCTCGAGGTGGGCGGCAAACACGAGCCAGATGGCGAGCTCGCTCAGGTGCTCTCAGAGCTGCGGCTCGTGAAAGACGAGTTCGAGATCGCCGAGATGCGCGCCGCGATCGATGCGACGCAGCGCGGCTTCACCGAGGTGCTCGAAGAGCTGCCCCGCATCACCGCCGAGGTGCGCGGCGAGCGCGTCATCGAAGGCGTGTTCGCCACCCGCGCCCGACTCGACGGCAATGACGTCGGCTATGGCTCGATCGCCGCGGCCGGCCCGCACGCGACGGTGCTGCACTGGACCCGCAACGACGGCCCGGTGGTGCCCGGTGACCTCGTGCTGCTCGACGCCGGCGTCGAGATGGACAGCTACTACACCGCCGACATCACCCGCACCTTCCCCGTGAACGGCACCTTCTCGACGGTGCAGCGTCAGGTCTACGAAGCGGTGCGCGAGGCTGCTGACGCGGCGTTCGCGGTCGTGAAGCCGGGCGGGATCTTCCGCGAGGTGCACGCCGCCGCGATGCAGGTCATCGCCCGGAAGACCGCCGAATGGGGGTTCCTGCCGGTGTCGGCTGAAGAGTCGCTCGAGCCCGAGAATCAGTTCCACCGCCGGTACATGGTGCACGGCACGAGCCACCACCTCGGTCTCGACGTGCACGATTGCGCGCAGGCACGGCGCAACATGTACCTGGACGGCGTGCTCGAGCCCGGCATGGTGTTCACGATCGAGCCGGGTCTCTACTTCCAACCCGATGACCTCACCGTGCCCGCGGAGTTCCGCGGCATCGGCGTGCGCATCGAAGACGACATCCTCGTCACAGTGGGCGGCGCCGAGAACCTCTCATCGGCGATCCCCCGCACGGCCGACGAGGTCGAAGCTTGGGTGCGCGGCACGCTCGTCTGAGTAACGCGTACGACTGCGCACCGCAGTCGTACGCGAGAACGCCGCCCGCGCACCGAGCATCGAACGTGCAGATCTCCCCCGTGGCCGGGCGGAGACTTGCACGCTCGTTCAGGCCGTCGTGCGAGCCGCGCGGCGTGCCTGCCACCACGCCCAGAAGCGGGCCAGTTGGCGCTTCGTGAGCGCCGCGAGGCGTTTCGCCCAGGCGAACTCGGTGCCGAGGATCGCAAGACCCAGGAAGACGACGAGCCAGCCCGGCCCGGGCAGCGGGACGAGCGCAAGCCCGAGGAGGGCGATCAACCCGCCGAACACGCCGACGATCACGCGATACGCCCGGCGCAATGCGGGTCGGCGTTCGATGCCGCGACGGATGCCCCGGAACATCCGCCTGATCGGTCGGTCGCTCCGCTCGCCCTCGGCGATCTCGCGGTCGAGCTCTGCCTGCGTCACCATGCGGTCACGATATATCGCGAGTCTGGGAAAGAGCTGCCGGGCGCAGCAGAGTCGCGCGGCGGCTCAGCGCTCCGAAGCGGGCGGTTCCGGTGCGGCAGCGTCGGTGTCAGCCTCGGGCGCAGCGGATGCCTCATCGCCGCTCTCCGCCGTCGGCGCCAGCTCCCCGTAGCGCGGTCGGGCGGGCGCCTGCGCAGCACGAGCCGCATCGGCTTCGGCCCGCCGCGCGGCATCCGTCGCCTCGCCGTAGCTCTTCGGCTGCGACGTGGGTGGCTGCGGCTGCGGCTGCGACGCCGATCGCTCGGGTGCCGGCGCGTCGACGCCGAGCACGCTGCGGGCACGCTCGACATGGGCCGTCTCGGCGATGATCGCATACCGGCTCGCGAGCACCTGCATGACCGACGTGAAATCGCGTCGACGCCGATTCAGCGAATAGGAGACGACGCTGAAGATCATGCCGAACCCGGCGCCGATGAGCACCGCCGAGATGAGGATGCCGACCGAGGCGCCGGTCGGCGCGAAGATGAAGAACAGCAGACCGAGGAACGTGCCGAACCACGCTCCCGACAACGCGCCGGCGCCTGCGGCCCGCCCCCAGGAGAGCTTGCCGGTGATGCGTTCGACGCTCGTCAGGTCGGTGCCGACGATCGCGAGCTCCTTCACGGGGAACTCCGCCTTGGAGAGCGCATCGACGGCAGCCTGCGCCTCGGCGTAGGTCTCGAAGCTCGCGACCGTCTCCCCCTTGGGCAGGGTCGGGAATGCTCGGCCCACACGTCCGCCGAACGGCGATTGATTACTCACCCGGTCATTCTCCCACGGCCACCTGCGCCACAGGCCGGGAAACGGACCGCACGCGGCATCCGGCACTAAGTTGGTAGGTGTGAGCGCCACGAGAGTCTTCGTCGCCCGACTCGCCGGGTGTGCCGTCTTCGACCCCGCCGGCGATCGGGTCGGCAAGGTGCGCGACGTCCTCGTCGTGTACCGCAAGAACGACCCTCCGCGGGTCGTCGGCCTCATCGTCGAGATTCCCGGCAAACGCCGCGTCTTCGTCTCGATCGGGCGGGTCACCTCGATCGGCGGCGGCCAGATCATCACGACCGGGCTCATCAATCTGCGTCGCTTCGAGCAGCGCGGCGGCGAGGTGCGCGTCATCGCCGAGATGCTCGGCCGCAAGGTCGCCTTCGTCGACGGCTCGGGCGAGGCGACGGTCGAGGATGTCGCCATCGAGGAGCAGGAACCCGGTGAGTGGGAGGTCGACCAGCTCTTCGTGCGCCGTCCGAAGGGGGCTTCGCCGTTCTCGAAGGGGCAGTCGGCGTACGTCACGTGGCGCGAGGTGCGCGAGATCAACCCTCCGGGTGAGGCGCAGTCGGCCGAGCACCTCATCGCGAGCTACTCCGAACTGAAGCCGGCCGACCTCGCGAACACCCTGCTCGATCTGCCTGCGCTACGACGTCAAGAGGTCGCCGAAGAGCTCTCCGACGACCGGCTCGCCGACGTGCTCGAAGAGATGCCCGAGTCCGACCAGGTCGTGATCCTCGCGGGCCTCGGCGACGATCGGGCCGCCGACGTGCTCGACCACATGCAGCCCGACGACGCGGCCGACCTCATCGCGCAGCTCCCCGAAGAGCGCGGGGAGCACCTCCTCGAGCTCATGGAGCCCGAAGAGGCCGAAGACGTGCGCTTCCTCCTCTCTTACGGGCCCGACACCGCGGGCGGTCTCATGACGACCGAGCCGATCATCGTCTCGGCCGATGCCACCGTCGCCGAGGGGCTCGCGCTCATCCGCCGTCACGACCTGCCGCCCGCGCTCGGCGCAGCGGTCTGCGTCACCCTGCCGCCGTACGAGGCGCCGACGGGGCGATTCCTCGGGCTCGTGCACTTCCAGCGGATGCTCCGCTACCCGCCCCACGAACGCCTCGGCACCCTGATCGACCAAGGTCTCGAGCCCGTTCGCGCCGACACCTCAGCCGCCGAGGTCAGTCGCATCCTCGCGAGTTACGACCTCGTCTCGGTGCCGGTTGTCGATGAGAAGCATCGGCTCGTCGGGGTGGTGACGATCGACGACGTGCTCGACTACCTCCTGCCCGATGACTGGCGAAGCCATCCCGAAGAAGCCGAGGTAGGGCGCCGCGCAGCAGCGCGAGCCCAGCTGACGACGGGGAGTATCCCCATCCCACACGGAAGGAGGGCAGGAGATGGCACGCGCTGACGCTGACGAGCGGCGATTCGACACCCCGAAGGGCATCCGCCGTTCCCCATCCTTCCGTGGTTCGGGCGACAGCGACCGGTTCGGTCGCTTCACCGAACTCGTCGCCCGCGGCATGGGAACCCCGGGGTTCCTGCTCGGGCTGTCGGTGTTCGCGATCGGCTGGATGGTGTGGAACACCTTCGCCCCCGAAGACCTGCGCTTCGACTCCATCGCGATCGGCTTCACGGCCCTCACGCTCGTGCTCTCGCTGCAGGCTTCGTATGCCGCGCCGCTCATCCTGCTCGCGCAGAACCGTCAAGACGATCGCGACCGCGTGCAGATCGAGCAAGACCGGCAGCGTGCTGAGCGCAACCTCGCCGACACCGAGTACCTCGCCCGAGAGGTCGTCGCGCTCCGTCTGGCCGTTAAAGACCTCGCGTCGAAGGAGTTCATCCGCGCCGAGCTCCGTGCGATCCTCGAGGAGCTCGACCGGCGCGGCGAGGAGGACGCGGAGCATGCAGCACGCTGATGCCGGAGCGCCCCGGGTCCCCGGAGCGCCCGACGCGGCAGCGCCCGACGCGGCAGCGCCCGACGCGGCAGCGCCCGACGCGGGAGCGCTCGACGCGGCGACGCTCGAGGCCGCGGTGCGCGCCGCGCTCACGGGCGTGATCGACCCCGAGATCCGCAAGCCCGTCACCGAGCTCGACA
This sequence comes from Agromyces sp. Y782, assembly GCF_059445405.1. Classification (NCBI taxonomy): domain Bacteria; kingdom Bacillati; phylum Actinomycetota; class Actinomycetes; order Micrococcales; family Microbacteriaceae; genus Agromyces; species Agromyces sp. Y782. The sequence goes on along the minus strand of NZ_JCAIUG010000002.1, from coordinate 239,316 downwards.
TGGTCGATCGGGTCGTCGTCGGCGACGATGGGCGCGTCGAGGTCGGCATCAGACTGACGATCGTCGGATGCCCCGCATCCGACCGCATCGAACGCGACGTGCGGCAGGCGGCCGAGACGGTCGCCGGCGCCGGCAATGCCGACGTCGTGCTCTCGGTGATGACACCCGAGCAGCGCGCCGCCCTCACCGAGCGCCTCCGCGGCGGGCGTGCCGCCCGCGGCAATCCCTTCGGCCCCGGCAGCCTCACCCGCGTGATCGCGGTCACGAGCGGCAAGGGCGGCGTCGGCAAGTCCACGATCACCGCGAACCTCGCCGTCGCCCTCGCGGCGCGCGGGCTCTCGGTCGGCCTCGTCGACGCCGACGTGCACGGCTTCTCGATTCCCGGGCTGCTGGGGCTCGTCGACGAGTCGGGGCTCGCGGCCCGGCCGACCCGTGTCGACGAGATGATCCTGCCGCCCGTCGCGCACGGCGTGAAGGTCATCTCGATCGGCATGTTCGTCGAACCCTCCGAAGAGGGCGGGCGGGCGTCATCCGTCGCCGTCGCCTGGCGGGGACCGATGCTGCACCGAACCCTCTCCCAGTTCCTCACCGACGTGTACTTCGGCGATCTCGACGTGCTGCTCGTCGATCTGCCGCCCGGCACCGGCGATGTGGCGATCTCGCTCGGGCAGCTTCTGCCGAACGCCGAGGTCATCGTCGTCACCACGCCGCAGCCCGCCGCGGCCGACGTCGCCGAGCGTTCGGGCGTCGTCGCGCGTCAGACCGGTCAGAAGATCGTCGGCGTCGTCGAGAACATGGCCGGCTTCGCGCAGCCCGACGGCGAGGTGTTCGACCTCTTCGGCGCCGGTGGCGGCGCGATCGTCGCCGAACGCCTCTCGGCGGGCCAGCCCGCCCCGGTGCCGCTCCTCGCGAGCGTGCCGCTCAGCGTGGCGCTACGGCGCGGCGGCGACGACGGGCTGCCGGTAGTGCTCGCCGAGCCCGACGACCCAGCCGCGCGCGCGATCGAACAGGTCGCCGCGCAGCTCGCCGCCCTCCCCCGCTCGCTCGGCGGCCGCCGACTCGACGTCACGGTCCGGTGACTGGATGCCGCGCGCCCGCCTGAACCTCCGGCCCGCGATCCTCCTCGCCATCGCGACCGTCGGCTCGGTCACGGTCGGACTCTCGGGGTGCACCCCGCAGCCGGAGTCGCCGTCGCCCCTGCCCGACGGGCTCTCGGTCAGCATCCAGCAAGGCCGCCTCGACATCGAGGCGCACCAGCTCGTCGTTCGCGTGGCGAACGATGGCGACGCGCCCGTCACGGTCGAGCACCTCGAGGTCACCTCGCCGACGCTCGCGCCCGGAATGGTGCGCGACGAGCCGTTCACCGTGGCCGCAGGCGACGCGCTGCAGGTTCGCATGGATCTCACCACGAGCGACTGCGAGGTCGACGCCGGGGCGACGACCGATGCGGAGCCGGTCGTCGACGTACTGTTCGACGTCTCGACGGAATCGGGCCGTTCATCGGGCGGGCTCACCGCCGACGATCCCTTCGGCACGCTCACCAGGGTGAACGGCGCCGACTGCCTCGCCGAGTCCGTCGACCTCGTCGCGGCGATCGAGATGCCCGAGCATCTCCGTTCGACGGGCAGCGGCACCGAGCGACGCGCGTTCATCGACGTGCTCGTCGCGCCCGCGGCATCCGTTCAGGCTCAAGACGACGGCGGCGCCGGATCGTTCGTCATCGACCGCGTGTACGGCACGACCCTGCTGAACGCCGAGGCCGGCGTCGACTGGCCCGTCGGCGCCGAAGTGACGACCGGCGGCGAACCCTTCACGATCTCGTTGCCGGTGCGTCCGGCTCGATGCGACGCGCATGCCATCGCCGACGACAAGCGCGGCACGATCCTGCCGATCGAGATCCGCGCGAGCGATGGACGCGCGGGGCGACTGGACCGTTCGTCGGGCGACACCCTGAAGGCCGAGCTCTACGCCTACTACGGCGAGCGCTGCGCGTTGCAGTGAGGTGTGCACGATGATGTCCGCCAGTGGCGTGCCGGTGCGGGGCTGGGTACAGTTCGAAGATGAGCAATGCGAACACGACAGACGATTCACGTGCCCAGGTGCTCAACGCCGAAATCGCGCGGTATGCGCAACGCGGTTGGCAGGTGCAGTCGTTGGCCGCCGGCCAGGCCGTGATGTCGCGGAACAAGCGCATCGGCTGGTTCTGGAACCTGATCCTCGTGCTGCTCACCGGCGGCCTCTGGCTGATCTACGTGATCTATCGCGCTCTCAACCGCAAGACCGAGACGGTGATCATCACGGTCGACGCCGCCGGCAGGGTCCGCACGAGCTGAACGTGCTTCAGGGACCGCGTGCACCGCTCCGGACCGGTGCCGCCGTCAGCCCTTCGGAGTAGCGGCCGCGTCGCTCGGCGGCTCCACCACGCGTGCAAGCAGTTCGACGAGCAACCGTTCGGTGAGCGGGCCGGGCAACGCCTCGACGAGCGCGAGCACGGGGGCAAGACGATCGGGCAGCGCACCGCTCGCATCTTCTCCGCCGAGCAGCCCGAACGCACGGAGCAGCCGTGCCGCGCCGTCGGAATCGAGCCCCGCGGATGCCGCTGCGAGCGACTCCGCACCGCCTGGCAGCGTCGGCGCGAGATGTGCCACGAGCGCGTTGCCGTCAACGGGCGGCTCGCCGCGCACGGCGTCTGCTGCGGCGACGAGAGCGGCAGAGAGTTCGGGAAGCACCGCCTCGGTCACCGGCGTCACCGTGAGGTGCGTCGTATGCGGCAGGCGAATGCCGTCGGCCTGAGTGAGACCGGGCTGCAGCTGCAGGTGCCAGCCCTCGGCACGCGCGGCATCCGCCCAGTGATGCGGATCGACCCGGCGCGGCGCCGGCACGCTCTCGTCGGTGGCGACCGCGAAGAGCGGCCCGGTCGGCGCGCCGACCACCCGCAAGCCTTCGATGCCGTCGACGACTGCGCGGAGCGCATCGGTCGCGCGCGCGGTGCGCGCGATGAGCGAGGTGAAGCCGTCTTCGCCGAGCGCCTCGGTGATCGCCCACGCCGCTGCGAGCGGTCCGGCAGGTTTCGAGCCCGTGAGCGTCGGGTTGACGACGGGGTACCCGGGCCAGGCCGTGGTCGCGAAGTACTGGTGGCGCTGGCGGTCGCGACCCCGCGTGAGCAGCACCGAGACGCCCTTCGGGGCGTAACCGTACTTGTGCAGGTCGGCCGAGAGACTCGTGACTCCCGGCACCCGCAGGTCCCACTCGGGCAGCGACTTCGGCCAGAAGGCGAGCGCGAACCCGCCGATGCACGCATCGACGTGCAGGGCGATGCCTCGCCGTGCCGTGATCGCCGCAACGTCGACGACCGGATCGAGACCGGCGAACGGATAGGAGGGCGCGCTCACCACGACGAGCGCGACGTCGTCGCCCAGGCGTTCCTCGAGCGCGGCCACGGAGACCGCACCCGTGTCGGGGTCGACGGGCACCAGGTCGAGCTCGAGGCCGAAGTACTCAGCGGCCTTGTGGAAGGCCGCGTGCACGGTGACCGGCGCCACGATGCGCGGCACCCGCGGGGAGCCCGCGCGGGCTTCTCGCCACACGTCACGGGCGGACTTCACCGCGAGCAGGCAGCTCTCGGTGCCGCCCGAGGTGACCGAACCGACGATGTCGTCGTCACCCGCCCCGCCCAGCACTCGCCGGGCGAAGCCGACGAGACCCGACTCCATCACGGCGACCGATGTGAACGTCGTCGGGTCGAGGCCGTTGACGGGTTGCACGAGACGAGCGGCGCGGGCCGCGAGCTCGTCGAGCTCCGGCAATCCCGAGTCGTAGACGTACGAGAGCACGCGGCCCCCGTGGGTGGGCGCATCGGCGGCGCGCAGCGCTTCGAGTTCGACGAGGATATCGGATGCCTCGCGCCTGAAGCCGAGCATCATGCCACCACCGTTTCGTTCGCCGCTGCGGCATCCGCCTGGATGTCGCCGCGTCTGAGCGGATATCGACGAAGCGCGACGAGGCTCGCCCCGACGAGCAGTGCGGGGATCACGCTGAAGCTGATCGCGATGCCGACGACGGCCGCCGGCGACTGCGTGACCACCTGCGAACCGGTCGACTCGACGTACCCCGTGATCGCGAGCACGATCGTGAGCACCGTCGCGCCGAGCGCCATGCCTGCCGTCTCCCCGGCGGTCCAGACGCCTCCGAAGCTGCCGGCGCGCCCGACGCCGTGCAGACGGGCATCGTGCGAGATGACGTCAGGCAGCATGGCCATCGGCAACGACTGCATGCCCGCATAGCCGGCACCCGCGAGCGCGACCGGGAGGTACACCCAAGCGCCCGGTGCCCAGATCATGCCGACGAGGCTCAGCGCCGCAATGCCGAAGAGCGTGCTCGCGAACGCGAACCCGCGCTCTTTGCCGACGCGCGCCGCGATCGCCTGCCAGAGCGGGGCGCACAACACGGCGGGCGCGATGAGTGCGACGAAGAGCAGCGTCACGGCGCGCTCGTCGCGGAGCACCCAGGTCGCCACGAACTGGGCTCCTGCGAGCATGAGTCCCGTCGCGAGCCCTTGAAGTACGAACGCGGCGAGCAGGGTGCGGAACGCCGCACTTCGACGCAGTGCGGCGAGGCCCTCGGCGTAGCCGGCGCGGAGGTCGCGCCCCGGCGGGGCATCCGTGGAAGCGATGCCCTTGGCCGCCGTCGATGTCGCGACGAACATGCCCGCCCCGATCACGAGACCGGCGACGAGGGCCATCACGAGGTAGCCGGTGTGCTCGTCAGCGAACGCGGCCCGGAGTTCGGGTCCGCCCGCGCCGAAGAGCAGGATCGCGATCGTCAACACGACGACTCGCCACGTCAGCAGCCGCGTGCGTGCGTCGTAGTCGGCGGTGAGCTCGGCGGGCAGCGCGATGTAGGGCACCTGGAAGAGGCTGAACGCCGTGGCCGTCGCGAGGAAGGCGACGAAGACCCAGATGCCGGATGCCGCGGGCGCGAGCCCCGCCGGAACCGCGAAGGTCGCGACGAACCCGACGGGAAGAGCGAGAGCGCCGACCACCATCCAAGTGCGCCGGGTGCCTGTGCGGGCGAGCGCACGGTCGCTGCGTTCGCCGATCCACGGGTCGATCACGACGTCCCACACCTTCGCGGCGGTGACGACGAGACCGGCGATGAGCGCGGTCACGCCGAGCGTGTCGGTCAGGTAGTACACGAGCACGAGCCCGGGCAGCGTCGCGAAGCCACCGGTGCCGATGGAACCGATCGCGTAGCGGGTCACGACACCGCGGGAAATACTTCGCTCCATTGCGGCCATGGAGGCAGTGTACTCATCCGGCGGCGAAGTGGGTCAATTGTCCTAGACTGTGCCCATGCGCGCCCCCACGGCCTCCCTTGAACTGTTCGAGAGCCTCACCGACGATGTCGTCGCCTCCGGCTCCGAGACCATCCCCGTGCCGACCCCCTCGACTGGCGAGACGCTGCACGAACTGCCGCGATCGAGCGCCGACGACGTGCTCGACTCCGTCGCTCGCGCCCGTCTCGCGCAGCTCGCCTGGGCCCGAGCCGGTTTCGCCGAACGCCGACGCGTGCTGCTGCGCGCACACGACCTCATCCTCGAGCGTCGGGAGATGCTTGTCGACCTCATCCAGCTCGAGAGCGGCAAGACCCGCGGTCAGGCGTTCGAAGAGATCTTCGCCGCCGTCTCGGTCACCCGGTACAACGCGCTCGCCGCACACCGAGTGCTCGGCGGCCGACGGGTGCGCTCAGGGCTCCCGACCGTCGCGACCACCCGTGTGAGATTCGCTCCCAAGGGCGTCGTCGGCGTCATCACCCCGTGGAACTTCGCGCTCAGCCTCGCCGCCATGGACGTCGTGCCCGCTCTCGCGGCCGGCTGCGGTGTCGTGCAGAAGGCCGACGACCAGGGTGCGCTCTCGATTCTCGCGCTGCGCCGCACGTTCATCGACGCGGGCGTGCCTGCAGCGCTGTGGGCGGTCGTCACCGGCCCCGCGGCCGAGGTGGGCGAAGCACTGACGGATGTCGCGGACTACATCTGCTTCACCGGCTCGACCGCGACCGGCCGCACCATCGCAGAGAAGGCCGGCCGGCGACTCGTCGGCGCTTCGCTCGAGCTCGGCGGCAAGAACGCCCTCCTCGTGCTCGACGACGTCGACCCGGTGACGGCCGCGGCGAATGCCGCACACGCCGCATTCTCAGCGATGGGCCAGGTCTGCGTGTCGGTCGAGCGCATCTACGTGCACCAGAAGGTCGCCGCTGCGTTCCAGCGCGCGCTCGTCGACTGGCTCCGCCGCGCGAAGCTCGGCTCCGGCCTGGGCTTCGACGCCGACTTCGGATCGCTCGCGAGCGCCGCACAGCTCGCTCGAGTGCGAGCCCATCTCGACGACGCCGTCGCGAAGGGCGCGACCGTGCTCGTCGGCGGCAACCACCGACCCGACATCGGACCGTGGTTCTTCGAACCGACTGTGCTCAGCGGCGTCACCCCCGAGATGCACGTCTACGCCGAGGAGACCTTCGGTGCGATCGCCTCGCTCTACCTCGTCGGCAGCGACGAGGAGGCGGTGCTCGCGGCGAACACGAGCGACTACGGCCTGAACGCGGCCGTCTTCACCACTTCGGCCCGACGGGCCCGACGTGTCGCCGACGCCCTCCAGGCCGGCAGCGTCAACATCAACGAGGGCTATCGCGGGTCGTTCGCCTCGGTGGCCGCGCCGATGGGCGGTGTCAAGCAGTCCGGCCTCGGCCGGCGAAACGGCGAGATGGGCCTGCTCCGCTTCGTGGAGCCGGTCACGATCTCGTCGACGACCGGACTCCTGCAACTGCCCCGCTCGGCGGGCGAGTACAAACAGCAGGTGCCGCTCCTCCTCCTGCTGGCGCAGGCCATGAAGACGCTGCGGATGCGCTGAGGCGGAACACTGCCGACTCCGAGACGGTGCCGACCCCGAGACGGTGCCGATCAGGTCGCTTCGGAGTCGAACGGTGCCGTCTCGTCGGCGCCGAGTGGTTCCCGCTTGCGCTCGCGCTGCAGGTAGGCGGAGTTCTCGTTGACCGAGGCGCGCGCCACGACGGGCGCCGCTTTCTCGTCGGCGAACGGGTCGGCGTCGGTCAGTGCTTCACGAATGATGCGACGCGGATCGTACTGGCGCGGGTCGAGCTTCTTCCAGTCGACATCGTCGAAATCGGAGCCCATCTCGTCACGCATGCGGTCTTTCGCACCGTTGGCCATGTCGCGCAGCGATCGCACGAGTCGGCCGAGTTGCGCCGCATAGTGCGGCAGCCGCTCTGGCCCGAGGAGGAAGACGGCGATCACCCCGATGATGAGGAGCTTCTCGAACGTCAGACCGAACACCCCTACAGGATAGTCGGCGGCGAGGCGTGCAGAGACCATGCCGCCCGCGCTCTAGGCTTAGGGGCTGGAAGAGTCATCCCGGGGAGCCGCCACGTGTCCGATCACGACCTGAACTGGAAGTACGTCGACGACTCGGTCGCCGTGACCGAGTCGATCGCCAAGGCGCGCCAGCAGTCACTCGAGCTCGGCATCGAACCGGTCTCGCCCGCTGTCGGCGCGCAGCTCGCCGTGCTCGCCGCCGCTTCACGCGCCGAGTCGATCATCGAGGTCGGCACCGGCGTCGGCGTCTCAGGGCTCTGGATGCTCCAGACTGCACGCCGGGCGCTGCTGACCTCGATCGACACCGAGACCGAGTACCAGCAGCATGCCCGCCAGCACTTCGCCGATGCCGGCATCGCGGCCGCACGCGTGCGCCTCATCGCGGGGCGCGCGAGCGAGGTTCTGCCCCGCATGAACGAGAGCTCGTACGACATCGTCTTCATCGACGCCGACGCGCCGTCGGTCATCGAGTACGCCGAGCACGGACTGCGCCTCGCCAAGCCCGGCGGCATCGTGCTCGTGGCTCGCGCCCTCTGGAAAGGTCGAGTCGCCGACCCCGCGCGTCGCGACGAGTCGGCGAGCGCCTATCGCACGCTCGTCGCCGAGCTCGCGACCTCGACCGCGGTCGCAACGGCCATCTCGCCGGCAGGCGACGGACTGCTGCAGATCGTGAAGCTCGGCGCCTGACGCGCGCGCCGACTTGACCTCAACAGAGGTTGAAGTTGGAGACTCGCCGAATGGAAGCGATTCGCCTGCACTCGTTCGGCCCGCCCGAGAACCTCGTCCTCGAGCATGTTCCCGACCCCGCACCCGGCCCCGGCCGAGTCCTGATCTCGGTGCGCGCGCACGGCGTACACCTGCTCGACACCACGCTGCGTCGCGGCGAGACCAGCGGCCCGCTCGGGCTCCCGACGCTGCCGACGATTCCCGGCCGCGAGGTCGGCGGCTCGGTGGTCGAGGTCGGCGAAGGGGTCGACCCTGCGTGGATGGGGCGTCGCGTCGCCGCACATCTCGGTGCGACGCCCGATGGCGGCGGGTACGCGCGCCTGGCCGTCGCCCCGGCCGAGGCGCTGCATCCGATTCCCACCGGCCTCGACGAGGCGGAGGCGGTCGCGATGATCGGAACCGGCCGCATGGCGGCATACACACTCGAGATCGCCACGCTCCGCCGCGATGACATCGTGGTCGTGACGGCCGCGGCAGGTGGCCTCGGATCGCTGTTCGTACAGACAGCCCTCGCCGCGGGCGCGCGCGTTGTGGCACTCGTCGGCGGTGAGGCGAAGGTGCGGGTCGTCGAGTCGCTCGCGCCCGATGCAGGGGCACGCCTGACCGTCGTCGACCACCGGCACGCCGATTGGCTCCCGACGACCGGAACCGCACTCGGAGCCGCCGACGTCGGAGCCGCCAACGTCGGAGCCGCCAACGTCGGGGCCACCATCGTCTTCGACGGTGTCGGCGGCGAACTGGGATCCGCGGCCGCATCGTTGCTCACCTCAGGCGGTCGGCTCGTCGTCTACGGCTGGGCATCCGGAGCGGCGAACCCGTTCGCCGAGGCCGACCGCGCAGCCACCGCCGGCATCGAGATTCGTCCGGCCGTCGGGCCGGGCGCGCCCCGGCCGGGCGACATGCGACCGTATCAGGAGCGTGCGCTCGCACTCGCGGCCGCGGGCACGTGGCAGGTGCTGACCCACCGGGTGCCGCTCGCCGAGGCCGCGCGAGCGCACCGCGAGCTGGAGGAGCGGCGGACCACCGGCAAAGTCGTACTCGTCTGACGGCACGTGACATACCCCGTGACACGACTCGAGCCCCGAGGCGACTCGGGGCTCGATTCGAGGAGTGACGTTGACTCAGGCGGGCTTCACAACGCCACCGAGGACGTCGTGCAGCTCCTTGGCCTCAGCGTCGTTCACCGAGACGACGAGGCGCCCTCCACCTTCGAGCGGAACTCGAACGATGATGAGCCGACCCTCCTTCACAGCCTCCATTGGCCCGTCTCCGGTGCGTGGCTTCATGGCCGCCATTGAGCTCCCCTTTCGTGGCTGAGCTTCTATTATCGGCCATCACAGGCGGCGCTGGGAAATCGCCGCGAGTTTGTGGGCAACCCGGTTGAACCGATTCGACAGCTTGAGCGAAAGGTCGAGGCAGCGGATTCGTGCTCCGATCAGGGCGGCGTCCAGTCACGGCCGTCGATCCCCCATGCGATGAGCAACCAGCCCAGCTGCAACAAGAGGGAAAGCGCTACCACGCCCCAGCGGTACCATCCGGCCCGCGGCTGCGCCAACGCACCCAAAATGGGGAACATCGGAGCCAGGATGCGGAAGGTGCTCGACTGCGGAAAGAACACCGCGAGGAGGTACAGCGCGTAGCTCGCCAACCAGAGGCGGAGGTCGATGCCGAGCCGGCGCACCGCAGGCAGGAACAGCACGAGCGCGAACCCGATGATGAGCGCAGCCACCGCGATCGTTCCGAACGGCTGGCCCAGCCACCAGTCGCCCGACTGGAACCAGGCTGTGAACGGCACGAGCTCCCGGTAGCCGATGTAGGCCGAACGCCAGGCGAGCTCGGTGGCGGTGTACCCGTGCAGCTCGCCGGTCACGGCCCACACGATGGCCGGCCACGCGAGGCCGACGAGGCCGGCGAACACGGTCACGGATGCCGCGAGCACGCGTTCCCGCATCGAAAACGGGTCGTGTTTCCGCGAGAACCACCGCCACAGCCAGTGCAAGCCGAGGGTGAGCGCGAATGCGAGCGCCCCGGGGCGCGTGAACGCCCACACGGTGATCACGGGCACGAGCCATCCGTAGCGTCGATCGACGAGCAGGAGCAGCGCGAGGGCGAGCCACAGGAGGCCGAGGGATTCGGCGTATCCGAACTGCATGATGGGCGACGCCGGTGCCACCGAGAAGAGCACGACGGCGAAGAGCGCCCGGTCGGGCTCCATGAAGCGCGACATCAGCCGGTGCACGACGAGGGCGGCGCCGAGTCCGGCGAGCAAGGCGATGACCGCGGATGCCGCATTCCACGGCACCCCGAACCAGGTCACGATTCCGACGAGCACCGGGTAGACGGGCAGGAATGCCCACGCGTTCTCGGCGACGTGCCCCGTCTCGGTGAGCGGCAGCTCGTGTGGATAGCCGCCGAGCCAGATGATCTGGTACCACCTGGCGTCCCAGAGGTTCGCGTACTCGAAGTAGCCGGGCTTCGCTCCGGTCCACGGGTTCGCGCCCTGCGCGCTCGCCATGACGAGCACCATCACCGTCGTGATCACGCGCGCGCCCAGGTAGATGAGCGCGACCTTCGCCCACCAGGGCGCGATCCGCCAGCGCACGCGAGGCGACCAGCGCGTCACGCGGAACGGGTCGGATTCGCGGAGGGCGGCCGACGACGTGCTCATGCGTGCCTCGTTCGGATCGCCGTGCTCAGGCGGTGGCACCGGTCAGCCAGGCTCGGAGCGCGACCTCGGCGTGCCGGATCTGCGACACCTCGACCCGCTCGTCGTCGGCGTGCGCCTTGAGCGGGTCACCGGGGCCGAAATTCACCGCCGGAATACCAAGGGCGCTGAAGCGCGCGACATCCGTCCAGCCGTATTTGGGGCGCGCCTCGGCTCCGACGGCACGCACGAACTGCTGCGCGAGCGGGTCGTCGAGTCCGGGCCGCGCGCCCTCGGCGCTGTCGACGATGGTCACCTCGGCGCCGGAGAAGAACTCGCGCACGAATTCGGACGCCTCGGCGACGCTGCGGCTCGGCGCGAAGCGGTAGTTGACGGTGAGCACGGCGTCGTCGGGGATCACGTTGCCCGCAATGCCGCCCGAGATGAGCACGGCGTTCAGCCCTTCACGATAGGCGAGGCCGTCGACCTCGACCGTCTCGGCCTGGTACTCGGCGAGGCGGGTGAGCACCGGAGCGAGCTTGTGGATCGCGTTCTCGCCGACCCAGCTGCGCGCTGAGTGCGCCCGCAGCCCGGTGGTGCGCACCTCCGCGCGGAGGGTGCCGTTGCAGCCGCCCTCGACCTGCCCGTTGGAGGGTTCGCCGAGGATGGCGAAGTCGGCCTCGAGCAGATCGGGGCGGGTGCCGGCCAGCATCCCGAGCCCGTTGACGTCGGCCGCGACCTCTTCGTTGTCGTACCAGAGCCAGGTCAGGTCGACGATGGGGTCGGTGAGCTCGAGCGCGAGCTTCAGCTGCACCGCGACACCCGCCTTCATGTCGACCGTGCCGCGCCCCCAGAGGTACTCCACGCCGTCTTCCGTCTCGAACCGGGTCGGCAGATTCTCGTTGATCGGCACGGTGTCGAGGTGCCCGGCGATCGCGACCCGCCGTTCGCGGCCGAGGTTCGTGCGCGCGACGACGGTGTTGCCTGAACGGATGACCTCGAGATGGGATGCCCCCGCGAACGCCTGCTCGACGAGGTCGGCGAGCAGCGACTCATCGCCCGACACGCTCGGCACATCGCAGATCGACTGCGTGATGGCGACGGAATCTGCGCTCAGATCGAGCGCGAGTGGTGATGCGGCGGGCATTCCCCGAGTCTATGCGCGGTGGTCGGACCGGCGCGGCAGCGCTGCGGTGTGAACGGGCAGTCGCCGGCAGCGACCGACTCGGATGCACCGAGAACTCGACGGCCTCCGCGGGCCTCAGTCGGGACCATGGCCTCAGGAGATATCGTTTCGTTGCTCCGACGCACGTCGAGGAGGGTCATGCGGGACGCACACGCGCACGCACAGGGGGTCACACTCGCCCAGGTCGCCGTTCGCGCCGGGGTGAGTCTGAAGACGGCATCACGGGCGCTCGGCGGAGAAAGATACGTGAGCCAGGAGACCCTCACGAATGTCCTTGCCGCGGCAGCGGCCCTCGGCTATCGACGCAATGCGGCGGCGAGCATGCTGGCAAGCGGACACCTCGCCGAGTCGATCGGGCTCATCGCCGGCGACTTCACCAATCCGTTCTACTCCGCGCTTGCACAGAGCGTGGAGAACGATATCCGCCAGCAGGGGATGCACTTGACCGTTGCCACGTCAGGGGAGTCTGCGGAGCAGGAGCGGCGCATCGTCGACGACCTCGCCAGCCGTCAGGCCAAAGCGCTCGTCGTCGTCTCGGCCATGTCGGATCATGCCGACTACGCGCACGTACAGGCGCGCGGAGTTCCGGTCGTCTTCGTCGATCGCCCAGCGGTCGATCTCGATGCTGATTCCGTCGTGTTCGACAATCGGATGGGCGGTCGCCTCGCCGCCCAGCACCTCCTCGACACCGGCCATACCCGAATCGCGTTCGTCGGCGATTACCCGTGGCTTCCCACCTATCGAAAACGACTCGAGGGCATGGCCGCAGTCCTCGACGGATCGGCGTCATCGTCATGGCGGGATCTTCTGCGGGATGATGCTCACGATGTCGCTTCATCCCGTGCACGAACCCGCGAGCTATTGGCGCTCCCGAAGCCGCCCACCGCGATCGTCGCGGGAAACAACCGGATCCTCCTCGGAGTCCTCGAGGAGATGTCGGCGATCGGCATGGGCGACGTGCCCGCCGTCATCGGCATCGACGAACCCGAATGGGCACGCGTCATGGGGATCACCACCGTGGCGGGAGACATCGAAGAGGTCGGACACCACGCCGCCCGCTTGGCCATCTCACGACTCGCCGATCGCACTCGTCCTGTCGAACACGTTGTGCTCCCGATGCGTCTCACTCCCCGCCGGTCGACGGAGAGACACGATCCCGAATCAGAGACCCTGCGCGCCGAGTAGTGCCGCGTCGGTGGCGTATGCCGCGCCGGTCATCGATGCTTCAAAGGAGAGCTCTGCCCGGATGACCGGGAGGCCCCGGTCGCGGTCATCGATGCGGCTTGGCGTCGACCAGGCGTTCGTATGCCCTGACGAGACGGGACAGCGCCGCCACATACTCGTCGTAGGTGCTCGTCGCCGCGTCGAGCACGTCAGCCGAGGCGATCGCGTTCTGGAGCTTGCGATAGGACACCGGCGTGACCTCGTCGGCCTGGACTGCCTCGGCCTTCGCACGCCAGTCGGCGACCTGTTTGACGACCTTCCACTGCAGGTGGCCGGCGGCGACGTTCAACACGCGCAGCGCCTCTGCGACTCCGCCTGTCGTCGCGGCCGCGTCCGCGTCGACGGCCTCCGCGGCGTCGATCGCTCGAGTGAAGACCGCGAAGTCGGTCACGAGATACCAGCCCGCGTCGGCGGCGAGAGGCGAGTACTTCGTGATCGCCGTGTGCAACGCCGTCTTGTCGACGTCGTACTCGAGCGAGAACCAGTCGAGATTGCCGACGTAGGTCTGGGTGGCCGTCGGCGTGCTCTGGAGCGCGAAGTAGAACGTGTGGTTGCCGGTGATCTCGGACGGGAGCGCGACCCTCGCGGTGGCGTAGGTGCCCCAGCTCGAGCCTGTGGGCTCGAGCGGGACGGTGACGAGCGGCTCGCCGGACATCTCGTCCACGTAGACGGCGAGTCGACCGTCGACCACCTTGCTCGTCGGCGCGTCGTAACGCACGCTGAGCGTGGATGCGCTGCGAGTACCGAGGTCGACATCGCGGTAGCGGATCCACGCGCCGTCCTTCGTGCCGGCGAGCTGGCCACCCACCGATCCGGCCTCGGTCTTGAGGTCTGGACCCGAGAAGTCGGTCCCTTCCACGAGCCCCGAATCGTCGGCGTTCAGCATGCCGTAGCCCGTGCGGAGCGATTCGAACTGGACCGTCTTCGACGTCTCGACGGTATCCGCCGCAGACTGGAACTGGAACCAGTCGACGTTCGCGACCCAGCTCTGGCCCGAAGCGAGGGCACCCGTGAACGCGAAGTACACGTCGTTGACACCGGCGAGCTTCGCGATCTCATCCGCGGTGAACGTGTGCGCGAGCGCCGTGTAGTTCGCCCAGCCGTTCGTGGTGGGCAGCGGGACCGTGGTCACGAGTGGACCGGTCGCTGAGCCGGTGCGGATCTCGACCGCAGAGCTCGCCGATGCCGAGCCGGGGTTGTGAGCGTAGTCGATCACAACCGACGCGAGCGGGGACTCGGAGAAGTCGAGCCCGCGGAACGCGAGCCACGCCCCCGGCGAGACCCCGCCGACGTTGGTCCCACTGCCGCCGGCCTCGGTCTTGAGCGAACCACCGGACCACTGGTCGTAGCTCTCGGCCTGCAGCGCCCGGTAGCTGTCGCCACTGATCGCGAGGCCATCGGCCGCGGCCCGCAAGAGGGCGAGGGCCGTGGAAAGCGTGCGCTCCGACGAGGCCCCGTCGTCCAGCGCCGCCTTCGCCCTGGCGACAGCAGCGTCGAGCGTCGCGAACGTTGCCGCGGAATAGCCGTCGACCGTCACGAGGTGCGCATCGTCGTACAAGGACTGCAGCTCGGAGCGCGTGCTCGAGGAGGGTGACACGGTGAACGGGACGAGCGCCGTCGTCCCGGCACCGGTCACCTGGGCCGCTGTGGCACCCTCGAGTGCCGAGTCTGCGAACAGCGCCGTGAAGTGCGTGCTCGTCGTGCTCTCCGGCTTTCCCTTGAACGTGACCTGGACCGTTGTGTCGCTCATCCGCCTGACGGTGGCGTGGACGCCCGGGTCGAGACCGGGGAACGTGACGGCTCCCTTCGAGAGCGCAGGGCGGTTCTTGCCGGCGAACGTCGCGCCGCCACTGAGGGTGATGTCGATCGTGCTCCGCACGGCGCCGTGCGCGCCCGCAGTGAGGGTGGTGGTGCTCGGCGTCAGGAGGTGACCGGCGAACCGGACCTTGAGGGCGAGTTCCCGCTCGGCAGTGCTGGGCGCTGTGCCGGAGAATGCGTCGGGCGCGAAGGCGACGGCGAGCGCGTCGGTCGAATCATCGACGAGGTGGCGGGCCGCCTTGCCCGCCAAGGTCAGGTCGAGCGTATTCGTCCCCGACTTCGTCGCGACGAGCGTGAGGCCGGTCGGCACGCCGGTGGCCTCGACGTGCGAAGTCAGGTCTGAACCGATCTCGCCGGTGAACGTCGCCCCACTCACCTGCACGGCGATCGCGTCGTCGATCGAGCCGTCGTTCGCACCGGACTCCTCGAATACCTGCGCCGTCGTGGAGACGGCGTCCGCCGGATGGTACAGAGCGCTGCTGACATGGTCGTTGAGCGAGTCCGCCGCGACGCCGTCGGCTCCCCATGACGATGGGCTCGAGCCCATCGTGAAGTGCAGGATGCCACCCGCGTTCATCTCCGCGGCGGTGAGCCAGGTGCGGTTCAGCGGCTGGCCGTTGAGCGTCGCGCTCTGGATGTAGTGATTCGTCGGGCTGACGCCGGGCGCCTCGACGACGAAGTCCTTGCCCCCGGGGTACTCGATCGTCGTGCGGTCGAAGATCGGCGTCGTGATCTGGAACGAGTCGCCTCCGGCCATCACGGGATACAGCCCGATCGCGCTCGACACGAAGTACCCCGACATCGTTCCGGCGTCGTTGTCCATCGTCTGGAGCAGGCCCTTGGGATCGTTCTGGAACACCATGCGCTTCGACGGCGTCGTACTGCTGCCGTCGGCGGTGTAACGGACGCACACCGGCTCGGTGACCGCTCGGTACGTCCAGTCCTGCGTCTGTGCGGGCTGTCCGACGTAGTTGAAGAGGAATGGCGCGTGAACCGAGATCTCGTTGGCGAACAGGTGGAGATTGCGCGAGCAGTCGTCGGGCGCCTGGTTGCCGAAGAAGAAGTTCACGGCCTTCGCCGCCTCCGACTTGCCGCCCATGAGATCGACCATGCCGCCGAGGTCCTGGGCGTCGTACCAGTTGTACTGCCACAGCGTGCCCTGGTAGAGACCGCTGCTCCAGCTCTCCGGGTTCTTCACTGTGAAGCCCGCCGAATCGTCGTTGCTCGATCGCGGCATGATGAGGCCGACCTCGTCGACACCTGCCGCGACGCCGGTCGCCTTGGTCGCGTTGCCGTCCTTCGTCAGTGCGTCGGTATCGAACGCCTTCGCCCAGCGCGCGCCCTCGACGCGGTAGTGCTCGGCGTCGGTCGTCTCGCCGATCGCGTCGGCGATGACCGAAAGACCATAGGCGTCGTAGGAGTACCCGAGGAGACCGCCGCCGACGGAATCGAGGTTCGTCAGGCTCGCGGAGCTTCCGGTCTGCGCGACGAGCGCTGGGTACGCCTGTTCGAGCCCCTGCAGCTGGACGCCCTTCGAGATCGCATCCGCCACGACGACCGGGGCGCGCTCCCAGCGCACCGTCGGCACGGACTGCAGCAGACCCCCGACCGAGCCCTTCCCGCTCGTTGCGACGCCGGCGTAGAGGTCGACGAGCGACTGGACGACGTCGCGATAGACGTCGGGGAAGACCGAGGCCACGGCCGCGTACTTGTGGAAGTCATCCCACAACGACCACGAGTCGTAGTGCGTGTACCCCGATGCCTGGTAGATGACACCGTCAGCACCCCGGTACGTCCCATCCGTCGATGTCGCGTTCATCGGGGTGCCGGCGAGCCGGTAGAGGTGCGTGTAGAACTGTGCCTTCAGATCGCCCGTGGGGTCATTCGTCGCGGTGGCATCGACGTCGACCTTGCCGAGGCGATCGTTCCACTCGTTCTTCGTCGCGGCGCGGACCTCGTCGAACGTCTTCCCGCCGACCTCGACGGCCGCGTCGCGTTCCGCTTGCTCTGCGCTCACCGCGGAGAGCGTGACCCGCAGGCCCACGTGCTCGCCCGCAGCGGCGTCGAAGTTGAGAACGGCCCCGATGTCGGTGCCGTTCTGGGTGGTCGCGGTGGAGCTGAGCCCAGCGCCGCCCCACGTCTGGACGGAAGACGTCGGGACCGTGGTCTCCGCGTAGTAGTAGAGCTTGTACGACGAGTTGTAGAAGAAGCCGGTGAAGGAACCGGAGATCGTCGTGTTGCCGTGCGTGCTCGCCCCGATCTTGAGGTCGGTGGCTTTGCGACCATTACCGGTGTGCTCGAGGTCGACCACGAGGGAGGCGTGGCCGCCGGTGCCGAAGGCGTAGTCGTGAACGCCCGTGCGAGTAGCGGCGGTCACCTGGGCGTCGATGCCCTTGCCCGACTCGTCGAGGCCGACCCGGTAGAAGCCGGCCGTCGCTGTCTCGTCCTTGACGCCGTCGGTCGTCCGGATCGCCTTGCCGTAGCTGCTCGTCGAAGGCCGGGACGTGTAGCTCTTGTAGGTGGGCACGACGAGCACATCGCCCGCCCCTCCCCCACCCCCGACCCCGTCGAGTGCGAGGTTCGTGAATCCCAGGAGCGTGCGAGCCGTGTACTCGTACCCCACGTGGTTGCCGGGCGTTGTCGTCGGGGTGACGGTCGCCAGCCCATACGGAGCGAACGCCCCGGGGCCGTCCTGGCCGTGGTCGCCCTCGGTGCCGATGAACGGATTGACGTACTGGCTGTAGTCCGTCGAGTGTGTCGAGGCCTGTGCCGCATTCGCCGGCCCTGCCAGCGGTAGGACGGCCGACACGAGCAGCGCGAGTGCGATGGGCAGAGCGGCGAGTCGTGAACGGGCGGCGCGGATCGACGGTGCGTTGTTCACCTGGGGCGGATCCGGATAGGACAGCGCTGTCATGCGGTGAAGTTTAGCAGCCACTGCTCGGCCGTGTCCTGCACTCCATCCATCGCATCCATCGCTCCTCGGTCAAGAGCCGGGCCGGACACCCCACGTCACACGCGCAGCGCATCGCTACTCTTGAGGCATGCCCGCGAACGACGACGCCATCACTCCTCCCCGCACGGCCTCCGCCGCCGGGCTCGCGACGATCGCCGGCGACGGCACGGTGCTCGACGCGTGGTTCCCCGCGCCGAGGCTCGGGACCGAGGCGTCCCCTCTCGCAGCTGAGCATGCGGCGCTCGCGGGCGACGATGCACGCCGCAACGTGCGCGTCGAGGCCGTCGACGTCACGATCGACCTCGACGCACCGCCCGCCGGCACCGCCGACGCCTATCTCCGGCTGCATGTGCTCTCGCACCTGCTCGCAGCGCCGAACACCGTGAACCTCGACCGCATCTTCGCCCACTTACCCGCGGTCGTCTGGACGAACGCGGGACCGGTGCATCCGAAGGACTTCGACCGTTCGCGGCCCGCCCTGCAGCGCGCCGGCATCCAGGCGACGAGCCTCGACAAATTCCCGCGGCTGCTCGATTACGTCACTCCCGACCGCGTACGCATCGCGGATGCCGCTCGGGTGCGCCTCGGCGCGCACCTCGCTCCGGGCACCACCGTCATGCACGAGGGCTTCGTGAACTTCAACGCCGGCACGCTCGGCACCTCGATGGTCGAGGGCCGCATCTCCCAAGGCGTGGTCGTGGGCGACGGCTCCGACATCGGTGGCGGCGCGTCGATCATGGGCACTCTCTCGGGCGGCGGCACCCAGCGTGTCACGATCGGCGAACGCGCGCTGCTCGGCGCGAACTCCGGCATCGGCATCTCGATCGGCGACGACAGCGTCGTCGAGGCCGGCCTCTACGTGACCGCGGGCACCAAGGTCGTGCTGCTCGGCGGGGCGGGTGCACGACCCAGCACCGTGAAGGCCGTCGTGCTCTCGGGGGTGCCCAACCTCCTGTTCCGTCGCAACTCGCTGAACGGTCAAGTCGAGGCCATCTCCCGCACCGGCGAGGGCATCCTGCTGAACGCATCACTGCACGCCTGAGCTGCAGGGCTGGGCTTCGGTTGCCGATGCCGAGCCGTCGACCTTCTCGACTACAGTTATGACCCAGGCCGCCGCGGGGCGGTCTCGTCTTGCGCATCACGAAGGAGTGGCGTGGGTACCGACGCACCGAGAACCCGCCGGCATCGGGGAGTGAGCTTCCTCATCGGTCTGCTCGTCACCGTGCTCGTGCTCGCCGTCGTGGCGTCCGGCGTCGGCTGGTGGACCGTGCAGCGGTCGTTCCCGACGACGAGTGGTCGCGTCGAGGTTCCGGGCCTCACCGCGACCGCCACCGTCTACCGTGACGACGCCGGCATCCCGCAGCTCTATGCCGAGACCGACCACGACCTCTTCTTCGCCCAGGGATACGTGCACGCCCAAGACCGGTTCTGGGAGATGGACTTCCGCCGCCATGTCACCGCCGGCCGTCTCGCCGAGCTGTTCGGCGAGTCGCAGGTGGGCACCGATGCGTTCATCCGCACTCTCGGTTGGCGAGGCATCGCCGAGCAGGAGTACGGCCAGCTCGACGGGGTGTCGAAGGCGTACTACGACGCCTACGCCGAGGGCGTGAACGCCTACCTCGCCGAGCGCAGCGGCGCCGACCTCTCCCTCGAGTACGCCGTGCTCGGTCTGCAGCGCCCCGGCTACTCCCCCGAACCATGGTCGGGCATCGACTCGATCGCATGGCTGAAGGCGATGGCGTGGGACCTGCGCTCGAACCTCGGCGATGAGATCGATCGAGCACTCCTGTCGACCGTGCTCCCGCCCGAAGAGGTCGCGCGGCTCCACCCCGATTTCGCCTGGGGGCAGATGCCGACGATCATGGGCCCGCCGCCCGCTGCGGCGCCGGCAGCGCTCTCGGTCGCGCCGCTGGCCGCGACCGATGACGACCCGACAGGCGAGGGCGATTCGAGCGAAGCGGATGCCGCGGCATCCGGACTCGGCTCCGACTACGCCGCTGCACTCACGAGCCTCAGTGCGACGATCGACGGAGTGCCCGAGATGCTCGGGCCCGAGGGCGGCGACCTCGGTTCGAACTCGTGGGTCGTCTCCGGCGCTCTGACCGAATCCGGGCTCCCCCTTCTTGCCAACGATCCGCACCTCGGCCCGGCCATGCCCTCCATCTGGACGCAGATGGGCCTGCACTGCGTCACGATCAGCGACGCGTGCGGTTTCGACGTCGCGGGGTACTCCTTTTCGGGCCTGCCCGGCATCATCATCGGGCAGAACGACAGCATCGCCTGGGGGTTCACCAACCTCGGACCCGATGTCGCCGACCTCTACCTCGAGCGCATCGACGGCGACGCATACGAGCTCGACGGCGCCCTTGTACCGCTCACCCTTCGTGAGGAGACGATCGACGTCGCGGGCGGCGATCCCGTCACGATCACCGTGCGATCCACCGCACGCGGACCGATCGTCACCGATATCGGCGAGGACTTCAGCGCGGTCGCGAGCGAGTTCCCCGCAGCATCCGGCCAGACAGATGGGCAGTACGCGGTCTCGTTGCAGTGGACCGCGCTGACAGCCGGCAACTCGGCCCGTGCGATCTTCGCGCTCGACCGCGCGCGCGACTGGAACGCGTTCCGCGCCGCCGCGGCGCTCTTCGACGTGCCGGCGCAGAACCTCGTCTACGCCGACGTCGCGGGCAACATCGGCTATCAGGCCCCGGGTCGCATCCCGGTGCGCAAGTCGGGCGACGGCACGATGCCCCTGCCCGGTTGGACGAGCGCCAACGGCTGGGAGGGCACGATCCCGTTCGATCAGCTGCCGTCCATGCTGAATCCCGCCGCCGGCTACATCGTGACGGCCAACAACCCGGCCGCCGGGCCCGACGGCCCGATGCTCACGGAAGATTGGGACTACGGCTATCGTGCTTCGGCCATCGACCGGATGCTTCACGCACAGCTCGACGCGGGTGAGAAGCTCACCGTGGACTCGCTCGCGGAGATCCAGCTCGACACGAGCGACGCGAATGCGAACGCCTTGCTTCCGCAGATCGCCGCGCTCGATCTCACGGGCGATGCCGCGCGCGGTGCGGCCCTCCTCGACGGTTGGAACGGCGACGCCGATGTCGACAGCGCGCAGGCCGCCTACTTCGCGGTCTTCTGGCGCACGCTCCTCGACGGCATGTTCGCCGAGCTGCCCGAATCGACGCGGCCGCAGGGCGGCGACCGTTGGTTCAACGTCGTCGGCACCCTCCTCGGCGAACCCGATGCATCGTGGTGGACCAACGACGACGAAGGAGTCGTCGGCCGCGATGCGATGATCGCGCACGCCCTCGAAGCGGCATGGAGCGAGGCTGAAGACCGCATGGGCGGCGACGCCGATTCCTGGCGCTGGGGCCGCCTGCACACCCTGACGCTGACCAACCAGAGTTTCGGCGAGTCGGGCATCGCCCCGATCGAGTGGCTCTTCAATCGCGGACCCTTCGAGCTCGGCGGCGGCTCCTCGATCGTCAACGCCATCGGGTGGGATACGAGGGTCGGCTACGGCGTGGACTGGGTACCGTCGATGCGCATGGTCGTCGACCTCGACGATCGCGATGCCTCCCGCTGGATCAACCTCACGGGTGCGTCAGGTCACGCGTTCCATCCGCACTACGCCGATCAGGCGCCCCTCTGGCAGCATGGCGAGCTTCGCGACTGGGCGTTCACCGCCGAGGCCGTGGAAGCGGCCGCGAACGAGACGCTGTACCTGACCCCGGCCGGCTGACCTCGGCCGATCGAGCCGACAGTCACCGTCGCTGGCGCAACGCGCGAGACGACAACGGCGATCTGGCGCGAGCGCGGCCGGCCACTACGACGAAACGCCGGTACCGCCCGAAGGCAGCACCGGCGTTTCGACGCGCGACGGTTCAGACCGAGGGGTAGTGCCGCTCGGCCTCACCGATGTAGAGCTGCTGCGGGCGGCCGATCTTCGTCTGCGGATCGAGGTTCATCTCACGCCAGTGCGCCATCCAGCCTGGCAGTCGGCCGATCGCGAAGAGCACGGTGAACATCCGCGTCGGGAAACCCATCGCCTTGTAGATGACGCCCGTGTAGAAGTCGACGTTCGGGTAGAGCCGGCGTTCCTTGAAGTAGTCGTCTTGCAGGGCGAACTGCTCGAGCTCCTTCGCGATGTCGAGCAGCGGGTCGGCCACGCCGAGCCCCGCGAGCACCTCATCGGCCGACTGCTTGACGATCGTCGCACGCGGGTCGTAGTTCTTGTAGACGCGGTGCCCGAAGCCCATGAGCTTCACGCCGTCTTCTTTGTTCTTCACGCGCTCGACGAACTTCTCGACGCCTTCGCCGGAGTCGCGGATGCGTGCGAGCATCTGCAGCACCGCTTCGTTCGCGCCGCCGTGAAGCGGGCCCGACAGGGCCTGGATACCGGCGGAGATCGAGGCATAGAGGTTCGCGCCGGTCGAGCCGACGAGCCGCACGGTCGACGTCGAGGCGTTCTGCTCGTGGTCTTCGTGCAGGATCAAGAGCCGGTCGAGCGCGGTGGAGAGCACCGGGTCGACCTGGAACGGCTCGGCCATGTTGCCGAAGTTGAGCTTCAGGAAGTTGTCGACGAACGACAGCGAGTTGTCGGGGTAGAGGAACGCCTGCCCGAGCGACTTCTTGTGGGCGTACGCAGCGATGACCGGCAGCTTCGCGAGGAGGCGCACCATGGTCAGCTCGACCTGCTCGGGGTCGTTCGAGTCCGTCGAGTCCTCGTAGTACGTCGAGAGCGCCGACACGGCACTCGAGAGCACCGACATCGGGTGCGCCGTGTGCGGCAGCGACGAGAAGAATCGCTTGAGGTCTTCGTGCAGCAGCGTGTGGTGGCGGATCTTCTCATCGAACTCGCCGAGCTGATCGGCCGTCGGCAGCTCGCCGTAGATGAGCAGCCACGCGACCTCGAGGAACGTCGAGTTCGCAGCGACCTCTTCGATCGGGTACCCGCGATAGCGGAGGATGCCCTGCTCGCCGTCGATGTAGGTGATCGCCGATCGCGTCGAGGCGGTGTTCACGAACCCGTAGTCGAGCGCGGTGAGCCCGGTCTGGCGGGTCAGCGTCGACACATCGATGCTCGAGTTGCCCTGCACGGCGGCGCGGACGGGGAACTCGGCGGTCGTGTCGCCGAAGCTGAGGGTTGCGGTCTGGGGGGTCTCCCCTGCCGCATTGTTCACGACGTCGCTCACGGCGCCTCCTGTGATCGTCACTTGCGCGGTCACCTGCTTTCCGGGCGTGACCGTTAGGGGCGGGTCCGCGGCCCGATTACAGCCTAGACGGGCTCTGAGCACACTGTTACATCCGCTAACAGATCACGGCTTCCGTTGGTGGTGGCCACAATGACGAAACGAAAGCCGGCGACGAGCGAGCGGATGTCACGCCGCGGCGGCGGCCTCAAGTCGTTCGGCGGCGAGTCCGATGTGCGCGTCACTCGCGGTCAGCGAGAGGCGGACATGCTCGGGATGGTGCACGCCGTAGAAATGGCCCGGACCAGCCACGATGCCGAGGTCGGCGAGGCGCCCGATCGAGTCCCACGCATCGCGGCCCTCGGTCGCCCAGAGGTAGAGCCCCGCTTCGCTGCGGTCGATGCGGAACCCCGCCACCTCGAGAGCAGGCTTCAGCAGTGCGCGACGGGATCGATAGCGCTCTTTCTGCGCGGCGACGTGCTCGTCGTCGCGGAGTGCGGCGACCATCGCCGCCTGCAACGGCTGTGGAACCATGAGCCCCGCGTGCTTGCGCACTGTCGTGAGCCGCCCGATGACCGTGCTGCAGCCGGCGACGAAGGCGGTGCGGTAGCCGGCCATGTTCGACTGCTTCGACAGCGAGTACGCGACGAGCGTGTTGCGGCGGCTCTCGCCGATCACCCGCGGGTCGAGCAGGCTCGGCACCGGGGCATCCGCCCACTCGCCCTCCCAACCCAGCTCGGCGTAGCATTCGTCGCCCACGATGACCGCGCCCAGTTCGATCGCCCGCTCACGCGCAGCGCGCAGCTCGTCGATCGTGAGCACACGGCCGTCGGGATTGCCCGGGCTGTTCAGCCAGACGAGCCTGGTGGCGGCCGGCCATTCGGCCGGGTCATCGGAGGCCATCGCCGTCGCACCGACGAGCACGGCGCCCATCTCGTAGCTCGGGTACGCGGCGCGTGGGTGCACGACGACGTCGCCCTCGCCGAGGCCGAGCAGGAACGGCAGTAGCGCCACGAGCTCTTTGGAGCCCACTGTCGGCAGCACGTTCGCCTCGGTGAGCCCGGTCACGCCGCGGCGACGCGCGAACCAGTCGACGATGGCGCCGCGCAGTTCGCCGGTACCCGTTGTCTGAGGGTATGCGTGCGCGTCACTCGCCGTCGCGAGCGCCTCGCGCACGAAATCGGGGGTGGGGTCGACCGGCGAACCGATGGACAGGTCGACGACCCCATCGGGGTGCGCCGCGGCGCGCTCGCGATAGGGTGCCATGAGGTCCCACGGGTAGTCGGGCAGCTCGCCGCGCGCCATGCTCAGTGAGCCTGGGGAGGAAGCACCGCGATCACGGGGTGATCCTTCGGGATGACACCGATCTTCGCCGCGCCGCCGGGCGAACCGATGTCGTCGAAGAACTCGACGTTGGCCTTGTAGTAGTCGGCCCATATCTCGGGCAGGTCGTCTTCGTAGTAGATGGCCTCGACCGGGCAGACCGGCTCGCAGGCACCGCAATCGACGCACTCGTCGGGGTGGATGTAGAGCGAACGCTCACCCTCGTAGATGCAGTCGACAGGGCACTCGTCGATGCACGCACGGTCTTTCACGTCGACACATGGAAGGGCGATGACATAGGTCACGGTGGTTCGCTGTCCCTTCGGAAGGCTGGAGCTTCAGTCTAGGCGTCGCGCGGCTCGGTCGAGGGCAGCTTCGGCCATGCGACCACGAGCACCGCGATGAGTGCGGGTGCGATCGTCCACACGGTGCCCGTGACATCTCCGACGATGATCACGGACCCGCCGGGGCCCGGCAGCGTGAGCAGGGCGACCGCGACGATGATGCCCGCAGCGGCGGCGGCGGCGGCGATCCGGCCGCCCGCGACCAGGCGCATGCCGAGGAGCAGCGCCGCGACACCGACGAGCGCGGCGACGAGCCCCAGTGGAATCGTGAGGTCTGCGATCTGCAGGGTCATGCGGTGGCCGACCGTCGCGAGGGCACCGTAGACGAGTCCGATCAAGAACGAGATGACGACGGCGGCGATGCGGTTCGTCGGGCTCGTCATTCCGGCTGCTGCGTCACGGTGTACGAGACGGTTTCGCCGTCACCGGCCACGAGCACGAAGTACTCGCCGTTGGAGAAGACCACGGCGTCGGCACCCTCGCCTGACACGCTCGTGTCTTTCGTGAACCCTGCAGCCTCGAGGGCGCTGGTGGCGTCGGCGACCGGTTCGGCGGCCGTCGAAGTGATCATGACGATCCAGCCCTCGCTGCCGCCGGCACCGGCGCCGAATGCGATCTCGCCGTCGATCAGGGGCACGGACTCTGGGAAGTCGGCGGGCAACTCGCCGTCGAGACTCACCTCGCCGCCTGTCGCGTCTTCGACGGCGTCTTCGAGGCCCTTGTTCACGAGCTCGCCCGGGTTCGGGAAGCAGCCCGACAGGAGCGCCACGGTCACGGCCGCGATCGCCGCAGCGGTGCTCACGCGACGGCGCGTACTGGAGAGTCGCATGAGTGGCTCCTTGGTGCAGGCGATCAGGTGAAGAGTTCGGGGAACGGCGGAACGCAAGCATCCGCACCCTCGATCGAATTCTACCCGCCCGCCGGGGCCCGGGCGATGGCGTACCGTGGATCGGGACACGGAACGGGCCGTGCGGGAAGGATCGATGACGATGGCCGAGACCGGTACCGAGGCATCCGCACCCGAAGTCCGCGTGGAACGCGACGACGCCCTCGCGATCGTCACGATCGATCGACCCAAAGCGCTGAACGCCCTCTCGCCCGCCGTGCTGACGGCGCTCGACGGGGCGTTCGAAGGCCTCGCCGCCGACGGCGCCGCCGTGCGCGGCGTGATCCTCACGGGCGCCGGCGGCCGGGCATTCGTCGCCGGCGCCGACATCCGTGCCATGGCCGACTTCACTCCCGAGCAAGGTGAGGAGACGGCGCGGCTCGGTCACCGTGTCGCGGACGCCATCGAACGCCTGCCCGCTCCGGTCATCGCCTGCGTCGACGGATTCGCGCTCGGCGGCGGGCTCGAGCTCGCCCTCGCTTGCGATTTCATCTACGCGACGGATGCCTCGAGCTTCGGCCAGCCCGAAGCTCACCTCGGTCTCATCCCCGGCTTCGGCGGCACGGTGCGCTTGCCCCGCGCGGTGGGCCTCGCCTGGGCGAAGGAACTCATCTACACCGGCCGGCGCATCGATGCGGCCGAGGCGGCATCACTGGGTCTCGTCAATCGCACCTTCACCGATCGCGAGTCGCTGTTCGAAGGCGCCCGGGCGACGCTCGCCGAGATCGGCGAGAACGCCGCGCCGGCGGTCGGCCTCGCCAAGCGAGTGCTCGTCGCTGCGGCCGGCCGGCGCACCGAGAGCGCGAGCGAACTCGAGATCGCCGGGTTCGGCGACGCGTTCCGCACCGATGACATGCGCGAAGGCGTGGCCGCCTTCATCGAAAAGCGCGACCCGCACTTCTCCGGCGCCTGAGTTCCGGGGCCGACGAGGCAGGTCAGCGCGTCAGCGGATCAGCGCGTCAGGCGATGTGGGCGCCGAGCCAGGCGAACCCGTCGAACCGCATACCGTCGATGCCGAACATCTCGAGGTGCATGTGCGGGCCGGTCGACTGGCCGGTCGTCCCCACGAGGCCGACCTGCTGCCCGGCGATGACGCGCTGGCCCGCCGAGACGGCGAGCGACCCGAGTTGCATGTGTGCGTACGAGCTCGTGATGAGTTCGCCGCCGATGTTGTGCTGCACCTCGACGTTGACTCCGAGGCCGCCGCCGCTCTCGGTCGCGAGCACGACCACGCCGTCGGCGAGCGACATCACCGGGGTTCCGTTGCCGGGGTTGAAGTCGACCCCGTCATGGTTCGTCGAGCAGCCGGCGCACGGCGCGGAACGCGGGCCGAAACCCGAACTCCGCCGGTCGGGAGTCAGCACAGGCCAGACGACCGCCCCGGTGTCGATGAGCGAGACGCTGCCGAGGCTCGCCACCTGCGAGGTGATCGGCGGTGGCGCTGCCTCGACGTTGTAGTGCTCGGCCGCGAGCGTCGACATGACACCGTCGCCACCGACCTCGATGGTCTGCGGTTCGTAGTGCACGGTGTCTTCGCTCGGAGCGTAGACCGAGGCACGCGGCTCTGCGTCGGTCGCCGTGATGGCCAGGGCGGGAACGCTCGTGGCGACCATCATCGCGGCGACGAACGACATCGCCACGACGGAGAAGATCGGCCGATACGAGGCGCGGGCTCCGCGAGGCGTACGCGGACTGTCGGAGACGGCTGCGGTAGGCGTGGGGCGGGCAGGAGCGGGTGTGGCCGCGCAGCGGCCGTGCATGGGGGAAGTCATAGATTGGGGGGCGTTGCGTATCGGGGGAATCGGGTTCGAGAGAGTCCGGGTTCGAGACAATCTCAGCTACCGTACGCAGCGACTCTGGGAGGAATCTTCGCGGAGTATGCGGTTTCCCTGAGTGCCGCTGAGAGCGGTCTCACGGCGGCCCGCCGGGGAACGACGAAGCGGATGCCGCGGGCCCGTGTGGCCCGCGACATCCGCTCGCTTCACTCAGTGCTGCTGCGCGCTGCTCAGCCTTGCTTCTTCAGGCGCGAGGTTGCGCGAGCGCGTGCGGTGGCATCGAGTTCGACCTTGCGGATGCGCACGATCGCCGGGGTCACCTCGACGCACTCGTCTTCACGCGCGAACTCGAGGCACTGCTCGAGCGAGAGTTGACGCGACGGGGTCATCGACTCGAACGTGTCGGAGGTCGACTGACGCATGTTCGTCAGCTTCTTCTCTTTGGTGATGTTCACGTCCATGTCGTCGCTGCGCGAGTTCTCGCCGATGACCATGCCCTCATACACCTCTTCGGTGGGGTTCACGAAGAAGGTCATGCGCTCTTGCAGAGCGATGATGGCGAACGGCGTGACGACGCCGGAACGGTCGGCGACGATCGAGCCGTTGTTGCGCGTGACGATCGAGCCGGCCCACGCCTCGTAGCCGTGTGAGATCGCGTTCGCGATGCCGGTGCCGCGAGTCGTCGTGAGGAACTCCGTGCGGAAGCCGATGAGGCCGCGGCTCGGCACGATGAACTCCATGCGCACCCAGCCCGTGCCGTGGTTCGCCATGTTGTCCATGCGGCCCTTGCGGGCGGCGAGCAGCTGCGTGATCGCGCCGAGATACTCCTCTGGGGCGTCGATCGTGAGGTGCTCGTAGGGTTCGTGCACCTTGCCGTCGACCTGCTTCGTGACCACCTGCGGCTTGCCGACGGTGAGTTCGAAGCCCTCGCGGCGCATCTGCTCGACGAGGATGGCGAGGGCCAGTTCACCACGGCCCTGTACCTCCCACGCGTCGGGGCGGCCGACGTCGACGATCTTGAGCGAGACATTGCCGACGAGTTCGCGGTCGAGGCGGTCTTTCACCATGCGCGCGGTGAGCTTATGACCCTTCACCTTGCCGACGAGCGGCGAGGTGTTCGTGCCGATCGTCATCGAGATGGCCGGCTCGTCGACCGCGATGATCGGCAGGGGGCGCACGTCTTCGGGGTCGGCGAGGGTATCGCCGATCATGATGTCCGGGAAGCCCGCGACAACGGCGATGTCGCCGGGGCCGGCGCTCTCGGCCGGGTAACGGTCGAGCGCCTTCGTGAGGAACAACTCGGTGACGCGCACGTTCTCGACGGAACCGTCATGCTTCACCCAGGCCACCGTCTGGCCCTTCTTGATGGTGCCGTGGAAGACGCGGAGGAGCGCGAGCCGGCCGAGGAACGGCGACGCGTCGAGGTTGGTGACGTGCGCCTGCAGCGGGTGCTCGTCGTCGTAGACGGGCGCAGGAATGTGCTCGAGGATCGCTTCGAAGAGCGGCTCGAGATCGTCGTTGTCGGGAAGCTCGCCGTTGGCGGGCTTGTGATGGCTCGCGGCGCCGTTGCGACCCGACGCGTAGACGACGGGCACGTCGAGGATCGCGTCGAGGTCGAGGTCGGGCACGTCGTCGGCGAGATCGGAGGCGAGGCCGAGCAGCAGATCTTGGCTCTCGGCGACGACCTCATCGATGCGCGCGTCGGGGCGGTCGGTCTTGTTGACGAGCAGGATGACGGGCATGCGGGCCTCGAGTGCCTTGCGCAACACGAAGCGGGTCTGCGGCAGCGGGCCTTCGCTCGCGTCGACGAGCAGCACGACACCGTCGACCATCGACAGGCCGCGCTCGACCTCACCGCCGAAGTCGGCGTGGCCGGGGGTGTCGATCACGTTGATCGTGATGGGGCCGTTCGTGGCGTGCGTGCCCTTGTACGAGATCGCCGTGTTCTTGGCGAGGATCGTGATGCCCTTCTCACGCTCGAGCTCGTTCGAGTCCATGGCACGCTCTTCGAGGTGCGCGTGCGCGGCGAACGAGTCGGTCTGTCGGAGCATGGCGTCGACGAGGGTCGTCTTGCCGTGGTCGACGTGTGCGACGATCGCGACGTTGCGCAGATCGTTCCGGGTGGCGTTCGCCATAGTTGGTCCTCGAGGGTGCCGGCTGCCGAGCCGCCGCCCGCCAGGCTTGCGCATGGCACGGCGACAGCGTGGAAGCGCTGTGATGTAGGTCTGTGGGGAGCGCAGATGCCGCAGTGACGGTGTGCGCCCCACTAGCCTACCCTGCCGGAGGACCCCGAGTCTGGGAACACGCGAACGCCCGGCATCAGTGGGTACGGATGCCGGGCGCTCGCGAGTGCGTGTGCCGGAAGTGTCTACGCGCCGAGCTCGATGCTCGCACCCGGGATCGCCGCGAGGAGATCCTTCGTGTACTGCTCCTGCGGGTGGTCGAACACCTCGTCGGTGGTCGCTGCCTCGACGATCTTGCCCTTCTGCATCACGCAGACGTTGTCGGCGATGACCCGCACGACCGCGAGGTCGTGGGTGATGAAGAGGTACGTCAGCCCGAGCTCGGCCTGCAGGTCGGCGAGCAGGCGCAGGATCTGAGCCTGCACGAGCACGTCGAGCGCCGAGACTGCTTCGTCGAGTACGACGATCTCGGGCTTCAACGCGAGCGCACGTGCGATCGCGATGCGCTGACGCTGACCGCCCGAGAGCTCGTTCGGGTAGCGGCTGATGAGCGTGCGCGGCAGCGACACCTGGTCGAGCAGCTCGTACACCCGTTCGCGCCGAGAGGCCTTCGAACCGACCTTGTGCGTGAACAACGGCTCGGCGATGGTGTTGCCGATGTTGCGCAGCGGGTTCAGCGAACCGTACGGGTCCTGGAAGACCGGCTGCATGCGGCTGCGCAGATCGAAGAGCTCCTTGCCGGTGACGCTGGCGAGGTCGTGGCCGCCGACGACGATCTTGCCGCTCGTGGTGTCTTCGAGCTTCAACAGCATCTTCGCGACAGTCGACTTGCCCGAGCCGGACTCGCCGACGAGCGCCGTGGTGGTGCCCTTGGCGATCTGGAACGACACCTTGTCGACCGCGGTGAACTCGCCCGAGCCGCGGATCTTGAAGACCTTGGTGAGGTCTTCGACCACGATCGCCGGCGGCGCCGCGGGGGCAGCCGCGAGTGCCTCGGCGCGAGCCTCGGCAGTGGCGATGAGGTCGATCGTGTCGCCCGCGGCATCCGCTGCGCCCTCGATCATGGCGGACTCGGCCGCCGCGATCGATCCCGAAGCCTGGATGCGACGCGAGGCGAGGCTCGGTGCCGCGGCGACGAGACGCTGCGTGTACGGGTGCTGCGGGTTCTGCAGGATATCGGCCGACGGACCGGACTCGACGACCTTTCCCTTGTACATGACCACGAGCTGTTCGGCGCGCTCGGCTGCAAGGCCGAGGTCGTGCGTGATGAACAGCAGGGTCGTGCCGAGTTCGCGGGTCAGCGACTCGAGGTGGTCGAGGATGACCCTCTGCACCGTGACGTCGAGAGCCGAGGTCGGCTCGTCGGCGATGAGCAGCTGCGGGTCGGCTGCGAGGCCCATGCCGATGAGCACGCGCTGCCGCATGCCGCCCGAGAACTGGTGCGGGAACTGCTTCATGCGGCGGTCGGCGTCTCCGAGACCGGCCTCTTTCAGCACCTCGATGGCCCGCTTCTTGACCTCTTTGCGACCGGTCGCGATGCCATTGGCCTTGATGGCCTCTTCGACCTGGAAACCGATCGACCACACGGGGTTGAGGTTCGACATCGGGTCTTGCGGCACGAAGCCGATCTTGCGGCCGCGCACGGCCTCCATCTCTCTCGCGCTGGCCTTCGTCAGATCTTGGCCGTCGAGGAGGATCTGGCCACCCGAGACGTGACCGGTGCCGGGGAGCAGGTTGATGATCGCGTGGGCGGTCGTCGACTTGCCGGATCCCGACTCCCCCACGATCGCGAGACTCTGCCCGCGGTAGAGGGTGATGTTCACGCCGTCGACGGCCTTGACGATGCCGTCTTGGGTGTTGAACCCGACCTGAAGATCTTTGATCTCGAGGAGCGGGCGTTCGGCGCCCGCGGCGCGTTCTGATCGCACGTTCGATCCGTTCGAAGTCTCGCTCATCGCTGTGCCCTCGCCTTCGGGTCGAGCGCGTCGCGCACGACCTCGCCGAGCATGATGAAGCTCAGCACGGTGACCGACAGCGCGATCGAAGGAAGGATCAACGTCTGGGGCGCCGTGCGCAACGACGTCTGCGCCTGGCTGATGTCGTTGCCCCACGACATGATGTCGGTCGGCAGGCCGACTCCGAGGAATGACAGCGTCGCTTCGGCAACGATCGCCGATGCGAGCGAGATCGTCGTGATGACGATGACGGGCGCGATCGAGTTCGGCAGCACGTGACGCAGCAGGATGCGGAACCGGGAGACACCGAGCGCCGTCGACGCCATCACGAAGTCGGCGTTCTTCACGCGCAGGATCTCGGCACGCAGCACACGTGCTGTAGCGGGCCAGGCGAACAATCCGATGGCGAGTGAGATCACCCACACGTTCCGATAGCCCGAGAACACCGACATGATGACGACGGCCGCGAGGATGTAGGGGATCGAGAAGAAGATGTCGCCCAGGCGCGAGAGCACCGAGTCGAGCCATCCACCGTAGAAGCCCGCGAAGGCACCGAACACGACGCCGAACAGGGCGACGAGGAACGTCACGATGAGTCCGACGGCCAGCGACGTCGACGTACCGTGGATGATTCGCGAATAGATGTCGCAGCCCTGCTTCGTGAAGCCGAGCGGGTGGCCCTCGGCCGGGCCGGCGTTGCTGTTCGCGAGGAGGCAGTCGTTGTTCGGCGGCGTCTGCGTGAACAGGCCGGGGAAGAGTGCGACGACGACCACGAGGACGATCAGCACGGAGGAGATCCAGAACATCGGGCGCTTGCGCACGTCGTTCCAGGCATCGGTCCAGAGGTTCGAGGGCTTGCCCTCGGCCTTGACCACGTCGATGCCGACGAGCGGCGTCTCCTCGAGCGGAGCGACGAAGTGCTGCTGGTCTGGTCTGGTGTTACTTTGCATAACGGATCCTCGGGTCGAGAACGGCGTAGAGGAGATCTACCAGCAGGTTCACCACGAGGTAGATCAGCACCATGATCGTCACGAAGGAGACGACGGTCGGTCCCTCACCTCGGATGATCGCCTGGTAGAGCGTGCGGCCGACTCCCGGCACGTTGAAGATGCCCTCGGTGACTGTGGCGCCAACCATGAGCGTGCCGAAGTCGACGGCGAGGTAGGTCACCACAGGGATGAGCGAGTTGCGCAGGATGTGCACGGGAACGATGCGCCGACGGGAGAGACCCTTGCTCGCGGCGGTGCGAACGAAGTCCTGCCCATCTGTATCGATAACCGACGCCCTCGTCAGTCGAACGATCTGGGCGAAGCTGATGGTGGCCAAGACTATGGCGGGCAATATCAAGTCTTGCGTTGGCGCGCCTGTACCGACCGTGGTTCTGAACCACCCCAGATAGATGCCGAAGAACCACTGCATCACGAACGCGAGCACGAAGATCGGCAGCGAGATGAGGATGAGGCTCACGACGAGCGCGCTCGCGTCGAAGATGCCGCCCTTGCGGAGGCCGGACACGAGGCCGATGGTGATGCCGGCGACCATCTCGAAGAACACGGCCATCGCCGCGAGGCGGAGCGTGACGGGGAACGTGGCCATCAGGATCTCGGAGACGGGCTGGCCCGAGAAGGAGACGCCCAGGTCACCGCGGAAGATGTTGCCGAGGAAGATGAAGTACTGGATGATGAACGGCTGGTCGAGGTGATACCGCGCGCGAAGGGCTTCGACGACCGACTCGGGCGGAGTCTTGTCGCCGAACAGCGCGACGATCGGGTCGCCGGGCATGGCGAAGACCATGAAATAGATCAGGAACGTGGTGCCGAGCAGGACCGGGATCGCCTGCAGCAATCGGCGCAGGATATAGCCGGCCATGGATCAGGCCCTGCAATCTGCGAATGTGGACATGTTGAAAGAAACCTCACCATTGTGCGAGTTCGACTCCACGATATTACGCCGATCAGGCGAATACCGTGGATACGTGGGAGGGGGGGCGGCAGCCTCATCGGCTGCCGCCCCCCGCGGGCGTCTCAGAGTCTAACCCCGAGGCGTCCTTGATCGAGAATTACTCGCTCTTGGTGATCTGGCTGTACAGCGGCACCGAGTTCCAGCCGAACTCGACGTTGTCGACGAGTTCGCTCCAGGCGCCGTTGACCGTGGAGTACCACAGCGGGATGACCGGAAGCTCCTGGAACAGGATCTCCTGACCGGCCTGGAACTTCTCGTTGGCGGCGGCGACATCAGTCTCCGCGAGGCCCTCGCTCAGCAGCGCGTCGAACTCGGGGTTCGAGTAGTCGCCGTCGTTGGAGCCGGCACCCGTTCCGTAGAGCGGGCCGAGGAAGTTGAAGAGCGCCGGGTAGTCCGCCTGCCATCCCGAACGGAAAGCCGTCTGGATGGTGCGGTCGGTGATCTTCGTGCGAGCCTCGGCGAACGTCGGGTACGGGTCGCCCGAAGCGTCGATGCCGAGGTTGTTCTTCAGGTTGTTCGACACAGCGTCGACCCAGGCCTGGTGGCCGCCGTCGGCGTTGTAGGCGATCTTGAAGGTGCCGTCCCAGGGGGCGATGGCGTCGGCCTGAGCCCACAGTGTCTTCGCCTCGTCGGGGTCGTAGTCGAGCACCTCGGCACCCGGGATGTCTTCCGAGTAGCCGTCGATGACCGGCGACGTGAAGTCGTGCGCCGGGGTACGGGTGCCGGCGAAGATCACGTCGGTGATCTCTTCACGGTTGATCGCGTGCGAGATCGCCTGGCGGCGGAGGCTGCCCTCTTCACCCGAGAAGTGCGGCAGGCGCGCCGGGATCGTGAACGACTGGAAGATCGCAGCGGCCTGGGTGACCGAGCGGTCGGCGAACTCGTCTTCGAAGGTCTCGAGAGCCGAGTCGGGAATCGCGTCGAGCACGTCGAGGTTGCCGCCCTGGAGGTCGGCGTACGCGGCATCCTGCGAGGCGTAGAAGATGATGCTCAGACCACCGTTGACCGCCTTGCGGGGGCCATCGTAGTCGGGGTTCACGACGAGGTCGATCTTCTCGTTGTGCTTCCAGGCGCCTTCGCCGTCGAGCATGTACGGGCCGTTGCCGACGGGGTTCTCGCCGAAGGCGGCGGGGTCGTCGAGCGCGCCCTCGGGGAGCGGGTAGAACGCCGAGTAACCAAGACGCAGCGGGAAGTCCGACTCGGGCTGGCTCAGCGCTACCGTGAAGGTCGTGTCATCGACGACCACGAGGCCCGGGAGCTCGGGCACGGACTCGTCGTAGCTGAAGCCCTCGATCGACTCGAAGAAGTACTGCGAGAGCTGCTCGTTGGCCGTGTCGGCGCCGTAGTTCCACGCGTCGACGAACGAGCTCGCCGTGACGGGCGAGCCGTCGGAGAAGGTCTGGTCGGCCTTCAGCGTGATCGTGTAGTTCTGCGCGTCGTCGGTCGTGATCTCGTCGGCGACGTCGTTGTGAGCAGCACCCTTGGCGTCGTAGTAGACGAGGCCCGCGAACGTCGCGTCGAGGATCTTGCCGCCACCGACCTCGTTGGTGTTGGTGGGGAGCAGCGGGTTCTGGGGCTCGTTCCCGTTGGTCGTGATGATCGCAGTGGCATCGCCCGCGGGTGCCGACGGGTCAGCGTCGCCGCTCGTGCAGCCCGACAGCGTCAATGCGCCGGCGGCAGCAAGAGCAATGGCGGCTACGCCGATTCTCTTGATCTTCAATGTTCCTCCTGATGAGATGTGCGACGGCAGCACGGCTCGTGGCCGCGCTGGAGCGCTGGTAGATCGAGACTATGAACCCGGTCACCCCTATGCAAACCAGATGAGCAAACCGTTACCGACGCGCAACCTAGCGACCCGCACCTCGCCGAAATTCGTCATCTTCCCGCACGATTCTTGCGTCACGGCCCGTCATGCGAAGATTGCCACATGTCTTCTGCACGACGACTGCGGCTCGAGGTCGCCATCGTGCTCGGGTTGTCCCTCGGGGCATCCGCTGTCTACTCGATCGTCTCGATCGTCGCGAAGCTCACCGCCGAGACGCCGCTCGGCGAGCAGTCGGTCGCCCTGAACCCGTCACGAGCACCGCGCGAGTGGCTCGATTTCACCTACCAGTTCCTCGACGTCTTCTTCGGCCTCTTCGTCGTCGCACTCGTGCTCTATCTCCTGTGGCAACCCGGCACGAACCCGTTCCGGCGTATCGGCCTCGACCTCACGAGACCGGGTCGCGACGCGGCATCCGGAGTGCTGCTGGTGGTCGCGATCGGCGTGCCGGGGCTCGCCCTGTACGCTCTCGGCCGCGCCCTCGGCATCACGGTCGCCGTGCAGGCGTCGCCGGCCGATTGGCTGTGGTGGACCGTGCCGATCCTCGTGTTCCGGGCGTTGGAGGCGGCGCTCACCGAAGAGGTCATCGTCGTCGGATACCTCTTCACCCGATTCAGGGAGCTCGGCGTCGGCCCATGGGCGACGATCGTCTCGAGCGCCCTGCTCCGAGGCAGCTACCACCTCTACCAGGGCATCGGGCCGTTCTTCGGCAACGCGGCGATGGGCATCGTCTTCGGCTGGTGCTACGTGCGTTGGGGCCGCACGATGCCGCTCGTCATCGCGCACTGGATCCTCGACGTCGTCTCGTTCGTCGGTTATCCGCTCGCCGTGGCGTGGTGGCCCGCGTTCTTCGCAGCGTCGACCGGCTGATCCGACGACCGGCCGGTCGTCGGCGCCGGGGTCGGCAGCAGTGCATGAGCGGGCGATGCCGGATGCCGCCGGCGCGGCGCCTGCGGCATGTGCTCGCTCCGCGCGAGGGCGATGACCGTCGTGGGCATGGGCGGCAGCACTTCCTCGGCCGGCTCGACCCGCAAGTCGGAGTCCGTGCCGCGCACGCGCGCCATGTCGAGGCTGCTGCGTCTGGTCGGCGTGCAGACCGCGGAGAAGCCCTCACCGCCGTAGAGCCCGGCGCGTGCGAGGTCGCTGAACGATTCGCCGCGGCGGAGCGCCTCGGCCATGCCGGGGTCGCGCCGCTCGACGAGCCCGGCGCGCTGCTCGAGGCCGAAGACGCGCGACGCCGCGACGGAGCATCCGACGAACGCGCCGACGAAGCCGACGGTGGACAGGAGGGCGAGGAGATCGATCGATGACATGAGCACCCCCAACGTGCGAGTGAACCTCAGTGTAGACCTGAGGTTCACTCGGGTACAGGGGTGGCGGAGACGATCAGCCCCCGACCTTCTCCCCCGCCGGGGTGAGCACCCACCACACCTCCCCGACGCCCTGCCCATTGGTGTCGCCGGCGGCGGCGTCACCCGCGAAGTAGTAGAGCGGCCAGCCGTTCAGGGTCGCCTGGGTCTCACCGTCGACGCCGGTGATGGTGCCGATCTCGCCGGTGACTCCCTCGACGTCAAGTGCGTCCGATTCGGTCGTCACTGCGGGCCAGTTGGTCGCGCAGTCCCCCTCGCACGTACTGGCGCCACCGCCCTGGGTGTCGTTGTCGAACATGTAGACGGTCATCCCCGACCCGTCGACGACGATCTCGCCGAGGTCTGAGTCGGCGGTCGCGAGGAGCGCGTCCGTCTCCATCGAGCCGCCTGACGGCGCCTCGGTGTCGGTCGAGGCGCCGTAGCCGTCGCCGGCGGGCGCCTCCCCGGCAGGGGACGAACAGCCGGCCGACGCCACGGCGAGCGCCACGACGGCCAATCCGGTTGCGATGCGCAGCTTCATGGCGAAACCTTCTCTCTCGTGCTCGGACCGCGTGCGCGGTCACCGGGAACACGTCGCCCGCCCTCGAAAGGTTCACTGCGATGGAGGACTCAGTCCGGCTCTCCGCGCATGAGCACCCGCCCGCTGCCGATCGAGCGAATCTCAAGTGAAGC
This sequence comes from Agromyces sp. Y782, assembly GCF_059445405.1. NCBI lineage: Bacteria > Bacillati > Actinomycetota > Actinomycetes > Micrococcales > Microbacteriaceae > Agromyces > Agromyces sp. Y782. The sequence continues at coordinate 201,885 of NZ_JCAIUG010000002.1, read as the reverse complement.
GATGTCGTCGAGATCGACGGCCGTTCCCGCGGCGAGCGTGGCCGTCGTTCCCGGACTGGCGCGCCAGCTCGAGACTTCACGGCCCTCGCCGCTACGGTCGACGACGAACAACGCGTACGGCCGGCCGCCTTCCGGCGCATCGGATGAGTCGTCACCCTCGTACCGGCAATCGAGATCGATGCTCGTCCCCCATGGCGCCGGGGTGAGCGTCACCGTCGCACTGAGCGGTACGTCCGTGATGGTCTCGAGCGCGACGGACTGCACGTCGGATGTCGACCGGTCGATCGCGAGCGGCACCACGATCGCCGCGAGCACGACCGCGACGGCGGCAACGGCAGCGGCGACCGCGCCGGAGATGCGGATGCGGCGCCGGCGCGCCCTCCGCCGCCCGTCCTCCCGGCGCACCGCAGCCAGGATGTCGGCTCGAGGAGCCGCGGCGACCTCGGTGTCGTCGAGGAGGTCACCGGCGCGTTCCTCCGACAATCGCGCGAGCAGGCCCGGCATTGGGGCGAGCTCCGCGACGGATCGCCGACACTCGTCGCACGTCGCGATGTGCTCTTCGAATGCGCGGCGCTCCGCGGGCGAGAGCGCACCGAGCACGTAGGCCGCATCCCATTCGGCGAAGTACGCGTGATCGGGAGTCATCGCGTCACTCCTTTCTCCTGCAGTGCGAGGCGGAGGGCCCGGAGCCCGTAGTGAAGGCGGGACTTGACCGTGCCCTCGGGGATCGCGAGACGACGGGCGACCTCGGCGATGCTGCATCCGCCGTAGTACGCGTGCACGATGACGGACCGGTGCTCGAGGTCGAGCGAAGCGAGCGCCTCCTCGATCAGCAGGCTCTCGAACAGGGCGTCGGTGCCGTCGTCCCGCCCCCGGTCGGGCGTCTCCGCGACGCCGATCTCGTGCCGCCGACGAGCGCTCCGCACCTCGTCGATCACGAGATTCCGCGCGACCGTGAACATCCAGGAGCGTGTCGACGCGGGTTCCTGCGCGAGGATGCGCGGACTCCGCCAGGCGCGAAGCAGGGTCTCCTGCACGATATCTTCGGCGCCCGTCGGGTCGCCCGTGAGGTGCACGACGTAACGCCAGATCGATGGCCCGTGGGCGTCGTACAGCGCGACAAGACGACGGTCGTCCTCGGATGGCATCGGTCACCTCCTGCACTCACAACGAAGTCGCAGGGCATTCGGTTCACGCGAACCCGGCGCCCGTGAACCAGTCGGACGACCGCATCGTTTCCTCACCATGGATGTTTCGTTGATCGACGTCTCGGCCGCAGACGACGTGCTGCAGCTCGGAGGACTCCCCCTCCACCCGCTCATCGTGCACGCGGTGGTGGTGCTCACGCCGCTTACGGTACTCGCGCTGTTCCTGGGCTCGTTCTGGCCGGCAGCCCGCCGGCGCCTCGGGATCGCGACGCCGCTCGGCGCGCTCATCGTGCTCGTGCTCGTGCCGATCACCGTCGCGGCCGGGCAGTCGCTCGCCGAGATGATCGGCCCGATCCCCGCGATACAGCGTCACCAACAGTTCGGGGAGATGCTGCTGCCATGGGCGATCGCGCTCTTCGTCGTCGCTGCGGCGCAATGGGCGTGGTTCCGGTACGGCGACGCGCGGGTGCAGCGCGCATCGCCGATCGCGGCGCGCGCTGCGGCGATCGGCCTCACCGTGGCATCCGTCGTCGTCGGTGTCGGCACGCTCGTCGTGCTCGTGTTCATCGGTGACTCCGGAGCCCGCGCCGTGTGGGGCGGGCTCCTCGGCTGATCCGCCGGTCGAGGAAACCGCTACGCGAACGCCTCGACCGGCGGGCAGGCGCACACGAGGTTGCGGTCGCCGTAGGCCTGGTCGATGCGGCGCACCGGCACCCAGTACTTGCCGCGCACCAGCGAGTGCACTGGGTACACCGCCTGCTCGCGCGTGTACGGGTGGGTCCACTCCCCCGCAATGACCGACTCCGCCGTGTGCGGGGCGTTCACGAGCGGGTTGTCGTCGGCCGGCCACTCGCCCGCCGCGACCGCGTCGGCCTCGGCCTTGATGGCGACCATCGCCTCGATGAAGCGCTCGAGCTCGGCCAGGTCTTCCGACTCGGTCGGCTCGACCATGAGTGTGCCCGCGACGGGGAACGACATCGTCGGCGCGTGGAAGCCGTAGTCGACGAGGCGCTTGGCCACGTCATCGACCGTCACGCCCGTCGCCGCCGTGAGGGGGCGCAGGTCGAGGATGCACTCGTGCGCGACGAGCCCGTTGTCGCCCGTGTAGAGCACCGGGAAGTGCTCGCGCAGGCGCGACGCCACGAAGTTCGCCGCGAGCACCGCCGACGCGGTCGCCTGCTTCAGGCCTTCTGAGCCCATCATGCGCACGTACGCCCACGAGATCGGCAGGATCGACGGGCTGCCGTACGGCGCCGCCGAGACCGGTCCGCCGTCGTGGGTGACCCCGCCCGAGTGGTCGGCGCGCTGCGCCATCGGGTGCCCGGGCAGGTACGGCGCGAGGTGCGCCTTCGCCGCGACCGGGCCGACGCCCGGGCCGCCGCCGCCGTGCGGGATGCAGAACGTCTTGTGCAGGTTCAGGTGCGAGACGTCGCCGCCGAAGTCGCCGAAGCGCGAGTACCCGAGCAGCGCGTTGAGGTTCGCGCCGTCGACGTAGACCTGGCCGCCCGCGTCGTGCACGGCCTGCGTGATGTCCTTCACCTCGTGCTCGTAGACGCCGTGCGTCGACGGGTACGTGATCATGAGGGCGGCGAGGCTCTCGGCGTGTTCGGCGATCTTCGCGCGCAGGTCGTCGAGGTCGACATTGCCGAGTTCGTCGGTCGCCACGACGACGACCCTCATGCCGGCGAGCACGGCGGATGCCGCGTTGGTGCCGTGCGCGCTCGACGGGATGAGGCACACCGTGCGCTCGGTCTCGCCGTTGGCGTGGTGGTAGCCGCGGATCGCGAGGAGGCCGGCGAGCTCGCCCTGGCTGCCCGCGTTCGGCTGCAGCGACACCGTGTCGTAGCCGGTGACCTCGGCGAGCCAAGTCTCGAGCTGCTCGATGAGGCCGAGCGTGCCGACGACGTCGGCCTCGGGTGCGAAGGGGTGCAGGTTCGCGAACTCGGGCCAGGTCACCGACTGCATCTCGGTGGCGGCGTTGAGCTTCATGGTGCACGAGCCGAGGGGGATCATGCCCCGGTCGAGCGCGTAGTCGCGGTCGGCGAGGGTCTTCAGATAGCGCATCATCTGCGTCTCGGAGTGGTGCGTGTTGAACACCGGGTGCTCGAGGTAGCCGCTCGTGCGCCGCAGCTCGCCGCTCGCGATGGCCGGCGCGATTGCGGTGGCGATCGCGACCTCGGTGCGCTCGGGCAGCCCGAACGCCTCCGCGACGAGGGAGAGCTCGGCCTCGGTGGTCGTCTCATCGACGGCGACGTGCACGGTCGCCTCATCGGCCTCCCACACGTTCACGCCGAGCTTCCGGGCGCGTTCGACGACGTTGCGGGCGAGCCCGGGCACATGCACCCGGATCGTGTCGAAGTAGTCGTCGTTCGCGAGGGTCAGGCCGTAGCCGGTGAGCACCTCGGCGAGCGCGGTCGCCTTCGCCGCGGTCGAGACCGCGATATGACGGATGCCCCGGGGCCCGTGGTACACGGCGTACATCGACGCCATGACAGCGAGCAGCACCTGGGCGGTGCAGATGTTCGAGGTCGCCTTCTCACGGCGGATGTGCTGCTCGCGCGCCTGCAGGGTGAGGCGGTACGCGGGCGCGCCGACGGCGTCTTTCGAGACGCCGACGAGGCGGCCGGGCAGTTGGCGTTCGAGGCCCTTGCGCACAGCCATGTAGCCCGCGTGCGGTCCGCCGAAGCCCATGGGCACGCCGAAGCGCTGCGTGGTGCCGACGGCGACGTCGGCGCCGAGCTCGCCCGGGCTCGTGATGAGGGCGAGCGCGAGCAGATCGGCGGCGGCGACGACGAGGCCGCCCTGCGCCTTCGAGGTCGCGATGACGGATGCCGGGTTCCACACGCGGCCCGACGCGCCCGGGTACTGCACGAAGAGGCCGAAGTGCTCGCCGAGGCTCTCGAGGCTCGGGCCGTCGTCGCCGAGGCGGGCGAGGTCGGCGAGCGGTGCGACGACGAGGTCGATGCCGACCGCCTTCGCGCGGGATTCGAGGAGCGCGTGCGTCTGGGGCAGCGTGTCGGCGTCGACGATGAATCGATTCGACGTCGACTTCGAGGCACGGCGGGCGAGGAGCATCCCCTCGACGACCGCGGTGCCCTCGTCGAGCATCGACGCGTTCGCAGTGTCGAGGCCCGTGAGGTCGGTGACCATCGTCTGGAAGTTGATGAGCGCCTCGAGCCGGCCCTGGGAGATCTCTGGCTGGTAGGGCGTGTACGCCGTGTACCAGCTGGGGTTCTCGAGCACGTTCCGCTGAATCACCGAGGGCGTGATCGTGCCGAAGTAGCCGAGGCCGATCATCGACGTGCGCACGGTGTTCTGCTCGGCGAGCGCGGCAAGTTCGGCGAGCGCCTCGCGCTCGGTCGCCGCGGCCGGGATCGCCGAGTTCAGCACCTCGCCCATGCGGATCGACGTGGGCACCGCGGCCGCCATGAGGGCGTCGAGGGAGTCGTAGCCGAGTTCGGCGAGCATGAGCCCGTGGTCGCTCGGGCTCGTGCCGATGTGGCGGCGACCGAACGCGTCGAGGTCGAATGCTGAGGAGGAGGTGGTGGTGCTCATGTGGTTCGTTACTCTCCGACCAGTGCGCGGTACTCGTCGTGCGTGAGGAACTTCGGCAGGCTCGAGGTGTTGACCTTGATGAGCCAGCCCTCGCCGAAGGGGTCGCTGTTGACGAGTTCGGGCGAGTCGACGGCGGCCTGGTTCGCCTCGACGACCTCGCCGTTGACGGGAGCGAAGAGCTCGCCGACCGACTTCGTCGACTCGATCTCGCCGATGACGGTGCCTTTAGTCACGGTCGTGCCCGCCGCGGGCAGCTCGACGAAGACGACATCGCCGAGCTTGTCGGCGGCGTAGTCGGTGATGCCGATCGTGGCGACGTCACCGTCGACGGCGATCCACTCGTGTTCTTCGGTGTAGTGCAGTGCGGTCTGGTCGGTCATGGGGTGCTCCTCGAGGACTCGTGCGGTGTGCTGACGTTGCGGTGTGCGGTCGTGCTGGATCAGGCGGTGCGTTTGTAGAAGGGCAGGGCGACGACGGATGCCGCGATGCGCGTGCCCCGCACGTCGACGAAGAGTTCGCGACCGGGCTCGGCGGCGACGGGGGCGACGAAGGCCATGGCGATGGGGTGGCCGAGCGTCGGCGAGAGCGCTCCGCTCGTGACGATGCCGACGCGAGTCGCGGACTCGTCATCGCCGTCGAAGACCTCGTAGTCGGCACGGGCCGCGCGACGGCCCTCAGCGGCGAGACCGACGAGCACCGGGGCATCCGCTGCGGGGCCTTGCTCGATGGCGGCGCGGCCGACGAAGTCGTCGGGCTTGGCGAGTGCGACGACGCGGCCGAGGCCGGCCTGCACCGGCAGGATGTCGCGGCTGAGTTCGTGCCCGTAGAGCGGCATGCCCGCCTCGAGGCGCAGCGTGTCGCGGCTCGCGAGGCCGCACGGCGTCACCCGCGGGCCGCCGGTCTCGGCGAGCGCCTCCCACAGTCGAGCGGCACGATCGGGGGCGAGGTAGAGCTCGAAACCGTCTTCACCCGTGTAGCCGGTGCGGGCGACGAGCACGGGCTCGCCCTCGAACGTGGCCGGGAAGGCGCGGTAGTACTTGAGGGCGTCGAGCTTCGCGTCGAAGTCCTCTTCGTCGTTACCCGGCCCGTCGACGCCGAAGCCCGGCGTCTCGAGCAGCACGGCGCGCGCATCGGGCCCCTGGATCGCGATGAGGGCGATGTCGTCGCTCTCGTTTTCGACGATCGTGTCGAAGCCCGCGGCGCGGGTGCGGAGCTCCTCGGCGACGATGTCCGCGTTCGAGGCGTTCGCGACGACCATGTAGCGGTCGTCGCCCGTGCGGTAGACGACGAGGTCGTCGATGATGCCGCCGCCGTCGTCGAGCAGTAGCGAGTACCTCGCCTGGCCGATCTCGATCGCCGAGAGCTTGCCTGCGAGCGCGTGGTCGAGCGCAGCCGCAGCCTCGGGGCCGATGAGCACGATCTCGCCCATGTGGGAGAGGTCGAAGAGGCCCGAGTGGTGCCGCACCGCGTGGTGCTCGGCGAGGTCGCTCGAGTAGCGCACGGGCATCTGCCAGCCGGCGAAGTCGGTGAAGCTCGCGCCCGCCGCGCGGTGCACGGCGTCGAGCGGGCTGCGCCGCTCGGCGCTGGACTGCTCAGCGCTGGACTGCTCAGTGCTGGCCTGCTCAGTGCTGGCGGTACCGGGGTCGTTGGTCACGAGAGTTCTCCAGACGTGCCGGCGCTCGCCGGCGTTGTCACGGTCGCGGAAGCTTGCCGTGTGGGAACTCCCCCTCTGTCATGAGCCTGAGAGTTTCACGCGGGTCGAAGCGCTTTCACCGTGGGCGGCCCCGTGTTTGCGCGAAGATCTCGAGTCGCGTCGCCTTCGGCGTCGCTGCTCGATCTGCTCCGCGCTCCGCACGGAGCACTTTTCAGAGCGGCCTCGTCATCGCGGTGTAGTGACCTGAGAGATTGGCGGGGAGGCTTGCTCCTTCGGTGCCGGTCGGGCGCTGTTCTTCAGCGCTCACCGGCTCTCCCGCGACGCGTCGATGGCCCGGTATGAGATTGTGCTCCGATCCTAGCAGCGGGGCCGGCCGCACGGCGGCGAGTGCCGGCCGTGCGCCGCGGCGCACGGCCGGCGCCGCAGGAGTGGTGTTCGAGTCGAATTGACTGTAAGCTCGCCCTCAATGGAGTTCGAGTCATCCTGACCCGAAGACTGGAAGTACGTATGCCGCAGGCTCCCGAAATGACACGGGAGGCGCCGACGCGCCTCGCCGTCTCGACGGTGATCTTCGCGTTGCGCCCGGATCACGCCGGTCGGCCGGTGCTCTGGACCCCGCTCGTGCGCCGCACGCGGGAGCCGCAACTCGGGCTCTGGGCCTTGCCCGGCGGGTGGCTGCCCCCGAACGAAGAGCTCGAGGCCGCCGCCGCGCGCACCCTCCGGCTCACGACAGGCCTCGCCCCCAAATACCTCGAGCAGCTCTACACCTTCGGCGAGGTGGATCGCTCCCCCGGTATCCGGGTCGTCTCCGTCGTCTACTGGGCGCTCGTGCAGAGCGACGAAGCCGCGCGCGCGACTGCCGGCCCGAACGTGCGGTGGGTGCCGGCCGACACTCCGCCGAGACTCGCCTTCGACCACAACCGCATCGTCGAGTACGCACTCTGGCGCCTGCGAACGAAGGTCGAGTACGCCGAGATCGCTCACGCCTTCCTCGGCGAGACCTTCACCCTCGCCGAACTGCGCGAGGTGTACGAGGCCGTGCTGCAGCGCCAGCTCGATCCGGCGAACTTCCGGCGCACGATGATCGCGTCGGGTCGGTTGCGCGAGACCGGCGACCGCCTGGCCGGTGCCCCGCACCGCCCCCCGAAGCTCTACCGCTACGATCCGTCCGCCCTCACGGCCGGGGCCGCCGAACCGTTCACGCGAACCGAACCATTCATGAGGGAGCGACCCGCATCATGACCATCTCCATCGACGACGCCCGCACCGGCGGCGGCACCCGCACCGCGGCATCCGTCGACCGCACCATCCGGTCGATCAGCGCCGGCTCGACCGCCGGCGAGACCTGCGCCCCCGAGCTCGCGAAGGGCCCGTGGGAGTTCGACCAGGGAGCGGCAGGTTACGGCCCCGGCTCATCGATGGGCGACGTCATCCCGACCGGGTCGCCGCGCCAGGGCGCGCTGCCCGAGGCGTACCGCACCGCGTCGAACGATGAGCTGCACGCGCGCATCCGCGCCGCGAAGGCGACCCTCGGCGAGCGCGTCGTCGTGCTCGGTCACTTCTACCAGCGCGACGAGGTCATCGAGCACGCCGATTTCGTGGGCGACTCGTTCCAGCTCGCAAACGCGGCGCTCGACCGGCCCGACGCCGAGGCCATCATCTTCTGCGGCGTGCACTTCATGGCCGAGACCGCCGATCTGCTGTCGACGCCCGAGCAGGCCGTGATCCTGCCGAACCTCGCTGCCGGCTGCTCGATGGCCGACATGGCCGACGAGAGCTCGGTCGAGGAGTGCTGGGAGCAGCTCGCCGAGGTCTACGGCGACCTCGACGCGGTCGGTGCCGACGGGCGTGTGCCGGTCATCCCCGTGACCTACATGAACTCGAGCGCCGCACTCAAGGGCTTCGTGGGTCGCCACGGCGGCATCGTCTGCACCTCGTCGAACGCGCGCACCGTGCTGGAGTGGGCGTTCGAACGCGGGCAGCGGGTGCTCTTCTTCCCCGATCAGCACCTCGGCCGCAACACGGCGAAGGCGATGGGCGTGCCTCTCGAGCAGATGCCGATGTGGAACCCGCGCAAGTCGCTCGGCGGCAACACCGCTGCCGAACTCGACGATGCACGGGTGCTGCTCTGGCACGGCTTCTGCTCGGTGCACAAGCGGTTCACCGTCGAGCAGATCGCCGCGGCACGCCTCTCGCACCCGGGCGTGCAGGTCATCGTGCACCCCGAGTGCCCGATGCCCGTCGTCGATGCAGCGGATGCCGCGGGCTCGACCGACTTCATCGTGAAGGCGATCCAGGCAGCGCCGGCGGGCTCGACGTTCGCGATCGGCACCGAGATCAACCTCGTGCAACGACTCGCGGCCGAATACCCGCAGCACACGATCTTCTGCCTCGACCCGGTGGTGTGCCCGTGCTCGACGATGTACCGCATCCACCCCGGCTACCTCGCGTGGGTGCTCGAAGAGCTCGTCGAAGGCCGCATCGTCAACCGCATCACTGTGGCCGAGGCCGTCGCCGACCCGGCGCGCCTCGCGCTCGAGCGCATGCTCGCGGCGAAGCCCACCACCGCTCGTCGAGGAGCGACGAAGGAGCGTATCGAGACCCCCACCGGCAGTCCTGACACGCTCGCCGGCACCCACCCCTCGACCAGCGAGAACGTGGCCTGACATGGCGCACGTTCTCGTGATCGGCGGCGGCATCGCGGGTCTCTGGACCGCCGTCAGAGCCGCCGACGCCGGGCACGACGTCGAGCTCGTCACGAAAGTGGAGCTCGCCGAGGGCAACACCCGCTATGCGCAGGGCGGCATCGCTGCGGCACTCTTCCCCGACGACTCGGCTGAGCGTCACTACGCCGACACGATCGAAGCCGGCGCCGGCCTCGCCGATCCGGCCGCGGTGCGCGTACTGGTCGACGAGGGACCCGAGCGGGTACGCGACCTGATCCGATTCGGGGTGGCCTTCGACCGCGACGAATCCGGCCTCGAGCGCGGCCTCGAGGCCGCGCACTCCCGGGCTCGCATCCTGCACGCGGGCGGCGACGCCACCGGCGCGGCGATCGAGCGGGCGCTCGTCGACACCGTGCGGCGGCGCGCCGTGCTGGTCGATGAGCAGACGATGCTCGTCGACCTCGTCGTCGAAGGCGGCCGCGCCGTCGGCGCACAGCTGCTCGAGGCATCCGGAGCCGTCGTCGTGCGCCGCGCCGACGCGATCGTGCTGGCCACCGGCGGCATCGGATGCCTCTACCGGCATACGACGAACCCCGCCGTGGCGACCGGCGACGGCGTCGCCGCCGCGTGGCGTGCCGGCGCGGTCGTCGCCGACCTCGAGTTCACCCAGTTCCATCCCACCGCCCTCGCGGCGCCCGGTACGCCGCTCATCTCCGAAGCCGTGCGCGGCGAGGGGGCGGTGCTGCGCGACGCGCAGGGGCGCCGATTCATGTTCGATGTCGACCCGCGCGGTGAGCTGGCTCCCCGCGACATCGTGGCCCGCGCGGTGTGGCGGCGCTCGCTCGAACAGGGCGGCGCCCCTGTGCTGCTCGACGCGACGACGCTCGGCGGCCAGACACTCGCACGTCGCTTCCCCGGGCTCGACGCGGTCGTGCGCGCCGCAGGCTTCGACTGGTCCCGCGAGCCGGTGCCCGTGACGCCGGCCGCGCACTATGCGATGGGCGGCATCGTGACAGATCTCGACGGCCGTACGAGCCTGCCGGGCCTCTTCGCGGTCGGCGAGGTGGCCCGCACGGGCGTGCACGGTGCGAACCGGCTCGCCTCGAACTCGCTGCTCGAGGCGGCGGTGTTCGCCGACCGCGCTGCGCGAGCGATCGGCAACGAGTCCGCCAGCGCGTTCGCGCACGAGTCCGCGCACGCGGGGTCTCGCGTGCACAACTCCGGAGATGCGGCGCGACTCGCCTCACCCCGAACACCGACACACCGTGCAAGGTTCGAGTTCTCCGGAGTTGTGCGCGACGACCACTCGGACACCGGGGTCTCGGCGGCACGCGCAACCGTCGATCGCGAGCAACTGCAGGTGCTCATGTGGCAGCACGTCGGGCTGGAGCGCGACGAGGCGGGGCTCGGCGAGGCATCCGCTCGGCTCGATGCGTGGCGCGCGCCCGAACCGCGCGACCGCTGCAGCGCCGAGGATCGCAACCTGCTCGACCTCGCGCGGCTGACCGCCCACGCCGCTCGAGCACGGCGCGTGAGCAGCGGCGCCCACTTCCGCACCGACGACACCGGAGCGCCCGGCGCCGCCCGCGAGCACCCTATCCCGACAACACTCGACCGAGAGGCAGCCTGATGACCGACGCCCGAGAGATCGACCGCATCGTCGGCACTGCGCTCGACGAGGATGCCCCGTGGGGCGATCTCACCTCCGAGATGCTCATCCCGGCGGAGGCGACCGCAACCGCCGTGCTGATGGCCCGCGAGCGCGGTGTGCTCAGCGGCATCAGCGTCTTCGCCGCAGCCTTCCGCCTCGTCGACCCGGCCGTCGCCGTCGAGGCCTTCGCGGCCGATGGCGAGCCCTTCGAGGCGGGCGCGGTACTCGCCAGCGTCACCGGGCCGGCACGCGGCATCCTGCGCGCCGAACGCATCGGGCTGAACTTCGTGCAGCGGATGTCGGGCGTCGCGACCCAGACGGCACGCTACGTCGCCGAAGCCGCCGGCACGCGGGCTCGCATCGTCGACACCCGCAAGACCACCCCGGGGCTGCGCAGCCTCGAACGGCAGGCCGTGCGCGACGGCGGGGGGCGGAACCACCGCCGCTCCCTCTCCGACGCGGTCATGGCGAAGGACAACCACCTCGCGGTGCTCACGGCGGGCGGCCACGACCTCGCGACCGCACTGCGGGCCGCGCGCGGGCGGATGCCGCACACCGCGCACCTCGAGGTCGAGGTCGACCGGCTCGATCAGGTCGAAGCCGTGCTCGCCGGCGGCGCAGACACCGTCATGCTCGACAACTTCACGCCCGACGAGTTGCGGGCGGGCGTCGCGCTCGTCGCCGGACGGGCGATCGTCGAGGCATCCGGCGGGGTGACCCTCGAGACGGTGCGCGAGATCGCCGCGACCGGCGTCGATGTCATCTCGGTCGGTGCGCTCACCCACTCGGTGCGCTCCCTCGATCTCGGCCTCGACGTAGTGGTCGAGACGTGATCTTCCTCGACCATGCTGCGACCACGCCGGTGCGCCGAGAGGCGCTCGAGGCTATGTGGCCGTTTCTCTCGGGCTCATTCGGCAACCCGTCGAGCCGGCACGGCCTCGGTGACGATGCTGCCCGGGCGCTCGCCGGTGCGCGCGCCGAGGTCGCCGCGGTCATCGGCTGCCGGCCGGGAGACGTCGTGTTCACGAGCGGCGGCACCGAGGCCGACAACCTCGCCGTGAAGGGGCTCGCGCTGGCGAACCCGCGAGGCAGGCACATCGTCGTCTCGCCGATCGAGCACGAGGCGGTGCTCGAGTCGGCCGCCGCCCTCGCCCGGTTGCACGGCTTCGACGTGTCGGAGGTCGCCGTCGATGCCGGGGGCGTGGTCGAGCCCGAGGCGCTCGCCCGGGTCCTCCGCCCCGACACGACGCTCGTCTCCGTGCAGCTGGCCAACAACGAGATCGGCACGGTGCAGCCGATCAACCGGCTCGCCGAACCGGCGCACGCGGCAGGCGCACTGATGCACACCGACGCGGTGCAGGCGGCCGGCTGGCTCCCGCTCGACATCGATGATCTCGGCGTCGATGCCCTCTCGCTCGCCGGCCACAAGATCGGTGCCCCGAAAGGCACGGGCGCACTCATCGTGCGCGGCCGGCTCCCGCTCGAGGCGGTGCTGCACGGTGGCGGGCAGGAACGCGGGCGACGCTCGGGCACCGAGAACGTCGCCGGCGCGGTCGCCTTTGCGACTGCACTACGACTCGCTGAGGCCGAGCGAGCGGATGCCGCGGCGCGCGTCGGCCGTCTCGGCGCGCTGCTCGCAACCAGTGTCGCTGCGACGGTGCCCGGCACGCGCCTCACCGGAGACCCCGAGCGCCGGCTCCCGGGCACGGTGTCCTTCGTCTTCCCCGGCACGAGCGGCGAGGCGGTGCTGCTCGAGCTCGAACGCGAGGGCGTGATCTGCTCGAGCGGCTCCGCGTGCGCGGCCGGCAGCGACGAACCCTCGCACGTGCTCACGGCGATCGGGGTGCCGGCCGAACTCGCGCAGACGGCGGTGCGGTTCACGCTCGGCGCCGAGACGACGACCGAGGATGTGACGGATGCTGCGGCATCCGTCACCCGCGCCGTGTCGGCGGTGCGCGCTATCGTGGAGTCATGAGCAATTCGATTCCGACTTCTGCAGGCGACGACGAACTCGCTCGCCGGGTTGCCGATGCCGATCTCGGCGCCGATGTCGATGCAGAGCTCGCGCCCGAAGAGCAGCTGCTGAAGGGCTGGCTCCCAGAGCCGACCCCGACTGACGGTCCAGCCCCGGCCCCGTAAACCGCCCCGCGACGACGATTCCCCAGCCGAACCGCTTCATCGGCTGAGCGCAGTTCCATACGTTCCGATCGATGTCGGAATCGGGGAATACTGTGTGACCCTGCGCGGGTTGTCTCACCTATTCGACGCTCTCCCTGGCGCAGCTCTGCGCCAAATCGATTGGACGCATTTTCCTTGACCGAACGCGCCGTTCCCGAACTCCGTGACCCCGGCGTCGCCCCAGCAGGCGACACCCCGATGCATGAACACTCCGATGTCGAGGCGCTGCATGGCGCTCGCAACAACCGGGTGATCTGGCTGCTGCTCGCCGCTTCCTTCGTCGTCATCCTCAACGAGACGATCATGGGCGTGGCGATCCCGCACCTCACCACCGACCTCGAGATCTCCATCGCCGCCGCGCAGTGGCTCACGACCGCATTCATGCTGACGATGGCCATCGTGATTCCGATCACGGGCTTCCTGCTGCAGCGGTTCGCGACCCGGCCGATCTTCATCGCAGCCATGAGTTTGTTCTCCGCAGGCACGCTCATCGCCGCCCTCGCACCGGGCTTCGAGGTGCTGCTCCTCGCCCGCGTCGTGCAGGCGAGCGGCACGGCCATCATGATGCCGCTGCTCATGACGACCCTCATGACCCTCGTGGCACCGGGCGACCGTGGCAGGTTCATGGGCCGGGTGTCGATCGTGATGTCGGTCGCCCCCGCGATCGGCCCGACCATCTCGGGCCTCATCCTGAACTACCTCTCGTGGCGGTTCATGTTCTGGCTCGTGCTGCCGATCGCACTCGTCATGCTGTTCATCGGCATCCGCCGAGTCGAGAACGTCAGCGAACCGCGCGTCGTCCCGATCGACGTCTTCTCGGTCGTGCTCTCGGCGTTCGGCTTCGGCGGCCTCGTCTACGGTCTCAGCCTGATCGGCGGCGAGACCGGCGGCAGCGTACTCGGAGCCGCGCCGATGTGGATCGCGCTCAGCGTGGGCGCCGTCGGCATCGCCGGATTCATCTGGCGTCAGATCGCCCTGCAGTCCGACGATCGGGCGCTGCTCGACCTGCGTACGTTCCGATCGGGCAACTTCGCGATCTCCGTGGGCCTCATGACGATCATGATGGCGGCACTGTTCGGCACGATCATCCTGCTGCCGATCTACCTCCAGAACGTGCTGCACCTCGAGCCGATCACGACCGGGCTTCTGCTGCTGCCGGGCGGACTCACCATGGGTCTGCTCGGACCGATCGTCGGGCGCCTCTTCGACCGGCTCGGGCCGACCCCGCTGCTCGTGCCCGGCTCGATCGTGGTCAGCGGCGTGCTCTGGTCGCTCACCCTCGTGACCGACCAGACGTCACCGTGGCTGCTGCTGATCGCGCACGTGGTGCTCTCGGCCGGCCTCGCGTTCATGTTCACGCCGCTCTTCACCTCGGCCCTCGGCTCCGTCGAACCGCGCCTCTACTCGCACGGCTCGGCGATCGTCGGCACTATGCAGCAGGTGGCCGGCGCCGCCGGCACGGCCCTCTTCATCACGATCATGGCGGCGCAGACCCTGACCAGCGCCTCGACCGGGGCGACGGCCGAGGCCGCCGCGGCATCGGGCGTTCGGTCCGCGTTCCTCGTCGGTGCGATCCTCTCGCTCGCGGCGATCGTCGGCGCGTTCTTCGTGCGCAAGCCCGCAGACATGATGGAAGGTTCGCCCGTCGTCGCACACTGAGCGACGACGCAACTCCGAAGTACAACGTCCGAAGGGGCCCGGCAGTTCACATCCGCCGGGCCCCTTCGTCGTACACTGCCTCGTGCTCTGGCGGCTCAGCCGCAGTTCGGTCGGCAGCTGCGCTGCGAGAGCGCGTCGACGAGCACGATGCCGAGGTCTTCGGGCTTCGACGCCGAGTACGCGGCCCCCTTCGTCGCCTGCGCGATGCGCTGCATCGCCCCGAGGTCGGTGTCGGGGCCGAAGCCGATCATGATGACCGGAACGGGCTTCTTCGGGTCGTCGATCTTCGCGAGTTCGGCGAGCAGGGTGTCGATGTCGATGCCGTTCTCGTCTTCGTTCTTGCCATCGGTGAAGAGCAGCACCGAGTTGACCTTCTCGGGGTCGTACGTCTCGCGAACCCGCTGCACCGCCGCGAGGGTCGTGTCGTAGAGGCCCGTGGCCCCGCCGAGCCGAGCCGGCAGGGATTGGATGACACCGGCGATCTGCTGCATGTGCGCGGCATCACCGAGCGGGGCGATCGGTGAGAGGTCTTCGTAGTCGAGGTCGCCGTTGCGCGCCGTCGAGAAGACCCACACGCCGAGCTCGACTTCGCCCGAGAACTTCTGCATCGCGCCGACGGCGGCCTGCTGGAAGATGTCGATGCGGCGAAGCCCGTTCTCGGCGGGCTCCTCCATCGATCCCGATACGTCGATGACCGCGAGCATGCGCGAGCGGAGCGTCAGCACGCTCCAGGCGCGAAGGATCTCGAGCTGCGCGGCGCCGTCGAGCGCGGCTGCCACCGGGGGCGCGTCCACACCGATGCCGGCGATATCGAGTTCACCGGATCCGTCGGGCGCACGGAAGCCCGCTGCGGCGAGTGTCGTTGCACCGTCGCGTACCGCTGCCTCGAACGCGTCGATCAGCTCGGCGCGCGAGACCGTGTCGGCGTCGGCCGAGTCCTCATCGGTCGAGTCTTCGTCGGCCGAGTCCTCGTCGGCGTCTGCCGATTCGTCGGAGGTCGCCGCATCCGCTGCCCCGAGTCGCACGAAGGGGTAGTCGAGGGCGACCGTGCCGTCGGTGGGATAGGCGGCGACGAGCCCCTCTGCGGGGTCGTCGAGGTTGTATGCGGCGACCTGTGCCTCGCTCGCGATGACGACGGCGGGTTGCCCGGTCGCACTCAACGCGCCGAACGCCGCACTGGTCGACGCCGGGATCGACTTGCCGAGTTCGATCATGGCCCCGGCGAACTGGCGCGGGTCGTCTGGTGAAGAATGGCCGCGCAGGGCGAGAAGGCCGGCAAGGCTCGCGGCGGATGCCTCGGGGTCGGGCAGGATCGTCGGCAAGGTGCCGCCGAGCACTCGTGCCCAGCTCACCGGCTCGGCCCCGAGTTCGGTGGCCTTCGCTGCGGCGCCGGCGAACACGACCGGCGAGGACGCCACCGATTCGCGGACGTCCACTTCGGGCGTGCTCTGCCCGAGCGAGGTCGCGGTCGCGTTCATGCGATCGAGCCACACGGCCGACTCGGGCACCCAGGCGTCGGCATCCGAACTGCCGGTCGCGACGATCGCGGCGGTGTCGGCCGAATCTTGAGCGACGATCTCGGTGGTCGCGCACCGTTCTGAGTTCTCGTCGAACGCCGCAGCGAGATCGGTGAGTGCGGGCGCGATCGACGTGTCGGCGACGACGACGATCTCTTCGGTCTCGGCGCAGCCGGCCTCGGCCGACGCGAAGATCGGGTTCAGGTAGCCGCCGACCCAGAGGAACACCCCTGACGCGATGACGCCGACCACGAGGACGGCGCCGACGATCGACAGAATGAGCTTGCGGTCCGGCATCTTCACCGGTGCCGCGACAGTATGACGCCCCACGGAGACTCCAAGCCGACGGGGCGGGGCCCGTCGAATCCTTTGTACGGGTTCCCCTCTCGGGGGAAGGATTTCGTTCAGTGTAAGCGACGAGTCCCAGTACGCGAACTTCGCTCGTCTTCTCACTGCCCGTCGTGACCCGACCGTGACTCGTCGCCGGCCCGCCATCGCCCCACCACCCCGTTCAGGCGCCGGGTCTAGGGTCGGGAACATGGATGCCGCAACGCCGCTGCTGATCCCCGCCGGGACCGTCTTCACGAGCGAAGACATCACCCACTTCGCGGGCAAGGGCGAAGGCGGTGTGAACCTCGATGAGGCGATCGCCCGCGCCGACGTGCTCGTGACTGCCCCGCACGCGGGAGCCGCGATCCCCGAGGAGCTCGCCGCGTTCCTCGAGCCCGGGTTCACCCGGCGCCTGCAGTTCGATTACACCGATTGCTCGACGAGCCCGATCGTGCGCCGGTGGGCCGAGATCGACCCGCGCATCGTGGTCGTCGAGAATCCGCATCCGCGCATGGTGCGCGACCCCAACCGCGAGAAGCCGGCCGACCTCGCCGCCACGCTCACGGAGGCCTTCGCCCGCGTGCGCGCCGCGGGCGCCTGGAACCGCGTCGACCTCACCGGAGTCGATGCGATTCGCCCGGTCACCTTCTCGTTCTTCCCGTTGCTGCGTGTGCCGCAGTCGGCGGCCGAACTGCACGAACTCGTCGACCAGTTCTCCGAGGTCGCCGAGCGCGGGCTCGGGGTGTACGAGCGCACACGCGACGAGCTGATCGAGCGGCTCCAACAGCAGGCATTCGCGCTCGCCGCGCCGGGCTCACCGACCGCATTCACGATGTTGGCCTTCCACGACACGATGAATCACACGACGACGCGCGACGGTGCGATCTCGGTTGAACGCGCACCCGAGGCGCGTCTGCCCGACGTCGTCGCCCTGTCGAACCGCGGCGATCACCGCGGCGACCCCATCGGCGACTCCCCCGTGACAATGCGGCCCGATCTCCTTCGCCGCCTCGCGGATACAGCTCGCCGCGCGTTCGACGTCGACGCGCCCGATGCGGTCGCCCTCAACCAGCCCTACCTCGGTAGCTACGAGATCATCGCCGCCGGGCGCCGTTTCGGCGACCTCGCCGGGCGGGCGGATGCCGCGGGCGTCGTGCTCTCGGCGGTGCAGGCCGAGTTCCGGCGCGAGTTCCTGCTCGGCGACGCGAACACCCGCATCCTCATGCGCCCCGGCACCGGTTGGATCGAGCCCGACGCCGATCGGGTCGACGCGATCGCCCGTGCGTGCATGGCGATGTTCGACGACGTGCGGCCAGGCCTCCTCGCACCTCACGACTGACGTCGCGCCGCGGCATCCGTCGCCTCATGATCGCGCCCCTTGGCACCGCGACTCCTCGGTGCGACCATGGGAGGAAGCCGACGGAAACGGGCCGACAGACCCGAACGACGGTGCAACGGACGCACGTCGTTCAACCGACGCACGTCGTTCAACCGAGGCACGTCGGTCAACGGATGCACGTCGGTCAACGGATGCACGTCATGGAGCAGTTCCGAAACCGGACGGACGCCGGTCGGCGTCTGGCCACAGCACTCGAGGGAGTCGACCTCGAGCGGCCGGTCGTGCTGGCACTGCCGCGCGGCGGCGTGCCGGTCGCGGCGCCGGTCGCACGAGCGCTGGGTGCACCCCTCGACGTGCTCGTGGTGCGCAAACTCGGAGTGCCGCGGCAGCCGGAGGTCGCTATGGGGGCGATCGGCGAGCAGGGTGCTCGCGTGTTGAACGACGACATCGTCGACGCCGTGCGCGTGTCACCGGGTGAATTGCGCGACATCGAACGGGTCGAGCGGCATGAACTCGAGGCGCGCGTCGCTCGCTTCCGGGGTGCCGAGCCGCCCGTCGCGCTCGAGGGGCGCACCGCGGTGATCGTCGACGACGGCGTCGCAACCGGAGCGACCGCACGCGTCGCGGCTGCGGTTGCGAAGGCCAGGGGCGCCGCTCGAGTGGTGCTCGCGGTGCCGGTCGGCGCGGCCGAAGCGCTCGCGACGATCGCCGAGACATCGGTCGACGAAGTGGTGTGCCTCTCGGTGCCGCCCGGGTTCATGGCGGTCGGCATGCACTATCTCGACTTCGCGCAGACCACCGATGACGAGGTCGCGGCGCTGCTGGCGGACGCGCGATCAGGCGGCTGAGTCGCGCTCGCCGATCACGATCGTCGCGTCGGCGTCATCGTCGTGCAGCACACGTGCCGAGAGGCCCGCGGCCTCGAAGAACCCCGCGGCGACCAGTGCCTGCCGAACGCTCGTCTCGATCAGTAGCGCACCGCCGGGGGCGAGCCATGATCGAGCGGATGCCACGACCCGACGATGCACATCGAGCCCGTCGCTGCCGCCGTCGAGTGCCATGCGCGCCTCGTGGTCGCGCGCCTCGGGCGGCATCATGGCGATCGCCTCGCTCGGCACGTAGGGGGCGTTGACGGCGAGCACGTCGATGCGCCCTCGCAGCTCGGCCGGAAGTGCGGCGAAGAGGTCGCCCTCGAAGACGAGACCGCCCAGCGGTTCGAGGTTCGTGCGCGCCGCCTGCACGGCGACCGGGTCGAGGTCGGCGGCGACGAGGTGCACGGGGCCCGCGGCGCCCGCGATGGCCGCACCGATCGCCCCGGCGCCGCAGCACAGGTCGACGACGACCGGCAGGTGTGCCGAACCGTCGTCATCGCGCGCGAGCGCGGCGTGCGCGGCGAGGCGGGCGGCCTCGGCCGCGAGGAACTCGGTGCGTCGGCGGGGCACGAAGACACCCGGCAGCACGCGGATGCGCAGGCCCGCGAACTCCGCCCACCCGAGCACCTGCTCGAGCGGCTCACCCGCGACGCGGCGTTCGACGAGCCGATCGAGTTCCACCAGATCCTGGGTCGCCTCCACGAGGAGTCTGGCCTCGTCTTCGGCGAAGACGCATCCTGCTGCGCGCAGGCGGGTGACGATCTCGGGTTCAGCAGGCATCCGTCGCAGCCTACTGCGGGCAACCGTCGGGCGTCGTCGTCGGGCGCGCTGTTCGGACGTGGTGCTACAGTGCTCTGCATGACCACGTCGAACCAGAACTGGTGGCTCGCCTCCTAGGCGGCCACGCGTTTCGACGTACTGACGACCGCCCGAGGGCGGTCGTTTTCGCGTTTGCGGGAGGGCCGAGCCGAAGGCCCGACCGGAGAACACCATGACGCGACTGCTCGCGACCCTGCTCGCCGCCGACGAACCTGGGCCCTTCGCGGTCCTGCGCCGCGAGAACGAACCTCGACTCGACGTGCTCATCGGCGACGTCGTCGACGTCGACCGACTCGCCGACATCCCGCTCGACGGCGCTGAGGTGCTCGCCCTCGTGCCGTTCCGCCAGGTGCGCGAGCGCGGTTTCGTCGCTCACGACGACGGGGCTCCCCTACGGTGCCTCGTCGTGCGTGAACGCGAGTCGATCGACGTGGATGAGGCCATCGGCATGCTGCCGGAGCATCCGCTCGCCGTCGACGGCCTCGCAGTCGACGTGAGCGATGTCGACTACGCCGCCCGAGTGCGCCGGGTGATCGATGAGGAGATCGGCCGGGGCGAAGGAGCGAATTTCGTGATTCGACGCGAGTTCGCGGGGCGCATCGGGGCACCGGCCGGCCGAGCCGTGCTCGGCTGGCTTCGTGCGCTGCTCGAGCACGAATCGGGTGCGTACTGGACGTTCGCGGTGCACACTCGCGGTCTTTCCGCAGTCGGTGCGACGCCCGAGCGGCACGTGAGCTCGATCGACGGGGTCGTGTCGATGAATCCGATCAGCGGCACCTTCCGCCACCTCAGCGGGCCGCCCTCCGACGACGAGCTCGCGGTGTTCCTCGATGACGTGAAAGAGCGCGAGGAGCTCGTCATGGTCGTCGACGAGGAACTGAAGATGATGAGCTCCATCTGTCCTGAAGGCGGGCGCATCCGAGGTCCGTTCCTGAAGCGGATGTCGCGGCTGACGCACACCGAGTACCTCCTCGAGGGGCGAAGCGACCTCGACCCGCGCGAGGTGCTGCGCCGCACGATGTTCGCCCCGACCGTGACGGGATCGCCGCTGGGCAACGCCTGCACGGTGATCGCACGCCACGAGGCGACGCCGCGGGGCTATTACGGGGGCGTCCTTGCCCGCTTCACGCCGACCGCAGGCGGGTACGACCTCGACGCACCCATCCTGATCCGCACCGCGTACGTCGACGGCGCCGGCGGGGTGCGCGTGCCGGTCGGTGCGACGCTCGTGCGGCATTCCGATCCCGACGGCGAGGTCGCGGAGACGCACGCGAAGGCAGCGGGCGTACTGACCGCGCTCGGCGCCGTCCCGCGCACCGGTGGGCCGATCGCGACGGTCGCAGCTGCCGAGGGCCGCGACGACGACCGCATCACCACCCTGCTCGCCGCTCGCAACGACCATCTCGCGCCGTTCTGGAGCACCCCGCAGGGCGCTCACCTCTCGCGCGGGGCCACTGCGCTCGTCATCGACGCCGGCGACGACTTCACGACGATGCTCGCGCACCAGTTGCGTCACCTCGGCGTCGCAGCACGGGTCGTGCCGTGGGGCGAGGCCGTGCCCGAAGCATCCGACGATCTCGTGGTCTTCGGACCGGGGCCGGGCGACCCGCGCGACCCCGACGACGTGCGCATCGCTCGCGTGCGTGAACTCATGGCCGGGCGGCTCGCGAGCGGGGCGCCGCTGCTCGCGGTGTGCCTCAGTCATCAGGTGCTCGCCGACCTCGCCGGTCTGCCGATCGAGCCGCTGGCCGCACCGCATCAGGGACTGCAGCTCACGGTCGATCTGTTCGGCGAGCCGGCGGCGATCGGCTTCTACAACACCTTCACGGCGTCGGCGCCGAACCGCTCGATCACCCCGCGACTCGAGCTCGAAGTGGCATCGGATGCCGCGACGGGTGTGGTGCACGCGCTCCGCGGTCCCGGCGTGGTCTCGGTACAGGGGCATCTCGAATCGGTGCTCTCGCCCGACGGGCTCAGCGTGCTCGAGCGGCTCCTCGACGGGCTGCTCGACGGGCTGCTCGCTCCCGACCGGGCCGGGCTCATCGAGGCCGGAGGTGCAGCCTGACCATGGGGATGTCGGGGTCGACCAGACCGGTGACATCCTGAATCGAGCGTTGCAGCATCGCCCATGCCTTGGGCCGATGCGCGGCGTACCGCAGCAGCAGCTCGCGACTCTCGTCGGGGTCCAGTAACTCCGCACGGGCGGGCACACGCCGCCGCCAGCCGATGCTCACACCGCAGCGCGGTTCGGCCGAGAGATTCCGGTACCACTGCGCGCGGGTACCGAACCCGGAGGCCACCACGACACGGTCGGATGCCTCGCGGTCGACGGCCTCGATCACGGCGAACCGCGCCTCGCCACTCGTTCGGCCGCGATGCTCGAGCAGCAGAAGCCGGCCGCCGAAGATGAATCCGAACCCGGCCGTGAAGAGCGGGATCGGCAGGCGCACTGCCCACCGTGTCGTGAGGAACTTCGCACCGAAATCCACGTTGCTTCGCCTCTCATGAGATGACGAGAGCCTCTCCGGCCGGATGATCCCGCACTGCGGCCGGTTCCGCAAGGCGTTGCCACGCCGGGTCGGGCGCGCTTGACTTGCCGTGACCGACCTGAGGAGGCGGATCACCGTGGATACCACTATCGTCTGGATCATCATCGGCATCGTCGTCGTGATCGTGATCATCGTCATCATCGTCATGGCAACGAATCGGCGGCGCCGAGAGGCCCACGCCGAGGCCGGGCGCAGGAAGGCCGCGGATCTGCGGCAGGGAGCCGCCGAGACGGATGCCGCTGCGCGGCAGCATGACGCGGATGCGGCGAGCGCAGCCGCCGCAGCGAAGCAGGCCGACGCCGAGGCTGCGCAGGCCCGTCTCGAATCGCAACGGCGCTCCGACGAGAGCGCCGACCGGCAGTCGGCAGCCGCCGACCTTCATGCCGAAGCCGACGATCGACTCCGCAAGGCCGACACGCTCGATCCCGACGTCGAGGTCGCAACCGACGAGGCCGGCAGGGCCACCGAAGCGAACGGCGCCGGCGACGATGGTCGGCGCGGAGGGGCACACCTGACGTGACCGCGCGTCGGACCCAGGCGAGGTCAGCTGTCGCTGACCCGCCCGGCTTCGACGTGCCAGCGGCGGTCGAGCCGAACGTTCTCGAGCATCCGTCGGTCGTGCGTGACGAGCAGCAGGGTGCCCTCGTAGGATTCGAGCGCTTCTTCGAGCTGCTCGATCGCGACGAGGTCGAGGTGGTTGGTCGGCTCGTCGAGGACGAGCACGTTGACACCGCGGGCCTGCAGTAGCGCGAGCCCGGCACGGGTGCGCTCGCCCGGCGAGAGCGCGTCGACGGGTCGGCGCACGTGGTCGGCCTTCAACCCGAACTTCGCGAGCAGGGTACGCACCTCGCCGGCTGAGTACTCGGGCACGAGGGCCTCGAAGGCATCCGCGAGTGCGGCCTCTCCTGTGAGCTGGGTGCGGGCCTGATCGATCTCGCCGATGGCGACGGATGCTCCGAGGCTCGCGCTGCCGGTATCCGCAGCGCGCCGGCCGAGCAGAAGCCCGAGGAGCGTCGACTTGCCCGCCCCGTTCGGGCCGGTGATGCCGATGCGCTCCCCCGCGTCGACCTGCAGCGAGACTGGGCCGAGCGTGAAGTCGCCCTGCATGACGACGGCCTCGTTCAGCGTCGAGACGACCGAGCTCGATCGCGGCGCCTGGCCGATCGTGAACTCGAGCTGCCACTCTTTGCGCGGCTCCTCGACCTCGTCGAGGCGCGCGATGCGGCTCTCCATCTGGCGCACCTTCTGCGCCTGCTTCTCGCTCGACTCGGTTGCGGCCTTGCGCCGGATCTTGTCGTTGTCGGGCGACTTCTTCATGGCGTTCCGCACACCCTGGCTCGACCACTCCCGTTGGGTGCGTGCGCGAGAGACGAGATCGGCCTTCTTCGACGCGAACTCCTCGTAGTCGTCGCGCTGCTGTCGTCGCGCCGTCGCGCGTTCTTCGAGGTAGGAGTCGTAGCCGCCGCCGTAGATGCGGTTCGAGTGCTGGGCGAGGTCGAGCTCGAGCACGCGCGTGACCGAGCGGGCGAGGAACTCGCGGTCATGGCTGACGAGCACCACCCCGCCGCGAATGCCGCGCACGAACGCCTCGAGCCGGTCGAGGCCGTCGAGGTCGAGGTCGTTCGTGGGCTCATCGAGCAGCACGAGGTCGAAGCGGGAGCACAGCAGTGCTGCGAGACCGACGCGCGCGGCCTGCCCGCCCGACAGCGACGTCATCAGCGAGTCCGCTGAGAGTTGGGCGTCGGCTCCGTCGAGGGTCAACCCGAGCTCTGCGAGCACGGCGGGCAAGCGCTCATCGAGGTCCGCAGCGCCCGATGCGAGCCATCGCTCGAGGGCGACCGAGTACTCATCGGCAGGGTCGGGGGCGCCGGGCGCCGGGGCATCCGTCGAACCCAGCGCGGTCGCTGCGGTATCAAGGCGAGCGGATGCCTCGGCTGCGCCCGTGCGTCGTGCGACGTAGGCGGCGACGGTCTCGCCGGGCACCCGCTCGTGTTCCTGGGGAAGCCAGCCGACGAAGGCGTCGGCCGGCGAGAGGTGCACAGATCCGGCCTGCGGTTCCAGCTCGCCCGCGAGGATGCGGAGCAGCGTCGACTTGCCCGCCCCATTCACCCCGACGATGCCGACGACATCGCCCGGAGCGACCGTCAGGTCGAGGTCTTCGAAGAGTGTTCGGTGGGCGTAGCCGCCGGCAAGGCCCTGAGCCACGAGTGTTGCAGTCACCGGTCAACTGTAGTCAGCCCGCGCTGCGAACTCACCGCGCGAGTCACCGCGACGCGCGCCACTCCTCGTCGAGGATCGCGTAGGTGCAGCCGTCGATCCAACCGAGCTCCGCATGCCACGAGTCCTGCACGCCGTGCTGCTCCCGCCGCATCCCGAGCTTCTCCATGATCTTCCACGAGGCGATGTTGTCGGCGAAGCAGCCCGCCGTCACCCGGCGCACGCCGAGCTCGCCGAACGCGAGGTCGAGCAGGGCCCGGGCGATCTCGGTGGCGTAGCCCTTTCCCGCATGCGCGGGATCGATCAGGTACCCGAGGCCCGCCTCGGCTCGGCGCCATGGCCCTTGGTCGACGTGCGACTGCCCCATGCCGTCGGTGATCCAGAGGGAACCGGTGCCGACGACTTGGCCGTCGATCAACGCCACGGCCGAGTGGTCGTTCGGGTCGTCGATGCCGCCGAGCCAGGTCGCACGGAACGCCTCGGGGTCGACCTCGGTTCGTATCAGCCACCGAGTGACCTCGGGGCGGTTGCGCCACACGAGAACCTGGTCGAGGTCGGCGCTCGTCGGAGGGCGGAGGATCAGTTGGCCCGCAGGGCGCGGCCACTGCACATCGGAGGTGGTCATGTCTCCTGCATAGCAGGCTCGAGGGCTACTTCAAGAGTCTGGACAGCACGCGGTCGGCAAGTGGCTTGCCGCCCGTCTGGCAGGTCGGGCAGTACTGGAACGTCGAGTCGGCGAAGATGACCTCGCGCACGGTGTCGCCGCACACCGGGCAGGCCTCGCCGGTGCGGCCGTGCACCTGCATGCGTGTGCGCTTGCCGTCTTTCAGCTCGTCTGGTCGTTTGCCGGATGCCCCCGCGACCGCCTCACCGAGCGTGGTGCGCATCGCGTCGTAGAGGCGCTCGACCTCGTCTGGTCTGAGCTTGGCGGCGAGCGCGTACGGGGACATGCGCGCGGTGTGCAGGATCTCGTCGGAGTAGGCGTTGCCGACTCCCGCGAACACCGACTGGTCGCGGAGAAGTCCTTTGATGCGGGTGCGTCGGTCGTGGAGGATCGCCGCGAAGTCGTCGAGGGAGAAGTCGGGTGCCGTCGGGTCGGGGCCGAGCCGCGCGATGCCGGGTACCTCGGCGGTGTCACGCACGACGTAGACGGCGAGCGACTTCTTCGTGCCGGCCTCGGTGAGGTCGAAGCCCGAGCCGTCGTCGAGCCGCACACGGAGCGCGATGGGCGACTTGCCGGGCTTGACGATCGTCTTCGGCACCTCGTCGTACCAGCGAAGCCAGCCGGCGCGCGCGAGATGGAACACCAGGTGCAGCCCGCCCGTGTCGAGGTCGAGGAACTTGCCGTGTCGATTCACCCGCTCGATACGTTCGCCACTGAGCGCCGACAGCGGCGGGTCGAAGGTCTTCAGCGCAGCGATGGCCGCCACCGAAGCCGACGAGACGGCTCGACCCACGGCGTGCTCGCGCAGGAATCCGGCGAGCGCTTCGACCTCTGGGAGCTCGGGCACACGACCATCCTGCACCCGGATGCCGACAACGGCACCCAGAAACCAACTCGACACCGGAGCTGTGACGCGCACAACGAGCGCGGCCGCAGCTATGGTCGACCCATGCGCACCGAAGAGAGCAACGGCACCAGGGTCCTGCACGTCCCTCATGAGGGGCCCGTCATCTCGACCCCCGACGATGCGGCCGATCTCGTGGGCGATGCCTGGGCGCACGCCGCCACGCTCGTCGCGGTGCCCGTCGAGCGCATCGATCCCGCGTTCTTCAAGCTCGGTTCGGGAATCGCGGGCGAGATCACACAGAAGTTCGTCAACTATCGACTCCGGCTCGCGATCATCGGTGACATCGCCGAGCATGTCGAGGCGAGCGACGCCCTGCGCGACTACGTCTGGGAGACGAACCGCGGCACGCAGGTCTGGTTTCTGCCCGACGGTGCTGCGCTCGACGAGAAACTCGGCCGACGCCACTGACCTCGTCACATCATTTCGAGCTGAAGTCGAGCATCGAGTCGGCGACCGCGATGACCGACCACGTGCCGCCCTCGGCATCGGTGAATTCGTAGGCCGGAACGACGAGCACGGCGCCGTCGGGTTGCCAGTGGCTCGCGAGACCGAGGCGCGCGCTGACGATCTCGACCTCGTTCACAGGCCAGGAGAGCGACGTGCCCTTCGTCGGGGTCACCGGCGGCTCGGTCGGAGGCAGCCACTCCTCTGCGACAGCCGGCTGCTCGCGCAGGGCGATCGGCAGGTTCGTCATCTGCGCACCGAACCGCGGGTCCGAGAGCCGCTCGAAGGCCAGCTGCTCGCTGACGATGGCGTAATCGCCCACCGTGACGAGGTCTGCGAGTGCACCGTTGACGGTGAGCACACCGCCCTCAGCCAGCTCGAGCGACCAGGCCTGGTCGAGGCGCTGCCCGTTGACGACGGGCCACGCCTGGCCGGTGCGCGTCACCGCCCCCTCCCAGGTCTCCGACGTGAACTCGAAGGTCTCAGGATCACGCCCCGCCGAAACGATGAACGAGCGGAGCGCATCGATCGCGGCCTCCTCGCTCGGAATCTCCCCCGCCGGTTCGCAGACGTCGTCGACGCACTGCCACGGATCGATGTGCGGGTTCCAGAACGAGAAGTTGAGCGCGCCATCGAGCCCGACCGTGAGGGAGGGACCGGTGCCGTCCTGAGTCCCGACCGTCCAGCCGCCGTTCTGCAGCACGGCCGTTCCTTCGATGCCGAGTGCGAGCGCGAGCGCCGTGACGGTCTCGGGGCTCAACGAGCCCTGCGCGTCGAAGGCGTACGCGGGCGCGGTGCCCTCGCCGCCCGAGAGCCCAGAGGCACTGAAGCTGTTACGCCCGAATCCGGAGGGGTACATCAGGTCGGTCGCCCCCGAACCCGCCATCTTCCGGCCATCGATGCCGATGGCCTCGGGCCCGGCGCCTTGCATCGCACCGTCCTGCACCGCCCCTTCCTGCATCGCATCGCCCTGCAATGAGATGGGCGGGGCGGCGGCCCCATCGGCGAGATTCGAAGCATCGCCGTTCGCCGCACCCAAGCCGTATCCGACGCTGCCGACGATTGCGATCGAGGCGGCAACGGCGGCGATCTGTAGCCACCGGGGGCGACGACGGGTACGCTCGACGGCCAGATCGGCCACCGCGGATGACCCATCCG
Organism: Agromyces sp. Y782; assembly: GCF_059445405.1. Taxonomy (NCBI): domain Bacteria; kingdom Bacillati; phylum Actinomycetota; class Actinomycetes; order Micrococcales; family Microbacteriaceae; genus Agromyces; species Agromyces sp. Y782. The sequence continues at coordinate 174,558 of NZ_JCAIUG010000002.1, read as the reverse complement.
TCGGCTCGGCCGTCGCACTCGCGACGACCTCGTCGGCGAAACCCGCTCGGGGTTCGACACCGGCAGCTGGGTCGGCCGCGCGCAGTCGCGAAATCGGGTCGAGCTCGTTGTCGTCGTTCATGTCGATCATCCTCCGTGCGTGCCGTTCACCTACGGATATGTGCGGCGCGACCCGAACCTTGCACGAGCCGTCAGAACGACATCCGTTCGCCCCATGCGTCCCGCAATCGTTTGCGGGCTCGGGAGAGCGCGGCATCCGCACCCGACCGGGAGATGCCGAGCACCTCGGCGAGCTCTGCTCCGTCGAGGCCTTCCCAGGCATGCAGGAGCAGAATCCGCCGGTCGCGCTCACCCACGCTCGCGAGCGCACCCCGGAGCTCGGCGTCGAACAGGGCACTCAACTCGGGGTCGTCGGCGACGCGCACCGCTCCCGACTCGGGCACCTCGTCGACCGGAAGGTCGATGCGCTTGCGGCGCTGGTTCGCGAGCGTGAAACCGGCCGTGCGGTAGAGCCACGGCAGCACGGCATCTCGGGGAACGTCATCGCGGCGACGCCAGGCGATCGCGAAGACGTCGGCGGCGAGATCTTCGGCATCCTGCCGCGGGCCACGACGGGCGAAGTAGCGCACGAGCGCCGTCGAATGCTCGCGAACGGTCTCGGTGAACCATGCCGCGTCTGCGTTCATCGCGGGTGGTTCCGATCGCTCGGGCATCGCCACCCCTCGGCCTCGTCGGCGCTTGCTGCGGTGCTGGCGATCCTCACGCCATGTCTATGTCGTGTCAGCCGCGAGTCTTGCACGGCCGCGGCGTATTCTCACGACATCACGACGCCGACCGCAGCGGAAGCTGCTCGCCGCCGGTCTGGCACGTCGGGCAGTACTGGGCCGTCGTGCTCGCGAACGAGAAGTCGCGGATCGTGCCGCCGCACACCGGGCACGTCTCCCCCGCGCGTCCGTGCACCTGCATCGACGCGACCTTCGCCGCCTTCAGTTGGTCGATCGGCACCCCGCGCTGCGCCGTGATCGCATTCCTGATGGTGCCGACCGTCGCCTCGAACAGGCGGTCGAGCTCGACGCCGGTCAGCGAGGCGGCGTGCACGACGGGCGAGATCTTCGCCGTGTGCAGGATTTCGTCGGAGTACGCGTTGCCGATGCCCGCGAGCGACTCCTGTTCCTGCAGCACTGCCTTCACCTGCTTGCGACGGCCGGCCACGGCCCGATCGAAATCCACTCGCGAGAATCCGGCATCGGCCGGGTCGGGGCCGAGTTTCGCGATCGCCGGCACTTCGGCCGGGTCGTCGACGACCCAGCAGCCGAGCGACACCCAGCCACCGGCATCCGTGAACTCGACGATCGTGCCGTCATCGAAGGTGAACACGACGAGGGCAGGCGGCGCTTCGGCGGCGGCATCGGATGCATCCGCCCCACTGCCTGCGTACCGCGCCCAGCCGTGCCGGCCGAGCGAGACGACCAGATGCTGCGAGCCGCCGAGAGCGATGTCGAGGTGCTTGCCGTGACGTGAGACGCCCGCCACTCGCTCGGCGACGAGCGACGACGGCGGTCGAGCTCGTGTCTTCGTCGCGCGGAACTCGACGACGTCGACGCCGCTGATCTCATGGCCACTCAGTCGGGAGTCGAGATCTTCGACGAGTGCCTGTACCTCGGGTGACTCTGGCATGACGTCAGCCTCGCACAACCCCCCACCACTGGGTAGCGTTCTCCCGGGTCACGATCGACGCGACGAACCATCGATGAGGGAGGTGGTTTGCGGTGTCATGTGGAGAGAAGGTCGAGCGGATGTCGCGGCCCCCGCATGCGACATCCGCTCTCTTCCCTCAGGCCTCACACGTCAGGAGGTGCGGCCTGGCCCTCGGTCCGCGTGACTGCTGCCCGGCCACCGGATCGGCGGTCGCGCTCGTCGTGGAGTTGCTCCGACGACGCCGCATCATGAAGACGAGACCGAGGATGATGACCGCCCCCGCGATCATCAGGATGTAGCCGACGAGATCGAGGTCGATCCAGTCGACGGTGATATTCAGCACGAAGGTGAGTACGGCGCCGATCGCCACGAGCAGAATGCCGAGTCTGATGCTCATGTCGTTGCCTATGGTCTTGCTCGATCGTCAGATCTACTTCGTGCCGTCCTTGAAGGCGTCCTTGACGTTCTCAGTCGCCTTCTTGGCGTCGGCCTTGACCTGGTCGGCCTTGCCCTCGGCCTCGAGCCGCTCGTTGTCGGTCATCTTGCCGATGCCCTCCTTTGCCTTGCCCGTCAGTCGTTCGGCAGTATTGCCGAGATCGTCCTTGGCGCTCATGGCGTCCTCCTCAGGAACAGGTGTCGCCGCACGCGTATCCTGCGCGTCGGTGTTTCCACGTTAGGCAGCCGTGCACGGGTCGACAACGGGTTGACAACGCGCCAGGCACCTCGTAAAGGCACACGTTCGCCACTTACGAGGTCACCAAGCTGACACGCATCGGCCGCGGCATTCTCGGTCCACTACATCGCCACCGACGGCGCAGCCGGGCGGTTCACCGCCGCGCCCGACCACCTCGGCAACGTGTTCACGAAGCTCGGCCTCTCGTCGAGGTCGGCCGCGACCGCGTACGCCTCTGAGGACGGGCCGATCGCGATCAGCGTCGCCGAGGCCCGTCGCTGCTTCGACGCTCTCGCCGTCACCGCAGGTTGACACCGGGGACCCCGGTCCCAGGAGTGCCCGACCGTGTCGGTGACGTCGACCTGGTCGATCCAGTTCTCGTCGACGCGATACTATGCCGGGTCACCCCGATCCGAGCGGAGTTTGCTCCGCATCGGCGATGACTCGGTCGATCCATTCGAACCGCGAGAGTTCAGCGATCGCCGCTGCCTCGAACCACCCCACTTCCGAGAGCTCATCGGCCTCGAGCGAGTCGGGGGTGCCGACGATGCGGCAGCGGTACGCAGTGGCGACGTACGCGACGATGTCGCCGTTGTCGTAGGTGTTCACGAGTTCGGGGCCGCCGTAGGCACCCAGGATCGAGAGGATCTCGACCTCGGTGCCGAGTTCCTCACGTACCTCGCGAATCAGGGCATCCCGTGGCTCCTCGAGCGGCTCGACGGCACCGCCGACGAAGCCCCAACGGTCGCCATCGACGTGCTTGGCGGGGAGATACTCACCGCGTTCGTTCGTGACGACCGCGGTGACGCCGGGAAGCATCAGGAGTTGGGTGCCGATCCGGCGACGGATCTCGGTGACGTACTCGGAGGCGGGCATGCGTCGAGGCTAGGACATCCGAAGTGCCCTGCGATACGCACATCCGGGTAGGCCGTGGAATGTCAGTGGTTACTGAGACACTCTCACTATGGAGACGATCGAACTGCGACAGACCCGGCACCTCGCCGTCGGCGACACGCTCGTGAACGCCTCCGGCAGCACATACGAGGTCACCAAGCTCACGCGCATCGGCCGCGGCATCCGAGTTCAGTACCTCTCCACCGACGGCGCGGCCGGGCGCTTCACCGCAGCGCCGGAAGCCGTCAGCCGGGTGCTCACTGCCCGTACGGGCGCTTCGACCCCGCACGTCGCCTGACGTCTGCTCAGACGTGTGCTGTGGATGGCAAGCGACGCCCGGTTGTATCGGATCATCGCCTGTGTCGGATCATCGGCCTGCGTCGGATCGTCGGCGACCGCCCATCTCGCCTGTCGCTCGCTGATCGACGCATCAGTCGAAGACCGGCGAGACGAACCGCCGCTCGTAGCGCCGGATGCACTTCGTCTCAACGGCGAACTGGATCGCCTCGACGCATTCCGGGTCGTCGGCGGCGGCCAGTCGGTATCGCTCGTAGTCGGCGAGCGAGGGGAAGGTGAACAGCGCGAATGCCTCATCACTGTCGCCCTCGCTCGGCAGGAAGTAACCGTGATGCACGCCGCCGAGCTTGTTGACCAGGCGGATCCAACGCTGGCCGTACTCACGGAATTCGGCGAGCTTGTCGGCGTCGATTTCGTATCGCAGGTGCACGGTGATCACGAGTTCGGCTCATTTCAGGTCGGGCGGGCTGTCGCGGCGCCCGTCATGGGAGGCCGCGCTCAGTTCAGATGGTCTCACGTGACGAACACCGACCCGCGTAACCTGAAGAATGGGCCGCGATTCGCGCGGACCGACGAAAGGCTCCCCGTGAACATCATCCTGCTTCGACGTTTCGTCGCAGTCGCCGAGGAGTTGCACTTCCCGCGTGCCGCAGACGCCCTCGACATCCCGCTCGCTTCGCTCTACTCGTCGATCGAGAAACTCGAAACCGAGGTCGGGCACCCGCTCTTCACCCGACACGGCGAAACCCAGCTGACCAAGGTCGGAGTCCTCTTCCTCGACGAGGCCAGGGCGGAGCTCGCCACGGCCCCCGTTGCCGCCGAGGCACCCGTGGTGAGGGCCGGCGGCAAGGCGAAGGCCTCGAAGGGCAAGGGCCGTGCCCCCATCGTGAAGGGACAGCCGAAGCCGTACAAGAGACGTCAGGGGCGCTGACCCGAAAGGCCACCGGGGAACCGTAGCGTCGAATCCGGAACAGGCGGCACGGCGGTCAATGCCGTGCTCCGTCACGCGAACTTCGGGCGCAGCTCCTCGCGGATCCCGTCGAAGGTGTCCGGTGTCACCTTCCAGCGCGACAAGTCGGTGTCCTCAAGAATGATTTCGTACTCGCCCGCAGTTCGGTCGAACTGGACGAGGAGCTTCGAGAAGCGTGCGTATACCGGTGCGCTCTTCGACGGTCGACCGCTCGAACGCGCCCACGAGGCGGAGCGATGGCGCGTGACCCTTGCCGCCGAATCACCGCTGCAGCGGCATCCATTCGGCGATCACCGCGACGGCGCAGTCCATGCTGAACCGTACGACGGGCGGAGGTGCAAGTCGAGGAGCGAGGCAGCGCGGTGCGCGCGGCCTCGGGGATGCGGGACGTCCGGGGCGGCTGGGCTCACACGTAGATCGCGACGAGCTTGTCGAGGGATTCCTCGAGGCCCTTCTTCGAGAGCGCGAGCTGCTCGGGGTCGATGTAGCCGAGTTCGGTGACGGTGAGTCGAGTCGCGTCGTCGCCGATCGACTCGAACGTGATGACGTGCCGCACGTCGCGCGGGATGCCCGCGGCCCCGATGGTCGCGGGGTCGATCGTGGCGCCGTGCTCGTCGGCGATGTTGTGGATGAACTCGATGCGGTGCGGTGCGTCGACGAGCGTGTACGCCCAGGTGCTGTACAGCGCCGGGAATCCCCAGTCGGGGGCGCTCATGCACACGAGGGACGTGCCGCCGACGCGCACGTCGAGCTCGGCGACCGTGCAGGTGAAGCCGTTCGGGCCCCACCAGCGAAGCACGCGGTCGGGTTCGGTCCACGACTTCCAGGCCGCCTCGATGGGGGCGGGGATGTCGCGGCTCACGACGAGATCGTGCGTCTCGTGCTGGGTCGTGTCGTTCATCGTGGCTCCTCCGCTGCAGGCCGCCGCCGCGGCATCTGTTTCACTTCGATGATCGAAGCGTAGGTCACTACGATGATCAAAGTCAATGCCGTAGACTCGACGCATGAAGCGAGCTGAAGGGCGGTCGACCTGCCCCACCAACTTCACCGTGGAGACCTTCGGCGACAGCTGGTCGCTGCTGATCATGCGCGACCTGCTCACACTCGGCAAGCACACCTTCGGGGAGTTCCTTCGGTCCGAGGAGCGCATCGGTCCGAGCGTGCTCGCCGACCGCCTCGCCCGACTCGAGCGCAGCGGCATCATCGTGCGCACCCCGAGCGAGACGGATGCCCGCAAGGTCACCTACTCGGCGACGGAGCGCGGCATCGCGGCGATCCCGCTCTTGTACGAGGCGGTGCGATGGGGCATGGGCGGCGTTCCCATCGAGGAGGACGATCCGTGGGAGGCGGTCATGGCGATGGACCGCCACGACGTGCTCGACGCGTGGCAGCAGGCCGTGCGCGAGGGTGGTTCGCTCCTCGGAGGCGCGGAGAGCGCTTTCGCGTGGCTGAGCGCCAGGGCACGCGCGGTCGTGTGACGGCGACGCATCGCGGCGGAGCGCCAGCGCGCGCGGTCGCGTGACGGCGACGGTGGAGGCTTCCGGGCGCACATAAGCGGCGAACCACGTGGAAATCCGCGGCATTTGTCATCGGTTCTGTGGGCTAGATCCCATGAGAAGTGGCCAATTCCTACACCGGCCGGCCGCTGCGAGGTCCCCGCTCGAATTCTCGGACTCGACTCTCGAGCACCGTCGTCCCGAAAGTCGATCCGCTATTGACGATCTTATTTTGTATCATGGGCCCGATCACTCGTGTGACTGCTTCGACGGTTCAGGTGCTCGAAGTGCTTCTCAGCGAGGACGGACCGACCTGGGGGCTACGGATCGCCAAGAACACCGGCCGTACGCCCGCCAGCATCTACCCGATACTCAACCGCCTCGAGAGCGGTGGCTGGCTCAACGCAACATGGGAGTCCGATCCGGAACGACCTGGCCCACGCCGTCGCTTGTACCAACTCACGCCCCATGGCCGCATCGAGGCTAAGCGGGTGACATCGGAATTCCGGCGGCGCGAACGTCGCACCGCACCCATAGAGCCGAGGCTGGCATGAACGTATCCCGCGTCATCGTGACCGCGAGCAGCGCACTGATCGCCTCAGAGCACCGAGAGGTCTGGCGCGAAGCAATGCTCGCAGACCTCCGAGATTGCGACGAACTCGGGATCAAGCCCGGCCAAGTGGCCCTCGGTGCAGCACGCCTATCGGTCTCGACCCAAAACCTTCGCCAACTCATCCGTGCCGGCTCGCCGCCAGGAAAGGAACACCCAATGAATCTCACTCCGAGTGCGAGAACCTTTCTGCTGACCATCATTTCGACCGCATGGACAGTGGGAGCACTTGGCCTACTCAATATCGTGTTGACCCAGCTCTCGGTCAGCGGCAGCAATCTCGGCTTCCGCTTCCCCAACGGTGGCCCTGAATTGGACCTGATTCCCATCATGATCGGGATCGCCGCGGCGGCGATCGCCGCCGGAGTCGAGTCTCGCGCTCATCGTGCTCAGAGCACGTCGGTCCGCGCCAGCCGCCTAATCAGCCGCTGAAGCCGATCCCCAGAGGTCTACAACGCTGCCCAATAGCCGGTCGTTATTCGGCGTTCCGCAGAGGAGTCAGAAACTCCCGCCCCCGCCGCCGATCCCTGTGCCGCGCCCAGCATCTGCCGCATATGCGCGGCCCATCGCTGCTGCATGCGACGCATCTCCGTGAGCCCCGGAGTGATGCTCGCTCAGTGAACGATTCCGGCGCTCGCGAACGACGAGGAGCGCCGTCGCGACGACTGCGAGTACGGCGGCTACGACCGCCGCAACAACTACCCACTCCATTGTGATCCTCCGCATCGGTTGGGCACACGCTACATCAGAGACCGCCGTGCCACCGAGATGGTGGGGAACAATACCAGTTCGCCGCTTCGGAGGTCAGAAACGGTCATTTCTGACCACGAGGCAGACAGGGCTCGCCAACTGGGGCCGATTGTGGCCGTTGAGGATCCTTCAACGGGACAACCGAACTTGGCTCGCACACGGGCTCTTGGCGCGACACGGTCCCCTTCGAGCGCCGCTCCATCCGCAAAGGGAGCTGACCGGGTCAGGTCAGCGCGAGCATACGTGGCGAAAAGTCGGGTGACCCGGGCGGTGAGATCCGCGAAGACGGCCTCGAACGCCTCGTCCGTGGAGGCGGGAACGGGATCCGGAACCGACCAGTGCACCGCCCCGGCCAGGGAACTCCTCGTGCGCGATCGCAGACGGTGACCACGAAATCGGTGTCATGGACGAGCCCATCGACTTGCTGCGGAACTACCCCTACGAAGTCAAGGCCGTGGCGAGCGGCGGCCGCGACTGCGCCAGGGGCGACACGATCAGCGGGATGCGTGCCGGCACTGACCGCAGGAATCTCGCTGGCTCGTACTGCCGATCATCGGCCTCTCCCGCGCCCATCAGAGCACTCCGGTGATCGCTGCCGCAGTCGGCTCCTACATCGGCGCCGCCTACTGGTTCACCAGCTCCACCTCATTTGCCAATACTGCCGTGACCATCGGCCGCGTCTTCACCGACACGTTCGCCGGCATCGCCCCTACCTCCGTCCTCCCCTTCGCCGCCGCCCAACTCATCGGCGGCGGCATCGGCATCCTCCTGGCCGTGCTGCTGTGGGTGAAGGTCTCGGTGGCGCCAGTCGCATTCATACTGGAACGCAGTCCAGTCCTCTCGCATCAGAAGGGGAGGAGAATGGTCGAATGCAGGTTCGCGCGCGTCCCGAGTTCGGAGAGTTCCTGCGCCAGCAGCGAGCCCTCAAACAGCCGCCGATACGCTCCGGGAACGCCAGAGCGTCTGCGCGGCGAGTTCCTGGATTGCGGCGTCAAGAGCTCGCGGAGGCGGCTGGAATTTCGGTTGAGTACTACACGCGCCTCGAGCAAGGCCGGGCGCCGCGGCCGTCCCGTGAAATTCTTACCGCTCTCCAAGAAGCCTTCGGACTGTCCATGGCAGAACGCGATCTGCTCTTCCGTCTCGCCGGCGAGCACCCACCGGAGCTCGACGCGCCATCCAGCGTCATCCGACCAGGGCTCGAGCTGCTTCTCCGCGGGCTCGACAAGGTGATGCCGGTGACCGTCCACGATGGTCGGCTCGACCTCCTGGCCGCCAATGAAGCAGCGATCGACCTTCTCGGGCCACTCCTTGAGACAGGCCCGTTCGGCCGAAACGTGGCCCACCTCGCGTTCACGTCGCTCCGGGTGAAGGCGATCGTCGGCGAGGAAGGCGCGGAGCAGCTGGCCCGCATCACAGCCTCGGAACTGCGGATGGCACTGAGTCGCTACCCGGAGGATGCCTATCTCCGCGCGATCTTTCGTGACCTCGCCGAGCGAAGCGCGCGGTTCCGCGAGTACTGGGACATCGGTGAGGTCGGCACCTGGCGATCCGCGATGAAGGAACTACACCATCCTGAGAGGGGCTGGCTACGGTTCGAAAGCGAGATGCTCCACGACCCCGAGAACGACCACTGGATCATGCTGTACACGCCTCGCGGCGACGCGTAACACGTCGCACCAGATCAGTGTCCAGACGTGGCCGAGAGGGTCGGATTGACCATCCGACCCACCGCGCGCAACAATGCCCGGAATTCTGCGCCATTGGGGCGAACGCCCAGACCCGCGTATAGGAAGGCGTTGGCGTACTCCGCCATCTTCACGATGTGGCCGCTCTCGACGTCGAAACGAGTCACGTAGGTGTTGCGGTACGGCTTCCGGTTTGATGTGAGGAGCATGTCGCCCCGCCCAAAGAAATACACCGCCCCGTCTTTCTGCGAGACGGTCCAGCTGTGGTCGCGCCAGATCAGCGGGGTGAATTTTCGAAACAGTGCCTCCGTGTAGGCCATGATCTCGTCTCGGCCGTCGACATCGGCCACACAGAAACCCTTGGCGCGGTCGGCGATGAGGTCGGCTGCACCGGCCTCTGTAGTGGTGCGGCCCGAGTGCATGAAGAGCTGACGAGCATCAGATGAAAGGGTCGCCTGGACTGCGTCGAAGTCCTTGGCCTCGACAGCCCTGATGAACTCCTGGGCCGTCTCCAGCACGGTGCGGACGGCAGGTGTGATGGTCATGTGTTCTCTCCAGAGTCCCGGGCGGCTGATCGAGAACCAAGTCTTGCTTCAACCAAGACGTCCCGGAAGACCCCGTCGAGACTGGTAACGCCAGGGACAGGCAGTCCAGGGCGGTCCCAGCCGTGTATGACCGAGCGCCCACGCTCGAGCTTCGACACTGTGCCGGGCGCACCCGCCATTGAACGATCACAGATCGCCGCCAAAGAACGGCAAGGTCCACAGCTCCCCTGAGCAGGCTTGAGTAGGTGCCCGATAGACGGTCCCCCACCGCGACACGTCGAGTCGCGGAAACGGATCCTCTACCGAACTTGGGTTGAAGTTCCTTTATGGATGGCACAGCCCACACCCCGAGCTGTCTAAACATGTCGTGGTCGTCGAGAACTCACGGTTACAGCGCCGCTCGGCAACGGAGTAGGCTCCAGCCACGACTGTCCATGGGGAGGACGGGATGGCGCACGACGGTACCGGCGGGCTTGTAGTGTTCATCCGCGGTCTGCCGCAGGGTGAGCGTGGAAACCGGCGCGGGGGCGGCTCGCAGTCATTCGCGCAATTGATCAGCCGCCTCAAGGGAGACCTCGGTGATGGCTGGCGTGTGGAGGTCTACGATCACGGGCAGAAGGCCACGAGCCGAGCCGACTTGGACGGCATCGTCCGCGACCTCGCGGCGCACATCCGCGAGTGGGCCGGAGAGATCTCCGAGGGCGTCGAGCCGCCCGATCGGATCATTCTGATCGGACACAGCTTCGGCGGGGTCCTCGCGCGCGCCGCGTTCGTGCTCGACGCAAACGATCCGCGGTCCGTCAACGGCCGCCGATGGACCCGAGTGGTCGACCGGATCGTGCTGCTCGGCAGCCCGAATGCCGGCTTTCGGCTCGAAACTCGCTACACGCCCTTGGCGTGGAAAATCGCCTGGTACCTCACGACGCCGTTCGTGGACTTCACGATCGAGAAAGTCGTCGTGGGTGGCTACTGGATTACGAACCTGCGTCTCAGATGGCTGGAGACCTTCCGTCGGCTCGCACGAGACGGTGAAGCGGGTGATGCATCCCGACCACCGACGGTCGTACAGGTACTGGGTACCCGCGACGACCTCGTCGAGCGCGAGGACATCCTAGACACGCGGTACATGGGCGACACCATCGTTGTCGAGATCCCCGGCGCCACGCACCTTGGCCTGATCGACTTGTCGATCGCCGCCGACCCCGACCTTCGGTGGGAGCAGCTGCGCGGAGCGATCCTCGGCCGGGCCGACGAGGTGGCCTCGCCGCCGACGCCCCTATCTAGCGCGCCGACCTACTTCGTGCTGCACGGGATCCGCGCGTCCGCGTACGTGGACTGGGGCCGCGACCTCGAGGCGGCGATCCGCCGGGCCGAGGGCGACGAGAACGAGGTGCAGGTCGTGCGACCCGACACCGGATACTTCAGCGCGATCGAGTTCGCGCTTCCCTTTACGAGGCGGCGCAAGATTCACGAGTTCCTGAAACTCTACGGCGACGCCTACGCGTCCACCGAGCCCGACCGCTTCCGATTCGCGGGGCACAGCAACGGGACATACATGATGGCGCACGCGCTCGACCGCATCCCCGCGATGCACTTCGAGCGCATCTACCTCGCTGGGACGGTGCTGCCACGCAACTACGCGTGGGGCGACGTAGTGGACCGCGGTCAGCTCGCGGGGCGGGACACGTCGTCGGTGCGTGTGCGAACCGATCGTGCAACTGCCGACGTCCCCGTCGGCATCCTGTGCTCGTGGCTTCGCGGTCTCGGCAGTCGCGACATCGGCACCGCCGGCGTCGACGGCTTCGAGTTCGCGCCGGACCTCGTGCGCGACGGCGGGCTGATCCGAGGCGGTCACGGCGCGGCATTCATCCAGCCGCCGGCGCCGAATGAAGCAACGAAGACGCTCGCGGCGACGGCGACGGCGACGGCGACGTCGGTCGATCCGCCGGATAATCCGAACATCGAGTCGATCGCCGGGTTCCTGGTTCGGGGCGACGCCGGCACACCCGGGAATGCGGCCCAGCACCCCCTCTTCCGGTTCCTGAGCCGGTTCGTTGGTAACCCCGTGGTCGCTTGGACAGTCGCCGGCGGGCTCGCCGTCGGCGCGTGCGTTGGATTCGTCGCATTGGTGGGTCTGATCGGGCGCACGCGAGCGTCCATACTGGCGGGAGGCGCGCTGGCCGCCATCTGGGCCGTGCTCCGGACGATCTAAGTAGCTGCGGCATACTCTCGCCGCCTCAGGCCGCCGTACTCGCGAGTTCTGGCGCGACTGACGCTTGGATGCCATCGGGGCGAAGGTTGAGGCCAGGATTGAGCGCCGCGACCTCGAACGCCTGGCGGATCGCGCCCATCTGTGCCGCCACGGCTGGTTCGTGGCGAACTGCTGTCACTAGGAGCCATCCCCGCCTAAAGAAGCGACCGCACGCAGCGGTGACGGACCGCCCTCTCGACGGGTCTGCCATCGTGTGCCGCCCCGGGCGGCACCTCGCTACGGATGTGTTCATCCTGAGCCTGCCCGTTCGACGGTCGTTATTCGGCGTTCCGCAGAGGAGTCAGAAACTCCCGCCCCCGCCGCCGATCCCTGTGCCGCGCCCAGCATCTGCCGCATATGCGCGGCCCATCGCTGCTGCATGCGACGCATCTCCGTGAGCCCCGGAGTGATGCTCGCTCAGTGAACGATTCCGGCGCTCGCGAACGACGAGGAGCGCCGTCGCGACGACTGCGAGTACGGCGGCTACGACCGCCGCAACAACTACCCACTCCATTGTGATCCTCCGCATCGGTTGGGCACACGCTACATCAGAGACCGCCGTGCCACCGAGATGGTGGGGAACAATACCAGTTCGCCGCTTCGGAGGTCAGAAACGGTCATTTCTGACCACGAGGCAGACAGGGCTCGCCAACTGGGGCCGATTGTGGCCGTTGAGGATCCCGATGAGCGATCGATGCCCGCGATGGTTTCGGGAGTTGGTCGGTGTGCCTCATAGTCGGTGTCAGCCGCCGGATCGAAGGGTCGACTCGTTCGCCGGTTGAGCGAGCTGCTCGAGCAGTTCGGCTGCTCGAGCAGCCCCGCCGAGCGACCGCAGTTGTGTGCCGACGCGGGCTGCGGCATCCCGGTATGACGGGTCTGTCGTCACTCTGTCGACTGCGGCTGCGACCTGAGCCGCGGTTGGCGAGCCGGTCTTGAGATTGACGGCTGCTCCGGTCCACGCGACGCGGGAGGCGATCTCGGGTTTGTCGAGGTCCCCTCCAGCGATCACGAGGGGGATGTCGTGGGCGAGCATCGCGAGCGTTCCGCCCCATCCCCCGTTCGTCAGGGCGACATCCACTCGCGGAAGGAGCTCGGCGTAAGGGAGGAATCCTGCGACCCGCGTGTTGGACGGGACGGGGAAGGACAGCTCATCATCTCCGTCGACGCCCGTCGCCACCACCACGAGCAGGTCGTCGCGGTCGGCCAGGGCCTTCAGCGTGGGCACGATGAGGTCGGCGGGATCGATGTTCAGGGTCCCCTGCGTGACATGCACGACCCGTCGGCCTTCGAGTTCGCTCCACCACGCCGGCCGCGTATGCGACGCCTGCGGAGGCAACCGGAGCTCGCCGACGAAGTGCAGGTAGTCGGGCCGATCGGCGCGCTCAAAATCCAGCAGCGGGGATCCGCTCGCAACGATGAGCTGACGTGAGAAGGTGACCTCCTCCATGGTCATCCCTCTCGGCCGGAGGCCGATAGATTCCTCGGATCTCGCGATCGCCTTCACGAGCGATCGGGCTATGAGCGGCGCAGTCGCGCGGAGGGCGGCATCCCTCACCTTGGTGAACGGATTCGTACCGGGCCACAGACCCATCCCGGCGGGAGGGCCCTGCGTTCCGGAGAGATTCAGCGGGGTGATCGAGACCGTTGCCCAGGGGCCGCCGTTCTGCGCCGTGTACAGCGCCGCGCCGATCGAGACGTCGTCGCCAGCGATCGCATCCCACGGTTCCCGGACCCACTCCTCCCGCAAATCCTGCACCTGCCCGGCAGAGGTGTTGATGAAGACGTCTTCGACGTTGATGAGGAGCTGACTGAGCCCCTTCTTGCCCCTGAGCCGCGGGAACGTCGCGGTGAGGTCACTCTCATCGAAGTCGGGAGCGTGATGCCACGGGACGAGCCGCGAGCCCGTCGACTCGACGGCCGCGCGGAACGCCTCGCCCGAATAAACGCGCACGTCGTGTCCGCGAGCAACGAGCGCAGTCGCCAGGGCGCGAACGGGGTTGACGTGCCCCGTGAACGGCATCGCCGAGAGCAGGAAGCGAGCCATGCGACCCAGCATGCCGTGCGGAATAGGATCCCGCCACCGGGGGGCTTCACAAACCGCAAGCCCGCCGGCAATACGAACGGCGAAGCAACCAAGCTGGCGAATGCCCGAAAGCGGGCCCCCTTCGTGCATCGCCCGATTCCGGATCCGCCTACGCGACATCGGCTGCCGCGCCTGCATCGCAAATCAGCAGTGGCAATACGGGGCTGCGATATTCGCCCTCGTGTGGCGTGGCGGCGGTGTCAAGACCGAGCCGCCGCACGTCACCAATAGTGGGGCGGCTCGATGAGGTACGTGCGTCATGGTTGCGACACTGTGTGGCGCTATGTACTATACGCGGCATGGTAGATAGCCCGACACAGCTCGGTCGGCTCGAGCAGGACCTCCGCAAGGGCGTCCTCGTGCTGGCCGTGCTCTCCCAGCTGCGAGCCCCGCAGTACGGCTACTCCCTGCGACAAGCACTCGCCCAGCGCGGGATGCCGATCGAGGAGGGAACGCTCTATCCGCTTCTGCGGCGGCTGGAGAGCCAGGGACTGCTCGCTTCGCAATGGCAGGCGGACGACGGGCCCCCCCGCCGCTATTACGAGCTCAGCGTGCTCGGGACCGGCGTGTACCAAGATCTGACCTCCGCGTGGGGGTCGCTGGCGTCGGTGATGAACCGTCTCCTGACCGAGGAGGACTGAAGTGGATCCCAACGCCATCATCGACAGCTACGTGGCCGACGTCGTGCGTCACCTGCCGCGACGCCAGCGCGCCGACGTCGCCCTCGAACTCCGCTCACTGCTCGACGACGAACTCGGCGGCCGGGCAACGGATGCCGGCCGCCCCGCCGACTCCACGCTCGCCATGGAACTGCTCACAATGTTCGGCGCACCCCGGGATGTGGCCGATCGTTATCGACCCGCCGGCTTCACGATCATCCGCCCCTCCGACGCCCCGCGATTTACCTTAATCGCACTCGGCGGGGTCGCGCTGATCTGGGCGATCACTCTCCCGGCAACCATGTTGGGCGTCATCCCGGTCACCGGCTGGGACTACGGCGCAGACGCCTGGTGGGGTCGCCTCACCGTCTGGTGGCTCGGCCCGGGCATCGGCGCCCTCTGGTGGCCCGGCGTCGTGATCACCTTCACACTCATCGGGGCGCTGATCGTTCGCCGCCGCGAGTCCGCTGCAGAGGCGTGGATCCCTGTCCCGCCCCGGACGATCGACCGCGACCTGGTTAGTCGCCCGGCCACGGTCGTTGGAATCGCGGCCGGGGTGATTTGTGCCACCCTCGTCATCGCCCTCCCCTGGCTTGCCTCCTGGGCGCCCGGGCTGCCAGAACCCGCCATCGAAGCCCTCGCACTCGACCCCGAGTTCCTGCAGTGGCGTGCGCCCTGGGTGCTTCTCTTGTGGGCGGCGGAGCTGGTCCTCTACGTGCTCGTGCTCATCGCAGGGCGTTGGACTGTGCCCACTCTGCGCGCCCGCAGCCTGCTGTCTCTGGCCGGGGCCAGCCTGCTGCTTTGGTGGTCGCTTGCGGGGCCGGTGTTCACTGCCCCAGTGACAGACAGCACAGCGAGGATCCTCTTGGGACTAATCGCCATATACCCAGCAATCGACGCGGTCATCGCCTTTCGACGCAGTAAGTCAACGTCCCGAAGAACACCCAGCCTGGCTTGACATCAAACGCTCTGGGCACACGAGGTCCCGCCGGAACTTTGCCGGCGGGACCTCGCCGTACATCAAGCGAGCCGTTTGGTCAGTTGCGCGCGTGGTTCAGGCGAGTCGTCCGGTGCAGCAGAACCGCGCGAAGAGAGCCAGACGCATGAGCGTGCCTCTCACGCCACCTTCCGCAGGGCTAGCCGTAAGCCGATCGTCATCCGGCCTCTTCTCATCGCGACCCGCGTCAGCAATGTCGCTTTGCACAGGTGAGCGGACGGTGCGGTGACGACATGCTCCTAAGAATGCGCCTGTCTCGTCGGTCTGGCCTATAGCGTGGCGAAGGGCGCGCGCCGTCACCGCGCGCGTTGGGAGAGTTTGCCGTGTTGAGGGCAAGAATATGGTGGGAAAAGGCGGAGGAGTCTGCGTCTGCCAAAGTGGATGAGGCGGCACCACAGGAGCAAGCTAGCTGGGATCTACTCGACCTCACCCCTGGCTTCATAGAGGAACAGCACGGTGGCTACTCCCGAGCGTTGGTGAAAGCCCTCAAGAACGATGAGCTGCGCAACATCGCCTTGTCTGGCAACTACGGTGTCGGCAAGAGCAGCATCCTTCGAAGAGTCGGCGAGCTCGAGGGTAGGCGCGTCGTCGAGCTTTCTCTCTCTACCCTGGCGCCAATACAAGCCGGAAAGACTGCCGATGCGATTCCCGCGCAGGCGACAACTGCAACCAACCGAATCCAGCAGGAGATTGTCAAGCAACTCTTGTATCGGGTGCCACCGCGGAAGTCACCAGCGTCTCGCTTTCGTCGAATCGAGCGCCCGAGCTGGCTTCGCCAGCTCGGATTCAGCGTGTCAGTCGGGCTCGTGGCTACAGTTGCGTTTCTGCTGACGGGATGGGCAACGACCATCTCAACGGTTATCACGCCACTTTGGTCCCCGGATCTCTGGATATACCCATTGTTGTTCATCACTCTGACGGCGGGAATCTTCACCATTGCCCGTTCGCTGCGCGGAGGATTGCGGATTAGAGAGGTCTCAGCGGGCTCCGCAGCCGTCACACTTGACGACAATTCCGTCTCGTACTTCGATCAATACCTGGATGAAATCGTCTACTTCTTCGAGACGTCGAAGAGGGAAGTTGTCATCTTCGAAGACATCGACCGCTTCGATGATGCCCATATCTTCGAGACTCTGCGTTCCCTCAACACCCTGCTCAACGAATCGCCTCAAATCCGGCAGAAGATTCGATTCGTTTATGCCATCAAGGACAGCATCTTTGACCAGCTAGGTCTCGAAGAGAAGGAGCGGCTCGCTGTGGGCAACAGCGCGCCAAACCCAGCGCAGAGCGCCACAAGTTCGACGAGTGCGGAGATCCCGGAAGGTGTGACAAATGTAAGTGACTCGACTGCTGGCGATCCCGCGCGGTCAGAACTCGCACGCGCGAATCGAACGAAGTTCTTCGACCTTGTGATCCCGGTCGTGCCATTCATCACACATCGCAGCGCGCGTAGCTTGGGTGCACAAGTCTTAGAGGGTTTGCCGCACAAGATCTCCCCAGAGCTCATGGATCTCGTGGGACGGCACGTGCCGGATATGAGGTTGCTCAAGAACGCCCGCAACGAGTTTGTGGTTTTTCGCGACCGGGTGTTCTCGGGCGACGGCGCGCTTCTCGGGCTTACCGAGACGAAGCTTTTCGCCATGATGCTCTATAAAGGCACGCACTTGACGGAGTTCGAGAACGTGCGGTTGGGGAGAAGCAAGCTCGATGACTTGTACGCGTCTGGTCGTGAACTTGTCACCGGGAATATGGATCGCATCGACGCAGAGGCCAGGCAAGCTCAGCGAAATATCACCACATACGGCGATCCAAAGCAACGAGCAGTCCGCCTTGGAAAGAAGTTACTCGAGTATGTTGACGCCGCACGTAGGGTGGCTGGATTCCAATCGAACCCGGAGTCATTCCGCCTAGGACCCAATACGAAGAGCCGCGACGAGATCCTGAGGCCTGCGTTCTGGGAGGAGTTGTCAAGCTCGGCGGAGGACATCGCCTTCGTGTGGGTGAACACGAGCTACGGGCAGACTCTGACATTCACACGTGATGACCTTAGGCTCCCGCTTGGGGCGATAGCCAATCCCGGTGGCTGGCGCGTGGTAGACACTCAAGATCTTGAAGATGATATAGCTGCAAAGCGCGACGAACTCGATATCCTCCGGGGCGCAGATATGGATGTCTTGATGCAGCACCCAGAGTGGAAGGTCGGAGTAGCGAACGAGTCGCTTGAGGAGGTTGCGGAGCGATTGCTATCGCGCGGACTCGCATTCGAGCTAGTGCGAGCGGGTCATATTGACAGCAACTTCACCCTGTATACGTCAACGTTCTACGGTGACCGCGTCAGCCCGGCCGCAACCTCTTTCATAATCCACCACGTTGAGAAAGCGGTGATGGACGCACAGTTCCAGCTGACGCCCGACGACGTGGACGCCATCGTGCGCGAACGAGGCGTTTCCTCGATGCGAGACGCCGCCTATTTCAATATCAACATCCTCGATCGCGTCCTACGAACGAACCCCAAGGCCACGGACGCCATACTCAGGGGGCTCATACATTTCGACCAGAATGCCAGCCGATTCCTTAAGTCGTACATGGACAACGGGATCGAACGCGAGCTCTTTGCGGAGCGGCTGGCTGGTCGCTACTCTGACGTGCTTCCCTTCCTGGCCGGCGACCTCGAGGTCGAATTGCCAGTGCGAACAGCTCTCATCAGCCGTGCCCTCCGGGGTTTGCGAGGACGGCCCGCACCGGCGATCGACCAATCTGTGGCTGATTTCCTCCGCGAACATCACGACGCACTGGCCGCACTTCGCGAGGAGAAGAGTCAGAGCTCAGCATTCCGCATCGCGAGAGTTTTCGAGCAGGCACAGGTCCGAGTCACGCGTCTAACCCCGATGAGCGAGCAGATCCGCGACTCGTTCATCGCGCGGGACCTCTATGTGCTCAGCCGCGAGAACATCGCCATAGCAATTGGTGGCGACAGATCACTGGCGCTCGACTCGATTCGATCGGCGGACGACCGGGTCTACCAGTACGTCCTACACCACCTCGGCGACTACCTGTCCGCGATCGGCGACGACCTCTTCACGAATGATGTTGAGGATGAGTTCGCCGAAACCGTCGATAACGTCCTCGAAATGGCCCCGGAGCATCTTGATGAAGTTGTACGTAAATCCTCCCCAAAGAGTCGAATCGAGCACCTCACAAAGGTCGCAAACGGTGCGTGGGGTTCGCTAGCACGCGATCGCCGCTTCGACGCTTCTTTCGGCAACGTCTCCGCGTACATCGGTGCCGGTGTGATGGTCGACGCGGACCTTGCGGAAGTGCTCCGGGCCGATGGTCGCATTCGGACTGGCAAACAGCGCCAACAGTCAGAAAGGATGAGGATCGCGCGTGTGGTGCTTCAAAGCGCCGACGTGCTCGCACCCAGGCTTCGCGCCGAACTGGTCGGAAGTCTAGGGCTCACCTCATACCTCGACGTTCAAGAAATAGCCGTCGAGAATTCTGTGTTGTTTCCCGCGCTGCTTGAACTTGATGTGATCGCGGATGACGCGGTAACGTACGCGCGCCTGGAAACTGCAGACTGGGAAACACGCAAGCGACTCGTAGGGGCGTCGCCGATAGCCCACGAGTTGCTTACGCCAAGCTTCGTCGGGGGCGATCTTGCTCTACTGCTGCGGGACAGCGGGGTCAGCGACAACGTCAAGCTCGCAGTTGTTGAGAGGGCGAGCGAGTTCGTGCCCACTGCCTCGCGAGGTGGGCTGCTCGCGCTCGCCCAGTTCGCGGTGGAGCGCTCAGTCGATCTGCCGCTGACGGTTCTCCCCTTCATGGGCACCGCGCGAGTGGAGGCGGAACTGGTACTGGTACTTCTCCGTCCGTGGTTGAAGACAATTGACGGCCCAACCCTTGAAAAGCTTCTGACCGACCTCGGGGGGAAGTTTGCGCAGCTCGCCACAGTCGGAAGCCATCGTCCGAGCTTCACCTCCTCGCCGCCACTCGTCGCGCTACTGGACGAGCTGAAGCGGCGGCGAATCGTCGCGTCATTCGACCGGAACGCCGACCTGATTCGCGTGCACAAACGACAGAAGTAGCGGACCGAGCTAGGCTCGCGGGCGCGGCGTGTCGGCCCAGTGGCTTCACGTTGCTGCAACAGATCTCGGCGAGATTGAGAATCCGGCTGTGACGGCGCCGGAGCTACCCATCCCGCTCATCAGTGCTGGCGCGGCATTTAGTCGCCGATCGACGACGCACGCCGGCGACCGCCCGATAGCCGGTCCCCCAGCGGTGCTCGCGCTCGAGCGGAGCAGCTCGAGGGCAAGAACCGGCCGCGATTCCCGTATGCCCCGCCCGCGTCACTTTCGCGTTGACGGGGCGCTAAACGCTTCAGGTGCGAGCTTTGTGGAAAAACGATTGAGGGACTTCACCATCACAGCGGGGCTGCTCGCCCGGCACGAAGTAGCGCAGCGGGGACATGCTTGTGCGCACGACTGCGTCGCCCGCCGCATCGACGCAACACTGATCGAACCGGACGGATCGGCGATCATCACATTATCGACCACCGGCAGCAGCGTCGCAGTGCCCTTCGGCCATGCCGCGAACGTTACCGTTGCGCCGCAGTCGAGCACCGGATTTTGGGGTCGGCGAGGTGAATATCGGGACGCTGCAGCGCTACGGTCTGAGCCTCGTACGCACGCACGCCGAACAGTCGAAGCATCCGCTGGATGCGCAGCTCAAGCGCCGGGAACCGCTCAAGCCATGGGAAGCGAGCCCACACGCCGTCAGCAAGAACGACCGGGTGGGCGCTCACGAGCGGGCCGCCCGCGTCATACAATTCGTCGCCCAGATCCAAGACGCGCGCGATGCCAACTTCATCATCCGCTCCGACGACCACAAGCCGATCGCGAGACAGTGCGAACACGACGGGAACACCTACGTGCCGCGTCCCTGCGACGACCCGCGCAGGATCGAGTAGGACAGCGGAGGCCGCCTCCTCATCGTCGACGATGATCGTGCCTTCGACGGGCTCAGGCAGCGGCCGTGGCGGTACGATCGCCGCGGTCACCACCTCACCGAAAGGACGAGCCCATCCCGTGGACTGTCCCTGCGTCACCGGCACGCCGGCCTCGCCGAGCGCCTTCAGCCTGACATCGACGCGGAATCCGCGTCATCGGCGTCTCCGCCATCAGCAACGA
The DNA here is from genome assembly GCF_059445405.1 of Agromyces sp. Y782. NCBI lineage: Bacteria > Bacillati > Actinomycetota > Actinomycetes > Micrococcales > Microbacteriaceae > Agromyces > Agromyces sp. Y782. The sequence continues at coordinate 153,764 of NZ_JCAIUG010000002.1, read as the reverse complement.
CCAGGGGCCACGCCCACGCCGCATCGGCAGCCTTCAACTCGCGCATGAGCCGTCGATGGCGCGACAGCTCTCGCTTGTGTGGGGTGCCAAAGGAGACGTACCACACCCAGTCCTTCGGGATCACGTGGAGGGACAGGCTCGTGAACGCCCGACTCTGATCAACCGCGTGAACGAGCACGACGGCGAAGTGCTCGACCGACCACCAGCGCGGCAGCCTTTCGAGTGCTCCAGCCTCAGCGAGTGTACGACCGTACGTTTCGTCCATCTCGACGCTCGACAGCCGGTCGTAGTTGCCTCCGTGTGCGCGTCCCCATTGGCTCTCCAGAGCGTTCGCCACCTTCTTCAGGAGCTGTTCGTCGTCGGAATCTCCGCCTTCTGTGACGGCCGCGGCCGAGAGCGGGAAGATCGCATATCCACCCCGGTCGACCACGGGGAGGCCAAGTTCCGGCCACCGCGGGGTCCTGCCGATCTGGCTGCGGATCGCGCCATCGATCACGTTCGCCGTCGACACGGCACTCCCGTATTCCTTCAGAAATTGCTCGTACTCGGTCACGAATTTTCCGCTTCTACCACTGACGACTGGCCCGCGAGTTCTCTTCTTGCCTGAGAGGCGAGCAGCAACATCAGGAGCGCCCACACTGACGCCAGAACCGCACCGATGACGGGGATCAAATACAGCCAGAAGTGCGGAGAAAGCTGCTCCTCGTTGATCCGCCACACCATTCCGACAATGGTTACGAGTCCGAAACCCGGGGTCCATAGCGCACTCCGGGTCATCGCCGCTGCGTGCGGCACGTTCGGCGCGTCCCGGCGCACAACCAGTATCAGACACACGATGCCGACAAGAGCGAGTGTGAAGAACACTGCGGATGCCGGGTACACCACATCTGCCGTCCACACTGGAGTACCCCACGAGAGCTGACCGAGATTCGACCACCGCAGTACATCGCGCACTGTGTAGATGGCCCATATGCCGATCGCGCCCGCCGCAGACAACAGCGCGGAGTACCCGGCGACGACGACGAGGAGCCCCGCCTCTCTTTGCGTACGCAGGCTGGCCCAGGTGTCTCGCTTCCACCGTTTCCAACCGCCGTAGCGCCGAACACCGACGAACGCGCCAATGATGATTGCGGCAGAGACCAACAAAATCGTTATCATGTCTCGTTCCTGTGAGGAGTAGCGCCTTGGGGCAGACCGGTACCTCCACGATAGAGCGGGGGCGCGATCCGCGTGCGTACGCGCACCACCGGTTTCGTCATCGCGCTGTTTGCGATGTGGTGGCTGCGGCGTCGTAGCGGCGGGCGCGCAGCCCCGTCGTCAGCCGCGATGCCGTCCGGATGCCGGCATCCGTCCGGCGCCGTCCTGAAGCGTGCCGTCGGCCAGCACGAGCACGACGTCGGAGCGCTCGCGGATGCGCAGGTCGTGGGTCGCCACGATCGCGGTCATGCCCTGGTCGCGTACGAGACCCTCGAGCAGCACCATGATCGATTCGCCGGTCTCGGCGTCGAGCTGGCCCGTCGGCTCGTCTGCAATGAGCACGCGGGGCGAATTCGCGAGTGCCCGCGCGATGGCCACCCGCTGTTGCTGCCCGCCCGAGAGCTCCGCCGGGCGCTGCCGGGCGTGATCTGCCAGCCCCACGAGGTCGAGCAGCTCGGCCACCCGCTGCTCGCGATGCCGTGAATCCACGCCGCGCATGCGCAGGGGCAGGCCAACGTTCTCGGCGGCCGAGAGCATGGGCACCAGCCCGAAGGTCTGGAACACGTAGGCCAACCGGTCCCGCCGCAGCGCGGTGCGGCCACGGTCATCCAGCGCCCCAACCTCTGTCCCGTCGACGATGACCGAGCCCGAGGTCGGGGTGTCCAGCCCGCCGAGGCAGTTCAGCAGTGTGGTCTTGCCAGATCCCGACCGGCCGACCAGGGCGATCAGGGCGCCGACGGGCAGGCTGAAGGTGACGCCGGCCAGTGCGTGCACGTCGCCGCCGCCCGAGGAGTATGTGCGGGTCAGGCCCGTAACGACCACGATCGGCGCGGGCTCCGGTTCCCGCTCCACGACGACAGACGGATCCGGTGTCGCGCTCATGCCTCGTCCTCATTCCCGGGCTCGCGGTTCCCTCGCTTGCCATTCCCTGGCTCGTGTTGCTCCGCCCAGACCCCGACATGGTCGGTCTCGAGTTCCAGTCGCACCCGCCGCTCGAGTCCAAGCGCCTGCCGATAGCCGGCAGGCAGTTGCAGCCGACCGGCACGGTCGAGCACCGCGAACTCGCGCGCGATCACGTGCGAATCGCCGAATTCATCGACGCGCGTGCTGCGCTGCACCTCCGATGACGTGCGGCCGTCGCGGATGGCGAAGGTGAGCTGCACCTGGTCTGAGACCGCCGAGTCGTGTGTGACGATCACCACGGTCGTACCGCGCTCGGCATTGACACGGCGGAAGGCCGCGAACACCTCCTCGCCGGTGTCTGAATCGAGCTCGCCGGTCGGCTCGTCGGCGAAGACCAGCTGCGGCTCATTTGCCAGCGCCACGGCGATGGCGACCCGCTGCTGCTCCCCTCCTGAGAGCTCACCAGGGCGCCGCCCGGCCTTGTCCACCATGCCGAGGGATGCCAGCAGCTCGCGGGCGCGCTCCCTTCTGGCGGAGGCGCGGGTGCCGCGCAGACCCATCGGCAGCTCGACGTTCTCCAGCGCGCTCAGGTAGGGCATGAGATTGCGGCCGGTCTGCTGCCAGACGAAGCCGACGGTCGAGCGTCGGTAGGCGAGCCGATCCGCAGCCGACATGGTCATCAGGTCCCAGCCCGCGACCCTCGCCGCGCCTGCAGTGGCTGCGTCGAGTCCAGACAGGATGCCGAGCAGGGTCGACTTGCCCGATCCGGATGCGCCGACGATGGCGACCATCGCACCCTCCTCCACGTGCAGGTCGAGGCCCTGCAGCGCCTGCACCTCGACCTCCTCCGTCTGGTAGATGCGCACGAGGTTCTCGCACACGATCAGCGGATCCTTCGCCGGTGTCGTCGTCGTCACACTCATATCGTCTCCCCTGCTCTCAGCACATCCCGCGAACGCCGCTGCCGTGAGGCCAGAGCGTCGATTCCCAACCCGACCACGAGGGCTGCGACCAGTCCGCCTACGAGCACCGCAGCCGTCCCGGCCGGCACGACCGGATGCGGTGCACCGATCCCGCCGGTGAGGGTCGCGAGGCCGAGACCGGAACTCGTCATCCACACGATGGCCACGCCCGTCGCAGCACCGCCGAGCAGGGCGGCGAGCACGAGCGGCAGCTCATCCGCAAGCCCCAGCCAAGCCCGCACAGAAGCCGGCATGCCGACGGTGCGCAGCAGTGCGGCCGATCGAGCCCGCTCCCGGCTGCCTCCGGCGATCCAGCCGGCGAAGCCGATCAGCGCGAGAACCGCCAGCACTGCGATGCCCCAGGTGAGGCCGGCCTGCACACCGGCGACGTCGGCCTGGTCTCGCCACCGCGCCAGCCAGCTCGCTCGGGTCGTCACCTGTCCGACATGCGCATCCCGCGCGGCCTGGGCCGCACCGGGCCCGACCACCAGGAGCGTGTCGGGGTGCCCCGCATCCGAACCGGCATCGGCGAGCGCATCGGCGAGCCCCGCGAGGTCGACATAGAGGAATGGACCGGCCCCCGAGCCGGTCGGGCCGGCATCGATCGTGGCCACGACGTGCACGGGTACTTTCGCTTCGCCGATCTTGAGCGTGATGTCGTCGCTGATGAGCCGATCGGCGAGCGCACGGTCGACGATGGCTGGCAACACCGCCCCGGCGGATGGACGGAGCGAGTCGAAGATGGCGGCATCCGTCGAGGCATCCGCACCGACCGACCCCACGACCCCGGGAAGTGCAGGCAACGCGGCCACCAGCTCGGCGTGGTGGCTGTCGACCGCGAGCACTGTCGCAAGCGACGATGCCGTGCCGAGGTCGATCGACGTCTCGGGGGAGGTGAACTGGGCGGATGCCGCCTCCACGCCGGGCGAGCTCCTCGCCTGGTCGGCGATCTCGGTCGTCACCGGGCCGTCGACGCGCGCATCGGCACCGACCCTGGCCCATGCGGCATCCTCCTGCCCTGACCTCACCGTCGTCGCCAGCGTCGCGTCGGCCGCGAGGAGTGCGACGGCCAAAGTCAGGGCCAGCAGTGGCAGCACAGCCAGTGAACCCTCCGCGCGCACGGATGCGAGCAACCCCCACGGACCACGAGCCCGACGAGTCACGGCCGCGACGCCGCGTACCGGCCAGCGGTACATGCGCAGCACGAGCACCGTCACTGCTGCCGCGGCCAGCACGGGAGCGCCGGCTGCGATCAGGTCGATGCCGCCGCCACTGATCGTCAGACCGCGCGACTGCAACGAGGCCATCGCGAGCACGGCGAGCACGACCACCGCGATGTCGACGACCGCCCGGCCGGTCGTCCTCCGCCGCTGCAGTGCGTCGCGATCACGCCGATTGGCCGGCGAACGCCGACCGCCTGCCTGAAGGCGTGCCACCGCGATGGTCTGCACGGGCAGGGCCAGCACCGCCAGAGCGAGCACCGCGATCGGCCAGGCGGGTTCGACGATCGGGCCGGACTGGATGACCGCGGCCACCCCGACTCCGATCACGAGGGCCACGGCGCCGAGCAGCAGCGCCTCCCATCCTGCGCGCAGCGCAACGGAGGCAAGCGATGACCCCCTCGCCCGTTCGAGGGCGACATCCGCAGCCCTCCGGCGCACCAGGATGCCGCCGACGATCAGCTGCACGAGCACCGCGACGGCGAGGATCCCGACGATGAGCACGGTGAAGTGGGCACGCACCGTGCGCTCCATGGCGGCGAAGGCGTTCTGCACGTCATCGAAGTCGCTGCGCACCTGGATGGTGTATGCCGAGTTCTGCAGCAGCAGCGAGGGGTCGAGCTCGAGCTGCCGCGACTCGAGGGCGACCTCCTCGAGCAGCGCACCGGTGAAGGCGTCGGCGTCCGCACGCATCCGCAACGTCGCGGTTGCGGGCTCGCCACCTGCTCGAACGGATGCCGCCAGCCCGGCCGGCGTCACCAGCACGGTCACTCCCACTGAGGTGTCGCCGCTGCCCGGCGCCCGGGCGACGTAAGACGCCGGGATCTGGCGGGCGCCGTCGTCCGCGTCCGCGTCCGCACCGGCAGCCGCATCCGGCCGCGGCGCAACCGTGATGCCGACGATCACCACGTGCGCTGAGACCTCGCCGGCGAAGAGGATCCCCAGGCGCGATCCGACCACGAGGCCGGCCGCGCGCGCAGACGGCTCCGAGACGACGGCCTCGATGTCGTCGGGCGATGCGTCGGCCGGCAGCCGACCGTCACTGATCGTGAGCGTGCCCGATGCGGCGTCGGTCAACAGGCCGGTACTCAGCAGCACGCGGCGCGATGGCGATGGCGCCATCGAACCGTCGATGGGCGCGGCCGCGATGGCCGGTGTCATCACCGAGAAGGTCGTGTCCCGGTGCACGGTGGCGAGCGCGATCGGCAGGGTGCCGGCCAGGGAATCGGCGACCTCGGAGATCTGATCGGGCGGAATCACTGGAACCTGGATCGACATGCTCGGCTCTGCCACGCGCGCCTGCACCACGAGATCGGCGGATGCGCCTGCCGTCGCCACGGACTCACGTGCCGCGGCGTCGATCACGACAGCGGCCAGTCGTGGGCCGCCGATCGCGACCAAGAGGGTCAGGGCGAGCAGCGCCGTCCAGCTGACCAGCACGCCGAAGTCGCGGCCGGCACGGCGACGCGGCAGCGTGAATCCGAACGCGGTCAGTGCCCGCCACCGCACTCCGATTCCCGGTCGCATCCGCAGCTCGTTCATTCGGCGGCCCCCCGCAGCGCGCGCGACGGCTCTTCGGACCGCTGCCGAAGGCCGACGGCGCTCACCACGACCGCGATCACCGCCACGAGACCCAGTGCGAGCGCAACGACCTGCAGCCACAGGATCGAGACCACGACCGATGGCACGGCGGGAACACCGCTCGGCGACACGGCCACGACCGGTGCCGTCATCATCGACAGCAGCAGTCCGATGGCAACTCCGAAGACGATGCCGAGTGCGCCGACCACGAGTGCCTCCGCGGCGATCACTCCCGTCAGGGCGGCGCGGGTGAGGCCGATGGCGCGCAACTGCGCGAACTCCAGCCGGCGCGCTCGCACGGTCGCGGCCGTGTGCGCCGCGAATCCGATCGCGGCCAGTACGGCCGATCCGCCGATCACCAGGAACAGGGCAGCCTGAGCAGCGATGCGCAGCGGTCCGCTCTGCAACGCGCGGGCGACGCCGTCGACGCTGAGGGTGGGCTGGTGGCCGGCGGGCGACGGATGCCCGGCCGCATAGGCCTCGCCCGTGCCATCCGGCACGTCGACCCACCACTCGTCGACCGATGCACCATGCTGGCCTGCCTGAACGAGCGCCCGGGAGAGGGCCTGCTGGTGCACCACGACGACAGCGCCGTCCGGCTCGTCGGTCCCGGTGCGCAGGCTGCTGCCGGATGCACCGGGTACGAGGGCAGCCGAACCGCTCAGCACGATCGGCACCCGCGCCCCCGCGATGCCGAGCGACAGCGGCAGAGCGTCGCTGAGGCCGAGCTGCTCCACGAGTTCCGACGACACCACGGCCGCCATGCCCGTGGTCGGGAGCCAGCCCAGCAGCACATAGCTCGCCGGATTCACGGCGAGGTCGCCGGGCAGCTGCACGTTCAGACGCAGTTGTGAGCCGGCCGGGGCATCGCCGGTGATGGGTGCAGAGCCGTACGCCACATTCGTGGACGCTTTCCAGGCCGTCGCGGGCGCCATCTCGAGAGGACTCGCGGTGAGCTCGGCCGGCTCGGCCGCCGGTGCTCCGGTCAGCGCTGCGACGTCGCCGACCAATACGTCGGCGGATCCTCCCGGCTGGCCGGCGTACCCCTCGGGATCGCTCACGAAGACATCGACCTGCAGGCCGACCAGCCGCATCGGCTCATGGGATGCGGGTGCGGATGCGGATGCGGTCGCGGGTTCCTTCGCGGATACCGCGGGCAGCGCAGCCCTCAGTTCGACCGGCCGACCGTCGAGGGCTGCTGACCCGAGGTCGAGGGTGTCGAGCAGGCCGGCGGCATCCTCGAGCACGGCGTAGATGCGCGCCGTCGCGCCCAGCAGGGGCGCATCCGCATCGCCGACGCTCACCGTCGCGGCCACGCCGCGGGCATCGACGCCGAGATCGACCCCCTCCGCAGTATCGATCGAATGCTCGGCGGCCAGCCCCTTCGCCACGTCATCGCCGCCCTCCGCGCCGAGCCGACCGCGCTCGATCAGCGGCATGGCCGTGGCCGGCAATCCGAGCACCGTCGCGGATGCCACCCCGCTCGAGTCGTCCACGGTGAGGTCGGCGGCGGCCCTCGCCAGCCTGGCCGATCGCCGGATGACCGGCTGCGGTTCGCCGATGGCGCCGCCCGCGAGCTCGGACCGCTGCGAAGCGGCGTCGACACTGTCGGCCGAGACCACAACGGGCGCGCCGAGGGCGAGCGCGGCCTGGTCCACCTGCGCCTGCCGCCAGGTGGAGAGGAAGACCACGCCGAAGCTGCTGACACCGAGGGCGAGGGTCAGCAGCAGCACGGCCGCCGTGGCACTGCGAGTGCGCCTGGCGACCTCCCACGTCGCCAGTGGAAACACCACCCGGCGCGAACTGGACGCGATCCGATCGAGCGGCCTGGCCGCGAGAGGAATGAGGTGGGCCGCCACGAGCGCACCGGCCACGAGCACGAGCGCCGGCGCTGCCACGAGAACCGGATCGATGGCGAATGCCGCCTGCGCATCGACCGGGCTGCGGTAGGCCAGCAGGCGCGCGAAGGCGACCCCGGCGACTACGACGACGGCCAGGTCGATGCCGGCGCGCAGCAGGCCTCCGGCACGGCCCCGACTGGAGCGGTCATCCTCGCGGTCGGCGCGCAGCACGGGCGCGGCGAGCACCACCACGAAGGCCGCGGCGACGAGCGCCGAGACCGCCCACACGGATGCCGGAACCAGGACTGCGCGTGGCATCCCCGCTGCCGTCATCGCCGGCAGGGTCGCGATGGCGGCATAGACGAGCCCCGCAAGCACCGGCGCCAGCGCGAAAGTCACGACGGCCAGAACCACGCCCTCGAACACCGACATCGTCAGCAGCTGCCCGGTCGATCCGCCACGGGCACGGAAGAGCCCGCGCTGCACGGTTCGACTGTCGGAGAGCAGGGCGGCGGTCTGCGCGAGGGCGACGAGAGCGACCACGAGCAGCAGCAGCGCGACCACGGCGACGGTGGATCGTGTGACGACGAGGTTCGCCGATGCCCGCGACACCGTCTCGGCGAGGTCGCTCGATGACGAGACGCTGTCGGCGATGTTCCCGACACCAACGGTGATCGCCTGCGACAGCTCACCCAACTGCTCGTTGAGAACGGGCAGCTGCTCGACGGTCAGGGTGCTGAAGTCGGGATGGAAGTCGATGTCGATGCGCTGGACCGGCACCTCCGCGGCATCCAGTGCACCCGCAGCGGCCACGAGCGGCCCGAAGCCGTGCATGGGAACGTAGACGCTGACTCGCGGCTTCGGGAACCCGGGCACATCGCCCTGCCCGGCAAACGGGTCACTCGCCCAGAACGCACTCGTGGGGTCGTCCGCCCGGTACACCCCCACGACGCGCACCGATACCGGCGCGCCTCCCGCGCCGGCCTCGACGCTCAGTCGATCGCCGACAGCGAGCCCGAGTGCCTGGGCCGCCGCGTCGGGTATGGCGACGGCCACTTCCGACGTCGACACTGCTCCGGATGCCGCATCCGGTGCTGCATCCGGGAAGGAGCCGCTCACGAGATCCGCGTGGTCGGCGAAGTTGTCGTACTGCGCCAAGTAGGTCAGCGCCGGGGTATCCGCATCACGATCGGGCACACGCGCGAAGTCGGTGAGCGCAGCGGCCTCCGTCGTCACGTCGAGCCCGCCGAGAACGTCGTCCTGCACGGCGCGCGTCGCGGCGTCGGTCACGACCTCGACAGCCACCGCGGGACGAGAGATGTGCACCGAGATGTCCACGCTGGCATCCGATGCCCCCGCGAACGTGGCGCGCAGGCCGGCGGGCTCGCTCACCACGACCAGGAGCACCAACGCAGCGATCGCGGTGGTCGCCGCGACGGCGAGTGCGAACGCCACCAGCAGCAGGCGAGCATCCGCCCGCATTCGTCGCAGCGCCGTGCGCAGCATCCAGACTGCGCTCACCGGGCGCTCACCGGTGCGTTGCCCGCGGCGCTCACCACGCGGTTCCGCGCCGGTCTCGGCAGTCCACGCATCCCCCGTCTCCCCCGGCGAACGTCAACGGGCGCCCGGCAATACTAGTAGGCCCGGTCGCCGATCATGTCGAGCCCCTTCCCCTGTACCCAGCCGCAACGCGATGTCGGCAGTTAGGTCCAACAATCCACCGGGGTAGCATCTTGGCCAATCCCCGCACGAGAATCGGGTTAATTCACTCGCCACCTCCGCGGTTTCACGAACGCTCCTCAGCTGTCGAACTTCGGGCGCAACTCCTCGACAAGCTCCGTGTAGTTCCGTAGGGTCACCTTCCAGCGCGTCACGTCAGCCTCTTCGAAGGTCACGTTGTATCGCCCCGACGTACGGTCGAACTGAACGAGGAGCTTCACCGGCAGTTTCTCATCCTGCTGGTAGTAGCCGTCCGTATACGCCTTCACCGCAGGCGCGACGGCCCACGGGTCTGAAACCACAGCCGAGATGACGTTTCCGGGAGAGTACGCGTATCCATGCGCCTCGTTGAACTCTGATTCGGGGAACTCGAGGATCATCGCGAACGAGTCCCAGCCGCTGTCGCCCTTCATGTTCTCGACCAGCGCTCGAATGAGTTCGACTGTGACGTCGCTTGGCATAGGACTCCTTGTTGTCGGATCGAAGAGCGTTCCTGTATTCGCGGGCTCGCGCTCGGCCGTCTGGCCGGACACATGATCACTCATCGGCCAATCAGCGTGCATGATCTCCCCACCCGTCAGGGTCGTGATCGCTTACGAGACTCGACAATACTGCGCCCGACGTAGAGGTATCACTGAGAGGACGGGACGTGCTGATCGGGGTCGTCGCGTCGCCGACGCGCCGCCTCGAGCTCAGTATGGTCAGACATCCAGGGCGCAAACCCATCCAGGGCGTCGAATCCGCCAGTGGCGCGGGATCGCGCGCTCGAGCGTCTCGAGGTCGGCGAGGATCAGCTCGGTGTTGAAGGACGCCCGAGACCCCGTTCCTGTGCCGTCGATGGCACGATACCGTCGGTAGATGGTTGAAATTCAGGGACTCGACGATCTTCTGGCGGCATTGAACGCCGGGGAGACGATCCCAGGAAGTTCGGCGCACCACGCAGCCATGCACGCCACGAGCCAGGAGTCGCTGCGAATCACCGCCGAGCTCAACGGGCGATACCACTCTCCCGATGGGGTACGAGCCCTGATGAGTGAACTGACCGGGCGCGAGGTCCCCGACTCCTTCCAGCTCTTCCCGCCATTCAGCGCTGACTTCGGCAAGAACATCCGCTTCGGTGAGGATGTGTTTGTCAACAGCGGTTGCCGGTTCCAGGACCAGGGCGGAATCGATATCGGCGATGGCGCCCTCATCGGCCACAACGCCGTCATTACGACGTTGAACCACGACATGTCGCCCAGTCGACGTGCTGACATGCACCCGGCGCGAGTAGTCATCGGCCGAGGCGTGTGGTTCGGGGCGAACGTGACGGTACTACCGGGCGTGTCGATCGGCGATGGGGCGGTAGTGGGCGCGGGTGCGGTCGTCACGAAGGACGTACCTGCGGGGGCAGTGGTCGTTGGCGTGCCAGCGAAGCAGGTCGGCACGGTGTCGGACGGGTAGTCGAAGCGCAGGCCAACTCGCTGTGCTCAGGATCAGGAGTCCTTCCCAACCGATGAACCGGAACGCGACTACACGTTGAAGCGAAACTCCACCACGTTCCGCTACGGAGCAACCTCTCCAGGTCGGATTCTGTCGGGTAGTTGACATGCAAGCGGGCACTTGCATAAAGTGACGATGTGGATCACACCCCAGAGCTCTACCGGGCGCTCGCCGATACGACGCGTCGCCTGATCCTGGATGAGCTCGTCGAACGCGACGGGCAGACGCTCTTCGAGATCTGCGGACGGCTCACGATGAAGCACGGTTTGACATCGTCTCGCCAGGCCGTTTCCCAGCACCTCGATGTCCTCGAATCCGCGGGCCTCATCCATACCCGCCGCGAGGGCCGATACAAGTTCCACGATCTCCACACCGAACCGCTCGCGGCGATCGCTGAGCGGTGGCAGCGAAAGGCATCCGCATCATGATCAGCATCAAGATCACCAGTATCTACGTCGATGACCAGGGGAAGGCGCTCGATTTCTACACCGAGAAGCTCGGTTTCATCAAGCAGCTCGACGTGCCGACCGGCGAGTACCGCTGGCTCACGGTGAGCAGCCCCGCCGATCCCGACGGTGTGCAGGTGCTGCTCGAACCCGATCAGCACCCCGCCGCAAAGGTGTACAAGGCCGCCCTGGTCGAGGACGGCATCCCGTTCACGCAGCTGGCCGTCGACGACATCGACAGGGAAGTCGCGCGCATGAAGGACCTCGGCGTCACATTCACGCAAGACGTGACGGACTACGGAAACGTGGCCGTCGCTGTCTTCGACGACACGTGCGGCAACCTCATCCAGCTCGCGATGATGAAGGATCCCAACGCCTGATCGTCACACGTTGAAGCGAAACTCCACCACGTCGCCATCGTGCATGACGTAGTCCTTGCCCTCCATGCGGGCCTTGCCCTTGGCGCGGGCCTCGGCGACCGACCCGGTCTCGACGAGGTCATCGAAGGAGATCACCTCGGCCTTGATGAAGCCGCGCTCGAAGTCAGTGTGGATGACGCCGGCCGCCTGCGGCGCCTTCGCGCCCTTCGGGATCGTCCAGGCGCGCGATTCCTTCGGGCCGGCCGTGAGGTAGGTCTGCAGACCGAGGGTGTCGAAGCCGATACGGGCGAGCTGGTCGAGGCCCGACTCCTCCTGCCCGGTCGAGGCCAGCAGCTCTGCGGCGTCGGCGGGGTCGAGATCGATGAGCTCCGACTCGATCTTCGCGTCGAGGAAGACCGCCTCGGCGGGAGCGACGAGCGCTGCGAGTTCGGCCTTCTTCGAGGCATCCGTCAGTACCGCCTCGTCGACGTTGAAGACGTAGATGAAGGGCTTCGCGGTGAGCAGGCCGAGTTCCCTGATGGGCGCCAGGTCGACGGATGCCGCGGAGAGCGGCGTGCCCTTCTGCAGCACCTCCTGCGCTTCCTTCGCCGCCTCGAGCACCGACGGGTCGATCTTCTTGCCCTTGAGCTCCTTCTCGTAACGCGGGATGGCGCGTTCGAGCGTCTCGAGGTCGGCGAGGATCAGCTCGGTGTTGATCGTCTCCAGGTCTGACTTGGGGTCGACGGCCCCCTCGACGTGCACGACGTCGTCGTCGGTGAAGCCGCGCACGACCTGCGCGATCGCGTCGGCTTCGCGGATGTTGGCGAGGAACTTGTTGCCGAGGCCCTCACCCTCCGAAGCGCCGCGCACGATGCCGGCGATGTCGACGAACGACACGGCGGCGGGCAGGATGCGCTCGGAGTTGAAGATTCCGGCGAGCGTCTCGAGCCGCGGGTCGGGCAGGTTCACCACGCCGATGTTCGGTTCGATCGTCGCGAAGGGGTAGTTCGCCGCGAGCACCTGGTTCTTGGTGAGCGCGTTGAACAGGGTGGACTTGCCGACGTTGGGCAGGCCGACGATGCCGAGAGTGAGAGCCACGGGGGTCTATCGTACCGGCAGGCCGCCCGAGGCATCCGCTCGGCTGCGTCGGCCGACTCTGAGCGTCAGGTAGACGCCGAGGATCACGAGTGCTCCGCCCACCATCGTGATGGGCTCGAGCGACTGGCCGAGCAGCACCGCGATGAGCACCGTGAAGACCGGCAGCAGGTTCAGGAAGATGCCGGCGCGGGTCGGGCCGACCGCGCCGGCGCCGAGGTTCCAGAACGCATACCCGAGCATCGACGGGAAGATCACGATGTACGCGAGCCCAAGGGCGCCGCCCGTCGAGGCGGGGAGCGTGACACCGACGACGGCGATGAGCGGCAGCATCGTCACGACGGCCATCACTGCCTGCACGGCGGTCGCCGTGATCGGCGGCGTCGTGAGCCGCCGGGAGAGGATCGAGTACGCGCACCACGAGATGACCGCCGCCACGATGAGGAGGTCGCCGAGCTGGAAGCCCTGCCGCACGACGGCGATCACGTCGCCGCCGGTGAGCACGAGCAAGACGCCCGCGAACGCGACGACGAGACCCGCGATCTGTGGGCCGCGCAGTCGCTCGTGCAGGAAGATCGCCGCGGCGAGCGCGATCGTCGCGGGGTTGATCGCCGAGATGACCGAGGCGTTCACCGCCCCGGTGAGTCCGAGCCCGCTGTAGAGGAAGAGGGTGTACCCCGTGAGGCCGAGCACCGAGAGCAGCAGATGCCACGGCCACTCGCGGGCGGCACCACGCCAGTCGGGGCGCTCGATCGCCCACGCGAGCACGAGCAGCGGGATCGCGGCGAACGCCCAGCGCCAGAAGGTGAGCGAGATCGGGGAGATCTCGGCGATGACCATCTCTGCAGAGATGTAGTTGCCTGCCCAGAAGAGATTGGCGAGCGCGAGTGCCAGGTACGCCCGTCTGCGATTCATCCCCTCAGGATATGGGCGGAGTCGGACTCACTTCGCGAGCACGGTGCGGAAGCACCGGGTGACGTACGGCACCACGAGCTCCTCGGCGCCCGCGATGTCGGGATGCGTCGTGAGCAGCGTCTCGAGAGCGCTGATGGTCGCCTGCTGCTCGACGGATGACGCGGTGATGAAGTAGCTGCGCGAACGAACGAGGTCGAGGAACCCCTCACGCGACATCCGTGCGCCCCATTCGACGGTGTGTTCGGCGATCTCGCCGAACGGTGGCCCGACCTTCACGTAGCTCTCGAACGTCGCGCTCGCATCGTGCCGCTCGTGCATGATCTCACCCGCCTCGCGCAGCCAGTCGACGCTCGTGTCGCGGCTGTTCCAGACGAGGCCGAGCACGCCGCCCGGCTTCAGCACTCGGGCTATCTCGGGGATCGCGCGATCGGGCTGGAACCAGTGCCAGGCCTGGCCTGCGACGACCGCGTCGACGGCGTCGTCTTCGATCGGGATGTCTTCGGCCGTACCGAGGATGCGCGGAACCCCCGGCACCGCGACCTCGAGTTCCTCGAGCATCTCCTCGACGGGGTCGACGGCGATCACCTCGCGGTCGAGCGCGACGAGCGCTTCGGTGAGCTTGCCGGTGCCTGCGCCGAGGTCGAGCACTCGCGTCGCGTCGCCGATGAGCCAGGCGACGGCTTCCACCGGGTAGCCGGGACGGGCCTGATGATAGACGGATGCCGCTGAGCCGAACGAGCGCGCACTCGCGAGCGTCTCGGGGTCGGCCGGGTCGGCCGGGTCGGCCGGGTCGGCCACGAGACCGTACTCGCGCGTCGCGTCGGCGTCTTCGTGCATTCTCATGCTCCGCTCCCTCAGCCTGTCGAAGGGAGCATCCTGCTCCACCACGGCCATTCCACGCCCTGCCCGGGGCATCCGTCAACCTCGGCGTTCGCGGCGGGGGCGTCGGGCGGTGTCGGCCTGACGTGCGACGATGCATGTGTGCCAGTGGACTTCACCGCGATCGACTTCGAAACCGCCAACTCCTCTGGCGCATCCGCCTGTTCAGTGGGGCTCGTGAAGGTGCGGGCCGGCGTCGTCGTCGATCGCGAGCACTGGTACATCCGGCCGCCGTTCCCGCACAACGAGTTCTCGGAGTGGAACATCCGCATCCACGGCATCACGCCCGAGATGGTGGCGGGCGCGCCCGACTGGTCGGTGCACCTGCCCGCGCTGCGCCAGTTCGCGGGCGACGACATGCTCGTCGCGCACAACGCGGGCTTCGACATGGGCGTCATCGCAAAGACCTCGACCGCGCTCGGCCTCGACGTACCCGACTTCCGCTACCTCTGCAGCCTGCAGGTCGCCCGGCGCACCTACCACCTCGACTCGTATCGCCTGCCCGTCGCCGCGATGGCCGCCGGCTTCGAGGGCTTCTCGCACCACGATGCCCTCGCCGACGCCGAGGCGTGCGCTGCGATCATCGTGCACGCGGCGGCGCGCCATGAGGTCGACGACCTCGACCGGCTCGCGCACATCACCCGCGTGAAGGTCGGCGCCATCGGGCCGGTCGCCACGCGCGACGACCGTGCCGCGCACGGTCCCATGGCCCTGCAGTAGGCCGGCCCGCCGGTCGAGGAGCGAGCGCCGGCGAGCGTATCGAGCCCCACCCGTCGGTCGAGGAGCGACCGATGAAGGAGACCGCGTATCGAGACCCACCCGTCGGTCGAGGAGCGACCGATGAAGGAGACCGCGTATCGAGACCCTCCGTCCGCGTCGCCCGCCGTTGTCGGTAGCCCCTGCGACACTGTCGACATGGACATCCTCGCGCTCGTCATCGGCCTCCTCGTCGGCGGCGCCATCGGCGCGCTCGTGGTCGCGCTGCTCCTGCAGCGGCGCACCACCGCCTCCCCCACCGAAGACCCCGCGCTGATCGAGGCGCGCCACCAGGCGCAACTCGCCGAGGGCCGTGCTGCCGAGGCTGCGGCCCTCGCCGAGCTGCGAGCCCACGAGCAAGAGGTGCGCGCGAGCCTGCAGGCCGAGCTTGCCTCGACGCTCTCCACTGTCGATGCCCTCGAAAAGCAGATCGACGAACACCGCGCCCGATACCGCGACCTCGTCGAACAGCAGCGCACCGACCAGACCGAGCGAACAGAGCGGGAGAAGCGCGAGAGCGCAGTGCTCCAGGCGCTCAGCCCCGTTCGCGAGACACTGCAGACGATGCAGACCAAGGTCACCGAGCTCGAGCGCCAGCGCAGTGAGCAGTACGGCTCGCTCGCCGAGCAGCTCAAGCAGGCCCAGGTCTCCGGCGCCGAACTGCGTGCCACGACCGAGTCGCTCGCGTCCGCACTGCGCTCGAACAGCACGCGCGGCGTGTGGGGTGAGACCCAGCTGCGACGCGTCGTCGAGGCTGCAGGCCTCACGCAGTACGTCGACTTCTACACCCAGCAGAGCATCGTGACCGATGCCGGCTCCGGCCGGCCTGACATGGTGGTGCGTCTGCCCGGCGGCAAGTCCATCCCGCTCGATGCCAAGGTGCCGCTCGAGCACTACCTCGAAGCGAGCCAGATTCCCGTCACCGCCACCGGAGACGAAGGCGCCCGTCGCAAAGAACTCGTGAACCGCCATGTGAAAGCCGTGCGCGGTCACATCGACGCGCTCGCGAAGAAGACGTACTGGGAGGGGCTCGACGCCAGCCCCGAGTTCGTCATCGCGTTCATCCCGAGCGAGTCGCTGCTGTCGTCGGCACTCGAGGCCGATCCGGCGCTGCTCGACTATGCGTTCGGCAAGCGCGTCGCGCTCGCGTCGCCTGTGAACCTCTGGGCCGTGCTGAAGACGGTGGCGTTCACGTGGCAGCAGCAAGCCGTCTCCAACGAGGCGAAGAAGCTCTTCGACCTGGGCAACACCCTCTACCAGCGCATCGGCACCCTCGCAGGGCACGCCGACGGGCTGCGCAAGGCCATCGAACGCACGGTCGACAGCTACAACAAGTTCGCGAACTCGCTCGAGACTCGCGTGCTGGTCACCGCCCGGCAGTTCCCGGGCATCGACGAGACGAAGATCGAGCTGCTCACGACCCCTGCCGCGGTGCACGAGCAGCCGCGGCGGCTGACCGCGCCCGAGGTCACGGGCGGCGACACCGCCGATGTCTTCGACGAACGCGACGCCGAGGGAGAGCCGCTCCTCGAACTCGACCCCGACATCCGTTCGATCTGACGGCCTGGCCGGGTGCCGGCCGTCGGGTGAGCGCGCTCACTCGTCGTGCAGCGCTCACTCAGCGTCGAGATCTCGGTCCGAGTGCAGAGCTCAGTCGTAGTACAGGTCGAGACTCTCGCTCAGCCGATCCCGTTCCCGCAGGCGCCGACCCGCGCCTTTCGCGCTGGCAGTCGTCAGGGTGACGAGCAAGTGGATGACGAGCGCAACCGTCGTCGGCGAGTTCGCGAACGACGCGCTCTCGGTGTTGACGATCAGCTGCTCCTTCGCCACGGACACCAGCGGCGCGTCCGGCGAATCGGTGATGACGATGACCGTGCCGCCCGCCTCGGCGAAGCGGCGCGCGATGTCGACGGTGTACTTGCGGTACCGCGCGAGCGAGATCGCCACGAGCACGTCGGTCGGGCGCACGTCGCTCAGTACGTCCAGCGGCCGCACGATGGTGCCGTCGATGAGCGTGACGTTCGCGAGGCCGGCGCTCAAGTCGATCGCGAGCAGGGAGGCGTACGTGAACGACTTGGCCGCGCCGAGGATGAACCGTCGACGGGATGCGACGA
The DNA here is from genome assembly GCF_059445405.1 of Agromyces sp. Y782. Classification (NCBI taxonomy): domain Bacteria; kingdom Bacillati; phylum Actinomycetota; class Actinomycetes; order Micrococcales; family Microbacteriaceae; genus Agromyces; species Agromyces sp. Y782. The sequence continues at coordinate 136,295 of NZ_JCAIUG010000002.1, read as the reverse complement.
TCAACGCCGCGACGCGCTCGAAAGAACCGTCGTCGCGCGCCCATTCCAGCGCGGCGAGGTAGTGCTCGCGTTCCTGGTCGACGATGCGGCGCTTGAGGAGGATCGCGGAGCGGCGCTGCAGGCGCGCGTCGAACCGCTCATGAGGACTTCCGAGACTTTCTGGCGACATGTCACCCCTTCCGATGCCATCGTGCCCGGTCGGCGGGGCGCCGACAACCGCGACACCCCGAGAGACGCCCCGGATTGGGGGCTGTGCGCCGAATCACCCGATCGCGAGGTGCGGTGAGGCGCCCGCATGAAGCGTGCCACGCACCCCGAGCGGGATGCTCGATGCGTGCGGCCCGTGGCCGAAGCCGAGTTCCCAGACCAGTGGGATGCCGAGCGGAACGAGCAACTCCTCGACGAGGGCGCGCACCTCGGCGAGCTCGCCGCACGTCAGCCAACTCCCCAGGGCGATGCCGGTCAGCCCATCGAACCACCCCGCCCGCAGCAACGAGCAGAACAGCCCGTCGAGACGATAGACGTCCTCGCCGACGTCTTCGAGCAACGCGATGCACCCGCCGTTGTCGGGCGCCGGGCGCCCTCGTGCCCCGAGCGTCATGGCGAGCAGACTGAGGTTGCCGCCGACCAGTCGGCCGCTCGCCTCGCCCGAGACGAGCGTCTCGGTGGCGGGCCCGCTGAAACGCCGCCCTTCGGCCGGCTCGAAGACCGCACGTCTGAGACTCGAGACGGCCTCGAGGTCGTCGAGCAGGGCGTCGGTCGCCGGCATCGGGGTGAACCACGTGGCGAGTCCCAGCCGCTCGCACCAGTACTCGTGGATGCCGGTGATGTCGGAGCTGCCGTAGAGCGGCTTCGGCCTCGCGGTCGCAAGTGCCTCGGGGTCGAGGAGATCGAGTATTCGGACCGAACCGTACCCGCCCCGCGCACAGAACACGGCGTCGATCGTCGCGTCGCACCAGGCCTCCTGCAGGTCGGCGGCGCGCTCGTGGTCGGTGCCGGCGAGATAGCCCGCCCTCGGGTGCGCCGCCGTCGTGCTCGGATACACGACCGGATCGAGGCCCCACGTCGTGAGCAGCTCGATCGAGCGCACGAGCAGCTCCGCCGGCGGCGGTCCGCTCGGTGCGACGAGGGCGACGCGGGCTCCGGGAGCAAGCGGTCCGAGTTCAGGGGCGGTCATCGCGGGCATCTCGTCCTTCGGTTGGGTGACAAGCATACGTTCCGCATTCTTCAGCAACGGCGGCCGGATGGCCTGATCGAATCGCGCAATCGATGAGCACTGGTACGGAATCGAGCCGACTGACTGCCCGAGTGCTGCTCGATGATACGGTGCGTAACAGGCGCATTCACGACTTCCCCACTCTCCGGCGCCACCGACCCGAAGGAGCCGGCATGGCCGATCACTGGACGCTGCAGGGCCTCGATGACATCGTCTCAGCCGACCCCGAGAGCGTCGGTACTGTCGAATGGTCCGCCGCCGTCGCAGATGCTCGCACTGGTGTCGTGCTCTGGTCCCACGACGCTGAGCGGGTGCTGAAGACCGCGAGTGTGGGCAAGGTGTTCCTCCTCATCGAAGCGGCACGACAAGCGGAGGCCGGCGAGCTCGATCTCGACGAGCTTGTGCAGCGCACACCGGAAGACCTGGTCGCCGACTCCGGCCTCTGGCACATCCTCGACGCCAGTGAACTGAGCATCCGCGATGCCTGCGCCCTGATCGGGGCGGTCAGCGACAATCTCGCCACGAACGTCCTCGTGCGCCGGCTCGGCATCGACCGCATCGGGCAGACCGGTCAGGCGCTCGGGTTCACCGACTCGGCGCTGCTCGACCGAGTACGTGAAAACCGCGGCCCGGAGCATCCGCCCACTCTGTCGCGCGGCAACGCGGTCGAACTCGTCCGGCTGATGGCCGAACTCTCGCGCGGCCGGATCATCTCACCGGCGGTCTCGGCCCGCGTGCTCGACTGGCTCGCGCTCAACACCGACCAGTCGATGGTCGCCGCGCCGTTCGGTGTCGATCCGCTCGCGCACGCCGAACCCGACAACGACTTCGTGCTGCGCAACAAGACCGGCACGATCAGCACCGCTCGCATCGACATCGGCGTCTGCGACATCGACGGCGGCGGCGGGCTTGCATGGGCCGTGCTCGCGAACTGGGATGGCACGGTCGACCGACGGGATGCCGTGCTCTCTCGCATGAACGCGATCGGCACCGTGCTGCGTGCCGCGCTGCAAGAATCGGCCGCGATCACCGCGAACGCCGCGAACGCCGGGTGATGCGCGTCAGCCGACGAGCACGCTGAGCACGTTGCCGGCCGGGTCCGTGAACCAGGCGATGTCGGGCCCCTGCCCCGACTCCGATCCGCGCGCGATTCCGCGTTCGTCGGTGCCGAAGTCGTCGGGAGCGGTGTAGATCTTCGTCACGACACCCGCGGCATTGAGCTCAGCGACGGCCCCGTCGATGTCGTCGACGACGAGGTTCAGGATCGTGAAACTCGCAGGCGTGTGGTTCGGCTTCGGATAGACGAACACGCCTTGACCCGACGGCAGGGTGACGCGCAGCGCGCCGGCCCCAGGCTCGTCATCGATGGGAAGCCCCAACTTCGTGCCGTAGAAGTCGCGTGCCGCCTCGATGTCATCGACGCTGAACCCCGGGAATGCATCTCGAATCGTGACCATCGTGGTCCCCTCTCGCAACCGTGTGCGCTCACACTCGCACGATGCCATGTCGGCGTCGACCCCCTGCTCGGTCCGCTAACGAAGCTCGGGGGCGGCCGGAGGCTCGAAGCCCGCAACGGCTTCCGCCCCAGGCACGCCCTCGACCTCGACATCGCCCTGGACCTCGCCCTCGGCCTCGGCGTCCAGCATCGCGTCGAGCGGATGCGCGAGCTCGTCTTTGCCGAGGCGGGCGAACGCGAGCGTCGCGAGCGCAAGCAGCGGCGAGACGAGCCCGGCGATGAGGAACGCCGGTGCGAGGCCGATCAGCTCGCCGACCGGGCCGGCGACGGCCATCGAGATCGGCATGAGCGCCAGCGACACGAAGAAGTCGAGACTCGACACCCGACCGAGCATCGAGGGCGGCACCCGCCGCTGCAGCAGGGTGCCCCACACCACGCTCGCCGAAGAGAACAACAGTCCGCAGATGAAGAGCGCCGCGACCATCACCCAGAGCAGCGAGGTGAAACCGATGATCGCGAGCGGGAGACATCCGAAACCCCACGCCAGGATCATCAGGGTGAGGTAGCGGCGTGGCAGCCGCATCGAGGCGACGGCGAGCGAGCCGATGGCGCCGCCGACGCCGAACGCGGCGAGCGCGAGCGCGAAGGCCCCTGCGCCGCCGCCGGTCTGGTCTTTCACCGCGAACGGCAGGAGCACCTCGATCGGCCCCATGATGAGGAAGACGAGCACGATGGAGAACAGCAACGTCGCGAAGAGCCAGCGCGTGCGCAACAGGTAGGCGAAGCCGTCGCGCAGGTCGATGAGCGTCTGGCGCACCGGATGCACCGGCGGCCCGTCGAGCTCGCGGCGCACGGGTGTCGTGTGCATCATGGCGAGCACGGCCGCTGCGACGACCTGCAGACCGGCGACGACCGCGAATGCGAGCCACGGCCCCTGCATCGCGATGAGCCCGCTCGCGACCGCCGGCCCGGCAGCGTTCATCACCGACGGACGCAGCACTCCCTCGATGCCGTTGGCGGCGAGCAGCTGCGACTCGGGAATGATCGCCGGAAGCCACGCCGAGTAGGCGGGGTAGAAGAAGCCGTCGGCCACACCGAGCGCGAACGAGATGACCGCGATGTGCCACACCTCGATTTGCCCGCTGATCGCGAGGAACGCGGCGACCGAGAACCCGACGCCTCGCACGATCTCGACGGTCAACAGGATGCGTCGCTGGGGTATTCGGTCGGCCGCGACGCCGCCGAAGAGCACCGCGAGCACGAGCCCGAGGCTCGAGCCGACCGCGACGAACGAGAGGTCGATCGGCGTGCCGCCGAGGTCGATCACCTGCCACACTGCGGAGACGATCCAGGCACCGGCGCTCAGCAGCGACGCGGCGAGCGCCGCGGTCAGCAGGCGGTACTGGCTCGACCCGAACGGGCGGAGCGCCCGAGGCAGTCGTTCGACAGTGGTCACCGATCCATCATGTTCGGCGGCACCGACATCCGCACTCTGCCGAAAGCGAACGACGGGTCGGCAAACGCGGCTGAGCCTCAGAGCACGTCGTCGACGAGCCACTTCGCAGCGAGGTGATCGGCCCGCACGCGCCGAATCGTGCCCGACTTGCCGCGCAACACGATCGACTCGGTGCGGATGATCGGCCCTTTTCGCGAGACGCCGTCGAGGAGCTCGCCGTCGGTGACCCCCGTCGCGACGAAGAAGGTGTTGTCGCCCTTGACGAGGTCGTCGAGCTCGTAGACCTGGTCGCAATCGAGGCCGGCCGCCTCGCCGCGCGCTCGCTCGGCATCGTCGCCCGGCGCGAGCCGGCCCTGCATGAATCCGCCGAGCGCCTTGATCGCGCAGGCCGTGGTGATGCCCTCGGGGCTGCCGCCGATGCCGACGCACATGTCGATGCGCGACTCGTAGCGCGCGGCGTTGATGCCGCCCGCGACGTCGCCGTCGCTGATGAGGCGGGTGCCGGCTCCCGCCGCACGGATGTCGGCGATGAGCTGCTCGTGACGCGGACGGTTCAGCACGGTCACCCGCAGCTCGCTGACCTCCTTGCCCTTGGCCGCGGCGAGCGCCCGCAAGTTCTCGCCGATCGGTTTGCGGATGTCGACGACGCCGATGCCCGCGGCATCCGTCACGATCTTGTCCATATAGAAGACGGATGACGCGTCGAGCATCGAACCCCGGTCGGAGACCGCGATCACCGAGAGCGCGTTCTGGCGCCCGGCCGCGGTCAGCGAGGTGCCGTCGATGGGGTCGACGGCGATGTCGCAAGCGGGGCCGCGGCCGTTGCCGACCCGTTCGCCGTTGAAGAGCATCGGCGCTTCGTCCTTCTCGCCCTCGCCGATCACGACGACGCCGTCGAAGTCGACCGTTCCGAGGAATGCGCGCATCGCGTCGACTGCCGCACCGTCGGCGCCGAGCTTGTCGCCCCGGCCGATCCACGGGTACGAACGGATCGCCGCCGCCTCGGTGGCGCGCACGAGTTCGAGGGCGATGTTGCGGTCGGGGTGCAAGAACAGGCTTGCCGTATCGGTGCTCACCATCGAGGGTCCTCCCGGACGCTAGTGCGATCGGCCGTCGAGGCCGGCATGGATGGACGATCGTCCTTCTTCAGCCTAGGCAGCCACGGCGGGGAAGACCGCTCGGATCACGCCGAAGGCGATGAAAGAATGTGCATTCTTAACACGTCGTTCAGGGAAGCCGCGACTCGACGAGGGTCGGGCCGACACCCGGGCCGGCGTGCCAGGTGGCGACCTGCGCGCTGCCATCGGGTGCGAACCGCACGCCCGGCACGGTCGCCCCACCGGGTGCACACTCGGTCACCGCGCTGAGGAACACCCACGCCGGCGCACCGCACAGCGCGTCGAGCGGCAACACCAGCTCGAGGTCGAACCCGGCCGCCACGAGCCGGTCGCGCTCGGCGGCGGATTGCGGGGCGAGCCTCGCCCACATCGAGCCGCCGAGCGCACGCACGGCGGCGGCGGTCAACACACCCTCGGGAGCGCCGCCGACACCCGAGACGAGATCGAGCCCCGTGCCCCGTTGCGCGGCGCGCAGGCTCCGCTCGACGTCGCCGTGCACGAAGAGATCGACGGATGCCCCTGCGGCCCGAGCCTCGGCGGCGAACTGCTCGTTCCTCGGCCGCTCCTGCACGGCGACGCGCACGTGGCTCGCAGGTACGTCCCGCGCCGTCGCGATGCGAGCGACGAGCTCGCCGACCGATGCGCCGGCCGGGGCATCCGGAAGCCACGTGACGTGCTTCTCGAGGTAGTGGGCGGCGCCGAGTGCCGCGAGCGAGCCGCGCGGGGCGACGGCGAGCACGGCCATCGCACCGGGTTCGCCGGCCGCCGCGAGCCGGGTGCCGTCGACGGGGTCGACGGCGAGGTCGATGGCGGGCGCGGGTGGGCGCGTCCCGTCGGCAGCCAGGCCGAACCGCTCCCCCACGTACAGCATCGGCGCCTCGTCCTTCTCGCCTTCGCCGACCACGACCACCCCGTCGACGTCGAGCTCGGCGAGGGCCGCTCGCAGTGCTCGCACCGCGAGCGCGTCGACACCGTGCCCGTCGCCGGAACCGACGAGCGGTGCTGCGGCGAGCGCGGCGAGCGCCGTCGCGCGGCGGAACCCGTCGACGAGTCCGAGGTCGGCGAGGCGGAGCTGATCGGTGGGCATCCGTCCATCCTGCCGTGCACGCATGATGCGCCGTCGCATCGGCCGCGGCATCCGACACCTGAGTACCCCTCGGCAAGTCGGTAGACTCGACCCCAACCCCACCGTCGTCCGAAGGAGCACCATGCCCATCGCAACACCTGAGCAGTACGCCGAGATGCTGGACACCGCGAAGGCCAAGGGCTTCGCGTTCCCGGCCTTCAACGTCTCCTCCTCGCAGACGCTCAACGCGGTGCTGCAGGGCCTCACCGAGGCGGGTTCCGATGGCATCATCCAGGTCACGACAGGCGGCGCCGACTACTTCGCCGGCCACACCGTGAAGGCGCGCGCCACCGGCGCGCTCGCGTTCGCGCGCTTCGCCCACGAGGTCGCGAAGAACTACCCGATCACCGTGGCGCTGCACACCGACCACTGCCCGAAGCCCGCCCTCGCCGACTTCGTGTTCCCGCTGATCGAGGCCTCCGAGGCCGAGGTCAAGGCCGGCCGCAACCCGATCTTCCAGTCGCACATGTGGGACGGCTCGGCAGTGCCACTCGCCGAGAACCTCGAGATCGCGAAAGAGATCCTCCCCCGCATGAAGGCGATCAACGCGATCCTCGAGGTCGAGATCGGCGTCGTCGGCGGCGAAGAAGACGGCGTTCAGCACGAGGGCTCGAACGAAGCGCTCTACACGACGCTCGACGACGCGATCGCGACCGTCGAGGCGCTCGGTTTCGGCGAGCAGGGCCGCTACATGGCCGCCCTCACCTTCGGCAACGTGCACGGCGTCTACGCACCCGGCAACGTCAAGCTGCGTCCCTCGCTCCTCAAAGAGATTCAAGACGGCCTCGCAGCGAAGTACGGCACCAGTGCGAAGCCCCTCGACCTCGTCTTCCACGGCGGCTCGGGCTCGACCGACGCCGAGATCGCCGAGGCCGTCGCCAACGGCGTCGTGAAGATGAACATCGACACCGACACGCAGTACGCGTTCACGCGTTCGATCGCCGGTTACATGTTCGACAACTACGACGGTGTGCTGAAGGTCGACGGCGGTGTCGGCAACAAGAAGCAGTACGACCCGCGCGCATGGGGCAAGGTCGCCGAGACCGCCATGGCCGCACGCGTCGGCGAGTCGACGCGTCAGCTCGGCTCGGCCAGCCAGTCGATCAGCGCGTAAGGCCCGGATGTCGCAGCACGAGATCGCTCGAACGCCCGACGAGTCGGGTGACACCGCAGTGACGCACGGCGACGGCGCGGCGAGCACGCACGCCGCTCCGTCACGTCGCGACGAGCGGCCTCGACCGCAGTACGGCGAGTACGCCCCCGAGGGCTGGACGTGGACTCCGCCGGTCGACCCCGTCGCGACTCCGGATGCCCCGGTCGAACCCGCGGCCGCCGCGCAGGCCGCTCCGGCGACCGCGGCGAGCGGCACTGGGAGCGCCGCTGCCCCTGGCACGCGCCCGATCGATCGCATGTGGACCATCGCACTGCTCGTGCTGGGTGTGTTCGGCGCGCTCTACAACAGCCTCGTGCTCTTCCAGCTGCCGACCACCGCCCTCGAGTCGGCGAAGCTGTCGGCGTCGATGCTCGGCGTCGACGCACCGACTGAATTCACGCCGGGCCCCGTCGTGCCTGCGGCCATCATCGTGGGCATCGCCCTGCAGCTCGCGCTCTGGATCGGGGCGTTGCTCTGGTCGCGTGCGCGCCTGCGCGCGGGCCGGGCGACGTGGTGGGTGCCGCTGCTCGCGGGCGTGGCGGCGTTCATCGTGGTGCTCGTGGTCGGCATGATCGTGTTTGCGAGCGACCCCGCCTTCCTGCAGTCGCTGAGCCCCGCCCAGACGTAGCTCGCGTCGACGGAACAGCCGCGTCGAACCGTCGAAGTCCGCCCCGACAGCGTTGAACGGGCGGACTTCGACGTTTCGTTCGCGAGTCAGCTCGCGGCGCCCTCGGGTACGACCTGTACGCGACCGGTCTCCAGTCCCCGGGCATCCTCGGGGTCGACGAGCTCGGAAGCGTCGACCGGTGCCGCGAACTGCGCCTCGTAGAGCCGCGTGCACGCGCCGCCGACGACGAGCGAACAGGTCGATCAGGTTCTGCGCCGTCGCCGGGAGTCGGGCGGCGAGGCATCCGCCATCTGGAATCGCAGCACACCGTCGCCAGCGCACGGCGGCCGTGAAAGCGAGACCCGATCACCCGTTCGCAGCGGATGATTCGATGCGACGGCGATCAGCGCTGGGCGCGACCCCGCCCGCCGATCGCCCGCGCATCGGGCTTGCCCGCGAGGTCTTTGCGCAGCTCTTTCGGGAGCGAGAACATGAGGTCTTCTTCGGCCGTCTTGACCTCGGCGACGTCGCCGTAGCCTGCATCGGAGAGCGCCTCGAGCAGTTCGTGCACGAGTTCTTCGGGCACGGATGCCCCGCTCGTCACGCCGACCGTCTCGACGCCGTCGAGCCACTCCTGCTGCACCTCACTCGCGTAGTCGACTCGGTAGGCCGCCTTCGCACCGTACTCGAGGGCGACCTCGACGAGGCGCACACTGTTGGAGCTGTTGGCCGAACCGACGACGATGACGAGATCGGCGTCTTGCGCGACCTTCTTGATCGCGACCTGCCGGTTCTGGGTGGCGTAACAGATGTCGTCGGAGGGAGGGTTCTGCAGATTCGGGAACCGCTCGCGGAGGCGCCGCACGGTCTCCATGGTCTCGTCGACCGAGAGCGTGGTCTGCGAGAGCCAGACGACCTTATCGGGGTCTTGCACCTCGATGTTGTCGACGTCGTCGGGGCTGTTGACGATCGTGACGTGGTCGGGCGCCTCGCCCGCCGTGCCCTCGACCTCTTCATGACCTTCGTGGCCGATGAGCAGGATCTCGAAGTCGTCGCGCGCGAAGCGCACCGCCTCGCGGTGCACCTTGGTGACGAGCGGGCAGGTCGCGTCGATCGCGTGCAGGCCGCGGTCTGCTGCGGCGTTCACGACAGCCGGTGACACGCCGTGCGCACTGAAGACGATGTGGGCGCCCGCCGGCACCTCGTCGACCTCTTCGACGAAGATCGCTCCCTGCGCCTCGAGCTCGGTGACCACGTGGATGTTGTGCACGATCTGCTTGCGCACGTAGACCGGTGCGCCATAGTGCTCGAGCGCCTTCTCGACGGCGATCACGGCACGGTCGACGCCGGCGCAGTAGCCTCGTGGCGCCGCGAGCAGCACGCGCTTGTGTCCGGGGACCGGGTTATCCTTGAGCCGGCCGCGCACGCCCGGAACTCTGGGCATGCCGAGGCCGATTCGCGGGGCACCAGTCAAGCTCGTCACGGTGTCCATCCTACGTGGCTGAGACGGGCGGGCGGCTGGGAGGCCCAGATGACGGATGCACCGGCGACACGCGATGCACCGTGGCCGGTCGCGCTCCTCTCGGGCAAGCTCAAGCAATACATCGACCGGCTCGGCACGGTGTGGGTCGAGGGCGAGATCACGCAGTGGGGGGTCTCGGGCGGCAACGTCTACGGCAAGCTCAAAGACCTCGACGCCGAGGCGACCCTGTCGTTCCAGGTGTGGTCGTCGGTGCGCGCACGCTTCGACGAGCAGTTCAAGCAAGGCGACCGGGTGATCGCACTCGTGAAGCCCGGCTGGTGGGTCAAGGGCGGCTCACTGTCGATGCAGGTCTTCGAACTCAAGCACGTCGGCCTCGGCGACCTGCTCGAGCGACTCGAGCGGTTGCGGACCCAGTTGGCTGCCGAAGGGCTGTTCGACGCCGGGCGAAAGCGCCGGCTGCCGTTCCTGCCCGGGGTCGTCGGCCTCATCACCGGCAAAGACAGCGACGCCGAGAAAGACGTGCTGCGCAACGCCCGACTGCGCTGGCCCGCCGTCGAGTTCCGCGTCGTGCACGCCGCAGTGCAGGGCGACCGCACGGTGCCCGAGGTCGTTGCGGCCATCGAGCGGCTCGACGCCGACCCCGAGGTCGAGGTCATCATCGTCGCGCGCGGCGGCGGCGACTTCCAGAACCTGTTGGGGTTCAGCGACGAGCGCGTCGTGCGGGCGGCCGCCGCGGCATCCACCCCGCTCGTGTCGGCGATCGGCCATGAGGCCGACCGCCCCCTGCTCGACGAGGTCGCCGACCTTCGGGCCTCCACACCGACCGACGCCGCGAAACGCGTCGTGCCCGACGTCAACGAAGAGCTCGTGCGGGTCGAGCAGGCACGCGCGCGCCTCGGCATGCGGCTGCAGGCGATCCTCTCCCGCGAGATCGACCGCATCGGCCACCTCCGTTCGCGCCCGGCGCTGGCGGAGACCTCGTGGATCGTCGACCGGCGTGCCGAAGACCTCACCCGCTGGGTCGCCCGCGGCGCCGAACTCGTCGAGCGCATCATCGACCGCCAGACGCACCGCGTCGCGGAACTGCGCGGCCATCTGCGCGCGCTCTCCCCGCAGGCGACGCTCGACCGCGGATACGCCATCGTGCAGGGCGGCGACGGCCGCGTGGTCCGGGGTCCTGCAGGGGCACCCGATGGCACCGAACTCACGCTCACGCTCGCCGAGGGCTCGCTCGCTGCCGTGTCCCGCGGCGCCGTGCCGTCGGTGCACGACGCAGCGCCGGCGGAGTCGTCGGCATCGTCCTCACCCGCGACCGGCTCTGTCGGTCGCGGCGAATAGAATGGATGTCATGCCCACCTCCACCGACGTCGCCGAGCTGAGCTACGAGCAGGCGCGAGACGAACTCGTGCAGGTCGTCGGCGAACTCGAGCAGGGTTCCGCGACCCTCGAGCAGTCGCTCGCGCTGTGGGAGCGCGGCGAGGCCCTCGCGGCACGTTGCGAGGAATGGCTCATCGGTGCGAAGGCGCGCCTCGACGCGGCTCGCGCCGGCACCGCGGCGTCCGGCACGGCCCGCACTGCATCCGACGACACCGGCGCCCGCTGATGGCGACGCGCCCGCCGCAGGTGGTCGCCGAGCTCGGCCGGCCAGAGACGCCTGAAGAGACCGCGGCCCGCAAAGCCGAGAACTCGCGGAACCACCGGCAACGTCAGAACGTGACCAACCTGCTCCTCGCGCTCGGTGCGAGCCTCATCGTCGTGCTCGTCATCGTGCTCCTGGTGCCGCGCAGCGACACGGCCATCGAGCGCGATGTCGACGTGGCATCCATCGCCCAACAGGCGCAGGTCGCCAGCGACGACCCGCTCGCCGTTCCCGAGCTGCCCAAGGGGTGGCGTGCCAACGCCGCCGAACTGCGCACGAGCCAGGGCGACGACGTCACCGCGTGGTACGTGGGTTACCTCACACCCGGCGACGAGTTCATCGGGCTGTATCAAGGGCTCGATGCGAACCCGACCTGGACGGCCGGCCTCCTCGCTCGCACACTCGCCGCGGGCACCACCACGATCGACGGCGTCGAGTGGACCGTCTACGACAACCGCGACTCGGCCGACGACGTCGGCAACGCCCGTTACGGACTCACCACCGAGGCGGGCGGCAGCACGTTCGTGCTGCTCGGCACCGCGACACCCGATGAATTCGAGACGCTCGCGTCGGCGCTCACGCCGACGATCGAGGCGCAGAACTGAGAGGCACGCCGTGACCACGCAGCCGATCGAACGCCCTGAGACACCGGCCGAGACGTGGCGCGAGCTGCGCAGCGGCAACGCGCGATTCGTCGAGGGCAAGCCGCAGCACCCTCGCCAAGACGTCGACCGCCGGGCCTCGCTCGCCCACCAGCAGCGCCCCCTCGTGACGATCTTCGGTTGCAGCGATTCCCGCCTCGCCGCCGAGATCATCTTCGACGTGGGCCTCGGCGACGCCTTCGTCGTGCGCAACGCCGGCCAGGTGGTCACGCCGTCATCGCTCGGCTCCCTCGAGTACGCCGTCGGCCTGCTGCACGTGCCACTCATCATCGTGCTCGCCCACGACGAATGCGGTGCGGTGCGCGCCGCCATCGACTCGCAGGTCGCCGACGCGCCACCGCTGCCGCCGCACATCGCCGGTCTCGTCGAGAAGATCGTGCCCGCCGTACGCAAGGTCGCCGGTGGCGCAGCCGATGCCCCCGTCGATGCCGATCACGTCGATGTCGGCTTCGTCGGTCGCGAGCACCTGCGTAACACCGTCACCGAGCTCGTCGAGTCGTCCGAGATGATCAGCGACGCGATCGCAGCGGGTACGCTGGCTATCGTCGGAGCGAACTACCGACTCTTCGAGGGTCGCGTCGAGACCGACATCGTCGTCGGTGCGGTCTGACGGCCGACACCTCCACACGAGCGACACCGGCCGGGGCATCCGGCAAGCACATCGAAGGGAACACACCGTGGTGGACAACGCCGCCGACTATCGCATCGAGCACGACACGATGGGCGAGGTGCGGGTGCCCGCATCGGCGCTCTACCGGGCGCAGACGCAGCGCGCCGTCGACAACTTCCCGATCTCCGGTGCAGGCCTCGAGCCCCAGCAGATCCAGGCGCTGGCCCGCATCAAGAAGGCGGCCGCGCAGGCCAACGGCCAGCTCGGCGTGCTCGACCCCGCCATCGCGAAGGCCATCGAAGACGCCGCCGATGAGGTCATCGCTGGCGTGCACGGCTACACCGAGCACTTCCCGGTCGATGTGTACCAGACCGGTTCCGGCACCTCGTCGAACATGAACATGAACGAAGTGCTCGCGACCATTGCAACGGGCAAGCTCGGCAGCCCGGTGCATCCCAACGACCACGTGAACGCGTCGCAGTCGTCCAACGACGTCTTCCCGACCTCGGTGCACATCGCGGTCACGGCGGCGCTCATCGACGAACTCATCCCGGCACTCGACCACCTCGCGGTCGCCCTCGAGGCGAAGGCCGTCGAGTGGGCCGACGTCGTGAAGGCCGGCCGCACCCACCTGATGGACGCCACCCCGGTCACCCTGGGTCAGGAGTTCGGCGGCTACGCCCGCCAGGTGCGTCTCGGCATCGAGCGCGTGCGCACCGCGCTCCCCCGCGTCGCCGAGGTTCCGCTCGGTGGCACTGCCGTCGGCACCGGCATCAACACCCCGGCCGGCTTCCCGCAGCTCGTGATCTCCCTCCTGCAGGCCGAGACCGAACTGCCGATCACCGAGGCCGCCGACCACTTCGAGGCGCAGGCCAATCGCGACGGCCTCGTCGACGCTTCGGGGGCCCTCCGCACGATCGCCGTGAGCCTCACGAAGATCTCGAACGACCTGCGCTGGATGGGCTCCGGCCCGAACACCGGTCTCGGCGAACTGCGCATCCCCGACCTGCAGCCGGGCTCATCGATCATGCCTGGCAAGGTGAACCCGGTCGTGCCCGAGGCTGTGCTCATGGTCTGCGCCCGGGTCATCGGCAACGACGCGACGATCGCGTGGGCCGGGGCATCCGGCGCATTCGAACTCAATGTGCAGATCCCCGTCATGGGCACCGCACTGCTCGAGTCGATCCGCCTGCTCGCCAACTCGGTGCGGGTGCTCGCCGACAAGACCGTCGACGGGCTCGAGGCCGACGTCGAGCGGGCGACCGCGCTCGCGGGAATGTCGCCGTCGATCGTGACGCCGCTGAACAAGCTCATCGGCTACGAGGCCGCCGCGAAGATCGCGAAGCACTCGGTGGCCGAAGGCATCACGGTGCGCGAGTCCGTCATCGCCCTCGGCTACGTCGAGCGCGGCGAGCTCACCCTCGAGCAGCTCGACACGGCCCTCGACCTGCTCTCGATGACGCGTCCGCCGCAGGCTTGAGCCTCCCGCCCCTCGCGCCACGACCTTTTGCCGCGTGACGACTCACGCAGATGACCGTCACCCGTCGAAAGGTCGTGGCGCGACGTCAGGCGGATGTCGCGGGGACGTCATTCCCCGCGAGAACTCGATGATGTCGGCCGCTGCGTCGGCGAGCGTGCGAAAGTGCCGGTGGGCGCCCGCAACCGGCGTCGCGCCGTTCACGCTCCACGTCGTCATGCCGGCGGCGAGTCCCGCGACGACGCCCGCCGGAGCGTCCTCGATCACGAGGCAGTCGCGGGGTGCCGCGCCGAGACGACGCGCCGCGAGCAAGTAGGGGTCGGGCGCAGGCTTGCCGGCGGGGGTTGCCAGGTTGTCGACGATGACCCCAGGCAACGGCAGCCCGAGTCGTCGGAAGCGTGCCGCCACTCGACCTTCGGCGTTCGAGGTCACGAGGGCCCAGCTGTTCGGCTCGAGCGCCGAGAGGAGTTCCGCCGCGCCGTCGATGCCCCGCAGCTCTCCGTGCTCGGCTTCGGCGTCCTCGAGCCGGTCGAACGCGGCGACGAACGGGGCGGGGTCACGCCCCGGCAGCAGTTCGGCCACGGTCTCGAGCGGCCGCGTGCGCAGCGCCGTCTCGTACACGACCGACGCGTCGAGCCCGAACTGCTCCGCCCACTCGTGCCAGATGCGTCGCTGGCCCGCCATCGCGTCGATCAGTGTGCCATCGACATCGAAGAGCACCACACGATTCGGCCGCATGCCCTCAAGCCTCGCGGGTGTCGAGTTCACCGGCGAATCCGGCCCGCACGCGGCGGATCCTCCGCGTCGGCACGTCCCCCTCCGCGAATGAATCCGCGGCCCGCCCCGCAGGCGTAGCTTGGAAGCCATGGACCACGGAGGCACACCAGTCACGACCATCGACGAGCTCGAGGAGATCATCGGTCGGCCGTTGCCCACCGTTCGCGACAAGACGCGCCCTCGACTTCACGACCTCGATCGGCAGTGGCTCGCGGCATCCCCGTTGTGCTTCATCTCGACGGCCGATGCAGCCGGCAACGCCGATGTCTCCCCCAAAGGCGACCCGCCCGGGTTCGCGATCGCGCTCGACGACTCGACGATCGCGATTCCCGAGCGACCCGGCAACCGCCGCGCCGACGGCTTCCACAATGTGCTCGAGAATCCGCACGTCGGACTGGTCTTCGTCATTCCGGGCCGCGGCGACGCCCTCCGAATCAACGGCCGCGGACGGCTGCTGCGTGATGCCCCCTACGCCGATCGCATGCAGGTGCACGGCCACGAGCCCGACCTCGTGCTCGAGGTCGCGATCGACGAGGTCTTCTACCACTGCTCCAAGGCCTTCCTCCGATCTCAAGCGTGGAAGCCCGAGACGTGGGATGCCGCCGCCGCCCCACGACGTGCCGTCATCTCCCAGACCTTCGAACGCTCGGGCGAAACGCTCGAAGCACTCGACGCGTACTACGGCCCCTCGTACGCCGCGAAGATCTACGACTGACGCAGCGTCTCCGGCCGACGGAGGTCTCCGGCTGACGCGACGCGGGCCCCGGTTCCCCGGGGCCCGCTCGCTGCCGTCGATCGCGGCCGCTACGCCAGTTCGTGCCCGTCGAGCATCTCGGAGACGAGCGCCGCGATCGCCGAGCGCTCCGATCTGGTCAGCGTGATGTGAGCGAACAGCGGATGCCCCTTCAGCGTCTCGATCACGCTCGCGACCCCGTCGTGGCGCCCGACGCGGAGGTTGTCGCGCTGAGCGACGTCGTGGGTGAGCACGACGCGCGAGTTCTGGCCGATGCGTGAGAGCACGGTCAGCAGCACGTTGCGCTCGAGCGACTGCGCCTCGTCGACGATCACGAAGGCGTCGTGCAGCGAGCGCCCGCGGATGTGGGTGAGCGGCAGCACCTCGAGGATGCCTCGGCCGATGACCTCTTCGAGCACGTTGTCGGAGACCACCGAGCCGAGGGTGTCGAACACCGCCTGGCCCCACGGGTTCATCTTCTCCCCCTGATCGCCCGGCAGGTAGCCGAGTTCTTGCCCACCCACGGCGTAGAGCGGCCGGAACACCATGATCTTCTTGTGCTGCTGGCGTTCGAGCACGGCTTCGAGACCGGCGCACAGCGCGAGCGCCGACTTACCGGTGCCTGCACGTCCGCCGAGCGAGAGGATGCCGATCTCGGGGTCGAGCAGCAGGTCGATCGCGAGCCGCTGTTCGGCCGAGCGTCCGTGCAGTCCGAAGACCTCACGGTCGCCGCGCACGAGCCTCACATCGCGCTCGCCCACGACCCGGCCGAGCGCCGAACCGCGGTCGGAGTGGATGACGAGCCCGGTGTTGATCGGCTGTTCGACATCGGCCGGCAACGTGAGGTGTTCGTGCTCGTACAGCTTGGCCATGTCGTTGGACCCGAGGTCGAGTTCGGCCATGCCGTTCCACCCGGAGTCGATCGCGAGCTCGTGCCGGTACTCCTGCGCGTCGAGGCCGACCGAGGCGGCCTTCACGCGCAGCGGCAAGTCTTTCGAGACGACCGTGACCGCGAGACCGTCGTTGGAGAGGTTGAGCGCGCACGCGAGGATGCGTGAGTCGTTGTCGGAGAGGCGCAGGCCGGACGGCAGCACGCTCTGGTCGCTGTGGTTCAGCTCCACGCGCAGAGAGCCGCCGTCGCCGACGGTGATCGGGAAGTCGAGCCGCTCGTGTTCGACGCGGAGCTCATCAAGGATGCGCAACGCCTGACGGGCGAAGTATCCGATCTCGGGATCGTTCCGCTTGGCCTCGAGTTCCGTGATCACCACGACGGGCAGCACGACGGCATGCTCGTCGAAGCGGAACAGGGCCTTCGGATCGGACAGCAGCACCGAGGTGTCGAGCACGTAGGTGCGCTCCTGTTGTGCTGCTGCGGCATCCACCGCGAGATCGGTCGACTTGGAGGTAGAGAGTGACACGCCAGCTCCCGCCCCGAGCAATCAGCTCGGCGTTCCGCGCCGGCGGCGATCCTCCCACGAGCGGTTCACGAGCCGACTCGATCGGACACCATGCCCGATGTCTCAGACGCTACGACGAGGTCGGCGATTCGGCCCGAGCGACACGCGGTGCGACACGTGCCGTTCATACGGAGAGCGCGTGAGTCGAGCGGATGTCGCGGCTCGACAAGCCCGCACAGACCACGCCGATCGCGACGACGCCCCGACCACGACGAGGCCGCTCAGTACGACGCGGCTCAGTACGACGCAGCTGTGCCGTACGACACGAACGCCGCTCGCAGCATCTCGAGCGTCTCGTCGGAGGTCGCCGCATGCACCGACAGCCGCACGCGCCCCGCCCGGGTCGTCGCCGTCACGCCGTGATTGTGCAGCGACGCGGTCAGCAACGTGACCTGCTCGGTCGGCGGCTCGAGCACGACGATGCCGGCGCGCTCCCGCTCGGCGCGTGACGAGATGACGGCGATCGCGTACTCGTCGGCCAGCTCGATGGTGCGGCTCACCCGGTCGGCGACGGCCGAGTTGATCGCGGCGACGCCGACGCTCGCGATCTCTTCGAGGCCCGCGGCCAGTCGTGCTTCGGCGATCGGGTCGGGGTTGGACACACGGAACGCGCGGGCGTCGGCAGCGGGCGGCGGAACCTCGCCCCACGGCTCGGCCTCTTCGGTGCCGGTGAAGCCCGAGAACACGGGCGTCAACTGTTCGAGCGCGCGCGCCGATACGGCCATGAAGCCGGTTCCCCAACCGGTGCGGCACCATTTCTGACCGCCCGTGAGCACGATGTCGGCTGCCTCCCATGGCGCGTCGACCACGCCGAAGCCCTGGATGGCGTCGACGATCAGCAGCCGGTCGCCGATGACCTGCCTGATGCCCTCGATGTCGCACAGGTAGCCGGTGCGCGAGTCGACGAGGCTCACGGCGACAGCGGCGACGTTCGACTCGAGCTGCTCCCGGATCTGACCCGGAGTCACCTTGCCGTGGTCGGTCTCGAGCCAGACCGGCTGCACCGTGTGCAGCGCTTCTTGCGCGCGCACGGCGGCGATGGGCAGGCTCGGGAACTCCTCGGCGGAGAGCAGCACGCCGCCGGTGAGACCGAACATCGCGTGCATGATGCCCTGGGTCGTGTTCGGCTGGAAGACGATCTGGTCTGCGGGAAACCCGGTGACGGCCGATGCGGCATCGCGCACCCGTCGGTCTTGCTCGGTGAACGCGTCGAGGCTGCCGTAGCGCGCGCGCTGGAGCACCTGGGTGAACACGAGGGTCTCTTCAGCCGCGACCGTCGAGAGCGGCCCCACCCGGCCGTAGTCGAGATACCCGGGTTCAGCGGTGAATCCGGCGGTGAAATCGTCAATGGTCACGTGTGCGTGCCCCTTCGTCCGAGGCAGAGATCTGCCAGCCAGCACAGTCTTTCAGACCGAGGTGACGCCGGTCACCCTCCGAAGCGACGCCGGTCACCCTCCGAAGCGACGATGACGCTTCGCGTAGTCGCGCAGCGCCCGCAGGAAATCGACCTTGCGGAGGTCGGGTCCGAGCGCCTCGACGAAATAGAACTCGCTGTGCGCGGCCTGCCAGAGCATGAAGTCGCTGAGCCGTTGCTCCCCCGAGGTGCGGATGACGAGGTCGGGGTCGGGCTGGCCGCCCGTGTAGAGGTGCTGGCCGATGAGGTCGGGGGTCAGTCGTTCGGCGAGGTCTTCGAGGCTCCGGCCTTCGGCGTGGTGGGCGGCGACGATCGAACGCATCGCATCGGTGATCTCCTTGCGCCCGCCGTAGCCGACCGCGAGGTTCACGTGCAGGCCGCCCTTGTCGGCCGTGCGATGCTCCGCGGCATCGAGGGCCGCGATGAGGGGCTCGGGCAGCCCGGCATCCGAGCCGACGTGCTGCACCCGCCAGTCGCGATAGTGCGAGAGTTCTTCGGCGAGTTCGGCGATGATCTCGATGAGGTCGGCGAGTTCGGCGCTCGGCCGGTTGCCGAGGTTGTCGCTCGAGAGCAGGTAGAGGGTGACGGTCGAGATGCCGGCGTCGTCGCACCACTCGAGGAACTCGCGCATCTTCGCCGCGCCGGCCCGGTGGCCGTGCGCCGCCGTGTCGTAGCCGAGCTGCTTCGCCCAGCGGCGGTTGCCGTCGATGATCATCGCGACATGGCGCGGCATCGCCGCCGGGTCCAGTCCGCGGCGGAGCCGGTTCTGGTAGAGGCGGTAGAGGATGCCGCGACCGAGGGGCTCATCGCTCGTCTGCACGGCACTACGCTACCGCTCCGGCGCATCCGCCACTCGCAGACGGACGCGCGACGAAGGCGGATACGCTGTCTGCATGCCCTCGAAGCGCCGCCGCGCAGCACACGATCCAGCGGAAGAGCTCTCCCGCCCGGTCGCGGCGGAGGATGTGGGCGACACCGCGGTGGCCCGCGAGGCGCACGGCCCCGACCTGCCGAACATCCCCCTGCTCGACGACTCACTCGCCCAGACCGGCGAGGTGAAGCCGACGTGGCGGGGCTGGATCCATGCCGTCACGTTCCCCGTCACCGTCGTGGCCGGCGTCGTGCTCATCGTGCTCGCCGAAGGCGCCCCGGCGAAATGGGCGTCGGCGGTGTTCGTGCTCACCTCGATGCTGCTCTTCGGCAACTCCGCGCTGTACCACCGCTTCGACTGGAATCCGAAGACCAAGCTCGCGCTGAAGCGCATCGACCACGCGAACATCTTCCTGCTGATCGCCGGCACGTATACACCGCTCGCGATCCTCGCGTTGCCGCCCGACAAGGGCTGGCTACTGCTCGGCCTCGTCTGGGCCGGCGCGCTCGTCGGCATCGGCTTCCGGGTGTTCTGGATCACCGCACCGCGCTGGCTCTACGTGCCGCTCTATCTCCTGCTCGGCTGGGCGGCCGTCATGTACCTCGGCGACCTACTCGCGGTGAACGCCGCGATGATGGTGCTCGTCATCGTCGGCGGCGTGCTGTACACGGCCGGCGCGATCGTCTACGCGCTGAAGAAGCCGAATCCGTGGCCGGGCGTCTTCGGCTTCCACGAGATCTTCCACGCCTGCACGGTGCTCGCGTTCATGTGCCACTGGACCGCGACGCTGCTCATCGCCATGGCACCGGCGTACCATCTCGGCTGAACCGAGGGGCGCTGCCGACCGCGAGAGACTTGTCAGCGAGCGGATGCCCCGTCGGGGCCGTCGTTCGTGTCGTTCGGCGTCTCACCCGAGGCATCCGTCGCCTGGCCGTCGGCCTCGCCCATCTCGGCGTCGTGCTCCCCTGATTCGAGCCGTTCCGCCTCGAGACGTTCCGCCTCGAGCTGCTCGCGCACCTCGGCTCGATAGTTGACCCTGCGGATGCGTCGCACCATGTCGACGACGAGGAGCACCACGACCAGCATGACGAGGAACGTGAGCACGAACCCCCAGATGCCCGGTGTGACGGTATTCGGGTCGAACTCCTCGTCTTCTGCCGAGAGGATCAGCGTGGGCAGGACGAGCATCGGACTCTCTTTCACGGGCGAGCTACGGCTCCACCGGGCGGGTTAAGCTTGGGTACAAGACTAGACGATCGAGATCGAAGGAGCCGTGCGGTGGCAGAGCTCGAGAACGACGCGCTCGCCGCGCGCTACGGGCGCACCCGCTCGCATCGCACCCGTGATCGACTCCTGCTGGTCGCCGGTGCGGTTGCCGTCGCGATCGTGCTCGTCGCATGGGTCGTCTGGGCCGGTCTCGATGGCCAGAAACCGCAGATCGAGGTCACCGACACCGGTCACCGCCTCATCAACGAGGAGCGCGCGGTCGAAGTCAGCTGGAACCTCTCCGTACCGGCCGGCAACGACAGTGCCTGCATCGTGCAGGCTCTGAATGAAGACTTCACCGTCGTCGGCTGGAAAGTCATCGAGGTGCCGGCCTCGACACGGCATATCCGCAGCCTCACCGAGACGGTGCGGGTCGCGCAGGAGGCGAACACGGGTTTGATTTACCGCTGCTGGCTCACCTAACATGGGACATTCGCCCCGGCATTCGTCGGGGCGTCACGTCTCTACAGCATGAAGAACGTATACAGCGTGAAGAACGCGAAGCGTGAAGAACACGGGAGTGTGCATCATGGCGCAAGACGCCACCGTCACCTGGCTCACCCAGGAGGCCTACGACCGCCTCGCGGCGGAGCTCGAGCACCTCTCCACCCACGGCCGTGAAGAGATCGCGAAGCGAATCGAGTCCGCGCGCGAAGAGGGCGATCTCAAGGAGAACGGCGGCTACCATGCCGCCAAAGACGAGCAGGGCAAGCAAGAGGCCCGCATCCGACAGCTGAAAGAGCTGCTGCGCACCGCAGAGGTCGCCGACGCGCCCGTGTCCACGGGGGTCGTCGAGGCGGGCACCGTCATCACCGCGATCATCGCGGGCGACGAAGAGACGTTCCTCATCGGCAGCCGTGAGATCGCCGGTGACTCCGAGCTCGACGTGTGGAGCACGCAGAGCCCTCTCGGCGCCGCGATCCTCGGCCTGAAGGTCGGCGCGAAGACCAGCTACACCGCACCCAACGGGCGCGAGATCCCGGTCGAGGTCACGGGCGTCGCGACCTGGGGCGGCCAGTAGGGCGAGCTACCGCGCTCGAGCGGCGGCTCCACGCTGCAGGGCGGCTACTCGTTGTAGATGACCGGTTCGTATCCGGCACGACGCAGCACGGCGACGACCTGGGCACGATGATCGGGGCCGCGAGTCTCGACCGAGAGCTTCAGCTCGACCTCCGAGATCTGCAGGCCAGAGCCGTGCCTGGTGTGCAGCACCTCGATCACGTTGGCGTTGGCTTCCGCAAGCAGCTCTGCGATGTGCGCGAGCTGCCCCGGGCGGTCGGGCAGCCCGATTCCGAGCGTGAGATAGCGGTCGGATGCCGCGAGCCCGTGCGCGATCACCCGTTGCATGAGCAGTGGGTCGATGTTGCCGCCCGAGAGCAGCGCGACGACGGGGCCGTCGGAGGAGATCTGTCCGGTCATGATCGCGGCGACCGAGACCGCGCCGGCCGGCTCGACCACGAGCTTCGCGCGCTCGAGCAGCACGAGCAGCGCCCGGGCGATGTCGTCTTCGGTGACGGTCACGACCTCGTCGATGGCCTCGCGGATGATCTCGAAGTTCAGCTCTCCGGGCCGATAGACGGCGATGCCGTCGGCGATCGTCGGCACCACCGGCACGTGTTGCGGCGACCCGGCGGCGAGGGATGCGACGTACGGCGCCGCGTTCTCGGCCTGCACCCCGACCACTCGGATCGTGCGCCCGAGTTCGGCGGCGCGTTGCTTGACCGCGCTCGCGATGCCCGCGGCGAGACCGCCGCCGCCGATCGGCACGACGATGGTCGCGACATCCGGTGCCTGGTCGAGGATTTCGAGACCGAGGGTGCCCTGGCCGGCGATCACGTCGGGGTGATCGAACGGCGGGATGATGACCGCGCCCGTCTCGTTCGCGAAGGCGGCCGCGGCTTCGAGCGTCTCGCCGACCGAGTCGCCGCGAAGCACGACCTCTGCGCCGTACGCGCGGGTCGCCTCGAGCTTCGGCAACGCCACGCCGACCGGCATGAAGATCGTCGCGCGGATGCCGAGCTCACGCGCGGCGAACGCGACGCCCTGCGCGTGGTTGCCGGCCGAAGCCGCGACGACGCCCCGCGCCCGTTCGGACTCGGTCAGTGCCGAGATGCGGTGGTAGGCGCCACGGAGCTTGTAGGAGCCCGTGCGCTGCAGGTTCTCGCACTTGAGGTGAACGGGAACACCCAGCAGCTCGGCGAGGAACCGGGACGACTCCATCGGAGTCACCCTCGCGATGGCGGAGACCACGCCCCGCGCGTGCTCGAAATCGTCGAGGCTCGGCCCGGGAATCGCAGTCTTCAACTCGTTCATTCTCCTCGCTTGTACCCGGGACGTCGCGGCACGGTGCGCCAGAGCGGTGCGCGCCCCGGCGCACCGGGCGGAGTCGCATCGTCTTTCCATGCGCCACTCGCGACGGAGAGGACCATGACATTGAGCACGGCAGCCACGGGCACGGCGAACAGTGCGCCCGGGATGCCGGCGAGGAACCCTCCGGCGGCAACTGCGAGGACGACGCCGAGCGGATGCACCTTCACGGCCGTACCCATGATGAGCGGCTGCAGCACGTGCCCCTCGACCTGCTGCACGAGCAGCACGATGCCGAGCATGATCACGGCCGGCCAGAACCCGAGGTAGACGAGCGCGACGAAGACCGCGAGAGCGCCGGTCGCCACCGCACCCACGATCGGGATGAACGAACCGAGGAAGACGAGGATCGCGATCGGCACAGCGAGCGGCACGCCGAGGAAGAACGCGCCGAGGCCGATGCCGATCGCATCGATCGTGGCGACGAGGATCTGCACCTTCACGAAGTTCTGGAGTGTCATCCACCCCGCGTTGCCGGCATCGTCGATGGCGGTGCGCGCCCGTCGGGGGAAGATCCCGACGATCCAGTTCCAGATGCCGCGGCCGTCGATGAGGATGAAGAGCGTCGCGAAGAGCGCGAGCAGCATGCCTGCGAGGAAATGACCGGCCGAGGTGGTCACCGAGAGCGCGCCGCTCACGAGCACACCGGTGTCTTGCTGCACGGACTGGATGATCTGATCGACCCAGTCGTTCAGTTGGGACTCGGTGATGTGCATCGGACCCTCGAGAAGCCACTCGCGGAAATCGTCCCATGCGACGAGCGACTGCGCGGCGAGCTCACCGGAGCCGCGCACGATCTGCGTGATGCCGAGCGTCAGCAGCCCACCGACCACCACGAGCGCCGAGAGCATCGCGGCCGTCACCGCGAGCCACTTCGGCCAGCGATGCCGCTGCAGGAGGGCTGAGAACGGCACGAGCAGGGCTCCGACGAGCACCGCGACGAGGATGGGAATGACGATGAGTCGAAGCTGGATGATCAGGAAGACGACGACCGCGAGCACACCGCCGATGAGCAGGAGCCGCCAGGCCCAGCCTGCCGCGAGCCGCACCCCGAACGGGATCGACTCGGTCACTGCATCTGGTGCGTCCTCCGGCGGCTGCGCCGGCGCCGAAGCGTCCGTCGTGCGCCGTGACAGTCGGCCCCGTATCCGCCCCCTGGACTCCGTCATAACTCCATTCTAGGCGCGGCGTATGAACCGAGCGGTATGAGGCATCGGATGTCTCGCGATCGCCCGAACCCCGCGTGTCGGCGGTCCCGGCTATCGTCGAAATCATCATGGTCGACGTCGTCAGCCCAGCCCTCGCCCGCCGCATCGCCCTGGCCGCGCAGGGCTTCGCCCGACCGCTCCTCGAAGCGCCGGGCACCCGCGCCGTCAACGGGGTGATCGATCGACTCGGCCTGCTGCAGATCGACTCGGTCAACGTCTTCGAGCGCAGCCACTACCTGCCGGCGTTCAGTCGCGTCGGAGCCTACGATCGGGGCGCGCTCGACCGCATCACCACGGGGCGTCGCGGCCGCATGGTCGAGTATTGGGCGCACCAGGCGGCGTACATCCCGCGCGAGCTCTGGCCGCTCTTCGAGTTCCGGCGCACGGCCTTCCGCACGAAGGGCACCGACTGGGGCGGGTGGGTCGCCGAAGACGCCCCACTGGCCGAATGGCTCAAGGCCGAGCTCGCCGCGAACGGCCCCATGCGGGCGAGCGAGATCGAGCACGACGCCAACGAACGACGCGGCCCCTGGTGGGGCTGGTCCGACGTCAAGCGCACGCTCGAGATGATGTTCCGCACCGGCGAAGTCGTGTGCGTCGAGCGGCGCCGTTTCGAGCGTGTCTACGCGCTGCCCGAGCAGGCGCTGCCGAGCCACTTGCTCGACACCGCGCCCATCGAGGCCGACGCCGTGCGCGAGCTCGTGAGACTCGCAGCATCCGCTCTCGGCATCGCTACAGAAGCCGACCTCGCCGACTACTGGCGCATGAAGCGCGTGCCCGTGCGGCAGGCGATCGGCGAGCTCGAAGAGGCCGGCGTGCTGCTGCCGGTGGAGGTGCCAGGCTGGACCACCGGCGCTCGCCAGACCCCCGCGTGGCTGCACCGCGACGCGAAACGGCCACGTCGAATCGAGACGGCCGCGGTGCTCTCGCCGTTCGACCCCGTGGTGTGGTTCCGGCCGCGCACCGAGCGCCTCTTCGACTTCCACTACCGCATCGAGATCTACACTCCCGAACCCGATCGCAAGTTCGGGTACTACTCGCTCCCGGTGCTCATCGACGATCGGGTCGTCGGTCGCGTCGACCTGAAGAGCGATCGCAAGGCCGGGGTGCTCAGAGTGCAATCGGCCTGGAGCGAGCCCGGGGCTCCCGATGACGCTGCGGCGCGCATCGTACCGGTGCTGCGACGGGCTGCCGCCTGGCAGGGGCTCGGGGACGTCGCCGTCACCGGCCGCGGCGACTTGTCCCCCGCGCTGACGGCGGAGTTGCGCATCGCCTGAGCGACGGCGCCGCGGTCGCACTCGGCGCTAGAACGCGCCACCCATCTGCTCGAGTCGCTTGACGCGCTCGGCGATCGGAGGGTGGGTGGCGAAGAGCTTGTCCATGATGCCGGGCTTCAACGGATCGGCGATCCAGAGGTGGGCCATCGAGGAGTTCTGCCGTTTCATGGGCCGACCGTAGGTCTCGAGCTTCTCGAGGGCGCTCGCGAGCGCGTCGGGGTGCCGGGTGGTCATCGCGCCCGTGGCATCCGCGAGGTATTCACGTTGGCGCGAGACCGCGAGCTGCACGAGGCTCGCCACGAGCGGGGCGATGAGCATCGCCACGAGCCCGAAGATCATGACGATCGGGTTGCCGTTGTTGTTGCCACGGCCGAAGAACGCCATGCGCACGAGCATGTCGGAGATGAAACCGACGGCGACGACGAGACCGAACACGACCATCGAGAGCCGGATGTCGTAGTTGCGCACATGCCCGAGCTCGTGGGCCATGACGCCCTCGAGCTCGGCGTCGTCCATGATCTCGAGCAGGCCGGTCGTCGCGGCGACGACGGCGTGCTCGGGGTCACGGCCGGTGGCGAATGCGTTCGGCGCTGGGTCTGAGATGACGAAGACCCGAGGCATCGGCGTGCCGGTGGTGATCGAGAGGTTCTCGACGGTGCGCCAGAGCCGCGGGTGGTCGGCCTTGGACTGCAGCTCGACCGCGCCCGACATCGAGAGCGCCTGCCGATCGGCGGTGAAGTACTGGAACAGCGCGTAGGCGGACGCGATGACGAGCGTCACGATGACGATCGTGATGTCGCCGTAGATGTAGGCCGCGAGCCACCCCAGCCCACCGATGATGGCGAGGAAGAACAAGACGATGAAGACGGTGTTTCGTTTGTTCTTCGCGATCGCGCGGTACATCAATGACCCTTCGGGGTCTCGATACGCGTCACGCTCCGCGCGGCGCTACTCGACCTCGATGGGCGCCTGACGGCGTCTATCAGCAGGGCGTCCATCAAAACTGAACGCGCGGCGGCTCTGCGATGGCCGCGGGCTCCGTGACCTCGAAGAAGTCACGCTCGTGGAAGCCGAGGTTGCGCACGAAGAGCGTGTTCGGGAACACCTTGATCTTCGTGTTGAGCTCGCGCACACCGCCGTTGTAGAACCGGCGCGAAGCTTGGATCTTGTCTTCGGTGTCGACGAGCTCGGACTGGAGCTGCAGGAAGTTCTGGCTCGCCTGCAGCTGCGGGTACGCTTCGGCGACCGCGAAGATCGACTTCAGCGCCTGCTGCATGTGGTTCTCGGCAGCACCGGCCTCACCGGGGCCTTGGGCCGACAACGTCTCGGCACGAGCCCGGGTGACGTTCTCGAAGACCGACTTCTCGTGGGCGGCGTAGCCCTTCACCGCCTCGATGAGGTTCGGAATCAGGTCGGCGCGACGCTTCAGCTGCACCGTGATGTCGCTCCACGCCTCGTCGACACGCACGTTCAGTGTGACGAGGGAGTTGTACGTGGCCCAGAGGTAGATGCCGATGATCACCACGAGCGCAACGACGATGATGACGGGGATGAGCCATTCCATGGCACGGACTCCTAGCGCTCTGAGCTTGGTTGCTGTGCGTCCATCCTACCGAGGGGCCTTCACAGCGGCCTGCGCTTCCCATGAGACTCGGAGGAACTCGACGGCCGCCTCCGGGCATAGGCTCAGCCTGTGACGGAGCACGCAGAACCCCGCCGGAGAGGTCGCCCCCGTGGCGCGAAGGCAGGCGACACCCGTGCGCGCATCCTCGAGGCGGCGACGGCCGAATTCGGCGAGCACGGCTATGAAGCCGCGTCGATGCGGGCGATCGCTCGGCGCGCGGGCGTCGATCCGGCGCTCGTGCACCACTACTTCGACGACAAGCGGGCCCTCGTGGCGGAGGTCGTCGAGGTGCCGTTGCGCCCCGACCGCTTGGTGCGCGACGCACTCGCCGCCCCGATCGACGAACTCGGCGAACGGCTCGTGCGCGCGGTGCTCGGCGCCTGGGATTCGAGCGCGGTGCGTCCGGCGGCGGTCGCGGCACTCCGTTCCGCGATCGGCCAGGGCCCGGTCGCTCGCATGCTGCGCGAGTTCCTGCGCCGCGAGATCATGCAGCGAATCGCGTCGGCACTCCCTGATGCCGACGACGCCGATCTGCGGGCCGAGCTCGCGGCCTCGCAGCTCGTCGGCGTGATCATGGTGCGGTACGTACTCGAGTTCGAGCCGGTGGCGTCGGTCAGCGTCGACGAGCTCGTGCGCCGGGTCGCGCCAGCGGTGCAATGGCACCTGACCGGGCGTCCCGACTCGCTTGACAGCGTCGTTCGCCCGGCGCACAATTCAGCAAATGATGAATAGCTCGGATGCCGCGGCAGCCGGCGCCGTCGGCGCCGCGGTCATCGTCGAGAACCTCACGATCGTCCGGGGCGGTGCGACCGTGCTCGACCGGCTCTCACTCGCGGTCCCCCGCGGCCGTATCGTCGGCCTCCTCGGCCCGAGCGGCAGCGGCAAGACCACGCTCATGCGTGCCCTCGTCGGCGTGCAGATCGTGAAGTCGGGCACGATCGAGGTGCTGGGGCTGCCGGCGGGCAGTCGCCCGCTCCGCAAGCGCATGGGGTACGTCACCCAGCAGGCGAGCGTCTACGACGACCTCACCGTGCGCCAGAATCTCGCGTACTTCCGGCGCATCGTCGGCGCACCGGCATCCGACATCGACCGTGTCATCGAACGCACCGACCTCGGCACCGTCGCCGGCCGCCTCGTCGGCTCGCTCTCGGGCGGGCAGCGCAGCCGGGTTTCACTGGCGGCGGCGCTCCTCGGCCGACCCGAGGTGCTCGTACTCGACGAGCCCACCGTCGGCCTCGACCCCGTGCTCCGCGTCGAGTTGTGGGACCTGTTCCGGAGCCTCGCCGATGACGGCACCACCCTGCTGATCTCGAGCCACGTCATGGACGAGGCCAAGCGATGCGACCGCCTGCTGCTCATGCGCGACGGCCGGCTGCTCGCCGACGACACCGTGCGCGGCGTGCTCGAGGTCACCGGCACCGACGATGTCGAGC
The DNA here is from genome assembly GCF_059445405.1 of Agromyces sp. Y782. Lineage (NCBI taxonomy): Bacteria > Bacillati > Actinomycetota > Actinomycetes > Micrococcales > Microbacteriaceae > Agromyces > Agromyces sp. Y782. Next base: position 107,865 of record NZ_JCAIUG010000002.1, on the reverse strand, counting down.
AGGCCTTTCTGCGCCTCATCGAGCGCGGTGAGCCCGACCTGCGGCCGACGAGCGAGACGGAGGCGCAGCGATGAACCTCACGCGCACGTTCGCGACCACCGGCCGTGTGCTCACCCAGATCCGCCACGACCCGCGCACCGTGGGCCTCCTGCTCATCGTGCCGAGCCTGCTCATCGGCCTCGTCGCGTGGATCTTCACCGACACCGACGTCTTCTCCGACATCGGCCCCGCGATGATCGCGCTCTTCCCCTTCATCGTGATGTTCCTCGTCACGAGCATCTCGACCCTTCGGGAGCGCCGCAGCGGCACCCTCGAGCGGCTGCTCTCGATGCCGATGGGCAAGGGCGATTTCATCCTCGGTTACGCCCTCGCGTTCGGTTTGCTCGCGGTGTTCCAGACCGCGATCGCCGTCTCCTTCGCCGTGTGGGTGTGCGGCCTCGAGATCGCAGGGTCGATCTGGCTCCTCTTCGCCGTCGCCGTCGCCGATGCGCTCCTCGGCACGGCGCTCGGGCTCCTCGCGAGCGCCTTCGCGCGCTCCGAGTTCCAGGTCGTGCAGTTCATGCCTGTGCTCGTGTTCCCGCAGATCCTGCTCGGCGGCATCTTCATCCCGCGCGACCAGCTGCCCGAGGCGCTCGAGGTGATCAGCGAGTGGCTGCCGCTCAGTTTCGCGATCGACGCGCTGCAAGCGGTCGCCGACGACTCCGAGAGCGCCGCGTGGATCGCGGCGAAGATCCTCGTCATCTGCGCCTGGATCGTCGGCTCCATCGTGCTCGGCTCGGTGACCCTGCGCCGGCGCACCCCGTAGGGGGCGATTACTCGCCGAGCACGGCTACTCGCCGAGCACCCGGTCGAGATACGGGTTCGCGAAGCGGCGCTCGGGGTCGAGCTCGTCGCGAACCCGCACGAAGTCGTCGAAGCGGGGGTAGACCTCGCGCAGCGAGTCGGCTGTCTGCGTGTGCAGCTTGCCCCAGTGCGGCCGGCCGCCGAAGTCGCGCATGATCGCCTCGACGCCCGCGAAGTACTCGCAGTGGTCTTCACGGAAATAGCGATGCACGGCGATGTAGCCGGTCTCACGGCCGTGCGCGGTCGAGAGCCAGTTCTCATCGGATGCCGCGGCGCGAACTTCGATCGGGAAGCTGACGCGCCAGTCCTTCCGCTCGATGAGTGCGCGCACCTCACGTACCGCATCGGGGACCGTGTTGAGCGGCACGGCGTACTCCATCTCGCGGAAGCGCACGGTGCGGTTCGTCACGAACACCTTCGGCGAGAAGTCCGCGAAGTCGCGGTCGCCCGTGAGCTTCTCCACCTGGCGGGCGAAAGTCGGGATGACACCGGGCACCGCGCGGCCGACCGCGCAGATGCCGCGATACATTCCGTTCGCGAGCAGTTCGTCGTCGACCCAGCGCGAGACGCGACCGAGTGGGCGCCGCGGGGCGTCGCCCGGCAGTCGGGTGTTCGTCTTCGTGAGCGCTGCCTCGGTGTGGGGGAACCAGTAGAACTCGAAGTGATCGGCGCTGCGCACGCGCTGCTGCCAGCCATCGAGGACCTCGCCGAGCGGCTCGGGCTTCTCGACGGCGTTCAGCACGAATCGCGGCACGAGTTGCAGCGTGACCTCGACGAGCACGCCGAGCGCGCCGAGCCCGAGTCGCACCGCGGGCAGCAGTTCAGGTCGCTCGGTCTCGCTCACCGTGAGGAGTTCGCCGCCGCCCGTGACGAGCTTCGCGGCCACGATCTGCGTCGCGAGTCCGCCGAGCCCGAGCCCTGTGCCGTGCGTTCCCGTGGAGGTCGCACCGGCGATGGTTTGCCGGTCGATGTCGCCCATGTTGGGCATCGCGAGACCGTACGGGGCGAGAAGCGCCGGCAGTTCGTGCAGTCGGGTGCCGGCGCCGAGCGCGACTCGGCCGGTCGCGATATCGGCATCGACGACGCCCGACAGCGCGGTGAGGTCGAGCTGCACGCCGGGCGCGACCGCGATGCCGGTGAAGCTGTGTCCGGCACCGACCGCCTTGATGCGCAAACCGGATGCCGCGGCGGCGGTGACCGCCCGTTGTACCGCGCCAGCGGTGGCGGGCCGCTCCACGCGTAGGGGCCGCACCGATTCCGTGCGACCCCAGTTGCGCCACGTCGCCCCGGTCGCCGTCACAGGAACGCCTCGTTTCCGTCCCGACCCGTCAACACAGGCCACGTCGCCCCGGTCGCCGTCACAGGAACGCCTTTCCTTCGCCCCGATAGCTCGGGATCGTCTCGACGACCTCGCCGGCTTCGACGACGACGAACTCGTTCAGGTGTTCGGCGAGCTCCCCCGACTTCGTGTGCCGCAACCACACCCGTTCGCCCACCGAGAGGCCGCGAGCGGCCCGCCCGCTCACCGGCGTCTGCACTTCGCCCGCCATCTCGCGAGGCTCCATCACGAGCCCCTCGGGCCACGCGATCTTCGGCAGCCGGTCTGCGGCAGGCGGGCCCGAGGCGACCCAGCCGCCGCCCAGGATCGTCGCGTGATCGTGGCTCGGCCGGCGCACGATGTCGAGTGCGAACGCGGCGGCCGGCGCCGGAGTGAATCGCTGGTAGCCGTCGAAGAGATGCCCGCCGAAGATGCCGGAGCCGGCGGCGATCTCGGTCACCGAGGCATCCGCCGCCGTGACCTCGAGCGACCCCGTGCCGCCGCCGTTCACGAACTCGAGCTCGGTGACCTTTCGCACTGCAGCGACCGCGCGAGCGCGGCGCTCGACGAGCTCGGGCATCGACTTCGATTGCATCCACCGGTTCACCGCGCCGTCGACGGGGCGGCCGGCCGGCCGGTTGACGACGCCCGCGATCTGCGCCTCGTACGACATCATGCCCACGAGCTCGAACCCCGGCCGCTTCACGATGTACGCGGCGAGCGCGGCGGCGTCTTCGGGCGAGTGCACGGGCGAGCGGCGCACGCCGAGATGTCCGAGCAACGGGGCGTTCCACGAGGCGTCGAGCTCGAGGCAGACCCTGATCCGCTCTCGCTTGCCGGGCGGCAGCACCGCGTCGACGAGGTCGAGCTGTGCCGGCGAGTCGACCATGAGGGTCACTCGCGCGGCGAAGTCGGGGTCGCTCGCGAGCCGGCGGATGCTCGCCCGCTCGGCGGTCGGGTAGCCGACGACGATGTCGTCGACCGTGTCGGCGAGCCAGAGGGCCTCGGCGAGCGTGTAGGCGAGCACCCCGTGGTATCCCGGCATCGCGAGGAGCGCCTCGACGACCCCGCGCACGCGCAGCGACTTCGAAGCCACCCGGATCGGCGTGCCGTTCGCCCGGCGCAGCATGTCGAGGGCGTTGTGGCGCAGCGCCCCGAGGTGCAGTGCCCCGACGGGGGCGTCGAGGTGGGCGGTCGCGGCGGTCAGCGCCGGCCAGTATCGTTCGGGCCGCAGCCACTCCGCGGCATCCGTCGCCGGCACGCCGGTCTTGCGCAGGTCGAGAGCCATCAGCGCACGCTTCTCACGCGGGCGACCGCGAAAGCGCCGGCGAACGAGAAGGCGGCACCGAGGAGGAACACGAGCATGAACGAGCCTGAGATGACCACCGCGGCGGCACCGATCATCGGAGCAACGGCCTGCGGAACCGCCGAGGCGATGTTCATGATGCCCAGGTCTTTGCCCCGCGACGCCGCGTCGGGCAGCACCTGGGTCGCGAGCGCCTGATCGACCGAGAGGAAGCACCCGTAGCCGAGCCCCAGCAGACCGGCTGCGACCATCGCGACGGTGAGGTCGGGGAAGAGCGCGAGCAGCAGGGCCGCGACGCCCTGCAACGCCGAAGCGAAGAAGACGAACATCTTGCGACGGCCGAGTCGGTCGGAGAGCTTGCCGAGGAGCAGCGAGGCCGCGATCACGAACACCATGTAGATGAGCGTCAGCACGATGAGATCGTCTTCGGCATGCGCGTCGTTCAATTGGAACATCAGGAAATAGAGCAGCAGGCTCGTGCCGAGCGCGTTGCCGACCGAGACGAGCACCCGGCTGAGCAAGGTCCAGCCGAAGTCGGGGTGCTTCCGCGGGCTGATCCAGAATCCGGCGATGATGCCCTTCGCCGTGACGCGGGCGCGCTCGGCCGTCGCGAGCGGCTGATCGGCACGGAAGAGGAACGGAACGGCGAGCACGACGAGGATCACGGCGAGCAGGATGTAGCCGACCGAGGCGTCGGTCACGAGCTCGGTGACGAGCACGAGCCCGACGATGATGCCGACCGCCTGCGGCGCCGACATCCAGCCCGAGACGAAGCCGCGCTGGTTCACGGGCACCTGGTCGGAGATCGTCGCGGTGAGGGCGGCGGTCATGATGCAGAAGCCGACGGATGCCGCGACCCACGCCGCCCCGATCGCCCAGATCTCCGTTTGCAAGCCGAGCGAGACGAGCGAGAGCGCGAAGACGACCGCGCCGATCGCGATCCAGGGGCGGCGGCGCCCGAACCGCGACGTCGTGCGGTCGGAGAGCGCGCCGGTGAGCGGATAGGCGATGATCGTCGCGATCGCGGCGATGCCCGAGATCATGCCGAACGCGACGACGCTGTCGACCCAGTTCTCGGGGTGCAGTTGCGCGTCGATCTGGGCGGGCAGCAGCAGCTGCACGGGCGTCAGCTGCGCCATCCAGATGCCGAGCCAGACCGTCGCGAACGAGGCGATCCATCCGGCCGAAACCCGTCGAACCGGCTCGCCGAGCGCGGAAGCGGGCGGCGGCACGGGAGGTTGCGCGGAGGGCGCGGCATCGAGGCTCGTCATCGGGGTTCGGCCATTCTCGAGAGGGCGTCGGCGGCCGCGTGCGCGACCGCCCGGGAAGCGGCATCGTCTCGGTCGACGAGCCAGGTGAGGGTGAGCCCGTCGGTGAAGGCGACGAGCACGCGGGCGACCTGCGCGACGGGGGCGCGCCACACGGTGCCGGCCCGCCGGGCGGCCGCGTCGAGGGAGCGGGCGGCCAGCTCGGTGTACCGCGCGTACTGCGCCAACGCGAGTGGATGCCGCTCGGGCGAGCGCAGCGCGTACTGGGTGAGCTCGAGCATCGCCTGTTCATGCTCGGGATCGGCGCGGAGGTGTTCGAAGTACCGCAGCAGCCCGGCCTCGAGCATGTCGCGCAGATCGTCGCCTTCGAGCTGATCGGGCAACACGGCTGCCTGCTCGCGGGCGACGACCGTGGTGATGAGCTCGTCGATGAGTTCGTCGCGCGAGTCGAAGGCGTAATGGAAGCTCGCGAGTGACATGCCCGCCTCCGCGACGATGGCTCGGGTCGTGGCCTGCGCGATGCCACGGCGCGACACGACCCGCAGGGCCGCTTCGACGAGAGCGGCGCGGCGCTCCGGTGCTGGGATGCGGGTCACGCGACTCCTCTCGACACCATTGACGCGAAGTGGGACACCTGTCCCAGTCGCATCAGTATGCATGAAAACCGTTACGCTCGCACCATGCGCCTCGGAGTGCTCGACGTCGGTTCCAACACGGTGCACCTCCTCGTCGTCGACGCGCATCGCGGTGCCCGGCCGGTCCCGACGTCATCGAACAAATCGGTGCTTCGGCTCATGCGATACCTCGAGCCGGACGGCGCGATCAGCGAGGTCGGCGTCAGGGCGATCATCGAGGCCGTGGGCGCAGCGGTCGACGCGGCCGGTCGAGCCGGACTCGACGAGCTCCTCGCGTTCGCGACTTCGGCGATCCGAGAGGCCGCGAACGGCGAGGCGGTGCTCGATCGCGTCGCCGAGGAGACCGGCGTGCGCCTGAGCGTGCTCTCGGGCGAGGAGGAGGCACACCTCACGTTCCTCGCCGTGCGCCGCTGGTACGGCTGGTCCGCGGATCGGATCCTGGTCTTCGACATCGGTGGCGGCTCGCTCGAACTCGTGCAGGGACTCGACGAGATCCCGGATGTCGCGCGTTCGCTCCCCCTCGGCGCCGGCCGGTCGACGATCGAGTTCCTGCCCGACGACCCGCCGTCGACCGAGCAGGTCGCCCACCTCCGGGGGCACGCCCGCGCCGTGCTCGCGGAGGCGATCGCGCCGTTCCGCGAACTGCCCTCACCCGATCACGTCGTGGGCTCATCCAAGACGATCCGATCGCTCGCGCGGCTCGCGGGCACGGTAGAGGAGGGTGTCGGGTCATCCGATCGGATCGTGCTCACGCGCCGCGCTCTCGACGACTGGACGCCGCGCCTTGCGAAGATTCCCGCTGATGCGCGGCCCGCGCTCCCCGGTATCACCGCCGACCGAACCTTCCAGATCGTCGCAGGCGCCGTCGTGCTCTCCGAGACGATGCGCGCGTTCGGCGTCAACGAGCTCGAGGTCTCGCCGTGGGCGCTCCGCGAAGGGCTCATCCTCCGGCGACTCGATCGGCTCGGCTGAGACCGATCACGTTTCGGGGCGGATCGGGCCGGCGACACCGGCGGGGCCCGTCGGTTCACCCGCGAGGGGGTCGACCGGTTCGGGCAGGTCGGGCTCGATCGCCTCGCGCGCGGTCTTCGCCCAACTCGTTCGCCCCGTCCAGTGACGCACGAGTGCTGTGAGGAAGACCGGGAAGACGATCCAGGTGTAGGCGGCGTACGGCACCGTCTCGACGAGCGCGAACAGGAACCCGCGAACGCTGCGACGACGGAGGAAGAGCGTGATGAAACCCGGACCGAACCCGAGCATGAAGAACAGCAGGAGGATCGTCAACGTCGCCGGGATGATGGGAATCTGCAACACGACGGCCAGCACGATCGTCGCGAAGAAGTCGAGCCCGGCGGCGGAGATCAGCACGGGCGTCAGCATGTAGTGCACGGCGTCGATCCTCGCGATCGGGCCCTGCTCGATGCGAGCGGTGCCACCGATCAGGCCGAGCGCCTGCCAGCCGCCCTGAGCCCAGCGCACCCGCTGGCGGTAGAGGCGTCGCAAGGCGGGAACGCCCTGCTGGTCGATCGCAGCGCCGTTCTCCTGGGCGCCGCGCCATCCGGCCTGGAGGAGCCGCACCCCCAGATCCTGGTCCTCCGTGAGTCGATCGCGCCACGGCCCGTCGTCCACCGCGATCGAGGTCAGCGCGGACAAGCGGTTGAACTGGCCGTTGCCGCCCATGTTCGCCGTCCCCCACGAAGCGCGGCCAGCCTGGTAGACGAACCCGAACGACGAGAACTCGACATCCTGCGCCCAGGTCAGGAATCGATCCGAGTTGTAGATGCGCACGAGCACCTGCACTCCGGCCACGAAGGGGTCGACGAAATGCCAGGCGACCCGGCTCGGCGCGTGGCGCTCGAGTCGACCATCGGCGTCGACGATGCCGACGATCACCCGGTCGTGTGCGATTCCGCTGAACGCGGGCTCGCTCAGCAACTCGTCGCGGATGTGATGGTAGGCCTCGTTGAGGGCGGCCGCCTTGCCGCGCCGAGCGTTCGGAGGTGTGCGGGTCAGCACCCGCAGTCGCGGGTCGTCGATACCGCGCAGGATCTCTCCGGTGCGGTCGGTCGACCCGTCGTTGACGACCAGGATGACCGCGCGTTGCGCGTCGACGTCGCGGAGTCGTGCCACGCTGTCGGCGATCGTCACCTCCTCGTCGAGCGCTGGCACCACGAAGACCCAGAGGAAGTCGTCCACGTCCGGCTCGCCCTCCGGAATCGGATGTCTGCGCCCTCGCCGAGACCGGTGACCCGCGATCGCGAGACCCGAAATGGAGACGAAGGAGATCACCGTCAAGGTCAACGCGATCCAGAAGAGCACCTGGAAGACGACCGGAACCCCGGCGAACAAGTCCGCCCAGACGATCGGCTCAAGCACCAGCCACACCACCGAGGCCGTCGGCCACACCATCGTGCTGAAGCTCGGCGAGATCGTCGGCAGGGTCCTCGAGGTACCCCGCCGCGCGCAGCACGCCCTTGCGGTCGATCCCGGTGCCGAACTGTTGCGGAGCGTGACCATCGAATACGACGTGCTCGGTGAGCGCGAGAATCCGATCGGCTGCGTGGCCGTCACCGTACGGGTTCGACCGAGCCGAGCGCCGAGCGTACTCCCGCGGATCGTCGAGCAACCGGGATGCGGCCGAGATGATGCGATCGGGGTCGGAGCCCACGAGCTCGACCGTGCCCGCTTCCACGCCCTCCTGCCGCTCCGTGGTCTCGCGCAGCACGAGAACCGGCCTGCCGAGCGCCGGCGCTTCCTCCTGGATGCCACCCGAGTCGCTGATGACGAAGGCGGCTCGACCGAGGAGTCGCGAGAACCCCGCATAGCCCATCGACTCCACCAAGGAGGCATTCGGATGCGATGTCAGGTGACGGCGCAGCACCTCCTGCACCGCCGGATTCGGATGGAGCGGCACGATGAAGCGCACGTCGGGATACGCCGCCGCGAGGTGTGCGACGGCCCCCGCGATGCGCTCGAGCGGATCGCCCCAGTTCTCTCGTCGGTGGGCCGTCACCACGACGATGCGCGTCGTCTCGTCGTCCTCGAGATCTTCGAGGCCCGCGACCCCGTAGGGCACGTCGAGCGAGGCCGCGAAGAACAGCGTGTCGATCGCGGTGTTGCCGCTCACGAAGATGCGCCCCTCATCGATCCCCTCGAGGATCAGGTTCTGCTCGTTGCGGAAGGTCGGGGCGAGGTGCAGCGCGGCGATGCGCGAGATGAGCTGACGGTTCAGCTCCTCGGGGAACGGCGAGAGCGTGTCATCCGTGCGCAGCCCGGCCTCGACGTGCACGACCGGCACCCGGGTGTGGAACGCCGCGAGCGCCGCCGCTGCCGCACTCGACGTGTCGCCGTGCACGAAGCATGCCACCGGAAACCCATCGGGTGGCGCACCGTAGTTCGTCTCCCGAGTCGGCCCGAATCTCTCGAAGACACGGCTCATGCCGCCGAGCACGTCGGCGAAGAGCTGGTTGAGGCTGCGGCCGGGGGCTGCGACATCGAACGTCACATCTGCCTCGACGCCGCCCAGGGCGAGCACATTCTCGACGAGCTCGGCGTGCTGACCCGTCGAGACGACGAACGAGGCGAAGCGGCTGCTGTCGCGGAACGCCCGGATGACAGGCAGCATCTTGATCGCCTCCGGCCGCGTGCCGACGACGAAGACGACGACGAGCGGTCCCTGCACGGCGTTCTCCATGCGCCCACCGTATCCATGTGGCGCGACAGGTGCCAGAGTCGGGCGATCCGATCCGCCGCGCTCCTCGGCATGCCAAGCGGGGTCCGAATCGCACGGGAATGGAGGAGCGTACGGTGCTCCCGCTGGGACTCGAACCCAGACTGAGGCGATTTTAAGTCGCCTGCCTCTGCCGATTGGGCTACGGGAGCGCGGCGCCACCCGAAGGGCGGCGCCGCGTCACAGCATAGTCAGAGCCGTCGCTACTTGGCGGCGACGGTCTCTCTCTTGGTCGACTTGCTCACCTTCGCGGCTGCATCCGCAGCCGGGACCGGCGCCTCGACGGCCGGCGGCTTCGGACGTGCGGCGAACAGCTCGAACTGCGCGCGCGGCTGTTGCACCGCAGCGAGCGAGACGATGTCGCGGCCGAGCCAGAAGTTGTTCCACCAACCCCAGAAGACGCGGAACTTGCGCTCCCAGCTCGGGATGGCGAGCCCGTGGTACCCGCGGTGGGCGAACCAGGCGATGAGGCCCGTCAGCGCGAGCTTGCCCGACTGGAAGACGCCGGAGCCGATGCCGAGACCGGCGACCGCGCCGAGGTTCTTGTGGAAGTACTGCTTCGGCTCTTCGCCGCGCAGCACCGCGACGATATTCTTCGCGAGGAGCTTGCCCTGACGCACCGCGTGCTGGGCGTTCGGCACGCAGTAGCCGCCGACGCCCCCACCGGTCAGGTCGGGCACCGCGGCGATGTCGCCGGCTGCCCAGGCGTCGGCCACGAACTCCTCGTCGTCTCCGATTCGGAGGTCGGCGCGGGTCTTGAGACGGCCGCGCTCTTCGACGGGCAGGTCGCTCGACCGCACGATGGCAGGGTTCGCCATGACACCGGCGGTCCAGACGATCAGATCGGTCTCGAAGCTCTCACCGGTCGACAGCTCGATGACGCCGTCGACGGCGCTCGTGAGCTGCGTGTCGAGGTGGATCTCGGCGCCGCGCTGGGCGAGGTGCTTGATGACCCAGTGGCTCGTCGGCAGGGAGACCTCGGGCATGATGCGCCCCATGGCCTCGATGAGGTGGAAGTGCGTCTCGTCGAAGGTGAGCTGCGGGTAGTACTCGAGCAGTGAGCTCGCGAAGGAACGGAGCTCGGCGAAGATCTCGATGCCGGCGAAGCCGCCGCCGACGACGACGAACGTGAGCAACCGCTCGCGCTCGGGGCCCGGGGGCAGGTTCGAAGCCAGGTCGAAGTTCGTGAGCACACGGTCGCGGATGGCGACCGCCTCTTCGATCGACTTGAGGCCGATGGCGTTGTCGGCGATGCCCGGGATCGGGAAGGTACGCGAGACTGCGCCGCCCGTGACCACGACGACGTCGTAGTCGAACTGCCACGGCTCGCCCAACTCGGGCGTGATCGTCGCGGTCTTGGCCGCGTGGTCGATACGGGTGACCTTGGCGGTCACGACGTTCGTCTTCTTCAGGTGCCGGCGCTGTGCGACGACGGCGTGCCGGGGCTCGATCGAGCCGGCCGCCACCTCGGGCAGGAACGGCTGGTACGTCATGTAGGGCAGCGGGTCGACGATCGTCACCTCGGCCTCGCCGGCACGCAGCCACTTCTCGAGCTTCCACGCCGTGTAGAACCCCGCATAGCCACCGCCGACGATGAGAATCTTGGGCACGGTGAATGGACTCCTCAGTTTTGGAACGTGCGGGCTGATTTGCGTGCGATCACTGCTCGCGAATGCGGACAGTCCGCCTGGTATGCCGAGTGGCGCCGATGCCCAACAGCGCTGCTAGCGTACCAAACCCTGCGACCAGTGAGAGCGGCACCGTGATGTAGGCGAGCGTCCAGGGCGTGGGCAACAGCGTCTGCGCGCCATCCGACCTCGGTAACGGCGGATCGGCGATCGGCACGATCGGCACTTCTTCAGCGCTCTCCTCGGGAGACGCCACCTCGGCGCGGCGATGCAGGGTGATCCAGTCGGCGAGGCTGCCGAGCGGATTCTCGTCGACCTTCGTCACATTCGCCGTGAGGGCGGCAACGGGGTCGATCAGGCCGTAACCGTAGAGCGCACTGGGCACCGCCTGGCCGTTCGGGTCGGCCGTCGCGATGAGACGTTTGATGACGTTCGCCGCGTCGAGCTCGGGATGCTCGGCGCGAATGAGCGCGACGAGCCCCGAAACGATGGGCGCCGCACCGCTCGTGCCGTCCCAGATCACGTAACTGCCGTCGGGTTGCAGACCGACGAGCTGTTCGCTCGGCGCCGCGACGGCGATCGTGATGCCCTGAGAGCTGGCATCGAGGCTCGCGTTCTTCGACTTGTCGACGCCTGCGACCGTCAGTACGCCCGGGATCGTCGCCGGCGCGCCGACCTCGCTCGTTCCGCTGCCTCGATTGCCGGCCGCCGCCACGACGACGACGTCGTGGTCGTACGCGTACATGAACGCGTCGTCCCAGCTCACGGGCCAGTCGCGGGTGTTGCGGGTCAGCGACATGTTGATGACGTCGGCGCCGTTGTCGACCGCCCAGCGCACCGCCTCGGCGATCTGGTCGTCGTTCGACTTCACCGCGCCGGTGTCTTGACCGAACGCGACCGAGACGGTCAACAGGGATGCCTCGGGCGCGATGCCGATCATGCCGTTGCCCTCGCCGGTGCCGCGACCGGCGAGCAGGCCCGCGACCATGGTGCCGTGCGTGTTGTCTTCGCCCACGGGCGTCTGCCCGTCGGGGCTGCCGAGCCCCGAGACATCCGTGCCGTCGGTGACCGCGCCGCGAAGCTCGGCGACGTTGCCGTTGACGCCCGTGTCGATGACCGCCACCGTGACACCCTTGCCGCGGGTCGTGTTCCACGCGGTCGTGAAGCCGTAGTCGGTGAGCCAGTACTCGTAGTCGCGCACGAGGTCGGCGTGCGCCGGTGCCGCGCCCGCGAGTGCGAGGAGGGTCGCCGCCGCGACCGCGGCAGTCGCCCGCGCGAGCAGGGCGAGGGGGCGGCGGCGGGCGCCGAGCACACCACGAGCACCCCGCGCCGGAGGCGGCGGGCGCTCAGCAGATCGAGTGCGACGACGGAGGATCACGCGGTCGAACCCCCGGTCGCGTCGGCCTCGGCTGGCGCGTCGATCTCGACCGGCGCGTCGTCGACTCCGTAGTCGGGGCAACGGCACACTGCAGGCGACCAGCTCGAGCGCTCGAGCGCGATGTCACCCATCGGGTTGGCGCCCGGCCCCGCTGCGAGCGCATGTGCAGCGAGCGCGTGCAGGCATTTCACGCGGGTGGGCATGCCGCCCGCGGAGATGCCGGCGAGCTCGGGGACGACCGCGATCGACTCCCGATCGGCGAGGTAGTCGCCGTGCGCCCGCCCGTAGGCGTCGGCGACCCCTGGATCGCTCTCGAGGAGCTCACTGCACTCGACCATCAGTTGCGCCGCTTCGAGGAACGACATCGCCGCGGTCGCGACGGGGTGCGAGAGGTAGTAGAACGTCGGGAACGGGGTGCCGTCGGACAGGCGTGGGGCCGTCGAGACCACGGTCGGCGCGCCGCAGACGCAGCGGGCGGCGATGCCCACGACGTCGCGCGCAGGGCGGCCGAGTTGCGCAGAGACGATGCGAACATCGCGCTCGCTCACCGTCTCGAAGGGCGGGCGGCTCATCGGGTCTCCTGGGCGGCGGGCGTCGCGATCGTCGCTGCGGGGTCGGTCGGCGCGGGGTCGGTCGCTGCGGGGTCGCTCGACTGCGGCACGGCCTCGGGTGCCAGCCCCGCGGTCAGCGCGGAGTCGAGCAGGGTGCGCATCCAGTCGCCCTTCGATTCGGTCACGTCGGCGGAGACTTCGGTCGCGGCATCCGCCTTCGCCGCTGCCGTCCGGTCGTCGTAGACGAGGTAACTCACCTCGCCCGGCATCACGTAATAGAGACGCTCTCGCGCCTGGGTCACGATGAACGTGTCGTCGTTCCAGCGCTCACGTTCGGCGCGGAGGCGCGCCACCTCCTCCTCTTGTGCGGAGACGGCGGCGCGGAGCTCTGCGATCTGCTGCCGCTGTTGTGCATACGCCCCGATGGTCGGCGCGAGCACCACCACGGCGAGCACGAGCACTCCCATCATGATGAGGGAGAAACCTGAGAATCGGATGCCGCTGAGCCATCCCGATCGCACCGAGCCGGTCGCCTGGGCGGCCTGACGGCTGCGTGCGGTGGCTTTCGCGGAGCCCGCGGCCTTCGCCGAGCCCGCGGCCTTCGCCGATGTGCCTGCCCCCCGCTTGGTCGGGGCCGGCTTCGAGGTCGGGGCCGGCTTCGGGGTCGGAACCGTCGGACGCCTGGGGGCACGGCCGGAGCGACCGGTATCGTCGCGCATCGCTCCTCCTCGTCGTCGACCCGGATCAACGCGACGACGGGGGCGGCCACGCGGCCGCCCCCGTCACGCGCGAACTGCTCTAGGCCGTGTAGCGGGGGAACGCCGTGCGGCCGGCGTACACCGCGGCCTCACCGAGCTCCTCTTCGATCCTCAGAAGCTGATTGTACTTGGCGACCCGCTCGCTCCTGGCCGGCGCGCCCGTCTTGATCTGACCGCAGTCGGTCGCGACCGCGAGGTCGGCGATCGTCGTGTCTTCGGTTTCGCCGGAGCGGTGCGACATGACGACGGTGTAACCCGAGCGCTGCGCGAGCGTGACGGCGTCGAGCGTCTCGGTGAGGGTGCCGATCTGGTTCACCTTGACGAGGATCGAGTTGCCGGTGTGCTTGGCGATGCCCTCGGCGAGACGCTTCGGGTTGGTGACGAAGAGGTCGTCACCGACGAGCTGCAGCTTCGTGCCGAGCTCGGTCGTGAGCTGCGCCCAGCCGTCCCAATCGGACTCGTCGAGCGGATCCTCGATGGAGACGAGTGGGTAGGCGGCGGCGAGCTCGGCGTAATACGCGCTCATCTCGGCCGACGTGCGGTCCTTGCCCTCGAAGCGGTAGACGCCGTTCTCGTGGAACTCGCTCGCCGCGACATCCAGGCCGAGGGCGATGTCGGTACCGAGCGTGAAGCCGGCCTTCTCGATCGCCTCGGAGATGAAGTCGAGTGCAGCACGGTTGTGCGCGAAGTCGGGGGCGAAACCGCCCTCGTCGCCGAGACCGGTCGACAGGCCCTTGGCCTTCAGCAGGCCCTTGAGCGCGTGGTAGGTCTCGACACCCCAGCGGAGGCCCTCGGAGTAAGTGGGTGCGCCGATCGGCAGCACCATGAACTCCTGGATGTCGACACCGGTGTCGGCGTGCGCGCCACCGTTGATGATGTTCATCATCGGCACGGGCAGCACGTGGGCGTTCGGGCCCCCGAGGTAGCGGAAGAGTGGCAGGTCGGCCGATTCGGCTGCGGCCTTCGCGACGGCGAGGGAGACGCCGAGGATGGAGTTGGCGCCGAGGCGGCTCTTGTTCTCGGTGCCGTCGGCCTCGATGAGGGCGGCGTCGACGAGGCGCTGGTCGGCAGCGTCGAGGTCTTCGATGGCGGGGCCGAGGTCGTCGAGCACGGCGTCGACGGCCTTCTGCACGCCCTTGCCGAGATAACGGTCGTTGTCGCCGTCGCGCAGTTCGTACGCCTCGAAGGCGCCCGTCGATGCGCCCGAGGGCACTGCGGCGCGGGCGAGCGAGCCGTCGTCGAGCAGCACCTCGACCTCGACGGTCGGGTTGCCGCGCGAGTCGAGAATCTCGCGTGCGCCTACAGCTTCGATGATTGCCACAGTGAACTCCTCTGTGATGGGTGGGTGTGCAGCGGACGACTCCGTCGTGATCCGCCAGCCAGTCTAGTTACGCTCGCGACCGGCGACCACGCCGCCGCAGGGTCTCGGCCGGATGACCTGCGCCACGTGGCATCCGCTCGCCGCCCGACGCGAAACGTCGCAGATGGCGACTTCTGCGCGCAGGTGGTCGCCATCTGCGACCTCTCGGTGAGGTCGCCCTCGGCACTCAACGGGCGACGCGAGCCTCGGCGAGCGCGATCAGCGCTCGGACTCGCCCGATGAACGCCGCCTGATCGACGAAGAGATCATCTGAGGTCACGCGGATCACGGTCCAGCCCGCGGCCTCGAAATCGCGCTTCCGACGGATGTCCCGCTGCCAGATCGCACGATTCGCACGATGACCGTCGCCCTCGTACTCGAAGACGATCCGCCAGCGCTCCCACTTCAGATCCGGATGCAGCACGGTTCCGTCTGCCATCGGCGTCGGGTCGTTCGGCACCGGCTCGGGGAAGCCAAGTTCGACGAGCACGAGCCGAGTGAGCGATTCGGGTCGCGACTCGGCTCCGACCCTGACCCTCTGGAGCGCCCACGTGAGGTTGCGGGCACCTCGGCGCCCCGCCCAACGCTCCGCGGCACGCGCAAGCTCTTCCCTGCTCGTGAGCGCCGGAGCTCGCCCGCTTCGCGTACGGGCTCCGGTGACGAGCGCATCGCCGACGGCGACGAGGTCGGTGCGATCGAGCGTTGCCGCGAGCTGACACCACACGAGCGCAGGGTCCACGACCGGGAGTGCATGGCGCAGCACCGCGGGACTCGGTGCATCACTCGAGTGCCCGGCCACACCACGGCCGCGCGCCCGCACGAGCCCGGGAGGCGAGATCACGTGGAGCAGCGGGCCCGCCGCCGGCAAGGGCGCACCGAACAGCAGCGCAGCAGTCTCGTGACTGAATGCCTCGCCCGGGCGCAGCAAGGGCTCGTAGGCACGGCAGCGATCGAGCACCGAATCGAGGTCGAGACCGACCGACCGCACGGCCGTGAACGGCCGCTGCACGTCACTCGCGCGAAGCCGGCTCCGTGTCGATTCGTGCAACGCCACGTCGCGCACGTGGAACGCCATGCCGGTGAGGTAGCCGGGCAGAGTTGATCGATTCCGCACACACCGACTCTGCCCCTACGCCCGGATTCGGGTCGTTCACTCTCCACAGGCCCGTCTCAGAGCGCGTCGAAACGTCGCGGATGGCGACTTCTGCGCGCAAGAGGTCGCCATCCGCGACCTCTCGCGTGCAGGGAGCGGAAGGAAGGGTCAGCCGAGGTCGCGGAACGCGAGCGACGCGGCATCCGTAGAGCCGACGCCGACCTGCGCGAAGGCGTCGAAGCCGTCGGCGGTCACGCGGTCGAGCAGGGCGCGCAGGTTCTTCACGCGGCGCTCGAGACGAACCCGGGCTCCGGATGCCACGAGCTCGCGTTTCAGGGCGAGCAGCTGTGCCGCAGGGACATCCGCGTCGTGGACGAGCACGACGGCACGGGGGCGTTCCTCGTCGCGCACGGCCAGCAGGTCGACGATGCGCTCGAAGCCGATCGAGAAGCCGCACGCCGGCACCTCCTGGCCCAGGAAGCGCCCGATCATGTGGTCGTATCGGCCGCCGCCGCCGAGCGAATAGGCGTAGTCGGGGTGGGCGATCTCGAAGATCGAGCCGGTGTAGTAGCCCATGCCGCGCACGAGGGTCGGGTCGAACTCGATCGCAGCATCGGGCAGCGCCGCGCGCAGCGCGAGCAGCTCGGCGTAGGCCTCGCGGTCGAGCCACGCAGGCGGGGGCGTGACGCCATCGGCCAGGTGCCAATCGGCAGCGGTCAGCGCCTCGAGCTCCGCCGCGACATCCGCGTCGCCGGTCACGATGCCGAGCTCGGCGAGTTCGGCCGCCACTCCCCCGGTGCCGATCTTGTCGAGCTTGTCGATCGTGATGAGCGCGCGTTCGCGCAGTTCGTCGGGCACACCCCACGAGCCGAGGATGCCGGCGAGGATCCGCCGGTCGTTCAGCCGGATCGTGCACCCGGCGAGGCCGAGCGCGTCGAGCGTCGCGACGGTCGCGGTGAGCAACTCGAGCTCCGCGAGCGGGCCGGCTTCGCCGATGATGTCGATGTCGCACTGCACGAACTGGCGGTAGCGACCCTTCTGCGGGCGCTCCGCGCGCCACACGGGCGCGATCTGGATCGCCCGGAACACCGGTGGCAGCGCGGCCCGGTGCGTCGCGTAGAACCGCGCGAGCGGCACCGTGAGGTCGTAGCGCAGGCCGAGATCGGCGAGCGAGAGGGCATCGCCGGATGCCGCGGCGCGCGCCAGGTCGTCGGTGGTCAAGCCGCGCTTCATGACGGCGAATGCGAGTTTCTCGTTGTCGCCGCCAAGGCCGGCGTGCAGCCGCGACGCGTCTTCCATGACCGGCGTCTCGATCTCGTCGAAGCCGTGCGCCGCATAGACCCCGCGGATCACGCCGAGGGCGTGCTCGCGTCGGGCCTTCTCGGCAGGCAGGAAGTCGCGCATTCCGCGCGGTGGAGTGACGGATGCGGCCATGCCGACCATTCTTCCAGCACGCGGGCGTCGCCCGTGGCGCACGCTTCAGCCCGCTTCAGCACGCGTCAGCCCGCGTCGAGCTCGATCCCGCGAGCCGCCGCCGCGCCGCGCAGCGCTTCGGCTTCGTCGATGCCGACGGCGAGGTAGACGTGCAGCCCGTCGGCGTCGTCGCGCACGAGGTACTCGGAATCGCTCGTCACGATGAGCTCGTCGTTCGCGTCGAGATAGCTCCACCGCACGCGCACCATCGAGATGAGCTCGGTGAGCGCGCTCACTGCGCGAAGTTCGGGCACTGCCGACTCGAGCCCGAGCCGCCGGTAGAGCGGATACGACGATGAGAGGCCGGCGGCCATGTCGGCGCGACTCTCGAGCGCTCCGGCGAACTCGTCGGTCATCACCATGCCGGGCAGTCCCCAGAGCTGCGCGGTCGCTTCCGCGTCGTATTCGCGGAGCGCCGCAGCGTAGGCATCGAAGAACTCGGCGAGCCGCTCCTCTTCGATGCCCATGGACTCCTCCTCGGTGCGCCCGTCTCCTCCGACGGTACGCCCGCGCCGCGGCATCCGCGAGCCATCGGGCGGCGGGGCCGTCAGTCGGTGCGCGACCGCTCCGCCGCACGCACCTCGTCTTCGAGGCCCCGCACAGCGACGCGCAGCGCGCGCTCCGCGTCGAGTCCCTGCGAGCGCGCGGATGCCACGAGCCCGAGCAGTACCTCGCCGAGCTCGCCCTCGGTCGCGGGCGCGGGCGTCGCGGGCGCGGGCGTCGCGGTCGGCGCCGACCCCTCGGCATCCGTCACGCCGACCTTCTCGGCCTTGCCGAGCACCTTCTGCGCGAGCGCGAGCGCCGGCATGCCGCGCGGGATGCCGTCGAGCACGCTCGTACGGTGCGGCTTCTCGTCGGCCTTGAGGTCGTCCCAGAAGGCGACGACGTCGGCGGCGGTCTCGGCCTCGCGATCGCCGAAGACATGCGGATGCCGCGACACCATCTTCGCCGTCATGTGACGGGCGACATCGTCGATGTCGAAGTCTTCACCGGGCGTCTGCGCGGCGATGTCCGCGTGGAAGAGCACCTGGTAGAGCACATCGCCGAGTTCCTCGATCATCTCCTCGCGACTACCGGACTCGATCGCGTCGATGAGCTCCCAGCTCTCCTCCACGAGGTACTGCACGAGGCTCTCGTGGGTCTGCTCCGCGTCCCAGGGGCATCCGCCCGGCGCACGGAGCCGGGCGACCATCGCGACCAGCTCCGTGAGTCCCTCGTGCGCGTCGCGGGACTCGGCCGATGCGTGTTCGGTGCGGGCGTCGCTCATGCGTGCCAGCCTACGTCGACCCCACCCCGATAGGATCGAACGCGGAGCGCCGGGAAGTCTGGTCGGCCGACGGGAGACCGTCGTCATCGTCCCACCGACGTCGCATGCGTATCCGAGGCTGGTGCGCACGAGACTTCTTGGAGTCCCATATGAACTTCCTTCGCTCGGAGCGCTGGTCAGCAGCCCTCCTCCTCATCGCCGCAGTGCTCGGCCTCGTGATCGCGAACCTGCCCGTGGGCGCCGAGCTCATCGCCCTGAAGAACGAACACCTCGACCTGCCGTGGCTCGGTCTCGACCTCTCTGCCGGGCACTGGATCAGCGACGGGCTGCTCGCCGTCTTCTTCTTCATCGTCGCCGTCGAGCTGAAGCGCGAACTCGTCATCGGCGAACTCAACTCGCTGTCGAAGGCGCTGCTGCCTGCGATCGCAGCGATCGGCGGGGTCGCCGTGCCCGCGCTCATCTTCTTCGCGTTCACGGCGGGCACCGAGACGGTCGACGGATGGCCCATCCCGACGGCGACCGACATCGCCTTCGCCCTCGGCGTGCTCGCGATGTTCGGCAGATGGATCCCGACCCGCGTTCGGGTCTTCCTCCTCGCGCTCGCGGTGCTCGACGACCTCATCGCGATCCTGATCATCGCCTTCTTCTTCACCGACGACGCCGACCTCGCATCACTCGGCTTCGCCGGCATCGCCATCGCCCTCTTCGGCGCGGTCAGTCGCATGATGAAGCCGCGCTCGACGTGGATCCTCTCGCGACGGCCGCAATGGCCGATCGGGCTCGTGCTCGTCGCACTCGGCGTGCTCGCCTGGTACTTCGTCTCCCAATCGGGTGTGCACGCGACGATCGCGGGCGTCGCGCTCGGCCTCGTCATGGCGCGTCGCCCGGGCGGGCGGGCGGTGCACTCGCTCGAGCCGTGGTCGAACGGCATCATCTTGCCGCTGTTCGCGTTCTCGGCGGCGATGGTCGCGTTTCCGCAGGTGGAGCCGAGCGAACTCGACCCCGCGTTCTGGGGCATCCTCGTCGGGCTGCCGGTCGGCAAGATCGTCGGCATCATGCTGGCCGGCGGCCTCGGCGCGCTCGTCGTTCGCCGTCGAACTGGAATCCCGCTCACGCTCGGCGACCTCTTCGTCGTCGGTACGCTCGGCGGCATCGGTTTCACGGTCTCGCTGCTCATGAACGAGCTCGCCTTCGCCGGGCTGCCGGAGGTCGCCGACGAAGGCACGCTCGCGGTGCTGCTGGGCTCGGGTATCGCGATCGCGGCCTCCGGCGTCGTCGTGAGCCTGCGGTCGTCGCACTATCGCAAGCGCGGCGGCCACGCGGGCGTCGGCGGGGCGTTCTCGCACTGACCATGCAACACCGAACCCACCTGTCAGACTGATTCGATGAGCGAGAGCACGCCCGCAGCCCGTTTTCTTCGTGCAGAGCTGCACGAGACCCGCCGTCGGGGCCTCGGCAAGGCGTGGCACACCGCCCTGCTGCTCGCTGGCGAGGCCACGGGCCTCGGCGGCCCGTCGATCGCCGACCTCGTGGTCATGCGTACGGGCACCGATGCACCGGTGATCCGCACGAGGGCCGGCTCCCTCGACGAGGCCGATGCCCTGCTCCGGGCGATCAACGCCGATCTCGAGCGGATGTCGGTCGAGGAGTTCCTCGCCGAGTGGGGCCACCTGAGGGTCTAGCTCGCAGCTCCACCGAAGGTTCGACTCGCTCGCGGCTCCGCCGACGGTTCGACTCGCTCGCGGCACCCGCCGACGGTTCGCTCGCTCGCAGCTCCGCCGACGGTTCGTCTCGCTCGAGGCTCCGCCGACGGTGTCTAGCTCGCGGCACCACCGCCTGAGCCGGCGGCGCTCCCGGCCGCCGCGGCATCCGTCGCAGGTGCCTCGGGCACCGGGAAGATCGCGATGATGAGCCGCGACACCCAGTCGATGAGGTCGGCGTCGCCCGGCAGTTCGCCGTTGGTGACCGGGAACGGCACGAGGATCACGTCGTTCTGGGCGAAGTGCTTGGCGCCCGGGTACATGCGCTCGAGGCGCACACGACGCGAGTCGGGGATGTTCGCGGGGGCGATGCGGAGTTTCGACCCGGTGGCGATGACGTCGGAGAGGCCGGCGCGCTGCGCCTCGCGGCGCAGTCGGGAAACGGCGATGAGGTGCTTGACCTGCTCGGGGGGCTCACCGTAGCGGTCGACGAGTTCGTCGAGCACCTCATCGATCTGCCCGTCTTTGGCGGCGGGGCCGCTCGCGGCGGAGAGCTTCTGGTACGCCTCGAGGCGCAGCCGTTCGCTGTCGACGTAGTCGTCGGGGATGTGTGCGTCGACCGGCAGTTCGAGCCGGAGCTCGGTCTGCCCTTGCGCGACATCGCCGCGGAACGCGGAGACCGCCTCGCCGATCATGCGCAGGTACAGGTCGAAGCCGACGCCCGCGATGTGACCGGCCTGTTCGGCACCGAGGAGGTTGCCTGCGCCGCGGATCTCGAGGTCTTTCAGCGCGACCTGCATGCCGCTGCCGAGCTCGTTGTTCGCGGCGATCGTCGAGAGGCGGTCGTGCGCGGTCTCGGAGAGCGGCTTCGCGGGGTCGTAGAGGAAGTAGCCGTACGCGCGCTCACGGCCACGGCCGACGCGCCCGCGCAGCTGGTGCAGTTGGCTGAGCCCGTACTTGTCGGCGCGATCGATGATGATCGTGTTCGCGTTCGTGATGTCGAGGCCGGTCTCGATGATCGTCGTCGAGACGAGCACGTCGAACTTGCGCTCCCAGAAGTCGTTCACGATCTGCTCGAGCACGTGTTCGTTCAGCTGGCCGTGCGCGACGGCGATTCGCGCCTCGGGCACGAGCTCGGCGAGTTGCGCGGCGGCGCGGTTGATCGAGGAGACCCGGTTGTGCACGAAGAAGACCTGCCCCTCGCGGAGCATCTCGCGGCGGATCGCCGCGGAGACCTGCTGCTCGGAGTACGGCCCGACGAAAGTGAGGATGGGGTGCCGGTCTTCTGGCGGCGTCGCGAGCGTGGACATCTCGCGGATGCCGGTGACGGCCATCTCGAGCGAACGCGGGATCGGCGTCGCGCTCATCGCGAGGATGTCGACGTTGGTCTTCAGCTTCTTGAGCGAGTCTTTGTGCTCGACGCCGAAGCGCTGCTCCTCGTCGATGATGACGAGGCCGACATCTTTGAAGATCACCTTCTCGGTGAGGATGCGGTGCGTGCCGATGACCATGTCGACCGTGCCGTCGGCGAGCCCCGCGATGGTGTCCCGCGCCTCTTTGTCGCTCTGGAACCGGCTGAGGGCGCGCACGTGCACGGGGAATCCGGCGTACCGCTCGTTGAACGTCTCGAGGTGCTGCTTCACGAGGAGCGTGGTGGGCACGAGCATCGCGACCTGCTTGCCGTCTTGGATCGCCTTGAACGCGGCACGAACGGCGACCTCGGTCTTGCCGAACCCGACATCGCCCGCGAGCAGGCGATCCATGGGGATCGGCCGCTCCATGTCGGCTTTCACCTCGTCGATCGTCTGCACCTGGTCGGGTGTCTCGACGAACGGGAAGGCCTCTTCGAGTTCGTGCTGCCAGGGCGTGTCGGGCCCGAACGCGTGGCCCTTCGCCGCCATGCGCGCCGAGTAGAGCTTGACGAGCTCGACGGCGATGTCGCGCACCGCCTTGCGGGCGCGGCCTTTGGCCTGGGACCAGTCGCTGCCGCCCATCTTCGAGAGCGATGGGGCTTCGCCCCCGACGTATCGGGAGAGCAGGTCGAGCTGGTCGGTCGGCACGAAGAGCCGGTCGCCCGCGTGACCTCGCTTGGATGGCGCGTATTCGATGACGAGGTACTCGCGCACCGCGGTCGGCTGCTGCTGGATGCCCGCAGTACGACTCGGTCCGGTCGGGCGCGAGCCCGTGGCAACCTCGCGTTGGACCATTTCGATGAACTTGCCGATGCCGTGCGTCTGGTGCACGACGTAGTCTCCGGCCTTCAACTGCAGCGGGTCGACGACGTTGCGGCGACGACTCGCGAGCTTCTTGCCCTGCCGTGCGTCGTAGCCGGCCGAGCGACCGTAGAACTCGGCTTCGGCGATGAGGCCGAGTTTCAGCTCGGGCACTTCGTAGCCGCGCGAGGCATCGGCCTGCACGAGGTAGGCGACCCCGGGCTCGAGCTTCGGCGGGACCTCGTCGACGATCCGTGCGGCGAGTCCTGCTTCTGCGAGCACGTCTCGTGCGCGCTCGACGAGACCGTGACCGGCGGATGCCACGACGAGGCTCCATCCGTCGCGCAGGCGTTCGGCGGCATGATCGACCGCGCCGGCCACGTTGCCCTGGAAGCTCGGCATCGCATTCGCCGCGAGCCGCACCGTCGTCGATGCGCCGGCCGTCTGCGGTGCGACCTCGCCGCCCGCGGCCGCGACGACCTCGGCCGCGTCGCCGATGTCGAAGCCCGAGAAGTTCCACCACACACGACGAGGGTCGGGCTCTCCGGGTGCACTGAACAGCGCGGCATCCCGTAACTGGCGCACCGTGAGGAAGTCACCGGCCGCGAGATCGATCGGCGCTTCGGCGCCCGCTGTGGCTGCGCTCCACGCTGCTCCGAGGAACTCTCGGTTGGTCTCCCCGAGACTCACCGCCCGGCCGGCGACGCGCTCGGGCGCGAGCACCGCGACGGCCGCCCCCTCCGGCAGGTAGTGCGTGAGCGGCACGAGTCGGTCGAGGAGTGCCGGCGCAAGCGATTCCATGCCCTCGACGGGGATGCCCTCGGAGATCTTCTCGAGCAGCCCCGACAAGCTCGGGAACTCGTGCACCATCTCGCGCGCCCGCTGGCGCACGGGCCCGGTGAGCAGCAGTTCTCGGCTCGGCGGCAGGGTCACGCGTTCGACCGCGTCGGGCAGCGACCGCTGGTCGGCGACTGAGAACGCGCGCAGCTCTTCGACCTCATCACCGAAGAACTCGACCCGCACCGGATGGTCGGCGGTCGGCGGGAAGACGTCGAGGATGCCGCCGCGCACGGCGAACTCACCTCGACGCGCGACCATGTCGACGCGGGCATATGCGAGGTCGACGAGCTTCGTTGCGAGGTCGGCGAGGTTGTACCCGCGCCCTCGGGCGACGAGTTCGACAGGTTCGAGCGAGGCGAGATTGTCAGCGAGCGGCTGCAGGGCCGCGCGCACCGAGGCGACCACGACGAGCGGATGCCGCGAGCCGGCCTCTGACCATTCGTGCATGCGGCGCAGCGCATGCAGCCGGCGTCCGACGGTCTCGGCCGACGGGCTCAGTCGCTCGTGCGGCAGCGTCTCCCATGCGGGGAACTCGAGCAACTCTGCGTCGGCGAGGTACGGCGCAAGCGACGCCCTCAAGGATTCGCCCTCACGGCTCGTGGCGGTGATGACGAGCAGCGCCGGCGGGAGTCCGGCCTCTGCGCGGCGTTGCAGGAGGCCGGCGAGCAGTGGGGCGTCGAGACCGTCGGGGGCCGAGAAGTCAGCGTTCCTCTGGGCTTCGGCGAGCGCGGCGTCGACGGTTGGGGCGCGCGAAAGCGCCGTGAGAAAGCCTTGGAGGTTCACCCGACGAGTCTACGCGGCACGTCCGACACACCGTCCGGCCTCGCGGAGTCCGAGGCGATCCGCACGCGACCCGCCGCCGCACGCGCGCACGGCGTCGTCGTCGCCCGCCGATACGATGGGCGCGCACGTCGAACGCCAGGAGGCTCCCGCAATGATCACCGCTGCCGCAGACGGATCCGCCCTCGGCAACCCAGGCCCGGCCGGCTGGGCCTGGTACGTCGACGACGACTGCTGGGCCGCCGGCGGGTGGAAGCACGCCACCAACAACCAGGGCGAGCTGAAGGCGGTGCTCGAACTCTTCCGCGCGACGGCCCACCTCGACGATGACCTCCTCGTGCAGTGCGACAGCCAGTACGTGATCAACTCGGTCACCAAGTGGATGCCCGGCTGGAAGCGCAAGGGCTGGCGCAAGTCAGACGGCAAGCCGGTCATGAACGTCGAGCTCCTTCAGGAGCTCGACGAAGCGATCGCCGGGCGCCGCTACCGCTTCGAATGGGTGAAGGGCCACGTGGGTCACGAGCTCAACGAGGCGGCCGACGTGCGCGCTCGCGCGGTCGCCGAGGCGTATCAACGCGGCTTGTCGGTTCCCGGCGGCCCGGGGTGGAGCGGGGCCTGCGAGACGGATGGCTCGGCGACGATCGCCGAACCCGCGCCTGCAGCCGACGCCGTACCGGAACCAGAGCCCGCACCGACACGCGACGCCGTCGCGCCCGCCTTCGACGACGGCGCGCTGTTCAGCCTCGACCCCGAGCCCGAGGCGTGGCACAGCATCACGCTCGAGCTCTCGACCGAAGAACTCGATCGGCTCCGCGTACGCTCCCAAGCCGAGGGCCTTCCGCCCGAGGAATTCCTCCGCGGGCTGATCTGAGTCCGCGGCCAGCCGATCCGGTCCGTCTTGCGCCTAACTCGGTGCGTGGAATCGCTGTTGCGCCGCCACGAGCCCCTCGCTCGCCACCGCCTCGACCGCGTCCGCGGCATCCGACACCAGGTTCGGAAGGTTCGGGCGCTCCGCGCTCGAGAAGTCCTTCAGTACGAAATCGGCCGGGTCCTGCCTGCCGGGAGGGCGGCCGATGCCGACGCGCACGCGCGTGAACGGCGCTGAATCGGTGGCCTTCTGAACGTCGCGGAGTCCATTGTGCCCGCCGTGCCCGCCGCCCTGCTTCAAGCGCACGGTGTCGAACGGCAGATCGAGTTCGTCGTGCACGACGATGAGGCGCTCGGGCTCGATCGAATAGAACTTCAGGAGCGCCGCGACCGGCCCGCCCGAAGTGTTCATATAGCCATTGGGCTTGGCGATGACGAGCTTCGGGCCGCCCGGGCGGAGGAATCCCTCGGCGACACGCGACGGCGTCTTGTGGCTCTTGAACTGCGCACCGATGCGTGCGGCGAGTTCGTCGGCGACCATGTGGCCCACGTTGTGCCGGTTGCCGGCGTATTGCGCGCCCGGGTTGCCGAGGCCGACCACGAGCCAGGTGTTCTGGGCCACGATGTCGTCCTTCCGGCGAGGGCGCAACAGGTCGAGGAATCCCATCTGACCTCCGAGCGAGCGAGAAACGCGTGGGCCCCGCGCCCCGCATTCCGAGCGTACCCGGATGCGGGAGGCGAGGCCCCGACGCGGTGGTGCGAGTGCAGTGGTGCGAGTGCTACTCGGCCGGCTCTTCGGCGGCCTCTTCGGCAGCGCCTTCGGCCGCTTCGCCCTCGGCGGCCTCTGCAGCGGCCTCTTCGCCCAGGTCGACCTTCTGCGGCGTGTGCACGTTGATGACGAGCGCCTCGGGGTCGGAGAGGAGCGTCGAGCCCTTGGGCAGTTCGACGGCGCCCGCAAGGATCTGCGTGCCCTCTTCGAGACCTTCGACGTTCACGACGACGCGCTCGGGGATGTGGGTCGCTTCGGCCTCGAGCGAGAGGGTGTGCTGGTCGAGGTCGGCGATCGTGCCCGGGGCAGGCTCGCCCTCGAGGTGCACGGGCACCTCGACCTGGACCTTCTCGCCCTTCTTGATGACGATGAGGTCGAGGTGCTCGATGACCTGGTGCACCGGGTCCTTCTGCACGTCCTTCACGAGGGCGAGCTGGCTCTTGCCGTCGATCTGCAGGTCGAGCACGGCGTTCGCCTTGCGGAGGATGAGCCCGATCTGGTGCGCCGGGAGCGCGACGTGCACGGGGTCGGTGCCGTGACCGTAGACGACCGCGGGGATCTTGCCGGCGGCGCGGAGCTTGCGGGCCGCACCCTTGCCGAACGATTCGCGCGCGTCTGCGACGACCTTGTTGTCTTCAGCCATTTGTTTCTCCTTGCTGGGCCCGGCTTTGGAGGCGCTGGCGGCCCAGATCGTGTGTCTGTTGTCTCGACTCGAACGCGCGCAACGAATGTGCGCAAATGCGTGAGGAAAAGCCGTGGAGCCTGCTCCTACCGCGTCGATCACGGATGCCGCCGCCCGCTCTCGCGACCGGTGAGGCATCCCTCGCCGAAGTCCAATCGACAAGTCTACCGGATGTCGCGCGCCCTCGACACCGCGGTCTTCAGCACGCCGGAGTTCACCAGTCGTGGACGGTGCCGTCCGCAAGACGGTTGTATGGGAGGTATGCCTGCTCGTAGGGATACTTTCCCGCTTCATCCACGTTGAGGTCGACGCCGATGCCCGGGTTGTCCCCGGGGTGCAGCAGTCCGTCCTTCCACGTGTACGACTGCTCGAAGACCGCATCGGTCTTCGAACCGTGCTTCATATACTCCTGGATGCCGAAATTGTGGATCGCGAGGCCCAGGTGCATGGCTGCGGCCATGCCGACGGGTGAGATGTCGGTCGGCCCGTGCATGCCCGACTTGATCTGGTACTGCGCCGCGTAGTCGAGCACCTTCTTCAGGTGCGAGATGCCGCCCGTGTGGGTGACCGCGCTGCGCACGTAGTCGATGAGCTGCTCACGGATGATCTGCTGGTAGTCCCACACCGTGTTGAAGATCTCGCCGATGGCGAGCGGCGTGGTCGTGTGCTGACGCACGAGCCGCAGCGCCTCGGGGTTCTCGGCGGGCGTGCAGTCCTCGAGCCAGAACAGGTCGTAGGGCTCGAGGGACTTGCCGAGCTGGGCGGCCTGGATCGGCGTCATCCGGTGATGTCCGTCGTGCAGGAGCGGTAGCTCCGGCCCGAACTCGGACCGCACGGCCTCGAACACCGTCGGCACATGGCGCAGGTACGAGCGGGTGTCCCAGTCCTCCTCCTTCGGATACGCGCCGCGCTGGGCGGGCTCGTAGTCGTAGCGAACGCCCGTGTTCCCCTCGAGGGTGGCATTGGAGGCGATGCCGTAGATCGATTCGAGACCGGGCACCCCGGTCTGGATCCGAATCGCCCGGTACCCCTGTTCCTGGTACGAACGCACGCTGTCGAACAATTCCTCGTTCGACTTGCCAGAGGCGTGACCATAGGCGAGCAGACCGGTTCGCGATGCCCCGCCGAGCAACTGGTAGAGCGGCATCCCGGCGGCCTTCGCCTTGATGTCCCAGAGCGCGACATCGACCGCCGCGATCGCCGCCATCGTGACCGGACCACGACGCCAGTACGCGCTTCGGTAGAGGAACTGCCAGGTGTCCTCGATCTTCGACGCATCGCGACCGATGAGCAGAGGCACCACGTGGTCCTTGAGATAGCTCACCACCGCGAGCTCCCGGCCGTTGAGGGTTCCGTCGCCGAGCCCGGTGATGCCCTCGTCGGTCGTCAGCTTGAGAGTGACGAAGTTGCGATCGGGGCTGGTGACGATGACTTCCGCGCGTTCGATCTTCATGATGGATCCTATTCTGCTGAGAGTGGCTCTGGCCGGCGAGATCTCCGGGTCATCTCGTCACCATTCCGCCAGGGAACCGTCGTCGTGCCGCCAGATCGGCGAACGCCATTCGTGCCCCGCCCTGTCGGCCGCACGCACGGCGGCCTCGTCGATCTCGATGCCGAGGCCAGGCCCGGTCAGTCGCTCGATGGCGCCGTCGACGAATTTGAGCGGCTCCGTGTCGAGCACGTAGTCGAGCACCTCGGCGCCCGTGTTGTAGTGGATGCCGATGCTCTGCTCCTGGATGAGGTAGTTCGGCGTCGCGAAACCCACCTGCAGGCATGCGGCGAGCGCGAGCGGCCCGATCGGGCAGTGCGGCGCCAACTGCACGTCGTAGGCCTCGGCGAGGGAGGCGATGCGACGCACCTCGCTGATGCCGCCGGCGTGCGACAGGTCGGGCTGAGCGACGGCGATTCCGGCCGCGAGCACGGGAAGGAACTCCTGCCTGCTGTACAGCCGTTCGCCCGTCGCCACCGGGATCGTCGTCGACGAGACGAGCGCACCGATCGCATGCGAGTTCTCGGGCACGATCGGCTCCTCGAGGAAGAACGGGTGGAACGGCTCGAGCAGCGGCGCGATACGGCGCGCGGTCGCGAGCGTGAATCTCCCGTGGAGGTCCACGGCGATGTCGCGGGCCGGGCCGAGCACCTCACGGGCAGCGGCGACCCGCTCGACGACGGCATCCAGTTCAGCCGCCGAGCCGTTGCGGCTCATCCGGCCGCTCGCGTTCATCTTCACCGCGGTCAGCCCGACATCGAGCTGAGCCCCGATGGCATCCGCGATCTCCGCCGGGTCGTCGCCGCCGACCCAGCCGTAGGCACGGATGCGGTCGCGCACCGCTCCGCCGAGCAGTTGGTGCACGGGCACGCCGAGGTGACGGCCGGCGATGTCCCACAGCGCCTGGTCGATGCCCGAGACGGCGCTCGAGAGCACCGGCCCGCCCCGGTAGAAGCCGGACTTGCTGAGTACCTGCCAGTGGTCCTCGATCGTGAGCGGGTCGCGCCCGACCAAGTACTCGGCGAATTGCTCCACGGCGGTACGGACGGTTGCCGAGTGGCCTTCGAGGGATGCCTCGCCCCAGCCTGCGACGCCCGAGTCCGTCTCGATGCGGACGAACAGCCAGCGGGGCGCGACCATGAAGGTCTCGACGCGATCGATGAGCACGGCGGGATCAGCCCTTCGTCGCGCCGGCGGTGAGCCCCGACACGATGTACTTCTGGGTGAACAGGGCGATGACCATGATCGGCACGGTCACGACGACGGCGGCGGCCATGAGCCCTCCCCAGTCGATGCTCGCGTACGACACGAAGTTGAAGATCGCCACGGGCAGGGTTTTCGTGTTTGCGCCGGAGAGCACGAGCGCGAACATGAAGTTGTTCCACGAGAAGATGATCGACAGGATTCCCGCTGTCGCGATGCCGGGGGTCGACAGCGGCAGCGTGATCCTGAGGAATGCGCCGATCGGCGTGAGCCCGTCGACCTGCGCCGACTCTTCGAGGTCCTCCGGAAGCGAGTCGAAGAACGACATCATGATGTACACGATGAGCGGCAGCGCGACGAACATGTGCGACAGGATCAACACGCTGTAGTCGCCCAC
The DNA here is from genome assembly GCF_059445405.1 of Agromyces sp. Y782. NCBI lineage: Bacteria > Bacillati > Actinomycetota > Actinomycetes > Micrococcales > Microbacteriaceae > Agromyces > Agromyces sp. Y782. Next base: position 78,317 of record NZ_JCAIUG010000002.1, on the reverse strand, counting down.
CATGCGCAGATTCGCGAAGATGAAGTACCACGGCACGAGCAGGCTGACACCGGGGATGATGCGCGCCAGCAGCACGATGCCCGCCGACTTCTGCATGGTGAACCGGCTCATCGCGTAGGCGGCGGGAACCCCCACCAGCAGGGAGAGCGCCGTCGAGGCGAATGCGATCCAGGCGCTGTTGAAGATGAACTGGAAGTAGTTGTCGCGCCCCAGCACGTTCGCGAAGTTGTCGAGCGTGGGCGTGAACGCGAGCGTCTTGCCGACGTCGTAGATGTCGACGTTCGTCTTGAACGACGACAGCAGCATCCAGGCGAGGGGCAGGATGAAGACGACGACGATGACGATGAGCGAGACTGCGCGGAACCACGTGTAGGCGCGGGAGCGCAATGGTTTGCGCCGACGGGCCGGCGGCGGAGGCGGTGAACTCGCGGGGGGAGCCGGTGTCGTGGTCGATTCGACGGTCGTGGTCATTGCGACGCCTTCTCCTTTCTTCTGAACGTGATGGCCCACATGATCGCGATGATCAGCAGGAAGAAGATCATGAGCACGGCGGATGCGACGCCGTAGTCGTTGTAGTCGAAGCTGAGTCCGTAGGCGTAGACGTTGAGCGTCTCGACCTCGTGGAACGAGCCGCCGCCCTTGCCCTTCGTCGCGTACAGGATGTCGAAGGTCTTGAGCGCGTCGATGCTGCGCAGCAGGATGGCGACGATGACCGTCGTCCTGAGCAGCGGCAGCGTGACATACCAGAAGCGCTGCCACGCGCTGGCGCCATCGATGCGGGCCGCCTCGTCGGGCTCGTCGGAGAGGGAGGTGAGGCCTGCGAGAAGGATGAGCACGACCATCGGCGTCCACTGCCAGATGTCGACGAACATGAGGGTCGGCAGTGCCGTCAGCTCGCCCGACAGCCACGGCTGCGGCGGGATGCCGAAGAAGCCGAGCAGCTGGTTGGCGAAGCCGATGTTGGGGTCGAAGATGAGCTTCCACATCATGCCGACCGCGACGGGGGTCGCGACGAGAGGCAGCAGGATGGCGACCCGCACCCAGCGCTCGCCGCGGAACGGGCGCCAGAGGAGCAGGGCGATGGCCATGCCGAGCACGAGTTCGACGATGAGCACACCGCCCGTGAACAGGAAGGTGCGCCAGACCGCCGGCCAGAAACGGTCGAAGTCGGTGAAGACCTCGGCGTAGTTCTCGAAGCCGATGAACTCGTGCTCGGCGCGCACCGATCCTTCGGAGTTGGTGAAGCTCAGGTAGATCGTCCAGACGAGCGGGATGGCGACCAGCAGGCCGACGATGATCATCGCCGGGGAGGCGAACAGCCACTTGCGGCGGCGATTCGCCCAATCGGAGAACGCCTTCTGTGGCGATGGGCGGATGCCGGTCTCCGTCGATGTACGGGCACTGGTCGTCGCAGTCATCGTTCACCTCCTCGTGAGTGAGAATCCGGGGGTTGGGTGCTGGGTGCTGCTACTGGCTCTCTTCGTCGAGGAGCGCCTGGAGCGCCTCGTTCGCGGCATCCGCGGCGGCATCCGAGTCTCCACCGGTGATGGCGACGACGATCGGATCGCCGACGATCTCACGCGCCTCGGGGACCTTGACGACGAGCGGTCGGTCGTGGCCGACGCCGTTCTTGGTGCTGATGGCGATCGCCTCGGCGAGGTCTGCCGGGTAGGTCGAGATTCCCTCGGGGTCGTCCCACACGGAAGCGCGGGCGCCGGGGACGCCGGCCTGCTGGATCTCGAGCGTCATCTCCTGGCTGGTCGCCCATTCGATGAACTTCCAGGCGTTGTCCTGGTTCGAGGAAGTCTCGTTGACGCCGAGCGCCCACGAGGGCACGTTGTATGCCTTGGAGCCGTCGGGACCGGCCGGGATGGGGGCGAAACCGACGGTGTCGGACACCTTCGAGTTCTCGGGGTCGGTCGCGTTCTTGTAGAGGCTGTCGGCCTCGGTGTAGAACGCCGCACCGCCTTGCGTGAAGATGGCCATCGCCTCGGACCAGCTCATGTCGGTGCTGACGTTTTCGGGGCCGAAGTCGTGGATCAGCTTGCCGTAGGTCTCGTACGCGGCCTTCGCTTCTGGCGTGTTCACGCTCGCGTCGCCGTCTTCGTCGATGAAGTCACCGCCATAGCTGTACAGGAAGCTCGAGAATTGGGTGACCGCCGCGGACTTGCCGGTGCGGGCCACGAAGCCCGCGATGCCGGGGTTCTCGTTCTTGATCTGCTCCGCCGCGGCGAGGAGGTCGTCCATCGTCTTGGGAACCTCGAGGCCGGCTGCCTCGAGCAGATCCTTGCGGTAGTAGAGCACCTCCTGCTCGGTGATGATCGGCACGCCGACGACCTGGCCGTCATAACTCGTCGAGTTGACGGGGCCCTCCTGGTAGTCCGACCAGTCCCAGTCGCTGCTCTCGGCGACGCGGTCGCTCAGGTCGGCCATGTAGCCGTTCTTGGCGAAGAGCTTGCCCTCCTGGAGGGGGCGGTACATCATGACGTCGATCTCGTCGGTGCCCGCGTTGAGCTTGACGTTGTACTGGTCGGAGAGCTGGTCTTCTCCGAACTGGGCGACCTCGACCGTGATGCCCGTCTCCTTCTCGAACTCGGGGATCTTCTCCTTGATGATGTCGGTCCACACGTGGTTGACGAGCGTGACACGCACCGTGTCGGAGCCCTCCCCGCCGTCGCCGCCCGAGCTGCAGGCCGAGAGCCCGCCTCCCAGGAGCAGGGCGGCGGTCGCGAGCCCGGTGATTCGGATGACAGATCGCTTCATTACGACTTCCTCTGTGTCTTGGTGATGATGCACTCCTCTGTGCACGGAGATTCCGCACTTCACGATCGCTACGTCATCTCAATGCAGGCACCATAACAAATAAAGTCATACTTATTCAACTCGTAAGCCGGTCCGGTATGATTTATCCGTGACTAGCGATGCAAAAGGGACGGCCGTCGAGAAAGATCACGGCCCCTCCGGCCCTGTGATGGGCCTCCACGCGCAGGTCCTCGACAGGCTCGGCCTCGCCCTGTGTTCGGGAGAGCTTCCCGCAGACGTCGTCGTCCGCATCGACGAACTCGAGCAGCGCTACGACGTGTCCCGCTCCGTCGTGCGCGAAGCGCTCCGTGTGCTCGCCGCGATGGGCATGATCTCCTCGCGGCGTCGCGTCGGAGTCAAGGTGCTGCCCCAGTCCGAATGGAACCTGTACGACCCGCAGTTGATCCGCTGGCGCCTCGCATCCCCCGGCCGCATCGCCCAGCTGCGATCGCTGACGGAGCTGCGGACGGCAGTCGAGCCCGAGGCCGCGCGGCTCGCCGCCATCCGCGCCCCCCTCACGGGAGCGAGCGAGCTCATGGGGCTCGCGGGCAAGCTGTGGGCGGCGGGCCAGGAGGGCGACAGCGACCGGTTCCTCGAACTCGACATCGAGTTCCACCGCCTGGTGCTCACCAACTCGGGCAATGAGATGTTCGGCAAGCTGCACACCCTCGTCGAGGAGGTGCTCGCAGGTCGCACTCATTACGGGCTCATGCCGACGAATCCGCATGTCGAAGCACTGCAGTTCCATGTCGACGTCGCCAGCGCCATCCAGCGTGGCAACCCCGAAGATGCACAAGCCTCGATGCTGCGGATCATGCAACGCACCTTCCTCGAGATGAGCTCCATCTGGGAAGGAGGAGAGGCGGATGCCATCTCGGGAACCTCGGGGCCCCGCGTGCTGGGGCCGAATGAGACGGTCTGACCGGCACCCCGTACGGCGCCCAGCACCTGACCTCAGCCCCTGACCTCAGCCCCTGACCGACGACGCGGCCTCGCCCGGACGCCGAGCGGATGCCACCATGTCGTGCACGACGGCGAGTTGTTCGACGACGGCGTCGCGGAAGGCCGTCGAACTGCGCACCGGCTCGGGGAACACCTCACCGATCGCGAAGAAGCGGTCGACGAGCTCACCCGGCTCGTCGGCGAGCGCGCCCGGTGTGCCGACGGCTGCGTGCAGTCGGTCGGCCAGTGGATCGTCGAGCGCCGGGGCATCCGGCTCCAGCGACCTCGTGACGTAGGCGATCCACGCAGCCACGACGAGCGCGAGCCCCGCGGGCACCGCACCGGCGGCGAGCCGGTCGGCGGCGGTGCCGAGCACCCGGATGGGCAGTTTGTGCGATCCGTCCATCGCGACCTGGGAGGTGGCGTGCGCGAGCGCCGGATTGGCGAACCGCGTGAGCACGCTGTCGCGATACTCGGAGAGGTCGATGCCCGCCGGCGCCGAGAGCGTGGGCAGGATGTCGTCGTCGAGCACGCGACGAGCAATGGCGTGAAGGCGCGGATCGGCGATCGCCGCTGCGATCGTGGCGTACCCGCTGAGCGAGCCGAGCCAGGCGAGCAGTGAATGCGTCGCGTTGAGCACTCGGAGCTTCACCTGCTCGTACGGTGTCACATCGTCGGTGAAGGTCGCGCCGGCGAGCTCCCAACGCGGGCGGCCGGCGGCGAAGTCGTCTTCGATCACCCACTGCGCGTACGGCTCGGCGACGACGAGTGCCTCGTCGCGGAGCCCCAGGAGCGAGAACGCCGCCAGGCGGTCGGCCTCGGTCGTCGCCGGCGTCAGTCGGTCGACCATCGACGACGGGAATGCGACCGACGCCTCGAGCCATGTACGGAATTGGCGACCACGGGGGCCGACCGTCTCGGCGATCGAGAGCACGAGCTCACGGGAGACGGCACCGTTGTGCGCGAGGTTGTCGCACGAGAGCACGGTGAACGGGCCGCCGCCGGTACGGAAACGGCGGGCGAGCCCCCGCACGAGGAGCCCGAGCGGGGTGCGTGACGCCGATGCGCCCGGCGCGGCTGCGAGCTCGCCGGCGATCAGGTCGACGTCGTTCGCGATGCCGGGATGACGCCGGTCGATGCCGCCCGCCTCCGCCCGGTGGTAGCCCCGCTCCGTGATCGTGAGCGTGGCGAGCTGCGTCGACTCGGCAGCCAGCGTCGCGACGATCCGCTCCGATTCGGTGCCCGGCCAAGCGCAGTCCACGACCGACCCGACGAGCCGCAGCGATGCCTCGTGCTCCCCTGAGACGAGCACGCCGTACAGGCAATCCTGCGGTCGCAGTTGTCGCACCACCCGGTCACTGCGACCGGTGACGCCGAGGATCCCCCAGCGGGTCTCGCCGGTCGCGGCCGCGGCATCCTCGGTCAGCAAAGCCTGATGGCTGCGGTGGAACGACCCGATGCCGAAGTGCACGATGCCGACCGTCAGCTCGGCGGGATCCACTCGAGGGCGGGTCACTTCTGCGGGGACCTTCGAGGGCGGCAGCGCCGCGAGCGCCTCGCGAGTCAGACGCGGCGGCGCCGCATCACTCATCGCGGGACTCCTTGACCTGGGCCACGAGTTGGGTCGGGTTGATGAAGCGCAGAGCGATGATCAGGATGAGGAGCATCAGGCCGGTGTAGACCACGCCCATCGAGGAGATCAACTGTCGTGCCTCGCCGCCGCCGGCGCTCGTCATGGCCCGGTAGATCGCGACCACGAGCGTGTCGGACGTCGGACCCGACACGAGGAACGTGAGCTCGAACATCCCGACGGTTCGGACGAGCACGAGGATGCCCGCCGCGAGGATCCCGGGGATCAGGAGCGGCGCGAGGATCTTGGTGAAGACCTGCATCATGTTCGCCCCGCACATGCGAGCGGCGTTCTCGATCGACGGGTTGATCTGCTCGATGAACGGCGTCATCGTGATGATCACGAACGGGATCGACGGCACGAGGTTCACGAGGATCACGGCGAGGATCGTGCGACCGAGGCCGAAGTTGTACATGACGGTCGCGAGCGGGATGCCGAAGGTGATCGGCGGAATCAGGATCGGGAGCAGGAACAGCAGCAGCACGAGCCGCTTGCCCGGGAAGTTGCTGCGCGCCAGCACGTACGAGGCAGGCACGCCGACGAGGATCGACACCACGATCACCGCGAACGCGACGAGGAGCGTCACACCGATGATCTGGCCGAGGTCGAAGCGAGTCCAGGCCTCCGCGTACCAGTTGAGCGTGAAGGTCTCGGGCAGCCACGTGTTGAACCAGGGCTTGCCGAGTGAGTCCACGAGCACACTCAGCACGATGCCGAAGAGGAACACGAAGAACACCGCGATGCCGGCCCAGACGAACCATGTGCCTGGGGAGGCGGCGAGCAAGCGCTCGCCGGGAGGCAGCTTGCCGCGCTGGGTTCCGGAGATGTCGACCGATTCGGTCGGGGGCGCCGCATTCGCGGGAGGCGTGGTGAGTGTGGAGACGGACATCAGCCCTTCCCTCCTGTCGAACCCTTGTAGAGGAAGGAACGGCCGAGGAACACGATCGCGATGACGATCAGTTCGACGACGCCCATCATGATGGCGATGGTGGAAGCCATGCTGTAGTCGAGCTGCTCGGCGAACGAGCGGTAGGCCATCAGCGCGAGCACGCGCGTCTCGCCTGCCGCGTCACCCACGAGTCTCGCCGAGGGGAACACGCTGAATGCGAGCACGAAGGTGAGGATGAAGGTCGTCGCGAGGCCCGGTGCGAGCAGCGGAAGCGTGATGCGCCGGAAGCGTTGCTGCCAGTTCGCACCGAGCGTCTTCGCGGCCGCTTCGAGCGACGGGTCGATGCCCGAGAGGTACGAGGAGATCAACAGGTACGCGAACGGAAATCCCGAGATCACAAGTGAGAAGAAGACGCCGAGGTAGTTGTTCACGAGTTGCAACGGCTCCGAGATGACCCCGATGTCGAGCAGGAATCGGTTCAGCCAGCCCTGCCGCCCCGCGAAGATCAGCAGTCCCTGCGCCGTGAGCACCGTTCCCAGTGCGATCGGCAGCACGAGGAGCGTCTGCATCGTGCGCTTTCCCCTGAACTTGCCGCGCAGCTTGTAGGCGATCGGAATCGAGACGATCACGTTGAACAGCGCCGCCGGCAACGCGAGCCGCATCGTGAGCCACACGGAGTCGAAGATGAACGAGTCCTGGAAGAACGCGATGTAGTTGGCGAACGGCCCGCCGCCCCAGCTCTGCTGAGTGGTCGCGAGCGGCTGAAGGGTCAGCCCGATGCCGTACGCGAAGGGATAGACGAACAGGGCGAGCGCGAAGACCACCGCCGGAGCCAGCAGCCAGAGTTTCGGGTCGATGCCGCGCTCGGCGAGCCGGTGCCTGCGGCTCGCCGAGCTCTTCGACCGCGAAGCAGCATCCGTCGACGAGGTCATCCCCGCACCTCCGCGAGCGGAGCCCGCTCGACCGGGGCGGGGTCGAGTGCGCCGTCGAGCGCGCTGCGATACACGAGCGCGCGGTCGGGGTCGACCGAGAGGGTCACCGTGGCCCCGGGTGCAGGTGCGAAATCCGCGTGCACGTGCAGGTTCACGCCCTCGCGTGTGGTGACGCCGACCGCGAACTCCCTGCCCTGGTACTCCACGACGTTGACCGTTGCCTCGATGGCATTCGCCGGCGGCGTGGCCGCGGTGTGCACGGTCAGGTCGGAGGGCCGGATGGCGAGCCGGATGCGCTCGCCGACCGCGACATGCTGCACTGGGCGGCCGACGAGCGAGAGCCCGTCGCCCGACACACGGGCATGGTGTCCGTCGACGGTCTCGACGGTGAGGTCGAGAAGGTTGCGATAGCCCATGAAGTCGGCGACGTGCCAGTTGGCGGGATGGTCGTGCAGCTCCTCGGGCGTGCCGATCTGCTGCACGCGACCCTCCCGCAGCACCACGAGGCGATCCGCGAGCGAGAGCGCCTCCTCCTGGTCGTGCGTGACGTAGACGGTGGTGAGGCCGAGCGACTGGTGCAGCCGCCGGATCTCGGTGCGCATCTCGAGCCGGAGCTTCGCGTCGAGGTTCGAGAGCGGTTCGTCCATGAGCACGAGCCGCGGCTCGAGCACGATGGCTCGAGCGATCGCGACGCGCTGCTGCTGTCCGCCCGAGAGCTGGCCGGGCAGCTTCTTCGCGTGCTCTTCGAGCTTGACGAGCGCGAGGCCCTCCGCCACCCGGCGGTTGATCTCCGTGCGCGGCAGCTTGCGCATCTGCAAACCGAACGCGATGTTCTTCGCGACGGAGAGATGCGGGAACAGTGCGTAGTTCTGGAACACCATGCCGAAGTCCCGCTTCTCGCTCGGCAGCACGTCGATGCGCTTACCGTCGATGCGGATCTCGCCATGGGTGAGCGGAAGCAGCCCGGCGAGGCAGTTCAGCGCCGTCGACTTGCCGCAGCCCGACGGTCCGAGCAGGGCGATGAACTCCCCCGCTCGGATCGTCAGGTTGAGGTCGACCAACGCCGCTCGACCGCCGAAGCTCCGCCCGACGTCGTTCAGCTCGAGGGACTCGAATGCATTGGCCGTGAGTGGCATGATCTACTGCGCCTCGTACTTCCCGGCACCGATCTCGCGGTCCCAGATGTCGAACGCCTTCACGAGTTGCTCGGCGGGCAATGGGGTCGCCTTCGGCATCTCTTCGATGAGGTCGTCGTACCAGTCACGACCGAACTCGGCAATCAGGTCCTGGCTCGCCTGCGGCGCCTTGTCGAGCGTCGCACCCTCGACCGCTGGGCCGGGGTAGAAGTACCCGCTGTCATAGGCCATCGCGTTGACCTCGGGAGTCAGGATGTACTCGAGCAGCAGCAGGATCGCCGACAACTTGTCGGCGGACTGCCCCTTCGGGACCAGCGCATAGTGCGCGTCGGTCACCCAGGTGAAGTCGTCGAACGGCGCGGCTTCGATCGTCGCCGGCTCCTTCGCCGTCGCGCGAGGCTCGATGTCCCAACCCGTGGTGGTGGGGATCAGCGCCCAGCTTCCATCGGCCATGTTGGTGATGACCTGGCCGGTGCCCGTCGGGTAGTTGTCGATCGTGGCGCCGAGTTCCTTGAGGTAGGCCCAGGTCTTGTCCCAACCGTTCTCGGGATCGCCGGGATCGTCGTCGCCGAGGATGTAGGGCAGCCCCTGCAGGAACGTGCGGCCGGGGCCCGAGTTCGCGGGCCGTGCATACCCGAACTTACCCGGATTCGCCTGCGCCCACTCGAGCAGTTCCTCGGGTGTCGACGGCACGTCGGTGACGACGGCCGGGTCGTACTGCAGCAGCGGCCCGGAGGGGTAGTACGTCGTGACGACCCCGTAGTCCTCTGAGAGTTCCTGCATGGCCGCAGCCGGTTCGAGGTAGTTCTCCTGGTTCGACACGCGATCGCCGTAATCGGTGACCAATGGGATCCAGAGGTCTTGGGCGATGCCCGCCGACAGGCCGTCGGTGCCGCTCATCACGAGATCGACCGACAGGTTGCCGCTGTCGACCTGTGGCTTGATGGTGCCGACGAGGTCGGGTGCGCCGGCGCTCTCCCAGGTGACGGCGGAGATGACGTCGGGGTACTCCCTGATGAACTCGTCGATCATCGGGCCGGTGAGCTTCTGGTTGCCCGCGACGTCGAGGATGTTCAGGGTGACCGGCGCCGAGGGCTTGTCGGGTACCTCGTTCGGGTCGCTCGCCGCGCTCGCGTCGCCGCCGCCCGTGTTCGGGGCGGTGCAGCCGGTCAGCGCGAGGGCCGTGACAGCAGCGAGTGCAGCCGCGATCTGGGTGGTACGTCGGATGCGCATTGGTGGTCCTTCCTCTTCTCTGGGTTCCAGACACCGCTGTCTGGAAGGAGCTCAGACGCTGAGTGCGCCCGAATGGGGGGTGTGCTCTGCGATCGCGACGGGCGCGACGCCGGTCGACTGCCGCACGATGAGCTGCACGGGTACGTCGGGGAGTTGCTTCGTCTCGGTCGAACGGCCGAGCACCGTATCGAGCAGCGTGTCGACACACGATCGACCCATCTGCACCCGCGGGTTCTCGACGGTCGTGAGATTCGGCCAGATCATGGTGGACACCGGGATGTTGTCGAACCCGGTGACACTGAAGTCATCGGGAACGCGGGCACCGCGTTGGCGCAGCCGATCGAGGAGGCCGAGTGCCATGAGGTCGTTGTACGCGACCACGGCGGTCGCGCCGGAGGCGATCGCGAGGTCGGCCGCCTGAACTCCGCCGGCGAACGATGGCGGGAAGGTGCCGAGCTCGACGAGCGTGAGCCCGGCATCCGCCTGGCCGAACGCGGTGAACGCCTCGGCGCGTTGCGCGTTGGACCAGGAACTCGGCGGGCCGGCCGCATAGGCGATCGACCGGTGCCCGAGCGCGACCAGGTGCGCCATGATGGCGCGGATACCGCTCGCATTGTCGAAATTGATCGAGGGTACGCCAGGCACCGACCGATTCAGCAGCACCAGCGGCGTCTCGGCGGCGAGCGAGAGCACCGCCTCTTCGCTGCCTCGCGCCGAAGCCAGGATGACGCCGTCGACCTGTTTCGCAAGGCTGCGCACGACCTCCGCCTCGAGCACCGGGTCTTCATCGCTGTCGGCGATGAACACCGCGTAGCCCGCGGCTCGGGCGCGATCCTGCACGCCCTTGCTGATCGAGCCGAAGAACGGGTTCTCGAGGTCGGGTACGACGAGACCGAGGCATCCAGTGCGCCCGGTGATGAGCCCGCTCGCGGCGCGATTCGGACGGTATCCGAGCTCGCGGGCCACCTGCTGAACGTGCGTGCGGGTGGGTTCGGCCACCTGCTCGGGTGAGGCCAGGGCACGTGAGACGGTCGAGATCGACACGCCGGCGGCCTTCGCCACGTCTCTGATCGTCACCGCCATGCCACACCGCCCTGTGCTTCGACCGGCGCACGCCGCCGGCATCGATACATTCTGCAAACCTTTTCAAACTTCTGTCAAGCGGTTCGCCCAGAATGCCTCCCATCGAGTCGATGGCCACATCTGCCATCAGGACAGGCCGCAGAAATACGCCTATAGTGTGGGATCAGATGCCGTACGCAGCGGTAGGCCGGCACGTTCAACGCCTGAAACAAGACTGCATCTTGTTTCATCGCGTCACGAGCCGATACTTCGACGAGGGGCGGACATTGCCTGCACCATGGACACTTCACCCCGACCGCGCGCTGCCCGTCGATCCGGGCCAGCGTGCGATCGCGCGCGAGATCTATCGAGAGATCGCCTCGCTCCCGATCGTGTCCATGCACGGTCACGTCGACGCCGCGGCGCTCAGTCGCAACGAGAGCTTCGGCGATCCCGCCGAGCTGCTCATCATCCCCGACCATTACCTGGTGCGGATGCTCGTGTCGCAGGGATTCTCCCACCGTGAACTCGGCATCCGCCCGCTCGACGGGTCGGCGGTGGAGACCGACCATCGCCGCATCTGGCGACGGTTCGCCGAGAACTGGAAGCACTTCCGCGGCACCCCGACGCGCTATTGGCTCGAGCACGTCCTCGTCGAGGTGTTCGGCGTCACGCAGCCACCGAGCAGTGAGAGCGCCGACGCGCTCTACGACGAGCTCGCCGAGAAGCTCGCCCGCCCCGAATTCCGCATCCGCGCGCTCTTCGATCGGTTCGGCATCGAGATACTGAGCACGACCGACTCGCCCGACTCGGATCTCGCCGACCACGCCGCGCTCGCGGCGGAGGGTTGGGGGGAGCGCGTCGTACCGACCTTCCGTCCCGACTGCCTGTTCTTCCCCGACCGCACAGGGTGGCGGAGCGACCTCGAGTCGCTCGAGGTCAGCGCCGAGCTCGAAGTCGTCGACTACCCGGGCTTCCTCGAAGCGCTGCGAATCCGGCGCCGAGCGTTCGTGGCGGCAGGCGCCCGGGCGAGCGACCACGGCCACCCCACCGCCGACACGACTCCGCTCGAACCGTACGAGGCCCGCCGGCTGTTCGCGGCGGCGCTCCGCGGCGAACTCGGCCGGGCCGAGTCGGAGGCGTTCGCCGCGAACATGCTCTTCGAGAGCGCGCGAATGTCGCTCGATGACGGGCTGGTCATGCAGCTGCATCCGGGAGTGTCCCGCAATCACTCCGACGCGATCCTCGGAACGTACGGCACCGACCAGGGCTTCGACATCCCCGAGGCGGTCGAGTTCACCCGTTCGCTTCGGCCCCTGTTGAACGCGTTCGGGCACGACCCCAGGTTCCGCCTGATCCTGTTCACGATCGACGAGACCGTGTACTCACGCGAACTCGCCCCGATCGCAGGCGCCTACCCGACGGTCAAACTCGGCGCACCATGGTGGTTCCTCGATTCCCCTGCCGGCATGACGCGCTTCCGGGAACTCGTGACCGAGACGGCGGGTTTCTCCAACACCAGCGGGTTCGTCGATGACACCCGGGCATTCGCCTCGATCCCCGCCCGCCACGACCTCGCGCGCCGGATCGACGCCGGCTACCTCTCGAAGCTCGTCGCAGAACATCGCCTTCCGCACGACGAGGCGATCGAGACCGCGATCGACCTCACCTATACGCTGCCGCTCGCGGCATACGCTCGGCGCGAGTGACGCCGGCCGCCCACCCGTCGCCACCCGTCGCCACCCGTCGCCACCCGTCGCCCCTCACCGCAACAGCGCTTAACGGTGAGGGCTGCTCGGACTACGCTGGATGACGAACCCATCCCGTGTCGAGGAGATCATTCGTGCCTGTCACCCCTTCAGCAAACATCGGCGTCGTCGGCCTCGCGGTCATGGGGTCGAACCTCGCCCGCAACCTCGCGAGCCGCGAGGGCAACACGGTCGCCGTGTTCAATCGCTCCCCCGAGCGCACGCACACGTTGACGAGCGAGCATCCCGAAGCCGGGCTCGTCGCGTCAGAGAGCTACGACGACTTCGTCGCCTCACTCGTCAAGCCCCGCACGGCGATCATCATGGTGCAGGCCGGCAAGGGCACCGATGCCGTGATCTCTGAACTCGTCTCCCGCTTCGAGCCGGGCGACATCATCGTCGACGGCGGCAACGCGAACTTCCACGACACGATCCGCCGCGAGGCCGAGATCAGCCCGACGGGCATCCACTTCGTCGGCACCGGCATCTCGGGGGGCGAAGAGGGCGCACTCAACGGCCCGTCGATCATGCCCGGCGGCAGCGTCGAGTCGTACAAGACCCTCGGCCCGATCCTCCGATCGATCGCCGCCATCGCGCCCGACGGCGAGCCGTGCGTCACCCACGTCGGCACCGACGGCGCCGGCCACTTCGTCAAGATGGTGCACAACGGCATCGAATACGCCGATATGCAGCTCATCGCCGAGGCGTACGACCTCATCCGCCAGGGCACCGGCAAGTCCCCCGCCGAGATCGCCGACATCTTCGCCGAGTGGAACACCGGCGAACTCGAGAGCTACCTCATCGAGATCACGGCCGAGGTGCTTCGCCAGACGGATGCCACGACGGGCGAGCCGCTCGTCGACGTCATCCTCGACGAGGCGGGCGCCAAGGGCACCGGCGCGTGGACGGTGCAGAACGCCCTCGACCTCGGCGTGCCGACCTCGGGCATCGCCGAGGCGGTCTTCGCGCGCAGCCTCTCCTCGAAGCGCGCGCAGCGCGAAGCATCCGTCGATCTGCCCGGCCCTTCGACCGAGTGGAAGGTCGACGGCGCCGACGCCGACGCGTTCATCGAAGACGTGCGCCGCGCCCTCTACGCGTCGAAGATCATCGCCTACTCGCAGGGCTTCGACGAGATCGTCGCCGGCGCCGAGCAGTACGGCTGGGACATCAAGAAGGGCGACATCGCGAAGATCTGGCGTGCAGGCTGCATCATCCGCGCCCGGTTCCTGAACCGCATCGCCGAAGCGTACGCCGACGACCCGTCGCTCGTGGCGCTCGTCGTTGCACCCTACTTCCGCGACGCCGTCGCCGGCACGCAAGAGGCGTGGCGCCGAGTCGTCGCGATCGCGGCGCAGGCCGGCATCCCGACGCCCGCCTTCTCGTCTTCGCTCGCCTACTACGACGGGCTCCGCGCTCCGCGGCTCCCCGCCGCGCTCATCCAGGGCCAGCGCGACTTCTTCGGGGCGCACACCTACAAGCGGGTCGACAAGCCCGGCGTGTTCCACACGCTCTGGTCGGGCGACCGCTCGGAGATCGAGACGACTCCCTCGTCGCACTGAGGCTCGGCATGCAACTGACGCTCGGCATGCAACTGAGGCTCGGCATGCAGCTGACACGCACCGGCACACCGCGACCGACCAGATCGACCGAGTAGGAACAGGCAGGCAGGGCATCCGTGGGCGAGCCGAAGTGGCGCGAAGAGGGCGAGGAGCCCGACTACCGGTTCACGCTCGCCAACGAGCGCACCTTTCTCGCCTGGATCCGCACGGCGCTCGCCCTCCTCGCGGGCGGCGTGCTGCTGCACCAGTTCGCGACCGAACTCGACCCACGGCTCGTCGTCACGGTGCTCTCAGTCGGGTTGGGCGTGGTGGCCGCGGTGCTCAGCGTCACGTCGTACACGAGATGGCGAGCGAATGAGATCGCGATCCGGCGCGGACGCCCGCTGCCGTTCAGTTGGGTACTGCCTGGGCTCGCCGCCGTCTGCCTCCTCACGAGCGCCGTGCTCGTGGTGCTCCTCCTCGTGACGTGAACACACTCAGGATGGACGACTGACATGGCCGCACACAGTGTGCCCGCGACGGGCGATCGGGGCCTCCAACCCGAACGCACCGCGCTCGCCTGGAGCCGCACTGCGCTGGCCCTGGCGGTCAACGCGCTGCTCTCGATGCGTGCGGGTTTCATGGCCGGCGAACCTTGGCTCGTCGCAGTCGGGGCACTGCTGTTCGCGGCGTCTGGCGGCGCAGTGGCCATCGGCACGGTGCGACGCCGCCAGCTCGCGGGTCATCGTCTCGTGATCACGCCCCCACGCGGCGCGCTCGCCGGCGTCGCCGTGGCCACGCTCCTCGCGAGCCTCGGCGGCATCGCCTCGATCTTCGCCGGCGGTGTCGTGTGAGCGAGCCGTATCCCGAGTTGCAAGGTGCCGACGACGACGACTCCCGAGGCCCTGTCTACGGCGAGCGGCGTCGCCGAATCATCCGCATCACCGTGCTCGTCGCCCTCGTCGCCATGCTGCTGCCCGTCGTGCTCTCGGTCTACGGCACCGCTCAGGCAGCGGCACAACGCGCGTGCGCGGTCTACGTCTCGCAATTCGACACGGATGCCGCGGGCGCTCGCGTCTCGTTCGAGTTGTTCGGCCCGGACGGCGCCGGTTGGCAGTGCTTCTCCGTCGCCGAGAGCGGCACCGCGACGCTCATCGCCGAACTCGGACTCCTGCCTGGAGCCCCTCGCCCGATCGACGTCGACGAACGCGACACCTGAGGGCTCGGCGGGCTCAGCCTCGCGCGTGCACCGGCGACTCGGGAATGGCGGACTGGCCGATCACCCGCAGCAGATCGAGCGCAGCGGCATCCGCACTCCCGGTCTCGGCGGAGTACGCGACGATTCGCAGGTCTGCCCCCTGCACGGTCAGGATGTCGCAATCGAGGGTGATCACGCCGAGCTCGGGGTGCTCGATCCTCTTCCGGAGGGCAGCGTGAGTGGACTCTCCGTGGTCCCACAATTCGGCGAACCGCGGCGAGGCCGACTGAAGTCCGTGGACGAGATCCGCGAGCTCCCGGTCGCGCGGATACCGCGCGGTCGCCTGTCGAAGATCGGCGACGACCCCGGACTCGAGCGCACGCCGCTCGTGCGGGCTGTGTCGTACGCGCCCGCCCGAGCCGGTGAAGATCTGCCACGGCAGGTTGCGGTCGCGCACCGACCCTTGGAGCGGAGCACCCATGAGCGCATTCCAGAGCGGGCTCGAGGTGATGAGGGACCAGCGTGCATCGAAGACGGCGACCGGCAGGTCGCGCATGCGCTCGACGAGCCGCTGCACACCGGGAGTGAGGTGGGCGTCGACGACTCCGGCCGATGGTGCGAGGAGGCCGGCGAGCAGGAACAGGTGGTCGCGTTCGTCGACGCTCAGTCGAAGGGTGCGCGCCAGCGCCGAGAGCACTTGCGGCGACGGATGCGTCGAGCGACCCTGTTCGAGGCGTGTGAGGTAGTCGACCGAGACGCCGGCCGCGAGCGCGACCTCTTCGCGCCGGAGGCCCGCTGAGCGCCGCTTCGGGCCGAGCGCGATGCCGACTTCACGAGGATCGGCCCGGTCGCGCCAGGTGCGCAGCATCCGGCCGAGCTCGCGGTCGTCTTCTCTCATGCTTGAAGTATCCCGCGGATCGCGACGAGCTGGGTGGTACTGCCGGTCCCAGGACGAGGAGACGACTGGTCGGCGCACCCGCGGCGTCCGACGATGGGGAGATGACCATCACACTCATCACCGGGGGCAACAAGGGCCTCGGATTCCAGACCGCTCGCGAACTCGTCGCGGCCGGCCACACCGTCTATCTCGGAGCACGCGACCCCGATCGCGGGCAAGCGTCGGCCGCGGCACTCGGCGCACGACACGTCACACTCGACGTCACCGACGATGCCTCCGTCGCGGCGGCGGCCGAGTTCATCGAGGAGCGCGAGGGCATGCTCGACGTGCTCGTGAACAACGCCGGAATCAGCGGCTCGTTCACCTCACCGCGCGACACCCGCGCCGAGGAGGTGCGTGCGGTCTACGAGACGAACGTCTTCGGCATCGTGCGCATGATGCACGCGTTCATCCCCGTGCTCGAACGATCGGATGCGCCGGTCGTCGTCAACGTCGGCAGCGGCATGGGCTCGCTCGCGGTGACCACCGACCCGCAACGGCTCGAGTCCACGATCATCGGCATCGGTTACGCCTCGTCGAAGACCGCGATGAACATGATCACCTCGCAGTACGCGAAGGCGCTCCCCAGGTTCCGCGTCAACGTCGTCGACCCCGGTTACACGGCGACCGATTTCAACGGCGGCCGGGGCAACCAGTCCGTCGCCGAGGGTGCGTCGATCATCGTGCGCATGGCGCAGATCGGGGCGGATGGCCCGACCGGCTCCTTCGTCGATGCCGCCGGTCCTCTCGGGTGGTGATCGCTCCGGCGCGACACCGCTCAGGTGAGACCGCTCGGCTGACACCGTTCAGGTGACACCGCTCAGGTGAGACCGCTCGGCTGACACCGGCGGCGGTCCGCCCCGGCTCACGCCTCGGGCAGGAACACCCGCTTGTACTTTCGTCCGTCGGGCAGCTCGACCGTCTCGGCGCGCAGCAGCCCGCGCGTGACCCGCTGGTAGATCGCCTGCGGAGTCACTCCCAGCTTCGCGGCCGCCTCGGACACCGAGAGGCCGGGCAGCTCGGTCGGCACGCTCGAGGGTCGTTCGCGCTTGCGCTTGCGGCTCGCCTCGTGTCGAGCCGCGATCTCATCGTCATCACCCGCCCAGCGGTACTTCGCGGCCGAGGCGCTGATGCCCGCGGCATCCGCGATCTCGTCCCACGACCGGCCGGCCTCGAGTGCCTCGCGTACCGAGGCGAGCGACGCCGGGTCGGCCTCGAGAGCGGCACTGAGCGAGCGGATGCCTCGGAGCCGCTCGAGCGGCGAGGCATCCGTCTCATCATCGGAGCCGCTGGTGCCGCCGTCGTCGAAGCCGTGCAGCGCGTCGAGCGCCACGAGTTCGGCGAGCGCGCGGGCGGTCTCGGCGGAGAGGAACGTCATGTCGGCGCCGCTCAGCTGTTCAGGAGGCCGTTGCGCACTTCGCGGCGCAACACCTTGCCGATGAGCGATTTCGGGAGTTCGTCGGCGACGAGCACGCGCTTCGGCACCTTGTAGGCCGTGAGGCCGTCGCGGGAGAAGTCGCGCAGCGCCTGCTCATCGAGCGTCGCGCCCTCACGCAGCACGACGACCGCGACGACCTGCTCGCCCGAGTGCTCGTCGGGCAGCCCGACGACCGCGGCATCCTCGACGTCGGGGTGGGCGCGCAGCGCCTCTTCGACCTCGCTCGGGGCGACGTTGAAGCCGCCCGTGATGATCAGTTCCTTGATGCGATCGACGATGCGCACGAAGCCCTCGTCGTCGATCGAGACGATGTCGCCCGTGCGGAACCAGTCGGCACCGCCGTCGGTCGCCGGCACGAACACGGCCTCGGTCTCTTCGGGCTTCTGCCAGTAGCCCGAGAACACCTGCGGGCCGCGCACGATGAGTTCGCCCTCGTCGCCCGCGGCGACATCCGTGCCGGGAGCGTCGGGGTCGACGACCCGCACCTCGGTCGACGGCAGCGGCAGCCCGACGGTGCCCGCCTTGCGGTTCGGCGCGACGGGGTTCGCCATGAGCACTGGCGCGCATTCCGACAGGCCGTAGCCCTCGACGAGGTAGCCGCCCGTCTCTGCCTCCCACGGCTCGACGACGGCCGCCGAGAGCGGCATCGCGCCCGAGATCGCGATGCGGATGCCGTCGAGCGAGACGCCCTCGGCGACGGCGGCCTTGGTGAGTCGGTCGTAGATGGGCGGCACGGCCGGCAGGAAGGTCGGCGGATGCCGCTTCACGACCTTCAGCACGAGGTCGGGTTCGAACTTGGGGAAGAGCACGAGGCGTGCGCCCATGCTCATCGCGAAGGTGAGGCAGAGCGTGAGCCCGTAGGCGTGGAACATCGGCAGCACGGCGTAGACGACGGCCGTGCCTCGCTCGATCTCGGGCACCCACGCGCGGGCCTGCGCGGCGTTCGCACCGAGGTTCGCGTGGGTGAGGGTCGCGCCCTTGGGGCTGCCGGTGGTGCCGCTCGTGTACTGGATCACGGCGACGTCGGAGACCTCTGGCCCGATGATGTGCGCATCGATCGGGTCGGCGCCGACGACCTTCTCCCACGTCGTCGTGCCGCGCACGCTCGTGGTCAGCGCCGCGCGCGACTCGCGCGCCTTCGCGATCGGCAGACGCAGCATCGCACGCATCGAGAACGGCATCGCGCGAGTCACGTCGACCGAGACGATCGTCTGCACCGCGACATCCGCCGGAAACGCCTGGATCGTCTCGACGACGTTGTTCCAGGCGACGACGACTCGCGCGCCGTGGTCTTCGAACTGGTGGCGCAGCTCACGCGGGGTGTAGAGGGGGTTGTGCTCGACGACGATCGCGCCGAGGCGCAGTACCGCGTAGAACGCGACGATGTGCTGCGGGCAATTCGGGAGCACGAGTGCGACCGGGTCGCCCTTCTGCACGCCGAGAAGCCGCAGGCCCTCGGCGGCGCGCTCGATCTGCTCGCCGAGCTCGGCATACGTCGTGGTGCGCCCGAAGAATTCGAGGGCGACATGGTCGCCGTAGGCGTCGACGGATGAGCGGATGAGGTCGGAGAGCGAGCTGGTCTCGGCCGGGAGGTCGCTCGGCACACCCTCGGCGTAGCTCGTGAGCCACGGGCGAGGCGTCGTGATCGCCATCTGCGAACCTGCCTACGCCGCGCCGTCGAACATGCTCGTCACCGAGCCGTCTTCGAACACCTCGTGGATGGCACGGGCGAGGAGCGGCGCGATCGGCAGCACCGTCAAGCGGTCCCAGCGCTTCTCTTCGGGAACCGGCAGGGTGTCGGTGACGACCACGCTGTCGATGACGTCGGACTGCAGGATCTCGGTGGCGGGATTCGAGAACACCGCGTGGGTCGCTGCGACGACGACACCGGTCGCGCCGGCGGCCTTGAGCGCCTCGGCGGCCTTCACGATCGTGCGCCCCGTGTCGATGAGGTCGTCGACGAGCAGGCAGATGCGGCCGTTGACCTCGCCGACGATCTCGTGCACCGAGACCTGGTTGGGCACGAGGGGGTCGCGGCGCTTGTGGATGATGGCGAGCGGTGCGCCGAGCTTGTCGCTCCAGATGTCGGCGACACGCACTCGGCCCATGTCGGGCGAGACGACCGTGAGCGTCGACGGGTCGAGTTTCTCCTTGAAGTGCTCGAGCAGCACCGGCATCGCGAAGAGGTGGTCGACGGGGCCATCGAAGAAGCCCTGGATCTGTGCCGCGTGCAGGTCGATCGACATGATGCGGTCGGCACCGGCGGCCTTGAAGAGGTCGGCGACGAGACGTGCCGAGATCGGCTCGCGGCCACGGCCCTTCTTGTCTTGCCGGGCGTAGGGATAGAACGGCGCAACGACGGTGATGCGCTTGGCCGACGCACGCTTGAGCGCGTCGATCATGATGAGCTGCTCCATGAGCCACTCGTTGATCGGGGAGGTGTGGGACTGGATGACGAACGCGTCGGAACCACGCACGCTCTCGTCGTACCGGGCGTAGATCTCACCGTTCGCGAACGTGCGCGCGTCGGTCGGCACGAGGTCTGCGCCGAGCTCTTCGGCGATCTCGATCGCGAGCGAGGGGTGCGCACGACCCGACACCAACACGAGGCGTTTGGATCCGGTGGTCTCGATTCCCGACATTTCTGTCCTCTCCACCCGCGGTCTGCCGGTGCGTCAGTCGGCGGCGGGGCCGGATGCCTCTGCGGCAGCCTCGGCTGCCTCAGCAGCCGCGGTGCCGGCTCGGTGCTTCTGGACCCAGCCCTCGATGTTGCGTTGCGGGGCCACATTCACGGCGAGCGCGCCTGCCGGAACGTCTTTGCGGACGACGGTACCGGCGCCCGTGTAGACCCCGTCAGCAATCCTAACGGGCGCGACGAACACCCCGTGCGACCCGGTTCGCACGTGCGAGCCGATCTCGGTGCGGTGCTTGTTCACCCCGTCGTAGTTCGCGGTGATCGAGCCGGCCCCGATGTTCGACTGCTCGCCGACCGTCGTGTCGCCGATATAGGAGAGGTGCGGCACCTTGCTGCCCTCGCCGATGTTCGCGTTCTTCGTCTCGACGAAGGCGCCGATCTTGCCGTCGGCGCCGAGCACCGTGCCGGGACGAAGGTAGGAGAATGGCCCGACGGATGCCCCGGGGCCGACGACGGCGAGGGTGGCGTCGGTGCGCTTCACCTCGGAATTCTCACCGATCTCGCAGTCGACGAGCGTCGTGTCGGGGCCGACGATCGCGCCGGTCGCGATCGCCGTCGCACCCTTCAGCTGCGTGCCGGGGCGGATCGTGACATCCGGTTCGATGCGCACCGCGAGGTCGATCCAGGTGGTCGCGGGGTCTTCGATCGTGACGCCGTTCAGCTGCCAGCCGCGCACGATGAGCGCGTTCAGGCGAGCAGCGGTCTCGGAGAGCTGGGCCCGGTCGTTGATGCCCGCGACGAGCCACGGTTCGGAGACGGGCACCGCCTCGACCTCGGAGCCGGCCGCGCGGAGCAGACCGATCACGTCGGTGAGGTACTTCTCGCCCTGCACGTTGTCGGTCGTCAGGTTCGCGAGCTGGTCGCGGAGCGCGGCTGCGCCGAACGCGTAGATGCCCGCGTTGATCTCGGCGATGGCGCGCTCGTCGTCGCTCGCATCCTTCTGCTCGACGATGCGATCGAAGAGGCCGGCGTCGTCGCGCACGACGCGGCCGTATCCGCTCGGGTCGTCGTAGACGGCGGAGAGCACGGATGCCGCCGCGGTATCCGCGCGATGCTGCTCGAGGAAGGCGGCCAGCGTGTCGGCGTTCAAGAGGGGCACATCGCCGTTCAGCACGAGCACCTCGCCGTCGAAGTCGGCGGGCAGCGCGGCGAGCGCCTGCTCGACGGCACGGCCGGTGCCGGGCACCTCGTCTTGGTCGACGATGATCGTGCCGGGCAGTTCGATCTCGACCGCTGCGGCGACGAGGTCGCGCTCGTGGCGGACGACCGCGATGATGTGCTCGGCGTCGAGCGCGCGAGCCGTGGCGAGCACGTGCGCGACGATCGGCGCACCGGCGAGCGGGTGCAGGAGCTTCGGCACCGCCGACTTCATGCGGGTGCCTTGGCCGGCGGCGAGAACGATGATGGCGAGGTTCTGGTCGGTCATTCGCGCCTATTCCTATCGGTGCAGTCTGTGGGGTGCATGGCGGCCGTTCCGGCTCCGCCACCAGGATTCGAACCTGGACCGAACAGCTCCAAAGGCTGCCGTGCTGCCGTTACACTATGGCGGATCACTCGGACAGACGCCCGTGCGCGACATCCAGTCTGCCATGATCCTCGGCCACTCCGACGCGTTCCGATCGTTGCCATGTCATGAGATGCGCTCCCTGAACGCCGTGCCGATCACGTCTCGCGGAACGTGCACACGTCACTGCGCCCGAGCGGAGAGGATGCGGTGAGATCGCTGCTCGAGACGGGCGAAGCACTCGCGCATGCGAAGTGAACGACTCCGCGACCCGAGCGGCGCGATAATGGCTGGATGACCGATGCTGACGAGGTCGACCGGATCGTGGACGACTGGGAACGCGAGCGCCCCGACCTCGATTTCTCGCCGCTGCAGGTGCTCTCGCGTGTCGCGCGACTCTCGAAGCACCTCGACCGCGCCAGACGGCAGGCGTTCACCCGGTCCGAACTCGAGTCGTCGGAGTTCGACGTGCTCTCGGCGCTCCGGCGCGCCGGATCGCCCTACCGACTCTCCCCCAAGGCACTGCTGCTGCAGACGCTCGTCTCGAGCGGCACCATGACCAATCGCATCGACCGGCTCGTCGAGCGCGGACTCGTGACGCGCCAGACCGACCCGAACGACGGGCGCGGCATCCTCGTCGAGATGACGTCGGCCGGGCTCACCCGGGTCGACGCAGCGATCACACGGCTCGTCGATGCCGAGGCCGAACTGCTCGGCAGTCTGCCTGCAGCCGAACAGAAGCGGCTTGCCGGGCTGCTGCGTAAACTCAGCCTCGGATTCGACTGAGCGCGACGGGCTCGTACCGGTGCGGCTCGCGTGCGAGCAGGGGCGGCGCCGCAGGTCAGAGAAGTTCTCCCCAGCCATCGAACATACGTTCTGGGTATCTGTCTAACTGAAGTAGACTCGTGGCCGTGGCTGAGTCTGCTCATCCGGTCGGCGGGGTCGACTACCCGCGGACGTTTCAAGAACTGCGCGAGTGGTTCCCCGACGACGCGGCGTGTCTGGAGTATCTGGCGTTGCTGCGGTGGCCAGGCGGGTTCATCTGCCCTGGCTGCATGGGTCGTGAATCCTGGGCGACGGGTGCGGGCTTGTGGATGTGTCGGGCGTGCGGGCGGCGGACGTCGGTGACTGCGGGCACGATCTTCCATCGAACTCGTACCCCGCTGTCGACGTGGTTCGCGGCGGCGTGGTTCATCACGTCGCAGAAGAACGGGATGTCCGCGCAGAGCCTGCAACGGGTCCTGGGGCTGAAGTCGTACGAGACGGCGTGGGCGTGGATGCACAAACTGCGCCGGGCGATGGTGCGCCCGGAACGCGAACTGCTGCAGGGAGTGGTCGAGGTGGACGAGACGTTCGTCGGCGGCGTCAGCATCGGGCGCTCCGGCGCGAGTTCCACGAAGGCGGTCGTGATGGTCGCCGTTGAAAAGCCCGGGCCAGGTCGCAAGCTCGGCCGGATTCGGCTCGGGGTGGCGGACCGGCCGAACACGCTCGGACTGGTCGCCTTCGCGCAGAACAGCGTCGTACAGGGCTCGACGATCCACACCGACGGTGCCCGGATGATGCGCCGGCTGTCCGATCTCGGCTACGCGCACGAGTACGCCACCGGGTACAACGCCCCCGACCCATCCGCGGTGCTGCCGGGCGTGCACCTGACCGCGTCACTGCTGAAACGCTGGCTGACGGGTACCCTGCACTACGGCGTCGCCGAGCATCAGCTGCCGTACTACCTCGACGAGTTCACGTTCCGATTCAACCGGCGCAACGCGACCAGTCGCGGCCTGCTGTTCTACCGGCTCCTGCAACAGGCCGTACACACCGACCCGCACCCGCTCGACGACCTCCTCGACCCCGACTCGAATCCACACCTCAGCGCGAATGACTGACAGTGACTGATTTACGACTGCGTGCGGGAATGAAGGACCGTAGCGCGTGATGCGGTCCCTCATTCCCCACTCTTCAGTCAGAACTCAAAAATCGTTGCGAGTTCGTCTGATAGCAAGACCGTGCACGGGAGATTGCGCAAGATCTCGGCCTGAGTAGAGACTCCGCGAAGCCTCGCGGCCTGCACGTACTCCTCCCAGGGGAACGACCCGGGATGGGGGTCATCGGCTTTTACCAACGTCAGAACTTCTGAGACGACATCCGCCGGCGTGCGCTTCCACGATACGGCCTCCACGTTGCCGTGTTTGAAGGAGGAGACTCCGCGGTCCATGTCAAGTCGGAGCATCGAGTCATCCGACAATCGCAAGTACTGAGTAATCTTCATACTCAGTGACGGTCTGGGTTTTCCCCGCGGGTGCTCGTCGAGCTCGCAGATGATAACCAGACCAGTCACCGACAGCTTTGCGATGTCGAAGGGGAGGCGCTTGGCTGCTCCGGACCCCATCTCGTCCACACGGCTCGGCACAAAACGAATCTGCTCATCCTCACTCATGCAGGGGAGCAGTTCAGATCCTTCTGCACACCGTCGTCCCAACCGAAGGGATCGTAGAAATCCGTTAGGGCGGTATCGACGCGACCTCGCCAACCGACCACGTTCAAGTTTGCACATGCCTTGTGGGGAGTCGCCCAATGTCCTGTGCCTGATCCGGAAGTGACGCCCTCGACGGTGGAAGTTGCTTGAGTGATCCAGCTGCACCCGAGGGAACTGCATCCAAGGGCCTGGAGTTCGACGGTCACAGTGCCCGTGGCCGGGCAGGTGCCGCCATCCTTGACCCAATAGCCATGAACCGATGCGTCGCCATTGGTCACGTGCGGATAATCTGCGACGCCTCGCCAGTCGCATCCCCACCAAGACCAAAGTGGAGTAACCACTGGTCCACTGTCGTCGGTGATGTCGCTGCTCTCGGGAGCATCAGGATCGTACCCGAAGTGCTCTTCCGCCTCGGCAATCGAAACATATTGCACGTCTGAATCGCTTGCGACCAGGGTGGACGCTTGAGCGGACTCGACAGGTGAATACTCGGTCGTCGCGGCCTGGGCTGCAGCGGGGGCGGAAACGATCAATGCGAATGCCGCTGCGAGCAGCAAACCGATCTTCTTTGAGTTCCTTGTCGCCGACACTTTCAACGAACCTCCTTGGTCTGGTACCTGCACCATCCTCGGAATGTTGATCAAGATCAACCTTGTATTCGCGGTCTCAGTTTGCTAGCGAAGAGGGGCCGTCGTGGATCCAGGGCATCGCAACTCGTGAAGGCGTCGGGCGGCCCCGACATGGCGGAACATGCCGGGACCGGGTCAACGAAGGCACACTTCAGCTAAGCAGATACCCAGAACATACGTTCGAATTCTGGTAGTATCGAGTCATGCAGCCCTCACCGGTGATTACCAGATCAGACGGTAATTCGGCGCATGAATTCGGGCGTGATTCCGGGCACGATTCTGGCCGCTTCGATGCTCAAGAGCAGTCGCCGTATGCGATCGCACAAGACGGCCTCGCCGAACTCGTCGAAGCCTCCGTGCACGCGCAGCGCATCGAAGCGATGAACGCGGCGATGCGGGTCGATCTGATCTTCTTGACGGTGTCATTTGCGCTTCGCGCCGAGCAGGCCTTCGTCGCCCCGACGCTGTCCCCCGAACGACGACGAGAGATGGCGCATCGCAGCGTCACCGCCGAGCTCGCGACGGCACTGCACGTGCCCGAGCGCACGATGCAACATCAGATCGATGACGCTTGGGCGCTGTCGACGCAGCTTCCCGCAACGCTCGCGGCGCTGCGGTCCGGAGCGATCAGCCTGCAGCATGCGCGCGTGATCGTCGAGGCTGCCGCCGAGCTCGATGACGAACCCCGCGTCCGGGCCGACCTCGATGAAACGCTCGCGGTCTACGCGGCCGACCACACGCCGCCGAGCGTTCGTCGCCGAGCACGTTCATTGCGCGAAGAACTGCAAGCGCGAACTCTCGCCGAACGCCATCGTGCCGCACGGGCGAAGCGTCGCGTCGAGATCGAGCCGGCTCCCGACGGCATGGCCTGGCTGCACGCCTACCTGCCGGCGGCAGACGCCCTGCTCATCAGAGATCGCCTCGATCATGTCGCTCGTGAGGTTGCTTCCGCACGCCACCACCGTCACGCGGCTCGATCCGATCGCGATGGCAACACCGGGCGCACCGATGACGGCACGGCGACTCTCTCCTCATCGACCCGCGACAACGCACGCGCCGACGCCGCACGCGATCTTCTGCTGTACGGCGGGCTCGGCGATGACTCCGCCTTCGCGGCTGCATGCGGCCGAGTGCGACCGAGCGTGCACGTGACCGTGCCGGTACTCACGCTCATCGGCTCCTCGTCCGACCCCGGCATCCTCGACGGCTACGGTCCGATCGACGCAGAGACGGCTCGCCGCCTCGCCGCCGATGCCCCGTCATTCGTGCGCCTGCTGACCGATCCGATCACGGGCGCGGTGCTCGACGTCGATCGCACCAGCTACCGACCGCCGGCCGACCTCCAGCGGTGGCTCCAGGTGCGCGACGAGACCTGCCGTTTCCCGGGCTGTCAGCGCGACGCCAGAAGCAGCGATCTCGACCACAGCACCGACTGGGCCGATGACGGCCGCACCGCATTCGGCAATCTGGCCCACCTCTGCCCGCTGCATCATCACCTCAAGCACGAGTCATCCTGGTCGATGCGGCATCTGGCCGGCGGAGTCCTCGAGTGGACCTCCCCCGCAGGTCGCCTGCACATCACCCACCCGGCCCGCTCGATCGAGGTCGACGGCGAGAGTGTTGAAGCCGGCGGCAACGTTCTCCGAGTCCCGCAGCACTTTCACAGTGCCGCCCCGCACCGTGCCAGTGCCGGTGCCGGTGCCGGTGCCGACACCATGCGTGATGGCATCCAGCCCGCGCTTCACGGCGTCGACTTCCAGACGAAATACGACCCAGCTCCGACCTCCCAAGTGGAATTCCCTGACGCACCCCCGTTCTGAACGTGCTCAGCCGCGTGATCGGACCGCGGTGACCTCGCATCGCAGCCCGTTGTCGCGCATCGTGTCACGCATGGCAGTGTCACGTAGGTTCGTGACGAGTGTCCCCGTCACGCATAGTCGTCGGGAGCGAACCAGCGAGCGCCCCCATCGTGCAGGATCAGCTGCGCACGCACAGCGACCCCCTCAGCGCGGCAGGCATCGCCGAGTTCGCGTGCCCACGCCCGATCGGCCGGCGTCGATTCGGCGCCCCCGGGTCGCTCCCAGACGAATACGAGCTTCGCGGCACCGATCTCGTGAACGATCGACGCGAGCCTGCTCGCCATCAGGCCTGCGGCGGTGCCAGACTCGGGCGTCGGCTCATCGGGTGACTCCGGGTAGCCGGCCATCGGCATGATGAGCGGACTCTGCACGTCGCGCTCATCGAGGTAGAGGGTCCACCACTGACGGCGGATCGCACGATCGAGCAGCATCGCGACACGCTCGAGCACGTCGTGGTCGGTGGGAATGGGCAGCCGGGTCGCCTCGTCGGCGTCGAGTCGGGTCATGCGACGATCGTCATCGACCGGGCTGCCTCACCATGGCGGAGCGCGCCTCGTTGTGGACGATTCGCACGATCTGCCCGTTGAGGAGGAGCAGTCGAAGTGCGGTCGAGGAGTAGCCGGCCAGACCAGCCGAACTATCGGCGCAGCACCTTCCGGGCGAGCCAGTTGCCGAGGAACTGCACGCCCTGCACGAACACGACGATGAGCAGCACCGCGGCCCAGGTGATGGCGGGCTGGAACTGCCGATAGCCGTACACCTGCGCGAAGGTGCCGAGTCCTCCGCCGCCGATGAGTCCGGCCACCGCGGTCATGTCGACGATCGCGACGAGCACGAAGGTGTAGCCGAGGATGAGCGGCCCGAGCGCCTCGGGCAGCACGACCGTGCGCAGGATCCGAACGGGGCCGGCGCCCATCGCGCGAGCGGCCTCGATGACGCCCGGCGTCACGGTGAGCAGGTTCTGCTCGACGATTCGGGCGATTGCGAAGGAGGCCGCGATCGACAACGCGAAGATGAGGGCATCGTTGCCGATGCCGGTGCCGATGACGAGTCGCGAGAGCGGCTGTACCGCTGCAATGAAGATGATGAAGGGAATCGGCCGGAAGAAGTTGATGACGACGTTCACGACGTTATAGACGGCGCGATTCGCGAGGAGGCTCCCCGGTCGCGTCGTGTACAGCACGACACCGAGCAGCAGCCCGACGAGACCACCGATGAGCAGCGTGAGCGCCACCATGTACAGCGTCTCGACGGCGGCGACCCAGAACTCGCCCTGCAGTTCGAAGAGGCGATCCATCACGACACCTCCGTCACGTCGACGCGCGAGGATATCTCGGCGAGCACCGCGTCGATCGCGGCATCCGTGCCCCTGATTGCGAGGGTGAGATGCCCGAAGGCGCGACCCTGGATGTCGTTGATGCCGCCGTAGACGAGCTCGAACTCGACGCCCGCGGTGGCGAGTGCGACGAAGACCGCGGCCTGCGAGGCGTCGCCGTCGCGGAACGAGATCGTGACGATGCGGCCCTCGTGACGCTCGCGCAGCACCGCGAGCTCCGACGGCGACGGGATGCCCTTCACGACGGTGCCGACGAAGCGCTGCGACGAGGGGTTCTGCGGGTTCGAGAAGACGTCGAACACCTCGCCGTGCTCGATCACCCGGCCTCCGTCCATGACCGCGACCTTCGTGGCGATCGACTGGATGACGTCCATCTCGTGGGTGATGACGATGATCGTGACCCCGAATTCACGATTGACGCGCTTGAGCAGTTCGAGCACCTCCCCCGTCGTCTCGGGGTCGAGGGCGCTCGTGGCCTCGTCGGCGAGCAGCAGGCGCGGCGAGGTCGCGAGTGCGCGGGCGATGCCCACACGCTGCTTCTGCCCGCCCGAGAGCTGGTCGGGGTAGTTCTTGGCCTTGTCGGTCAGGCCGACGAACTCGAGCAGCTCGGCGACGCGAGCGGCGATCTCCGCCTTCGACGCACCGGCGACCGTGAGCGGATAGGCGATATTCGCCCAGACCGTCTTCGAGTTGAAGAGGTTGAACTGCTGGAAGATCATGCCGATGCCGAGACGGATGCCGCGGAGCTCACGTTCGGGCATCGTCGTGATCTCGCGGCCGTCGACCTCGATCGAGCCCGAGGTCGCGGGCTCGAGTGCGTTCACGAGACGCACGAGCGTGGACTTGCCGGCGCCCGAGTAGCCGATGATGCCGTAGACATCGCCGGGTTCGACTTCGAGGCTCACGCCGTCGATCGCGACGACGGGTGAGCCGCCCTTCTCGGATGCGGGATACGTCTTGGTGACGTTGCGCAGGGCGACGAGCGCCATGGTGAAACTCCTCTTTCAACGCCGAACCGGGCGGCGGTCACCGAGTGTGTCGGTGACGGCCGCCCGAAGGGGGTGCGATCGATCTTGCGTGCGCGATCAGCCCTTGGCGGCCTTGGTGTCGGCCTCGACCTTGGCGAGGGAATCCTCGAGGTCGGCGGCGAGGATCTTCACGGCGACGCTGGTGCCGCCCGACGCCTCGAGGAGGCCGGCCTGCACCTCAGGGTCGGTCTGGAAGATCTCGACGAGCTTGAGGTAGGTCGTGTTGTCCTTGTCTTCGGCGCGGGTCGCGAAGATGTTGACGTAGGGCAGCGCGTTCGGATCGGTGGGGTCGTCTTGCGCGATCGCGTCTTCGAAGGTGAGGCCGGCGTCTTCGACGAAGTCGTTGTTGATGATCGCGGCGGCGAGGTCGGGCAGCGAGGTCGGCGTGAGCGATGCCTCGAGCGCGGTGACCTTGACCTTCGAGTTCGCCTCGTCGATGTCGGCGAGGTCGGAGAAGATCGTGCCGCCGCTCGAAAGCGTGATGAGCCCGGCCGACTGCAGCACGAGCAGGCCGCGGGCCTGGTTCGAGGCGTCGTTCGGCACGGCGACCGTCTCACCCGCGGGGATGTCCTTCACCGAGTCGTACTTCGTCGAGTAGAGCCCGAGCGGGTAGATCGCGGTCGAACCGATGGGAGCCAGGTCTTCACCGCTGGACACGTTGTAGTCGGCGAGGTAGACGATGTGCTGGAACTGGTTGAGGTCGAGCTCGCCCTCGGTCGTCGCCGGGTTCGGCTGTGCGTAGTCCGAGAAGTCGACGAGCTCGATCTCGATGCCCTCTTCGGCCGCGGCATCTTCGAAGGCGGCCCACTGCGGGTCGGCCTTGCCGACGACGCCGATCTTGATGACCTCGTTCGAGGCTTCCCCGCCGTCGCCTGCCGCCGGCGTGGCGCACGCGGCGAGGCCGAAGACGAGCGGCACTGCGGCGAGTGCGGCGATGAGCTTGGTGTGACGTGACGAGTGCTGTGACATGAGGATTCCCTTTCGCTTCCGGCCCACGCGATCGAGTGCTGATGGCGTGGAGCAGGCATGGCTCCGCCACGGTTGGTAACGGTGGGGGCTTCGATGCCGCGATCGCGGGTGCATCACTACGGTAAACGAAGATCCTCTACCCGCTCGCCAGTCGGGTCATAGATCGTCACAGCTTCTGCGACGTCACGCCTCGAGCGACTCGGAAACTTCGAGCCAGCGGGTCTCGAGGTCGGCGACGGATGCCTCGAGCTCACGCAACGAGTCGCCGAGTGCTGCCAATCCGACGTAGTCGCCCTGGTCGTGCACCGCGAGCTTCTCGTGCTGCAGCGCGATCTGGGACGCCAGTTTCTCGAGCTTGCGGTCGATCGAGGCGAGCTCCTTCTCGGCGTAGCGCCGGTCGGCGCCGGCGAGGGCTGCCGGAGCTGCCGGAGCTGTGCTCCCTGAGCCCGTCGAAGGGGGCTTCGCGCCGCCCTCGCTCGCTTCGACAGGCTCAGCGAGCGACGCCTTGCGCAGCTCGAGGTACTGCTCGACGCCGCGCGGCAGGTCGCGCAGATGCCCGTCGAGAATGGCGAACTGCCGGTCGGTGACTCGCTCGATGAGGTACCGGTCGTGCGAAACGACGAGCAGGGTGCCCGGCCACGAGTCCAGCAGGTCCTCGATCGCGGCGAGCATGTCGGTGTCGAGATCGTTGGTGGGCTCGTCGAGGATCAGCACGTTCGGCTCCTGCAAGAGGATCAGCAAGAGCTGCAGGCGGCGCTTCTGGCCGCCCGACAGATTCTTCACGGGCGTCGACAGCTGCGCCGTCGTGAAGCCGAGCCGCTCGAGGAGCTGGCCAGGCGTCATCTCTTTGTCGCCCACCTGATAGCTCGAGCGCTGCTCTGCGACGACCGCGGAGACCCGCATGTCGGCCCATTCGGTGAGTTCGTTCAGCTCTTGGCTGAGCGTGGCGATGCGCACCGTCTTGCCGCGCTTCACCTGCCCCGTCGTCGGCTGCACTGCGCCCGTCACGAGCCCGAGGAGGGTCGACTTGCCGGCGCCGTTGACGCCCAGGATGCCGGTGCGCTCACCGGGCGCGATGCGCCACTCGATATCGCGCAGCACGGTCCGTGTCGCTGGGGCGCCGGTCGCGACATCCATCATCGGGAACTGCACCGTGACGTCGAGCAGGTCGACGACGTCTTTGCCGAGACGCGAGACGGCGAGACGGTCGAGCTCGACCTTGTTGCGCACCGGCGGCTCGTTCTCGATGAGCTCGTTCGCCGCGTCGATGCGGAACTTCGGCTTCGAGGTGCGCGCCGGCGCACCTCTTCGCAACCACGCGAGTTCCTTGCGCATGAGGTTCTGGCGCTTGGCTTCGGATGCCGCGGCTGAGCGATCGCGTTCGACCCGTTGCAGCACATACGCCGCGTAGCCGCCCTCGAAGGGTTCGACGATGCCGTCGTGCACCTCCCACGTGTCGGTGCACACCTCGTCGAGGAACCACCGGTCGTGGGTCACGACGACGAGGGCGCCGGAATCGGTCGCCCAACGGCGCTTCAAGTGCCCGGCGAGCCAGGCGATGCCCTCGACATCGAGGTGGTTCGTCGGCTCGTCGAGGAACACGACATCCCAATCGCCGACGAGCAGTGCCGCGAGACCGACACGTCGGCGCTGCCCGCCCGAGAGGTTCGCGATCTGTCCGTGCCAGGGCACATCGCCGAGGAGGCCCGCGATGACGTCGCGCACCTTCGCGTCGCCCGCCCACACGTGCTCTTCGATGCCGCCGACGACGAACTCGGCGACCGTCTTGCCAGGGTCGACCACGTCGGCCTGATCGAGCGTGCCGATGCGGATGCCGCGACGGCGCGTGACCCGACCGCCGTCGGGATCGAGACGGCCGTCGAGAAGCTTCAGGAGCGTGGACTTGCCGTCGCCGTTACGGCCGACGACGCCGATGCGATCGCCCTCGTCGATGCCCAGGGTCACCTCGTCGAAGACCACTCGCGTCGGGAATTCGAGGTGCAGGCGCTCGGCGCCGAGGAGATGTGCCATGTCCTGACGAGCCTAGCTGTGATGTCCCGGGAGGTTGTTGAGCCTGCGCATTCCTGCCGAGACTGCGCATTCCTGCCGAGACTGCGCATTCCTGCCGAGACTGGGCATTCCTGCCGAGCCTGCGCATTCCTGCCGAGCCTGCGCATTCCTGCCGAGACTGGGCATTCCTGCTGCGCCCGCGCGTTCCCTGCTGCCTCTGGGCGGTCAGGGCCGTGAAGGGAACACGTGCGCGAAGCCGTGCACCGCGCGGCGGTCCGTGCCGTCGTCGGGAATGTCGCGTCGGCGCCACGACAGGAAGAGCTCGTCGAGCTGTCGGCCGAGCTCCGCGAGCTCTTCCGCGTTCAGGCGGAGCCAGTAGTGCCCGGAGACCGCGACGTCGTCCCATGGCGACTCGGCGGACTCGACGAATTCACGTGCCCGATCGAACTGCCGCTCGAGCATGACGGCATCTGCAGATGACGCGGCGAACTCTGCGGCCGGGCGGTCGCGGAACTGGCCTGCGGACCAGCGCATACCGCGACTCACGAGCTTCCAATGACGCTCACGGAGGTCTGACGGATCCTGCGGCGCGCGGGCGACGAGTCCCGCGTCGGTGAGCACCTTCAGGTGGTGCGACACGCTGCCGGTCGCCACGCCGAGCGCACTGGCGAGTGCGCCGGTGGTCGAGTCTCCGTCGACGGCCAATGCGTCGACGAGGCGCGAGCGCACGGGATGCGCGAGCGCCGCGAGCGCACGCACATCGTCGATGGTCCGCACATCCCCTGGGTCCTCCTGATCTGACTCCTCGTGCTGCATGCTTCGAGTCTACCGATTCCGCAAGCGTATTTGCGCAACTCTCCTTGCGGAGATATCTTCCTCACATGGGCAGCTCTGAGATGACCGACTCCGGTATGACCGAAGCCGGCATGACATACACCACGCTCGGTCGAACCGGCATGACGGTGTCCCGCTTCGCGCTCGGCACCATGATGTTCGGGTCTGCCGGCAATGCCGATCACGACGAGTGCGTGCGGATCATCCACGCCGCGCTCGATCGGGGCATCAACTTCGTCGACACCGCCGACATGTACTCGGGCGGGGAGTCCGAGATCATCGTCGGCGAAGCACTTCGCGGTCGCCGCGATGACGTGATCCTCGCGACGAAGGGGCACTTCGCGCTCGAGGACGGACGCAACCGCAGCGGCAATTCCCGGCGCCACCTGGTCCGCGCTGTGGAGGCCAGCCTGACCCGCCTCGGCGCGGACTACCTCGACCTCTACCAGGTGCACCGACCCGACTTCGACACCGACATCGAGGAGACGCTCGGGGTACTCACCGATCTCGTTCATGCCGGGAAGATCCGCGCTTTCGGCTGCTCGACGTTCGCCGCCCACGAGATCGTCGAGTCGCACCGGGTCGCCGGAGCACGCGGCCTCATGCGGTTCCGCACCGAGCAGCCGCCCTACAACATCCTGGCGCGCGGCATCGAGCGCGACGTGCTGCCCGTCGCGGAGCGTTGGGGAATGGGGGTGCTGACCTGGAGCCCGCTCGCGTTCGGGTTCCTCACCGGGCGATATCGGCGCGGCATGAGCACCCCGGCCCCCGAAGGGCGCGCCGCTCTCCGCCCCGCTTGGTTCGATCCGGACGAGCCCATCACGGCACGCAAGCTCGACGTCGTCGAACAGCTGCTCCCGATCGCAGAAGAGCTCGGCACGTCGCTACCTGCACTGGCTGTCGCGTTCCCGCTCGCCCACCGCGCAGTCACCTCGGTCATCCTGGGGCCGCGCACCATGTCGCAGCTCGAATCATTGCTCGAATCGGTCGGGGTCGAGCTCGACGACGACGTGCTCGATCGCATCGACGAGGTCGTGCCGCCGGGTACCGACGTGTATGCGCCCAACGGGGCCTTCCCCCTCCCCTGGCTCACCGACCCGAGCCAGCGGCGGCGCGGCAGGGGCCGGGGTGCCAGCGGGTCCCCCAACGACTAGACGTCTCTCCCGTTACGGTGGCGGCTGGCTACGCCGAGAGAGAGACCCGCCTTCGGCATTACTGGGTTCAGTTGCAATAGTGTGTGACGCACAGTAATATCGTCGGCATGAGCGCGCCAGAGGGATCCGAGACGCACCGCCACGAGCTGCGGCGCGGCACCGTGGTCCTTGCGTGTCTGCGGATCCTGCGAACGCCCGGATACGGCTACGGGCTGCTCGAAGACCTCGCTGTGCGCGGCTTCGAGACCGACGCGAGCACGCTGTACCCCCTGCTGCGCCGGCTCGAGAAGCAGGGCTGCCTGACAAGCGAGTGGGACACCGACGAGACCCGGCCCCGCAAGTTCTACCGCACCTCCGATGCGGGGGACCGCCTCGCCGACACGCTGACCTCCGACTGGCGCGCGCTGACCCGGGCCATCGACGCGCTGGCCGACTGACCGAGAGAGAACCGAGATGACCCGCGAACCGATCACCAGGGACGAGTACACCGAACGCTACGTCGAAGCAGCGACGAGAACGATGCCGGTCGACGGGCGCGACGACCACGCCGACGAGCTGCGGGCGTCTATCCGCGACCAGATCGACGATCGCATCGAGCAGGGCGAAGAGCCGGCCGCCGCCGAGAAGGCGGTGCTGAACGGGCTCGGCGACCCCGCCGTCCTCGCCGCCGGCTACGCCGACCGACCCCTTCACCTCCTCGGCCCTCGGTGGTACCCGACGTGGCGGCGGATCCTGCGGATCATCCTCTGGAGCGCACTGCCGGCCGTCGCGCTCGGGGTGGCGATCGGCTTCGCCGTCGAGGGCAGACCTTTCTGGGGGATCGTCGGGCCGATGGTCGGCATCACGCTCACCGCAGGAGCGTGGATCTTCACCATCACCACGATCACCTACGTCAAGCTGGACCGAGCCGATGCGCCGGTCGGACCGTGGACGGTCGACTCCCTCCCGGCCCGTGACCCGAACGAGGGAAAGCCGTCGAGCCGCGCCGAGCGGGTGGTGGGCATCGTCGGGGTGGTCCTGGCGGTGGCCGGGCTCGTCTTCGTCAGCGTGCCGTGGGATATCCCGGACGTCGGGCGGATGTCGGTGCTCGACCCGGTGCTCTGGCCGTGGAGCTTGATCCTCGGCATCGTGCTGATCGCCGCCGGGGCGCTCGTGACGGCGCGGGCGCGGGCGTTCGGCCGGTGGACGATCGGCGCCGCCGTCCTGAACGCCGTGATCGCGACCGCGTGGGCGGTGCTCATCATCGGCCTGACGGTGACCGGACGGCTCTTCGACCCGTCGTTCGTGGAGTTCATCGACATCGATCTCGACGCGCAGCGCGTGATCGCGGTGTGCCTGGTGGCCGGCACGATCGCGCTCACAGGATGGAGCGCCCTGAACGGGTTCCGAAGGGCTCGCCGCCCCTGACTGGGCGCGGCCGCGATCCTCATCCGGCCCTGCACATCAGAGGACACGCTCTGGCCAGTGCACCTAGATGATGCGCGCCCCGTGCACCGGCCCGTGCACGTGCACCGCGTTGAGCCGAGCGGCGGAGAGTGCGACCTGCAGCTCGAGGGCGGCGTCCGTGTCTTCGACGAGGAACGCGACCGTCGGCCCCGACCCGGAGACGAGTCCGGCGAGCGCCCCATGCGCCTCGCCCAGTTCGAGGATCCCCCCGAGCCCGGGCGCGAGACTCAGTGCCGCCGCCTGCAGGTCGTTGTGCAACGACTCGGCCAGGCGTGCGGCATCGCCCGCCCGGAGTGCATGCAGTACCGCCGTGTCGACGACGGGTGGCGTGCCGTCGGGCACGAGGGTGAGGCGGGATTCCCGTTGGTGATCGAGCTCGCGGTAGACCGCCGGCGTCGACAGCCCGAACTCGGCGACGGCGAGCACCCAGTGGAACGAACCGGTCGCAAGCGCGGGGCTCAGGCGATCGCCCCGCCCCGTACCGATGGCGGTGCCGCCCGAGAGGGCGAAGGGCACGTCGGCGCCGAGCTTCGCCGCGAGGGCGTGCAGTTCCTCTTTGGCAAGTGCGGTGCCCCAGAGGGCGTCGCACGCGACGAGGGTGGCCGCGGCATCCGCCGACCCGCCGCCCATGCCGCCGGCGATCGGCACGTGCTTGTCGATCTCGAGATGCACACCGCCCGGCACGCCTGCGGTGCGGGCCAAGAGCTTCGCGGCCTTGATCGCCAGGTTGGAGCGGCCGGTGGGCAGACCCGAGGCATCGACACTGCCGCCGAAGGTCACGCTGAATTCATCGTCGGGCCAGGCGCGCACATCTTCGTACAGCGAGACCGCCTGGTAGGCGGTGGCGACGTCGTGATAGCCGTCGGCCTGCACCGCGCCGACGCGCATGAAGACGTTGATCTTGCCGGGCGCCCGAACGTGCACTGCCTCGTCGGTCGCCGCGATCGTCATGAGTCCACGCTAACCGACCGACTCGACACCCCTACCCCACCCTGCTTCCCCACGGCACCACGCTAGCGCGTGATCAGGCCGCGCGGGCGATGCGGAGGAAGTCGGCGACCGTGAGCTGTTCGCCGCGCTCCTGCGGGGCGACGCCGGCTGCCTCGAGCACCGCCGAGGCCAGCGCTGCGGTGCCGCCGAGGACCGACGAAAGCGACTGCCGCAGCATCTTGCGCCGCTGCTGGAACGCCGCGTCGACGAGCCGGAACGTGGCAACACGCTCGGCCTCTGTGCCGGGGACATCCGCTCGCTCGAAGCCGACGAGTACCGAGTCGACGTTCGGCACCGGCCAGAACACCATGCGCGAGACCTGGCCTGCCGTGCGCCAGCGTCCGTACCAGGAGGCCTTGACGCTCGGCGCGCCGTAGACCTTCGAGCCGGGCTCGGCCGCGAGCCGGTACCCGACCTCGGCCTGCACCATCACGATGCCCGACTGCAGCGAGTCGAAGTGCTCGAGCAGGTGCAGCAGCACGGGCACCGAGATGTTGTACGGCAGGTTGGCGACGAGTCGCACGGGCTCGCCCGGCAGTTCGGTGACGCGCATCGCGTCTTCGGTCACGACCGTGAGCGACGTGCCCGGCTGCATGATGTCGGCGGTATGCGGCAGCTGGGCGGCGAGGCGCTTGTCGATCTCGACGGCGATGACGGTTGCCCCGACCTCGAGCAGCCCGAGCGTCAGAGAGCCGAGCCCGGGGCCGATCTCGAGCACGGTCTCCCCGGAGCGCACGCCGGCCGTCTGCACGATGCGACGCACGGTGTTGGCATCATGCACGAAGTTCTGGCCGAGCTTCTTCGTGGGCGTGACGTCGAGCAACTCGGCGAGATCGCGGATCTCGGCCGGTCCGAGCAAGCGCGGCGACACCGCGACACCCTCGCCCTCATGCCGATGCGCGTTCATACTGCAGCCCCCACCACGGGCTCATCATGCCACGAGCCGTACACGCGCACGGTGTTCGACGCGAGTTGCGCGCAGAACTCGTCGAGCTCGGCTCCGAGCACCTCGGCCATGAATCGCACCGTGTGAGGCACGAGATACGGCGCATTCGGGCGCCCGCGCAGCGGCACGGGCGTGAGATATGGGGCATCCGTCTCGACCAAGATGCGGTCGCGAGGGGCGACCCTGAGCGCCTCACGCAGGGTCTCGGCGTTCTTGAAGGTGACGTTTCCGGCGAACGAGAGATACCAGCCTTCGGCCGCCGCGAGTCGGGCGAGTTCTTCGCCGCCCGAGAAGCAGTGGAAGACCGTGCGCTCGGGCGCGCCGACGCGGCGCAGCGTCGACACGACTTCGTCGTGCGCGTCGCGATCGTGGATCTGCAGTGCGAGCCCGTGCCGTTTCGCGATGTCGAGGTGCGCCTCGAAGGAGCGGAACTGCGCACCACGACCCTCTTCACCGGTGCGGAAGAAATCGAGTCCGGTCTCGCCGATGGCGCGCACTCGCGGCATGGCTGCGAGCCTGTCGATCACGGCGAGAGCATCGTCGAGCGTGCCCGCCTCTTCGAGCTCGGGCGCCTCGTTCGGGTGCAGTGCGACCGCGGCGAGCAGTCGGGGCTCACGCGCGGCGACCTGGGCCGACCAGCGGCTCGTCGCGACATCCGTGCCGACCTGCACAGCGCCTGCGATGCCGACGGATGCCGCGCGCTCGAGGTGCTCGTGCACGTCGAGCGGGAGCGCGCCGTCGGCGATCTCCAAGTGCGTGTGGTTGTCGTAGACCGCGACGGGCAGCGGCTCGGGCGGCGGCGGATACTCGGCGGCCCGATTGCTCCCCGAGCCTGTCGAAGGGCGGCGAACCCTGAGGTGCGCCGCCCCTTCACCAGGCCCGGGGAGCAAAGTCACTCCGCGACCTCGACGCGCGGGAAGAGCGCCTCGAGCTGCGCCACCTGCGTGCCGAGCGACCACTCGTTCGCCTGGTCGATGCGCTGCTCCTGCACGGTGCCGGGGCCGCCGAGCGCGGTCCACAGCTTGGCCGTCGCGACCGGCAGCACCGGCGAGAGCAGCACGGCGAGAGTACCGAGGCCGTGATAGGCGGTGGCGAGCACCGTCTCGAGTCGATCGCGCTCGGCGGGATCCTTCGCGAGAGTCCACGGCTCCTCGATCGTGAGGTAGCCGTTCAGCGCATCGACGAGCTCCCAGGCCGCGCCGATCGCGTCGTGGATCGCGAGACGACCGATGGCCTCCCAAGAGGCATCCGTCGCCCGGTGCTCGACGCCGGCGATCTCGATGTCGGCTGCCGTCAAGGTACCGGCCGACGGCACGACGCCGTCGCAGTAGCGGTTGATCATCGCGACGACGCGCGAGGCGAGGTTGCCGAAGCCGTTCGCGAGTTCGGCCTGGTAGCGGGCAGCCAGGTCTTCCCACGAGAAGGAGCCGTCTTGCCCGAACGCGATCGCGCGCAGGAAGTAGTAGCGGAACGCGTCGGAGCCGAAGGTCTCGGTGATCTGCTCGGGGGCGATGCCCGTGAGCTTGGACTTCGACATCTTCTCGCCGCCGACGAGGAGCCAGCCGTGCGCGAACACGCCGCGGGGCACCTCGAGGCCGCCCGCGAGCAGCATGGCCGGCCAGATGACGGCGTGGAAGCGCAGGATGTCTTTGCCGATGATGTGCTGCGCGGGCCACCGCCTGGCGAACTCAGCCTCGTCTTCGCCGTAGCCGACCGCGGTGATGTAGTTCAGCAGGGCATCGAACCAGACGTAGAAGACATGGGTCTCGTCCCATGGCACCGTCACGCCCCAGTCGAACGTCGAGCGCGAGATCGAGATGTCGGAGAGGCCCCGGCTCACGAAGGAGACCGCCTCGTTGCGCGCCGACTCGGGCTGCACGAAATCGGGCCGCTCCTCGTAGAGCGCGAGCAGCTGATCGGCGAACGCCGACATGCGGAAGAAGTAGTTCTTCTCGTGCAGCAGTTCGACGGGCTTCGAGTGGATCGCGCAGACGAGCTGCCCCTCGTACTCCCCCGTGCCCGGAACGAGCTCTGACTGCTGCTTGTACTCCTCGCAGCCGACGCAGTAGTAGCCGTCGTATTCGCCGGCGTAGATGTGGCCGTCGTCGTAGAGCTTCTGCAGGAACTTCTGCACGCTGGCCTCGTGGCGCACATCGGTCGTGCGGATGAAGTCGTCGTTCGCGATGTCGACCGTCTTGAGGAGCGGCTTCCACGCTTCGGCGACGAGCTTGTCGGCCCACTCCTTCGGCGTCACGCCGTTGGCGGTCGCCGTGCGCAGGATCTTCTGGCCGTGCTCGTCGGTGCCCGTGAGCATCCACGTGTCTTCGCCCGCCTGGCGGTGCCAGCGCGCGAGCACGTCGGCGGCCACCTCGGTGTAGGCGTGCCCGATGTGGGGCACGTCATTCACATAGAAAATGGGCGTGGTGATATAGAACGAGGAGCCGTCGGCCATACCCCCAATCCTATGGGCGAGCGGATGTCCCGGGGTTCCGGTTACGACGACGTGCGAGCCCGACGGCTCGCGCGCTCCCCTACTCGGCCCGAGACCCGCTCTCCGCCTGCCGCTGCTCGCGGCGACGGCGGCGAACGCTCCCGTCGAGGATGGCGGGCGGCACCGCCTCCTCGACCTCGAGATGCTCGTGCGGCGTGGGCACGCCGAGCGTCACATCCTGTTCCTTGATCGCCGGCTCATGCACACGCTGGCTGGCGTAGCTGACAATGCGCAGCCCGATCACGATCTTGCCCGGCGCCTCACGGCGGTCGAGGGCGCGAAACGCGTCGGCGGCGGAGTCGAGCGGAAAGATATCGGCGATCGGCAACCGCACGCGCCGGGCAGCGACGAGCGCGGCGACCCTGCCGAGGGCCACGACGTCTCCGGCGTACGCCTTCACCGCCGTCTCCTGTTCGACGGCGTCCCAGTCGAGGGTCGTGAGGATCCTGGAGCGGGGAACGCCGAGCGCGATCGCCTCTTCGGTCTGACCGCCGAGGAAGTCGAGGAACCCCGTGATCGGTCCGGGAGCGATCGGCCGCACCCGTTCGGCGAGGTCGGGTCCATACGCCACGGGCAGCACCCCGAACTGCCGGAGGAAGTCGAATCGCATCTCGGCACTCGAGCCGATCACCGTGGCGCCGCGCATGCGGGCGAACTGGGCGGCGAGGCATCCGACGCCGCCCGCTGCCGCCGTGATGACGACCGCGTCGGAGGGACCGAGCGCGAGCCCCTCGACCGCCGACCAGGCGGTCGTTCCGGCGACGTAGAGTGACCCGGCCACCTCCCAGGTCAGCTCGGGCGGCTTCGGCAGCAACTGTCGTTCCGGCACCGCGACGTGGGTGGCGTGCGCACCGCGTTCGACGAAGCCCATGACCTCATCACCACGCGAGAACGCCGAGGCAGCGGGGCCCGTCGCCACGACGACGCCCGCGAGATCCTGGCCCTGCGACGACGGGAAGGTCACCGGCCAGCGTTCAGGATGCTCGCCGCGCCTGATGCCGCTCTCGACGGGGTTGAGCCCCGTCGCGAACACCTCGACGAGCACCTCGCCCTCGCCGGGCTCGGGCATCGGAACTTCGACCACCTCGAGCACCTCTGGCCCGCCGAACCCGGAGAATCGGATCGCGTGAGCAACGTCGTGAGTCAGATCGTGAGTCATGTCGCACCTCCACCGCCGTGTGGTACTGCCGATCTTCGCGGTACTGCCATTGTCCGCTTTCGGGGCCGATTCCGACAGGGCGGGCATCGGTGCGGCCGATCGGCGGGCCGGTGCCTATGCCTGCACCCAGATCGTCCCGAGCCAGATCGTGAGTGCCGCGATGGCGAGGAGCGCGACGTTGAGGCCGATCTGTCGGGCTTCCCCACGGGCGAGGTGGAGGGTGATGCCGCCTGCCTGGAGCAGCACGAGTCCGGAAGCAGCCGCCATCGCCAGCCACGGAGCGATGCCCGTCAACGGGGGCAGAATCAATCCGATCGCGGCGAGCACCTCCAGAACTCCGATGACCCGCACGACCGGCATCGGGGTGCTCTGCACCCAGCCCATCATCGGCTGCAGTCGTTCACGACTCTGGATCACCTTCTTCCCACCGGAGTACACGTAGAACAGGGCGAGCAGCCCGGCGATGATCCAGTAGGCGATCTGCATGGATTCATTCCTTGGTTTCGGTTTGCGTGCGGGTTGCTTCTCGTGCGTGAAGGTGCTGTTCGTCCGCTCACTGTGCGTGAGTGGAAGAAGAGGGCGAGCGGTGTGCGCTTCTCAGCTGCGCCTGCGCGCCTGCAGCGCCGCCTCGTAGAGGTCACGAGTACTGAGGCCGCTCTCGGAGGCCACGAGGGCCGCGGCGTCTTTCAGGCGGGTTCCGGATACCGCGAGCCCGAGCACCCGCTCGAGTGCGCGCTCAGGGTCGGACTGTTGTTCGGCCGCGCCGCCCACGACGATGACGATCTCACCGCGCACGCCGGCCGCGGCCCACGTCGCGAGCTCGCCGAGCGGGCCGCGGCGCACCTCTTCGTAGAGTTTCGTGAGCTCGCGGCAGACCGCCGCGGGCCGATCGGCACCGAACGCCTCGGCGAGCGCGGTGAGGCTCGCGGCGAGGCGGGACGGCGCCTCGAAGAAGATGAGCGTGCGCCGGTCGCCGGCGAGCTCGGAGAGTCGGCGGCTGCGCTCCCCCGCCTTTCGCGGCAGGAAACCCTCGAACGCGAACCGGTCGGTCGGCAGCCCCGAGACGGCCAAGGCCGTGACCACTGCTGACGGCCCGGGGATCACGGTCACCCGCACCTCGGCGGCCGCGGCGGCCGAGACGAGCTGGAACCCGGGGTCGGAGACCGTCGGCATGCCCGCATCGCTCAACACGAGCAGGTCGGCGTCACGTGCGAGCTCGACGAGCTCAGCCGACTTCTGCCGCTCGTTGTGCTCGTGCAGGGCGATGAGTCGCGGCCGATTCGCGATGCCGAGTCCCGCGAGCAGGCGCTGCGTCACCCGGGTGTCTTCGGATGCCACGACCACGGCTGTCTCGAGCGCCTCCCGCAGCCGCGCCGAGGCGTCGCCGAGGTTGCCGATGGGCGTCGCCGCGAGGATGATCATGCCTCCAGTGTGTCGCACCGCGTGCGGGTCCGGGTCGCGATGCGGGGGTCTCCCCCCACACGAACACTGTGGACAGCAGGGCGGCCGCGCCGACGTCCCCGCGCCTACGGTGAGTCCTATGAGAAACGCAGTCACGTTCGGTTGGGCCTCAGCCGTGAGGCGCACGCAGATCGACACGCTGTCCGGCGCTCGCCAGGGCGCGGTCGATGCCGCCACGATCGAACGGCAGCGCATCGAACGCGACCTGCACGATGGAGCGCAACCACGCCTCGTCGCCATGGCGATGACCCTCGGCATGGCCAAGGCCAAGTTCGACTCCGACCCCGAGGCCGCCAGAGCCATGCTCGAGACGGCGCACGGCGACGCGAAGGCGGCGATCACGACGTGTCGATCGATGCGCCGAACACCCCCGACGCCACGACCGTCGTGCGCATCGAGACGACGGTCGACGACATCACCGTCGACAACTGACGGGGCCGCAGGCAACCGCCCCTCGTCCACCCGATGTGCTCACCGCCCACCCCGTCCTCGCGGATAGGGTGGGCGCATGAGTGTGCTGGCCGCGTCGGGTGCTGACGACGCCGATCGCCAGCCCGACGGCACCGAGATCGACGTCGACGGTGAACTCGGCGCAGACGTCGAGATCGAAGCCGACGCCGAGCTCGACCCGGACGCCGAACTCGACCCCGACACCCGTCCCGACCCGGACACCCGTCCCGACCTCGACCTCGTCGAGGAGTCCCGTGGCACACGACTCGACGACTGGTGGGGGCGGGTGCTCTCCACCCCGAGACGCCGAGCGCTCTGGTACTGGGGCGGTCCGATCCTCGTGACCCTCATCGCCGCCGTGCTGCGGTTCTGGAACCTCGGCAATCCGCACGCGATCATCTTCGACGAGACGTACTACGTGAAAGACGCGTGGACGCTTCTGCAGAACGGCTACGAGTCGAGCTGGCCCGAGGGCTCCGACGCCGACTTCGCGGCGGGCGACACCGGCATCTTCCAGGACTCCCCCTCCTACGTCGTGCATCCGCCGCTCGGCAAGTGGATGATCTCGCTCGGCATGGCCGCCTTCGGCGCCGGCGACGCGTTCTGGTGGCGGGCGTCCACGGCCCTGGCCGGCACGATCGCGGTGTTCCTGATGACCCTCGTCGCACGACGCCTCTTCGCCTCGACCATCCTCACGGTCATCGCGGGTCTGTTGTTCGCGGTCGACGGCAACGCGATCGTGATGTCGCGAGTGGCCCTGCTCGACAACTGGCTCATGCTCTTCGCCCTCGTCGGGTTCTGGTTCGTGCTGCTCGATCGCGACCGGTCGAAACGGCTGCTCGACTCGCGGCTCGCCGATGCCCGCGCCGCCGGCCGCGAGCCGCATTACGGACCGGCACTCTGGGCGCGCCCGTGGATCGTCGCCGCCGGCATCGCGTTCGGCGCAGCCTGTTCAGTCAAGTGGTCGGGCCTCTGGTTCCTCGCGGCGTTCGGCCTCTACCTCGTCATCGTCGACGCCGTCGCCCGACGTCGCGCCGGCGTGCCGTTCTGGCTGACGGCCGCGCTGCTGAAGCAAGCGCCCGTCACGTTCGTGCTGCTCGTACCGGTGGCGGCCGCCGTCTACCTCGCCTCGTGGACCGGCTGGCTGGTCACCGACGGCGGCTACTACCGGCACTGGGCAGAAGAGGCGGGCAACGCCGCGACCGGCTGGTTCTCATGGGTGCCGCTG
Source organism: Agromyces sp. Y782 (assembly GCF_059445405.1). Lineage (NCBI taxonomy): Bacteria > Bacillati > Actinomycetota > Actinomycetes > Micrococcales > Microbacteriaceae > Agromyces > Agromyces sp. Y782. The sequence goes on along the minus strand of NZ_JCAIUG010000002.1, from coordinate 34,170 downwards.
GCCCTGCAGAGTCTCTGGCACTACCACGAGGCCGCCTACGGCTATCACCTCGGGGTGCACAGCCCGCACCCGTGGCAGTCGAACCCGCTCACCTGGCTCTTCATGATCCGCCCGACGAACATGTACTTCTCCTCGACCGACGACGGCTCGGGCGGCTGCGGTGCCGACACCTGCTGGTCGTCGATCATCGAGGTGGGCAACCCGCTCATCTGGTGGGCGGCGGCCGCGGCATCCGTCTACCTGGTGTACCGGCTCGCGCGATACCGGGAATGGCAGGTCGGGGCGATCCTCGTGGGGCTCGCGGCCGGGTACCTGCCGTGGCTCATGTACTTGAATCGCACCGTCTTCCAGTTCTACTCGATCGCGTTCGAGCCCTTCACGGTGCTCGCGCTCGTGTTCGTGATCGGGCTGATTCTCGGCCGGCGCGACGATCACCGCTGGCGTCGGGAGCGCGGCATCGCCGTCGTCGTCGTCTTCCTCGGGTTCGTGGTGCTCGTCTCCGCGTTCTTCTTCCCGATCTGGTCGGGCATGCCGGTGACCCCGACGTTCCGGCAGCTGCATTTCTGGCTGCCGAGCTGGGGTTAGCGTAGGAGCATGCGTGAACGGATGCCGGGACTTCTCGTCGCGGCATCCGCAGCACTCATCGCGTGGCTCGCTCACCTGGTGCTGCCCGCCGTGCCGATCCTCACCGCGGCGGTCGCGCTCGGCATCGTCGTCGGGCAGATTCCGGCCGTGCAACCCGCGCTCACGGGCGCACTCGCACCTGGCCTCAAGATCGCCGCGCGCGGCCTGCTGCGCGTCGGCATCGTACTGCTCGGCCTGAAACTCAGCCTCGTCGACATCGCCGCGCTCGGCTGGGTGTCGATCGCGACGACGGTCGCCGTCGTGGTGCTCACCTTCGTCGGCACGATCGGCCTCGGACGCGCGATGGGACTGCCGGGGCACCAGCCGCTCCTGATCGCGAGCGGCTTCTCGATCTGCGGCGCATCCGCGATCGGTGCGATGGGCGCCGCCGTGCGTGCCCGTGACGAGGAGCAGGCGGTGCCCGTGGCGCTCGTCACCCTGTGCGGCACGCTCGCGATCGCGGTACTGCCGGCGCTGTGGCATCCGCTCGGCCTCTCGACCCTGCAGTTCGGGCACTGGGTCGGCGCCGGTGTGCACGATGTGGGCCAGGTGGTCGCGACCGCGCAGATCGCCGGCACCGCGGCCCTCGCGGTCGCCGTCGTCGTGAAGCTCACCCGGGTGCTCATGCTCGCCCCGATGGTCGCGATCACTTCCGCGATCGAACGGCGCAGGGCGACGGATGCCTCGGGCCCGCGCCCCGCGATCGTGCCGCTCTTCGTGGCGGGCTTCCTCGCCGCCGTGCTGCTGAACACGTTCGTTCCGTTGCCCGAGTGGCTGCTCTTCGGGGCCGACCAGGTGCAGACCGTGCTGCTGGCCATGGCGCTCTTCGCGCTCGGCGCGTCGATCCGGCTCGGCGAACTCGCGAGCACGGGGTGGCGTGCGCTCGTCGTGGGGCTCACGTCGTGGGTCCTCGTGGCGGCGCTCGCGTACGGCGCGGTCCTGCTCGGTTGAAGCGCGCTGCGTGATGCGCAGCGCCGCCCTGCCGGGCGGTTCAGACCTCGATGACCACCTTGCCGCGCACGGCGCCCGACTCGAGCCGCGCGACCGCCTCGGCGGCCCGTGCGAGCGGGAACACGTCGTCGACGACGGGTGAGAGCTCGCCCGCATCGATGCTGCGCGCGAGCTCGGCGAGGTCGTCGCCATTCCGCGTGGCCGCGAGCGGCCGGAGCCGCTGGGAGCCGAACATCGACACGACGGATGCGCGGATGATGCGTCCGAACGGGCCGAACACCGCACCGCCCGTGCCCGACGAGAGCACGAGCGTGCCGCGCGGCGTGAGCGCGCGCCGAACACTGGCGAGCGGGTGGTCGGCGACGAGGTCGAAGATCACGTCGTAGCGGTCTTCGCTCGCGGTGAAGTCCTCGCTCGAGTAGTCGATGACGTGGTCGGCTCCGATCGCGCGCACGTGCCCGGCCTTCGCAGCGCTGCACACGCCCGTCACCTCGGTGCCCATCGCCTTCGCGAGCTGCACGGCGAACCCGCCGACGCCGCCAGAGGCGCCGTTCACGAGCACGAGCGCGCCGGGCCCGACGCCTGCGAGCCGGAGTCCCTGCAGTGCGGTCGTGCCCGAAACCGGCACGGCGGCCGCGTGGATCGCGTCGACGGTTCTCGGCCGCATCGCGACGAATCGCTCCGGTACCGCGACGAACTCCGCGTAGCCGCCCTGATTCGACTCGGCGAACACGGCGTCGCCGACGTGGAAGCGGGTGACCCGTGCGCCGACCGCCTCGACTTCGCCCGCGACATCCCGACCGATCGTCGGCTGCTTCGGCCGCCGCAGCCCGAATGCGAGACGAACAGCGCGCGGCACTCCCCGCATGATGAGGGCGTCGCCCGCGCTCACCGCGACGGCCTGCACCCGGATGAGGACCTCGTCGTCGGCTGGAACCGGAGTGTCGACCTCGCCGAGCGAGAGCACCTCGGGTCCGCCGTAGCGGTGCTGCATGATCGCCCTCATGATGCTGCCTCGGGCCGCTTGGACTCTTCGAGCGTCGCGGGCGCCATCACCACGACGACGTTTCCGGCCTTGTGACCGGTGTCGACCCGGCGATGCGCTTCGGCGATCTCGTCGAACGGCACGATGCGGTCGATGACGGGCACGATCGCTCCGGACTGGGCCAACTCGCCGATGAGCACCAGGTCTGCCGACTTCGCCGCGGCCGCGCGGAGGCCGGTGAACAGGATTCCGGCGCGCCGCCCGGTCTCGGCCGACTTCGCACGCCTCGTGCGGAGCAGCACTGATGGAGACGGCACCGTTGAGAGGTAGATGCCGTCGCGGGTCAGTGCCTGCCGGCACGCGCCGAACGAGCGCTTGCCCACGGCGTCGAAGATCACGTCGTAGCGATCGGTCGCACGAGCGAAGTCCTCCTGCGTGTAGTCGATCACTTCGTCGGCGCCGAGGGAGCGAACGAGATCGACGTGGCCGGTGCTGCACACCCCGACGACGACGGCACCGAGGTGCTTCGCGAACTGCACCGCGGCTGAGCCCACCGCGCCGGATGCGCCGTTCACGAGCACCGTTTGACCGGCGCGCACGCGCCCGCCGTTGCGCAGGAACGGAATCGCCGTGAAGAAGCTGTCGAGTATCGCGACGGCACCCGCCGCACCGAGACCGTCGGGGATCCGCGCGACCACGCCGTCCTCCGCGATCCGCACCCGCTCGGCGTGCGCACCGGGCGACGGCGCGAGCGTACCGTAGACGCGGTCGCCGGGCGCGAACCGCCGAACGGCCGGCCCGACGCGTTCGACCACGCCGGCGAAGTCGTATCCGAAGACCGGATGCCGCGGCCGCGTGAGCCCGAAGAAGAGCCGTGCGTAAACCGGGTGCCCGAGCCGGTTGGCGCCGTCGGTCGGGCCGACCGTGGTCGCCTCAACACGCACGAGCAGATCGCGTTCGGAGATGACCGGCTCGTCGACCTCCCGCAGGCGCACCACCTCGGGCGCGCCGTACCGTTCCACCACTGCTGCCCTCATGACGCCGTCTCCTCATTCTCTGTCGTCTCTTCGCTCCGCGGGTACTGGAACACGTCGTCGAGCGGGACGCCGAACACCCGCGCGATCTGGAAGGCCATCTCGAGGGAGGGCGAGTAGCGCCCCTGTTCGATGGCGATGACGGTCTGGCGGGTCACGCCGATGCGTTCGGCGAGCTCGGCCTGGGTCATCTCGCCGTGGCGAAAGCGCAGGGCGCGGATGTCGTTGGTCACGCTCGTCGGCTTCACCACGTCGGCACCCCCTTGCGGTAGACGACGACCTTGGTGACGCTCGACAGCAGCGCCGAGAGCACGAAGCAGAGGTAGATCACGTTGGCGATCCAGAACCACTGCGCCTCGAGCATCGCCAGCACGAGAGCCACCAGCATGCCGATCACCAGGAACGCGTTGCCGACGCGCTCGCCGAGCCGGTCGATCTCCTTGTCGCGCACGTCGCCGCGCGTGCTGCCGCTCGGCGCCACGATCTCGACGAGGATGCGCAGGACGATCGCCCCGACGATCGCGCCGCCGATGGTCCAGAGCATCGCCGGCACGTAGTCGATCTCATCGACCGGAACCCCGCCCAGAATCTCTGGAAGGACGAGGAACAGGTACACGACGTACCCCGTGATCGCGACCACGAGGTAGACCCACGTGCCCTTCTCTTCGTACGACATGTCCACTCCGATGCACTCGATCGATGTCAAAAACCTTTGACATGCTGAATGTAAAGCACCGTAGACACAATGTCAATGATTTTTGACACGGTGGACTGTTCGCACACTGAACCGCGACGAACCGGCGCGACTAGTGCCCGGCGCCGTCGTCGACGAACTTCAGGCCGATGACGCAGCCGATGAGCCCGACGAGCAGGGCGATCTTGATCCACGAGACATCCGTATCGCCCGTGATCATCGCCCAGACGACCGTGAGCGCCGCGCCGATGCCGACCCACACCGCGTAGGCGGTGCCGGTCGAGATGTCGCGCATCGCCCACGCGAGGCCGCCCATCGAGAGGGCGAGTGCGCCGAAGAAGATCACCGACGGCCAGAGTTTCGTGAAGCCCTCGGACTTGCCGAGTGCGGTGGCCCAGACGGCTTCGAGCACGCCTGACACGATGAGGATGACCCAAGCCATTTTGTTCACTCCCGTGGCCAGTCTTGTCGCGTTCCGGGTACTGATCCCTCGTCCGGGGCCCGCGCGATTCGAACTCCGCGGCGACCTGTCAACAGGATAGCAACGCCGTCTGAGCAGGCCCCGTGCAGGCAATGCGCAGGGCAGCGGATGCCGCGGCATCCGCTCGTCTCAGTCGACGCGCGTGACCTCGGCGAAGTGCTCGACCCTCGGGAACGGATCGTAGAACCCGTGCAGCAACGCCCGCCACCGCTCGTACTCGGGCGAACCGCGGAAGCCGAGCTCGTGCGCCTCGACGCTCTCCCAGTGCACGAGCAGGAGGTACTCGTGCGGCGACTCGATCGAGCGGGACAAGCACAGGTCGACGAACCCCGGCATCCCCGCGATGATCGCCTTCGCTTCGGCGAACGCCGCCTCGAACTCGGCTTCACGGCCCGGGACGACGGGCAGGAGCGCATGTTCGAGGACGGCGTGCTCACGGACCATCCGCCCACCTTAACGCGTTTCGAAACAGGCATCCGCGCCCGGTGGCGTGGCGTGTCTGCCTGTTCTCGTGGCCAACCGGCCAAATCCGCCTGTTCTCGAAACTCGGGTCGCGAGATCGTGCACGATGATGGCATGCCATTCGACTCCGCCCGCTTCGACGTCAACGCCGCCCTCATCGTGATCGACGTGCAGCAGGCCTTCGACGACCCCGTGTGGGGCGCCCGCAACAACCCCGAGGCGGAGGCGAACATCGGCCGCCTCGTCGAGGCATGGTCGGATGCCTCGCGGCCGATCGTGCTCGTGCGTCACGACTCCGTCTCGACGGGGTCGCCCCTCGCGGCAGGCTCCCCCGGCAACGCGCTGAAGCCCGTCGTGGCGGATGCGCCGCACGAACTCTTCGTCACGAAGCACGTGAACTCGGCGTTCTACGGGCAGCCCGACCTCGGTGCATGGCTCGAAGCCCGCGGCATCCGCCAGCTCGTCATCTGCGGCATCCAGACCAACATGTGCGTCGAGACCACCGCACGCATGGCCGGCAACCTCGGCTACGACGTGACCGTGCCGCTCGACGCCACCCACACCTTCGATCTCGAAGGCCCCGGCGGACTGCGCCTCACGGCCGACGAGCTCGCGCGCGCGACCGCGGTGAATCTCGCCGGGGGCGGCTTCGCCCGGGTCGTGACGACCGACGAGGTGCTCGCGGCCTGATTGCCTCGGATTACGCACGCGCCGCAGCATCCGCCACGCGCTCGGTAGCGTTAGCCGCATGGCAGACCGCGAATACGGCTTCAAGACCCGCGCCATCCATGCGGGCAACATCCCCGACCAGGTGACGGGCGCCCGCGCGCTGCCGATCTACCAGACGAGCGCGTACGTCTTCGATGACACTGCAGACGCTGCGGCACGCTTCGCACTGCAGAAGTACGGCAACATCTACTCGCGCCTCGCGAACCCCACCGTCGCGAGCTTCGAGGAGCGCGTCGCGAGCCTCGAGGGCGGGCTCGGCGCGGTCGCGACGGCATCCGGCCTCTCCGCGCAGTACATCACCTTCGCGAGCCTCGCAGGCGCGGGCGATCACATCGTCGCCTCGGCGAACCTCTACGGCGGTTCGATCACGCAGCTCGATGTGACCCTGCGCCGCTTCGGCATCGAGACGACCTTCGTGCGCAGCGCGAACGCCGAAGACTACGCCGCCGCGATCACCGACAAGACCAAGGCGCTCTTCGTCGAGACGATCGCAAACCCCTCCGGCGAGATCGCCGACCTCGAGGCGCTCGCCGACGTCGCCCATGCACACGGCATCCCGTTCATCGTCGACTCCACCATCCCCACGCCGTACCTCAACCGGCCGATCGAGTGGGGCGCCGACATCGTCACCCACTCCGCCACGAAGTTCCTCGGCGGTCACGGCACGACCCTCGGCGGCGTCGTCGTCGAGTCGGGCCGGTTCGACTGGCACTCCGAGAAGTTCCCGCTCTTCGGCCAGCCCGTCCTGAGCTATGGGGGCTTGCAGTGGTCGGGCAACTTCGGCGAGTACGCGTTCCTCACCCGGCTCCGCGCCGAGCAGCTGCGCGACATCGGGCCGGCGCTCGCACCGCACTCGGCCTTCCTGCTCGCGCAGGGCGTCGAGACACTGCCGTACCGCATCCAGGCGCACGTCGACAACGCCCGCGTGGTCGCGGAATGGCTCGAGTCCGACTCGCGCATCGAGCGCGTGCTCTGGGCGGGCCTGCCCGATCACCCGCATCACGACCGCGCGCAGAAGTACCTCCCGAAGGGTGCTGGGTCGGTGTTCAGCTTCGAGGTGAAGGGCGGCCGCGCCGTCGGCCAGGCGCTCATCGAGAACGTCAACCTCGCGAGCCACCTCGCCAACATCGGTGACGCGAAGACTCTCATCATCCACCCCGCATCGACGACGCACGCTCAGCTGAGCGAGCAGCAGCTCGTCGACGCGGGCGTCCTGCCGGGGGTTGTGCGCCTGTCCGTCGGCATCGAGGATGTGGAAGACATCATCGACGACCTCGACCAGGCCCTCACGATCGCGACGGGAGCAACACGATGACGACCCTTCGACAGGCTCAGGACGGCGCGGATGCAGCCATCATCGACGACGCCACGGAGACCGTGCGCCTCGTCAACGGCCTCTCCTGCGAGCTGCCTGCGAGCTCACCGCTCGCGAAGCTCTTGAAGTCGCAGCGCACCTGGACCGGCCCCGACGCGAAGCAGCGCCTCGCGATCCTGCGCGCCGCGAAGTCGGTCGCGATCGTCGGCGCGTCGCCGAACCCGGCCCGGTCGAGCTTCTTCGTCGGCACCTACCTGCAGCAGTCGAGCGACTACCGGCTGTACTTCGTGAACCCGAACGCGACCGAGATCCTCGGGCAACCCGCGTACGCGAGCCTCGCCGACCTGCCTGAAGTGCCGGACATCGTCGTGGTGTTCCGCCGCGGCAGCGACATCCCGCAGGTCGTCGACGAGGTCGTGGCATCCGGTGCCAAGACCATCTGGGTGCAGCTCGGCATCTGGAACCAGGACGCTGCGTACGACGGCGAGGCGAAGGGCCTGACCGTCGTCATGGACCGCTGCATCAAGGTCGAGCACGCCCGGTTCCACGGCGGATTGCACCTGCTCGGTTTCGACACCGGTCAGATCACGGCCCGCAAGACGTTGCGCTGACGGAACCGGTCAAGCGCTCGCCGGCCCGCTGCAACGCCTCCACTCGCGAGCGAGCCCAGCGGCAAACGGAAATGGCCGTTTACCGCTGAGCTCGCTGAGCGGGCGTGCCCGCCGAACGGGTGGCGGGGCGCCACCCCGCCACCCGTCCGGCGGGTAGCGGGGCGCCTCCCCCCGCCAAGAGGGTCAGTTGCCGGGCCACACCGTTTCGTCGAGGTTCGGCAGGGTTCCCGGGCTCAGGTGCTCGGTGTCCTTCTCGGCTAGGTGACCCGGGCCGAAGCCGGCCATCGGGCCCGAGACCGGAAGATTCAGTTTCGAACCGCTCAGACTGACCGTGTAGGTGGTCGCCGCGTTGTCGACGGCCAAGACACCGTTGCGGCTGCCGCTGACCACGACGCCGAGCTGGTGACCTGCCGGGACGACAACGTCGCTGGCAGCCAGTTCGACGGTGACTTTGTGGTTGCCGGCCCCGTCAAGACGGGCCCAGCCCCGGGCCAGCACCTGCAGCTCGGTGCTCGAGATGCGCTTGGCGACCTCGTTGTAGCAGGCGTCGTCGGTTGCGGTCGCCGGGCCCCAGCAGGACTCCGTGCTCAGCGTTTGCGCACCGTCACCGGCGGAGCTGATGCGATCCATCACGCCGTAGTCGACCAGCATGACCGACACCTGCCCGACCGGCGCGGTGTGCGTGACATCGAGGTCAAGCGTCGGCGTGCCCGAGATCCGCACATCGTGCTTCGTCGTGCCGGTGAGGAATTGCAGCCGGTTGGGGTTGTCGCCGATTCTGACTGCGTTCGCCTCGCTCAGCGACGTGGAGTTGATGTAGCTGGCCGTGGAGCGGTCCTGCTTGCCCAGCATCATCGTGCCGTCGGAGTGCAGGTTCAGCGTCTGGGTGCGTGCCGACGAGATCGGCCAGGTCCGTGACTGCTCCCACTGGTTCGGCGCGGTCTCGACGCTCACCGCGGGCTCACGGTCGATGCCGTTGTCGACGTCCATGAGCTCGTGGTCGAACCATCGGTGAAGGGTGTCGACCCACAGGGCGCGCTCGGAGTCGAAGGGGTCCACGTGACCGAGGCGGGTGAGCCACATCTTGCGGTCCACGCCCTGCTCGCCGAGGTCGTCCCACCACTTCGAGGCGTTCATCGTCTTGACGTTGGTGTCCTGCAGTCCGTGGATGATGAACACGCTGGCCTTGACGTTGGACGCGTCGTAGTAGGTGCCCTCGCGGTAGTCGCGCTCGGCCCAGAAGTCGGTGTAGGCGCCCGTCTCGTCACCGTCGTTGGCGTTCATCCAGTTCAGCCGCGCCGAGCAGTCGGTCTCGATGGTCCGGTTGGACGCGACCGACCGGGACAGGCTGCTCGGGTAGTTGTTGGACTTCACCGCGCCCTGCCAGCGGTTGTAGTCGTACCACGAGCTGATCGCGCTGATCGGCACGATCGTCTTCAAGCCGTCGACGCCGGTCGCAGCGACACCATTGGCCAGGGTCCCGTCATAGGACTTGCCGATCATGCCGGTCTTGCCATTGCTCCAGTCGGCGTTGACGACCGTGCCGCTGGCGTCGTGGGCGACCCCCTTGCCACCCAGCCACTCCACGACGGCCTTGACCGACTCGATGTCGGAGCGGCCACCTTCGTCGGTGCAACCGGTCGAACGGGCAGTTCCGGCCATGTCGACGGCGACGAACGCGTAGCCGCGGGGCACGAAGTAGTTGTCGTAGTAGAGCGGGAAATTGACGAGGTTGCCGTCGGCGTCGTAGACCTTGCGCTCCGCCTCGTTACCCCGTCCGGAGCTCAGGTAGTAGGGGCTGGCGTCCATGATGATCGGGACCCGGGCGTTGCCGTCCAGTTCGCTGGGGCGGATGATGTCGGTCGCGATCCGCTCGTCGTCACCGTCCCCGTCGAGGTCGGGGGCGGTGACCCATACCGTCTCCCGAATGGCGCCGGCGTAGTCGTAGATCGGGGTAGTGGCGTTGTCGACGAGCGTGACCGGCGGGTTGTCGGTCGGTGCCGCGCTGGCCACCCCCGACGCGCCGAGTGCGAGTGGTGCCGCGATGGCCACCGAGCCAGCGAAGACGAGGATTCTGGATTTCACTGAGGTCCTTTCGGTCACAGGACAACGCTGTCCCACAGGGTGATGGACTCTCCCATTGGGATGTGCGCGGTCATGAAAGCAACGTACGATGCTCGACGAGATTGGTCAACAATCCTCGACGAGATTGGTCCACAATCGTCGACGCTGGGTGCCCACCCGGTGATCGGGCGAAACCATCGAATGACGATCGGTCGTCGACACCGGGCAGATCACGAGCCGAAAGACGCTGCGCTGAGTACCGCGGTCACGCCTTCCGCATGTAGGCCCGCACCGTGAGCGGTGCGAACACGGCCACCACGGCGAGCGAGCCCAGCAGTGCGAACCAGACTTCGACGCCCGCCGTTCCCGTCATCGTCAGGTCGCGGGCGGCGGTCACCAGATGCGACACGGGGTTCACCGCGACGAACCAGCCGAGCCAGTCGGGCAGCGTCGACGCCGGGACGAAGGCGTTCGAGAGGAACGTCAGCGGAAAGAGCACCATGAGCGAGATCCCCTGCACGGCGGCGGCCGAGCGCGCCATGACGCCGAAGAAGGCGAAGATCCAGCTGAGTGACCATGCCGAGACGATGACGAGCACGGTCGCGAGCGCGACGCCGGCGAAGCCGCCGCCCGGGCGGTAGCCCATGATGAGCGCCGTGCCGAAGGTGACGAGCCCGGCGATCGCGTAGCGCACGGTGTCGGCGAGCAGTGCGCCCGCGAGCGGCGCAACGCGGGCGATCGGCAGCGACCGGAACCGGTCGAAGACCCCCTTCGCCATGTCTTCGCGCAACTGCACGCCCGTGACGACCGAGGTCATGATCACGGTCTGCACGAGGATCCCGGGCACGATGAACGGCAGGTAGTCCTCGGGGGTGCCGGAGATCGCCCCGCCGAAGATGTACGTGAACATCACCGTCAGCAGGATCGGCTGGAACGTCACGTCGAAGAGCTGCTCGGGCGTGCGCTTGATCTTCAGGAGACCACGCCACGCCATCGCGAGCGAGTTCGACAGTGTCTGGCCGAGGCTCACGGAATTCGCGAGCGAGCGCTCGGCGCCCGGGGTGATCGACGATGGGGTGATGGCTGCGGTGCTCATGCGCCCGCTCCTTCGAGGGCAGCGGATGCCGCGACATCCGCTTCGCCGAGTTCGACGCCGTGGCCGGTGAGGGTGAGGAACGCCTCGTCGAGGGTCGGTTTCGAGACGCTCAGCTCGGCGAGATGGATGCCGGCCTCGCGGAAGGTCACCAGGAGTTCGGTGACTCGGTCTGGATCGTGCATGGGTGCGGTGAGCCGAGCGTTCTCGGGCGAGCGCGTCGGGGACGTGCCGAGCACGCGCTCGATCGCCATGACCGCGTCATCGAGGTCGCCGCCGTCGGCGAGCCGGAGTTGCAGGCTCGATTCGCCGACCGACGCCTTCAGCTCATCGGTCGTGCCCTCTGCCACGACTCTGCCCCGGTCGATGACGGCGACGCGGTCGGCGAGTTGGTCGGCCTCATCGAGGTATTGGGTGGTGAGCAGCACGGTCGATCCCGTCGCGACGAGTCGACGGATCGTCGCCCACATCTGCGCACGGGTGCGCGGGTCGAGGCCCGTCGTCGGCTCGTCGAGGAAGATGAGCGGAGGCTGCGCGATGAGGCTCGCCGCGAGGTCGAGGCGCCGCCGCATGCCGCCTGAGTACTGCGTGACCGGCTTCTTCGCGGCATCCCCGAGCCCGAACTCCTCGATCAGCTCCCCCGCCTTCGCTCTGGCGTCGCGACGGCTGAATCCCTGCAGCACGGCGAAGAGCACGAGGTTCTCGATGCCGGAGAGCATGTCGTCGAGCGACGCGAACTGACCGGTGAGGCCGATGAGCTGGCGCACGACCTGGGATTCACGCACGACATCGTGCCCGAAGACACGGGCATGCCCCGCCTCGGGCCTGAGCAGGGTGGCGAGCATCGAGATGGTCGTCGTCTTGCCCGCGCCGTTCGGCCCGAGCACGCCGTAGACGCTGCCCGTGGCGACGCGAAGGTCGACGCCGTCGACGGCGCGAGTCGCCCCGAACGACTTCACGAGACCCTCGGCCTCGACGGCCAGGTCGTTGAATCGGATGGTCATCTGCCCCTCAGAACTGCTCGAGTCGAGCGATGAGTGCTGCACGGTCGACGCCGGCGTATTCGAGGGCGCGAGGCACGGTGCCGAGATCGGCGCGCAATATGCCGATGAGCGCGTCGCCGACGGCGAGGCGTTCGCGTTCGGCGCGGCCACGGCCCCGGTGCGCCATGAAGTCGCCACGGCGCAGCGCGTCGCGGATCGACGCACCCCAGACCGGACGGGAGTTGCGAGTGGCCTGGAGCCGTTCGCCCGAGACGGGCTCGATGCCCGCGGCCCGCAGCGAGCGTTCGCGCTCATCCTGCAGAGCCACCTCGATCGCGGCATGATCGAGTCCCGTGTCGGCGAGCACCTGGGCTGCGGCATCCCCGCTCCCAGCGATCGCGAGCAGCAGATGCTCGGCCTCGACCTTGGCCGCGCCCCGCCGAATGGCCTCGTCGATCGAAGCCTTGATCACGGTCTTCAGCGTCACGCCGAGATCTTCGTGCAGTTGGTCAGACACTTCGCCTCCTCAGTTCGAGTCCCGCGGTCTCGAGTCGCCGGTGGTGCTTCTTGTGCACGGCCTGCCTGGTCACGCCGAGCGCCTCGGCGACCTGGCTCCAACTCCAGCCGGCGCGCATGGCGCGTTCGACGGCGGCGTCTTCGAGCTGGTCGGCGAGCTCGCGGAGTGCGACGACGGCGGCGAGGTCATCGGCCTCTGCTCCGGTGGGTTCCGGGCTCTGCTGATTCGGCGGGGGCATATAAGCAACCTAGGTTGCTCGGCGCAACTTGTCAACTCTGGTTGCTTATCGGATGAGCGGGCAATGCCATCGAACGACGATTGGCCGTTGCTCAGCGAGGGCATCCACGGTTGCATCGGAATATGCCTGCAGAATCCCCCGACGACTTCGAGTTCTCCACCGATCCCGCGCGTCTCGATCTCGAGCTCATCCACGCATGGCTCTCCGAAGAGTCCTACTGGGCGATCGGGCGATCGCGTGCAGCCCACGACGCTGCGGTCGCCGCTTCGCGCAACTTCGGAATCTACGATCGATCCACCGGCGAGCAACTCGCGTACGCCCGGGTCATCACCGACGGCGTCACCTTCGCGTGGCTGTGCGACGTCTTCGTCGCCGTCGAGGCCCGTGGGCGCGGCGTCGGCGTTGCGCTCATCGACGGCGTCGTCGACTCGCTCGCACCGCTCGGGCTACGACGCATCGCGCTCACCACGGGCGACGCTCACGGACTCTACGAGAGGTTCGGGTTCCGGCCGCTCGAACAGCCCGAGCAATGGATGGCGCTGGTCACCGCGCCCGAGGCGGCCTGAGTTCAGGCGACGCCCACCTCGCCCCGTGCAGCGTCGACCTCGTCGATCTCGCGACCGTACGCCAGCATGAGGAAGCTCGAACCATCGGGCCGCTCGAACGTGAACTCCCGATCATGCAGCCGCGCGAAGCCAAGGCGCTCATAGAGCCGCCGCGCAGACACCATGTCGCCGCCGGTGTTGAGCACCACACGGTCGACGCCGCGGATGCGTGCGAGCCGCAGGACATGCTCGACGAGGACTTCCCCGATGCCGCGGCGACGCGCCTCGGCCGCCACCCCGAGGAACCGGAAGTCGAGCTCACCGGCACGGGCGAGCGGTGAGATCGCAGCGCCCGCCACGGGTGTCGAAGCCGTGCCGAGGATCGCGCCGCTCGAGGCATCCGTCGCGACCCAGACCTGGTGGTCGCGCGCTCGCTCGGCGACCGCGGCGATGTCCGCCCGATACGCCGGGTTCAATTCGAAGTCGTTCGCGTACGCACGCTCGACGAGTTCGGAGACTGCGTCGGCCTCATCGGCCAGCATGAGCCGCACGCTCACGTCGTCTCGCGCCTGCAGGCTGAACCCGTACGCGAGCGATTCGACCTCGTCGTCCGGGTCTCGCTCGGGGAGCCGCTCGAACCCGAGTCGGCCGTAGAGCGTCTGCGCCCGCGTGTTGAGTTCACCGGTATCGAGCACCATCGCCTCGGCGCCCCACCCGAGCGCGGTCTCCATGCTCGCCCGCATGAGGGCCTCGCCCACGCCTGCACCCTGCGCCGAACGCGCCACGGCGACGAGGCGCACCTCGGCCTCGCCTCGTTTCGCGACCCTGGCGTTCGGCGTGCCGGCTCGCAAGACGCTCGCCGTGCCGATCAGCCGTTCGCCCGCGACCGCGACGAGCACCGCTCCGGATGCCGCGCGACCCGCCGTATCCCGTTCGAAGGCGCGCCGCTCGGCACTCACAGGCCGATGCCCGTAGGGGCCGGACGCGAACGCCTCCTCGATGATCGCGGACTCGGCGGCGGTCTCGCCGTCGCGGATCCGGCGGATGGTGAACGGGGTGGAGTTGGTCTGCGACATCGCCTTCAAGCCTATGACGATCCACTCGCATTAGGCTCGACTGCGTGCCGCACACCCCGACCGACGCGCCCCGCGTCGCCCTCCTCGGGCCAGTGCTCGTCGAGGCCAGGAACGGCACCCTCGTCGAACCGCCCGGGGCTTTGGCGAAGGCCCTGATCGCGCTGCTCGCCGAGGCCGCCGATCGCCCCGGCGGGCGTGGTCTGAGCACGAATGCGATCACGGCCGAGCTCTGGGGCGAGGCCCCGCCCCGAAACGCGAAGGCCGCGCTGCAGACGCTCGTCTCCCGCGCGCGCGGCACGACCGCCGAGGGCCTGATCATCTCCACGAGCACCGGCTACGCACTCGACACCGCCGGCGGCCCGAGCGATCTCGCCCTCGCGAGGTCGCTGCTCGCGCACGCGCGATCCCTGCTCGATCACGACCCCTCCGAGGCATCGCACGCCGTCGACCGCGCCCTCGCGCTGTGGCGAGGCGAGCCAGGAGCCGACCTGGGCGATGCTCCGATCGGGGTGGAGCTCGCGACGGCCGCGGGGGCGCTCCGAGACGAGCTCATCGAGGTGCGCGCCCGTTCGCGGCTCGAGACCGGGCGCTCCGGCGAAGCCGTCGACGACCTCGAACAGCTCACCGCGATGCATCCGCTGAACGAACGCCTCCAGCACCTGCTGCTGCGCGCGCTCGCAGACGATGGCCGACGCCAAGAGGCCCTCGAGCGGTTCGGCCGCTTCCGCGGGCGACTCCGCGACGAACTCGGCGCATCGCCCGGTGCCGAACTCGTCTCACTCAACACGAGGCTGCTCGACGACGAACCCCGCGCCGCGACGCACGTGCGCCTCGGTCTCCGCGCCGAGCCCAATCAGCTGCTCGGGCGCGAAGCCGACGTCGGCGCCATCGAAGCGCAATTCCACTCGACGCGCCTCGTGACCGTGCTCGGTCCGGGAGGTCTCGGCAAGACGCGGCTCGCGCAAGCCGTCGCCGCCCGGGCCGCCGACCCGGTGGTCGTGGTCGTCGAGCTCGCGAGCGTGCGCAGCGACGACGATGTGACCCTGGCCTTCGCGTCGACGCTCGGCATCCGCGAGCCGACGGCGAGCACCCGACTGGCCGACGCCGCGCCGCGACCCGATCTCGCGACTCGCGTCATCCAGCAGCTCGGCGAGCACCCCACCCTGCTCGTGCTCGACAATTGCGAGCACGTCATCGACGGCGCCGCGCGCTGGACGGCCACGCTGCTCGCCGCGTCTCCCCGACTCAGGGTGCTCGCGACCAGTCGCAGCCCGCTCGCGATCACGGCAGAGCACGTCTATCCCTTGGACGCCCTGCCGACGACCGGCGTCGACGGAGCGCCGGGCGCCGCCGTACAGCTGTTCCTCGACCGAGCGAGCTCCGCGCGCCCCGGCGTGACCCTCCCCCGTGATGCCGTCGAGCGCCTCTGCGTGCACCTCGACGGGCTCCCGCTCGCCATCGAGCTGGCCGCCGCGCGAGTGCGGTCCATGTCGGTCGAGCAGATCGAAGCCCGACTCGAGCATCGTTTCGCCCTGCTCATCTCGGGCGACCGTGCTGCGCCCGAACGGCACCGCACGCTGCAGGCGGTGATCGAGTGGAGCTGGCGCCTGCTCGAGCCGGCCCAGCAACGCGCACTCGCGCGACTCTCGCTGTTCGTCGACGGGTTCGCCGTCGATGCCGCCGCCCGGGTGCTGGGAACCGACGAGACTGCGGCCGACTTCGTCGTCGACGCGTTGGTCGCACAATCCCTGCTGGCCGTGTCGGAGCCGCATGGCTCGACCGCACCTCGCTACCGCATGCTCGAGACCGTGCGCGAGTTCGGCCAGCTCGAACTCGATGCGATCGGTGGCACCGATGACGCCCGAAGCGCGCTGTTCGCATGGGCCGCAGAATTCGCGATCGATTCGCTCACGCGCACGGGCGATCAGCGCCAGCTCGACATGCTGCACCGCGTGGCGCTCGAGCAGGACAATCTCGTGTCGATCCTGCGCGGGGCGATCGCCGCGCGCGACGCGCACGTGGCGCTCGTCGTCTTCGCAGTGCTCGCGTACTCGTGGTCGGTGCGCGGCAGCCACGACGAGGTGCTCGCGTTCATCGCCGACGTGCTGGCGGCCAGTCACGGGCACATTCCCGAACCGCGGTTCGCCGAGCCGACCGCCACGGCGTACATCACGATGGCTGCGACCGCCCTCGTCGCCGAGCAGCGCCAGGGGCTCATCGCACTCGCGCGCCTGCGCCGGCTCGTGCGCTCGGGCGCGGTGCTCGCACCGTGGCAGCGGGGAGCATCCGGGTTCCTGCTCGCAATGCCCGATCTCAAGCGCACGCGCGACGCGCTCGAGCGCATGGCCGGTTCCGACGATCTCACCGAGGCGCTGTTCGGCGGCATCCTCGCGGCGCAGCTCGCAGAGAACGACGGCGACATCGAAGCCGCCGCCATCGCCGCACGACGCACCTTCGACCTCTCGGAACGGAGCGGGGAAGCCTGGATCGGCGCAATGGCGGCGATGACGCTCGCGCAGCTGGCCAGTCAGTCCGCGCAACCTGCCGAGGCGTTGCGGTGGAGCGCGGAGGCTTCACGACGCCTGCGGCGGTTCGGCGCGGCGCCGGACCTGCTCCAACTCGAGTGGATCGATGCGGCGGCCATGTTCGCGCTCGGTCGACTCGATGAAGCCCAAGTGCGCTTCGAACGGATGACGCAGGGCGAGTGGGTCGGCGACGACCGATTCGATCTCGGCGCGATCGGCGAACTCGGGCTCTCCGAGATCGCTCGCGCGCGGGGCGAGACCGCCGAGGCGCACGAGCGCATGCGCCGCACGCTCGTCCGTTACACGATGCCCGGCCGCCGGGCGTCGCCGTGGTACGTTCTCACGCTCGCGGCGTTCGTCGCCGCCGGCGTCACCGACGCCCGCGATGCTGGCGAGGTCGCCGAGTTGGCGGGGCGGCTGCGTGCTCTCACGCTCGCCGTGCATCGGGTACGGCCGGGCATCGGCGACAAACCGGTGCTCGGCACGGCGCTCGTCGGCTGGTCGAGCTGGGCCATGACCGTGCCGGGGCTCGAACCACGGGCCGTCGAGCTGCTCGCGCTCGCCGAGCGGCTGTCGCCTCGTCAAGACCTTTCGTTGCTCGTGCTCACCGCGCGCATCGACGATGCTGAGCGCCGGCTCGGCGCGACGCGGGTGCACGAAGCCCGGTCGGCCGCGGCATCCGTGTCTCCGGATGCCGCGGCCGACCGGGCGATCGAGCTCCTCTCGGAGCGTCTCCCGTAGCCGAGCTGGTTACGCCTTCCGCATGTACGCCCGCACGGTGAGCGGCGCGAAGATCGCGACGATCACGGCGGCACCGAGCAGCGAGACCGCCGCGTCGGTTCCCCAGGTGCCGGTGTTCACGAGGTCGCGCACCGCGGTCACGAGGTGCGAGACCGGGTTGATGTCGACGAACCACTGCAGCCAGTCGGGCATCGTGTCAGCCGGCACGAACGCGTTCGAGAGGAAGGTGAGCGGGAAGAGCACGACCATCGAGACGCCGGACACGCTCGAGGCGGTGCGGGCGATCACTCCGAAGAACGCGAAGATCCAGCTGATCGCCCACGAGCACGCGATCACGAGCAGGCCTGCCCCGATGATCGCCCAGATGCCGCCATCCGGGCGGAATCCCATGATGAAGCCCATCACGAAGGTGAGGGTCGTCGCGATGGTGTATCGCACGGTGTCGGCGAGCAGGGCTCCAGAGAGCGGGGAGATGCGCGCGATCGGCAGTGAACGGAAGCGGTCGAATACGCCCTTGTCCATGTCTTCTCGCAGCTGCACCCCTGTGACGACCGAGGTCGTGATGACGGTCTGCACGAGGATGCCCGGGATGATGGTCGGCAGGTAGCTCACGACGTCGCCCGCGATCGCCCCACCGAAGATGTACGTGAACATCAGGGTGAAGAGAATCGGCTGCACCGTCACGTCGATGAGCTGCTCGGGAGTGCGCTTGATCTTGAGCAGGCCACGGTAGGCCATCGTGAGCGTGTGCGAGACGACCTCGGAGAAGGTCACGCGGTTCTTGAGTTCTCGAGCCGTGCCCGGAACGATGGTGGCGCGCGCGGCGGGTGGGGTAGTGGTGATGGTGGTCATGCGCGGCTTCCCTCCTTGCTGTCGAATGAGTCGGTGCCGAATGGGTCGGTGCCGGATGCCCCGGCGGCGGCGGTCTCACCGTCGGCGCCGTGCCCCGTGATCGCGAGGAACGCCTCATCGAGCGTCGGCTTTGAGACGCTGAACTCGGCGAGGCGCACGCCCTCGTCTCGCAGGGTCACGAGCAGTTCGGTGACCCGGTCGGGGTCGTGCATGGGGGCGGTGATGCGCCCGGCCTCCGGCGAGCTGGTGGGCACCACGCCGAGCACGCGTTCGATCGCGACGCGGGCATCGGCGAGGTCGCGCGGGTCGGCGAGACGCAGCTCGAGGCTCGATTCGCCGACGGAGGCCTTGAGCTCGTCGGCGGTGCCCTCGGCGACGACACGGCCGCGGTCGATGACCGCGATGCGGTCGGCGAGCTGGTCGGCCTCGTCGAGGTACTGGGTCGTGAGCAGCACGGTCGAGCCGGTCGCGACGAGGCGGCGGATCGTCTCCCACATCTGGGCTCGGGTGCGCGGGTCGAGCCCGGTCGTCGGCTCGTCGAGGAAGATGAGCGGGGGCTGCGCGATGAGGCTCGCCGCGAGGTCGAGCCGGCGACGCATGCCGCCGGAGAAGTTCTTCAGGGGGCGGCGTGCGGCTTCGGTCAGACCGAACTCCTCGAGCAGCTCGACCGATTTGCGGCGGGCCGCCCCCGCGCCGTACCCCTGGAGCCGGGCGAAGAGGAAGAGGTTCTCGGTTGCCGAGAGCGTCTCGTCGACCGAGGCGTACTGCCCGGTCACGCCGATGAGCTGACGCACGATCTGCGCTTCGCGCACGACGTCGTGGCCGAACACCTCGGCGCGGCCGGCGTCGGGCTTGAGCAGGGTGGCGAGCATCGAGATGGTCGTGGTCTTGCCCGCGCCGTTCGGGCCGAGCACGCCGTAGACGGATCCGGTCGCGACGCGCAGGTCGACGCCGTCGACCGCTCGGTTCGAGCCGAACGTCTTGACGAGGCCTTCGGCCTCGACGGCCCAGTCGGACCGGTTCCGTGTCTGTGTCTGTGTCTGTGTCTTCATGACAGTCTGTGTGGTCATGAACACATCGTGCGAGGTGCCCCTTTCACGACGCTCACACGATGCTCACAGGGCACTGTCGGCCGCTGACACGGCGTGAGAGGCAACGTGCGTGCACGCTGGCGATCCTGCGCCGAACGGGCGTGACCGGCGCCGCGTGCGCATGATTCTGCGAGTCTGCGCCGCAACGCTGCGCGAGACTCGGCGTAGCCTTGGGGTGTGACAGCGTTCGTCTCAGCCCTCGATCTCTTCTCGATCGGGATCGGCCCCTCGAGTTCGCACACCGTCGGCCCGATGCGGGCGGCACGTGCCTTCGCCGAGCGACTCGTGGGCGACGACGTGCTCGAGCACGTGATCCGCATCACGTGCTCGCTCTACGGGTCGCTCGGTGCGACCGGTCTCGGTCACGGCACACCCGACGCGGTCGTCGCCGGACTCGCCGGGCTCGAGCCGCATGACTCCGACCCCGACGAGGTGCGCGGCGCCTGGTCGCGGCTCGGCACCGAAGACACCGCCGGCACCGCCGTGCGCATCATGGGCGGCCACGCCGTGCGGATGCTCCACAGCGATCTCTCCCTCGAACCGCGCACCCGCCTCCCAGGCCATCCCAACGCGATGACGCTGCAGGCATGGGGCGACGGCCCGCTCCCCCTCGCCGAAGAGACGTACTACTCGGTCGGCGGCGGCTTCATCCGCCGCGAGGGCGAAGCCGCGTCCGAGGCCGAAGCGCTGCGTCATCCGCTGCCCTATTCGAACGCCGACGAACTGCTCGCGCTCTGCGAAGAGCACGGCGTCTCGTTCTGCGACGTCGCGAGGTACAACGAGGTCTCGGTGCACGGCGATGAGGGCATCGACGCCGGACTCGACGCGATCTGGGCCGCGATGGCGTCGTGCGTCGCCCATGGGCTCGCCACCGAGGGCACTCTGCCCGGCGGGCTCGGCGTGAAGCGTCGGGCACCGCACGTGCGCCGTCGTCTCGAGGAGTACGACCGCGACGAGGCCGCACACAGTGGTGCATCCGGACGCGACACGTCGACCGAGTGGCTGCATGCTTTCGCCCTCGCGGTGAACGAAGAGAACGCCTCGGGCGGGCGCGTCGTCACCGCGCCGACGAACGGCGCAGCGGGCATCATCCCGGCCGTCGGCCACTACTACCTGAGGTTCGTGCCCGGTGCGGATGCGGCCGGCATTCGCCGGTACCTGCTGACCGCGGCCGCGATCGCCTCTCTCGTGAAGAAGAACGCCTCGATCTCGGGGGCCGAAGGCGGCTGCCAGGCCGAGGTCGGCTCCGCGTGCGCGATGGCGGCCGGTGCGCTCTGCGCCGTGCTCGGCGGCACACCGCGCCAGATCGAGAACGCCGCCGAGATCGCGATGGAACACCACCTCGGCCTCACGTGCGACCCCGTCGCGGGTCTCGTGCAGGTTCCGTGCATCGAGCGCAACGCGATCGCGTCCTCGACTGCGGTCTCGGCCGCGCGGCTCGCGTTGCACGGCGACGGCACGCACCTCGTCTCGCTCGACACCGTCATCGAGACGATGCGGCAGACGGGGCTCGACATGATGACGAAGTACAAGGAGACGAGCGAGGGCGGGCTCGCGGTCAACGTCGTCGAGTGCTGAGCGTGCAGCCGGAAACGGCTGCACGTGTCCGGTCACCGGTAAGCGGCGCTGCGCCGGTTACGGTCTGTTGCGACCTCCGCCGGCGCAGACCGCCCGCACGACTAGCGTTTCGCCATGACCGCTCCCGCCCTCGAACTCCCCGGCCCCCTCGTCACCGCAACATGGCTCGCCGAGCATCTCGGCGATGAACGCCTCGTCGTCGTCGATGCGAGCGTGCTCGGTGTCGAGGCGCCCGCCGGGTTCCACTGGCTCTCGGGGCTCGACGAGTACCTCATCGACGGACACGTGCCCGGCGCGATCTTCGCCGACCTGCTCGAGGAGTTCTCCGACCCTACGGGCGGCCTCACCTTCACGAGACCCGATCTCGAGCGGCTGGAACACGCTGCACGGGCGGTCGGCATCGACGACGAGACGATCGTCGTCATCTACGACTCGTCGATCGGGCAATGGGCGGCACGGCTCTGGTGGTTGCTCGCCTCCGCCGGATTCGACGGGGCTGCGGTGCTCGATGGCGGCCTCGCGGCGTGGCGCGCCGGCGACGGGCCGCTCGATTCCGGCTTCGAGTCGCCGCGCACGGCCGGCGCGCTCTCTCTGACGCCGGTCGACGGGTACTGGGCCGACATCGACGAGGTGCGACGCATCGTCGATGGCGAATCGGATGCCGCGCTCGTCTGCGCGCTCCCCCGAGGCGACTTCCGCGGCGAGAGCGGCCGGCGGGAACGCCGCGGGCACATCCCCCGAAGCGTCAACGTTCCCGTCGGCTCCGTCGTCGACCGGGAATCCCGCACGCAATTGCACGGGGCCGCGCTCGCCGAGCGTCTCGCCCCCGCGACCTCGACGAGCGCCGGGCGCATCGTCGTCTACTGCGGGGCCGGCATCGCGGCGGCGGGCACGGGCTTCGCACTCCGGCGGGCCGGGCACACGGATGTCGCGGTGTTCGACGGGTCGCTCGAAGAATGGGTGGCCGACCCCGAGGCGCCCCTCGTCACTCTTGCGGGCTGAGGCGCAGCGTCGTCTCTGCCGGCGTGCCTGCCGGCGTATCTGCCTGCCCACCCGACCGCCCGGTGCCCAGGTGGGCGCCGATGTCCCGGCCGACGCCCGCCCGAGTGCGTGAGGCCCGTCTCAGCAGGCGCAGCTGATGTCGCCGTTCGCGACCGCACCACCGCGCAGGCCCTCCGCGGTGACGTTCGTGAGCGCATCGGCGGGGCTCTGGGCCGGGCCGTCGGCGGTGTCGTAGGCGAAGCCCTCGCGTACCCAGTACTCGAACCCGCCGAGCATCTCTTTCACGGGATGACCGAGCAGGGCGAACTCGAGTGCGGCGCGTGTCGCGCCGTTGCATCCGGGCCCCCAGCAGTACACGACGACCGGCATTCCGGCGGGAATGCGCGACGCAGCCTCGGGTGCGACGCGTCGGCCCGGCAAGTGCATCGCACCCGGCACATGTCCCTGCGCCCACGACGCTTCGTTGCGAGTGTCGACGAGCACGAACCCCCGCTCGGCGTCGGCGAGCGCGGCGGCGACATCCGAGACATCGGACTCGAAGCCGAGGCGACCGCGGAAGTGGGCGATCGCGGCGGCGGAATCGGCGACGTGCTCGAAGAGCGACGGAACGGCAGCTGTCGTCGGGGTGGAGATCGTCTCGGTCATGTCTTCACCCTGTCATCGACGAACGCGTCCGCACCGGCGAAATAACGCCGTCATGGCGCGACATCCGGCCATGATCGGGGTGCGACCGCATTCCGCGACCGCCGCATCTCCGCCTACCCTGAATCCATGCACCTCGGCGAGATTTTCCTGTTGCTCGGCGGTTCACTCGCGGTCACCGCGTTCGCCCGATGGCGCGGCTGGCCGGCTCCGCTCCTCGTCATGGGGGTCGCCTTCGTCGTGTCGGTCGTTCCGGCGATTCCCGAGATCGACGTCGACGGCGAGCTCGTCCTGAGTCTCGTTCTGCCGCCGCTGCTGTACTCGGCCGCACTCGATGTCACCTATCTGAACTTCCGGCGCAGCATCCGCCAGATCCGGCGGCTCGGCATCTACCTGCCGATCGCGACCGCCGCCGCCGTCGGACTCGTGGTCTGGCTCATCGCCCCATCACTCGGCCTCCCCATGGCGCTGCTCATCGGGGCCATCGTCGCACCCTCCGACGCCGTCTCCGCCGCAGCCGTGGGGCGCAAGCTCGGCCTTCCTCGCCGTGTGATGACGGTGATCTCCGGCGAGAGCCTCGTGAACGATGCGACGTCGATCACCCTGTTCCGCACCTTCGCCGCGATCGTCGCGGGCGCCACGGTGACCTGGCTCGACGGCATCGGCTCCTTCCTGATCGCCGTGGCCGTCGGCACCGGCCTCGGCCTGCTGATCGGCTGGCTCGTGACCCTCGTGCGCACGCGGCTCGACGATTCCGTCATCCTCGGCACGATCGGTCTGCTCGTGCCGTTCGCGGCATATGCGATCGCCGAGCGGCTCGGCGGCTCGGGGGTGCTCGCGGTCGTGGCCGCCGGCATCCTGATCGGCTACAACGCGCCGAAGACGGGCTATGCCACTCGGCAGCAGGAACGACCGCTGTGGCAGTCGATCGACGTGCTCCTCGAGGGCCTCGTATTCGCCCTCATCGGGCTGCAGTTGAGCCCGGCGGTCCTCGACGTGATGTCGAGCCCCCTCGGCCTCTGGCGCAACATCGCCATCGCTCTGGCCGTGCTCGCGACCGTCATCCTCGTACGCATCGTCTGGGTCTTCGGCGGCTACGGGCTGTCGCGCCGAGTCGGGAATCGGCTCGCGCCCGTCTGGGCGAGGCACGGCCGCAGATACCACGTGGAGCCGCAGCTCGCGCCGAAAGAGCTCGCAGTCATCTCGTGGGCGGGCATGCGCGGTGTCGTCACGCTCGCCACTGCGACGGCGATCCCGACGATGGCGGGCGATCCGAGCGCGGGCAGCACGGTGTTCCTGATCGCCTTCGTGGTGACCATCGGCACGCTCCTGTTGCAGTCGACCACGCTGCCCGTGCTCATCCGCCGACTCGGCGTCGTCGCCGACGACGAACGCGAGCAGGACCGCAAGGAGATCCAAGCGGTGCTGCATCGCAGCAATCAGGCCGGACTCGCCTACATCGAGAGCCGCCGAGCCGAGTGGCGCGAACGATTCGGCCCCGAACTCGCCGACGACGTCATCGACCGCTTCGAAAAGCGCATTCGAGCGGATGCCACGAGGGCCCGTCAGCTCGAGAGCGACGAGGATGCACCGCCAGCCGCTTCCCAATCGGAATTCGCGGAACTCTCCCGCCAGTGGATCGCGGCGCGAAGGAAGGTCGCGCTCGAGGAACGCGATGCGGGCCACCTCAATGAGGAGGTCATGCGCGAACTCTTCTTCGCCCTCGACGCCGAGGAGCTCGCGCTGGATTCGCGGACCGCCGTGCGTTCGGATGCCCGCGGCGAGATGCCGTGAGCGCCGGCCCCGATCGGGGCCGGGCTCGGCTGCGCGGGCGTTACTCGGCCGACGCGAAGAAGGCGGTCAAGGCGGCACCCAGCGCGGCGAGATCGTCGACGTGCGCGAGCTCGCGGACCGAGTGCATCGACAGGAGCGGCACCCCGACATCGACCGTTCGGATGCCGAGTCGGGTCGCCGAGAGCGGCCCGATGGTCGAACCGCAGGGAATCGAGTTGTTCGACACGAACGACTGGGTCGGCACTCCCGCCCGGCGGCAGATCGCCGCCCAGAAGCCGGACCCGGGCGCGTCGCTCGCGTAACGCTGGTTCGCGTTGAGCTTCAGCAGGGGCCCGCCGCCGAGCACCGGCCGGTTCGCGGGATCGTGCCGATCGGGATAGTTCGGGTGCACCGCATGGCCCGCGTCCGACGAGACGATCCAGGATGCCGCGAACGCGCGCCGTCGCTCGATCTCACCCGCGCCGAGCCCAGCCGCGACGCGCACGAGCACGTCGTCGAGGAACGGCCCACTCGCGCCCGAACGCGACTCGGAGCCGAGCTCCTCATGGTCGAAAGCGGCGAGCACGCTGATGTGCCCGGCATCGTTCGGAGCATCGAGCAGCGCCGCGAGTCCCGCGTAGACCGAGCTCAGGTTGTCCATGCGCCCCGACGCGAACAGGGCGTCGTCGAGACCGAACCGGCCAGGCGCCTGGGTGTCTGCCACGAACACGTCGTGCCCGACGACCCGATCGACCGGCACCCCTGCAGACGCCGCGAGCACCGCCAGGATGTCGCCGTCGGCGCCCGCGCCCCAGATCGGTTGCATGTGGCGCTGCTTGTCGAGGGTGAGGCCCTTGTTCACCTCGCGGTCGAGGTGGATCGCCAGTTGCGGGATCCGCAGCATCGGCCCGGTGCGCACGAGGTGCTGCACGCCGTCATCGGTGACGATGCGCCCGGCGAGCTCGAGCTCACGGTCGAGCCACGAGTTCAGGAGCGGCCCTCCATAGACCTCCACCCCGGCCTGCAACAGCCCTTCGGAGCTCGACGTCGGGCGCGGCTTGAGCTTGAACGACGGCGAATCCGTGTGCGCACCGAGGATCCGGTACGGCGTCGTCGCGTCCGCTCCCTCGGGCGCCACCCACGCGATGACGGCGCCGTCGCGCACCACGACGTGGCGACCGCCGCCGGCCGGCCACTCGTCGCGCTCGTCTCGCCGATCGAATCCGGCAGCTTCGAGCCGTCGGGCGGTCTCGGCGGCGGCGTGGTACGACGATGGGGAGTCGCGGACGAAGTCGGCGAAGTCGGCGATGTAGGCGTCGGTGCGTGATGCGGGCATCCTCCCATCCAACACCGCCCGCGCCTCGCGGTCGAGTTCACCGCTCGACACGAGCCCGCCCGAGGAGCAGGGTGGAGTCGGGGGCACCACCCAGGGGAAGGACGCGACGATGTCGATCACCTACGAACACGAGCCGCCGTACACCGTCGGCGTCCTGATCGGGAGCCTCTCGGTCGATTCGATCAACCGTCGCCTCGCGACCGCGCTCGCACGCCTCGCGCCCGACGAGTTCCGGTTCACCGAGATCGAGATCGGGCAGCTGCCGCTCTACAACCGGGACTTCGACATCGACTACCCGCAGGTCGCCCGCGATTTCAAGCGGTCGATCGCCGACGTCGACGCCCTGCTCTTCGTCACGCCCGAGTACAACCGTTCGCTGCCGGGAGCGCTCAAGAACGCGATCGACTGGGCGAGCCGCCCGTTCGGCAGCAATGCCCTGAGCCAGAAGCCCTCAGCCGTCATCGGCGCTTCGACGGGCGCGATCGGCACGGCGGTGGCGCAACAGCAACTGCGCAGCATCCTGAGCTTCTGCAACGCCCCGCAGATGAACTCACCCGAGGCCTACATCCAGATGACGCCCGGGCTCGTCACCGACGACGGCGAAGTCACGGTCGAGAGCACGCGCGAGTTCCTCGTCACCTACCTCACGCGCTTCCTCGAGTTCACGACCCGCGTGCTGACGGTGCTGCCGCGCTGACCATACTGCCGCACTGGTCGCACTGCGGGGCGCCCCCGGTGTCGCGTCGACGGTGTCGCGTCGCTCCTCGCCAGTTCTCGAGTTCAGGCGAACCGCACCACCGCCTGCAGGCGCGAACGCACCTCCATGACCTCGGTGCCGCCGAGATGCGCCGATGCCGGCAGCCCCTCGCGTACGGCGCTCGCGAGGCGCGATCTCCGCACGAGCGCGACGACCGCGCCGCGAATGGTGCCGCCGAGTTCGAGCGGCTCGGCGGTGTGCTCGTCGGGCACGACGATCATGAGCGCCGTCGGCTTCACGCGCGCAGCCCGACCGATGGCCTTCGCCCGCGCGGCGAGTGCGCGCACCGGCCGTTCGCCGCCGAGCGCCTCGCCGACGAGTTCGCCGCGTTTCATCACCACAGGCCCGCCCCAGTCCTCCGACTGGATCGCGAAGAGCCCCGTCGGGCCGAGCACGAGGTGGTCGAGCTTCGGCGGCAGTCCGCGGCCCGCGGCATCCGTCGCGAGATCGTGCCACACCGTGTAGGCGATGCCGAGCGTCGCGAGCGCGCGCGCACTCTCTTCCTCGGCGAGGGCGTCGGCGAGCACGTGACGGATGTCGTGCGGAGCACTTCGCACGAGTGCGGGATCATAGGGGTCGGCGAGTGTGACACCCCGGCCCGCCCACTCGCGGATGAGGTCGAGGTAGCGCTCGCGGGAGAGCCCGCCGGGGTGGCCGTAGGTGCGGGCCAACGGACGCGAGTCGCGCCGTGGCCTCGGCGAAGCCGGGGCCCAGGCCTCTCGGGTCGGCGCAGGAGTGCCCGCTCGCGATCCGCGGTCGAAGGCGGCGCGCGCATCGGGTGTGCCGACCAGCTCCCACGCCGACTGCACGGCGTGGAATCGCACGACGTCGCCGCCCGTGTCGGGGTGCGCGGTGCGCAGTGCGCGACGGTACGCGAGTCGCAGTGTCGCGTCGTCGGCGTTGGAGGAGACGCCGAGCACCTCGTAGGGTGAGGCGGAGAGCGGACTGTCGGGCATGGGCTCGCTTTCGATGTGCGACCACGAGAATACCGCGGCCCGCCTGTGCGCGGGTCTAGACTGCCGACCACAGGGGCCCGTGCGGGCCGCAGGGGAGGCTCCGATGCTCGTCGACGTCAAGACCACAGGGACCGTCCAGACGAATCGAAGGAGCGGCTGATGCTCGTCGACGTCAACTATTGGGCCGTGGTCATCGCAACGCTGTCGACGATGCTCGTCGGCTCGATCTGGTACACGCCGAAGGTGTTCGGCAACTACTGGATGCGGGTCGCGAAGGTCGATGATTCCGGCGATCGCGGGGCGGTCGGTCCGATCCTCACGACCCTCATCGTGAGCTTCATCTCGGCCTGGGTGCTCGCGATCGCCACCCAAGTGGCATGGACGGCCCTCGGCGGCAACTACCTGCTGATGGCCATCACGACGGGCCTCATGCTCTGGGCCGGCTTCACCGCCGCGCGTTTCATCACGCACGACGCGTTCGAAGGGCGCCCACCCGGCCTCACGATCCTGAACATCGCGCACGAGTTCGTGACGGTGCTCATCATGGCCCTCATCATCGGGGTGTGGCCGCCGGCCGGCACCGTCTGAATCGATCGGTCGTTCACTCCGCGAAGCGCAGCATCCCGTCGTCGATGAGCGTTCGCACCGCCGGCACGAGTTCAGCACCGAGCGCACCCTCGTCGACCTCGAGCAGTTGCGCGAGCGCTCCGATGATCGCGCCGACCGCGAGTTCCCCGTCGCAGGCGCCGACGAGCGCCGCGAGCCCCGTGTCGAGGCTGATCGCACGCCCGAACCCGCCGCCCTGGCGCAGCAGCATCGCAGTCGGGTCGTCGTCGCCCGGCCAGTAGTGGCGCTCTTCGGTGACGTCGCCGGCGGTCACGAGCCGGGCTGCGGCGAACGCGTCATCGCTCAGCGCGGCCTGCCGGTCGTGACCGTCGAGGCACTCCGCGAGGTGCCCGCCGAGTCCGGCCTCGTTCGAGCCGAGCGCACCGTGCAGCCGCTCGACGCGGGCGAGCCCCCCGAGTCGGGCGAGCGGCGCGCCACGCGACGGCTGAGCGGATGCCGCGGCATCCGCTCGCCGCAACAGCACGTAACCGAAGCCCACGCGGTTGATGCCACGGACGGCGAAGTCGTCGAGCCACGCCTCGTACAGCCGGTCGAACTCGGCCGTGCCCGGCCGCGTGCCGCCGTCGCGGATCCACGTCTCGGCGTACTCCGTGACGTGCAGCAGGTCCCGCTCGATGATCCAGTGGTCGATGTGGCCTGCCCAGTCGGCGACGCGATGCAGGGCATCGTCTGCTCCCAACCGGTACTCCCAGTTTCCGAGCAGCTGCGCGACCCCGCCCGGCTCCAGATGCTCGCCGATACCGCGAACGACCGCCTCCACGAGCGCATCCCCGACCATGCCGCCGTCGCGGTAGTCGTATTCGATCACCCCTTCGGTCCGCGGAGTGATGACGAACGGCGGGTTCGAGACGATCCGCTCGAATCGCTCCCCGGCGACCGGATCGAACAGGCTGCCGAGCCGCAGCTCCACGCCCGCGATGCCGTTCAGCGCGAGGTTCAGCGCGGCGATCGCCAATGCGCGCTCCGAGATATCGGTCGCGACCACGCGGTCGGCGAACCGAGCGGCGTGCATGGCCTGGATACCGCACCCGGTGCCGAGGTCGAGCACGCTCACCGCAGGCGTCGGCAGCATGAGCCCCGACAACGTCATCGATGCGCCGCCGACGCCGAGCACGTGGTGCGCTCCGAGCGCCCGCCCGAGAACGAGCTCGCCGAGGTCGGAGATGATCCACCACTCGCCGCTCCCCTGCGCGTCGATGAAGGCGTACGGGCGCAAGTCGAGCGCGGCCCGAACGGCTCCTGCGGTGCCGGCGCGGCCTGCGCTGCCGGTGGCGTCAGTGCCGCCCAAGAGCCCGAGTTCGATGGCTCCGTCGACGCCGAGGGCCGGCAACGCGTCCGCGATGTCGCCGCGGGGCACCGCTCCGCCGAGCACGAACAGCTCGGCGAGCGTGATGAGACCGGCGAATGCCTCGAGCTCGGTGCGCCGCGCAGCGACGACGCGACGTGCGGGCACGCGTTCGCCGCGGTGGAGCGCGGCCGCGGCATCCGGACCCCACAGCTCATCGAGTGCAGCGACCGTGAAACGCGCGGCGACGAGGTCGGAACGCAACCGACCCAGCAGCTCGGTCGTTCGGGAGCCGGCGACGGCGATGCCCTGGCTCGGACGAGGTTCGGTGCTCATCCGACCATTCAAGCGCACCGCGGCATGGCTGCCGGCGCGCGCACCAGCCGCGCAGGATCAGGAATTCCGCAGCCATGTCGCGCTCCTCGGATCCCCCGCTGAGTTTCCACCCGTTCGATCAGCTGTTCGGAGCGACCGCGAGGCGAGCGTCATCGACTCGTCATCTGCCGTACACGTCGGATTGCGCTTTGTAACCCGCCCGTCACACGGTGCGTTTAGCGTTGATTACGATCGAATGAGGCGAGGGAGGGCGCATGGCAGAGTCGACGACGCTCGAGCGTCTGCGTCAAGACGCTCGCGACGAGCTCTCGGCACTCATCGAGCTTCGGTGCCGTCTGGGCGAAGACCCATGGGTCTTCCTGCCCGACCTTCCGTCGGTCGACGAGCAGGTTGTCGCGACGCTTCGCGAAGAGCGTCTGCACTCCGAGCGTTGGCGCACGGTTCGGGCACGTGCCTACCACCCGGCCGCCCGCGAAGGCGAGGCCGCGAAGTTCGAGTTCGAGCTGCTGCGCGAGATCGCCCTCGACCACCCCGAGCTCAGTTCGGCGGTGTGGTTGGTGCTCGATCGGGTGCCGTCGCGCTGGTGAGGCGCTGCACTCGCCGCCAGGTGATGAAGCCGAAGATCGTGAAGACGCCGTAGAAGACGTAGAGCAAGGCCGATGCGTAGTAGCCGGCGCTCACGAGCAGCGGCACACCCACGATGTCGACCGCCACCCAGATCAACCAGAACTCGGTCCACCCCTTCGCCATGCCCCAGGTGGCCAGCAGCGACCCCATGAAGATCCACGCGTCGGCCCACACCGGCTCGAACGAACCCAGGGCGCGGAAGACCGGCGTCAGTACAAGCGTTCCACCGATGAGGGCGACGCCGAGCAGGATGCGCGCCCTGGGGCTCGCCCACTTCGGCTCGACCGCCGTCGCGCTGACGTGGCGGTGGCGCGACCACCGCACCCAGCCGTAGATCGAGACGGCGATGAACATCAGCTGCCGTCCGGCCTGCCCGAGCAGGTTGACCGGGTTCGGGGTGTCGAACACGGCCCCGAGGAAGACCGTGAAGAGCAAGGCGTTGCCGACGATGCCGACCGGCCACGCCCACACCTTGCGGCGGAGCCCGCCGAGAGCGCTCGCGAGGCCGAAGAGGTTGCCGACGATCTCGCGCCAGAGGATCACCTGGTCGCCGATCACGAGCTGGGCATCGAAGAGCCACTCGAAGGGATTCATGCCGCTACTGCGTCGCGGTCGCGGTCGCGGTCGCGAGCCTTCCGGATGACGAGCAGCGCGATCAGGCGCCACCCGATGAGGAACACCGCGAGCGTCAGCGTGGCGACGACCACGAACGCGAACTGCACGCCCTGGCCGCCCACCGCGCGGAGCAGCATGCCGCCGGCCACGGTCACCGCCCAGACGACGACCCCCGTGGGCCAGACGGCCAGTGGATGCCGCCATGCGAAAGTCGCGGCCCAGCCGACGGCGAGTGCCGCGAGGAAGGGCCACGCCGTACCGGCCGATCCGGCGAGGTCCAGCCCTTCGGCGTGGCTGCGCCGGCCGATGATCACGAAGACGACGACCAGCACCACATCGATGATCGCGGCGACGGCGACGACGCCTGCTCCGCCCTGCGTTCGCCTGGTCATGCTCTCATCGTACGGATGTGGAGCAGAGCCCGCGGACTGCGGTCGGTCGGTCGGTCGGTCGGCTCAGCCTGCATCCGTTCGTAAGCCTGTTCAACAACGTTCGCACCGGTGTAGTCCAGCACGATCCGCAAGGAGGCATATATGCCTGCGGCATGGTTGGGCGCCATCAGTCGAAAATATCCGAATTGTTCAGGGTTGCGAGTTCGACCCGGGCGGTGTCAGCCTCGGCGCGTTGGCCGCGGCAGTGCTGACTCACACGGCCACACGGGGGCAACCTACGAACTCAGGGAGGGCCGTTCACCTCGTCCGAGCTGGCCGCTACGATCAGCCAGGAACTCGGCTCCGGGGTCATCTACGAAGACCCCTCGGAGACCGCCTTCGCCGACGTGCTGACGGGAGCCGGATTGCTGCCCGAACTCGCGACGCTGCACCCGCGGACCCCGCAACAGCAGGGCGTCACGCGCGCCCGCCGAACGCGTCGAGAGCCGCGGCATCGCCGACCGGGAGGGCGCACACGAACGTCTGGCAGCGGTACGCGGCCGCGGTGCCGTCGCGCGTAGTTCGGCCGTCGAACAGCGAGAATCCCGCGTCGGAGAACGTGCTCGCCTGCTGCTCGTCGACGACCACGGTGACGGATGCCTCGTGCCGTCGCGTCGCCTCGATGAGGCCCAGTTCCTCCTCGCCGACTCGGCGCCCGTCGCTGCGATCGGCGACGACCGTGACGAGCTGCACGACCGGAGCCCCGAGTCGCGCCATGACCCCCAGTGCTCCGCCGAACGCGAGCGGTCGCGTCAGCGCGATTCCCACGACCGAGGTCATCGCCTGCTCGGCCGCAGTGCGATATCCGTCGCCTGCGCCCAGGAGGTACAGCCGCCACGCGGCATCCGCGCACGCTGTGATACCAGAGGGGACGCTGCCCTCCGCGGGATCTTCAGGCAGCACCAGGCCGCGCGCCTGCAGCACGGGGTCGGCACCGCCGGGCGGCGCGAACGGGACGGTCGCACCGGCCGCCGCCGCCATCGCAGCATCGACGAGCGATCGCGCGGCAACCGCGTAGCCGCACTCGCCGGTCGCCACTGCGAGTTGGAGCAGACCGCCCGCGAACATCCCCGTGTCCTCGAGCGTCGCAACCGCCTCCGACGCTGTTCCATCGAGCGAGGCCCGCACGAGTACGCCGCCAGGCCTCACGTGGTCTGCGAGCAATCGGTCCGCAGCACGTCGTGCCGATGCCAACGACACCTCATCGCCGCACGTGGACGTGTGCTTGGCAAGCGCACCGATCGCGAGCCCGTTCCACCCGGTCAGGATCTTCTCGTCGAGGGCGGGCGGTTCGAGGGCGGCGCGCCCGTTCGCGTCGCGTCGGTAGTAGCCGCCTTCGCTCCGCGCGCCGTCGATCAGGCTCTCCGAGTCCTGCGCACTCGCGAACCCGCCGGCCGCCAACTGCATCCGCTCGGTGAGGAATCCGGCGATCCCCTTGGCGGTCTCGCCGAGCGCCGAGTCGGTCGGATCGGCCAGCACGAGCTCGGCGGCGACGCCGAGCAACAGGGCGTTGTCGGTCAGCATCCGCTCGTAGTGGGGGTCGCTCCAGTCCGCCTTCGTCGCGTATCGGAAGAACCCGCCCTCCACCGGATCCCGCAGCGGCGAGGCGCTCATTCGTCGCATGGTGCGGGCAGCGACCGTGCGTCCCGGTTCCTCCATCGCGGCGAGGAAGCCGAGCACCGGAGCCATCGGGAACTTCGGGGCACGACCGAAACCGCCGTACACCCGATCCTCCTGACTCGCCAGTTCAGCGACCGCCGTCTGCAATCGTGCGAGGGTCGGCAGCGCTCCGGCAGTCTCCGCAGCGGATGCCGCGGCCAACGCCTGCGTCACGGCGGCCGCCGTCTCGTCGAGCTGCTCGCGACGCTCGCGCCACGCCTCGCCCACTGCTGCCAGGACTTGCGCGAAGGACGGCACCCCTCGCATCTCGCGAGGCGGGAAATACGTGCCGGCGTAGAACGCATGGCCCGCGGGAGTCGCGAAGACGGTGAGCGGCCATCCGAGCTCGTGCGTGAATGCGGAGGCCGCTGCCAGGTAGCTCGCGTCGACATCAGGATGCTCTTCGCGGTCCACCTTGACAGCGACGAAGCCGTCGTTCAAGATCCGTGCCGTCTCGGGGTCGCTGAAGCTCTCACGAGCCATGACGTGGCACCAGTGGCACGTCGCGTACCCGATCGAGATGAACATGGGCACGTCACGCTCGCGAGCCGCCGCGAATGCCGCCTCGCCCCACGGGTACCAATCGACCGGATTCCCCGCATGAGCACGCAGATACGGGCTCATGGATTCGCCGAGACGGTTACCCATCTCATCAGACTAGTTCCGCCGGTCCCCGCCGTCTCCGTGATCGCCGTCACCCTGAACGAAAAAAGAGCCGCCCGGACGGGGCGGCTCGGCAATGGACGTGCTCGTTCAGCACGCCCGTTGACCTCAGAAGCTCGTTAAACCAAAGAGAGCCGCCCAACCTTGGGCGGCTCTCTTCGAAATTATGTCCGGCGGTGTCCTACTCTCCCACAGGGTCCCCCCTGCAGTACCATCGGCGCTGCGAGTCTTAGCTTCCGGGTTCGGAATGTGTCCGGGCGTTTCCCTCGCGC